>JBGSHP010000010.1:0-144056 GCA_041752195.1 Candidatus Zixiibacteriota bacterium | reverse complement strand
TTTTTATTACTACACTTGGTCGTATTTGAGGATTTTGGAAAAATAGGCTTGACAAAATGGGGATAGTAGTTATTTTGTTGATGTCCAGGGAATAGAAAGTGTTGAAGAGACGCTTCTGTTAAGAGACTGTTCGCACCTTGGTAATGTTAAGCGAACCTTAGCCTTACCTTCAAAGTCTGCTCTTGAGAAAAGCCTTTCAGATATAGTTGGGATGGTAGGGGTAAGTATTTGCCCTGATTAATCCTGACGATTTCCAAAAACTCATAATTAGAGTCATTCCTGAAACCTGATCCTTTTGCGGCCCGAGGCTTCTGGTAAAATCGTTCGGTGGCTAAAGAAACGACGGAGGTCCGGCGGCAGGAGGCATCGTTCGGGAACGGCTTGACGGGGTCGATCCGACGCCCTGGTAGCAAAGAAAGTTCGGATATAGGCTATCTTTTAATACTTGGGTTAAAGTGGAAAGATACCTGATAATTTTTAATGAACCTTTAATTATTTAAAGGAGCATTATAATGGTTCAAAAGAGAAAATTGGCTTTATCTTTAATACTGGCTTCGTTCCTCGTGTTTTTCATGTATTCTTTCGCTTCCGCCCAGTCGGTTTCGTTTGAGAATAAGACGGTTCCGTTTTGTGCCGATGTTTACGTGAACGTGACGGTTGAGACACCTGTGGCTTTGGGTGCTTTTGAGGTAATCTTCCAGGTCAGTGGTTCTTATCAAACCTTTGATGTGACCATGGCAGCTTCCTTACCCCAGATGACCAAGGTGACGCAAGTTGACGGCAACAAGGTTCGTTTGGCGGGCGTTCGCGCCAACCAGACCGACGTTTGTTTGCCGGCCGGCACGCACGTGATCGGGACAGTTCACATGAAGGCGGCTGATGCTTGCAGCGGGACGATCACCCTGTCGGCGACGACCTGGGCGACCCCGTTTGTGCACGGCACCCTTTTTGTGGAATGCGCGGATCCTTATAATCAAGTGACGCCGACGGTGGGCACGGGGACGATCACGCTGGTCAACGCGGCTCCGGATATTGTTTGCCCGACGGTGGCTCCGGTCCCCTTTGGGACGACGGTTGTGTTTGATGTCACCGCGACCGATGTCGACCTGGCCAACGGATGTGAGCAGTTGACCTTTACGAAAGTCAGCGGACCCGGGGCTATTACCTCGGCTGGTCATTATACCTGGGCGACCGGGGGTGATGACATTTGTTTGAACGAAGTCGTGATACGGGTGACCGATGGCTGCGGAGCGACCGATCAATGCACGGTCTCGATCTGCGTCACCGATCTGCCGCCCGTGGCGGTGGAGCCGCCGGATCTGTATACGGTGATGGGGGTGACGGTATCGGGTGATATCGACGCCATCGATCCCGACGGCGGTCCGAGCGCGCTTCATTTCAGTTTGTTAAGCCTGGAGATGGCGGGCGGCACCCCGGCGGGCGCCACCTCTACCTTCACGCTGAGCCCGACGACGGGCGCCTGGTCCTGGGGCATTCCGTTCGATATGGATTTTGCCGGGACCTGGACTCTGTGCATAAAAGTGGATGACGGGGCCGAGATTTGTCCGCCCTGCAACACGACCAATTCCGATACCGTCTGCTTGACCATCGATGTGGCCGGGTTTGACGTGACTTTGGAATGTGAAGACGGCCCTGATGGGCTGGGAGTTCTGCAGAATCAGGCGGTTGAGGTATCCATTACTCTCGACGGCCGGTCCGACTTCCCCATCGGCGGTTTCGACTTCCTCATTGCTTATGACGCTTCCGCCCTGTCGGCCATCAATGCCGAGCCGGGCGAGCTGATCGATGACGGCGGATTTGAGTATTTCACCTATCGTTTTGGACCGTTCGGAAACTGCGACGGCGGCTGTCCTTCGGGCATGCTGCGGATCGTCGGTCTGCGCGAGACCAACAACGGGGTGATCAATCCCAATTATCCTTCGGCTCCGGGCGAGCTGGCCAAGATTAATTTCTTTGTCAGCGGCGACCTGAACCTGGAATGCCAGGTGATTCCGGTCAGTTTCTACTGGTTCGATTGCGGCGACAACACCTTGTCGGATGTTTCGGGTAATTTCCTCTTTGTCGGCCTGAACGTGTTCGACCATGAGGGGAACCTGATTGATTCGGCCCAGTCTTTCGGATACACCGGTCCCGATGACGAGTGTTTCGACACCGTTTATTCTTCGGACGAGATCTTCAAGAACGCCCCTCTGGGCGCCGTGTATTTCAAGAACGGCTGCGTGCGGATCATCTGCAAAGACGACATTGACGATCGCGGCGACGTCAACCTCAACGGTGTGGCCAACGAAGTGGCCGACGCCGTGGTCTTCACCAACTACTTCATCGTCGGCCTGAATGCCTTCACGATCAACATCGCGGGGCAGACGGCGGCGACGGAAGTGAACGGTGACGGGGTTCCGTTATCGGTGGCCGACCTGGTTTACTTAATCCGGGTCATCATCGGCGACGCTCTGCCTCTGCCGAAACTGACGCCGGGCGAACCGGTCAAGTTTGCCGTTCAGGGACACGACATCAGCCTGACCAGCGCTTCCAGCCTGGGCGGTGCTCTGTTTGTCTTTGACGGCGAAGTGACGGCCACCCTGGCCGGCGGCGCTTCCCACATGGAAATGAAGAGCGGTTATCTGGACGGCCAGACCCGGATTCTGGTTCACCCCGGATACACCACCGGCGGCATGGTCAATGCCGGAACCATTCTCCATGTTGAAGGCGAAGGCCAGCTGGTTTCCATCGAAGCCGCGGATGCCAACGGCGCCGTGGTCGAAGTGGAAAAAGTGGTCAACCTGCCCACCGAATTCGCTCTGGGCCAGAACTATCCTAACCCCTTCAATCCCGCCACCACCATCGAGATGTCTTTACCGGTGGCCGGTGACTGGACTTTGACCATCTATAACATCAATGGTCAGAAGGTTAAGGATTTCGCGGGCCATAGCGAAGCCGGCGTGAACCAGGTTGTCTGGGAAGCCAACGTTGCCAGCGGCATGTATTTCTACAAGATGACTGCTGACGGCGGACGCTTCACGGCTTACAAGAAAATGGTCCTCCTGAAGTAAGGGAAAGGTCCCTCTCTGAAAGGGGACGCTCGACTCTTTTACTTTCAGGTCTACCACACCATATCAAAAGCCCCTCCCCCAAGAGGGGCTTTTGTTTTGTGTAAAAGAAATTGCCGGAAATTGGAGTAGAATCTGCCAAAATGGTATTTACGCGGACAAAATCCGGGGAAGTCGGGCATTATAGATGTTGTTCCCGCTTATCGGGCGACATATATTAAAAATCAAATAGCCTAAGAACTTATGAGCTCTGCAGTCATAAACGATTTATATCGACGAACTCTGGACGGTGATAAAAGCGCTGAAAACGAATTATTCGAATTCCTGACTGCAAGATTCCGCTTGTTCGCCCGCCATAGAATATGGATTCAAGCCGATGCGGAGGAAATTGTTCAGGAGACTCTTATGGTTATATTAGGTGAATATAAGTCGCTGGTAATTGATACTAGTTTTACCGCCTGGGCCTATAAGGTACTTGACAATAGAATCCTCGCCTACATAAAAAACCGAAGCCGCGATCGGGATAGAACAGCCAAAATGGATGACCTTCCTGAAAAAACCGCAGCGATTGAAAATCCGGGCGCCAACGACCTAAAACGCCGCCTTGTAACCTGTTTAAGAAAAATTTGCGTGGCCAATACACGTTACGCCCGCATTCTGAATCTTCATTATCAGGGTTACGTTACAGATGAAATATGCACCAGATTGGGAATAACCCAAACCAATTTTTATTCCATTTTGTCCCGGGCCAGATCGCTTCTGGATTTCTGCCTTGATAAGGGGGAAATAGAATAATGGAACCGAAAAATCACAAACATTATGAAGATTTACTCCATGCCTACGAATTGGGCATGCTCGACCCTGATACCAGAGCAGAATTTGAATTGCATTTAATGGAATGCGAGGATTGTTTCCAGAAAGTGAGTCAATTTCAAGAACCCGTTGAACTGCTCCGTCATGATCTCGAGATCAAACAGGTGATGAGGCGGGCAGCGGAAGAACCAAAGCCCAAACCTTTATCGCATCGTCCCTTGTGGCGCCGCCTGATACCAACGGGAATTACGATTCTGATTCTTGCCATCCTGTTGGTTTTAAAACCATGGGAAATCAGGTTCAACGCGGACCAGGAAGCAAAGGCTTACCGCCCGAAAATAATGGTAAGCGATTTCGCCAATATTGCCAATCCATTAGATACCCGGCACTATGGCATGATATTGACCGGACTGCTAAGCACCGATTTATCCGAATCCGAATTTATCTCGGTTATTTCCCGCCAGAGGATATATGAAGTCTCCCGGCGACTGGAATTGCCGGATACGAATATATTCGACACCGAGGCTTTATTGAATTTGGCTCATGCGGTTAATGCGAATTGGATTTTGTCCGGCCGGATATTTCGGGAACAACCGACTTTTATAATCGAAGCACAATTGATAGATGTCTCCACGGGCGATATCTTGGCCTCGAGGAAAATTCGGGGTCAATCCGAAGATGATATTTTTGCCGTCGCCGACAGCCTTTCGGCGGAGATTAAGAAGTTAATGACACTTCCCCCGGCGGCCCTTTCTGAAGATAACCGATTTGTCGGTGATTTTACGACTCATTCGACGGAAGCCTACCGCCTATTCCTTCAGGGGGAAGAATTCCTTTACCGTTCCAGAGTCTTGGAGGCCGAAGATTGCTTTAACAGAGCACTCCTGTTTGATTCGACCCTGGCAGTCGCCTATTACCATCTGGCCGGAATTATAGGAGGTCAGTATGGAATTCAAATGATCGACAAGGCCTCCGCTTATTTCGATAAAACCAGCCGCCGATACAGGTATTTAATCCGGAGCCGGGCTTCCATTATGCGCGGTAATCTGGCCGAGTCAATCAGTGAACTGCAAAATCTGCTGGCCATATACCCTGATGACAGAGACGCCCTCCTTCAATTGGGGAATAATAATTATAGCCTTAATAGATTTGGCGAAGCCGTAACATATTATTTAAAAGTGCTGGAGACTGATTCCGAAAACAGCCGGGCCCTGGGAAATCTGGCCTATTCCCATGCCGAATTGGGAGATTTCGAAATGGCAATAACGGCTGCCAATGAGTATATCCGGCATTTTCCGAACGACGCCAATCCTTATTCCTGTCTGGGTGATATATATCTCAAGTTCGGCAAGATTGATGAGGCCATGGCCGCTTTTAAAAAATCCCTGGAAATTACTCCCGGCTTTTTTTCGACGTTATATAAATTGGGGAATATTCATCTGGTTCGAGGTGAATATACGCAGGCCGAAGAATATTACAGGCGCCTGGCCGACGATACCAACAATATTAGCAGGACATCAGGACAGACCTATCTTGCTTATATACCCATCTACCGGGGCGAGTTGACCGAGGCATTAACAAGGCTGGAGGAAATCGGACGTGACCGCCAGGAAAACCCCATTCCGGGGATATTGGATTATACCGTACTTCAGCGAGCGATTATTTATCATGAACTAAAACAAATCGGTGAAGCCATCCAACTAATAGAGAGATACCGGAACCAGGATAACCTCCCCACCCCAAGAGTGGCGGTCTGGCCCGATTTCTATATTCAACTTCTGGCGGAATCGGGGCAATTAGAAAGGGCTCAAAAAGAATTGGATGATTTATTAAATGAAGGCCGGCAACTTCGCCAGTTACCCTATCTTACCGCCTATGCCAAAGGTGTAATTAATCTGGCCAAGGGCGATAGGGAATCTGCTATCGGTGATTTCCGCCGTGCCGCCGAGGAAGCGGATGATTTTGCCGCTTATTATATGCTCGGACTTGGTTATTTCAATGACGGCAGATATATCGAGGCCATTAACGCCCTTGAAAAGAAATTGAATGGCTTTGCTTCCATGAAAGTTTTTCGGGGAGTTTGGGTCGTCAAGGCTCATTATTATCTGGGAGTGGCCTACGAACAACTAAATACGCCTGATAAGGCAATCGAATATTATGAGAAATTCATCACTTTTTGGGGGCATAGAAATCCTCCCAGCGAATTGGTTCAGGATGCCCGGATCAGGTTGGTTCGACTTCGCCAATCAGTGAGGTAATTTGCGGGTTACCTTTCAAAAACACTGATTGAAGCCGGGTATCGTCATTTCCTCTCATTCCCAGCAGGACATTTCTCCGGACTTACAGGTCACATCGAGCCGCCCATATAAATCATCGATATCCCATTGGGCTGTAATTTTCCAGGACCGCGAAAAATTACCCCCAAATTGCCCAAGTTATTGATAGTTATTCTATTTCAATTTTGTCACCTGGCCCCAGGCAAATTCCAAGTAAAGGGTCTCAATATTAAAATCATCGATATTTCCCGGAATTCTGTTATTTCCGTAAAACTTCATGCAAGAACTCCGAAATTGATGCACCATACTTAAGTGAATATGAGTGTTATCAAGCCTATTCGGCGAAAAGCACTCATGCGTTAATTGGATTCCCCTTCTCCGCCGCCCTCACGAGGAAAAGGAAACAGGTTTGGCATTTTATTACTCAACTTGGCGGACGGCAGATTCTCAAATCCCGGAATTATCGGGGCAATGGTTCCCGGGCATTGTCAGAAATATCTGTGATCTTAATAGTACCTGATAACGCTTTCCGGATAATCAAGAAAAAGCAATTTTCATCATAAAAAAAGGAGCAAGAAATGAGACTGGACAGAGGGACTTATAGAAATGCAAACAGGCATATAATTTTCGTCTCGGGATTAATACTAATCAGTTTTGTTTTCGGGATAAATTCCCTGCAGGCTGAAATCGCGCTGGCATATGATCCTGTCTGGCAGGCCGGTTCCTATGGTTTATCAAACGGCATTGCCTGGACGGACATGGACGGCAATGGCTGGCAGGATCTGATACTCGCCTTCGGTATTGATGCCTCCAATGGCCCCATCGCCGTTTACTATAATGACATATCGGGATTGCCGACCAGTCCCGGCTGGGTATCCACTTCCAGAAAGCCGTTTTGTCAACTCTCCCTGGCGGATCTGGACAATGATGGCGACCGGGATTTGGTTGCCTCCAGCCTGGGAGCAGGCGCCACCTCCGTGCCCCAATATGTCTTTATGAATAATGGTACCGAACTTTCACCTGAACCGGTTTGGCAATCAACAGTCAATGCCAAATCATTTTCTAATGCTGTCGGCGATATCGACGGTGATGGCGACCTTGATATGGCTTTCGCCTGCGGCGATTACGCTACGTCCAACCCTCAAAAATCCTGGGTATTTTTCAATAACGGAGGGGTTTTTAACACCTCTCCGGACTGGCAAACCACGAATTATTACTATGCCGTCAGCGCCGCCTTCTGCGATATCGATAACGACGGCGATCTCGACCTGACACTGGGAGGGCGTGGTACCAATATCTCTGTCTTTAAAAACAATGCCGGTGTTCTGGAGACTATCCCCTCCTGGAAGACCAGCGCCATCGTCGGCGGCCGGCAAATCGCTTATGGTGATGTCGATAATGACGGCGATTTCGATCTGGCCGTGGCGGGTATTGCCCAGGGTTTCTATGTTTTTAAGAATCTTGGCGATTCCCTGGAAACCGTCCCTTCCTGGTCGTGCATGGAATACACCCAGCCCTCCAAAGTGGTCTGGGCGGATTTTGACAACGATGGCGACCTGGATCTGGCCGGCGGGGGATGGAATGCTCATGCCGGCATTTTCGAAAATAACGACGGGTTTTTATCCAGCCGCTACGTCTGGCAGTACGGCGGCGACGGTTCATTCACCGGTTATAATCTTCAGGGTTTGTCGGCCTATGACTATGATCAGGATGGTTTGGCGGATGCGGCGGCTTCTTTCGAAGGTGACGGCGTAAGAAAATTATTTTATATAGGCCGCCAGCCTCTGGTGGCGATATCCTCGGTCCTGGTCGACGGCGCAGAACTGGCCAGGACCGCTTATTGTGTCGATGTCGTGCAAGGGTGGGTGTCGCTGGCCGAAGCCCCGGCACTGGATGCGGAAATTAATATCAACTATACTTTTTCGGAGGATTATGATCTTGTCGCTGCGACATTAAATTACACCTGCCTTTTCGAAAATATCAAAGCCCATGAGCGTCCTCTGGAAGGCTTGAAGGTCCTGGCTTTTATCGGTCAGGAATATGGCGCCAATTACCAGTTGATTGACAGCGCCGTGTACATAAAAGATTATTTTGACCGCTATGGCTGGGATATAACCACGACCGGCATAACCCCGGTGGTTTATCCCTGCAGTTTTGCGTCGGCGCGCGGCGCCCAGCCGATTACGGTGGATGTTTTGACTTCGGATATCAGCGACCTGTCGCAATACGATGCCTTGGTCCTGCTCCCGGCGGATGGTGCGTACGCGACGGAGTTGACTCATCCCGAAGTGCTAAACCTGGTCTCTTCGGCTGTCGACCAGGGTCTCATTGTCGCGGCCTGGTGTCGAGCGGTGCGGGTCCTGGCGGCGGCCGATGTGATTGACGGCAAGAAGGTGACGGGGCATGCCGATTATCAGAGCGAATACGAGGCCGCCGGAGCCACTTACATGGGAAGTGTCCCGCCGGTCACCGACGGTAACCTGGTCACCATTATCAGGAGCAATTTCTATCGTACCGAGGGGTGCGAGGCTATCTACAAGGCCTGCATTAAGAAAAGGTATTCCGAATATATTCTTGATTCCACACGTTTCGAGGATGCCGATCTTGATGGTCACCTGGAGGCCGGCGAAAATGTCAAACTGTTCGTCTTCATGAAAAATATGGGGGTATTCGATACCGATGTAACCATCACCCTGACATCCGACGACGCCACCCTGAATATAACCGTCCCGGCGGTGCATTTTGCCGAATTGGGAGGACAGGGAACGACGTTCGATAATCTTTCCCAACCTTTCGAATTTACTCTTCCCGCGGAGATCACACCTCGATACGATTCGTTTTTCATATCCATCACCTCCGAGAAAATATATGAGGCGGCGGAGTTTGGTCTAATTCAGGTCCTGGGAGTCCCCGGTATTCTGCTGGTCGATGACGACCGCGGAGATGATTATGAGACGGCCTATCGGACCTCCTTCTACAATCTGGGCAAGATCTGCGACGTCTGGGATAAAAGCACGACCGGCTCTCCGAGCGCATCGTATCTCAACGACTACAATATGGTCTGCTGGTTTACGGGCGACAGCACTCTGGACTTTCTGACCGCGGATGATATCGCCGCCATGAAAACATATTTGACCTCGGGCGGGAGTCTTTTTTTAACGGGCCAGGGGCTGGCCTCGGAGTTGATGATTGAAGACTCCCTCTTTATCAGAAATTATTTGCACTGCCGCTATGCCGGTCCCCTGTCTTTTTCTTCGACTCATATCGGGGTAGCGGGAACGCCCCTGGGAAATGACCTTTTGATCTGGCTGAATTCCGGGACGGGACAGGCGCCGTCATTGGCCCAGAGAATCGACGCGGTTAACGGGGGCACCGTCAATTTCACGTTCGTATCTCCGGCCGAGGCCGGTTCGCTGGTGGCCTATTCCGGAAATCACAGGACGGTATTCGCGGCCTGGGGATTCGAGGCGATCAATAACAATATGTACGGCTACGCCACCCAGGATATGCTGATGGCCCGTATACTTGAATTATTCCCGGAGTATATCTGCGGCGATGTCAACGATGATATGGCCGTCAATATCCTCGATATAGTCTTCCTGATAAATTACAAATTCAAAGGGGGACCGGCGCCGGTCGTTCCCGATGCGGCCGATGTCAATAACGACAGCGCAGTCAATATCCTCGATATCGTTTACTTAATCGATTATAAATTCAAAAACGGGCCGGAACCTTATTGCTCATAAATTTTCCTGTCATCATCTCGCCTCTCTTTGGGGCCGGGTCTCCCCGGCCCTGATCTATCAAATGGGTTCGTTTTGTTATTTTTAAGGTGTCAAGGAGCATAATTTTCCGGAAGGCGATATTTATTGCCCCATAAAATTCGCTGTAAGGTATTGTCGTGTTATTTAGTGCGATGAGTTGGGTTCGTTTTGGCAAATTATTTAAGGGATTCCCTTTCCCCCCAAATAGGTTTGTTTCGTAAATATTCTAATTTTCATCAGACATAATCTTTCGAGATGCGACATTTCGTGCCTACCCCACCCCTCGAAGGCAGGGGATGGGCCAGCTTCCCTCGCTGGTCGGTGGGAAAAGAATATGAAATCGAGAGTAGAAAGATGTCGGGTTTCTCGATACGCCTGCGGCGTCTCTCGGAACGCCGACCTGCGCCTGACACCCGGTTCAAAATGGGTTCGTTTCGCCACATTTTTCCCCCCGTTCCCCGATCAGGTCGGGGACAAGCTTGCGCGGCGTTTTTGGCAGAACATGCGGGGAGATAAGCGGTTGGGGCAAAAATCGAATTGACCAAAATGGGTTTGTTCGTAAATAAGGCAAAGTCGAAAAATGGGCATAATTTGGCCTTTAAATAATATTCCTTCTATATAGGGGGGCGGTGTCGGAATACCTTCGATTTAGTAGTGATTTTGTACGGTGGATGATTGGACTTGCGAAAAATGTGATATTAATGGAATGGAAACGCCGAGTGGAATCAGGCAATTACGGCAAAGGAATTCGGTGTACTACCTGACTGACAGAATCTGTCAGTCCGGTAGCCCACCCGTTGGGTGGGAAATGTTGGATCGAGGCAAAAATCGCACATCGTCCCCAAAAACAATTCTGCAATGAATCCTTCCTAAATAGCTGAAGATGTCAAAACCGCCCTTGGAAGCTCATGGTCTGCGACAGGGTTTTGACCCACAATACCATTAAACAAAAAACCCGCGCGAGACATATTGCGCAGGTATTCTAATTTAATGGAGGGGGGAGGATTCGAACCTCCGAAGTCATCGACGACAGATTTACAGTCTGTTCCCTTTAGCCACTCGGGAACCCCTCCATTGATTTATCTTTTCGGCCGTTTTGGTCTCGAGTCTTAAGTCCTTCCCGAACCTTAAAAAAAAGCCGGCGAAGGGACTCGAACCCCCGACCTGCTGATTACAAATCAGCTACTCTACCAACTGAGTTACGCCGGCGTTCCCAAATCGCAACCTATAATATCAAAATCTCCCCTTATGTCAAGCCTAATGTAATGCCATTAATTACATTAACGGGCCGGCATGAGGATTAAATCTTCCGTTTCCAGCGGGTTCCCTGGGGGGTGTCTTCGAGAATAACCCCCTGCGCCAGCAAATCCTGGCGGATCTTATCGGCCAGGGCGAAATCCCTGGCCTTTTTGGCTTCGTTGCGCCGCGCAATAAGATTTTCTATTTCCGGGTCGGATTCTTCTTTTTTCTGAAGGAAATTGAGCACCGAATCGACTTTTTCCAGGGCCGCCAAAGCGCGCGCCTTCTCCCCTGCCGAGAGTTTCCCCTCGCTTTTAAGGCGGTTGATGTCGCGGATAAAATCGAAAATTTCGGCCAGAGCGGGCGACATATTCAGGTCATCATCCAGGGCGTCTTCGAAACCGGCCAGCATTTTATCGATTACGAGCCCCCCTTCGCCACCGTCGGCATTGCCCTGGTATTCCTTAAGATTATTGTAGAAATCATTATAACGAACCAGGGCCTCGCGGGCAGCATTCAGGCTGTCGAAGGTAAAATTCAACTGCTGGCGGTAGTGGGTCGCCAGGAGAACATAGCGCAGGGCCGGGGCGGGATAGCCTTTTGCCAGGATATCGCGTATCGTGAAAAAATTCCCCAGCGACTTGGACATCTTGCGTCCCTCGACAATGAGATGCTCGCAGTGCATCCAGACTTTGACGAAGGGTTTATCGAAAGCCGCTTCCGACTGGGCGAGTTCGTTTTCATGGTGGGGAAACAGGTTATCCACGCCGCCGGTGTGAATGTCGAAGGTCTCCCCCAGGTATTTGCGCGACATGGCCGAGCATTCGATATGCCATCCGGGGCGGCCTTTACCCAGTTCGGTTTCCCAGAAAACATCGCCGTCCTCGGCATCCCAGGCTTTCCAGAGGGCGAAATCGCTGAAGGATTCTTTTTCGTATTCATCGGTGGCGATTCTGGCTCCGGCCTTCAGGCCGCTCATGTCGAGATGAGATAATTTTCCATAGGACGGGAATTTGGCGATGGAGAAGTAATAGTTGCCGCCCACTTCATAGGCGACGCCTTTGGCGACCAGGCGCTTGACGATATCCACCATCTCGGGGATATGCCGGGTGGCTTCGGGATAGTGCTGGGCCGGGGTTATCCCCATCGTCTGCAGGTCTTCGAAGAATATCTTTTTATAATAGGCGGTGTATTCGTCGAGCGTGATTCCCTTGGCCCGGGAGCCTTTGATGGTTTTGTCATCGATATCGGTCAGGTTCATCACTTGCGTGACGCGAAAGCCCTTGAAGCGAAGGAAGCGATGGATTAAGTCTTCGAATATATAGGCGCGGAAATTGCCGATATGGGCGAAGTTATAAACTGTGGGACCGCAGGTGTACATCCGCACATGCCCTTTTTCCAGCGGTTCGAAGGTCTCTTTGGCCCGGCTCATGGTATTATAAAACATCAGCGCCATAATATTTTCTCCATTGCTCTTACACGGCGAGTGAAGCCACGGTTTTTTTGTCCAGACGTTTGACGACTTCGGTTATCAGCCGGACGGTATTATCATAGTCCTTGCGATACATGATGCCGTTATGGGCATGAATGTAACGGACGGGAACGCCCATGTACACCGAGGGGACGCCTTCGCCGGAAACCTGAATGACTTTGCCGTCGGAAGCCCCGCCGGGCATGGAAGAAAGATGATAGGGGATTTTCAGTTTCTCGGCGGTATCGATAATGAGGCGGCGCAGGGCGCTGTTCGGAATCATGCCGGCATCATAAATCAGGACGGCCGGGCCGTTGCCCAGTCGTTCCGGCTTTTTATAGTCGCCGGGGGGCATATCCAGGGCGATACCGACGTCGATAATGATGGCCACATCGGGTTTGACAATATTGGCCACGGTACTGGCTCCCTTGGAGCCGATTTCTTCCTGGACCGTGCCGACCCCATAAAGGGTATTGGGGTGCTTGATATTTTTGCAGGATTTGAGGACATCGATGACTACGGCGCAGGAGAAGCGGTTATCGAAGGCTTTGGAAAGGTACATCTTTTCGCTGTTCATGATGACGAAACTGGAATCCGGCACGATGGGGTCGCCCAGGCGAACGCCCAGTTTCTTGACGACGTCGTATCCCTGCCGAGCGCCGATATCGATAAAGAGGTCATCAAATTCGAGGACTTTTTTACGTTCTTCGGACTTTATGATATGCGGCGGCCGGGAGCCGACGACGCCGATAATATCGCCCTTGGCGGTCCGGATGCGAAGTCTCTGGCCGAGGACGACATGAGTCCACCAGCCGCCGAGGGGCAGGAAGCGAATAAAGCCTTCGGGGGTGATTTCCTTAACCATGAAGCCGATTTCATCGAGGTGCCCGGCCAAGAGGACTTTGGGCGAATCGGCGGCGCCTTTCTGTTCGGCGATAATGGAGCCCAGGCGGTCATAACTGATTTTTCCCAGGCCTTTAAGGTGCTTGGCCATGACTTCGCGGGCTTCGGATTCAAATCCCGAAGGACCGAAGGCTTCGGTAATTTCGGCGAGAAGTTTTTCGGTACTATCCAAAATAATCTCCTTTAAGCGGGCGACGTATTAAAGGGCCAATATAATAATATCGGTCGATTTGGTCAAACAGTGCTTATAAAAGCAGGAGAATTTCCGACAGGGATTTTACGACAATAATTTCGGGCGGCCAGGGCTGAGGGTATTCCCGACCGGCGCGATATTTTATGATCGCCTTCATGCCGATCTGGGTTGGCCCCATGTAGTCCTCGATATATCTATCGCCGACATAGAGGGTTTTTTCGGCCGGGAGGGCTATTTTTTCCAGAGCATGGTTGAATATCGCGGGATGAGGTTTGCGCCAGCCGAAACCGGAGGAAAAAATGGTGAAATCAAAATGCTCCAGAAGGCCGTAATTTTTCATTTCCCGCAGATGATATTCCGCCGGGAAAATGGTATTGGATATGAGGCCGATTTTCTTGCCTCTTTTCTTCAGTTCGGTCAAAACGGAAACGCTGTCGGCAAAAATCGAGAGTTGCCTTGCCACCGGCTCATAGAAGGCCTCGAAGAATTTATCGGCCAGGCCATCGGGACTTGTCAGGCCGTTCAACTTCAGTAATTCTCCGATGGCATCGGTAATGACATATTCCTGCCAGGTTTGATTGGCCCGGTCGCGATATTGCCCGCGAACGGAAATATATCTATCCCGGAATACTTTTTCTTCGGGGATGGACAGTCCCTGTTTTTTAAGGAATTCATAGCCGCGGCCGAAGCAATCGAGATTGAGTTTTTCCCAGGGAATATTTTCGTATTCCAGCAGGGTTGAGCCGAGGTCGAAGATTACGCCGTCAACGTTCAGCCGGGACATCCGCAGTTTTCTCTCTGGCCAGTTCACAAATCCTCGCGATCAGTCGGTCAAAGTCCATTCCGGCCTGACGGGCGGCCATGGGGGCCAGTGATAATTCCGTCATACCCGGTATGGTATTAACCTCCAGAAAATAGGGCTGGTTCCGGTCGTCCAAAATATAATCGGCCCGGACCAATCCCCGGCACCCGAGGATATGATAGGCTTTGGCAGAGTAATTTTGCACGGTTTGCACGATGTCAGCCGGGACTTCGGCCGGGCAGACATAGCGGGATTTGCCTTTGGTATATTTACACTGATAATCATAGAGTTCGTTAGTGGGGATGATTTCCACCAGCGGCAAAGCCTCTCCCCCCAGGACGGCGCAGGTGATCTCGCGGCCCTTGATATAACCCTCGACCAGGGCTTCGCGGGAATATTTAAAGACGGTCTCCAGGGCTCCGGGAATGTCCTCGTATTTTTTCACCAGCGTCAGACCGACCGTGGAGCCGCCGTCATTGGGTTTGATTATCAGCGGCAGGGGGAATTTTTCCGAGATTTCCGCCGCAATCTTTTCTTTGAGCCGCATGCGGTCTTGCGGAACCAAAAACCAGGGCGGAGTGGGGATGCCTTCGCCGGAGATAATTCTTTTGGTCATGGCCTTGTTCATAGCCAGAGCCGAGGCCAGCATTCCGGAGCCGGTGTATTTAACCCCGGCCAGATCGAGAATGGCCTGGATGGTGCCGTCCTCGCCGGCGCCGCCGTGCAGGGCGATAAAAACGACATCGGTATCGCGGTAATTTTCCGAGGCCAGGGATTCCGCCAGGACGAGGCTATCCGACATTTTCAGGGCCAATTTGGAGGAAGAACTCGTATCCGGCTGAAGTAAAAATTTCCGGTCGGGACCAATCAGGGGGATGCCACCGGCGGTATCGATGGCGCGGACATCATAGCCCAGCCGCATCAGGGCTTCCGCCACGGCGCGGGCGCTGTTGAGGGAGACTTCGCGTTCGGCGGAGCGGCCTCCGGCGAGAACCAGGACTTTAAGATTTTTTGACATTCCTGTTAATTTTCCTCAAATGGTGAAAAACAATACCCAGGGCCAACAATATTATAATCGGCCAGACTATTTTTTCATACATCTGAAAATAGGCGGCGATGGCTTCGAAACTTATAAAAAAGACATAACTGCCAAAAAGAAGAATGCCATTGAATATCCAGAATGACAGGGAAATGAAGATAAGGGTTTGAAACAAGTCATAGCGGCTGATACCGGTTACCAGAACGATGGCCGAGCGGGCGCCGACAATGAATCTATTCAAGATTAGGAGCAGACGCCCGCGTTTTTTGAACCAGATTTCCAGGCGGGCGATATCATCGCGCGAAAAATAACGATAGTTTTTTCTCAAGAAAAACCCCCGTCCCATGCTGTAACCGAATTTATATATTAAAAACACGGACAGGATTCCACCCACGTAAACCGAGAGAAAAACCAGGAAGATATTCAGGCGGCCGCCGGCGGCCAGGGCTCCCCCGGCCAGGGTAAAGACGTCTCCGGGAAAGGGTGGGAATATGTTTTCGATAAACGAGGCCAGAAACAGGGCCAGATAAATAAGGAACGGGCCATAAATGAAAAGCCCGTCCAGAAAATTATTGATGGTTTGAAGCGACTGCTCCATGATCCCTGTATATCAAGACGTTGGCCAGGGCGGCGATGCCTTCCTTGCGCCCGACAAAGCCCATGGTTTCATTGGTCGTGGCTTTGATTGAAATCGCGTCTTCCGGTATCAAAAGAATTCTTGAAATCTTCTCTTTCATGACCGGAATATGGGGGCTCATTTTGGGTTCCTCGGCAATAATGACGGCATCGACATTCCCGACCAGGTAGCCCTTTTTTACCACCATTTCGAACACGGCGGCCAGGATCAGGGTCGATTTGGCCCCCTTAAGGCTTTCATCGGAATTGGGAAAATGCTGGCCAATATCGCCCAGCGAGGCGGCCCCCAGGAGGGCGTCGGCCAGGGCATGCAGGAGGACATCGGCATCGCTGTGCCCTTCCAGGCCCATTTCAAAGGGGATTATTACGCCGCCCAGAACCAGGGTTCGATTGCGGGCGAAGCGGTGGACATCGTAGCCCAGGCCGGTGCGAAAATCAGGCTTCATTTATTTTTGCCCATAATAAATTTGACATATTCCAGATCGCCTTCGGTGGTGACCTTGGGATTGGGCCCCCGGCCGATAATCGTCTTTACCTTAAAGCCCAGTTTTTCGACAAGATAGGCATCATCCGGAGCCGCAACTTCCAAATCGGCCTTTTCATGGGCCGAAAGAATAATATCATATTGGAACACCTGGGGGGTTTCGGCCAGATAAAGTTTGCTGCGGTCAAGCGTGGACAGGATAAATTCGCCCTCGACTCTTTTTATTGTCTCGGCCACCGGTCGGATCATGATGGCCGCTCGATCTTTTTGGGCGAGTCCCACGACCTTGTCGATATCTTCAGGGGCGACCAAAGGTCTGGCACCGTCATGGATAGCGACGAATGACGTCGCATAGGGCAGGCTCTTCAGACCTTTCAGAACCGACTCCTGCCGGGTCTCACCGCCGGCGATAATGCGGTTCAGTTTCTTGAATCCGAAGGGCGCGACGACTTTTTCCCTGGTATACAACAAAAACTCTTCCGCAACCACGACGCCGATTTCATCGATTGACGCCGCCTCTTCGAATCGGCTTATGGTCCAGGATAACAGGGGTCGTTCCCCCAGCGGGCGAAACTGCTTGGGAACATCACCCCCGAACCGCACGCCTCGGCCTGCGGCGACTATAAGAGCAATAGTATTCATCGGCGTAAAATATACCGCATACGCCCATTCTGCGAAATAAAATTTTCCGGGAATGTCAGAGGATTATCATGGCGTCGCCGTAACTGTAAAAGCGATAGCCGTTCTCCACGGCAATACGGTAGGCCTCGAGGATTTTTTCTCGTCCGGCGAAGGCCGAAGCCAGGATTATTAAAGAGGACTTGGGCAGGTGAAAATTCGTAATCAGATGATCCACGACCCGGAATTCGAAACCGGGACGGATATACAGGTCAACCGGGCTGTTAAAGGGCTGAATCTCGCCGTCAACCATCGGCGCCGATTCCAGAGTCCGGACAGAAGTCGTGCCGACCGCGATAATTTTGCCGCCTTCCTTGCGAACCTTGTTGATAGCCTGGGCCGATGATTTCGTGATTTCGGCGGATTCCGGGTCAACTACGTGCTCTTCGATATTTTCAGTCTTGACGGACTTAAAAGTGCCGTAGCCCACATGAAGAGTGACGGGGATAATTTTTATCCCCTTCTTTTTTATCTTATCCAGGAGTGTATCCGAAAAGTGCAATCCGGCGGTCGGAGCCGCCACGGATTTGGCTTTGCGTTCATGGGCGTAGACTGTCTGATAGCGGCTTTCATCGCTTTTTTGATCGGGTCTATGGATATAAATGGGCAAGGGAACGTGGCCGTATTTGGCAATCAGCCTGGCGGCTTCCGGCTTATTACGAAATCTTATTACGGTTTTTCCATCCGGTTTCTTTTGAAATACTTCAAAGCCGTCATCGTCGCCCAGGACCAACCTCTCCCCTTCGTGAATTCTTCGCGTGGGATGAGTCAATACCTCCCAAAGCGTCCCTTTCCCCTCTGCCAATTCACCAAGCAAAAAGACTTCGACTTTGCCGCCGCTGGGGCGACGGGAGAACAAACGGGCCTTAAAGACTTTGGTATTATTTACTACCAGGCCGTCACCGGGGTTAAGGAAGTCAATAACCTGGGTGAATTTTCCGTGGCCGATTTCGCCTGTTTCCCTATCCAGGGACATCAAGCGGGATATATCCCGTCTTTTGGCCGGAAATAAAGCCAGGCGATCTTCAGGTAGCAGGTAATTATAAAGTTCTATATTCATAAACCTCATTCTCCAAGGGTCGGAGTAAAATGGTAATTTTATGTCAACTGTCAAGCCCCTTGAGGCTTTTCGCCGTTATGGCCCTGGTTTACCGGCCTATCCTTCCCTTGACATACGTCTAAAACCTGCGTATCTAATCGTGATTAATTAGGCGGATCAGGAAGAAATGGAATTACTCGGAAGCAACCCCGGCCGCAAAATCGCGGTTTATTTTTTGGCCACAATTGTGGTCGGTGCGGCCTTGCTGATGCTTCCCTTAAGCGGCAGTGAGAAACCGGTGGGAGCCGTCGATGCCTTATTCACAGCGACCTCGGCGATATGCGTCACCGGACTAACGGTCGTGGACACGGCAAAAGATTTCTCGTTTTTTGGCCAGATTATAATTCTCATTTTAATTCAGGCCGGGGGGCTGGGTATTCTGACTTTTACGACGGCTCTCTTGTTTTCCATGGGGGTGAAATTATCATTTAAAGATAAACTGGGCGTAGCCGAGAGTTTTGAGACCGGATACAATGTCAGTCCCGGAGTATTATTCAGTTCGGTCATGATAACGACATTTGCGATTGAATTAATCGGGGCGGTTCTTCTGTTCGTGCGTTTTATCGGGCAATTTCCATTGGGTACGGCTGTTTATTATTCCATATTTCACTCCATTGCCGCCTTCTGCAACGCCGGGTTTTCCCTGTTTTCCAATAATCTGGAAGGTTACGGCCGGGATGTGTACACCATGCTGGTGGTCGCGGGCATGATTATTTTCGGGGGATTGGGGTTCGTGGTAATCAGGGAAATTATATTTTCCGGATCGTCGAAGACCCTACAACTGTCCCTTCACAGCAGGATTTGTCTCGTGACGACCGCGGTCCTTTTAATCGGAGGCACGGTTTTATTTTATCTGGCCGAGAGCAAAAACATGGTCGAGCAAATGGGGCCGGGATACGGCCTGGCCAATGCTTTTTTCCAATCGGTCACCAGTCGCACGGCCGGTTTTAATACCGTGCCACAGGGCTCGCTTACGGATATCAGTTTGTTTGTGACCATGGCCTTGATGTTTATCGGCACCTGTCCCGGCTCCACCGGGGGAGGTATCAAGACGACGACCATGGCTGTCATCATGCTTTTGATATACAGCCGTTTTCGGGGCTTGAAGGCGGTTTCGGCTTTTAATAAATCAATCAGTACTGATTCCCTGGTAAGGGCCCTGGCTGTGTTCCTTCTGGCTATCCTGGTTATTTCTTCTCTATTCGCCATTCTGATCTTTATTGAATCTCCGGCTGAAGCCCACGCCGCGGGCAAGGGGCATTTCGTGGAATATCTCTTCGAAGTGATTTCAGCCTTTGGGACCGTGGGTCTCTCCCTGGGAATAACGCCGCACTTGCAAGATGGCGGGAAAATTGTTTTGATTATATTGATGTATGCCGGACGGGTGGGCCTTTTGACTTTTGCCTTTGCCCTGGCGCGGCCCTCGAAACCGGGTGAGATAATTTATGCCGAAGAATCCGTGATGGTGGGATAAAGGATTTTATTTATGAAGCAATTCGCTGTTATCGGGTTGGGAAATTTCGGGGCCCGCGTAACGCGGGAACTGCATAAACTGGAGTGCCGCGTTACCGCCATCGATATCGATAAAAACAAGGTTCAGGCGATTCAATCGTTTACTCATCAGGCGATAATTGCCAACGCCACCGACCGTAAATTTCTGGAAAATCTGGAGCCGGCCAATTACGACCTGTTTATCGTCTCCACCGGCGAGGATTCCCACGCCTCGATTTTGATAACTTTGCATCTTAAGGAATTGGGAGCCCGCGGCATTATCGTCAAGGCCAATAGCCCGGACCACGCCCGTATTCTGATTAAGGTCGGGGCCACCGAAGCCGTCATTCCCGAAGAGCAAATGGCCATAAAACTCTCGCACTCTTTGGCCCGGCCCAATGTCATGGATTATTTGCCGTTGACCGGCGACTTTTGTGTCGTGGAATTGCTGCCTCCCAAAAATTTCATCAATAAACGGCTGATGGACCTGAAATTGCGTTCCAAAAATAATATTCAGATTATTGCCATAAAAAACCGCGATTCGGACCAATTCAATCTTGTCCCGGGCGGAGATTATAAGATTAAGGAAACCGATATCCTGGTAATACTGGGTCGCGAAGAGGATGTAAATAAAATAAAAGAATAGGTTCGCCCGGCGCGGAAATTTTTAAATTTTCAATTCAGGCCGGCGATTTTCAGGAATGTCTCGGCCTTCATGTATTCTTCCATTAACTGACCTTTGACGGCATTAATTTCCGTGGCATCCAGTTTGAAGAATTCAAAGACGGCCGGCGGGATTTGATACCGGGCGGCCTTGGCGTCATCTTCGGCGATACTGCCGGCGTGAGCCAGAAAATCACACAAGCAGATAAGATAGGCAAAATCCTCGCTGTCGTTCGGTTCGGCCGGGTGATGATGGTACCCGATGGCATCGGCCATGCGAACCGGCAATTTCCAGTGGATGGCGAGTTCCTTGCCCAGGAGGGCGTGGTTGAAGCCCAGGACCGCGTCTTCGGCCTGGAATTCCGGCCAGTCGGGATTTTTCTGCATCAATTCGACGATTTTCGTATGCTCGGGAATGAGGAAGCAGCAGATAATCATTTTGCCGATGTCGTGAATTAATCCCGTGGAAAAAGCCGGGTCGGGATTAAAAATCTCCCCGCCGCGGAATCTCTTGGCCATGAGACGGGCGGCAAAAGCGGCCGAAAGAGAATGCCGCCAGAAGACCTCGTGGTATTCCTTGTTGCCGTCGTTGGCCTTGAACATATTCAGAACCGAAGCCGAGAGCACCAGGTTGCGGACCGCTTCCAGTCCGATGATCATGACGGCGTGCTTGACGGAATCGATTTCCCGCTGGAGTCCGTAAAAGGCCGAGTTGGTCAGTTTAAGGATTTTCACCGACATGGCCGGGTCTTCGGAAAGAATATTGGCGACATCGCCCACCGAGGTATTGGGATCGTTCAGGACTTTTTGTATCTGTTCGAAGACTATGGGGGGGGTCGGAAGATTTCTGATCCCGGAGATTACTTTTTTAATCTTGGCTTCCGGTTTAACGGCCACGACGGTGGTATTCATGAAATACTCCTGGCTTCCTCTTTATTATATATTTTCAGAGGTTTGCTCCTCTGAATCTTCGGCCCCGGAATCAGTCTGGGGCGGATTAATGTCGTCGTTTGCTGGCGACGAACTCTCCCGGTCGGCATCACGCCAGGTTTGCGCGAATTCTTCACATTCGATCATACGCTCGGCCAATTTCGCTTTGATACCGGGTCGATCGTAAAAACCTCTGGCAATACGTTCTCGAATAATGCGAAGCCGTTCCCGGGCGGCTCGTTCGGTATCATTCGTTACATCCGATGAAGGCGTATCCGAGGGCGGGTCACCGGACCCGGCCGCGGCCGCACCTTTTTGAGGCGCCGATGCTTCGGGGGATTTGCCGTCTCCCGCATCTCCCGGGAAGGGATCGGAATCGCCGCTTTCGTTCATGAATCCCATTGACACTGCCTGTTCTCCTATAATTCCTATCGGCAGTCGGTTATTCCATTTCGAGTTATTTTCGGCTAATTTTTATTATCCACAAACAGCGAAGCCGGTTCATTTTCCCTTATGTACCGCAATATCTTATGGCTGTTCGTCAGTTCCTTTAATTCTGTTTTTAAACGAACCTGGCGGTCCTGCAGATAGTCTTCGTTTTCCTTGACGATGTCTATATTTTTCTTCACCAGCGTGATGATGCTGTTAACCAGTTTACGGACTTCCGGGGCGGTGGCCGCGATGTGGAAATATTTGGGGCTTTTCTCTTTCAAGGCGGCGATTTTGGTCTCCGATTCCTGGATGCGCTGGTGGCATCGTTCTATTTCGGTGAAGATATCCAGAAGTTTTTCGTCCTTCTCGAATTTAACCATATCCTTTTGCTTGTCAATAAGGATATAGAGCGATTGATAAAAGGAGTATTCCTCCTTCAGGATATAAATCAGTTCGCGTTCCAAACGAGTGATTTCATTCATTTCCATGAAGGTGTCCTTTTAGACGGATACGGATATTTTTTTATCGGAAGGCAGGTCGGTCGCCGGCGGCTCTTTTTTATCGCCCGCCTGCTCCTGAATATTCCGGGCCAACTGCTCCCAGCCTTCGCGGATATTGTTTAGTATTTCGATACAATTATCGATGACCTTTTCATCCTTGGTGGCCTCGATGAGATCGATCTGGCCGATAATAAAAGCGTACAGGTGCCCCAGTTTTTCGGCGATCTCTCCGCCCTTATCGTTATCCAGAGTCGTGTAAAGATGCACCATCACGGTTCGCACTTTTTCCAAAGACTCAAACCCGGCATTGTTATCCCCTTTCTGGTAGGCGTCTTTGGCCTGTCGCAGGAATTTGACGGTGCCGTCATATACCTCGACCAGGAGGCGGGGCATTGTTTTGCCGGCTGTGTCCATTTTTCGATAGGTGAAAAGTCTTTTGTCCATGCTGTTCACTTCCCGTTTCATTTTCACAGATAATTGTTTTGGAGACTGGCGATCTGCGCTTCCAGATATTGAGCCTCGGCCTGGTATTTTGACAGGGCTTCTTCCATGGCCAGAAACTGCGAATGGAGATCATCGCGGCGGCGCTCAAGACGGGCCTCATAATCTTCAATGCGATCCCCGAGGTCCGTTATCTGACTGTTAATGGCCTTGGAACGGCGGGCGATAGTCCCATCGGTGGCCCGAGTAATATTATTCGCGGCCGCTTCGACCATGGCCCCGAGTCCTTTTATTATGGAAATAGTCCCTTCCACTCCCGATACCAGGTCGGAGTCGGTCAGGTTGATTCTCAATTTAAGACCGGCGGTGGTGGCGTTGTCGTCATTGCCCGTCAAAATCTGGCCATTGCCGGTGGCCGCCTCGCCGTTAATAGTCCCGGCAACATCGGTACCGAAAACCAGGGTGCCGCCCGAGAGGCCCAGGGCGTAAAGCGAAGTCTCGGTGGAATCAACAACGGCTTCCACTTTGGAATTCTTGCCGTAGGTGCCGCTGATTATTTTCAGGTATCCGGTTTCCCCGTTATCGACCCACTCCACCGCCAGACCCAGCGCCCCGATGGTATCGTCATTATCTATCCGTTGCTGCAATTCTTCCGCAAGGTCCGCCCCGGATTCATAAGTTCGTTCCGTCAAAGTCAAAACGCTCGATAGAAGTCCGTCGGCGCGGATTTGAAATTTATTATTTGAAGATGTCAATGTCAGGGGTGAAAGAGCCGGGTCGGAAATGACTTTGCCCTGGAGGTATCCTTTGGAGGCGGCCTGGGTAATTTCTACATTATAATCGCTGCCGGCCACGGTTTCATTGGCGGCCGAAACAAATTCTATTCCGGTATTGGTAGACCGGCCTGAATTTAGAAACAGGTCCTTGAATTTTTCGAAATTCTCGGTTATGGCTTTGGTGAGAGCCGCGGAATCGGCGATCCGTAATTTGCCGTTGACATCCGAGCGAATGCCAATGGCCGCCAGGCTGTTTATCCCGCCGGTCAGTCCCTTGATTCGTGAGGTCACCGCCACTCGCAGGGACGATTGCATGATCTGCAGACTGTAATCGGCAAAGAGAACGCCTGATTCCTTGGAATCGGTATCATAGGTGAACTGGCTTTCAATAAAGTCCATGACATCGTTGTATTTGCCGATAAAGGACTCCACGGAATCCTTGATGGCCGAAGCATCAAGCGCGGTTTTAATGGTCACCCTGTCTTCGGGATTATCCGGATCGCTGACATTCGTCACGTTAAGAGTCAGACCGGGGATGACGTCTTTAAAGGTATTCGTGGTGGAGGTGGCAATAATGGGCGATCCCTGGCCGCCTCCGCCGATAGCGATACGGGCATCGGAGGCCTCCTGCAACAGGGGGGCAAAGGTGGCCACCTGGAATTTATCGCCGGCCGTTAAGGTGCCGGAGGTAAAGGCCAATTTTAGTCCATCAAATTCGGCGCCGTCCAATAAGACATCGATTTCGGCATCGGCTTCGGTCACAAGAATGGCCCCGCTGTTGGTGCCGTCGCTCCAATTTATGGTGATATTATTGGTTCCGATAGTTCCCGAATCCTGAACGGTGAACGTATAGATTTTATTTTTACTTCCCGAAAACGAGGCCGACGCTCCCAGGCTGACGGCCGAACTGGATTGCGAAGAGAAGGTCACCGTTTCCGGGTTATCGAAGGAGCCGTTTTCAAAATCAAGATTGGCGCCGCCGGCCAAATTTACATCAAGGTGGATATTTTGCGCTGCGCCGGTTTCATCCGAGGTTAAAAGCAGTCGGAAGGGATTCGAAGCGGAACCGTCATTGATAATCGAAGCGGTGACGCCGACATTGGCGTCGTTGATGGCGTCTTTGATCCCAATCAGCGTATTATTGGCCGAATCGACGGTGATGGCGGTAAAGCCGTCATCGCCGACGGCGATATTAATGGTTCCCGTCCCGAACAAAGCGGTGGTGGCATCGTCGAAGCCCTGGCTGGCCAATTGGTGATTGCGGGCCAGGGATTCCACCCGCAGGCTGTATGTTCCTTCCGGGACCTGCCCGGTCGTGGAGGCCGTTAACAGGGATTCGTCAGAGATAGATACATTATAGCGATTGAACTGGGTTTCCCGCTTGAGTAGCGAGGCACTGGTTTCCAGGCTTAGGAATTTGGCCAGAACCGCTTGGTAGGCGGCCACCTGCTGGGTTTTAAAAGCCTTGTCCTGCTCCATTACGTTGACCGGTTCGCGTTCGGCCTCTATAATAGAATCGACGATACTCGATATATCAAGGTTGGAAATCAAGCCTTCTATTGATTGTGATCCGGGCATAAATACTCCTTACCGGTGCATTGCAATTCGGGGCCGCCTTCGAGAGGCGCCAATCCCGTGAGCAAAATTTCAACATCCGATTGTCCCGACAGCCTGTCGGGGTATCTTTATAACTTATCGGAATTTCCGGGAAATTATTGATAAACGGCGGGGGTTTTTGGCGACGCGGGGACGCCTGATTCCGGAGGTTATTTCCCGCCCAAAAAGAAAACCGGCGGGAGACCATTCCCCCGCCGGTTATAAAGGTGCGTCTTATTGGAACAGCGACAGAACCACTTGCGGCATCTGGTTGCCATGAGCCAACATGGCCGTGCCGGCCTGCATCAGAATCTGGTTCTTGACGAAGTTTGACATCTCCGACGCCATATCGGTGTCGCGGATGTTGGACTCCGAAGACTGCAGGTTCTGAGAGGCGATACGCAGGTTTCTCAAGTTGGATTCCAGCGTGTTCTTCTGGAAACTACCGAGCGTGCCGCGGGTCGTGGAGACCTCGTTAATGGCTTCGTCGATAATTTCCTGTGAATCCTGGGCGCCCTGAACGGTCATGACATTGATTTCAGAGAGCGACCGGAACATATTGCCCTCGATGTTGGTCCCGAGGTAGGAAGCAGACATGTTACGCAGCGCAATCTTGGTCGTCTGACCGACATTGGCGCCAATCTGGAAGACCAGGGAACGGTCGGTGTTATTGATAACTTCCGAGCCGCCTTCGGCGCTAAGATCGATATTGATCTTAGCCGATTCCAGACGGGTGTTGTCATAGACGATAGTATCGACGCCGGCCACGACGGATTGGGCAGTGCCGCCATCGACGCTAACTGAAAAACGGGCGGCGTTGACGGACAGAAGCAGGTTGCCCAGAGTCAGGCCGCCACCGGTGGCGTTAAGACCGTCCACGGTGATATTGACTGTCCCTCTCTCATCTTCGGTCGGGCCGGAATCATACAGAGAATAATCGCGATCGGCGCCGTAATCGACGCGGTCGAGAGTATTGGTGTACTCATCGAGGCGAATCATGGCATCGCGCCCTTCCCAGGCCACGGTATCAATAGCCATGCCCAGAGCGGCAGCCGCGGAGCCGGCACCGGTCACGGTGGTATCGTAAGCGCGGACGCTATAGGCTGAACCCTGGTCGGCGGTATAGAACTGGATGCGGTCATTATTGGGGCCGTCCAAAGCAGCCGTCAGATTCTGGACTCCGGCACCAACGGTACCAAAGCCGCCGGCACCCAGAGCCAGTTCGAGTTGGGCATTAATGGTGGCTACGAGAGCCGCCATGGTATTGACCGTGCCGTTTTCCAGAGTGATGGTAGCGGTCTGGTTGGCATCGTTGTCATAGGTGGAATTGATCACGACCTGGAAACGCATGCGGGCGTCGGATACGCCGCGAGCGCTGGCGGCGGCAGTAGTATCGATACCGGCATGAATGGCGGCAGCCTGGGAAACCCCACTACCGTCGCTATAGGTACTGGCGACATAGTCGGAAGTGTTGAAGGCCTCAACCGCCACGGACTGGGTGGCACCCAGTTCCACAGTGGCAAAGCCCAGGTCGTCGGAGCCGTTTTGAGTAGCAATGATAGTCCCGGCCAAGTCCGTTCCGGAAATGGCGGTATTGAGGATGTCCACCAGGGTGGCGGCACCGGCGGTCTCGGCGTCGTTGAGTTTAATGGTAATGGACAGGTCGACTGTCGCCATGACATTGGCGCCATCCTGATAGGCGATATGAAAAGTGTAATCGCCATTGTTGGTGGAGTTCAAGGCCGTTCCGATATCGGAACCGAACAGCGAAGCCACGGAGGCGGCGGCGCCGAAGGTGATACCGTTATTCCAGTTGTCCTGAATAACGACGGCGGTACCATTGCCTTTGGTGGCGGCCGTAGACGTCTGGATGATGTCCAGGTTATGGACACCGTCGCTCAGATTGGTCGGCTCGCCGGCGGGCGTCGTGGTCGTATCCAGGGTAACACCGCTGGTAATGGTGTTCAGACTGGCAGTCGAATCGGAAGTCTTGGTCGCCGTAATGTAATGTTCGCCGTCGGAGAGGAAACTTTCACGAATGGTAACGCCGGAGGTGCCGTCGGTCGTGAAAGCCGCCGTGTTGGCCTTGGAACCGTCGAGAAGTTTCTTGGTTCCAAACTGGGTATTGGCGGAAATACGATCGATGGTCTTAATGGCGTTGTCAATTTCCGCCTGGTCGGCTTCCAACTGCGCAGTATCGTTGAAACCTTCGTTGGCGGCGTGAATGGCGAGTTCTCTCATGGAAACGAGAAGAGCGTTCAATTCGGTCAGAGCGCCTTCAGCGGTCTGAATCATGTTGATGGATCCTTCAGAGTTGTCAATGGCGCGATTCAAACCGGCGATCTGCGCCCGGAACTGCTCGGAAATAACCAGGCCGGCCGGGTTGTCGGCGGCGCGGTTGATACGGTAACCCGAGGAAAGTTTTTCCATGGATTTGTTCAAGTCCATGGTGGTGTTCACCAGGTTCCGGTGGGCGTTAATCGCGGCAATATTATTGTTGATGCGGAGTGACATCTACTTTTTCCTCCTTGAAAACGATTGGGAGCTCCGTTCCCTAATCATTGTATTCGAGCCTTTTTTGGGGCTCGCGACACATCCGATGTCACTTCTCCTATAGACTTAATCCAGAATATTTTGCCTCTCTATCATCCTCCCCTTCAATTAATTTGTTGGTTTACCGGTTATTTTTCACCTCTATTGCACAAATATTTTGCCCAATTTACTGATAGAATAAATCGGCATTCGCGGGTAAAACTTTACCGAAAGTCAGCGGATGGCACCCGGCCCCAACTCCGAATATTTACGCTTGAATGGCGTCCGGCTGCAATTGTTCCAGGCGTTCCCGGGCCGGTTTAAAATCGGGGCGGTGTTTTAAGACCTGGCGATAGCCGATCAGGGCGGAATCGGGATAACCCATTTGCAGATAACACTCTGAAATATCAAACAGGGCGTCTATACTATTGGGGCGGGTTCGCAGGAATTTCTCGAGGCGGCCAATGGCATCGGCGTATCTTCCCATGCGACAATAGATTGATCCAAGAGCATAATCGCCCTCCAAATCGTCCGGGGCGATTTCGGAATACTTTTCCAGAAGCGCCAGTGATTCTTCCAGTTTGCCCAGACGATACTTGGTCAGACCGAGATTTCGATACAGAAAACCCAGTTCTTTTCCGATTTCCAGGGCGCGCGAATAATATTTTTCAGCGTCCTCATATTGTTCCATTCGGAAACAACAATTTCCGGCGCCAATCCAGCCAATTGAATTTTCAGGACCAAGGTTTTGCAACCTGCGGTATGCGTCATAAGCCCGCTGATAATCGGCGGCACCGGTAAGGGCGTCGCCCAGGAGTTCCCAGCCCTTGGGTAAATCCGGGTTAAGGCTGGTCAATCGTTCCAGAACATTCGCGGCTTCGGGAAATTTGTTCATTCTTAACAGCAGGCTTCCATATGACTTGAATAACTCGACATGATTTTCCGCTCCGGCAAAGGCCGCTTCAAAAGCGGTTTCGGCTTCGACTAAATTCCCCTGGCTCTCCCGGTATTGCCCCAGATAAAACAGGGCCTGGACGCTATTGGGGTTTTTGACCAGTTCCTTGTCGATATATGTCTTGGCCTCTTCCAGCCGATTTTTGCGCAAATAGATTTTGGATAATTTCAGATAAGTGGTCTCAAAAGGCTCTTGAAATTTCAGGGTTTCCAGGAAGTACTTTTCGGCATCATCCAATTTTCCCTGGGCTTCTTTTAGAAGGCCCAGATTGTAATAAGCAATGTGCCTTGATTTGATGAAAATCAGGAGGATGTCTTCCTTGAGCGAATCGGCCGACACTTTTTCCTGAAACTCAAGATATTGCAGATAAAATTTTTCCGCGTCGTCAAAGCGGCTCATGTTAACGTAAATATGCCCCAGGAGTAGCATGGGGTCGATATAATCGGGTTTCAGGGCCAGGGCTTTCAGGCAATAATCTTCGGCATCATTCAGATTGCCCAGGCGGAAACTGGCCGCCGCGGCCTGATGATGGGCCATGAGATGGATGGTTTTTTGGGGCGGCGCCAACTCCATCACTTTGCGGGCGTGGTACAGGGCTTTTTCATGAACCTGGTCATCGGTATCGTAATCTATGCTGCGATACAGTTGGGCCAGATTGAAATGCGCGAAGGCGTAAGCGGGGTTTTCCCGGAGTTGTTTTTCCAGAAGGGTTCGGGTTCGCTCGAATTTCCGCCGCATCTTTTCTTTGGATAAGTCATATCCGTAATGCCAGAGGGAGGCCTCGACTTTCAGAATTTTATCATCGGCGTGATATTTCAACTGGTTATGGACAATTCCGTCATAGCGGATTCCGGTCCGGCGGCGGAAAAATCGAATCGACGGCAGATGCGAAGATACCCGGCGGGTGTTTTTATCGACGTTGAAGACATTCATCATCAGAAGGGGATATTCCCCCTGGGCCAGCGCCTGGCGAAGCGGCGGCAGGCCGGAAGGATCGAATTCTTCGTCGGCATCGATGATAAAAACCCAGTCCTTCGTGGCCCGTTCAATGGACTGATTGCGGTGCAAGGAAAAATCGCCCGTCCACTCCTGATGAAAAACCTGCGCCCCGTACGATTGGGCTATTTCCACGGTGCGATCGGTGGAGCCGGTATCGACGATGATGATTTCATCCACCCAGTCCCGGATCGATTCCAGGCATACCGGCAGGAGTTCTTCTTCATTTTTTACGATCATGCAAGCCGAAATGGTCGCCTGCCCGGTCAGGGTTTTCTTGAGCAACTGCAATTCCTGGACCTGGGTGCAGGCCAGCAGGCCTTTATCTATCACGGAGGAGGCCGTTTCGAAATCCTTTTGTTGCAGGTAAAGGTTGGCCAGATTCAGGTACGGCAGGGAATCTTCTTTTTTCAGGGCAATCGCCTTTTCGAAGGCTTCGATGGCTTCTTTAAATTGCGAATGGGCTTTATGGGCGAGGCCGATATAGTTGTAAATCAGGAATTCATGACCGGCGCTTAACGGCCGCATCTCCCGCGGTTTCTCTTCCCGGGCCTGGCGGAATTCGAAAAAAAGCCGCGCCGATTCCAGGACATTTGCATAATCCTTATAGGCGGCAAAAAGATATGTCTTGACGAAATAGAAATCCGGGTCGGTCCGCGCGAGGTTTAGGCCCTTTTCGGCGTACTCTTCGGCGTTCTTGAGATCCCCCAGGTTGGCCAGGGCAAAACAGAGAAGACGATAGACCTCGCAGGCAAAGGCATCATCCTTTCGCAAAATCGGACGGGAAATCCCCGACAGCAGTTCGACCGTTTCCTTGAACTGTTTTTGATAATAAGCGGTACGGGCCTGCTTGAGAATGTCCGTAATCGGTTGGGCCGGTTTTTTAACCCGGGTTTTTCCGGTTTCCTTTGATTTGGATTTGGCGGCCGTTTTCCTATGCGAAGAAGTCTTCCTGTTCGGCACGGTTAATTCCTATTTTGTTAAAAGGCGGCCTCGGCCAGTTCTTTTTCCACTTCGGCGTCTTCGGGGAATTTGCGGTCCTCGATTACATAGTAGCGAACTTCATAATCGGTATTGACCAAAACCAATTGCTTGGCCAGACAGGTTTCGGTATTGATGAGGATCGGCCCCTGAAGATTAAGGCTCATCCGGGTGGGATCGGCGGGAATGGTGGCGATGACATAAGTTTCGATATTTTTAACGTCCCGGATTTTAAGTTCTTCAATTTCTTTGGGATTGACTTCGATACGATAGTCGGTACGGAAAAAAACGGGATTAACGACAATGAAGGCCACGGCCGGATCCTCCACCGATTGAAACCAGAGGAACGGCTGGAAATTTTCGCTTTCGATGATGCAAAACTTCTTCAGGTGTTCAAAACCGAGGACCGGTTTGGCCATGGTAATGACTTTATCGTCGGGAATTTCCAGAAGCCCGAAACGCACCGTGGTGATTTTCATAATCCTATCCTTATTCCAAAATATTTTATTCCAAAAAGTTTAAAAGCGAAGGTTGAATAATTTTGGCGGCGGCGATCATGGCCGCCTGATAACTGTTTTCCTGAACGGCCAGATCCGAGACCAGTTTGGTCAGGTCGGCATCCTCGACTTCGCTTAATAATTTCGTGAAATTGAAATCCTGGTCGACCAGGCGTCTATCGGCCGTCTCCAGACGAACGACTTTGGCGCCCACGGAGGAGCGTTGGTTCAATAATCTTTCGATCCCGGCGTTGAGATTGCCGATCAGATTCGAGGAATCCGTTTTGTGTCCGTCGCGAATGGCATCCTCCAGAAGCAAAAGAGTTCCCATGATATCCGGCGAACCCCAGATACCCCAATCATGCGCCGTATTGCCATCCAGGACCTCTTCCACGACCAGGGATTCGGTATCGCTGGTGGAAATTATCTGGATTCCGGTGCGGGATTCGTTAAGCGAAGCCTGTATATGCAATCCGGATCCGTTTATGGCATTAAGTATATCTTCGACCGTTTCATAGGCGGCGCTGGACATGTTGATTTCGACGGTGCTGGTACCCTGGGAAATGCGGATTGAATCTCGGCTTATGCCCAAATTGCTATGCAACCGGCTCAAGAGACTATCGTTGCGCAGCAGGGGATTTAGGTCAAGGCCGGAATGATCGGTCATGAATGTTCCCGTAATCCCCAGATTCGAAGCCGTCGTTTGCCCCATTTCGCTTTCGCCAACCGTGAAATCGGAAATGGGATTCAGGTCGGCGCCGTTAAGGACACCGCCTATATTCCCGGCAATGCCGAGATCTTCGGCCGTGGAGGCATCGCCCACGCTTTCGATGATCAGTTCCGTGGCGGGCCAATCGGTATCAATAATCTCCAGGCCGGTTTCTCCGAAATTTATGACGGACATGATGCCGGCCGCTTGAAGATTGGCGTCGGCATTGATCATGGTGCGAACATCGCCGATTGTCTCGGCCTCGCTGATATCTATGGTTACATCGATGGAATTATCGGCGGTATGAAAACGGAGCAGGCCCGGATCGCGGTCGATGCCGGCGCCGCCGTTCAGATTATTCAACCGGGTGTTATCAGAAATTCTCCCGGAATCATTCACGCGCCAGAGAAGGTTATTTCCTTCGGGTCCGAAATCGATCGATACATTGGTGAATCCGGCGATGGCCAGTTGATTATTTATCTGGGCCATGGCGTCGCTTAGCGATACGGCCGTGCTGATATCGATGGTGACGGAATTGACACCTGCGGCCAGATTATTATCGGTGACGACAAAGGTGCCGGGGTTGGCGCCGCCGTCCAGGTCGATTCCCTCTCCCAGGTTCAAATCGGCCAGAAGCGTTTCCGCGCCGATGCCGAGATTCAGGTCGGAATTTTCTCCCAGGACGGTCAGGGGCGTAAAAAGTACATCCGGAGCGGTCAGGTTAATTTTAAGCAGAGAGGCGGCCTCAATTTTAACTTCCGTCTGACCCCGGTCGCCTTCATAACTGAAGCCCCTCATGCCGGACGTCAGGGTCCGGGTATCGGTACGGAACCCGGAAAATATGTATTTGCCCGACAATTGCGTGTTGATCATGTCCGCCATCTGTTCGCGGATGGACTTTATTTCATCCGCCGCCACTTCCAGGGAAGCCGGTTCGCTATTGGAAGAGTCCGACATCGACACGGCCAATTCATAGGCCGACTGAATGACATCTTTCATGTTACCCAGGACATTGTCATAGGTCGAAAGAAGGTGATTGCTGGTATCGATATTTTTGCGGAACTGCGCGATTTCGCTGATGGCGCTGCGGTAACGCAAATCCTTATGCGTTCCGATGGGATCATCGGAAGGCTTATTGATGCGCCGCCCCGTGGACATCTGACCCTGGAGGTTCATGAAACGATCCAGCGAGCGGCCCAGGTTAACAATAACCTGGTCGGAAATCATCTTATTCGTAACACGCATTTTACCAGATCCCGGAAATTTCCTTTAAAATTTTACCTCTCCTGCGGCGGTGTCCCGCTCTCTTTGCCCGGCTTACGGCTTGATTTTTTGTACTTGATATCCGGAGGATTCTTGTGCGCGTCTTCTCCGGAAATCTTTCCCTTGAGCATCTTCATGACATTGACCAAATCCTGCTTGACCGACTTGGCGGCCTTGCGGTTTTCCTGCTGGATTTTAACGTATATTTCCTCGCGGTGGACGACCACCTTCGAGGGGGCCTCGATGCCTATTCGCACCTGGCGCCCGAATACGCCCAGCACGGTGACTTTGATATCGTCACCGATGGTGATAGACTCACCCAACTTCCTTGTCAGAATTAACAAAACACCCTCCGTGGCAATTAACCGATTCTCTCGCGACTAAATTCTGCCCACGACACCCATCCCCTTGATGACCGTTTCCAGCGCTTCATCCATGGTAGTTATGACCCGCGCCGCGGCGTCATAAGCATGCTGGTATTTGATCATCTGGGTCATCTCTTCGTCCAGCGAGACACCCTGGACACTCTGACGGGCATTTTCCAATTGTTCCACCAGGAGGGCATGATCCTCGCGGAACTGGATCGCTTTTTCAGTCGACACCCCCACTTTGCTTATCATGGCGCCATAGAATTCACCCATGGCGGCTTTTCCCTGATTCATAATAAGAGCGTCTCTCAAGGCCGAAATGGCCAGCGCGTTGACGTTATCCCCCGGTTCACCCGATTGGGAAGCGGCAATTAGATTGACGTCGTTTTGTATTTCATACGATACCGAAAAACCTTCGACAGTTCCGAAAGGAGCGGAAAAGAAATTATATCCGGTCGTACCGTCAAGACCGTATCCGCCGCTATGCAGGCGGTTGACCTCGGTAACCAGGGTTTCGGCCATTTCATTGAGATCGTCCATATAGTCGGGAATAATGGTATCCCGGGTATCGACCAGGCCTTTCAACTGACCGTTGAGGTTCTGGACCGATTTTTCGGAGCCTTTCCATACTATCCGGCTGATACGGACACCATTGATGGAATCCGACGCGGTCTCCAGGGGAACGGCGTATTGTTCGTCGATCAGCATCATGGAGCCGATTTGGACAACCGTGGCGCCGTTTTTCCGTTCCACGGTATTGATATCGATATATTCGGCCAGTTCATCGATGAGGTTGTCGCGGTGATCGCGCAGGTCGTTGGCCTTGCGTCCGCCCACCTCTTCCCTGGTAATCTGGCGATTCAAAGAGGCGATTTCGTCCGCCAGGCTGTTGACTTTATCCGCCATTAATTCTACGTCGACGTCGACCGATTTTTGCAGGTCTTTCAGGTAAGTATAAACTCTTTGAAAACCGCTGGTCAAAAGATTGGCCTTTTCCACCAGGGCGATACGGGCCGAGGCCGATTCGGTCTGGCCGTACTGGGTTAAATCTTCCCAGGCGTTCCAGAATTCATTAAGCAGATCCGAAAGGGAGTTGTCATTGGGCTCATTGAACATCGCCTCGATCTGGGTCATGGTTTTTTCCAGGGCTTCCCACTGGCCCAGGTTTTTTCTTTCCAGGCGGTACTGCTGGTTGAGAAATAAATCCCGCACCTGACGGATATCGGTGGCGGTCACGCCGGTCCCGACCTGCCCCACCTGCTGGTCTTCGGGCATGGTGGTAACGATATTCACCCGTTGCCGGGTATAACCGGGGGTATTGACATTGGCGACGTTATGGCCGATGACGTTAAGCCATAACTGATGAGTGGCCAGGGCTTTTTTGCCGATTTCCAGGCCGCTGAACAATCCTGCCATTTAGGCCCTCCTGTCCAGGGCGACACTGACCGTGGCCCGGTTCGGTTTGCCCTCGCTTTGATAACCGCTTTCGGGACCGCCCAGGGTGCATAAGAGCTCCATGGTTTTCATTATATTTTCCCGCGAACGGTTAATGAGCATTTCATTCTGTGAACGGACACGCATGATTCGTCCATTTAAATCCAATATGGTTTCACGCAACTGTCCCAGAATTCTGGCTTGCCCCGAGGAAACCGACTCGATTAATCGAGAAAGGGTCAGATTTTCTGTGGCGTCCAGTTCCGATGACAGAATCCCTATGATTTCATCCCGCTTTTGAGAAAGCAGGCGGCTTTCCACCGCTTTTTCTCGTTGCAGGTCGGTGATCCGATTCAACTCCTCAATATCATTTTTTACCAGCGCCTGCTGTTGCTTTTCCAAAGTTTCCAGAAATGTTTCAAACAGCAACGCTTCCTTCTGGAGCGCATCTATCAGTTCGCGCACCAGTTCAGAAATTGAACTTTCTCTGTAATCAGTATTCGGCATTTGATTAAATCTCTTTAGTCCATTCGTTTATTCCGTCAAGACCGTGCCGGCGGACAATTGAGCCAGGACATTTTTGACGTAATTTTGCGTTTCCCGGTATGGGGGAATTCCCCCATGTTGCATCACGGCGCCCGGTCCGGCATTGTACGCCGCCAGGGCCAGATGCAATTCGCCGAATTGATCCAGGAGGCGGCGCAGATAACGGGCGCCCCCTTCGATATTTTCTTTGGGGTTAAAAGCGTTTTTCACGCCCATGTCGGAGGCCGTGGAATCGATCAGTTGCATCAGGCCCTTGGCTCCGGCCGGCGAGATCGCCTGTGGATTTCCCCCCGACTCGATTTTGATGACGGCCTTGATCACCTCCGGGTCAAGACGATATTTGCGCGAAGCGTCGTCTATTATTTTATCGATATCATCCTCGGCGGGCGAGCGCCGGGGGCGCACCAACGAGGTTGATTTTTCGGGCGCCAGGGTTGTCGGAAGTCCCCGGGGTTTCTCGCTTTCAAGCGGGAGAGCCGCCGGCTCTTCCGTTATAATATTCAACGGTTTCTTTTCTTCGAATAAGGGACGCAGGGGGGCCGGGGATTCTGATTTTGAGTGGTACTGTCTTTCCAGGACTTTTTCCATATTGCCGTAAATCATGTCGGCCAGGTTTCCGGCCGAGGTCCCGGCCATACGATCGGCCAATTCCTGGTCGAACATCTGGGTGTAAATATCTTTCCCCAATCCGCCGCTCTGGGAAAATCCGCCCGCGCTTTCGGATTTGGGGATGGTCTGGCGCATCGCCTGGAGCATCTGGTACAGGAAGAGCGATTCCATTTCCCGGGCGACCTGATAGAGCCTCTTTTTTTCCGAGGCCAGAGTCGAATTCGTTTTCAGGGCCGGGGAAACCGGCTGACCCGGGCTGACTTTGTCGTCAGGCAAAAACGTTATCTGCATATCAGATTATCACCAGTTCGGCGCGCAGGGCTCCGGCTTCCTTGAGGGCCTGGAAAATAGCGATAATATCCCGGGGAGCCGCCCCCAGAAGATTAAGCGCCTCGGCCACATCCGCCAGCGAGACAATTTCATTGCTGTGAAGGACCCGGGTGGGTGATTGTTCGACCGTCACCTGATATTCATTGGCTACGACCGTCTCCCCTTGCGACAGGGGTTCCGGCTGGGATATCAACGGATAAGATTTAATATTGACGGTGATATTGCCGTGGGCAATGGCCACCGGCGCAATGGTGACGTTTTCGCCCGCCACGATGGTACCGGTCCGTTCGTTAATGACCACTTTGGCGGCCTGATCCGGGGTTACGTACATTTTGCCGATGTCGGCAATCAACTGCATCCGGTCATTGAAATGCGACAGGGAATCCGGCACGGTGATGCGGATAGTGGCCAGATCCTGAATCTGGGCCATAAATCCGTAGTGATTATTAATCAGTTGGGCTATCCGGGTGGCCGTGATATAGTCCGGTGAATTCAGGGCCAGGAGAATATCGCCCTGGCCGCCCGTTCCTCCCAATTCGCGGATGACTCTGCCGCCGTTGGGAACGCGCCCGACCAGGGTGTAATTGTTGATTATTTTATTGCCCTGGTCCACCTGAACGTTAAAGCCGCCGATCGAAACCTGCCCCTGGGCGGAAACGTAGACTTCGCCGTCCGCGGAGGAGAGCGGTGTTATGATCAGAGTTCCCCCCTGCAGTGAGGAGGCATCACCCACCGAGGAAACGGTTACGTCAACCTGGGAGCCTTCGCGATGCGAGGCGGCCAGTTTGGCCGTCACCATCACGGCCGCGACATTTTTCACTTTTAACTGGTCCGCGGAAATCGTTACACCCATGCGCTCCATCATATTGGCCAGCGACTGGGCGGTGAACGGCGAGCCTTTGCCGTCGCCGGTACCGTCCAGGCCGATTATCAGGCCATAACCGATGAGATCGATTTCCCGGTCATTCTGAATGGTCGTAATATCCTTAATCCGTACCGAACCATCGGCGGTATCATAGCCGAACGCCAGAAGCAGCGTCAGCCCGACCGCCAGGAAGGTCGGCAGGGAAAGCCTAAGGCTAGTCAAACGCATCATGGCTTTCTCCTAAAATACCCAGTTCAGGAACCGCATGACAATACCCGGACGGGCGGCGTCGTTGGCGGCTCCCTTGCCGGTATATGTGATGGAGGCATCGGCCACCAGGTACGACTCGATAGTGTTATCCGGGCTGATATCTTTCTGCCGGACGACGCCGGTGATGGTCATGGTTTCCTTGTCCTTGGAAATGCCGATCGTCCGGCTGCCCTCGATAATCAGGTCGCCGTTGGGCTTGGTGCCGATGATGGTCACCGACATCTTGCCTCTCAATACCTGCGAGCGCAGGTTCTCGCCTTTGCCGTCATAACTGTTATTGTTTTCGCCCGAGGCGCTGAAAAAGGGGATGAACCGCAGGGTTCCATGGCCCGGTCCGCCGGAGGTCGAAAACTCGCCGCTCTTTTCGGTTTTTATCTGATTTTGCGAGGCGGCGTTGGAATTTTCATAAATCATGACGGTCAGGATGTCGCCGACCTTATGCGCTTTGATGTCGGAGTAAAGCGACGACGCCTGCCCAAAATCGCCCGACCAGACGCGAAGTCCGAACGGCAACAGGAGCAGGATCAACAACAAGAGTATTATTTTTCCCAGTTTCATGGCATGCATCCTTTAATTGACCACCTGGACCGTCTCGGCGTCGAGCACCATGCAGGTGATGGTTTTTTTGGTGTGACTGTTGCGAACCCGGATCTGTTCCCCGATATGCCCCTCCTGAAGAGCCGTACCCCGGGCCATGACTTCCAAAGCGCCCGAGATATACCGGATGGAGATTCCCTGACCAACCAATATGGGAGGTATCGTTTCGACCATGCTGGAGGTGAGAATCTGGTCCCTGCTTATGTTACGAAGAGCCCACACGCCGGACAGATTGTCATCCGATGTTAATGGTCTGTCGGTCAGGGAAGTGATCTCCATCCTCTTGAGGGTAAATTTTTCCGGTGATATTTCGTCATGGCGACCTATCCGGGCGGTCGAAACCAGGACATTTTCGTACCAGGCAATAAAGGCCCGCACCTGATCGGCGCCGACCTTCTGCCCGGCTTTGAAAGCCGTAATTTTTAAAGTGACCAGCCCCCGCGGCTCGGTGCGCGTCAGGGGTTCGAGGGTCAGGCTGTCGAAATCGCTTTCTTCGAATTCGATGCGGCTGGAACGGATTTGCACTTCCACGTCGGAAGAATCCAGTCCGTAAAATAGCCTTATCCCCGAAGCAAGCGACTGTCGGGCGGCCTCATCGGCGGAAGCGGTTCCCATTATGGCCGTCAGGCCGACTATGACAAGACAAATCCATTTGTACTTGTGCATTATCTATCCTATCGTTTCAGGTTATTGGCTATTTGCGACATATCGTCGCCGGTCTGTATCACCTTGGAGTTGATTTCATAAGCCCGCTGGGAAATAATCATGTTGATCATTTCGTCGACGACTTTGACATTGGACATCTCCAGGTAGCCCTGGTCGATTTTCCCCAGACCGTCCTGCGAAGGCGCTCCCAGAATGGGGTCGCCCGAAGCCGGAGTCTGGGTGTAGAGATTATGTCCCACGGCGGATAAACCGGCCGGGTTGATGAACCGGGCCAACTCCAGATTGCCGACCGCCTGCGGTTCCGTACCGCCCACGATCTCGACCGACACTTCGCCGTCGATACTGACGGCAATGGAGGTGGCATCTTCCGGGATGGTTATTTCGGGCAGAAGCGAGAAACCGTCGGCGGTCACCAGTTGTCCTTCCGCCGATAATTTGAAGGAACCGTCGCGGGTATAACCGGTGGTTCCATCGGGCATCTGGATCTGGAAAAAGCCGTTCCCCGAAATGGCCATATCGAGCGGATTTTCGGTCTGGCTGAAATCGCCCACCGAAAATTCACGGGTGGTGGAAATGGGGCGGGTGCCGTAGCCTATGGCCAGATCGGTCGGGACTGTCGCCCCGATTGCCGTAGCCGTACCGGCTTTGCGGTAATTTTGATAAAGAACATCCTGGAACTCCACCTTACTCCTTTTGAACCCGGTGGTGTTGACGTTGGCCAGATTATTGGCGATATTGTCGATGTTCATTTGCTGGGCGGTCATGCCCGAAGCCGCCGTGCGCATTCCCTTTATCATATCTGCATCCTTCCCTTACTTAATTTTCCTTAGCGGATCCGAGCCACATTGGTGAGGAGTTTATCGAGCGAGTCATCCTGCACCTTCAGGGCATTGGCGGAAGCCTCGTAATTGCGGAATGAGATTATCATTTCCACCATTTCTTTAATCGTCTCGACATTGGAGTGCTCCAGGTATCCCTGACGAATGGCAAAATTTATGGCCGGTATGGGATCGCTCCCCTCGGGCAGAGCAAAGCCGGAGTTTCCTGCCTTTTTCAATTGGGTGGGATCTTCGACCGTGACGACGCGGACATTGGCGATGACATCGCCCGCCACTTCCACCTGGCCGTTTTCGGAGATGGAAACTTCGCCGGCGCCTTCGGCGATATTAATCGGGCCACCCTCGCTTAAGAGCCTCTGCCCTTCCGGGTTGACAACGAAACCGTTTCTATCAACCTGAAAATTCCCGGCGCGGGTCAAGACGGGAGTCCCATCCTCGGCTTCCACGACAAAAAATCCGTTTCCTTCAAGAGCCAGATCCAGAGGGTTACCCGTCTGGTCCAAATCGCCTTGAGAATACTGGGTATAGACCTGATCAATCATGGGAGTTTCCCAGTCGGTCTGACGGGGCTTATTTTTGGCTTGGGCGCGGGTTAATTCCTGCGTAAAAACCATGTCTTTTTTAAATCCGGCCGTCGAAGCATTGGCCAGGTTATTGGCTATGGTTTCCTGCTGCTTTATCCGGGGCAACATGGCCGAGCCGGAACGATATAATCCCTTAATCATGGGCTATTCCTCCGGCAGGCCTAATTGCAAGACCTGTGCCGCCTCTAATGATGGGGTTTGGCAACAATCTTAAGTGTTTGCCATACAATCATTTATGACGACATAAATAATCACCGCGCCTTTATTATGATATTTTGCAGGAGGATTTCCGGGAAAAACTTTCCCGGTCGGAGTGAAGCAAGTTCCTTTGAAGAGAGATCTTTTATGATAAAAACAGGATAATCAACCCGGCGGTTTTTAATCCCCGGAAGAGAAACCCCTGCAAGGATTTTCACATAAAGCGGGAAAGAATCAAAAATCGCTTGTCTGTGGAGCCTTTCCGTCTTATATTAATAATTAAGAATTCGGTTACAAGTTGTTGTCTTACTTCAGGGTTACTTGCGATAAAGGCTTGCCGATTAAAAAAGTCCGAAGGACTGCATTGCTTTTGCTGGATATACTTCAAGAATTCTGGAAAAGGAATGTTATGAAAAAAATAGGCGTCGTCTATACCTTATTGCTGTGCCTGATAATTACTCCATGGATCCGGGGGGCCAACGAAGTAAGACTTGATTCTGTAAATGCTTATGCCACCGGAACCGCCATCCTGCCGGTATACTTCACTAATGACGAAGAATTGAGCGCCGTCCAGGTAATTTTAAAGTACGATACAGCCCTATTTGATATCGATTCCTTCTCCACGGTCGGGACCAGGGTTGAATATATCGATATCAACAATATCCATTTCCGGGATTCGGCCAATTTGATAGAATTTTGGGTTCCCGATTATGTCGATTATATTAGCATAGGCGAAGGTCTCTTATGCAATCTTTTCTTCGCCGTGAAGCCGGCCGCCACCGGCCAGGTTTCGATTGTCGATTCGGCCTACTGGCCTTTCCCCTTGAATACGCCGCCTTATAAACGCACCATGTATTCCGATACTTTGGCCAGAAATGTTTTTCCCAATTTCGTAAAGGGGTACATCGATGTCTTTGATGCTCCCCCCACGAATGATTCCGTCTGGGTTGACTCGGTCGAATCGGAATCCAATCAGCAGGTAGCCATAATGGTCTATGGCAAAAATGAAGAGGACCTGGCGGCTATCGACCTATCCCTGACTTATTCTTCACCCGATATTTCTTATTTCGGAACTTCTTTCGAAAATACCCGCGGAGTCACGGCGGCTCAAACAGTTGAAGTTTCCGGCGATCAGCGCCAGATTCATATAAATCTTAACTATGGCGCCAATCCTCTGGCACCGGGGAGCGGTCCTCTGGCCATAATCAACTTCTATATTCCCCCTTCGGCACCGGATGGACTGGTGACAATAGATTCCATTAGTTACCTGGGATTACTTCCCCTGAAATTCCATCAATCCGCTTCGGGCGGGGGTTTGTCATTCGTGCCTTATTTTGTACACGGCCACATCAATATTAAATCCACCACTCCGGTCGCGGAAGAGGACACGGATATTCTTCCGAAAACGTACGCCCTGTTTCAGAATAATCCCAATCCCTTTAACCCGACGACGACCATTGAATTCGATCTTCCCCGGGCCAGTCATGTAAAACTTGACGTCTTCAATATTCTGGGGCAAAAGGTCGCGCGCGTAATCGACAATGATCTTTCCGCCGGGCATCACGCGGTAACATTCGACAGCAAAGATGCGTCCGGGCAGGAACTGGCAACCGGGATTTACCTATACAAATTACAGGCCGGGGATTTTGCGGAAACCAAGAAAATGTTATTACTAAAATAAACGGGCAGGGTTTTCTGCGGACACAGGACTTCCCGCACGTTTATGGAAACTCCCGCTTCAGGCGGGAGTTTTTTTATGCCTGGTAACTTGCAGGGCGATTTCGTCCTGTTCTTTTTGCAGGGCGGACAGGTATTCTTTTTTGAATTTTTCGAATTGTCGTTCTTTGAGCTTGTCGTAGGTCTTTCTTTCCCGCGAGGCCTCCACCAACTCGGCCCGTTTTTGCTCGGCGTTTTTCCGATAGGCACCCAGCAATTCCTTTCCGGCAATCTCGTCTTTTTTAAGTTTGATAAAAAACCGGTTAAAGGCTTTCAGATGGGAGACATCCAGCCTTCCGGTGAGAAAGGAACGGAGTTCTTCCTGGCGTTCGCGGCGATTCTGCGCCAGGTCGACCAGATTCTGTTCCTGCTGGATGACCTGTTGTACCGCCACGGCATGGTTTTTTTGCCTTTCTTTTTCCCGATGGGCTTTAAGCCGCAGGATAGGCTCGAGCCGGAACGCGAACCGTTTCATTCACTTTCTCCGTAACGGCGGGATTTTCGAAGATGGCCCGTAATTGCTCCAGGCTGGATTCAAAAACGCAATTCTCCTGTATCCCCTGCCTGAAAAACTGATTTATTTCGTCGACTTTGGAAATGGCGTAGTCGATCTTTTTTGAGGCCCCTTTGACATAGGCCCCGATATTGATCAAATCCTCGGATTCGCGATAGGTGGCCAGGACCTCGCGGACTTTTCCCGCCAATTGTAACTGCTCCGGCGGACTGACATCAATCATAAGGCGGCTGATACTATCGAGGACATCGACCGCCGGGTATTGATTAAGCGCCGCCAGACGGCGCGACAAGGCGACGTGACCGTCGATGATGGAGCGGACGGCATCGGAGACCGGTTCATTGAAGTCATCGCCCTCGACCAGAACCGTATATAAGCCCGTGATGGAGCCTTTTTCGGCGGCGCCGGCCCTTTCCAGAAGCCGGGGCAACATGGCAAATACCGAAGGCGTGTATCCCTTGGTGGCCGGAGGTTCCCCCACGGCCAGACCGATTTCCCTTTGAGCGAAAGCGATACGGGTGACCGAATCCATCAGGAGCATGACGTCTTTGCCCTGATCGCGGAAATATTCCGCAATGGCCGTAGCCGCAAAAGCCCCTTTAATGCGTATCAGGGCCGGTTGGTCCGAAGTAACCGCGATCACGACCGATCTTTTAAGTCCCTCTTCCCCCAGGTCTTTCTCGATAAACTCCCGGACTTCGCGACCGCGTTCCCCGACCAGAGCAATGACGTTGATGTCGGCGGTGGAGCCGCGGGCGATCATCCCCATCATGACCGATTTCCCCACTCCCGAGCCAGCGAAGATGCCCATTCTCTGGCCCCGCCCGATAGCCGCCATCATATCTATGGCCTTGATGCCGGTGCGAATCGGCACTTTTATCCTTTTGCGTTTCATGGCCGGGATGGCGCTGCTTTCGATGGTCCGCCAGGATGTCGTATTCAGCGGCCCCAGGCTGTCAATCGGCTGACCCAGACCACCCAGGATGCGGCCGATTAATTCTTCACCTACCGGGACCTTTAATTTTTCTCCCGTGGATATGACAATCGATCCCGGGGTGATGCCGGCCACCGAGCCGAAGGGCATCAAGAGAATACGGCTGTCGCGGAAGCCCACGACTTCGGCCGGTATTTTCTCGCCGCTTTCGGAACATTCGATACGGCACAAATCGCCGATCGAAACGGCCGGGCCGATTGATTCCACGACCAGCCCGATAATCTGGACCACCCGTCCCGATTGCTTGATGGTACTGATTTCCTTAAGTTTGCGGGAATAGTGCGAAAAGGGGATGGAATTCATGTGGCATCCTGACCCTCGGCAATTAGACCGGAAATAATATCCATCTGGGTTTCCAGCCTGACATCGACATCCCCGGTGGGAGTTTCAATAAAACATCCGCCATAGCGGACGCGGGCATCGGCTTCGAAATTCAATTCCTTGATGGCGGCCGACTCGCCGCGGAAGCGCTCGATCTGTTGCTCCAGGACCGGCAGATGATCCGGATGCACCTTTATTTTTATTCGGGATTTGTCGGTTAATTTTTCGATGACTTTTTCTATAATGCCCGCCGTCACTTCGGGATCGATACGGGCGGCGTCGAACGTTATCTTGCGCGAAATTTCCAGTATGAGATTGATGATATTTTGCTGCGAGGTTTTATACAGAGTATCTCGCTGCTTGAGAGCATCCTGTAAGAGACCGTCCAGGCTGGCCACGACTTCGCGGGCCTCGCGTTGCCCTTCATGCAGTCCCTTGGCATGACCTTCTTTAAAACCTTTCTGGTTCCCCTCGGCGTAGGCTTTCTGGCGGGTTTCTTCCTCGATGCGGCGGTTTTCCTCAAGCAGGATTTCCTGTATCTGATGTTTTTCGTCGATCAGGCGCCGCTTTTCTTTCTGGAGTCGTTCATTCAACAAAGCGAAATAACGAATCGGCACCAGTTTGCGGCCATCCACCGAGGTGACAATCTCAACCTGGCCGACTTCCTTGAGAATGACCTCCTCGGCGGCTAGGTCGGCTTCGAGATCCGAGCCCAGGTTGCCGATGACGATAGTATCGCTGACAAAAGTATTGGAGAGAAGTCTAGACAACGACATCTTCCTTTCCGCCGCGTCCTGACACCACAATTTGCCCTTCTTCTTCCAGACGCCGTACCGCTTCCACAATCTGCTGCTGGGCGGCCTCGACATCGGACAAACGCATCGGGCCCATAAACTCCATTTCTTCTTTTATCATCACGGCCACGCGTTCGGACACATTGGCGTAAATCTTGGCCCGGACTTCCTCGCCGGCCGCCTTGAGAGCGATAGCCAGGTCGCGCGTTTCGACTTCTTTGAGGAGGCGCTGGATGGAACGATCGTCGAGCAGGACCAGGTCGTCGAAGACGAACATCATGTTTTTGATTTCCGCGGCCAATTCGGCGTCTTCGGCCTCGATCGACTGTAGAATATTTTTCTCGGCCGAGGTTTCGATAAGGTTCAGTATTTCGGCCATGGCCTTGGCGCCGCCCGACGAAGACAAGTCGGCCCCGGCCGTCGACTCGAAATGACCCGACAGGGTATCTTCTATTTCTTTTAAGACATCCGGAGAAATTTTTTCCATGGTGGCGATACGAATAGCCACTTCCGCCTGAAGTTCCGCCGGCAATTCCGATAGAACGGCCGCGGCGGTCTGGGGCGAAAGTTGCGTTAAAATAACGGCGATGGTCTGGGGATGTTCGTTCTGGATGTATCCAACCAACTGCTTGGAATCGATTTCCTTGAGCAGATTGAAACCGGTGCGATGGAATGAGGATTCCAGGCGATTAATGATTTCATCGGCCCGGCGCGGCCCCACGGCCTTGGTCAGAATTTCCCGGGCATAATCCACGCCGCCCTGGGAGATATATTCCCGAGCCATGAAGACATCATAGCACTCATTGATTATTTTGTCTTCGACTTCCGCGGGGACATCGCGCAGATTGGCGATTTCCACGGTCAGTTTTTCCACGTCGCCGTCAGGCAGGCTTTTTAATACCGCCGCCGAGACTTCGCTGCCAAAGGCAATAAGCGCTATGGCTGCTTTCTGAAGCGAGGTCAGGTTTTCGTACTTAATCATGGCTATTTGTTATCCATTGACATCATGGTTTTGATGACACGGGCTATTTCTTCGGGCCGGTTGAAGGCCTCTTTCTGCATCTGGTCGACCAGTCGCGGCCGCCTGACTTTTTTAACGACCGGTTCCAGAGGGGTTTCCGAATCGGATTCCTGGGCCGCTGTGGCTTCGCCGTCGACCGCGGCCGCCGAGACGGGGGCTTCGGCCGGCGGGAATACTTTCCGGAACATCTTTTTGACTTTCCAGCGGGCGTACAGCAGACCGAGCAATATTAAAAGACCCAAACCGATCTTTTTACCCAGGTCCACATAAAATTCCTGCTGTATCATCTGGTCCAATTTATCCTGCTCCATATCGATGGCGGTACGATCGAAGCCCAGGTTGACGACTTCTATCACGTCATTGCGCTGGGCGTCATATCCCACCGCGGTTCTCACGATGGCCGCGATACGATCCAATTCTTCCTGCGACCGGGGGACATATACTTTTTCGACAACTCCCTCGGCATTTTTATCTTCTTTATAAACACCGTCCAGCATAACCGCCACCGTCAGGCGTGAGACGCCGCCGATGGAATTGATGATATGCTCCACGGTCTTATTGATTTCATAATTAGTGATGGAGGTTTCCGTTGCCTTTTCATCCTTGCTTTCGGCGGCTTCATCCTGGCGATCCGACACCGAGGCAGTCTCGGTCGTCTTTTCTTCGCTGCGGATAACCGGGGAATTGGGATCATAAAGTTCGCTGGTGCGTTCGACCTGCTGGAAATTCAGGTCCGCGGAAACCCGCACGATCGCCTTGCCGGTTCCGACCACTTCATCCAGGAGCGACTGGGTTTTGTCTTCGAGGTATTGCTCGACGCTTTTGCGGACTTCCAGTTGAGTGGCCGTCAGTCCCGCCAGGGGATCATGTTCCACCCGCGAGGATAAGAGATTACCGTTATAATCGATAATGGAGATATTTTCCGGCTTGAGGCCTTCCACGGATGAGGCCACCAGGTGGGTAATCCCGTCCAGTTGCGATTTCGACAGTCCTCCGGCACGTTTTAGTTTCAGGACAATCGAAGCCGTGGCTTCTTTTTTATCTTCTTTGAACAGCCTTTCCTTGGGCATGACGATATGGACGCGCGCCGCTTCGACATCCTTGAGTTGCATGATGGTGTTCATAAGTTCGCCTTCCAGGGCGCGGCGAAAATTGAGATTCTGCAGAAATTCGGTCATCCCCAGGTTGGATTGATCGAACAGGGCATACCCGATGTGCCCCGATTCAGGTATGCCCTGCGAGGCAAGAGTGATTCGTAATTTGTAGACTTCGTCCGACGGCACCATGACGGTGGTTCCGCCATGTTCCAGTTTATATTTGATGCTGTTTTCGCTAAGGTAGTTGACGACCTCACCGGCATCGGCGGGATCAAGATCGGCATATAAAACCGAATACTGAACGCTGTTGACCCAGATGGCCAGGACAATCATCCCCGCCAGAAGGGCGGCGCCGACGCCCCCCAAAAGGGTCATTTGGGCCGAAGTCAGGGTCCGCAGATATTCGCGGAGTTTGGTAAAATACTCTTTGAACGATTCCATTCCAATTCCTATTTGCCTTTGGCCCGGCTATTCCCTGGCCGGGTCGAAATTTATACCTCTGCCGATTCCATGGCAGAAGAAAATATGTTACATCGGCATTTTCGTCAGAGTTTCCCAGCCGTCCACCAGGCGATTGCGGATTTCCAGCAATAAATCCATGGAAACCGAAGCTTTTTCGACAGCAATCATGACCTGGTGCAAATCGGCCGCCTCGCCCGTGGCCATTAATTCCTGGGCTCGGGCGGCTTCCTGCTGAATGGAATTAACCGAATTGACCATTTCGCGCAGGAGCCCGGAAAAATCCTCCTGTGATTCGGATGTGGCCGGCATCCCGGTGGGGTTTTCAATCAGCCGGTGCTGAAGACCGGGAACCAGCCGGATCTGTCCGATATCACCGCTCATATTTTGACATCCACGAAGCGTCCCAGGGTCTCCCCCGGTTTCAGGGCGCTGCCGTCGCCGAATTTTTCAAAGACCATTTGCAGGGCCTTTTTTTCCTCATCCGAGAGGTACTGCACGAAATCCGCGTTGGCCAATTTTACGGCCAGTTTAGAGCCGGGACGACTTTCCGCGGAGGGAAATGATAATTTTACGTTTTTTTCTTCCGCGGTCTTGGCGGTCGTAACCTCGGCACGGTCCTGGGTCCGATGGTCGGGACGAATCTGTTCCGTGGCCTGACGATAGGCGTTAATTCCAACGGCATTGATTTTCATTTACGATACTCCTATATCTCCAGCGCATTCTTGGCCATTTCCTTGGCGGTTAAAATAGCGGTGGTGTTGGCTTCATAAGCCCGCGACGCCGCCATCATATCCACCATCTCGCTGACAATTTCGATATCCGGCATTTTGACAAAACCATTTTCATCGGCGTCGGGATGATCCGGGTCATGCACGAGGCGATAATTCGAGGCCGGGTCATCGACTTCTTGTCCCCTCGCCTCCGACAATTCCACCATGCCCTTTGAATTTTTGGGACTGGACGGGATATGCCGGGTATCCGTGCGATAGAGTTTGGTTTTGGCCTGGGTCATGGCGGTCTGAAAGGGAACGGATTCTTCGGCTTCACTGACCGTAACCCGTTTTCTTTGATAGGGACCGCCGTCCTTGGTGCGAGTCGTTTCCACATTGGCCAGATTCTGCGCCACGACATCCATTTTGCGGCGCTGAAGGGTCATTCCCGAAGCGGAAACATCTATGGAATTAAACATACCGGACATTATTTACCTCTACTTGCTCTTAATGGCGTCTTTCAATCCCTGGAATTTGGCGGCCATCAGTCTGGCCCCGGCCGTAAAGTACAATTGGTTTTGCGCCAGGTTGGCCGCTTCCGTATCTATATCCACATTGTTAATGCCGTTGGACTCGGGCAAACGATTGACCTTTATTTCCGGGCCCCTGGTTCGGGAACGTCCCACCGGAATATGGGCGGGGTGTGTTACCGCACCTTCGATATGTTTTTCTTTACCCAGGGCCTGGCGAAGTTCGCCGTGGAAATCGATATCTTTGCTGCGGTACCCGGGGGTAATGACATTGGCCAGATTGCCGGATATAAGTTTATTCCGGACCGAGGCCATATCCAGGACGCTATTCAGGACCGGGACGCCGCTTTTTTCGAAAACTGCTTTTTCCAATATATTTGACATACCTTTTCCCAGACATCTGCTTGGCAAGCCCCGTGCCAAAATCCGGCACAAACGTAACCCGTTGGAATCCAATGGAATATAATCAGAGTCGTAGATTAGGGATTTAACCGGGGGGAATATTCTGCCGGTTTAAATAGAAAATTATTCCGACTACGGCTGGGAATAAAATTGTGAGGTCGGCTCGGTGGCCGTAATTTGCATGGTCAGAACCACGATATCGACCCGGCGGTTCTTGGCCCGATTTTCAGGGGTGTTGTTGGGAATCAGGGGGCGGAATTCGCCATAGCCCAGGGCCGAAATCATTTCCGGCTTGACTCTGAAGTCATCGATAAAGAACCGCACCACTTCCGTGGCTCGCGCCGAGGATAATTCCCAGTTGGAGGGAAAGACAGGTGTCCTGATGGGCAGATTATCGGTATGGCCTTCGATACGAATATGATTGGGAAGACTGGCCAGATGGCGGGCGACAATACTCAAGGTCTTCTTGGCTTCGTCGGTAAGTTCCGCCTTGCCGGCCTCGAAGAGGGCCGATTCCATGATATGTATGACAAGGCCGCGCTCGGTGACTTCGGTATTGACCAGGTTTTCATTGCCCAGACCCTGGAAGTCCCGTTTGACGGCATCGCCCAGGGATTTCATAAAACCGATTTTCAGAACCCCCTGCCCGGCCAGAGCCCCGATTTGATTACCCTGTTTGACGACCAGAGTCCCACCTTTCAGGACACCCGATAACGCCTCCTGCATTTCCCCGAATTTCTTGGAGTCGATCTTGGACATGGAATACATAATGATAAAAAAAGCCAGAAGAAGGGTGATCAGATCAGAGTATGTGAGCAACCATCTTTCGAGGTTTTCGTGTTCGCTATCTTGTTTACGCCGCCGCACGATTACATCTCGCCTCCCCGCATATTCGGGGGAATAAAGGATAGTAATTTAGTTTTAACGACTCGGGGGTTGTCGCCCGATTGAATGGAAATAACGCCTTCCAGGATTAGGTCCAGTTTGGCCAGTTCCTCTTCATGGCGCAGACGGAGTTTATCGCCGATGGGAAGATAAACCAGGTTGGCCATGGCCACGCCCCAGAGAGTGGCGATAAAGGCACCGGCGATGGCTGCGGCCATGCGGTCCGGCTCGGCGGTATTGCTTAAGGTATGAATAAGTCCCAGGACGGTTCCGATAATTCCCAGTGTGGGAGAGAATCCGCCCAATTTCTGAAAGACGGCGATGCCTCGCTTATGACGCTCTTCCAGATAGGCAATCTCGGTTTCCAGAATGGTTTTAAGGACCGTGATTTCGGTGCCGTCGATGACCAACTGAATGGCCTTGCGGAAAAAGGGATCTGAAATACTCTTCAGGTCGTTTTCCAATCCCAAAATTCCCTCGCGCCGGGCCTTCTCCGACATGCGGACAATCATATTAATGGTTTCCAGCGGTTCCGGCGTTTTTCCGAAAAACGCCTGGCCGAGGAAACGCGGGACGCGGAGGATAGTCTCCATCGAAGTGGTAATAACGGTCGCCCCGATGGTTCCCCCGATAACGATTACCATGGCGGGCGCCTGGATGATGGCGCTAAGGTGCCCCCCTTCCATGATAAAAGAGACAATAACCGCTCCGACGCCCAGAATCAGGCCGGCAAAGGTTGCTATATCCATAGACTAATTCAGTTTTTCGGGCGTAATTACGCCCATCCGGGATAAATCCCTTTTTTAAACAATTTTTAACAGTATCGGCAAAAATCGGAGAATTTAAAGCGGATAAGAGGTTTATAAAGCGTCCCCGGAACTAAATATCAACAATTGCCGCCAATCCCGGGAAATCGGATGCTTTTATTCCTCTTCGGCTCCAGAGATGCCATATTCCACCAGTTTATTGCGGATGGTGCGCGGTGTGATATCGAGTAATTCGGCGGCACGTGTTTTATTGCCGCCGCAAACGTCGAGGGTTTTTAAAATCAGTATCTTTTCCCCTTCGGCCAGGGTAATGCCGGCGTCATACTCGGGCGAGGTATTAGCCAGTTTGCCCAGGGCCAGTTCGGACGGGAAATCGGCCCGGGTCAGCGTCGTGGCGGATGAAGTCACCACGGCTCTTTCTATGTAGTTTTCCAGTTCGCGGATATTTCCGGGCCACTGATAGCCCATGAACATCTTCATGGCGCTTTCGTCGATTCCTTTGACCGCCTTATTATTTTCGTGATTGTACTTGTCAATGAAATGGGTGGTCAGAAGCGGGATATCTTCCAGCCGTTCTTTCAGCGGCGGCAGATGGATGGGAATGACATTCAAACGAAAGTACAAGTCTTCGCGGAATTTCCCGGCCTTGATGGCTTTCTTCAAATCCTGGTTCGAGGTGGCGACAATTCTGACATCGACACTCATGGTCTGTCCGGAACCGACTCTCTCGAACTCCTTTTCCTGAAGAACCCGCAGGAGTTTGGCCTGAAGCCCCATGGGGATTTCGGAAATTTCATCCAATAACAAGGTCCCGTGATCGGCCAATTCAAAGCGGCCCTTATGCTGGCGGATGGCGCCGGTGAAGGCGCCTTTCTCGTACCCGAAGAGTTCCGATTCGACCAGGTTTTCCGGCAGGGCGGCGCAATTCAGTTTTATAAACGACATGGCGTTGCGATTGGAGGTTTCATGGATGGCCCGCGCGACCAGTTCCTTGCCGGTCCCGGACGGTCCCGTGATAAGAACCGTGGAACGGGCATCGGCCGTGGATTTTATCCTATCGAAGATATCTTTCATTATCGGCGACTTGCCGATGATATTATGATATCTTTGGGCCAGGTCGGCACGAAGGCGCTTATTTTCGATTTTTAAAGAGATGAGTTCTTCGGTCTTTTTCAAGACAACTTCTATGGCTTCCGGTGAGACCGGTTTAAGGAGATAATCATTAGCTCCCAGTTTCATGGCTGTCACGGCATTTTCGATGGTGCCGTAGGCGGTCATCATGATGACGGCCATATCTTGATGAAGATCTCGAGTTTCCTTGAGAAGCGCCAGGCCGTCCATGCCTTTCATCTTTAAATCAGAAATGAGAATATCAAAATCCTTATCATCCATCGCCACCAGAGCCTCTTCGCCGGAGGAAACCGTTTCCACCTGATGACCCAGACGCGTCAGGACTTCGGCCATAAAATCGTTAACCAGCCGATCGTCGTCGGCCACGAGTATATTGAGTCTCATCCCTGATTCTCCTTTACATGGAGTTTTTGATAGGCAAAAGAATAGTAAACTGCGACCCTTTTCCCGGCCGCGAGGTGACGGCGATTTCCCCGCCGTGAGCCTTGATTATTTTCCAGGCTATGGCCAAACCCAGCCCATTCCCTTTTTCCTTGGTGGAATAAAAGGGCGAGAATATTTTGTCCAGACACTCGGCCGGAATGCCCGGGCCGTTGTCCTCTATTATGATTCGTCCGACCTCGATATCCGGGAAATCCATTCGGCCTTTCCATTGTTTCCTGATTTCTCCGATTTCCGCCCGGTCGCATTGAACGGTCACGCGGGTTATTTCGGCGCCGGCTTCCCAGGCATTCTTGAAGAGATTATAAAGCGCCTGCCGGAAAAGTTGGCGATCCAATTCCACCTTGAACCCGCCCCGATACTGGCGAACCACCCAGCCGCCCTCGAGGGGATGGTCATATTCGCGGGCGAAACTTTCCAGGGCCAGATCCAGGTAGGCGGGCAGATCGACTTCGGATTTGTTCACTTTTTCATGACGGGCAAAATCCAGTAAGGTCTGAATGGTGCGATTGATGCTGTTGACCCCTTCGACGATTTTCCGGGCCATATCGGCCCGCGGGATATCTTCTTTTAAATCCCGCGCGAGCAGGGAGGCAAAACCGCTGATGCCCACCAGGGGATTGCGGATTTCATGGGCGATAGAGGCCGCCATCTCGCCCAGCGAGGCCAGGACTTTCATCCGCGATAGTTCTTCCTCCATCCTTTTCAGACGCGTAATATCCTGAAACATCTCTACCGCCCCGACGGCGCGGCCGTCGGTCCGGCACAGTAGTGAAGTCGAAACCGAAAGTGTTACGGTCTGACCCTGATGAGTTCTGACGATTTTCTCCATCCGGTCGAACGGCTTGCCGGCGGCAACGGTGGCGACGGCGGAAAAGTCTTTGCCTTCGGTGGCCTGAATGATTTCCTCGTATTTTAGCCCTTGTCGGCAATCGATTTCTTCGGGAATCTGCAGGATCATTCTGGCCGCGGGATTAATATGCGTCAGGAGACCGGCATTATTTACGGCTACGACTCCCGAAGAGAGGGCATTAAGGATGCTGTTGAGGAATTCCGTCACCGCCCGATTTTCGACAACCAGGGACTGCAGGGTTCTATTAATCGACTGGAGTTCTTCGCTTTGGCGAGTATAAGTATCCTTGAGGGTCAGATATTGGCGCTGGAGTTTATTGATAATACCATTAAATGAAGAATATGATTCCGCGAAGCGTCCGATTTCATCGGAGACTTGCAGCTGAAGGGTATCCCGGTCATCCATGTCGGTTGTTCCCATCCTATGCGAAGAATACAGCTGTTTACAGGGCTTGGCAATATAAAACTATATCAGGCAATAAGCAATCGGGACTAAAGGCAGTCACCTTAAAATATTTCGCTCCGTGATGTTTCGGGTCGAGCCTGACGCGTCTGTTCGACCTCGGAGGCGATTAGTTTAAAAAGTTTGTTAATATTGAAGGGTTTGGTGATATAATCGATTACTTTCAGGCGAATTCCTTCCACGGCCGACTCGAAATTGGGAAAGGCCGTCATAATAACGACCGGCAAAGCCGGGTAAAGAGCTCTGATTTTCCGAATAAATTCCAGGCCGTCCATTTCCGGCATTTTTAAGTCGACCAGGGCAATATCAAAATGGCGGTTACGTAACTGCTCCAGAGCTCCGGCCCCGGAATCAATGACGACCGCCTGCCAGCCTTTCTCGGCAAAGAAGTCGTAAAGCAAATCTCGTATCAACAGTTCGTCGTCGATTATTATAATACTATAGGGTGCCATGCTATACCGCGTTCGCCCGTCGGCTATATTATGTTGGCCGGCTGAAAAGAATTAAAGGCTTCTTCTTCGGTGGTATAAATCTCGAAAATGTGCGATAACTGGGTGATATCGAAAATCTCCCGCACATAATCCGCCATATCGGAGAGAGTCAAACGGCCGCGGTTGAGGCGAACTTCTTTCATAATGGAAACCAGCGCCCCCAGTCCGGAACTGTTGACGAATTCGACATCGCGCAGGTTCAAATGGATGGCCGTGCGGTCGGTACCCAGTATTCCCTTAACGGTTTCTTTCAGTTTATTGCCGTTGCCGAGATCGAGACGCCCTGAAAGGGTCAGGATAGTTATGTTTTCACGATCGGTCCTGTTGATATCCATGTCAACCTCCCTGGCCCGCTTTGAGAGCGGACTTCTGCTTTATATTATCATATCTTTTTCGCACGAACATAAGGGTGCACTGGAGCCCTCCGGATATATGGTCTCTTTGAAAAGAAACCCGATCCGCCATGGTTTCCATCAGGATAACCCCACGGCCTCGTTCCTGCCATAATTCAGGATCTTCGGTCTTGCTGACCCGGCCGGGGTCTCCCGTCCCTTCGTCGATTATATCGGCAATTATCAAGTCGTTATTAATGCTAATATTTATTGTCACGTTTTTATTGGCTTCCAGTCGGTTACCATGAACCATGGCATTGGTGAAAGCTTCGGAAACGGCCAATTTTAAATCGTTGGCCAGTTTGCCGGCAATATTATTCGCCGCCAGAATTTTTTCGAGGTCATTAAACATGGTCTCTTCGGAGGCCATATCCGAGCTGTAGCGGTACTGGTGATCGCTCATTGGAATCCCCCTATTTAATCTTTACCATCACCAGGGTAAAGTCATCGACCGTATCGGGACGCGCTCCTTCGCGGAAGCGATCGGCCCATTCTTTAACGCGAAGACAAAAATGTGTCGCCGGAAGTTCTTTTTCCGCCAGAAAAACCTGCATGGCTCGTTCCACTCCGAAAAAGCCCTGGTGTTCATCCTCGGCTTCGGTCAGGCCGTCGGTAAACGCGAAAATCCGGTCGCCGCGCCGAAAGGGCCTTTCCCCTTTCTGGTACTTTATATCGGCAAATTGTCCCACAAATGTGCCCCCCGTTTTAAGTTCCGTGACGGTATTTTGGCTGATATCCCAATATAGGGGTTGGACATGACCGGCATTGCAGTATTCCAATTGCGAATCCCTCATATTGAAGCGGGCCAGAAACAGGGTCACGAACATCCCCTGGCTTTTTATGATGCTGCTGCAGAGGACATCGTTAAGGTGAGCCATTAACCGGGAGGGATCCGAGGCGGGGTCGCGGGACAATTCCGACTTGATAATGGCGGTCGCGGCCGACATAACCATGGCTGCCGGGACCCCCTTATTGGAGACATCGCCTATGACCATCCAGAAATCCTGGTCGGTTATTTTAATGATGTCATAGAAATCGCCGCCGACTTCGTTGGCCGGAAGATAATAGGTACCGATATCCACGCCCTGAATAACGGTCTCCCCGATCGGCAGAATCGTTTCCTGCACCTCGCGGGCAATGGCCAATTCCTGTTCCAGCTTCTGCCGCTTAAGCGATTCCTCGCGGAGAAGCGAATTGTCTATGGCCACGGCCGCAAAATTGACCAGCATTTCCAGATCCTGGCGGTCCTCCTCGGTAAATATTTCTCCATTGGTGCGATTAATAATGGTCACCACTCCGTGGCAGCGGGCCCGCGATTTTATCGGCACCGCCATAACGCTCGCGATTTTCAGTCCCAGATCTACTTTGAAATTGATATCACTTAAGATGACAGAGTCCTGCTTTTGAAAGCAGTAAGTGGCAATATCGATATTATCTTTGTAGATAAGCGTCCGGACCAAGTTCTCGTCCACGCCCCAGGAAACCTTGGAACGCAGATCTCCGTCCTCGAATAATTGAATCAGCCCGACCTCGCCTTCAACCATTCGGATCGACATTTCCATGACCACGGATAAAATAGTGTCGGTATCCTGAATGGAAGTCACAAGCGATCCCATCATGGCCAGGTCGTGGACCTTGAGCCGGATGGTATCGAGCCTGTCTTCTAAATCGGTGACGGCTTCGGGGGATAGTTCTGATGTCATTATTTGATTTTTCGGCAGAGACGGAGTGATTCTTGACAGTTTTGCTGCCCGAAGAGGCGGAATTGACTCATTCCGGGGGCTTGCCCGGAGGTATTTGGGGTCAATAATTTTCGGCTCAAAATAAGGCCATATTCCGGAGGCTTCTGCAAAGCGTCACCTCACATAGTTGAATAGTTTTGCAGGTGAAGCCGTGGTGATTCGGGAGTCAGACTGATCAGGCCACCGCTCGACTTAAAGAAATACAGCACGGCGCCGTTGTAACGCATTGATATTCAGCAATATAAGATATTAGTCCGAGTAAACAAAACACTGACAAGGGCCTTCCCATGCCGGCCCTGAAACAGGGAAATATAAAGAGAGTGCGGCACGCTATATGCTGAATTGTATATTGTATACTGTTTTTTATGGATTAGGAGGATTATGACTAACAGGATATTTTTCGGCGTGGCCGGACTTGTAATATTAATTATGGCCGGGTCGGCGCTGGCCCTTCCGACTAACTTGAGCGCTCTTCAATTCAAGGGCACCATGATTAATCACACTCAAAGCCTGGTCGAAAATACGTCGGCGGCACAAATCGGCGACAATAGCCATTGGGCCGGACCTTTAATCGCCCAACCCCGGCCGACCCTCATAACCGAGGACGGCAATAACGGTCCCGACATTTCGACTGTCCCGGAACCGGGGACACTGGCGCTACTGGGTTTGGGGACCCTGGGATTGGGTCTTTACCGGCGGATTCGGCGCTGATTCTTTTTCCGGAAAAGCGATAAATCCCGGAGAGAATTATTTTTTCTTGAAGCGAATTCGGATCGGAATACCCGAGAAATCATATTTTTCCCGGAGTTGGTTTTCCAGGAATCGAATATAATTTTTCTGGATTAACTTCGGGAAATTGCAAAAGAACTGAAAACTGGGCGGGCGCGTGCCCGCCTGTGTTACATAATTAAACTTAATATATTTCCCCTGAACCGCGGCTGGCGGGTGCTTTCCGACGGCTTCCTCCAGGAGCCGGTTCAATTCCGCGGTGGGGACGGTTCGATTCCAATTATCAAACGCGGCATCGACAATCGATAATACCTTAACCACTCTCTGGCCGGTGAGACTGGAAATGAAAATAACCGGAATATACCCCAGGGTTGGGGCTATTTTTTTTATTTCCGCAGTCAGGATATCGACGGTGTGCATATCCTTTTCGACCAGATCCCACTTATTCACGGCCAGCACCACCGCCCGCCTCGCCCGGGCGGCATCCTCGATCACCCGCAAGTCCTGCACATTGAGCCCATCGGAGCCGTCGACCAGAACCAGGGCCACATGGCATCCTTCGATAGCCCGCAGTGTCCGCAGATTGGTGTAGAATTCCAGATCCTCGGTGACCCTGGCTTTGCGCCGCAGGCCGGCCGTATCGATCAGGATATATTTCTTCCCTTCGTATTCGAAAGGGGTATCGACCGCATCGCGAGTCGTTCCGGGAATGGGCGAGACAATCACTCGTTCTTCGCCGATGAGTCTATTTATAAACAATGATTTCCCCACGTTGGGTTTGCCGATTACGGCGATACGGACTTCATCGCCTTCGTCCGGGGATTCCTCCGTCGCGGGAAATATCTCCGCAATCCGATCCAAAACTTCATAGAGCCCTTCCCCGCTCATGGCCGAAACCGGGGTAGGTTCGCCCAGGCCGAGTTTAAGAAACTGGAATCTTTCCTGCACCAGGGTTTCGTCGTCGGCTTTATTAGCCAGAAGAATGACCTGCTTATTCTTTTCCAGGAGGCGGCGGGCGATTTTCTGCTCGGAACTATCGACCCCGGTCTGGCAATCGACGATAAACAGGGTCAAGTCGGCTTGTTCGATGGCGGCCTCGGATTGGGCCAACATCATTTTCTCCAGGTCATTTTTGGAGTCGGGAATAATGCCGCCGGTATCGATGAGATAAAATTTCTTTCCCCCCCATTCGCATAAGCCATAGTTGCGATCGCGCGTTACACCGGGGGTATCATCGACGATGGCCACCCGACGGCTCAAAAATTTATTAAACAGCGAGGATTTCCCCACATTGGGGCGGCCAATAATGGCCACGATAGGATAACTCATCCCCCGGCCCCCTTTAAGGTATCCACAAGGCTGTATGATCCCACACGAATATCAATCCCGGATTTTTCTTTCAGGAAAGACAGAGGCATATCGTCCAGGAAGAGATTATCGTCATTCAGGCAATTGGGAGGCAGGATAAAAATATCGAAATCGCTTTTTCTTTTCATGATTGCGGCGGAAATATCCCGCCCGGTCAAGAGCCCGCTGACGGTGACATTTTTGCCCCAGAAGCGGTTGGCCACTTCGATTATTTCCAGAGGCCATCCCTTTGTAACCATAAGATAGTCTATCTCGGCCTCAATATACTTCCCCGCCGCGCGGCCGGTAATAAGGGCGATTCGTTTATTCGGTTTGGTTTTTTCCAGGAGTTTTTTCCGTTTCGAAAAATCGGACAATAACGATCGCATCATGCCGATCCCGTTTTCGAATTGCGGCATGGTTTCGTAGGCGGCCAGGGGCGGGAACTCCACCCCCGACAGAATATAAAATTCGTCGGCGGCATAGACGAAACGCGTCTTGAATTTTTTCCGGAATTGATTTTGAAAGGCCTCCACCAGCGCCAGGGTTTTCAGACCCTGGGCGGCGGTGTAGGGCCGCAATTTGTGGAGTTTGTCGCGGTATTTGGTCAGGCCCACGGGAACCACGCCCAGGCTGGCGACGCCGGGATATAATCCGGCCAGGTCGGTAATGGTCTTCTCCAGCGCCGGGCCGTCGTTTATCCCCGGACAAAGGACCGCCTGCGAATGGACGATAATTCCGTTCTCGATGAGCCTTTTGATTAAGGGCAAAATTGCCGGCAGGCGACGATTCCCGAACATGAACCGCCGCAGGCTGTCATCGGTGCTATGGACGGAAATATACATCGGCGACAGACGCTGACGGATTATGCGATCGATATCTCCCTCGTTTATATTCGATAAGGAAATAAAATTCCCGTGAGTGAAAGATAACCGGAAATCATCGTCGCGGACATACAGCGCTTTCCGCATCCCTTTCGGCTGTTGATGCACGAAACAGAAAATACACTTATTCTTGCATATTTTTAATTTATCCGTTTCGAACTGAAGTCCCAAATCCGTCTGGAAATCATTATCGATATCGATGCGGATATTTTTGCCGCTGTCGGTGGCGAACTCCAGGCGGACCGATTCTTCGGACATAAGATACCGGCAATCGAGATTATCGGCCACGTCGCGTCCATTTACCTTTAGCAGGCGATACCCTTTGCGGACGTGTCCGTAGAGGGGCGAATCGGGCTGAATATCTATTACTTTCATGGCAAAAAAAGAGCGGGCGATGGGAGTCGAACCCACGACGTCAAGCTTGGGAAGCTTGCATTCTACCGCTGAATTACGCCCGCGTATCCACTCTATTTATTTATTACAAAAAACTACACCGTAACTCGATATAAGTCAAGGGAATTTGTGGAATCGGCCGTGGCGACCCACCTTTCAGGGTATGCCAAAAAAGTGCCAATTTTGTCATTGCGAGCAAAGCGAAGCAATCTCATCTTTCTCGAGTCATTGTCGTTGAGATTGCTTCGTCGGCCGACCTTTCGGTCGGTCATCCTCGCAATGACGTCTCAAGGGTTTTTAGACGAGTCCTTTGCGGTGGTTTTTAAGTCCAAATAAAAAGTCGGAAGTCCAAGGGACATTCCGACCTACAAAATAAAATGCGGCGTTTACCGTCTTATATCCAGGCCCCGGTCAGGCATCCGATTGACATCAAGAGGCCCGTCAATAAATGAACCTGGATCGTCCCCGCCTGGGCCGGGATTATCTCGCGAATTTTATCGTAATTGCGGGCGAAGGTGTTAACGGTCTTTATGGCGATCGGAAGACTTAAGAGGGCGATTAAGGCGTAGGGAGTCAGATACCCGGCAATCACCGCCAGGACAATCCCGGCGTAATTGCCGAAAATCAAAAAATAATACCCGGCCATCGCCCGTTTTTTGCCCAATTGGACCACCAGGTGGTTTTTCCCCACGCTTTTGTCGGCGTCATAATCGGGGTATTGGTTGATATAAAGAATGGCCGTGATGAGAAAGCCGATGGGGAAAGAAGTTATAAATGAGGATACGGAAAAGGTCCCGGTCTGGACATAGTACGATCCCATCACCGGCAAAATGCCGAAATTGATAAGAATCATTAATTCCCCGAGACCGTTGTAGGCAAAAGCCCAGCGGGTGGCCGTATAAAAAAAACCGCCCAGAAATCCGGCCGCGGCGATGGCCAAAATCCAATAGCCCGGAGTAATAATGGTCAGATAGATTCCCGCCGCCAGGGCCATCGCCCAGCAAACCAGGGCTCCAGTGAAAACAGTTCCGGGCGAAAGGAGTTTATTTTGAATAATCCTCGACCCGCCGGAAAAGGGGGTGAAATGGGGGTTGATATCATCGTCGGTCGTGCGGTGGTCGAAATAATCATTGGACATATTGGCCGCGGCATGGGCAAAAATCGCCCCCAGCAATGTTATTATAAAACTTCCCCAGTGAAACAGGCCGGTTTCATAGTAAGCCAGGGTGGCGCCGAATATAACCGGGACGGCGATCCCGGTGAAAAAGGGAGCCCGGATAGCCACAAGCCAGATTTTAACCGCGTTCATCGTTTATCTCCTGAAAATGATCAATTCCGATTTCTAACCCAAATACGGGTTTTAATATACAGCGGTGAAAAATATTTTCAAGGTGTTAAAATTTTATATTCGGATCTGGTGGCCCACCCTTTGGGGCCTGTTGAAAAAGTGCCGATTCTGTCATTGCAAGCGTGGCGAAGCAATCTCATCTTATTCAAGTTATTGTCATTGAGATTGCTTCGTCGGCCGACCTTACGGTCTGCCTTCCTCGCAATGACGTCTCGAGGGGGTATCTGCAAATAAATACCCCGAACTACTTCTTCTTCCCTGTCAGCCGCACCAGGACGATGGTTATCTCATACAGGACCAGAAGCGGCCCGGCCAATAACAATTGCGAAACGACATCCGGGGTGGGCGTTAGAATCGCCGCCGCGATTAAAATTATTACCACCGCATAGGGACGGCCTTTGGATAAGCCCCTTCCCGAAATAATCCCCATCTTCCCGGCCATATACCCCAGAACCGGCAATTCGAACGAAAACCCGAAGGCGATAATCATTATGCCGGCGAAGGAGATATAACTGTCGATGGTGATTATGGGTGTCATGATATCCTGGCCGAACCCCACCAGATATTGGATGGCAAAGGGCAAAACCAAAAGATAACAGAATGCGGCGCCCCCCAAAAAGAGGATAGTCGCGATAAGCACCAGGGGGATCACCTTGCTTTTTTCCCGGCGGTATAATCCCGGGGCCACGAATTGCCAGAGTTGATAAAAGATAACCGGCACGGCGACGACAATCCCGAAATATATCCCGATTTTCAGGTAGGCGTAAAAGGAGCCGGTGATTTCCGTAAAGTGGAGTTTAATATCGCCCAGGGGGCGGACAAAAAAGTGTAATATATAATCGGAAAAATAGAGGCCCACCGCGGTTCCGGCGACGACAGCCAGGACGGCCTTAATCAGTCGCCAGCGGAGTTCCTCGATATGCGCCAGGAAGGGCATATCACTACGGCCTATCGGCTGGTCCGGGGGGTTGGGGGTGTTATCAGTCATGGTCAGGCTTAATTTCGGAAATCAAAATTATCTCGTCGGTTCCCTTTTTCAGGAAATAAGTCCGGCATTCACGACTGTCGCTTCTGGTACCCACACCATCTATGCCGGGATATGACACAATGATAGTGCCGCTATCTGTTGGCGTTATATTCACTCTGCCCAGGAATTCAGACCAACCAGAAACCTTTCCACGCGGATTTAAAACAATTACAGAATCGCTCCGGAATGATAGAAGGAAGACGCTATCTTTCCACTTCATGCCTGCGGCAGTGAAAATGGAAATCTCAAGTCCTGGTTTTTGATTTAGCTCTTCGAATTTAGCAGTAATAAAATCTCCGTATCCTTCAATTAGCCCGCTACGCCATATTTCACGCAGTCCATTATCGGTAATCTTGTCAATGACAAGAATATTTTCATATCCCAAAAACAGAATCATTAAATAATTTGGATTAATACAATCCAGGCTGTCAATCCGGCCATCTGAAACACTTAGGGGATATACGATAGCCTTAAATTGATAACAGTTTTGCCGTTGAATAGAATTCAGCCAGGGCGGGCAAAGTGTATCCGGCATTATTGCATAAATATCTTCGGGATTAATGGAAAGACTATCGCATCTCGACTGTATTATCAACAGGGAATCGCCGGGCTTGTATTCCAGATGTAATCCATATGCCGGCATGCAAAAAACAATCAAAATAACTACTGCGGAAATGGTCCATTGTCTAATTCGATAATAGATAGCCTTCTTTTCGCTATTCTGGATTCCAGCTTTCGCTGGAATGACAACATAAGGGAAACTCGACACTATCCCCCCTACTCCTTCTCCAGCAACTTCTTCAATTCGGCCAGGAATTCGGCCTTGTCCTGGAATTTGCGATACACCGAGGCGAATCGGACGTAGGCCACTTCATCGATATTTTTCAATTTCTCCATGACCAGTTCGCCGATTTTGGGGGATGGGATTTCACTTCGTGATAATTTGGTGATCTCTTCCTCTATCTCATCCACCAGCGATTCCATTTTTTTCAGCGATATCGGCCGTTTGTTGCAGGCCAGTTTGATGCCCAGAAGGAGTTTCTGCCGGTCGAACGGCTCCCGGCGACCGTCGGATTTGATAACCGTCAGCGTGACTTCTTCGATATACTCGTAAGTGGTATACCGCTCCTTGCATTTCAGACATTCCCGGCGGCGGCGCACGGCGCGGCCGTCCTGGGCCGACCGGGAATCGACCACTTTATCTTCTTCATGGCCGCAAAAGGGGCATTTCATCGCGAGGTATCCTCCGGGAAAGGCTCAAAGGGAGCCAGTTCCATGCGGTGCACCACCACCCCGGCTTCGTCCAGCATCTCCTGCGATAATTTGTCAGGGTAGCCGTCGCTGATAAATATCTCTTTGACACCGGAATTAATCAATATTTTGGCGCACATAACGCAGGGAAAGGTGGTGCAATAAAGGGTGGCCCCGGTGATGGATGTTCCCGAAGTGGCGGCTTGAATCACGGCGTTCTGCTCGGCGTGGATCGCCCGGCAGAGTTCGTGCCTTTCACCCGAAGGTATCCCCATTTGTTCGCGAAGACACCCGATTTCGAGACAGTGTTTCATCCCCGACGGCGAACCGTTGTACCCGGTGGCCAGGACCCGTTTGTCTTTTACCAGAACCGCCCCGACCTGACGTCGCAGACATGTGGAACGAGTGGCCGCCAATTGGGCGATGCGCATGAAATATTCGGACCAGGATGGCCGGCGTCGGTTATATTTTGATGCCATGGGTTAAATTTATCGTTTGTCGACTCTAACAGCAATCGAAATCGTGACCGGATTTTGGCGGGTAATCCCCAGTATTTCCGCGGCCGAGCCCCGGTTTGCCCCTATTTCCAGATATCCGAAGGAGTTTATGTAAGCCACCAGGGCCCCTTTGGGGACATCTCCGAAAGTCTTCCGTAACGCTCCGATGTTTCTATTCTCAAGCCAGATACTTACTTTTCGCGTCGAAAGATTATCTTCTTTGATTGACAATACCAAATTGCCGAAATAATCGATATAAATTATTTTCCCCCGAATCTCATTTCCCCGGCGTTGGCACTTTGCGGGCGGCAGAGATTTGAAAGCGGTCAGACGCCGTCCCAGTTGGCTGATTTCTATCCCCAAAGAAAGGTATCCCGCGGCCGGGCCGAAAATATCGCGGGCGTGAAAAGTGGCTGAAGCCCGGGGGGAAAAATATTTCGGGCTGGTCAAATGGATAATCCGGCTAATCTCGCGGCGTGGAATAAACGAAAACAGGCCGTTATCCGGTCCCACAAAAAAATAGTCTTTCGTCTCGACGGCGATAGCCTTGCGCCTGGTGCCGACCCCGGGGTCGACCACGGCCAGATGAATTGTCCCCCGGGGAAACTCGCGATAGGAAGTTTCCAGAAGATAGGCCGCCCCGGCGATATCGTAAGGTGGAATTTTGTGAGAGATATCGATTACGCGGGCGTCGGGGTTCAGACCGGCCACGACCCCCTTGACGATTCCGGCATAATTATCCCGGGTACCGAAATCGGACAGAAATGCAATGCAGGGGTTCTGAATATTTACAACTGCCAGAAACGGTACTCCATATTATTCCCGGCCTGGCGGATAAGTTTCTCTTGGAATGTTTTGACGAACATTTCCAAAGTGACGGATACCGTGGCCCCGAAGAGATGCCCCGTCAGGCCGCCGCTTTGTTCGCTGAACATTGTGGCATGGCAATGGATAATGGGCTGGCCGGAGTCGTCGCCAATGGAAATATTGCCCAAAAGCGAACCCAATTCGAAAACCTGGCGATAGGTCTTGGTGATGTACTGGTTCTGTTCATAGTTAAGAACGCCCAGGGCGACGTTTTCGACCACGCCTATACCCCAGATAAAGGCCCCGACGATATTCTGCTTTTGGGCAAAATCCATCAGGGTCCCAATAACCTCGTCGCCCTTGTCAAAGCGAATCAGGTACCCCCCTTCCACTTCGCGGAATTTCATCCTGCCGTCTCCCTGTCCAGCCAATCCAGGTAATCGGGATTTCCTTCGGCCACGGTCACCGAGACAATTTCAGGGATTTCATAACCGTGGTTTTTGCGAACGAATTTGATAAGTTCTTCGACTTTTTTGGTCGTGGTTTTTACGACCAGCATCGCTTCCGGCTCCGACTCGATTTTGTCTTTCCACCAGAACAGGGAATGCACATTGCCGGTAATAGTCACACAGGCCGCCAGGCGATTTTCCAGGATTTGGCGGGCCAGCGGTTCGGCTTTCGCCACGGGCGTGGTTATGAATACGACACGGAATGCCGCCATATTATTTCCCTCTCGTCTATGATTTGATTTTCCGCTTAAGTTTTTCTTCCAGCGAAGCCACCTTGCCGGCCAATCGGCCTTTGGCGCCTTCGCGATCATCCATGGTCAAGACCATATAAACGCGCCGGTTGTTTTGACGCAACAATAAACGACATTTATTGATAAGGGGGAAAATCTCGTCCCATTCGCCTTCCAGGACGGTCGCCATGGCGCTGGTTTTATATGGCAGACCCGATTTATCGATTAAATCTATAATTTGCGCGACTTCCGCGGAGGCCGATTCCTTGCCGCCGGTCGGAAACATGGAAAATTGCACCAGCATAATAAACCTCCTCTTTAGATGTCAGGTCGGAAAGTCCGAAGGCTTCCGACCAGAACAGACTATTTCCTGTCCGTATAAAGCGGGAATTTATCGCATAAATTTTTAACTTCGCGCGATATTTCTGCAAGGACCGTTTCGTTTTCGAAGTTCTTTATGGCTCGGTCGATAAATCCGGCGATGGTTTTCATCTCGGAAGGCCCCATGCCTCGGGTGGTGATAGCCGGGGTCCCGATTCTCACTCCGGAGGTGACGAACGGCTTGCGGGGATCGAAGGGAACGGTATTTTTATTGACCGTCATCCCCGCCTTATCCAGGGCTTCTTCGACTTTCTTGCCGGAGATTTCCATGCCCACAAAAGAAATCAGGAATAGATGGGTATCGGTTCCGCCGGAGACGATATGATACCCCAGGCCTTTGATGGTTTCGGCCATGGTGCGGGCATTTTCCAGAATTCGTTTTTGATATTCCTTGAAATCAGGCTGGAGCGCTTCTTTGAAAGCCACCGCCTTGGCGGCAATGACATGCATAAGCGGGCCTCCCTGGATCCCCGGCATGACCGTCCTGTCCAGGTCGGCGGCGTATTTTTCCTTGCACATGACCATCCCGCCGCGCGGGCCGCGGAGAGTTTTATGAGTCGTCGTCGTCACGAAATCGGCGTAGGGCACCGGTGAGGGATGTAATCCGGCCGCCACCAGTCCGGCGATATGGGCGATATCGACCATGAGATAAGCGCCGACCGCATCGCAAATTTCCCGGAATTTCTTGAAATCCAAAATGCGGGGATAAGCCGATGCGCCGGTCACGATCAATTTGGGTTGAATCTCTTTGGCCTGCGCCATCAGGACATCGTAATTTATTACTTCGGTTTCCCGGTCAACCTGGTAGCCGTGAAATTGATAAAGTTTGCCGGAAAAATTTATGGGGTGACCGTGGGTGAGATGTCCTCCGTGGGATAAATCCAGCCCCATGACCTTATCGCCCGGTTGCAGCACCGTGAAATAAACCGCCATATTGGCCTGCGAGCCGGAATGCGGCTGGACATTGACATGGTCGCATTGGAATAACTGCTTGGCGCGTTCCCGGGCCAGATTTTCGGCGATATCGACAAACTCACAGCCGCCGTAGTATCTCTTGCCGGGGTAGCCTTCGGCGTACTTATTGGTCATGATACCGCCGGCGGCCTCGAGAACCGCTTCGGAAACAAAATTCTCCGAAGCGATCAACTCCAGCTTATCCGATTCACGCCGGGCCTCTTTTGTCAGGGCTTCATAAATCTCCGGATCAACTTGCCTTAAATAAGACATGGCCGTAATTCCTTTAATATTTCACATGATAATAATTCATATTTAGAGGGCATTTAACCCCATTGAGGTAAGCAATTATTCCCTTTCGGCCTGGCTGATTTTATTAATACGCCGTTCATGACGGCCGCCCTCAAAGGGGGTATCCAGCCAGGTTTTAATTATGTTCTCCAGATCGCCGGGATTGATATATTTTTGAGATAAGGTTAAGACATTGGAGTCATTATGAGAGCGGGCCAACTGGGCCATATCGCTATTTAAACATAATACCGCCCGCACGCCTTTGATTTTATTGGCGGCGATGGTCATTCCGGCTCCCGTCCAGCAGACCGCCATTCCGCGTTGGACCGAGCCCTCGGCCACCGCTTTCCCTACCTTCAGGCCGAAGTCCGGATAATCCACCGATTCCTTGCCGGTTGTCCCGAAATCTATCACTTCGTGACCCAGTTTCAGCAGGATTTTTTTCGCCTGTTCTTTAAGTTCGTAACCGGCGTGATCCGCCCCAAGCGCGATTTTCATTTAAGACTTTCCTTTACTTCTGCGGCACCAGAGTCAACCAACCGAATTTATCCTCGGTGCGCCCTTCGACAATATCAAAGAACCGTTTCTGCAACTTCTCCGTTATCGGTCCCCGGCGGCCATTGCCGATAATGATGCCGTCGATATCGGAAATGGGTGTTATCTCCGCGGCCGAACCGGTGAAAAAGACTTCGTCAGCGATATACAGGGCCTCACGCGGTATATTTTCTTCGATAACTTTTATGCCCATGTCCCCGGCTAATTGTATGACCGAGCGGCGGGTTATTCCCGGTAAGACCGAGGCCGAAAAGGGCGGCGTAACCAGAACCCCGCGCGAGACCATGAAAATATTTTCGCCGGAACCTTCGGAAACATGCCCGTGAATATCAAGCGCGATTCCCTCCGCACACCCCCGGGAGAGGGCTTCCATTTTTATCAACTGGCCGTTCATATAATTGGCGCCGGCCTTGGCCATCATGGGGGTCGTATTCGGAGCATTCCGCTGCCAGGAAGAAAAGCAGACTTTGACCCCATTTTCCATTGCTTCCGGGCCCAGGTATTTTCCCCACGGCCAGACGGCGATAGCCACATCGACGGGGCAATTTCGGGGATCGACTCCCAGCGAATCATACCCGCGGTATACTACCGGACGGATATAGCACTCCTGCAGTTTATTGGTTCTTATCAATTCGAATATGGCTTCGGATAATTCTTCCATTTTAAAGGGGATTTGCATCCGATAAATCTTGCAGGAATTCCAGAGCCGTTCCAGATGTTCCCAATGGCGGAATACGGCCGGTCCCCGGGAAGTCTTATAACATCGGGCGCCTTCAAAAAGGGACGAACCATAATGGATGACATGCGACAGGACATGGATTTTGGCCTCTTCCCACTTAACCAATCGGCCGTTCATCCAGATGAATTCCACTTTATTAAAGGGCATCGCTCCTCCGATAAGATAGGGTCTTAAATTATCGTCAGCGCCATAAATATAGGCAATCCCCTGTCTTTTTTCAACCCCAATAGGATAAAAGCGGATATCAATCGGGGGGATTAAACAGATCCGATAATCTGATTTATATTAACCGATTCGGCCGCAGATAATGGCAGAAAAAGGGCCGATAGATGCCATCGGCCCTTAAATAATCCAAAGCGTTCAATTAGAGATTACTTCCCCCCCGCCAGTTCTCTTAAAACCTCGCGGGCGATGACTATCCGCTGAATCTCCGAGGTTCCCTCGCCTATTTCGCACAATTTCATATCCCGGAAATACCGTTCGGCCGGGTAACGTTCGGTGTAACCGACCGCGCCCAGTATCTGGATCGCCTGATACGTGCAAAAATGGGCCGCTTCCGAGGCGTACAATTTGCACATGGCGGAATATTTGGTGAAGGGAATGTCGTTGTCTTTCATCCAGGCCGTCTTATACATCAGAAGCCGGGCGGCCTCGACCCGCATGGACATATCGGCCAGTTTGAACTGAAGCGCCTGGTTGCGTGAAATCGGCGCCCCGAATTGCTTGCGATTTTCGGAATATTTCGCGGCCAGTTCCAGGGCGGCCTGGGCCAAACCGATGCCCATGGCCCCAATCGATATGCGGCCTCCGTCGAGGGTCATCATGAACTGCTTGAAACCCATCCCTTCCTCGCCCATAAGGTGCCACTCTGGAAGTTTGAGGTCGTCGAAATGCATGAAGGCCGTGTCCGAGCCCCGGCACCCCATTTTATTCTCTTTCTTGCCGATGGAAAATCCCGGCATTCCTTTATCGATAATGAACGAGGAAATGCCATGGACCCCGCCGCGGTCGTCGGTTCGGGCGGTCATGATGGAATACCCGCAAATATTGGCGGAAGTAATCCAGCATTTGGTACCGTTGACGATATAATGGTCGCCCTGTTTTATCGCCCGGGTTTTGGTGCCGCCGGCATCGGAACCGGCTTCCGGCTCGGTCAAGCCGAAGGCAATCAGTTGCCCTTTTTGAGCCGCCGCCGGGAGATATTTCTGGCGCTGTTCCTCATTGCCGAAAGTCAATATCGGCCAGGCGCCCAGCGAATTGTGCGCCGCCAGGGTCAACCCGGTGGAACCGCAGACCCGCGAAACCTCTTCGACAATAATGGCGTACTCCATGGTGGACACACCGATACCGCCGTACTCCCGGGGTACCAGGCATCCCCACCAGCCCCGGCTCTGGATAAAATCGTGGATAGTGCGGGAATATTTCTGTTCCCGGTCGACCTCCGCGGCATGAGGCGATATATTTTCCTCGCACAGGGCTCGTACTTCGGCGCGAAAGTCCTTGTATTTTATGTCAAAATCCATGTTTTAGTCCTTCAAAAGGTCGCGGGAAATGACCATGCGCTGGGCTTCCGAAGTTCCCTCGTATATTTCCGTAACGCGGGCGTCGCGGAAATATCGCTCCACCGGATACTCCTTGACATAGCCGTATCCGCCGTGAATCTGGACGGCCTGGTCGGCTACGAAATTGGCGACTTCCGAGGCGTACAATTTGGCCATGGAAATTTCGCGCGAGTGTCGTTCGCCGCTGTCTTTCAAGACGGCGGCCCGATAAACCATCAGGCGGGCGGCGTCGATCTGGGTAGCCATATCGGCCAACTTGAATTGGATCGCCTGAAATTCTGAAAGAGTTTTCCCGAATTGCTTGCGGGTTTTGGCATACTTCAGGGCCTCGTCATACGCCGCCTGGGCAATCCCCAGCGATTGCGCCCCGATGCCTATCCGTCCGTTATCCAGAAGCGACAGGGCGATTTTGAATCCCTCATTTTCCTTGCCCAATAGATTCTGGCGCGGAACCTTGGCATCCATGAAGGATAATTCCCGGGTATCAGAGCATTTCACGCCCATCTTCTTTTCCGGAGCCCCCAGAGACATTCCCGGCAATCCCGGCGGAACCAGAATGGCGGAAACGCCGTGGGAACCCATGGCAGGATTGGTCAGGGCAAATACAATTGTGATACCGGCATGTTTGGCCGTGGAAACCCAACTCTTGGTGCCGTTAAAGATGTAATTATCGCCTTGCGGAATAGCCTGACATTGAAGCGATCCGGCATCGGTTCCGGAGTTGGGCTCGGAGAGGCTGTAGGCGCCGATAATTTCTCCCGCGGCCAATCGCGGAAGATATTCCTGCTTCTGCGCCTCGGAGCCGTACAACTCGATGGCCTTGATTACCAGGGAATTATGGACACTGATAGAGATGGCCACCCCGGCGCAGGCCCGGGAAATTTCCTCGATAACCAGCGTGTAACTTAAGGAATCCACACCCAGGCCGCCGTATGCCTCCGGCGCCATCAAACCGAAATATCCCAATTCGCCGATTTCTTTCAGCAATTCTCCCGGGATTTCCTCTTTGGCATCGAGTTCTTCAGCCATGGGAAAAAGCCGTTTGCGAGCGAAATCGGCGGCCGTTTCGCGCATCATCTGTTGATCGTCGTTCAAATTAAAATCCATCGTCCACCCCAAAGGCTAATCGTACATAAAGAAACCGTGTCCGGATTTGCGACCCAGATACCCGGCTTCCACCTTTTTCTTCAATAACGGACAGGGCCGATACTTGGGATCGCCCAATCCTTCATGCAGGACATTGAGAATATCCAGACAGATATCCAATCCGATAAAATCGGCCAGGGCCAACGGTCCCATGGGATGCGCCATCCCCAGTTTCATGACCGTATCGATATCCTCGGCCGTCCCCACGCCCTCAAACAAGGCGTAGACGGCTTCGTTTATCATGGGCATGAGAATCCGGTTGGCGATGAAGCCGGGATAATCCTGCGAAGGCACCGGGATTTTGCCCATTTTCTTGCCCAATTCAGTAGCCGTTTCGAAAGTCTCGTCGGAAGTGGCCACCCCGCGGATCATCTCCACCAGTTTCATCATGGGCACGGGATTCATGAAATGCATGCCGACCACTTTGTCGGGGCGCTTGGTGACGGTCGCCAGGCGGGTGATCGGCAGAGACGAAGTATTCGAGGCCAGAATAGTGTCTTTGGGCGTAATCTCGTCGAGTTTGCGGAACAGGTCGAGTTTGGGTTCCAGTTTTTCGATTATGGCCTCAATGACCAACTGGCACTCCTTAACGCGGGATATATCGGTCGTGGGAGAGATTCTGGCGAGCGCATCGGCTTTGGCCTCGGCCGTCATAATTTCCTTTTTAACCTGGCGGTCCATGTTTTTGGAAATTGTCTCCATGGCCCTATCCAGGTATTTTTTATCAAGATCCAAAAGGACCACATGATAACCGGTTTGAGCCGCCACATGAACGATCCCGTTGCCCATGGTGCCGCCGCCGATTATGGCGATATTCCGGATGTCTTCCAAACGCATAGTCTTCCCTTTCCGGTTCCGCTTATTGGATTTCGATTGACATTGCCACGGCATGACCACCTCCCAGGCAGAGAGTGGCCAAACCCTTTTTAAGGCCGCGGTTTTTCAGAGCATATATCAGAGTGGTCAGAACACGCGTCCCGGAAGCCCCAATGGGGTGGCCCAGGGCGACGGCCCCGCCGTGCACGTTGACTTTATTCCAATCCCAACCCAGTTCCTTGCCGTCAGCCAGAGCCTGAACCGAGAACGCCTCGTTGGCTTCGAAAAGGTCGAAGTGGTGGATATCGACACCCATCTTCTGGCACAGTTTCCGGACGGCGTAAATGGGCGAGAAAAACAGTAGTTCCGGTTCCACTCCGGCCACGGCGTATTCGACCACGCGAGCCAGAGGTTTCAGGTTATTTTCCTTCATAAATTTTTCAGACACGACAACCGTCGCCGAGGAACCATCGTTAAGCCCGGGAGCGTTGCCGGCCGTGACGGTTCCGTCTTTCTCAAAAGCCGGTTTTAATTTGGCCAGACCGTCCAGGGAAATGTTGCCCCGGGGACATTCGTCTTTATTAAAAACGACGGGGTCGCCCTTTTTTTGAGGAATTTCGACGGGGAAAATTTCATCAATAAATTTTCCCTGTTCCATGGCCGCAATCGCCTTTTTATGGGAATTAAAGGCGTATTCATCCTGTTCCTGGCGGCCGATGCCCGCTTTGCGGCTGGTCAATTCCGCGGCGCTTCCCATATGCCAGTTTTTGAAGGCACACCAGAGACCATCCAACACCATGGAGTCCTGGAGTTTTTTATCCCCAAAACGCAGGCCCGCCTTGGCCCCGTGAAGGACATAGGGCGTGCCCGACATGGATTCCATTCCCCCGGCTACTATGCAATCCTGGTCTCCGGCTCTAATTGATTGGGCCGCAAGCATTACGGCCTTCAAACCGGAACCACAGACCTTATTTATGGTCATCGTTGCCGCCGCCGCGGGGACGCCTCCCCCCAAGGCCGCCTGGCGCGCCGGGGCCTGGCCTACGCCCGCCTGCACCACTTGACCCATGATTACTTCATCGATTTTATTAGGATCTACTTTGGCGCGGCGAATGGCCTCTTTAATGGCTAAAGCGCCCAATTGGGTCGCTGTAAATGAAGCCAACCCGCCCTGGAAAGTGCCGATAGCGCTGCGGCAGGCCGAGACAATATAAGCCTGGTTGGAATGGGACATCTAATCCTCCGACTCAATAATTTTGTTAATCAGGTTCACTAATTTAAGTAATTTCCGATTTAAATCAAGAGGACTTAACTGGATTGCGGGTAATTATTTGGGGCAACCTTATATCATTTTTTAATGATTCTTTGACAATTTTTATGCAGTTTTTTTATTGACAAAGAAGTATAAAAAGGTAAAATTGTGCGCGATTTGGAAAGAACTTAAGTAACCAATTTAGGATTTCAAGGGAAAACCTTTAAGCAAGGAGGTCCTATGAAAAGGACTTTGTTAACGGGAATTCTGTTGTTCGTATTCGCGGCCGGTATCATGGCTGCGGAAAACCCCATCGACAAGGGCAGCATTATGCTCGGTGGGAGTCTCTATTTCCAGAGCCAGGGTGGCGACCTTTATAAAGAGGGTGGCGATGACGGGCAGACTACGATCGGGATTTCGCCCAATGTTGGCTATTTTATCGCTCCCAGCATTATGATTGGCGCCATGGTTGATTGGACGAAATGGAGCCAAGGCGATTATAAGATTAGCGAGATGAGCCTCGGACCCACGGTCGGCTATTTCTTCAACATGAATTCTGCCGAAGTTAAAGGCTCCATCTATCCTTATGTGGCTGGATTCTTCATGTATTCTTCATTTAAGGATGAAGATGGAGAGAATGAGGACAAAGCGACGGCGACATCTTTTGGTGGCAAAGGTGGCATTATGTATATGCTGTCCGAGGCCGTTGCCCTTGACATCAATCTTATGTATCGTTCCGACAGCTATAAGCCGGATGGTGCCGATGAAAGCGTTTCCGGTTCGACCATTAAGGTTGGCGCTGGTATTCAGGCTTTTATTTTCTAATTTGACATTCCTTGAAATCCTTACAAAACCCCGCTTCCCGGCGGGGTTTTTTTATGATCGCTATTATGTGAAATATCCCCGCAATTAATTCCTTGACATAAGACACCTGCCCTGGCAAATTGTATCAAAGGGCTTATTCCCGGAAATCAAAGGAGGTTCTGTGTGAGGAAACTCATCCTGACGGTCTTAATCGTCATTTTTATCGTGCCCATGGGTTTTGCCGAGGAAAAGGATATTTCTGTCCTTATTTTCGGCGGTCTTAACGCGCCTAATAAACCGGATATTTTTACCAGATACCGTTCCACCGGAATGGGATTCGGTGTCGGCGTCAGTTTCAAGGGCCCTTCCGGTTTGGAATTGATCCCCCGGGCTGCCTACCGCTTTTTCCCCATCAAGGAAGCGGAATATCTGGAATATCTTGGTTATCCCGACGACGGATGGACGGATTTAAGTGGGGGGAAGTTCCGGGTTTGGGAGGTTTTCTTTGAACTTAAATTCGGTTTTAGTGAATTCGGGTCGAAATCGCCACGCCTCTACGCGACCACAGGACTGGGTTTGGCGCATACTTCGTATGCCGACGGTAAAATACGTTCGGAATCTGATTTGGACGTGATAGATATGGGGATTTCCGATATTGACATAATGATGCATCTCCTGGGAGCGGGAATAGAAGTTCCTGTCTCAAGGCGCCATTATCTATTTATTGAAGCCGGCTATATGATGATAATAGGCGAACCCGAAAACACATATTACATACCGATTCAGGCAGGGTTGGCGATACGGATGGAATAATTGCCATGATTGCCCGTACCAGGAATCAAGAAGGGGATTTAATCCCTCGATTATTTTAAAGGTGTTTCTCGATAATAAAAAGGGCCGACAGGAATGTCGGCCCCACCGATATCTCTTTATTCAAAAATTTCGGATTTTACAATAGAGTATTGACTACTTAGAAATCCGGGACTTATAAAACCCGAACACCCCAGTTATTTATTTTTCCGCCAATTCCAATTCTATTATCGGTTTTTCCGTGCCGACCTGGTCGCCCGCCTTGAAATTTATCTTCTTCACTTTCCCCTTCGCGGCGGAATTAACCTGGTTTTCCATCTTCATGGCTTCCACAATTACCAGGGGTTGTCTTTCCTCTACTGCATCGCCTTCATTTACCAATAGTTTTACGATTTTTCCCGGCATCGGCGCGAAGACTTTGTCTTTCTCGCCGGCGTGGGCATCGGCCCCGCCCGATACGGAATCATCCTGCACCGCCAGATTTAGTTCCAGAAGGACAGCGTCGACATCCACAAAAGCCCGGCCATCTTTGACCACACAGCAAACCGTTTTCTTGATGCCGTTGGATTCTATCAGAAATTTGCCGGCGGATAAAGGATTAACCTTGTATAAATTATCCCCGATGGTGACCACGGTGCCGTCTTTGATCACGGCGACTCCGATCTCGATTTTTTCGTCTTTATATTTAAATTCGTAATTCATCGCGTAATCCTCATCCCTATTTCCCAGCTCCCTATGGCCGTCCACGGCGAAAACGTTGTCTTCTTGAGGCCCCCGCCTGATGTCGACGGAGATTGCTTTATCAGGGCCGTCGAAATCGCCGCCGCCCCCAATTCCATGGCCGGCACGGTATCGACCACGCGCCCGGACATATTCCTGGGGATAAAATTGGTGTAGGTCTTCCCTGACTTAAAATCAGCATGCGACAAGATATCAATCATGAATCGCCGCGACGTTTTAATTCCCAGGATTTTATATTCCTTAAGGGCATTTATCATCTTGGTTATGGCCAGGTCGCGGCTGGGGGCATGGACAATCAACTTGGCCAGGACCGGGTCATATTCCACCCCGACCACTGTCCCCTGGCGGACACCGGAATCAACTCTGATTCCCGGCCCGGTCGGTTCTTCGTAGTACAATATCTCACCGGAGGAAGGCAGAAAATTGTTTTCGGCGTCCTCGGCGTAAATGCGGCATTCGATGGCGTGACCCCGCTGGCGAGACTCTTTTACATAATCGGGAATTTTTTCCCCGGCCGCGATTTTTATCTGCTCGGCCACCAAATCAACGCCCGTAGTCATTTCCGTAACCGGATGCTCCACCTGAATGCGGGTATTCATTTCCAGGAAATAATAATAACCGCTTTTATCCAGAAGGAACTCCACTGTCCCGGCCGAATAATACCCACAGGCCTTGGCCGCTTTGACGGCGGCGTTGCCCATCATCTCGCGCAGGTCCGCTGTCACGGCCACGGATGGGGTTTCTTCGATTATTTTCTGGTGTCTTCTCTGTATCGAGCATTCCCGCTCGAAAAGATGTATCACATTGCCGTGCTTGTCGCCCAATATCTGGAATTCGATATGGCGGGGATCCTCGATATATTTTTCCAGGTAGACAGTATCGTCATTGAAGGCATTTTTGGCTTCCCGCTGGGCGGCTTCCAGGGATTCTTTCAATTCCTTTTGATTTTGTACCACCCGCATCCCTTTGCCGCCGCCGCCGGCCGCGGCCTTGATTAATATCGGGTAGCCGGCTTCTTCCGCCGTCTTTTTGAAATCTTCCAGCGAGGCCCCGGCCCGCTTCATGCCGGGAATAAGCGGCACCCCGGCATCGGCCATTTTTATGCGGGATTCCACCTTGTTGCCCATCAGGCGCATGGAATCGGCCGAAGGACCGATAAAGGTAATTTTCGCCTTGTCGCAGGCTTCGGCAAAGGCGGGATTTTCGGCTAGGAAGCCGTACCCCGGATGGATAGCATCGACGCCGTTATCTTTGGCGGCTTTTATGATTTTGTCGATCGCCAGGTATGATTCTCTTGGAGGCGGCGGACCAATCTCGACCGCTTCATCGGCCATCCGGGCATGGACGGCATTTTTATCCGCCGTGGAATATATCGCCAGGGTCGGGATCCCTAAAAGCCGGCAGGCATGCATCACCCGCACCGCAATTTCGCTGCGATTGGCGACCAGAATTTTCTTGAAATATTTTTTGGACATGTCTACTCTTCCACCCAGCCAGGTTTTCGTTTTTGGAGAAAGGCGTTCATCCCTTCCTGCCCTTCGGCCGATACCCGCAGCCGCGCGATCATCTCGGCCGTAAACGGCTTGTACGCCGCTTCGCTCATGTTGGGTACCGAGGATACCAGTCGTTTAGCCACGGCGACGGCTTCGGGTCCGGACGATTTTATCATGCGCAACAGTACCGCGACCGTTTCATTGAGTTGATTGTCGGCGACAAAATTATTTACCAGGCCGATTTTGTGGGCTTTTTCGGCCTTCATCCTTTCGCCCGTAATAAAAAACTCCCGGGCTTTACCTTCGCCGATTTTTTTCACGACATACGGCCCGATACAGGCCGGGACCAGCCCGATTTTGACTTCGGAAAAGGAAAAAACGGCCGACTCCGCGGCCAGGGCGATATCGCATACCGCCACGAAACCGACTCCCCCGCCGATCGCCGCCCCATTGATTTTGCCGATTACGGGACAGCGGAAATTATAAATGCGAGCGAATAAATCAGCCAGGGCATTGGATTCCTTGAGATTCTCCTCGAATGACTGCGAAATGACCCGTTTCATCCAGTTCAAATCGGCTCCGGCGCAAAATGATTTTCCCTCGCCGGTCAGCACCACCGCCCGCAGGGACGCGTCCCTTTCCAATTCTTTAAATAAATCCGTCATTTCATAGATGACGGCATCATTGAAGGCATTATGTACGTCCGGGCGGCAGAAGGTGACATACGCCACCCTATCTTTGATTTCGGATTTAATTGTCGTGTATGGCATATACTCCCCAACTACATCCTGAACACGCCGTACTTCTGGTCGGGAATCGGCTGATTGAGCGAGGCGGCGATGCCCAACGCAATCGCCTCCCGGGTCTCGGTCATGCCGATTATGCCGTCGTCCCATAGCCGAGCCGAGGAATAATAGGGCGACATCTCTTCTTCGTACTTATCCACTACCGGTTGACGAATTTCGTCGATTTCCGCCTGCGACAATTTCTTGCCGCTTTTTTCCAGTTGCTTGATTTTGACCGTGGCCAGAACATCGGCGGCCTGCTCGCCACCCATAACGCAAATTTTGGAGTTGGGCCACATCCAGAGGAGGCGCGGGAAATATCCCCGGCCGCACATGGCGTAATTGCCGGCCCCAAACGACCCGCCCACGATTACCGTGAATTTCGGCACCTGGGCATTGGCCACGGCATGCACCATTTTGGCGCCGTCACGGGCGATGCCGCCCGCCTCGTATTGCCGACCCACGATAAATCCCGTGATGTTCTGCAGGAACAGCAACGGAATCTTGCGGATAGTGCATAACTCGATGAAATGCGCTCCTTTCAGAGATGATTCCGAAAAGAGGACGCCGTTATTTCCCAATATCCCGACCGGGTATCCCATGATGCGGGCAAAACCGCAGACCAGGGTGATCCCGTACAATTCCTTGAATTCATGGAATTTGGAACCGTCCACCAGGCGCGCGATCGCTTCGCGAATATCATACTGCTTGCGATAATCCGGCGGGACAACCCCGTATAATTCTTCGGGATCATAAGCCGGTTCTTCCGGCTCGGCCATATCCAATTCGAATTTGGGCCTGCGATTTAGATTCTGGATAATATTCCGGCAGATAGCCAGCGCATGCTTGTCGTCGGAAGCGTAATGGTCACTGACACCCGAGGTCCGGCAGTGGACATCGGCCCCGCCCAAATCTTCGGCCGAAACCACTTCACCCGTGGCGGCCTTGACCAGCGGCGGGCCGCCGATAAAAATCGTGCCCTGCTTGCGGACTATGACGGTTTCATCCGACATGGCCGGAAGATACGCCCCGCCCGCGGTGCACGAGCCCAAAACCGCCGAAATCTGCGGAATCCCCAACCCCGACATCCGGGCCTCGTTATAAAATATCCGCCCGAAATGATCCTTGTCAGGAAAGACCCCCGACTGCAGGGGAAGATAAATTCCGCCGGAATCGACCAGATAAACGCAGGGCAGATTATTCTCTTCGGCGATTCGCTGGGCGCGGGCATGCTTGAGAATAGTGATGGGATAGTACGTCCCCCCCTTGACCGTGGCGTCATTGGCCACCACCATCACTTCCCGGCCGTGAACCACACCGATGCCGGTGATAAGCCCCGAGGCCGGCGCCTCGTTATCGTACATGTCGTTGGCCGCCAGGGTCGACAGTTCCAGGAAAGGCGTATTTTTATCGAAAAGGAGCGCCACCCGGTCGCGGGTCAGAAGTTTGCCCCGTTCCAGATGGACCTTGCGGGCCTTTTCCGGACCGCCTTCTTTCGCCTTTTCCAGCCGTTCTTTTAACTGGTAGTGCAATTCCAGATTTTTATCGCGATTGCTTTTAAATTGATCGGACGTGGTACTAATCTTGGATACGATTTTAAACATGGATACCCTATCCCAGAGTCAGCAGGTAGATATTAAAGGGCCGAGCCGATTCGATTTTCGGCCCGGCCGTTTCATTTACTGGTCCTAATACCATTTCGGTACGAATTTATATCCGTAACTTAGAACCCCGTGGTGGTCATCGGTCTGGATCCGGCGGAATTCCACGCGAATTTCCATCCCGACATTTATCTTCTCGACATCGCAGTCCACCAACTGCGCCGTCAACTTGACCCCATTGGCCATTTCGGCGATAGCCAGGGCATACGGGGCCTGGTCGGTGAACATCGACGGCGCCACCCGGATAACGGTATAGGAGACGACCTTCCCGGTATCGGGCAATATGGTTTTCTCGAATTCGCGATGGCCGCACTCGGGGCAAATCAGACGACGCGGGAACAGGATTTTGCCGCATTTCTTGCATTTGCCGGCCTCGAGGCGGTACCGATGCGGGTACTCTCTCCAATCACGTGCAGGATACATCAGGCCACCTCCAAAATATGCACCAGAGTGGAACCGCCGGAACCACCCATGTTTTGAGCCATAGCCGTTTTGGGCTTGTTTTTCAATTGACGGCCGTTCTCGGCCTGGCCCGTCAATTGTTTATAGACTTCCACGATCTGGGCAATCCCGGTCGCTCCGACCGGATGACCTTTCGATTTCAGGCCGCCCGACGGGTTAATGGGGAATTTCCCTTCCAGCCCGGTTTCGCCCTTAAGGGCCGCTTCGCCGCCTTTGCCGCGTTCGAAAATGCCGAGCGATTCGGTGACGACAATCTCGGCAATCGTGAAACAATCGTGCACTTCGGCGAAATTTACATCCTTCAGGCTCTTTCCCGCCATCTTCAGGGCTTTCTGACCGGCAATTTCGGTCGCCTTGAGATAAGCCAGATCGGCGCGGGAATGAAGAGCGATGGTATCCGTGGCGTGCCCGGTACCCAGGACCTTAATGTAGGGCCGCCCCAGTCTCTTGGCGATATCCACGGTAGTTAGGATCACCGCCGCGGCACCATCGGTAATGGGCGAACAATCCAGAATGCGCAATGGATCGGCCACCATTACCGAAGTTTTCACCTGGTCCAGGGTGACCTTGAAAGGATATTGCGCGAAAGGATTCATGGAGCCGTTGTGATGATTTTTCACCGCCACTGACGCCAGCATATCGCGGGTGGTGCCAAATTTATGCATATGCGCCACCGCCATCAGGGCGTACAATCCCGGAAAGGTGGCGCCGTGGAATACTTCGTATTCCTGATCAGCCGCGGTGGCCAGAGCATAAGTCGCCCCGTCGCCGGAAATATCCGTCATCTTTTCCACGCCGCCGGCCAGAACGATATCGGACATGCCCGAAGCCACCTCGACAAAAGCCTGCCGGAATGCCAGACCGCCCGAAGCGCAGGCGCTTTCCACGCGAGCCGCCGGAAGATTCTTCTGGCCGAGATAATCGGCCATTACCGAACCCAGGTGTTCCTGGCCGACAAAAAGACCGCTGGACATACACCCCACGGTCATATAATCGAGATGGTCCACCTTGGCGTTATCGATCGCCGCCAGGGCCGCCTCGACAAATAAATCACGCAGCGATTTTTCCCAAATCTCGCCGAATGGGGTCATGCCGACGCCGACTACTGCAACTTCTCTCATCGCTGTCACCTCCTCACTTGTTCTTCAGGATTTTGCGCCGGAACTTGGCATAGGTGCCATAGTCGACATAGGTCAGGTTCTCATCGAGCAGTTTCCGCGTCCTGACCGCCATGTCGCGCGTTTCATTTATGCGGGAAGTGACTTTCCAGACGAAAGCATCGGAACCGGCCCCGGAGCCGTAAGAAACCATGAGAATCATATCCCCCGGCTGGGCGATATCGAGAGTGGCCGTCAAGCCTATCGGGGAGGCACCGGAATAGGTGTTCCCCAGAGTCGGCGACAGCCAACCCGGGTCGATTTGCTGTTGCGTGAAACCGAGCATTTGGGAGACTCTCTGCGGGAATTTGCCGTTGGGCTGATGAAAGACGGCATACTTGAAATCACTCGGTTTCATCCCGACCTTTTTCATCATCCCGTGGGCGGCGCCCATGGTATGTTTGAAATAGGCCGGTTCGCCGGTGAATCTCCCCGCGTGCTGGGGATAAAACTCATGTTCGCGACGCCAGAAATCGGGGGTATCGGTCATGAAAGAATAGGTATCGACAATCTCGGCTATAACATTCTCGCTGCCCATGATAAAGGCCGCCGCACCGGCCGCCGCGGAATATTCCAGGGCATCGCTGGGCGCGCCCTGCGAAGTATCCGCGCCGATAGCCAGAGCGTATTTGACATACCCGGCCTTAACCAGGCCGAGCGCGACAAACATCCCTTCGGAACCGGCCTTGCAGGCGAACTCGAAATCGGCGCAGTGAATATCAGGAGTTGCGCCGAGGGCCTCGGCCACGACTGTCCCCGACGGTTTCACGGCATAGGGTTTTGATTCCGAACCGATATAAATGGCCCCGATATCGGCGGGATTGATATTCCCGGCTCTTTTCAGGGCATTTTTGGCCGCGGCCACGGAAAGCGTAATAGAATCGCAATCCGGAGGCGGGACCGATTTTTCCTTTAAAAGGAGTCCCTTCTTGTAACTGGGGGCATCGGCGCCCCAGACCTTGGCGATTTCCTCGACTTTGATCCGGTGGCGGGGTATATGTGCCCCGTACCCGACGATTCCTACCATAATTACCTCGTCCTCGTTGGTTTTATAAGCGCATTGATATTTAATATTTCCTGTTCTTAAAGAGCCTTTAATATATGCCAAAATCAGAACGGCCGCAACAGGTTTCAGGCGGCGGGACGGAGCCCCCGCCTCGTCATTGCGAGAAGCCCGGCCGATAGGCGGGCGACGAAGCAATCTCAAATTTATTATTATCGGCAAGTTGAGATTGCTTCGCTTAGCTCGCAATGACGCCTCGCAGGTGACTTTTTTATTTTACTGGCCGCTCGAATCAACTCATAAGCCAAATTCCCCAAAGATTTTAGGCGTGACAAAATGACGTTAATTCATATATTAAAAGTATGCCTAAGGGCGGCTTAATTTATCCATTTCTCCTCTGCCTTATCTTTTCAGGGCGGGGACTTTTCGCGGGGGACATTCCCGACCGCGACTATATCTATTACGAAACCGAGGAGCGTCTTTATCAATTCGGGGCGCCGGAGGGGTGGTATTTCGATATCGAAAATGCTCAAAGCGAGGGCAAAAGCGCCATAATTCTGCCCGAGGGAAGTAATTTCTATAAGTTCGATATGGTAATCTATATCTGGATTTACAGTATTGAGGTCGAGAATTATTGGTCGTTTATCACCAGGGATTCATTAAGACTTATCAAAGAATATCCGGGGCTGGAATTTTCCGGAATCGATTCGGTTTTTTACGATTCCACCCATTATTCCCTTTATCTGGAAACCGCCGACCCCGGCGGCCCCTATGATATCGCCTTCATGGGATATATCAAAGCCGGCGAAGAGATGATGATCTATCAGTGCGATATAAAAGACAGGTATTACCTGGCGGAGGCCCAGGCGCGATTCCGTGAGGCGCTGGCGAGGTTCCGGGTGGTGAAGCGGAATACAGAGAATTAGAATCCAAATTGGAAACAGACATTGTTTTCATTGTAATCACTTATCCTAACATTATTGGAAACTCGCGAATTGTCATGCCAGCGGAATATGTCCCCACTAAATTGGTGGGGCCGACATTCCTGTCGGCCGTCTTAAATCCAAAAGAGCCCGACAAGAATGTCGGGCCTACCAAAGTTTGGCATTGGAATTAAAACCCCTACCTCAGACCGTTAACTTAGAAGCGTGGTTTTGACGTTGTCAACATTGCAGAATTAGGAATAATACTGGATCCCAACTTCCGTTGGGATGACAACCTGCTGTACTTAGACGTAGTAAATGATATTTTAGATCGGTCGCATTACTACTTTCGTGCGGGGTCGATATCCACATCGACCCCGTCAGGCATCGGTGCGGATGTAAACATCCGCCGCGTACAGAATACCCCGTTGGTAGGGCCGACATTCCTGTCGGCCATCTTAAAACCAAAAGAGCCCGACAGGAATGTCGGGCCTACCGGTATCATTGGGTTCTCGACTCTTATTTCCCCTCCAAATCGTTCAACTCCTCCACGAACCGGGCGACATCCGCGTCAGAAAACCCTTTCTCCCGGGCGGCCTCTTCGAGCGTCCCCCAGAGCGGCTCCCCGCACCGAATACAGCGTATCCCCTGTTTACTTAAATAGGAAATCGAGGCGGGCAGGATTTTAACGAGATCCTCAATCGTTATATCTTTTGTGATGGGCATAGCCATAAATTACGCTCTGGCGAATTAACCGCAATGACTATTTTGCCGCCGTCAGGAGTTGCGGCGGGGCCTGATTCCGCCGACGGCGAAATTGCGACCTGCCGCCATCAAATTTGGTATTGGGATAAAAACAAAACCCGCCCATAAATAATCTTTGACAAATCCCCTTTTGATGCCGTCTTTATATTGTCCGCGGGAAAGCATTGGGAGCCTTTTTTATGAGTCTTAAACGTCGTTTTTTGTTTTTGGGACTCCTCACCGCCCTGATAGGCCTCTGGCTGGCCTGTAGTAATTCCGGGGATTCAAATCGCGCCATAAACCCGGCCGATATTTACCCCCAAAGCCCCGGCCCGGATGACTCCATCGGTAAAGATACCATCGGCGATGACACCACCGGGGAAAATCCGGATTATCCCGATTCGTCAGGAAGTGACAGCGGCAGCTGGATCGATACCATTCCCTGGGATACGATTCCGAGCGATTCTATCCCCTGGGATACTTTGCCCTGGGATACGCTCCCGTGGGATACATTGCCCTGGGACACCCTTCCGTGGGACACCCTCCCCTGGGACACCTTGCCTTGGGATACCTTGCCCTGGGACACGCTGCCTTGGGATACCTTGCCCTGGGACACGCTGCCATGGGATACTCTGCCGTGGGACACTTTGCCCTGGGATACATTACCTTGGGATACCATTCCCTGCGATACTCTTCCCTGGGATACTATCCCATCGGACACAATTATCTGGGACAGCGTCATTCAGGACACTTGATTTTAATGGGGCAAAAAGTAAAAAGGCAGGCCAACGGCCTGCCTTTTTTAATGGGATTAACCCCGTCATTTTAAATAAACTCAACCTTCGAGATACCCCCGCATCAGGCTGTATAACTGCGCCTGGGGAAGGTTGAGATTATCCGTCGTTTTGCGTTCCTTGATATAATGGCGGTACTCCTGCGCCGCCACTACCAAATCGGTTTCCGAGATTTTTTGAAAGCGGTCAAAAGCCAGTTTTAGAAATACCAGGCAACTGCCGATTGAGGCCAGAGTGGTTATTTCCAGTACCCCCGCCAATTGCATGAGATTATCCATATCGAGCATTGCGACATCATAAGTCATGAATGCCTCCTGATTTCCATGTTGAATAAGTTAGACAATCCCAACCGCCTCCTGGATTATCAATAATTTTTTCTAAAATTCCAAGCCTAAAGATAGGCCAGCATCAGAGAATATAACTGCGCCTGGGTCAACGTAATTTTTTCCGGCCGGCGGTGTCCTTTCAGGTGCTGGTTGTATTTGTCCGCCGCCACCAGAAGGTCATCCATATAGATCTCGCGGAATCTGTCCACCGCTATCATGAGGAACGCCATACACTTGCCCGCCGAACTATGGGTTTTTTGACCCAGGGCTTCAGCCAATCTCGCCAGACTCTCCCGGTTTGTGTAAGAGGCAATCGGATGCATTTCGTCATCCTCCATGATTGGTTGTTGTATTTGTTTTACGAACCAGGTGCGAGGTCTGTTCCCCAAATTCGGTATCAGTTTGTCAAAATCGGGTCACATTGCAATAGAGACTAAATCCGGGAATCATCGGGAGCGATAACTTCCGCATCGATATCATCTTCCGCTTTATTTCCCCCCTCAACGAAAATATTAATTTCATTATCCACAAAATCAATTTTAATCCGGCTGTCCGGCTTAATCTCACCGGCCAGGATCTTTTTGGCGATCGCCTGGCTTAATTCCTTGGTGATGAGCCGCTTTATCGGGCGCGCCCCGAAAGTCGGGTCATAACCGGTCTGGGCGATATAGTTGACCGCCGCCTCGGTCAACTCTGCTTCTATTTCTTTATCCTTGAGGAGTTTTTTCAGACGCTCGAATTGCAGAACCACAATCCGCTTGATTTCTTCCTTATTCAGCGAGGCAAAGACAATCGTCTCATCGACGCGGTTTAGAAACTCCGGGCGAAGACTTCTTCGCAACAACTCCAGAACTTGCTCCCGCATCCGGTTATAAATTTCATCGCGATTGCTTTCGTTTATCCGGATCGATTCTTCCTGAATATATTCCGCTCCGATATTGGAGGTCATAATCAGGATGGCGTTCTTGAAATTGATCGTTCTCCCCTGGTTGTCGGTCAGGCGGCCGTCGTCCAGAACCTGCAGGAGAATATTGAATACTTCGGGATGGGCTTTTTCGATTTCATCCAGAAGCACCACCGCATAGGGCCGACGGCGGACCGCCTCGGTCAACTGTCCGCCCTCTTCGTAGCCGACATATCCCGGCGGCGCGCCTATCAGTCGCGAGACGGAGAACTTTTCCATATACTCCGACATGTCAATCCGGATAATCGCCTCTTCGGTGCCGTAGAGAAATTCCGCCAGCGCCCGGGCCAATTCCGTTTTGCCCACCCCGGTCGGCCCCAGAAAGATAAACGACCCCAGGGGGCGGTTGGGATCCGATAATCCTGCCCGCGATTGCCGCACCGCATCGGAAACGGCCCGCACCGCTTCTTCCTGGCCCACCACCCGCTCATGGAGTTTTTCTTCCAGATGCAGGAGCCGTTCTTTTTCCGATTCAGTCAGGCGTGTCACCGGGATTCCGGTCCATTTGGAGACAATTTCGGCCACGTCGTCGGCGTCGACTTCTTCCTTGAGCAGTTTCCGCTTCGACTGTATCGAGGCCAGAGAATAGGTCAGGAATTGGAGTTTTTTATCGGCTTCGACCAGCAGGCCGTATTTGATTCGAGCCGCTTCCTCGTAGTTGGCCCGGCGCTCGGCCTCGGCGGCCCGGCTTTTCAATTCTTCCAGTTCGGCCTTAATCTGACGAATCGCCGCGACCGTTTCTTTTTCTTTCAGCCACTGGGTTTTCAAATCATCCCGGGCGACATAAAGATCTTTCAGTTCTTCTTCCAGCGGGCGCATCCTCTCCGGAGCGTCCTTTTCGCGCTTTATCCCTTCTTTCTCTATTTCCAGCTGGCGAATTCGTTTTTCGACCGAATCCAGTTCTTCGGGCATGGATTCAATGGAAATCCGCAATTCGGCGGCGGCTTCATCCATGAGGTCTATTGCCTTGTCAGGCAAAAATCGATCGGCGATATAGCGATCCGACAGCCGGGCCGCCATAATCAAAGCCTCATCTTTTATTTTTACGCCATGATGCAATTCGTAACGTTCGCGAAGTCCTCGTAAAATCGAAATCGTTTCTTCCACGGAGGGCGGTTCCACCTTCACGGGTGCAAAACGGCGCTCCAGGGCGGCATCCTTTTCGATATGCTTGCGGTATTCATCAAGAGTGGTGGCGCCGACACAGCGAAGTTCACCTCGTGCCAAAGCCGGTTTGAGCATATTCGAGGCATCCATTTCACCGCCGACCGCTCCCGCCCCGACGATGGTATGCAGTTCGTCGATAAAAAGGACAATCTTCCCGGCCGATTCCTCGACTTCTTTAATTATCGCCTTCAGGCGTTCTTCAAATTCTCCCCGGAATTTCGACCCGGCAATGAGCGCCCCCAAATCGAGCGCCACCACTTGCCGGTCTTTGAGTGTCTCGGGTACTTCGCCATGAGCGATTTTTTGCGCCAGGCCTTCGACTATGGCGGTTTTCCCCACGCCCGGTTCGCCTATCAGGACCGGGTTATTTTTGGTGCGCCGCGAAAGAATTTTTATCACTCGCCGGATTTCCTCATCCCGCCCGATAACCGGGTCCAGTTTCCCCGCCCGGGCCATGGCGGTCAAGTCGCGGGAATATTTCTCCAGCACCTGGTATTTCGATTCCGGGTTGGCATCGGTGACGCGCGTCCGCCCCCGGATGGAATTTAGCGCCTTGAGCACCGCGTCGCGATTGATGCCTTCCCTGGTGAGAATTTGACCGGCCTTCCCCTTGATCTCCAGAAGCGCCAGGAGAATATGTTCCACCGAAACGTACTCATCCTTGAGCCGCGAGGCCTCACTTTCGGCCTGGTTTAATACTGTCTCCATTTCCTGGGAGGCATAGACCTGGCCGCCCGATTGATGCGGGAAAAGTTTGAACTCGTTTTCAATACTTCTTTGAATCGCTTCCGGATCGACGCCAATCTTTTTTATAACTTGCCCGGCCAGTCCATCTTCCTGTTTCAAGAGGGCCGCCAGAAGATGCAGCGGTTCCACCTGCGGGTGCGACTCCGCCTGCGCCAACTGCTGGGCATAAGCGACAGCATCGGCCGAGCGCTGGGTTAATTTATTCCAATTCATTTTATCCCTGCCCTTTCCGAATGGAAGACATACTCTTTACAGTGTCTTCCCCAATTCCTCCAATAATTCCTTTTGCCGGGGCGTCAATTCCTTCGGCACCTCGATATGAACCTCGACATACTGGTCGCCGGGCACCCCGTCTGCCGCTAACCCCATTCCCTTCAGGCGCATTTGCGTCCCCGATGGGGTGCCGGCCGGGATGGTCAGCATGATATCTTTGGTCAAGGTCTTGACCGGGACCTTTCCTCCCAGAACCGCCACGGGGTATGAAATATAAATTTTGGTATATATATCATTCCCCTTGCGATCGAATTGCTGATGTTTTTCAACTGTCACGGTAATTAATAAATCTCCATCGGTTCCGCCGTTTTGGCCGGGGTTGCCCAGGCCGCGAAGTCGTATTTGCCCGCCGCTGTCGATTCCGGCCGGTATTTTTACTTTTACTTTCTTCTTTTCGCGCACCTGCCCGCTGCCGCCGCAGACACCACAGACCTTTTCATTCAATATCCCTTTGCCCAGACACCGGGGACAGGGCCGTGATACCGCAAAGGCCCCCTGCGAAATACTTACCGTTCCCCGACCCTGGCATTGAGGACAGATATTCCGGGTGGAATCGGGTTCCGCGCCTGTGCCGGAGCAGGCCGAGCACTTCTCTGGCCTGGTTATGGCAATCGTTTTCGATGTTCCCGATATGGCTTCCTTAAAACCTATATACAGGTTTAGTCGGAGATCGGAACCTCGCCGGGACATCTTTCGCGCCTGGCGGCTCCGCCCCCTGGGGCCGAAGGGTGCCTCATCGCCGAAGATGGAACTGAAAATATCGGCAAAAGAGCCGAACCCGCCGCCATCCTCGAATCGAAAATTACCGCCGTTGCCGAATTGCGAAAAATCAAATCCGCTTGAGTTACCGGGGGCGCCGGCTCCGCTGAAAGCGCCGTACTTGCGCATCATATCGTATTGCTTGCGCTTTTCATCATCGCCCAGAACCTCGTAGGCCCCGGAAATCTCTTTAAAGCGGCTTTCAGCGGATTTATCTCCCTGGTTTCTATCCGGGTGATATCTCTTAGCCAGACGGCGAAAAGCCTTCTTGATTTCTTCTTTCGAAGAATTCTCCGGAACACCTAAAATGTCATAAAAATCCTTGGCCATTTTTTTGCTTTGAATCAGGAGCCGTCTTTATGCGGCTCCTGTTCGGTAATATATACTACGCAATCCTCTATTCCTTAACCACTTCAAAATCGGCGTCGACAGCCGAGTCCTTTGTATCCGAAGATGCCGAGGTTCCACCGGCGGATTCCGGTCCCTGGTCGGTTTCGCCCGCCCGGTCGGCCGCGGCCTTTTCATACATCTTCGACGCCGCCTTTTGCCAGGCCTGGTTAAGCCCCTCGGTGGCGGATTGGATTTCTTCGATGTTATCCGTCTTCAGGGCCTCTTTGACTCTATTCATGGCGTTCTGTATGACGGTCTTATCGGCGGTTTCCAGTTTATCGCCGTACTCCTTGAGATTCTTTTCGGCCATGAATACGGCGCCATCGGCTTGGTTACGGATATCCACCCGGCGGCGTTTCTCTTTATCCTCGGATTCATGCGATTTGGCCTCATTGACCATACGCTGAATTTCCGATTCATTCAAACCGGAGGAAGCCTCGATACGGACATTCTGTGATTTCCCGGTGGCCAGATCTTTGGCCGTGACGTTGAGAATTCCATTGGCGTCGATATCGAAAGCCACTTCTATCTGCGGGACACTCCGGGGTGCCGGCGGGATACCATCCAGAATAAATTTCCCGATGGTTTTATTGTCCGCGGCCATTTCCCTCTCCCCTTGAAGAACGTGTATATCGACCGCCGTCTGGTTATCAGCGGCCGTCGAAAACACCTGGGCCTTGCGAGTGGGAATGGTCGTGTTGCGTTCTATCAGACGCGTCATTACCCCACCCAGAGTCTCAATACCCAGGGATAGCGGCGTCACGTCCAGAAGGAGAACATCTTTGACATCGCCGGTCAAAACTCCACCCTGGATAGCCGCCCCCAGAGCGACCACTTCATCAGGATTGACACTCTTATTCGGTTCTTTGCCGAAGAGATTCCTGACAATTTCCTGCACCTTGGGTATGCGGATCATGCCGCCCACCAGGACCACTTCGTTGACATCGGTGAATTTTATCCCGGCGTCGGCAATAGCCTTGCGGCAGGGTTCGACGGTTCTTTCCAGAAGGTCGTCGACCAGTTGCTCGAATTTGGCCCGGCTTAAATTGAGATTAAGATGCCGGGGACCGCTCTGGTCGGCCGTTATAAAGGGTAGATTGACATTGGTTTCCAGAGTCGAAGACAGCTCAATCTTGGCCTTCTCGGCGGCTTCTTTCAGGCGTTGAAGCGCCATCGGGTCGCGGGAAAGATCAATCCCGTCCGATTTCCTGAATTCCTCCACCAGCCAATCGATTATCCTTTTGTCGAAATCATCGCCGCCCAGGTGGGTATCCCCGTTGGTGGACAGAACCTCGAATACTCCGTCGGATAATTCCAGAACGGAAATATCAAAAGTCCCACCACCCAAATCATAAACGGCGATTTTGCCGGCCTTTTTCTTATCCAACCCGTAGGCCAGGGCCGCGGCGGTCGGTTCGTTTATAATTCTTTTAACATCCAATCCGGCAATACGCCCGGCATCTTTCGTGGCCTGGCGCTGGCTGTCGTTGAAATAGGCCGGTACCGTGATGACTGCCTCGGTGACCTTGTGTCCCAGAAAATCTTCAGCGGTCTTTTTCATTTTAGCCAGAATCTGCGCCGAAATTTCCTGCGGGGTAAATTTACGCCCCTCCATTTCCACGACAGCATTGCCGTTTTCATCGGCCGCCACCCGATAGGGATAGTTTTTCACTTCCTGGGAAATTTCGTTAAACTTCCGCCCCATAAAGCGCTTGATGGAAAATACCGTATTATGGGGATTGGTGATCGCCTGGCGCTTGGCCACCTGACCCACCAGCCGTTCCCCGTTTTTGTCAATCGCCACCACCGACGGGGTCGTCCGGCCCCCTTCGGAATTTACAATCACGGCCGCGTCTTTTCCCTCCATGACCGCCACCACGGAATTGGTGGTTCCCAAATCTATACCGATAATCTTACTCATTTTGCTCTTCTCCTTTTAAATATTTGTACCGGTCCAGACGGATTAGTAAGTTTAACATATGATTCCCCTTTCTTTCCATATCAGAATCAGATTTAATATACCGAAAGATGTCTGCCGAAGAATCGACCATAGGATTGAAAATGGGATTAGATCCTTGTGTGTGATTATCCGGAAAAAACGGGCGAGCGTTTCCGCCCGCCCGTTTCCACTTTGCCGATTACCCCTGGTTTCGATTAGTTCACTTTTACTTCGATTTCCTTGGGCTTGGAAGCCTCAACCTTGGGCATCTCCACCGTCAGAACGCCGTTTTTGTAATCGGCCGTGATCTTCTCCACTTCAACATATTCGGGCAAACGGAAAGAACGTGAGAAAGAACCGCTGCTTCGCTCGCACCAGATATAATTGGTGATTTCTTCGTCCCGTTTTATCTGACGCTCGCCGGAAATGGTCAGAACACCTTCTTCGACCAGGACTTTGATATCGTCCTTGCTCATTCCGGGCGCTTCCGCCTGAACCAGCAGTTTATCCTTGGTTTCCATTATATCCATGCGGGGAAAAACTTCGGTTCCCACGGCTTGACGTGAAAGGGGAGCAAAAAGTCCCTCGAACATGCGGTCGAGTTCATCGCCAACTTTGGCGGCGATTCGATTCGGGTTGTAACGGATGATAGTCATTATTCATTCCTCCTTTATTTTGTTATTATTATTCTCAACATCCAACGATGTTTTAATCAATTGTCGTGCCAAAACATGTAAACGATTATAAGCCAACGAGATGAGAAAATGCTGGAGAATTTAAGCACTAAGACGATGCCAATATGGCATATACATATGTCAAGTTGGCTTTAAATATGCCTGATTGTCAGATGGTGGCAGACTAATTTCTGCCTTGCGAAAGGATCTCATCCACAACGCGATGTAACTTGGTGGTCGTAAATAATGTCTTTCCCCCCTGCAAAGCATTATTTTTAAAACTTCTGATGGATTCCAAAGCCAGAGAATCCCCTATTTGCCCCAGGGCTTTAACGGCTGCCAGGCGGATTTCGTCCCGCGATGATTTGCCGGAGGCGTATTTCGCCAGGAGTTCATTATCGCTTAAAAGACGACTAAGGAAAGTACGGACGTTTTCCCCGCCCAGCCTTCCCAGAACCGTAATAATATGCACGATTTCTGTATTCTGTTTATCGGCCAGGTCTATCAATTCGGGAATTATCTGCGCTTCTTTGATAATACCCAGGGCTATGATAGCCGATTCCCGGATTTCTTTATCGGGGTCCTCGGCCATGACTATTAAAAGGTCGGCCGCCTTTTGGCCGCCGATTTGCTCGAGAGCGCTGATTATCGCCCGGCGGACGCGGGTATCATAATCGGACAAACGCACGCCCAGAATCCGGCAGGCCTCTTCATCTTTTAATGTTCCCAGGACAAAGATGGCATTGCGGACTATATACCAGCGGTCATCCGGAAGTTCCCGGCGCTCAAAGGGGCGTTCAAAATTGGCATTTTCTTTCAGGATCGCAGCGCAGACTCGAAGCGACGATTTCCCCATTTCCGACATGACTCTCAAAACCTGCATACGCACTTGACGAGACTCATGCGATATATAACGCGACAATGCCGAAGCGGCTTCTTCCGACCCGATGGTCGTCAGGATTTTTCGCACCGATGCGTAACTTTCCGCGGGGCCGGTAACCAGATCGCAAATAAGGCCGTTGATTATTTCGGGGCGATTCATGTCGTCCAGGGTCTTTTTCACCGCCAAAGAGTCATAGGCAATAACATCGCAAGTTTTTACCCGCCTTTTGGCCAGAATGTCACACAAAAGATCCATAACGCGTCGCCGCCGATCGGCCAGGCAAATCCGCGCCACCCCGATAAGCAATTCGGAAAACTCGAAAGTTTCCTGCCGCCGGGTAAGATATTCATCGGATTTTCGCACCAGGAATTCCAGAAGAACTTCATTGCCCAATCGTCGACAGATTTCCAATGATTGCTGAAGCTTAATAAGCGATTTGTTTCGGGCGGCCAATTCCGGGTTCGTGAGAGCATCCATAAGTTCGGCCAGGGACTCCGCCGCCTTATCGGTCCGTCCGGTTCGTATCAGTCTTTCCATTAAATCGGAAAACTCGCTGATATCGTCGGTATTCTGCGTCGAGTCCGCACCGGCATCGCATTCCTGCCTCAATCCCTCGCTCAAAGCCGAGTATTCCGGAAAGTCCTGCGCCCCCGAAATATTATTGGAATCAATCAGGCTTTTCAATTCCTTGACCAGTCCGGATAAGTCGGGATGCAGTGAGACAAGCCGGTATATGTTTTCAAGAGAGCGACGCATTTCGATATCGCCCTGGCCGGCGGTCGCTTTTTCCCGGAAATTATCGCTAAGGCGGCCGACGTCGTCTATTATTTTTGCGACTTTAATTGCCGAAAAAACCTCGGGAATAAAATATTTCACCAGGCCGTGGCGATAATCCAGTCCCAATTTCTCCAGAAATATCTCACCCTCTTCTTTTTCCAGAGAATAAATCCGGGCCAGACTGGCGACATTGTCGCCTAAAAATCGGCCCAGAATCTGGCGGGCCGTGTATCCCCCGGCCAACTCAAAACCAAAATGCGGCAAGTCATCGAATATCTTCCTCCCCAGTTCGCTATTGACCAGGACCCCCTTTATTCCGGCGCGATCCAGATGAGCGGCCAGGGCATTTTCGGCATTCAAAGAAGTCTGCCGGGTTGTCAAGCCTTTGAGCAAAACCGCCAAATCCCGCGGGGTCAGGACAGTTTCGATCAGGAGGCTCTTGATATCATTGTGAAGCATGTACTCCGCTATATGCTCACTGAATATGGTGGGACGGACCATGATATTCATGGCATATACCTTGCCCCCGTGGAGATGCAGATCCAGATAGCGCTTTACCTTGAATAGTTTTTGAAGACAGAAGGCCAGACTTTCGACGGCCTTAACCGCCAGGGGATGTTCCCCCGAATAGATACTGACCTTGCGGCCGGCCAGGTCGATTTCGCGGACGGCTTCGGCGGCAATATCTGATAAATTGAGACTAAGGTCTTTTCCGGAATAGGCGAAGATATTCATTCAGTCTCCAAGACACTGGATCGTTCCCCCCTGGGTGGCCAGGAAGATATTTCGTCCGTCGCTGATCGGCGAAAAACGGACTTCATTTTTTGTCTTCCAGCGGGAAACCAGGAGCCCGCTGCTTTTGTCCACGCAGTAAAGATTTTTGTCCAGGGAGGCGAACAAGACGAATTTGCCGACGACTACGGGCGAGGCCACAACGACTCCGTCGGATTTGAAAGTCCACAGAGTGTGTCCGTCATGGCGGTCCAGAGCATGAAGAAAACCGCCGGAATCGCCCAGATAGACGGCGACGTTATCGACCGCAGGTGCCGTCCAGACAGGCCAATCGAAACTTTTGCGCCAGATTATATCGCCGGTATTTCGTTCAATGGCGCAAAGGCTGCCCTCGGCTCCAGCCACAAAAACCAGGTCGCCCACGGCGGCTTTCGAAATCAAAGGCTCATTTGTTTCCACGGTGAATTTCATGGCACCATCTTTCTCATTCAGGGCGGCCAGAAGTCCATTTTCGAGCGGGATGTAAATAACCTCGCCGTCGCTGGAAGGCCCGGCCGGAGAACGCGCCGGCAACTCCGTTTGCCAGATCGCATTCCCGGTCAACAAATCGCGGCATTCCGCCATCCGCTCGGCCGTCGTAAAAATAATCCGTTCTCTTACAATTATCGGCGGCCCGGAAACATCCTTAACGGGCACTTCCCATATCTCTGACTGGCTGTGCAAATTATAGCAGGATATGGAATTATGATCCGGCCCGACGGCCAGAAAAAGAAGCGAATCATGGACCAGGAGCCCCCCCTGGCAATTTCCCCTGGTTTTTTGGCGTCCCTCCCGGTGGCCCGTTTCCAGATTAAATAAATATGCCCGGGCTCGTGTGGTGGGAATTATCAACCGACCCGCCCCGATAGTCAAGGGCCCAATCGGCCCTTCGCCGATTCGGGTTTCCCATTTCAGATTCAGACCCCCTTCGTAGGGTGAATCCATGGCGGCCCGGGAATCAATACCCAGCCGTCCGTACGGCCAGGGCGATTCCGGCGGCTCGCCGATCCGACTCAAATGAAAGGGCTGATTACAGCCTGCTGTCAGTAATAAAACCGCCAGACCGATAATCCGCACCAGGGTGGCAATCGCTGACATCAGAAGTTCCATCCGAAAAAGAATTCAAAATTGGTTCGGTCGCTGATTTTGTTAAAATCGGTGGTCCGCGAAAAATCGAATCTTAGCAGAATAACCTGCCCCAGGGCGACTCTAAAGCCGGTCCCGAAGGATCCGATCAGGTCGTCGAAAAATTGTTCATCCAAAAGATGAAATTTCCTGTCGGTAATCCGCCCCACGTCGAAAAAGAGCGCCCCCCGAATGGCTCTGAAGCCAATACCGCCGAAGGGGAACCCGACGATTAAATCATCGATAAGCGGGAATCGCAATTCATTGGAGGCAAAAACGATGTTGCGAACATAAAACTGGCGCCGATCATAACCGCGCATGGACCAACTTCCCCCGAAATAAAGCCGTTGCGGTTCCTCGCCGGTAGAACTGTACAGAAACAGGCGATTGGCAAAGGCCGAGTATGTCCCCAGTCGGAAATAGTGACGAATATCTACCAGGCCCACCCGGTTGTACTGCCGGCCCTGGTCCAGGGCCGAGGTAAACCCCAGCGTGAAATTATACCGGTGCCCATCGAGCGGTCCGGAAATATCCCAGAGGGAATTGTCCCAGATCAGCGATATATAGGTCGAGGATAAGAGCGCTTCCCGCGACCTGATGCCGAACGATTCCTCTTTATCGGAATAGCGCAGGTACGAAGTCATCTCCAGACGATTGAATTTGGAAAGAGGATAGTTCAAGTGAATCAGTCCCCCGACCTGCCGTTCGAAATAATACCCTTCGTAATCATTATAATATTCGTCGTACAGGTGATAGCCGCCCACGCCCCAGTTCAGTCGCCGGGTCTTATTGAGATAGGTGATCGCCACGTTAAAACTGGTGAGAATATCATCCTTGTTCTGGGCGGTATTTCCCAAAACGAAATAATAGACATGGTCCCCCAGCATATCCGACATCGCCATTTGCAGACCGCCCATGGTGCCGTAAACCGGATCATAGGATATGGCCGATTGAGCGATATCGAAGGAATAATCGGTATCATACTTGACGGAGGACCGGAATGACTTGGCGGCCAGTTTTCCCGGTTTCCAGAATACTTCCCCCGTCCTCACGGAATCGGCCGCCAGAACCATCGTATCGCGGATATCGGTCTCATAAATGTGATAGCCCATATCCTGATATCCGGTAAAGATCAATTTCCCGGTCCGCGGCGCCAATCGGGGATCGTACGCCCCGGTCAATAATGAAGTTAACTGGCTGATACTTCCCTCGTGGTTGAGCCGGTAAATGTTGAATGCCCCGTTACGATCGGAACTGAAATAGATACCGTCGGCGGTCGCATCGGGGTTTATATCCTGCCACGGGCCAGAGGTCACCGCCCGGGGAACGCCGCCGGCGGCAGGAATCAGATAGAGATTGCGGGCTCCTTTATCGCCCTGGAAGCACCGGTCCGAGGAAAAGACTATGGAATCGCCGGAAGCCGTAAAATCGGGGTCGCCGTCGAGATAGATGTCATCGGTCAGTTTCGTCAACTTATTTTCGGCGCGGTCCAGTATATACAGGTCATTGATTCCGGCCACATCGGAAGCGCTGAAGACCAGGCGATTATTATCGGGGGAAAAACGGGGCGAAAAAATAGTGGTCAGTTCGGGGTACTCATATTTTTCCAAAATCAGGCGCCGGCTGATATCGAAGATATAAAGGACATCCGATTCCTTTGACTTGGAAGAAAAGGCCAAAAGACCGCTGTCGGTGGCATCGATGCCGCTTTGCAGGAGGTGAAGCGACTCGAAAGTGGCCGATTGATCACCCTTTATCAGGCGATCAAGGCTCGTTTTTTCGCCTTCGGACGGCATTATATAAATCCCCGAATACCCCATTTTATTGGCTTTGAAAACCACCCAGTCTTTATATCCGGCGCTATCAGCCAGGCGTACGGGAACACCTTTGAGAGCATAGCCTTTCCGGGTTAAGGGGCGAGCTTCCATTTTGACCAACCCCTGGTCGGCGATCTCCGGGAAATATTTTTTCTTCAGGTGGTAGAGCCATTCCTGGGAAATCTCCTTGGAGGGTTTCCCCATGGTAATTTCCAGGATAGCCTCGAAGTCCCTTCCTTTCCACCAATTCTCCAGAATCATGACCAGTTTATCGGGACCGTAGTTTTCTTCCACGAACATGCAAAATGACTGCCCCAGTTTGTACATGAAAAAGGAACCATTATATATGTACATTTCCGACAGGGCCGGCATCTGCCCCGACAAAACCAGATCTTTCAGGATGGCATCGGCCTCGGTATCCCATTCGGTGGACCAGAATTCCGCCATACCCTCGATAAGCCACAAAGGCGGCATGGCCATCCGGGCCAGTTTCTGCCGGGACATGACCGATTCCAGTTTTGATAATTGAAATACATGCACCAACTCATGGCGGATAACATGGTAGAAATCGCTGTAAGCCCCGTTAAACGGAACCACCACTCGTCCTTTGAGAAATTCCGTGAATCCCCCCACCGACTCCGGTAAAAGACTGGGGGTGACATTGGTCTGCGTAAAATGATTGGGAGAACTGTAAATAATCAGGGGGATCTTGCGGTAGACTTCATGCCGGAATTCCGCCGCCAATAGGGCGTAGCAGTCTTCGGCGATGCGGGCGGCCATGTGAGCGACTTCCTCTTCGGAAGCGTAGAAATATATCCGGAAATGGGAGGTTTCCATAACCTGCCATTCAAAATCGGTGTACTGGACTTTATTCTTGCCGAAATAGAATTGGGCGCGGGCATCTAAAACTCCGCCCAGGCACAAAACCAGGACCGGAACCAAAATTCGAAGGATCGATTTAAAGCGCATAATAGGCCCGCTATTTCCGGGAAATCTCCTTGCCTTTCTAAACAAATACACCTGCCGTTCCGTTCCTGGTCGCGGGTTTGTGGAACCGCCTGTCTTATTTTTATCGGAAAGTGCGCCTTCCGATAAAATGAATTTCATCGAAAATCCTCAAGATTGGATAATTTTTAAATCCTGACGGCAGACCCCGCAATGGCCGTTTTTAAGGCCGGAAATGTCAATCATATACCCGTCACGACGCACCGCGGTGGCCCCGCAACCGGGACAAATGGTATCGGCTTTGCCTTTAAGCCGGACATTGCCCAGATAGACGAATTTGAGCCTGGACCGGGCCATTTCGAAAGCCTCCAGCAGACGCGCCGGCGAAGTCGGCGGATTGGTCATTTTAAATGTGGGATAATAGGCCGAAAAATGAACGGGAATTTCCGGAGAAATATCGGCAATAAAATCAGTCAGGAGTTCAAAATCTTTCGGGGAATCATTCAACTCGGTTATGACCAGGTTGGTTATTTCCAGGTGAACCCCGGCGGCATAAATACTCTTTATATTTTCCAGGACCGGCTCCAATTTTCCTTTGCAGACTCGGCGATAAAATTCCGGTCTCATCCCCTTGAGATCGATATTGGCGGCATCTATCAGCGGCAGGAGTTCCTCCAGGGGCCGGGGATTTATGTATCCGTTGGAGACCAGGACGTTTTTCAGGCCGCTCTCTCTTACAAGACGTCCGGCCTGCAGGATATATTCAAACCAAATCAAAGGCTCGGTATAGGTATAAGCCACTCCGATGGATCCCTCGCGCCCGGCCAGTTTCACCAAATCGTCGGGTGAAACATATCGCGTGGGCGCTTTTTCCTGCGAAATCTGCCAATTCTGGCAGTTGTCGCACTGGAAATTACAGCCATTGGCGCCGGTGGAAAATATTATCGATCCGGGATAAAAATGATACAAGGGCTTCTTCTCAATCGGGTCGTATGCAATCGTCACCAGTTCGCCGAAATTTTCCGTTACCAGTTTGCCATTACGGTTATGGCGGCAGCCGCAGATGCCATACTTGCCTTCGTCAAGAACGCACTCGGCGGGACAAAGATGGCATTTGACCTTATTATGAGTATTCAAAGATGACTGATAGGCAGCGTTTACTATCATATTGGGGCGCCGGGGTTAGTTTTCAAGTATATATTTTACGCCCTCGAAGAGATTATCGACAATGATTTCCGGGCCCGTCAATTTCGATGATATCAATTTCTTTTCCTCGTCGCGGCCGTGCCCGGTCCGGACCAGGATACCGCGGGCGCCGCAGACATGGGCCAGGCCGATATCGGTCAGCATATCGCCTATGACAAATGACCGGCCGGGATTGATATTCTGTCGCAGGGAGGCCGCCTCCACCATCCCCGGAGCCGGCTTGCGGTCCGGGCTATCCAGGTTGTAAGCGGCCACGGATGCCCCCTCCATATAGGGGCAGTATAACATCTCGTCGATTACGATTCCTTCCGCGGCGTAAATTTGCACAATTCTTTCATTGACACGCCTGACGGATCCTTCGTCATAATAACCTCGGGCCACACCGGATTGATTGGAGACCACGATAACTTTATAACCCGCCGCACGGATTTTTTTAAGAGCCTCGAAAGAACCGGCTATCGGCTCCACCTGGTCGGGATCCGACAGATACTCCTTTTCCTTTATAAGGGTTCCGTCGCGATCGATAAAGACCGCCTTATTCCCGCCGAAATTGGCTTCAAGCCCCTCCCGAATCATCTTGAAAACATCGCCCGGCGTAATTCTGGTGAAACAATACTGCTCTTCGCGATAACAGGGCAGGCGGCCGTGAAGAGAACAGGGCCGACACGGTTCATCCCTTTGAATGACCTTATCATGCAGTCCCCGGGGCCAAAAGCCCAGCGTCGGATGAGTCGGCCCGAACAGGGCCACGACCGGGACACCCACGGCCGACCCCAGATGCATCAGGCCCGAGTCATTGCTGACCAGGTATCGGCATTGCGAGAGAACGCCGGCGATTTCTTCCAGGGGGGTATCAAGATACACGGCCAGCGAAGACTCCGGAATTTCCCGGCGAAGCGTTTCCAATTCGATATCCCGGGAGGAGAGAATCAGTACGATATGGCAGCCCAGTTGACGATACAAATTGACGGCCAGGGCCGCAAACCTTTCCTTAGGCCATTGCTTGGGACGATACGAGGCCCCCGGCGCCAGGGCGATGACCGGCTGTTCCCCGCCGAACGGCAAGGGGGATTTTTGTTTAACGGGTATTTTTATTACGGCCCGTTTCGCGAAGGCCTTCCCTCCGGCCCGAATGACGGCATCATTGTAAAGATCGATGGTGTGCGGAGGGTCGGGATTAATGATTTTCAGGCGGGCGGCAGCCCATCGTTCCCAGCGGCGTTTGCGGTATTTTATTTTTCGCGATGCCGCCACATGATTTAAAAGATACGCCGAACGAATATTGCCGTGCAAATCCAGGAGCATATCGAAATGAAAAGAGTCCAGATATTCCCCGATGCGAAAAAGATCCAGAGGCGATGCATGCCGGACAAAAGGGAGCACCCGGTCGGCTCCCGCCATCATTTCCGCCAGGGGAACGATATCGGCCCGTGTCAAAAAGAAAATTTCAGCCTGGGGAAAGGATAATTTGAGATTTAAAAGCGGTGCCGAAGCCAGGATAACATCGCCGATAGCCCCCAGCCGGATGGCCAGAATCCGTTTCATGCTATCGCCCGAAATATATAATTCCGAAAATTCCCACGGCCAGACAATATATGCCGAAATATTTGAATTTGCCGCGACGGATAATATCCAGAAGGATATAGACCGCGAAAAGCCCGGAAAGGAAAGAAATCACCGTCCCCAGTATATATTCGCCGGCCAATGCCGCATTAAGATTCAGAAGTTCCCGAGATTTTAAAACTATGGCCCCGGCCACCGCCGGGATCGATAATAAAAACGAATATTCCGCGGCCACAACCGGCTTGATGCCGGCAAAGAGCCCAAACGAAATGGTCGACCCGGATCGTGAGATTCCCGGCAAAATGGCGCAGGCCTGCCCAATACCGATAAATATCGAGCGAAACAGGGTCAGTTCGCCTTCACGGCGGCGAAACAACCCTGTCGCCAGAAGCATGACTCCTGTCGCTATCAGCATCCAGGAGGTCATATAAGGAGCGCCGAAGGCCCTTTCAAAAAAATCTTCGAGCAGAAATCCAACTATTACCGCGGGGATTGTCCCGATGATAATATAAAATACCATCCGCCGTTCCGGGCGCATATCTTTAATAAACAGGGAAAGCACCAAAGCGATAATTCTTTGACGGAAATAAATCAGAACCGAAAGAAGCGTTCCCAGATGAACCATCAACTCAAAAACCACCCCGGGCTGTTTTAACTCGAGAATGTGCTCGGCCAGAACCAAATGACCTGAAGATGAAACCGGAAGGAATTCGGTTAATCCCTGCAGTAACCCCAAAAGTGCGGCTTCCCAATAGCTCATGCAAAAAAGCTTCGGCTTGAACCGAAGCCCTTTTTATTAAAGTTTTAGCGCCGATTAGAAGGCGCGGAATTCCACGCCCAGCCACAGGCCGGTATTGCCGTCGAGTTGAAATTCGGCGAAAAATCCCAAATCACGAGAAGGTTCATACTTGGTTCCCAGATTCAAGCCGAAGCGAAGATCCGATTCGGAATCGCCGTTAGAGACGTTTTCAATGCGGATACCGAATCGCCCATACGGAATCAAGTGCTGGCCGTTACTCAAGGTCGCATTATAAGACCCGATTATCTGGCCGCCCAATTCCAGGACCGAGATTCCATCATAATCGACCCATTCAAAGAATCCCCCCAAAGCCATATCCAGAGGCGGGTTATTGGAATCTCTCCGCGACAAAAACTGGTATTTAAAATCCGCCCCAAACATCAGGGAGGCATCGACTCTGTCAGCATCCGACAACCCCAGTTTCAACCTTCCTTCGGTATATTGCGAGAACCCGTAACTGATCGAACCGAGAAAATTATTGGAATTATCCCCGATACCTATAATGGCCCCCACATTCCCCTCGCCAAAGCCACATGACTCGGCGATCGCCAGACTGCCCGATGCCAGCCCGACTGCGTCTTCCGCATTGCCCCAGTTCGGCACTATCATCAACAACGCCACAATCGGCCAAATCCAATGTTGCTTTTTCACTTCATATCCTCCGGATTGGAAATCAATTTTTGTCATAATATTACCAAACTCAATGCAGTGTCAACTAAAAACCTCCCCTCTAAGACCATAAGATAACTATGTTTAACCTTGACTTTAATATTCGCCGAAAATTATAATCAGGCATTATACGTTTTCGTGAGAAAAAAGATTGCCGTAACAATCGCATTTCCGACGGAGCAAAATTAATGAGACTTGAAAGAGAACACTGGGGTTCAAGGCTGGGCGTAATTTTGGCCGTGGCCGGCTCGGCTGTCGGATTGGGGAACTTTCTTCGCTTCCCCGTTCAGGCCGCTAAAAACGGCGGCGGCGCCTTTATTATTCCTTACCTGATCGCGCTTCTTCTGGTGGGGATTCCCTTGTGCTGGGTGGAATGGACCGCCGGCCGATATGGCGGAGGTTTCGGACATTCCACCGGTCCGGGCGTCTTTCAATCCCTCTGGAAAAAAAACCGCTTTATTAAATACTTCGGCATCACCGCCATCTTCGGGCCTCTCTTGATATACATGTACTATATATATATTGAATCCTGGTGTCTGTCATATTCCTGGTACTCCCTGACAGGGCAACTGGCGAGTATCCCCGATAATCAGGGATTCGTCAATTTTCTAACGTCATATCAGGGCCTGGATACCCCCTCATTCCTGGCCTTTTCCAGCGCCGGATTAATATTTTTTGTTCTTACGTTCGCCACCAATCTCGGGGTAGCCTATTATGGCATTCGGGGTGGAATAGAAAGACTCTGTCATATTGCCATGCCCCTGCTCTTCTTTTTTGGGCTGGTCCTGGCCGTGCGCGTTATCACGCTGTTTGCGCCCGACCCGGCTCATCCGGACTGGAATTCCATAAATGGCCTGGGCTTTTTATGGAATCCTGATTTTTCCGCCCTTAAGTCGGCCAAAGTCTGGCTGGCCGCCGCCGGTCAAATCTTTTTCACCCTCTCCGTTGGGATGGGCGCGATTATGGCCTACTCCAGTTATGTGAAAAAGAACGAAGATATCGCTCTTTCGGCGCTTACGTCGGCGTCGACCAATGAATTTGCCGAGGTAATCGTGGGCGGTTCCATCATCATTCCGGCCGCCTTTATTTTCTTCGGCCCCGACCAAATCGTCGGCCTGGCGGAATCCGGCGCCTTCAATCTGGGCTTTGTCACCATGCCCCAGATTTTCAACAAAATTCCGGTAGGCGCCATTTTCGGCTTTATGTGGTTTTTCATGCTTTTCCTGGCCGGAATAACCTCCTCCATTTCCCTGGCCCAGCCGGTCATCGCCTTCCTCGAAGACGAGTTCAATGTCAGTCGCCAGAAAGCCGTGAAAATATTCGCGGCCGTTTCTTTTGTACTCTGCCTTCCCGCCGTCGTTTTCATTCATCGCGGTGTTCTTGACGATCTCGATTTCTGGGGCGCGAATTTCTTCATCGTGGTCGGCGCCACCCTCGAAATCGTCCTTCTGGCCTGGGTGTTCGGCATCGACCGCGCCTGGGACGAAATGCACCAGGGGGCCAGGCTGAAAGTCCCCCGCATTTTCAAATTCATCATCAAATATGTAACGCCCACATTTCTTCTGGCCATACTGGGATACTGGTTCTTTACCGACTGGTGGTCGCTTATCACCATGAAAGATGTGCCTTCCGAAAATGTCCCTTATATCCTGGGCATCAGGCTTCTCCTTCTGGGTCTTCTCCTTTTATTTGTTTTCCTGGTCTGGAAAGCGTGGCACAAACGGGAACCCGGTCAATCGCCCGGAAAGGAGGCCGAACAATGACACCCGGCGGCTGGATATTCTTAATTTCTACCTGGGGGCTGATAATTCTGGTGGCTGTTTATTGCTTTTCCAGGGTATTCCAAAATGAGGCAAAAGAGAAAACAGGCGGGGATAATTAATTCAGGGGACTAGTAAATATTATAGCGGGCGATACGATCGCGCAGAGTATTGCGCGAGATGCCGAGAATTTCCGAAGTCTTCACCTGGTTGGAACCGAAGTATTTCAGGCAGGAGGCTATCAGGGCCCGCTCCATGGCCGCTTCCAGAAAGTAGTAAATCTTCCCCTCGGAACTGTTAATGAGTTTGGGCAGCACGGGGTCGATTATTTTCGAAAATAATTCCGTGTAGTCATCCTGCAGGGAGTCGAGATTGATTTCTATTTTGGAATCGATTTCGGAATGAATGGGGAAATCTTCCGGATTCAGAAGTTCATTCTTGGTCATGACGCAAGCGGTCTGGACATTGTTTTCCAGTTCGCGAACGTTCCCCGGCCAGGCGTATTTCTGAAGCATCTGCAGCGCCGGTTTGGCCATCCCTTTGATATTTTTATTCAACTTGCGGGCGTAAAATTCAATAAAATGCTCGGCCAGCAGGGGAATATCTCCCTTCCGCTCTCTCAGGGGCGGGACATAGACCGAGACGACTTTGAGGCGATAGAACAGGTCGACCCGGAACGAACCCTCTTTCATGCACTGCACCAGGGATTTATTGGTCGCGGCCACCACCCGGACATCGACCTCGATCGATTCATTCCCCCCCACGCGCTCGAATTTTTTCTCCTGCAACACCCGCAGAAGTTTGGATTGCGTCAGCATCGACATGTCGGCGATTTCATCCAGGAATATCGTCCCCCCGTTGGCCTGCTCGAATTTACCCAGACGTTTATAATAGGCGCCGGTGAAGGCTCCCTTTTCGTGCCCGAATAGTTCCGATTCCAGAAGCGTCTCCGCCAGGGCCGCGCAATTGACCGACAGGAACGGTTTATTGCGGCGGCGGGAATTGCGATGAATGGCCCGGGCGATCAACTCTTTCCCGGTTCCCGATTCTCCGAATATTAAAATGGCGGCGTCGGATTTGGCTACCTGCCCCACCAGTTTGGCAATCTCCACTATCTCCGGTGATTTCCCGACAATTTCATCCAACTCCGCGGCCGTTAATTCCACCGGCTCTTCGTCTTTTCGCGCCGGGGTTCTTTTATGGATCGCGGCCTTATTGACGGTATCGATCAGTTTCTGAATTTCGAAAGGTTTGGTAAGATATTCGAAGGCTCCTTCCCGCATCGCTTCCATGGCATTTTCGGTGGAAATGAACCCCGAAATCATGATAATGGGAATTTCAATATCGTTTAATTTGCACTGCTTGAGAAGATCCAGACCGGAGATGGTCGGCAAATTGACGTCCAGGAGGACGGCATCTATTTCCTGATGTTCCTTGACGAAAGAGATTAGCTTTTGGCCGTCCTCGAGAAAATAGAAATGATATCTCTCGGAATCAAACAGGTTGGCCAAAGACCGCGAAATCTCTGGGTCGTCATCGACTATCAAAATATTCTTCATCAAGCCTTATTTACCCTCAATTTACTTTCATTGTATCGGCGCAATTGTCTAAATTTTTAGCACTAAAGGGGGCGCCTTGGGCCATTTTCCGGGAAATATGATAAATAAGGAGGCTTGACCGAACGGTCCGAAACGATGTTTCAAAGAGAAATACCGGACAGAAGAAGCGAAGAATTACAGGCGTGATAAGCGGCTGTTATTCGGCTTCCTGCAGAAGGAATCGCACCGCCGTGCCGGTCAGGAAATAATTGATTATCAAGTCCACAAATATCCCGGCCATCAAGAGATAAACCACCAGTCCCGGTGAGAATTTGTCGACAATGACACTCGAAGCCGCCGTGGCATAGGCTAAAGGCAAGGATAAAATGTAAGGGATAAAGGCCAGAAAAAATGTGAAAATGGGATATCGCACGAAAAATGTCAGGGAAGTTTTTAATGACTTTATTAAACCGTTATTATACACGATCGCTGCCGGCAAGGCGTATAGAAACAGGGAGTAGACCCCGACCGTAAAGACCTTCATGACGGCGTCAAAGACGAACGCCCGACGCGGTGACCCGTAAAGATAACCGGCAAAAAATCCCGGGATATAGATATTGATTATCACCAGAAGAATACTGACAATCGCCCATACGGCGAATGTCGTGGGCCATCTTTTCCAGACCAGCGACAACGGCCATTGCCGTGAGTCGGCCTGATTGAAATAGCGCACAAAAAGGACGACCGTAACAGTCAAGAAAAGCGCTTCCAACAAGAAACCCACCGCCAACTTGGCCCACTGATAAATATTGGGCAGGAGAATATATAACTCCGGATAATGGCTGAAAAATTCCTCCCGCCCCTGACCGGTCAATGATACCAGGGACGAGAGCCAGGGGAAAATGGCCGGATGATTATAATTTTCCAGAACGATTAATACCAGATACTGAATCAGGGCGTAGACAATAAGCGGTAAAATAATAAGCGGCCGTCGCAGGGCTCCCAGCGAAGACAGGTATAATTGAAGGAAACGATTTATCTTTTCAATGATTCCCAATCCGACCTCGCCTTACGGTGTTGATGCCGGCAGCGATCGTTCCGATTTCAATCCCTGCTGATCATATACATAAATTACATAGTAATAAGTTTCGGAAACGCTGGCCCGATAGTCGGTAAAACTGGTTTGTGTAGCGCTGTTTATCACGGTCAATCGTTGCCCGGTGACATCCGTGACGCTTTGGTCGCCGCCCCGGTATATCTGGTAAGATTCAAAATCTTCGTCGCCGCTCACCGTCCAGGAGATAATTATGGTCAGGCCGTCGGAAGATCCCACCGCCACGGCCAGGACCACCGGCGAGGGCGCCGTATTTACCGTCGTCGTAGCCGTAACCTCATCGGAACTTATCAGCAAGCCGTCGTTTACATAAACATATAATTTATAATAATATGCCTGGTTGTCGTCCAAATCCTGGTCGGTATAGGTGGCCGTTATCGGTGAGGTAATTAGCGTTACCAACTCGGAACTTTCATCGACTCCGGTGCTGATGTCCCGATATATCCTGTAGGATGCAAAATCGCTCCGGTCGGTGGTATTCCAATCCAATCTAATTCGCGAAGAACTTTCCGTCACCGCCCGAAGCACGACCGGATCGGCCGGGATTATGATATTAAGCCGGACCAGGCCCGACACCGAGGAAGCGGTATTGCCGGCCTCATCGGAAAAATGGCCGGTTACCAGGCCGTTGTCGACTTCCAAATTGACGGGAATCACAAAACGGCGGCTGTATACCCCGTCATTCGGGGTATCGTCGCCCAGAGAGCCGTCATCGAATAAATCCAGCCGATTCAGACCGGGAAACCCGATATAAGCCGTCCCGCCCGTCTCACCGGCATCGACATAAAAGTATATGGTGTCGCCGGTCGCAGGATGGGAGGTATCCGCCGTAAACCAGGTGGAATCGATAAAGGCACGGGTATCCAGAATAATATCGTCCGAGAGCGTTTCCGCCGTTTCCGAGCCGTCGCCAAACCTCAACCGCGCAAAAACCTCTTTTGTCCCGTCACCGGAGGATAGGGTAAATTGTATATTCTGTGAATAATTCCGCCAGACAGCCCCGGCCAGATTCTCATCCTCCGAAACTAAAACCAGCGCGGGAGTCACCGGAAAAATGAAACGGATATCCACGTCCCGCGAATTGGTAAAAATATCATAGTCATTTATACTCATACTCGTGACCCCCTGGCGGGTCGACACGGCCAGCGACCGTTCGCTTTCGATTCCCAGAGTGTCGATTGCAGCCACGGCGAAGGAATAAGTCTGGCCGACATTGAGCGTGGTTATATCCAGGGAGAAATCAGCCGTCGTATCCAGCAATATGAATTCGCCATCTTCGCCTTCGGCGTTATAAACGCGGAAATAATCGACTACGCCGGTATCGGAAATCTGCCACGTCAATTGCACGCCGTCTTCCAGATGAAATAATTTCAGCCCTTGGGGCACGGGCGGGCGATCCGGCAATGTGAAATCGGGGTCCCCCGAATCGAAAGTGCGGTTGCATCCCCCCGCGGCCAGAAGCAAAACCAGCGTTATAATCCCAAAATATTTCATGGCTATATTCCTCAATCAAAAATTCCGGGTTAAAATCAGCTGGGCGCCGTCGCCGGATTCCACGGGTTTGATGGTAATATCGCTTATGACGGCGTTCTTGCCGTAATCGGGGAAGAAAAGCAAAGCATCCAGAAAATTCAGTCCCCAAATGCCGACCCCGACCCCGATAGTAATCAATCGCTCGGTCTCGGCATCATAGGCCCTTTGACGAGTCGCCTTAAGTTCCGGAAAAAGCAATTCCTTTTCTTCATAGGTCAAGGCCGCATTAAATTGGGCCAGGGAGGTCTCATATAAATCCCGCCGATACCTAAATTCGTTATCGCTGGCAAAATACGCCGCCGCCGCTCCCACTGTCAGGACCATAAAAAAGGCGCCTTTCTTCTTTTGTTCGGAATAAATCTGCCCCCATCCGGGGATAAGCATCGAACGCATGGTGGCCTTGAAGCGGGTTTTGGATTTCAAATTCACGGAAACAGAAAAGGCCCGGTCAGACTGCAAATACATCGTGGCCTGGTATTTTTCGTAGCCCGGCTTCTTTATCGTCAGTTCGTATCGCCCGTCAAGCCGCTGGGGAAATGTCGCCGGCGTCAAACCGCTCAATTTCAACGGGCCGGAAAGTTCCGCCGTGGCGCCCGCAGGATTGGAATCGATCAGGACACCGCCCGGCGCGATCTCCTGGGCCCCCAACCCTGCCCCAAGACAAAAGAACAAACAAACCGCAATCGCCGTTTTATGTACCATCCCTGATTAAAACTCCCTGAATTCCATGGTAATTATATAGTCGGATTGAAATCTAATCTTCCGCACCCGAATAAGCAATAAAAAAGCCGTATTCTGCCAATCAGAATACGGCCTCATTGCGAATTTATAACTTAACAGGCACCTTTCCCTGTAATAACCACCACCACGGTTTTCATCAATATTTTAATATCGCTCCAGACATTCCAGGTGCGGATATAATCGACGTCACTGCGAACCTTCGCCATAACCGATTCCACCGAAGTATCATATCCGTTATCCACCTGCGCCCGACCGGTTATGCCCGGTTTTACATCCAGACGAGTCGAATATTCGGGGACCTTGGTAGCCAGATCCTTGACAAAAACCGGACGTTCCGGACGCGGCCCCACCATCGCCATCTCCCCTCTCAAAACATTGATTAACTGAGGAATTTCGTCAATTCTGGTCTTGCGAAGAAACCGTCCCACGCGCGTAACCCGCGAATCATTCTTGGTGGCCCATACTGCCCCGGTTTTGGCTTCGGCATTACTGACCATGGTTCTGAACTTTATAACACGGAAGGGACGTCCCATGAGATTGTCCTGGCGACGATCCTGTAAACGGCGTTCCCGCTTCATACCGGCGCTGTAATCGCGACGATCCCGGCGACGACGATTCAGGCCAACCCGTTCCTGGGTGTAAAATATAGAGCCATTACTGTCCAATTTAATCAAAATCGGAATCAAAACGAATAGCGGCAAAGCCAATATAAGACCCGCCGAAGCTACCAGGATATCTATCGTCCGCTTGGCCATGACATAGGTCGCAGACTTCACGGAGGCCTTATAATCAATTCCCATCCAACGGCTTAAAACCATAAAAAGAGAAAGGGCGGCTACGAACAGCGGGCCGGTAACTAACTCTCCAAAAGCGAATTTGGCCCGGTCTTTTAAAGACACCCGACGGGAATCTATAACCGAAATATATTCGCCATCGACACCAATCGCCGCTCCATAGTAGGCAGAACGCGCCGATACCGCCATGGACGAGTTGATTCTTGCTTCGCTATTATTTGGATATGCCATCATAGTTTTTCTATTTACGGCTAAGGTTTCTAAATTAGTTGGTAATTTAAATCTATATTTGAGCCTTGATAAAGCAAAAGAACTGCCAACATGCCACAATCAAATAATAATAATCCGGTAACCTGGTTGAAATCAGGCATAACTCATAACATATTGGCAATCATAGCAATACGAGATTTTGTTAGATTTATATTATAATAACGGAATGTGGATAAATCCATATATATCCGGGGGATATGAAGATATTTGAATGTCCCCGCATAATAACTGCAATATCTTGCCTAATTTAATCTGAATTCCCTTGCAGGGAAAATTATTCCCATTATTAAAGGCGGCCAGGAAATGGCCGCCTTTCAGGCAATCATTGGTCGTGAAAAAACGCCGGGAATCGAATTTACTTGGTCTTTGACTCCAGCCTCTCCACACCCTTCCCCAGGGCGAAAGAAACAGAGAACGCGTGAAGATCTTCCGTCGAAAGGCGGTCATCGGGACAATAGGTATAATCCAAGCGAATCCGCCCCAGATCGGCCCCGGCACCGAATGAGAGACCCTGCCCCAGTTCATCCTGGGCATAAGGGTAACCCGATAGTCCGGAGCGAAGGAAATATCGGCCGTGGCGATATTCCAAGCCGGTATGAATTGAAACATCTCCATTGAGAGGTTTTTCGACATCGACCGCAGCCGTCAAGGCGGATCCAAAGGGAACCACCGCTATCCCGGCCCGAACGGTCGTGGGGAGATCTTCTTCCACCTGATCGAATTTAATTTTCTGTCCCAGATTGGCCAGCACGACACCCAGGGCCACCCTGTCATAATGAAGACGCAGGCCGATATCCCCGGCAAAGGCCGAGGCCTTTTGTTCGGCCAGAGATAATTGAATATATTTTCCGGTCAGGCCGAGGGCCAAATTGTCCCACAGCCGATAACCCAGGGAAATTCCGGCGCACATATTATAACTGGAAGACATCACGCCGGTCGGCATATCATTAATATCGTACCCTTCGATATCGCCCAGGCCCAGATAGGTGGCATCGACGCCAAGGGTTAATTTTTCATTAAGGGGAGTTGCCACCGCAAAGTGTTCCAGGGCCAGGTCCTGATACCAGGTCAGGTGCGTGAAACTGAATTCGGTATTCCCCAGACCAGCCAGGCCGGCCGGATTCCATCGGGCCGCGCCGGCGTTATCCGCCAAACCGGTTTGGGCCCCGGCCATACTCAAGCCCCGGGCATCGGAAGCAATATTTAAAAAGTCACCGGTGGTGGTTCCGAAATCGCCCGCAATGGCTACGTCGCCCACGATCGCCGCGAATGCCATGAGGACCAGCCAAATTCCGATTATGATAAATATCTTTTTCATGACCATAATAATTACCGCCCTGTTATTTTGCCTCGTTAGTTTACTTGCCGGCGGTAAAGGCAAGGGCACTGCCAAGGAGCATGATTGAGGAGTACCAAATTTGGATAATTCCATCCCGGCCCATCCCTGGTTGTTAGTCGTTGAATTATAAAGGGATACCGGCATGATGTCCCGAAATGAAACGGGCCGTCGTGGCCCTCGTTCAGCGGCAGTCCGACCGACCGGCATTGGCCCGGTCGCCCTTTTTGAACAAGCCCCATCGATTATCTTTCGCAATTCCAATAGCATAATGGCCGACACTCACTTGGCGCTCCCGTTCAATTTTTGAGCACCATCCTTCTAATTGTCGGCCGATTAAACAGGAATTTTAGCCGATGGCGGTAATTTCCCCCGATTTTGGGGGGGGAAGGTTTTAAGGGAAAGTCCCAAAATTGGTGAGTCGGGTTTCAAAATTTGCCTTCAGGCAATTTAAGAAATCCGACACCTTTGACTTTTAAATTGCCCCGGTGCCTCACCGCTTGCGATGAGTTCCTGCCTGGAGTGATGAAGCGATAGCTTCGGTCTTTTACAAATTAAATGGTGTCCCACTCCCCGCTTCGAAGGGTGGAGCAAAAGTCCGATTACTTTACCAGAATCATCTTTTTTGATGCGGAATATGCCCCCGATGTCAGGCGATAGAAATAAATCCCGCTGGATACGGAGTTTCCTTCGGAATCACGGCCGTCCCAGCGCACGGCATGGCTCCCGGCTGGAAGCGCTTTATTCACTAAGGTCGTCACCTCCCTTCCCAGAAGGTTATAGATTTTAAGGGTGGAATACCCGTATCGAGATAAATCGAATTCGATGGTCGTGACCGGATTAAAGGGATTGGGGTGATTCTGACGAAGTGTAAATTCCGTCGGTGGAATTACTTCATTCCCGTCATTCAAATCGGTGATGACATCTTTCTTAAGTATGATCAGGCCCCCTTCATCCGCTACGTAAACATAATCCCCCTCGCAGGATAATCCTTCCGCCCAAAAAGGCGTATTATATATAAACCGCCTGTACATCTCCCGGGGATTGGTTATGTCAACTACTTCAATTCCCGAGTAACCGAGCGCGGTTATTAATAGATTATCCGATACGGCAATTTCGAGGGGATTGCTTATCGGTATATATTTTTTGAGCAAGACCGGCGCCAAGGAATCGGTCGTAATATCGAAGGCGTCTATTCCCGTAAGCGAAGAAGAAGAAAAAAGAACGGAATTGGATATTTCCAACTCCTGACAGACTTCATCGCCAAAAGATGTGATATAGACCGGCCCTTCAGGATTGGATATGTCATAAATCTGAATGCCATCTGCAAATACCACTGCTATATATAACAGGTTTTCGTTGATTCTTACACACGTTGCCAGGCCCGGAGTATTAATTGTCGCGACCGGGATGTCGTCCGGTTTTGTGATATCGAATATCCTTACCCCCGAACTGGCCGCCGCCAGATAGGCATAACCGTCTTTTATCGCCACGTCCAGCCCCGATGGCGCCGAATAGTGTCTGACTCTATACAGATTGGCCGGATCGCTGATGTCTATTACCTCCAATCCCTCCGAACCGGCGGCGAGATAAAGAGTGTCGTTGTACACGAGGCCCTTTTGAGCCGTTCCGGGGGTGTAATAATGGCCAACCGAATCGAAGCGATCGCCGGTTTTTTGAGCCATCAAAATGTCGGCCCGAAAGTCGCTGCTATTAAGGGCATAAACATAATCCCCGGAAGATATGACACTGGTTATAGGGCCGGGGAGGCCATAGAAACCGAGTATCTGCGGATTGCTTACTTCGGTTATTCCGGCCAATAGCAAATCGTTTGCGGAGGGGCCATTCATTTTAGCCGTTTGGCTCTTCACCGGTTGGGGGCCATAATCGACGATGAGTAATACCGTGTCGGCCACCGCCACCTTGCCTGCGAACTCCGGAACCGGAATAACACCCAGGCTGTCCGGGGCGGCCGGATTGGAGATATCGAATATCTGGACCCCTTGTTCTCCATTGGCCATAAAAGCCAGGTTATCCTTCAGGGCAACCCCCGTCACTGAACCGCGCAATCGCTTGCGGCCTATTATCTCCGGTTGGGTGCGGTCGGAGACATCGAGAATCGTGAAGGCTGAAATCCCTGCCGGCCACATCCGGTCCAAGTCGGCCAGAAATACCAGGGTGTCTTTTACCACTAAATCATTTGGAGAATACCCCGTTAAAAAACGGCATTGGGTCACCGGATACGCCGGGTCGGAGATATCCAGTATCCAGACATACCCATCTCCTACAACATAGGCATAGTTCCCGTCAACGTCGACCTTAAACATCGCCTGGATACTGAATTCGTCGGCCGAGACATCGGCCACCACGGTAATATTGCCCGGATCGCTGATATCAAGTATTAAAAATCCAATCTTGTCAGAAGAAAGGCCATAGGCCACAAAGGCCAGGGTATCAGCGACATCCAGCCCATAGGCCGAAACCTGTAAAAGATATTTCCCGGCCATGAAAGGATCAGTAGGATCGGATATATCCGCGATATAAAATGCATTACCCCATTCTGTTAAATATGCGTATTCGCCATCCACTCTGATATCCGTGGCATACCCATCGGGCATGTATAGCTGGGACACGAATTTCGGAGCGGTCGGGTCGCTAATATCCAAAATCATGAGCCCGTTATACATGGCGCAATAGGCCAGGGTATCGCGGGCCACTACATCCACCATCCCGCTCCAGAAAAGACTGCTGTGAAACTTAAGAAGATCTTCCGAAAAACCGGCTTCCTTGCTAGACCAACCCGGAGTATAGTTGACACTTTCAAACGGCGTCGGCGGTACCGGCAAAACTCTATCCAGAGGGCCAAATTCGCCCCAAACGCTCCCCGCCAAAGTTAATAGAATAATCCCCCATACCCCGATTTTCTCTAACAGATGAACCATGCTTTCCCCCTCTGTATCCCTTAAATACACTTCATAAATGCCCTAATACACCGATGCCGCTTAATCCGGGACGTGCCACCGGGTGCATCCGTCAAACGGTATTGCTCACCCATAATAAAGTCAATTATCGCTGATGCTATAGCCCGACCGGCCGCCCTTGTTTATCGCCCCGGCCCTGATGCCGTGATTAACCCTTCAGTACAACATTATACCAGAAATATCCAACATGTCAACAAAAGATGATGGCGAATCAGGTTGGGATAGAAAACATGACGGCCCGCCTTCGAATATTCGTATGGCGGACAAATAACTATTGCACTATTATTTCAACCGGCCTTTCATTTGACGGTACTTATCAGTCCCTAAGGTCAAATTCTGCGGCAAGGGACTCATCCCCTGTATCTGCCCCCGGACATGACTTATCCGCTCCTGGGTTTCAGGATGACTCCGGGTCAGTTTTTCGAAGAAATTCGCGGAGCCGTCGGATTGCGAAGAAATCTTTTCGAACATGGTCAGGCAGGCTTCGGGATTGTACCCCGCCCGGGTCATATAGATAACGCCGTAATTGTCGGCCTCGTTTTCATCGTCGCGGGAATAATCGGCGAATAAAAGTCCCATGCCGATTCCCACGGCGGCATTGAGCGCTTCGCCCTGATCGCCCAGGATCAACTGCTGAACCAGATTGACCCCCATGGCGGTCTGCATTCTTTTGATACCGTGACGGGCCACCACGTGCGAAATTTCATGGGCCATGACGGCCGCCAGTTCGGCCTCATTCTCCATGGTTTTGAGAAGTCCGGTGTAAAAGAAAATATATCCCCCCGGAGCCGCAAAGGCGTTGATCTGATCCGATTCGATAACGGCGAATTGATAGGTGATATCCTTGCGATCGCAAACCGCCACGATTTTTTGTCCGATACCCGTGACATAGTTCTGCCAGACGGTATCGGCCAGGATTTTATTTTCCTGGCGCACCTGCTCGTTCATCTGCATGCCGAGGGATACTTCGGTTTCAGTCCCGATAAGTATCAGCGATTTTTTTCCGCCCGGGCCGGTCGTGGCACAGGCGATAATGAGCAACAATATTGCGACTACCCCCATATAGACGAAATTGCGAATCTTCGAATTCATATTTTAAGTTTCTCCGCCAAATCCCCTATCAGAGGAATTTTGTACATTTTGCCCTGGACACCGAATATTATTCCCGCCACCGCCGCCCCCAGGGCCAGCACCAGGACCAGTTTCCAGATCATGGCCGATAATCCGGGAATTAGAAATATTCCGGCCACAATCTCAATGATGAATAGGACCAAGCCCTGGCGGCTGTGAAACCGGGCCTGTTCGTTGTCGCGCATTTGAAGCAAAGGTACCAGGCATAGAAAGGGAATGTACGATAAAATAGCGGCCACGGCGGCCTGGTCGGGAGTGGTTTCGTTCTTGCGGCCGGGGCCGGGATCGGATTGGGGCCGGGGGATTTCAGCCGGACCGGGGTCCGGGATATCGTTTTTGAAAAACTCGCTCATATGCTACTCCCCTAATTAGACTTGCCAGAACAACTCTCGGGCCCGTTCGGGGATATCGATCACGATGGGGTCATCGACGGGCCATTTTTCCATGAGTTTATTTCCGGAATTCAATTTCACGAACATCTTTAAAGCGCCGTGCCCGGACTTTAAAAGGGCATTACGCATTATTTTGGTTTCCAATATATTACGATAATAATATTCATACCCCGAACCCTGTCCGGCGCCTTCGGCACCCAGGGGAATATCGAAATTCGCCACTTCGACAAATTCCAGGGATATTTTGGCCTCTTTTAAACCAGTTAAATTAAACCCGCGGATGAAGTCAAGGCGAATGTAGACCGCCTCGTAGTCATAGGCGAAATGAATGTTATCCAGTTTTCGCTCGGCCCGATGCATGGCGCTTCCGGCCCGGGAGCAATCATAAACCCCGGCCCCGCTCCACTCATAGTAATGCGTCAGGCGGCCGTCGATTATGGGCGTCACCAGTGCTTCCGGTTTGATGATAAACGATTCCGTTCGCCCCTGGTGTATGGCCCGCGATATTTCCGGCGGAGGAGGTAATTCCAGAGTCGTATAAACGAAACGTAGATGATTTCGATATAATTCGTCGAATTCCCGATTAAAAGGCGAGATATGATCATCGCCGTACCACCAGCACCAGTCGGAGCCCTCGGCGGCGTGCAGATGCCTCCAGGCCCGCGTCAGCCGTTGACCGTCAGCCTGGGGGTTGTTTTTTTGATATTCCGTAAGCGTCTTACGCGCCGCGGATAATAAATCCCAGGCGGCATTGTCCTCCTGATGCCCTATCCAGATACGAAAGTTATGGTTTATCCAGGACCCCGCCAGGAGTCGCGGCAAGCCGGTAGCCGGAACTTTTTCGGCCGCGTCCGAGAAAAAGACCGTCTCCAGAGTCTCGCTCTCGCCCAAAGCTTCATACAATTTGCGAAGGAATAATATGCCGTCGTCGGGATAATATTCCCAGGCATTTTCCCCATCCAGGATCACCGGCACGACGGCGTTATCGAGATTATTTTTAAGCAGGGTACGAATATTATTCAAAGCCTCGATAAAATCATTGGCCGCCCGGGTGGGATCCCAGCCCGAATAGACAAAACCGATCCGGTCGGACAGTCCCTTGTCGCGGAAAAATAATTTCAATCCCGGAACACCCTCCATGGCATAAACCGTATGCGGGGCGAAATTCCGCGGATCCAGGCCCGATTTACGCGCCGACGAGGCCAAAAGGTCCTGATCGCTGGCGGCCCACTTGATTCCGGCTTCCGCCAGAAGTCGCACCGTGGCCTCGGACAGCGAGCCCTCCGACGGCCACATTCCGGCCGGTGAACGGCCGAATATCTCCTGATATTTCTTAATGGCGGCATCGACATGCCAGCGCGCATCTTCGGGGAAGGCAAATCTTTGCCTGGGCAGAGCGATATCCGGCAGGGCTTCCCGGGCAGCGTCAGTATCAATTAAAAGCGGCAAAATGGGATGATAATAAGGCGTAAAAGAGACTTCAATCCGCCCCTCGTCCTGCAACCTCTTATAAGTGGGAACGATTTTTTTCAGGAGGTCAATCTCAAACTCCAGAAGCTCGTTCTTGTCCTCTTCGGTATAGTCGCGCCCTTTTTCGAAAATTCCCTTTATCGGCGGTTGCTGACGAAACATCGGGTCGACCCAGGCCAGGTTGGACCAGACCTGAAGATCGCGCCATTCGGCCGAAGAGAATATTTCCACGGCCAGGTTTAAATCTTCGCCGCAACTTTCCTTCTTGCGGTAAAGTTGACGATAACGGGAGTAAGGCTCTATCATGCGCGGGAAATGGGCGGAAAAGAAAGTCGCGATAATCTCCCGTTTCTGCTCGAAAGTCAATTCGCGGGCGGGGATACGCGATAATTCCAGATGGCGGTCAACCTTGCCCTGGCAGTATAAATCCAGTTGATCCAAAAGCGAAGGAACAAGATTGAAGGTTATGCGAAGACCGGCCTTTTCCGCGGCCATCAGGGGCATGTCCAGATAATCTTTGAGGGCGTGGAACCGAACCCAGGGCATCTCGAAACGATCCGTTTCGGAATTGAAATAATAGGGCTGGTGCATATGCCAGAGAAATGCCACCTTGAGTTTCTTATTCTCCGACATATTTTCCCCCGGAATAAAGGGCGGCTATGACTTGGATTTCATGGAAAGCATCACCGCATTCTTATATTGATCGGTGGTGCCGTAATCCTTTTTAAGCAAATCCAGGATTTCTCCCACGCGGCTGCCGTTACCCAGATTGATATGACATCTTACGGCGCCCAGAAGATAATCAGGAGCATTGGGCGATTCCGGATATTTTTGATAAGTATCGAAATATTTCTCGGCCGCGGCCTTATAGTCGGCCTTATTTTCCAGGCAGGCGGCAATCCCGGCCAGGGCCGAGGCCAGTGTCAAGTCATGGCTGTGATACTTATCCGCATACTTCGTGTAATTGGCCAGGGCCTCATCGTAATTACGAGAAGCATAATGCGCTTCCGCCAGGTAAAATAGCGCCGAGGCGGCCACATCGCCCGAATATTTATCCGCAATGTCTCCCAATTCGATAATGGCGGCCTGGTAATTCTGCGTCCGGAATTGAGAGATAGCCTGGGTTAGACGCGAACCGGCTTCTTCGCTGCGGCCGGATTGCATCCCGGTGTAGATGACGACGGCCACGATTATAATAATGACGGCCGCTGCCGCCAGAGCCAGGGCTTTCCAGTTATCCAGTATCCAATCCCGGGTGAGAAGCATGGCCTTGGTGAATTTGTCTTCTTTAATCTGCTGTTTGGTAATCTTTATATTGGTTCCCATATCCTGTCTCGATGGCTATAATTATTTCTCTATATCGTATCGGCCTCGGGGCCGACTATGCTTAACTCCGCCGCCATTTTAAAAAAAATGGGGTCGTGGATTATCCCCGACCCCGTCAATATAATAATTTCTTAGAAATACCCGGTAAAAGAAATATTCAAATGATGATTCTTCCAGATATTCTTGGATCGAATCTGTCCCGTCTCCAGCCAGATTCCCTGTTCATAATTGGAATAGGTATAGGCAATATCGAACAAAATCTGCGTCAGATGGATACCGGTTCCCAGAGATATGCTGTAGCCCCGGGTGCGGTTGTCGGCGAAATTATAATTGTAATACACCCGCGTGGAATCATTGGTCGCGCCCGGCTCCTTGGAACCTTCATAATTTACGGCATAATCAGTAATGGAACCTTCGGGGAAATTTTCTTTACGCGCGCCGGCCCGGACAGGAATCTCGGCAAACGAAGTCTTGAAAACATATTCCGTACCCAGCCGCAGAGAAATCACATCGCTCCAGTTGGGATCGTAGGCGGTAAAGAATTCTTCCTTATCTCCGGCGGCAGTCAGGCGCAGACTATCCAGGCTGTAAGTGATCTTTCCGCTAAAGCCGCGATATTCCGCATCCCCGGAAACCATCCAATTGTCGCTTATTTTATAAGCCAGGCCGACACCCAGCATGAGCGGTATTTCAATCTTGGAGGTCATATTATCGATATAGACAATCTGCGTTCTAAACGGCGTTCCCGTTTCGTTCACCTGAACCCCATTGGCCGTGGTTATCATATTCAAAGTGGAATCGGATTCGCCCCGAAGCGTGAACGGCATTTTCACCAGAAGACCGGCTCTCATTTTTTCGCCCGCATACAAAAGCCCGATATTGGCGTTGAACCCGGAAAACTTGGTGGAGTCGATCACCCGGCTGTCAATCAGACCCACGACATCTTCCCCGCCGATCGTGGTATCCAAACGGATCAAACGCTTTTCATCGGTAATCACCCGGCCATAATAGATATTACCGGTCACGCCGAATGCGAATTGCCTCCAGACGCGGGTGCCGAAAGAAAGATTGACGGCGTTGATGGCGCCCTGCTTTTCCAGGAAAGCGTTGGGATCGGCATTGTCATTGGGATTGTCAGGATCGCTATCGCTCCATTCGAATAATTTCTCGCCGAATTTGAAATAAACGTCGGAGTAGCGAGTAGTCGACAGGTTAAATACGAAATGGTGACCTTTGATACGCAGGGGGGTAATGATACTCCAGTTATTAATTCCCCCGATCGATCCCTCGTGGCCGTAATCCAATTGACGCTGGCGCGTGACATAAAATTGATAATTGCCGCGAGGCATCATAAAGCTGTAACTGAATCCGGTAAAAGTCTTCTCGTGGACATACAGGCCGGCCGGGTTCCATCCGCCGGCGGTGGCATCATCCGATATGGCAATATACGCTTGCCCCATTCCCTCGGAGCGCGCCCCGCCGCCGAAAAAATTGAATGTCATTCCCTGCTGTTGGCCGTAGGCTGTCGTTGTGAGGACTAAAACAACCAGGGTGGTAAGTTTTAACAACGACACTTTCATGATATTAGCTCCTCCCGCAAATGGGTAAAAATTTTTTCATCTAATATAAGACGTATAAAACCTCAAAACATCAGGCGGAAAATATAATACCCCCGCCAAGCCCTGTCAAACGGTTTTTGGGTTTTCTCCCATCTATTAAGTTCAGAATTTGCTTTATCTTATAAAGATTCGCCTGGATTCCGGCCGTGGTATCGGATTTCTCGCTCCTTTTCCCCCGCCTTAAAATTTTTACGGCTTACCAAAGCGGAAATTCCAGTAGGCGGCATTCAATGGGTCCGTTATACAGTTTTACACGGCGTCGGGGTTTAAGGCCTATCGACTTGGCCGCCTCAAGGTTGCCGGATAGAATAAAAGCCGTATATCCTGAAAAACGATTCTTAAGCGTATCCCCTATTCTTTGGTAAAGTCCCTCCAAATCCCTTTCTATTGATCTTTCACCATAGGGAGGATTCATGACGATTATTCCGGGGCCGGGCGGCGGCGATATATTCTCAATTTCGCATACTTTCCACTCGATATCACTAGCCATTCCCGCCAGGGTGGCATTAGCCTTGGCCTGGGCAATCTGCTTCGCACTTTTATCCGAACCTATGATTAAAGGCATTTTGACCTCATTCCGGGACCCCGGGGCGTCTTCTCTAATCCGGCCATGAAGCGATTCTTCATAATCCAGCCATTTCTGGTACGCATAACTTTCCCTTTGGAAACCCGGAGGAATGTTTCGGGCCGCCAGGGCGGCCTCGATCACAAATGTCCCCGAACCGCACATAGCGTCGATAAAGGTCATCTTCTTATCCCAACCGGTCAGGCGGATAATCGCCGCCGCCAGGACTTCATTCAGGGGCGCCTCACCCCCCGAAGCCCGGTAGCCGCGACGATAAAGAGGCTGACCCGAAGAATCCAAAGACAGGATGGCCTTGTCCTGATGAAGATAAAGATTAATGACGACATCCGGATTTTCCGAATCCACATCCGGGCGGCGTCCCAGGCTCTCTCGAAACTGGTCCACGATAGCATCCTTCACCCGCAGGGCGGCATAATGGGAGTGGTCGATTCCGGAGTGACTGACAACCGCGTCGACCGCGATGGTCCGGGCCACATCAAAATAATTACCCCATTTAATTTCCCGAGCGCCCCAGTAAAGTTCATCGGCGTCGCGGGCCGCGAATGATTTAATCGGCCACAAAATCCTGATGGCCGTCCGGCACCAGAGATTGACCTTATAAAGGAGTTCTTTATTGACGTAAAATACGACCGCCCGGTTCATGGGCCAGACATCCCGACCGCCCAATTCTTCCAGTTCGGCCGCCAGGATATCCTCCAAACCGAACAGGGTGGTGGCGACATATTTTTGAGGCTGCATTATTCGCCAAAATCCATATAAGTTTGTACTCCGGCCACTTCGCGCATAAATTGTGATGTCATGTCATTAAATTCCCAATCATTATTGACTATACTGGCCGATGAAAATGTGCCAAAATCCGCAAATCTGCTGTTCCTCATCCTTGCATATCCTTCATTAAGTCTAATTATAAGTGGCTTAATGATTTCGCACAGATTTCGCCTATTTTTAAATTTAAAGTTTTTATTAATCTCGCCGAATGAATTTATCACTCCAAACTTAAATGTGCCAAGAAAAATGTCAGCCAAATCCGTCAAAATGATTTCTTCCGGGGAAAGACCCTGGCCCATAATCCTGCAATTTTCATCAATCCCGCAATAACCCCTTGCATTAGCGGAAAATCTTTTAAGAATTTTGTTTTTATCAATATCTCTGTGGTGTTCGATAAGGTAATGTTTTTCCTCATCAAGTATGATTTTTGTAATATTAACTGGATTGTCATCATTAAATAAAAAATGAGCGGCACCTTGCATCCCCATTCTAAAAGTTGTCTCTAGTTTGGAAAGATTATCAATGTGCCCGCTCATATCAGAATGTGCGCGTTCTTGGCGAAAAATCGCCACTTTGCATTTTGGTGGATTACAAAAGGATCCTTCATATTCGCTTTGTCTCCGGCCACTCGTCATTGAATAATAGGATTTACAGGTAATAAAATGCGGTATTGTATGTTTCCTAACTTGCTCGAATGCCGCGCAAATAATAGAAAGCCAAATTCGTGCACAAATAAATGAATTATCGCTACGGAGGTCCTTAAATGTCAGTCGCCTCCCTGCATATCCTGAATTCCATTTCGCCTCTAATAACTTAGTTAAAAGCAAATTATTAAATGAACTTGGGATAAAAAGAAAAATGTGCCAAAAACCGTCTTCTTTTGATTCGTCATGATAGATAAAGTAATCCATAGATTTAAAACACCCCCGGCAGGAATTGAACCTGCGACCAAAGGTTTAGGAAACCTCTGCTCTATCCGCTGAGCTACGGGGGCATTGAAATTTATTCGGCTTCGGAATTATAACTGACCAGTGTGAAGACGTCGTATGTTTTTAATTTGTCGCGCCAGGGAATAAAGGCCAGGTCAATCACGGCGGCCACTCCGGCGACATGCGCTCCCATTTTTTCCACCAGTTTGCAGACCGCTTCCAGGGTGCCGCCGGTCGCGATGAGATCATCCACGATGAGAATATGATCGCCCGGCTTGATGGCATCGACATGTATTTCGATAGCATCGGAGCCGTATTCCAGTTGATATTCCTGTTTGATGGTGGGCGCCGGGAGTTTCCCCGGTTTGCGGGCCGGGATAAAGGGAATTCCCAGGTTTTCCGCCAGGGCTCCCCCGAAAATAAATCCCCGCGATTCGATAGCCACGATTTTGTCGGCGTTGCGGCGATGGGCGTATTTGCCCATTTCCTCGAGTGTCTGTTGATAGGCCTGGGGCTGGGCCAGCAAGGTCGTGATGTCCCGGAAAACAATCCCCTTCTTGGGGAAATCCGGCACGGAGCGAATACATTTTTTCAGGTCAATCATATTTATCCATGGGAACGATGCGGAAGTCGTGGAAACCCCGCGGTGTTTCGTAATATTTTACGTCCAGTCCCGTAACGCTGGCGTAGGTCGGCCCGATTCTTAATTCTTTGAGAAATTCTTCCACCAGGCCGCGGTCGCCTTCGGCCATGATCTTTACCGAGCCGTCGTCCAGGTTTCCGGTTCGTCCGCAGAGACCGAAGCGTCGCGCCGTATTCTGCGTCCAAAAACGAAAGCCTACCCCCTGTACCACTCCCCGGACTATCACTTCGACACCGATAAAACTCAAGCCTTGCTTCCTGCCAACTCCAGAGCCTTTACGGCAGCCTTGACCGGGTCTTCCAGGCGGACTATTTTGTCGGAAATATCCCAGGCCGAAAGCGATACCAGGGGCTTGCCCAGTTTCATGCAGAAGGCCATCTCGGATAAAGTCCCGAATTTCCCCGGGAGCGCCACCACCGCATCGGCAGTTCTGATAACCACCAGATTGCGGGCTTCGCCAATCCCGGTCGGAATCACGATGTCAATGTACTTGTTGGCTTCGGATTTGTCGTCCCCGGGAATAATCCCGATCGTCATCCCGTTTTTTTCCTTGGCGCCCTTGGCGGCCGCTTCCATTATACCGCCCAATCCCCCGCAAACAAGGATGCCCCCGTGTTCGGCGATGGCCCGACCCAAAAGTTCGGCCTGTTCTTTCATCTTACCGGAACACTTTCCCGGCCCGATGACCCCGATAAAGGGGCGTTTCTTGTTTATCATGGTTTTGATGGTCATACCCTGTCCGGATGGTTAAAGCCTTAAATACTGCCTATTTAAATCGGGGCGACTGGACTTGAACCAGCGACCCCTTAGTCCCGAACCAAGTGCGCTACCAACTGCGCTACGCCCCGATTTAAGTAATTCAAGATAGTCATTCCGCCTTGACTGTCAAGAGGATAATACCGGTCCTATTATAGCCGGATCCCCAAAATATTCATTTTTCCGATGGCATCGAAATCCGTGAAATTCATGCGCAGGGGAGTTATCGAGACACAACCCGCCGAAACGGCCTGGAAATCGGATCCCTCCACCTTATCCCATTTGGCCTCTCCGGCTATCCAATAATATCGTTTCCCCCGGGGATCGATTTTTTCAATCAGGATATCTCGATAGACTCGGCGCCCCAGGCGGGTATAGCGGTACTTGGCAAAGCGGGAATTGGCCAATTGCGGAAAATTCACGCTCAAAAAAACATTTCGAGGCAATTTAAACAGACTCAACTTTTGCGCCAGCCGCGCCGCGAAACGCGCCGCCGGTTTGAAGCCCTTGGGATTCTCCGGGTCTATATATGATAGCGCCATGGCCGCAATCCCCATATTAGAGCCCTCGATAGCCGCCGCCACTGTCCCCGAATAGGTGACATCCTCGCCCATGTTGGCGCCATGATTGATTCCTGATATTACGATATCGGGATGATTGCGCTTCATGACACCGTACACGCCCATCATGACACAATCGGTGGGGGTGCCGTCGCAGGTATAACGGTTTTCGCCCCGCTTGAACAGACGCAAAGGGCGCTCCAGAGTCAGGGAATGACTGGAAGCCGACTGCTCCCGATCCGGAGCAACGACCACCACCTCTCCTATCTTACGCAACTCCTTCTCCACCGCCAGGAGCCCCTCGGCATAAATTCCGTCATCATTGGTCAATAAAATGAGCATATCTTCCTTATTTATATATATCCCGAAAGTCGAAAATAATCCCAAATAATATCACAACAACAATTTTCTCCAAATAAGCCGGATAAATCGCCCGGTATCTATAAAAGGATTTATATAAGAATGCGATCCGGCATAAACTGTGGCGATCGGCACCTCCCCCACTTTGGCTCCCAACAATCCTACCTGAAACAGCATTTCCGATTCGTAATCGTATCGCGTTGTTTTTAGTTTCAAGCGGCCCAAAAAATTCCGCGAAAATATTCGGTATCCCGATTGCGAATCGCGAACCCGCTGTCCGGCGAAAATCGAGACCATGATTGAAGTCAGATTATTGGTCAACCATCGGGCAAAGGGCATATTTTTTAATTCGATGTGACGCGTCCCCATGACCAGGTCGGCCCGGCCGATAAAGGCCAAAAACAAGGGGATTTCTTCCGGAAGATGCTGCAGGTCGGCATCCAGAGCCACCACCGCCTCGTATCCTTCTTTCAATGCAAAATCGAAACCCCGTTGCAGAGTCGCCCCTTTACCCCGATTGGGATCATTGGTCAGACTTATGACCTTGAGCGACGCCAGAAGTTCGGGCGTGTTGTCGGAGGAACCGTCATTAATGATGAGTATATCATAACCGGGCGCCGCCAGACTTATCCTTCGGACAAGTTCTTCCAGATAGTCCCCGGCATTGTAGGCGGGGATTAAGATTAAAATGCGGGATTTATTTGCGGGCATAACCCCTAATTTTATGGTCGGGGCGAGCAGACTTGAACTGCCGACCTCTCGCACCCCAAGCGAGTGCGCTAAACCAAACTGCGCTACGCCCCGACGTAAAGGATTAATTTACGACGCCTGTCAGAAAAAACAAGGGAAAAGTTTCAGGAGCGCTTCCAGATCCTTTTTTACCTGCGCCAGAAGCATCTGTTTCTTGCCGACCCCCACCAGTTCCTGTCTTTCCGGAGTATCCTTTATCTGTTTGAGCCGATTACGCGCCCCTTCAATGGTATAATTTTCCTTATATAGCAGGAATTTGATGCGGTTGATAATTTCAATATCCTGCTTCTGGTAGGTTCGATTCCCCCCCCGATTTTTTTTGGGCCGCAACATGGGAAATTCCTTCTCCCAGAAGCGCAGGACATACGGTTCCAGGCGGGTCATGTGGGCCACTTCGCTGATGGAAAAATATAATTTTTCTTCCTTTATCTTACGACGTGCCATAATTAATTTCCCTTCTGGCCGGGCCGGCTCCAGATTTCTTCTTTCAGGGTCCGCCGCATCAAATCGGCGACCGCTTCGGAGGGATTTTTATCTTCAAAGAGAACTTTGTGAACTTCGACCGTGATGGGCATTTCCATGCCGTATTTCTGCGCCATGGCCAATCCTGATCGGCAGGTATCGACCCCTTCAGCCACCATGGTCATCGACTCCAGAATCGCAGGCAACTTCTCGCCCCGGCCGATTCGTTCCCCCACCAGGCGATTTCGAGAATGCCTCGAGATGCAGGTCGTTATCAAATCGCCGATACCGGAAAGCCCGGCGAAGGTGGCCGGGTCCGCCCCCAGGTGGACACCCATGCGCGTAATTTCGGCCTGTCCGCGCGTCATCAGGGCCCCCAGCGTATTATCACCCATACCCAGACCGGCGATAATCCCGGCCGCGATGGCAATGATATTCTTCAGGGCGCCCCCCAGTTCCACGCCGATAATATCCGTCGAGCGATAAACCCGGAAAAACTGGCCGCTGAAAATCTGCTGGACCTCTTCGGCCAGGCCGGCCCCGCTCGATGCCGCCACCACGCTGGTGGGCATCCTCCGGGCGACTTCTTCGGCATGACACGGCCCCGACAGGGTCGCGACATACTCGCCCTCAACCATGGAGACATTTTCAATTATCACTTCCGACATTCGCGCCAGCGTCACCATTTCAATCCCCTTTGACAAATTCACGACCCGAACACCACTTTTGATAAAAGGGCTGATGGCGCGACAAACCTGACGAACCTTCTGCGAAGGCACCACCATGACTACGAAACCAGCTCCCCTGACAGCCTCTTCCAGGTGATTCGTTATCAGGATGCGATCCTCGATTTTAATTCCGGGTAATTTGCGGGGAAGCATCCGTGTCCGTGCCAGGGACTCGTACTCGGCCGGGTTGAATTCCCATAATCTGATATTATGGCCGTTCCCGGACAAGAGATTGGCCGATGCGATCCCCCAACTCCCCGCGCCCAAAACCGCGATATTTTCAGGCATGAGGACCCCTTTCCGCACTTCGACCGCGAACGCTAAAGCGGTTCTCGGTCCCGGATAATAGCCTCTTGATATTCGACCGGTGCGTGAACAAAATCATTCCCAACAATAGTATCGAAATGGGAACATATATGAAATTGAGGGAATGATCCCCCCCGTAATATAAAATCAGATTAATCCCCAGAAAAGCCGTTGCCGCCAGAATCGACCCCAACGAAACGAAACGACTTATGGTCAAAGTCACGATAAATACGGCCAGGGCAATCAGTGCTGATATGGTTGTCAAGGTTAGGAATGCGCCGAGGGCGGTATTGACACCCTTGCCGCCCCGGAATCCCAGATACACTGGAAATATATGTCCCAGGATAGCGGCCAGGCCCGCCCCCAGGCGAAGGTATTCCCTATCCGGGAAAACAGTCGAAGCCACCAGGGAGGCCGCCAAAACCGGCAGGACCCCTTTGGCAATATCCAGGGCCGTCACGATCAATGCCGGAGCCACCCCGCAATTTCGAAGGACATTGGTAGCCCCGATATTCCCTGACCCGACTTTTCTAATATCGGGAACACCGTAAAGGCGGGGAATCAATAATCCGAAAGGAATTGCTCCCGTCAAATAAGCACCTACCAGAATAATCGACTCTATCATGATAAAATACTTGACTGCAAACTCATAACCGGTTGTACTCCGTCAGGTTATTGCTGCCCGACGGATGATGTATCAATCACCGTATCGGTCGGCGTCGCGGCCGGTATTTCGGCCGGCGTATCGCCCAGGATTACCCGAATTTCATCGATTAGTCTCTTGCCTTCCGCCGGCTCAATCTTGCGATCATCCATGACCCTCTGGAACGATTCAATGAAGTTTTTCATCTGGAACTCATTCAGTTTCTTATCCTTGATGGCCTGTTTGAAACGCCCCATAACGTCGTCGACTTCCTCGGCGGTCAAATCTTCGTGAAGATTCGCCTTAATTTCCACCGCTACCATATCAGCGGTTTTGTCCAGGCCCATACCGATGATTTCATCTTTGTAGATATAGCAGACGACGCTCATCGCAATCAGAATTAACAAGACCACGCCCGCCACTATCAGTGCAATCAGGCATCCTTTGGAAAGACCCGGTTTCCCTTCCGCCACACCCAGCTCCTTTCTTTTGATACAATGCTACCGCGCCCGGTTACTGGATTAATTAACCTGTTACCGGTCAAATTCTTATGAACCATTTCTGATATATTCGTTTAAGATATCAAAAGATAGAAAATAAATCCGAAGGGGGCAACCGATATTTTATAAAATTATTTCCAAGCCATGTACCGGCACACTGTGGCCGACCGATAATAAAAAACGGCAGGGAATCCGAAGACTCTCTGCCGTAATTATTTACGAGAAACCTACAATCAGGATTTGGCCTCGGCGCTATCGGTCTTGACCGTTTTTTTCTTGGTCGCGCCTTTCTTGCCTTCTTCCTTTTCGATTTTCGGCTTGGCCGTCAGAAGTTCCACCATTGAAACCGCTGCCCCGTCGCCACGTCGAATCCCGACCTTAAGGACGCGGGTAAATCCCGATTGGCGCTCCTTGAATTGAGGGACTATTTCCGTAAAGAGTTTTTTCAAAACCGATTTTTTACGGACCGTCCGGGCTACCTGACGACGGGCGGCCAGCGTATCCTGCTTGGCCATGGTTATCAGGCGATCCACCACCCGGCGCAGTTCTTTCGCTCGCGGCTCCGTGGTCCGAATCGTCCGATTTTCGAGTAGCGAAATGGCCAGATTCGACAGCATTGCCTTGCGATGAGCGGTGGGGCGGCTTAGTTTCTTAACCTTATCCTGATGATGAGCCATGATATCCTCTACTTCACTTTCGCCTGTTCCAAAAATTTGGAAATATCCATACCGAACGACAGGTTCATGCTCTCCAGAATACTGTTAAGTTCGTTAAGCGATTTCCGCCCGAAATTACGGTACTTGAGCATTTCCGATTCGGATTTGGAGACCAGTTCCGAAAGTGTCTGAATATTGGCGGCCCGCAGGCAATTGGAGGATCGCACCGATAATTCCAATTCGTCCACCCGGGTTTTCAGCAACTGACGGATGCGAAGGGTCTCTTCGTCTTCCTTTTCCTCTTCGGGAGAAACAAACTCCTCATCGATATGAATAAATAATTGCAGATGATCTTTAAGAATCTTGGATGCGTATGACAGCGAATCCTCCGGCGTAATGGAGCCGTCGGTGGTGATTTCCAGAAGCAGCCGATCATAGTCGGTGCGCTGTCCCACGCGGGTGTTTTCGACCTCGTAATTGACTTTTATGACCGGAGAAAAGAGGGAATCGACGAAGACGGTTCCTACCGGGGCATCGGGGCGTTTATTCTGCTCGGCGTTGATATAACCCCGGCCGTAATCGACATCGATTTCCATTTTGAAGGATTTGTCTTCGGTCAATTCACAAATATGCTGGTCGGGATTCATTATTTGAATTTCCGAATTATTGCCGAACATGCCCGCCGTGATCTTGCCTTTCTTGGCGACTTCCAGATGAACGGTTCGCATTTCTTCGACCAGGACTTTGGCTCTTATTCTCTTGACGTTGAGGACCATCTCCGTGATATCTTCATAGACGCCGGGTATGGTTGAAAACTCATGCAATACTCCGTCGACACGGAACGATACCACGGCCGCTCCCTGGATTGACGAAAGGAGAACGCGACGCAGGGCGGTTCCCAGCGTGATCCCGAAACCCCGTTCCAGGGGCTCTATGATAAACCGGGAATAGTTCTCACCGGCCGAAGATTGGTCCGAGACAATTTCTCTCGGCATCGTCAGGCTCTTCCATTTCATAATACTTACAGCCTCCTTGAAGGCCCATGGTTTTTACTTCGAGTACAGCTCGACAATAAGCTGCTCGTTGGCCGTGATCGGGATATCCTGGCGTTTGGGAATTTCCAGCAATTCCCCTTCCAGGGTGGCTTTGTTCAGGCGCAGCCATCCCAGATCAGTTTGCGCAAACTGCTTGATGGCATCATGGATTATATCCATGGTCTTGGATTTATCGCGCAGTTTAATAATTTGGCCGGGACGGACCTGAAACGAAGGAATATCCACGATGCGGCCGTCCACCATAAAATGGCGGTGCCGGACCAGTTGACGGGCGGCTTTCCGGGAGGGCGCAAAGCCCAGACGGTAAACCAGATTATCCAGGCGGCATTCCAGCATCTGCAACAGCAATTCGCCGGTAACGCCCAATCGCCGCGCGGCCCTTTCATAATAGCCATGGAATTGCTTTTCCAGAATCCCATAGACGCGACGAACTTTTTGCTTTTCGCGCAACTGCATCCCGAAGTTAGAAACTTTAAACCGGCGGGATTGACCATGCTGACCGGGGGCGTAACCACGGCGTTCGATGGCACATTTGTCCGTCTGACACCGGGTCCCCTTCAAGAAGAGTTTCTCCCCTTCTCTGCGGCACAGTTTACAGTTGGCATCACGATATCGAGCCATTTACACTCCTGTATATCCAAACATAATATTCTTCCAAATCAAACTCTTCTCCGCTTGGGCGGACGACAGCCGTTGTGCGGGATGGGCGTGACATCCTTGATGGCCGTAATTTCCAGGCCCGCCGCCGATAGCGACCGGATGGCGGCCTCGCGGCCCGACCCGGGCCCTTTCACCCAAATTTCAACCCGGCGAACGCCGGCGTCCATGGCTTCCTTGGCACAGTTGCTGGCCGCGCTTTGCGCCGCATAAGGAGTCGACTTTTTCGAGCCCTTGAAGCCGACCCGGCCGGCCGAAGCCCAGGATACGGTATGGCCGCGCGTATCGGTGATAGTCACCACCGTATTGTTAAAGGTTGCCTTGATATGAGCCACCCCGACTGCTTCTACCTTGCCCAGTCTTTTCTTGGTCTTGCGTTTCGGTTCCGTCACGAATTCACCTCATCACTTTACTTCTTGGCGGCGGCTTTTTTCTTGCCCGCCACGGTTTTGCGCGGACCCTTGCGCGTCCTGGCATTAGTCCGGGTCCGCTGACCGCGAACCGGCAGGCCGCGGCGATGCCGCAGACCACGATAACAGCCGATATCGATTAGCCGCTTGATACTCATGGAGACTTCACTGCGAAGACTCCCTTCCACGCGATACTCATTCTCAATGGTACGGCGCAGGGCCGCTATCTGCTCCTCCGTCAATTTATTAACCCTGACGTCCGGGCTGATTCCGGTCTTTTCCAGAATCTCTTCCGCCGAAGTCCGACCCAGACCGTAAATATACGTCAGGCCGACGACAATTCTTTTTTCCTTGGGCAGGTCAACACCAGCGATACGGGCCAAGGCAACCTCCTAAACCGTTATTACCGCCACTGCCTAACCCTGACGCTGCTTATGATTGGGATTCTTGCGGCAGATTACCCGCAAGACGCCTTTGCGCCGGATTATTTTGCAGTGTTCACATCTTTTCTTTACTGATGAGCGTACTTTCATAGTCACCGCCATTAAATCTATCTACATCATTTATATCGATAAGTAATCCGGCCGCGGGTCAAATCATAAGGTGACAATTCCAGAGTCACCCTGTCCCCCGGCAGAATCTTTATAAAATGCATCCTCATTTTTCCCGATATATGCGCCAAAACCACATGCCCGTTGTCCAACTCCACCTTGAACATGGCGTTGGGCAAAGGTTCCAGGACCTTTCCTTCCACCTGAATGGTTTCTTCTTTTCCCATAGCTCCTTATTGTTTGGTTAAGATATCCACGCCGTCATCGGTTACCGCCACGGTGTGCTCGAAATGCGCCGAAGGACTGCCGTCGGCCGTCACTATCGTCCACCCGTCCGGCTTCTGCACGACGGCGAAGCCGCCGGCATTTACCATCGGCTCAATCGCCAGAACCATGCCTTTTTTCAGCACCGGTCCCAGGTCAGGAGGCCCGAAATGCGGTATCTGGGGATCCTCATGAAGGTTCCGGCCGATACCATGACCGACCATATCGCGAACCACCGAAAACCCGGCCGCTTCGACTACCTGCTGGATGGCATTGGAAACCGCACCCAATTTCACACCGGCTTTGGCCCGGGATAACCCGACCTCCAAAGAACGACGCGTCACATCCATAAGTTTCCGCTTTTCTTCGGAAACTTCGCCGACGGGAAAAGTCGCCGAAGAATCCCCGTGCCAGCCGTCGTAAATCGCTCCCAGGTCAATGGAAACGATCTGACCTTCCTGAAGGCACCGGCTTCCGGGGATACCATGGACCACCTCTTCATCGATGGATATGCAGGCCGTGGCCGGATATCCCCGATACCCCTTAAAACTGGGACGGGCGCCTTTGGAGAGGATATATTCCTCCGCCAGGGCGTCAAGGTCGGCGGTTTTCACACCCGGTTGAACATGTGTCGCCAGGAGCTGTATGGTTTCGGCCACTATTTTTCCAGCTTTCCTAATAATCTCTATCTGCGCGTCTGTTTTTAAAATAATCACGCCAGGTTTATTTTCCGGTAATGGCTTTGTAAAGCCGTTCCGTAATTTCGTCTATATGGCCCAGGCCGTGGACCTTTTTTAAAATTCGTTCTTTTTCATAGAAATCCAAAATCGGCTGGGTCTGCTTCTTGTAAACGTCAAGGCGATTTTTAACCGTATTCACGTCGGCATCATCCGCCCGACCCTCAATCCCGGCCCGGATCGACAGCCTCTTTATGACTTCCTCGTCCGGCACATCCAGAAGCACCGCCATCTCGATTTTCTTTTTATTCCGGTCCAGCATGGCCTTTAAAGCCTCGGCTTGCGGAACCGTCCGCGGAAAACCGTCCAAAATATATCCCTTATCCAAAATCCCCGAGGCCATTTTTTCCTCGATCAGGCCGACTATCAATTCGTCGGGAACCAGTTCCCCGGCTTCCATGTACTTCTGGGCCTTTTTCCCCAGCGGCGTTCCGTTTTTGACGCCCTCGCGAAGCAAATCCCCGGTGGAAAGATGAAAAGCCTTAAGCCTTTCGCTCAATCTCTTGGCCTGCGTTCCCTTGCCCGATCCGGGAGGACCCAAAAACACCAGATTCATCAGTAAGATCTCCCTCTGATTTTGCCCTTCTTGAGGAAGCCGTCGTAATGGCGCATCAACAGGTGCGATTCAATCTGCTGGAGCGTATCCAGAGCCACGCCGACCACGATCAGAAGGCCGGTACCTCCGAAATAGTACGATACCCCCAGGTAATTCATCAAAACCCAGGGCAGAATGGCGATCATGGCGAAAAAGATGGCGCCCGGCAGAGTAATGCGCGTCAGTATTTTCTCGATATACTCGGCCGTCTTTTTACCGGGACGAATGCCCGGAACAAACCCGCCGTTTTTGCGCATATTATCCGCGATATCGATGGGGTTAAAAACGATAGCCGTGTAAAAATACGCGAAAAATATGATTATCATGCCGTAGATAATATTGTACCACAGGCTTCCCGGTGACAATGTATTAGAAACAAAATTGCTGATCCATTCCGTGTTGGGGAATAACTGCTGCACCGTCGCCGGCAAAAACATGATGGACTGCGCGAAAATAATGGGGATGACGCCCGCCGAGTTAACCGACAGCGGCAGATGCGTCGTGGCGCCTCCGAAAACGCGCCGGCCCACGACCCGTTTGGGATACTGCACCGGCACTTTGCGCTGACTGCGGGTGACCAGAATCACCGAGGCCACCACCAGGAGCATCACCGCCACCAGGAGAACCTCGATAAAGAAGGAACGAGTGCCGTACCAGAGGTACTGAACTTCCTCGATAACCGCGTCGGGAAAACGCGCCACGATGCCGATGAAGATAATCAGCGAGATGCCGTTGCCTATCCCCCGTTCCGTGATTTGCTCGCCCAGCCACATGATAAAGATGGTACCGCAGGTAAAGGTCAGGATGGTCAGGGGAATAAACTGGGCGTAAGGCATATGCACGATCTTGCCGCCCGGGACTTCCAGGCTGGTCAAAAACTGGGCCGTACCGAAAGCCTGCAAAGCCGCAATGAACACCGTCAGGTAACGGGAATATTGCGTTATTTTGCGGCGCCCTTCTTCACCTTCCTTCTGGAGTTTCTGCAAATAAGGCACCACCGCCCCCAGAAGTTGCAGCATAATCGAAGCCGAAATGTACGGCATGATGCCCAGGGCGAAGATGGTGGCTTTCAGGAAAGCGCCTCCCGCGAACAGGTCCAGAAGACCGAAAATGGTATCGCCGGAGATGCTTTGCGCCAGGAGCGTGCTATCGATGCCCGGTGACGGAATATGACTGCCCAGGCGATACACCACCAGCATGGCAAAGGTGAAGAGGATTTTCTTGCGAAGTTCCTCAATCTTGAAAATGGATTGGAATGTGCCTAACACTTTATCACCTCGGTTTTGCCGCCCGCGGCCTCAATTTTCTCCCGAGCCGTCTTGGAAAAGGCCGCCGCCTTGACGGTAAAAACCCTTTCTAATTTGCCCGTTCCCAGAATTTTCACCGGCCGCCTGGTATTTTTGATGATGCCCATCTGCGCCAGAGTTTCCGGGGTAATCTCGCCCGAAGCGCAAGCCGCCAGTCGATCCAGATTGACCGGCTGATACTCGATCCGGAAAATATTGCGGAAACCCCGCTTGGGAACCCGGCGCTGCAGCGGCATCTGGCCGCCTTCCGACCATGCTTTAACCCTGCTCCGCCCGCCGGACCGGGCTTTTTGTCCTTTATGGCCGCGTCCCGAAGTTTCCCCCATACCGCTGCCGGGGCCGCGCCCGACGCGCTTGCGGTTTTTCCGGGAGCCGGGAGCCGGACTGAGATTGGATAGTTTCAGAGGCTCTTTCATTGCGCCACCTCTTCCCACTCGACCAGGTGTTCCACCGCCCGTATCATGCCGCGAATTTGCGGCGTATCATCGTGCACCACGGTCCGCCGAATTCTCCCCAAACCGAGCGCAATAATGGTTCTTTTCTGCGTGAAGTGCCTGTCGATGGTACTCCGTGTTTGCGTTATTTTCAATTTTGTCATGGCCTACCTCGCAATCTTTGGAACGCGTCAGCCTTCCATGCGATATTTCAGTTGATCGTCTCTGCTCCGCAGACTGGTCAGGCCGTTAATCGTCGCCTTGACTATGTTATGCGGATTACGACTGCCCAGAGCCTTGGTCAGAATATCCTGTATTCCGGCTGATTCCAGAATGGCTCGAACCGCTCCGCCGGCGATAACTCCCGTGCCCGGGGAAGCCGGTCGTAAAATTACCCGAGCGGCCCCGAAACGGCCGATAATGAAGTGCGGAATCGACCCCTCCGGCGTGATGGCTACGCTGATCATGTTCTTGCGGGCGGCTTCGGTTGCTTTCCTGATGGCATCGGCCACTTCCGAAGCTTTCCCGAGACCGATCCCGACTTTGCCGTTCTTCTGGCCTACGGCCACCAGGGCCGTGAAGCTGAAGCGGCGTCCGCCTTTGACCACTTTGGCCACGCGGTTGACGTGTATAACCCGCTCCTCGAAATCACGGGTTTCCATTTCGCTTCGAACCAAGTTACATTTCCTCTATCTTAAAATATCAAAATTCCAAGCCGGCTTTGCGGGCCGCATCGGCCAGAGCCTTTACCCGCCCGTGATAAATATTCTGATTGCGGTCGAAAGCCACTTTTTTGACCCCGGCCGCGATAGCCCGGCGGGCCAGTTCTTCACCCACCACCACGGCCGCGTCTTTCTTCTTCTTCCCCGCGGTCTTTTCGGTCATCCCTTTGGACAGCGATGACACCGCCGCCAGGGTAACCATTTTCTCGTCGTCGATTATCTGCGCCATGATGTTTTTCAGAGATTTATGCACCGTCAGACGCGGCCTTTCGGCCGTGCCGAATATCCGGGCCCGGACACGCATCTTCCGGCGGGCGGCGCGTATTTCTTTTACCTTCGTACTATACATAAGTCCTTGCTCCGATTATGCGGCTCCGGCAGCCTTACCGGCTTTGCGGAGAATAATCTCACCGGCATACTTGATACCTTTGCCTTTGTACGGCTCCGGCGGACGCATGGAACGAATTTTGGCCGCCATGGCGCCAACCAATTGCTTGTCTATGCCGCTGACCGTTATCTTGCCTTCTTTTTCCTGTACCACCACCGTCACACCTTCCGGAGGACGGAACAGGATGGGATGCGAATACCCGACCTGAAGATTCAAAAGTTTACCCTTCATTTCCGCCCGGTAACCGACCCCGACCAATTCCAGGGTGCGCGAATAACCGTCCGTAACGCCGACAATCATATTCTGGAAAAGAGCCCGGGTGAGGCCGTGAAGCGACCGTGAAAAACGGTCGTCGTCGGGACGCGTCACCGTGATCTTATCGCTCTCTATGGCAACATTCATAAGGGCATGGGGCTTAAACGTCAATTCTCCCTTGGGACCCTTGATATGCATGACCCCGTCCTTGAGTTCCACTTTTACGCCGGGAGGTATATTCACCGGCATTTTTCCGATTTTCGACATCTTTGCCTTCCCCTTACCAGATATTACAAAGGGCTTCGCCGCCGATTTTGCTCTCCAGGGCCCGGGCATTGGACATGACTCCCCGGGACGTGGAAACGATGGTTACCCCGATGCGGCTGCGCGTAATATTCTGGAGCTCTTCCAGGTTTATATAATACTTCCGCCCCGGGACCGATAAACGGCGCAAGCCGCGAATTATCGGCTCGTCATCTTTGCTGTACTTCAGATAAATCCGTAAAATCCCCTGCTTGCCGTCGGGAATCTCGAGCATATCTTTCAGAAAATTCTCCTCGATCATTATCCGGGCCACCTGCCGTTTTAAATTGGAGGCAGGAACATCCACCGCCGTCTTACGGGCTTTACAAGCGTTCCGAATGCGGGTCAACATATCCGCTAAGGGATCGGTCATCGACATATCATCACTCCTAATGCCTTCGGGCCAATTACCAGCTGGCTTTGACAACCCCGGGTATATCGCCGGCCAGGGCCATTTCTCTGAAGCAGATGCGACACAGACCGAAACGTCTGATATATGCCCGCGGGCGTCCGCACCGGCGACAGCGATTATACTTTCTGGCCGTAAACTTCGGGGTTTGCTTCTGCTTGTTTATCAAACAGGTTTTCGCCACGTCTTCTCCTATTGCTTCACAAACGGCATCCCCATTTCGGTCAGAAGCTGACGCGCTTCTTCATCGGTATTGGCCGAAGTGGTGATGGTTATATTCATGCCGCGTATCTTGTCGATTTTATCGTACTCGACTTCCGGGAAAATTATCTGCTCCCGAATCCCGAGATTGTAATTCCCGCGGCCGTCAAAAGATTTATCCGAAACTCCGCGAAAATCACGAATGCGCGGGATCGCCACATTCACCAGGCGATCCAGAAATTCGAACATGATTTCCCGGCGCAAGGTCACCTTGACTCCGATTTTGGCCCCGGCGCGAAGTTTGAAATTGGAAATCGAAGTCCGGGCCGCGGTCAGAACCGCTTTCTGACCCGTGATTTTGGTCAGGTCGTCGGCGGCCGCCTCCAACACCTTGGCGTTGGCGATGGCTTCGCCCAGTCCGATATTGATCGTTATCTTCACGATCTTCGGAACCTGCATGACCGAAGTATAATTGTTCTTCTTGATCAGCCGAGGGACGACTTCCTTTGCGTAATATTCTTTCAATCTGGCCATATCCATTATCCCGTCAAATAATTTCGCCGCAACGACGGCAGACCCGCACCTTGGAAGCGTGGTCCTTGCCCTCGTCAATAAATTTGAATCCCACCTTGGTCGGCGCCGAACAGGATTTGCAGTACAACGCCACATTGGACCGATGTATGGGCGCCTCTTTGCGCACCACACCCCCCTTGGGGTTGGTCCGCGTCGGCCGGGAGTGCCGGCTGATTATATTCACGCCCTCGATAATCAGACGGTTACGTCCGGGAAAAACATGCAGGACTTTGCCCGTTTTGGGCTTGTCCTTGGTGCCCCGGTCTTTTCCCCGCCTGACTATTACCGTATCGCCTTTTTTAATTCGCATGGCCTCTAAACCCTTACAAAACTTCCGGCGCCAAAGATACAATTTTCATGAACTGCTTCTCGCGAAGTTCCCGGGCCACCGGGCCGAAAATTCGCGTCCCCCGCGGTTCCTTTTGCTCGTTTAATATTACCGCGGCATTATCGGAAAACCGAATCAGCGATCCATCGCGACGGCGCGTCGCCGCCCGCGTCCGAACCACCACGGCTTTGCACTTCTCGGACTTCTTAACCGTCCCGCCGGGAATGGCGTCCTTGACCGTCACGACGATGATATCGCCCACGTAGGCGTATTTCTTCTTGGAGCCGCCCAGTATTCGGAAACATTCCACTCGCCGCGCCCCCGAGTTATCCGCCACTACTAAATTGGTTGATTCCTTGATCATTTGCGTTCTCCCAGACGGGACCCTTCCCGCCTACTTGGCTTTCTCCACTATTTCCACCAGGCGCCATCTTTTTAGAGCCGACATCGGTCTGGTTTCCGTAATCCGGACCAGGTCGCCGATTCCGGCTTCATTCTTCTCGTCGTGAGCATAAAACTTGGAATGCTCCTTGATTGTCCGGCCGTAAACGGGATGCTGCATGACGCGCTCGATACGCACGACAATGGTCTTCTTCATTTTATTCGAAACCACCGTCCCGATTCTGACTTTTCTTAAATTTTTTCTCATCGTCATCCATTCCTGATTATTCGGTCTTCTCGTCCGCGACTTTTTTATCCGGAGCAGTCTTGGCCGTATCCAGAATCGACACCGGCGCCTCAATGATCTTGCGGATACCGTGATGATCCTCGGTTATAATCGTGTTTATGCGGGCGATTTCCCGCCGCATGGTACGCAGTTTCAGGGGATTTTCCAGTTCTTTGAGCGATTTGCGCATCCGCAGATTGAATAGGGATTCCGCCAGTTCCCGCTTCTTTAATTCCAGTTCCTCGCGGGTCATGTCCCGAAGGTTGATCATCTTCATATCACATTCCTCCCGTTTCCGAACGGGTTACAAAACGCGTCTTGATGGGGAGCTTGCGCCCGGCCAGGCGAAAGGCTTCGCGAGCGCGGTCTTCGGCCACCCCTTCCACCTCAAACATTACCCGGCCCGGCTTAATGACGGCCACCCAAAATTCCGGGGCGCCTTTGCCCTTCCCCATCCTGGTCTCGGCCGGTTTCTTGGTGACCGGCTTGTCCGGGAAAATACGAATCCATACTTTGCCGCCCCGCTTTAAATAACGGGTCAAGGCTATACGGGCGGCCTCGATCTGACGATCGGTGACCCATCCCGGCTCCATGGCTTTCAGCCCGAATTCGCCGAAGGATACATCGCTGCCCCGAAAGGCCTTACCCTTCATTCGTCCGCGCTGCTGCTTGCGGTACTTTACCTTCTTAGGCATCAACATGGCCGACTACTCCGTCTCTATCCAATTTATTTTTTATCCCCGTCGGCCGGAGCCTGCGGGCGATGATCCGCTTTAACATCGGTGTGATCCCGGCGAGGTCCGCCGCCGCGAGGATCGTAACTCGGGCCGCCTTCTTCACCGGCTCTTTTAACCCGACCCCGGGGCCGCCGCCGTCTGCGATTGTCGTCCCGACGCCGCCGGTCTTTCTTTCCTGACATATCCAGGTCGGTCCGCTCCTGCGGCTTTTCCACTTCATCCCGGCGAATCATTTCACCTCTGTCAAGAACCATTCCCTTGCAGATCCATACCTTGACGCCGATACAACCGTAGGTCGTATGAGCCGTAGACGTGGAATAGTCGATATCGGCACGCAACGTGTGTAAGGGAACGCGACCCTGCATATATTTTTCCGTGCGGGCGATTTCCGCCCCGGCCAGACGGCCGCCACAGACAATCTTAATTCCATCGGCGCCCATCTTCATGGTCGCCTGCATGGATTTCTTCATGGCCCGCCGATAAGAAACCCGCCCCTCCAACTGGCGCGCGATAGAATCGGCCACCAGACGAGCGTTTAATTCCGGCTTTTTGACTTCGATAATATTTAAGGAGATATCTTTCTTGGTCAGCAGCTGCAATTCTTCACGCAATTTATCGACTTCGGCGCCCTTTCGTCCAATAACGATTCCAGGACGACTGGTGTGAATATCGACGGTCACCTTTTTGGGCGCCCTTAATATTTCCACCTTGGCCAGACCGGCATTATCCAATCTGGTCGTAATGTACTTCTTAATCATCATATCTTCATGAATAAGATCGCCGAAGTTCCTGTTAGCAAACCACTTGCTGTTCCAGGTCTTTGTGACTCCCAGGCGAAACCCTATCGGATGAGTCTTGTGTCCCAAGCCTAACTCCTTATTACCTTGCGCCGCTATTCTTTTTCCGCAGAATCGGTACCCTCTTGCGTTTCGACAACCGTCTCTTCGGCCGTCGCGGAGGATACTTTCTTTTCTTCTATATTTTCTTCCACAGCCTTTTTGCCGCGGCCCTTCTTGGCCGTCGCCTTGGCTCCTTTATCTTCACTCTTGGCGGCCTTGGCCCGCCGGGAAGCCCGGGTTTCCTCTTTTTGAGGCTCGCCCTGAACTTCGATTGTCACATGGCACATTCTCTTACGAACCCGGAAAATACGACCCATGGACTGAAACCGGATCCGCTTCATCGTCGGAGCCGCGTCAACCATGATGCTCGCGATGGATAAATCCTCGGCCTTCAACCGCGCCGTCCCTACCGAAGATATGGCATTGGCCGCGGCCGATTTTAACGTCTTGGCCAGAGGCCGGGCGGCCGCCTTGGGCAGAAAATTCAAAATGTCCAGAGCCTGCTGGACCGGCTTGCCTTTAACCAGACGCGCCACGTGGCGGACCTTCTTGGGCGACATCCGCAAATATTTTATTCTCGCTTTGGCCTGCATCATCATAACTATTTATTCCTTTGCCGTCGCCGACCGTTCCACCAACTTGCCGCCGTGACCCCGGAAGGTACGGGTGGGAGCGAACTCGCCCAACTTGTGGCCGACCATATTCTCGGTGATATAAATCGGGATAAATTTATTGCCGTTGTGAACCGCCAGGGTATGCCCGATGAACTCCGGAGGAATAGTCGAACGCCGGGCCCAGGTCTTGATAACCTTTTTATCGCCGGTATTGTTGAGAATCGTAATCTTCTTGGTCAATTTCTCGTCAACAAACGGCCCTTTTTTCAGGGAGCGAGTCATCTATTGCCTCCGTCCTTATTTCTTCCTCTTACGCGGTTCCACGATATTCTTATTCGATTTGCGCTTGCTGCGCGTCTTCAATCCCTTGCTTTTCTGACCCCAGGGCGAACAAGGATGACGACCACCCGAGGTTTTACCCTCGCCGCCGCCCATGGGATGATCGATGGGATTCATGGCCACGCCGCGGACACGCGGGCGCCAGCCCCGCCAGCGGGCGGCTCCGGCTTTGCCCCAGGAAATATTTTTATGATCGGCGTTGCCCACCACCCCGATTGTCCCGTGACAATCGCTTTTTACCAGGCGAACTTCGCCCGACGGCATCTTCAAATGAGCATGGTCGCCTTCTTTGGCCACCAGTTGCACCGAGGTCCCGGCGGCCCGGGCAATCAAACCGCCCTTGCCGGGTAGTACTTCGACATTATGGACCATCGTCCCCAGTGGCATATTGCGCAGCGGCAGGGAATTGCCGGTCCGAATCTCCGCCCCGTCGCCGGACAATAAACTGTCGTCAACATGTAAACCCTCGGGGGCCAGGATGTAGCGCTTATCGCCGTCGACATAATGCAGAAGGGCGATATAAGCGGAACGGTTGGGATCGTACTCAATGGAAGCCACCCGCGCCGGAATATTGTGTTTAGCCCGTTTAAAATCGATTATGCGATAAAAGCGCTTATGTCCGCCGCCGCGATGACGAGCCGTGACCCGTCCCTTATTGTTGCGGCCGCCCGATTTTTTCAGCGCCACCAGAAGCGATTTCTCCGGCACGATCGAAGTAATCTCTTCGAAGGTCGGCACCGTGCGAAAACGCTGCGTCGGCGTGATCGGTCTGTACTTTTTAATGCCCATCGTCAGCTCTCTATCTTACATTAAACATTTTCAAATTCCGCGATCTTCTCGCCCTCTTTGAGGGTCACCACGGCCTTTTTCCAGGCCGTCGTCCGGCCTTCAAAGCGGCCCAGGCGCTTCGGTTTACTCGGCGCCACCATGGTGCGGATCGATTCCACTTTAACTTTAAAAGCCCTCTCCACCGCTTCTTTTATCTGCGGCTTATTGGCCGTCCGGGCAACCTGGAACACATAACAATTGCCGGTTTCTTTCATCTTTACGGACTTTTCCGTGACCAGGTGCAACTGCAATACTTCACGAGGGTCGATCATGAGGTAAATACCTCCTCCACCTTCTTCAGGCCGGCCTTGGTAAACAGGACGATATCGGCATGGACGACCTCGAAAGCATTGGCCAGAGGCGCCCGCAGATACGTGACCTTCTGAAGATTCCGGACCGACAAAATCAGATTGCGGTTCTCGCCCTCATCCAGAATCAGGCATTTCTTTGTCTGCAGACCCAGCTTATCGATTATGGTCGCCATATTTTTCGTCTTCACCGCACCCAATTCCAGATTCTCGATAACCCGGATATTGTCATGAAGCGCCTTGTCGGAAAAGGCCGATATCAAGGCCCCGCGTTTCATGCGGCGCGGAAGGTTTCGCGTATAGTTTCGCGGCTGGGGGCCGAAAATTATTCCGCCGCCCCGCCACAGAGGCGAGCGAATGGAGCCGGCGCGGGCCCGGCCGGTCCCTTTTTGCCGCCAGGGTTTGGTTCCGCCGCCGGAGACTTCGGAACGCCCCTTGGAAGCCGCCGTACCCTGCCTCTGGTTGGCCAGATAATTCACGACGTACTGATGCACCAGAGCCGGGTTCGGTTCGACTCCGAACAGGCTTTCATTCAAGGGCACCGATCCGACCTCGGCCCCTTCCTGATTATATACTTTCACATCCATACTTCACCGTCTTCGTTACTTACCGCGGTTGGTTGACCTGATTCGCAAAAAAGTGCCCTTCTTGCCCGGAATGGCGCCCTTGACCAGTATCAAATGCTGGTCGGGAATAATGTCAACGATTTCCAAATTCAATTGTGTAAGATTGCGTCCGCCCATTTTGCCGGCCATGCGCATCCCCTTGAAAACGCGCGAAGGGTACGACGAAGATCCGACCGAACCGGGCGCCCGCAGACGATCCGATTGACCGTGCGTCACCGGGCCGCCCCTGAAATTATGGCGGCGCATGGCGCCCTGAAAACCGATCGCCTTGCTCAAACCAGAGACATCCACGCGTTCACCCTTCTTGAAGATGTCCACGTCGAGCACTCCGCCCACCGCGATTTCATTTTCCTGCCGAACCTCTCTCAAATAGCGGCGCGGCGGGACACCGGCTTTCTTGAAATGCCCCAGCAACGGCTTATTGAATAACTTTTCTCTCTTGTCGTCAAAACCGACCTGGACCGCCTTGTAGCCGTCCTTTTCCTCGGTCTTTAGCGCCGTTACCGGGCAGGGACCGGCTTCGATTACCGAAACCGCCACGAAATCGCCGTTCTCCCTGAACACCCGGGTCATGCCGACTTTTTTGCCTATTATTTCTCTCATGACCGTTCCACCGTCAGGTCTTAATTTCCACGTCAACGCCCGCCGGTAAATCCAGCTTCATGAGCGCGTCCACCGTTTGCGGCGTCGACTCATAAATATCAATCAGGCGTTTGTGAATTCTGGTTTCAAACTGCTCGCGAGATTTTTTATCCACGTGGGGCGACCGCAAAACTGTGTACACCGTCCGCTTTGTCGGCAACGGGATAGGGCCGGCGATCCGGGCCCCGGTGCGCAACACCGTCCGGGCAATTTCCTTGGTCGACTTGTCCAGTGAATAATGGTCGTACGCCTTCAGCTTAATTCTTATTTTCTGGCCTTGCATAGCTGACCTTTATTCCTGCTCTAAAGTATATCTCATTATGAGGTCTTTATTCCAAAATTTCCGCGATAACTCCGGCGCCCACCGTCCGGCCGCCTTCTCGTATCGCAAACCGTAATTCCTTCTCCATCGCGATCGGCGTGATCAACTCCGCTTCCAGGGATATGTTATCCCCCGGCATGACCATC
>JBGSHP010000009.1:0-14866 GCA_041752195.1 Candidatus Zixiibacteriota bacterium | reverse complement strand
GAACGACCGAACCGCCGAAAAACCACGACGCGACAAGACCATCGTCATCGCCGCCGTCAACGTCGTCTTCCCGTGATCCACATGCCCGATCGTCCCCACGTTTACGTGCGGCTTACTCCTGACGTATTTCTCCTTCGCCATAGTAACTAACTCCTCTATTCACTAAGCATACATTACATTCGCAAAAAGCTTGCTGGACACTTCCTGCGGAAGAGCCGAGTAGCGCGAAAATTGCATGGTGTACACGCCCCGTCCCTGGGTCAGATTGCGCAATACCGTGGCATAACCGAACATTTCCGCCAGCGGTATCAAGGCTTTGATAATCTGATGATTTCCACGCGGCACCATGCCCAGTATTTTTCCCCGCCGGAGATTCAAATCGCCGACGACATTGCCCATATAATCCTCGGGGCAAACCACTTCCACTTCCATGACCGGTTCCAGAACCACCGGACGGGCCTTGCGGGCGCCGTCCTTAAGCGCCATGGAAGCGGCGATTTCAAACGCCATCTCCGACGAATCGACGTCATGATGGGAGCCGTCGACCAGGGCCGCGCGAATACGGGTCATGGGATATCCGGCAATAACGCCGTTGGCCATGGCGGCTTTCAGGCCCTTTTCTATGGCCGGAATAAACTGCCGGGGAACATCGTTGCCCTTCAGGCGATTTTCGAAAGAAAAGACGGTACCGTTGTCGGCCGGTTCCAGGATAATTTTGACATGGCCGTACTGGCCCCGACCGCCGCTCTGGCGAATAAATTTGCCTTCCGCCTCGACCGGCGCGGAGATGGTCTCCTTGTAGGCCACCGACGGCTTGCCGACATTGGCCTGGACATTAAACTCGCGCATCAGGCGATCCACCAGGATTTCCAGATGCAATTCGCCCATACCGGAGATAATGGTCTGGCCGGTTTCTTCGTTATATCTTACCCTAAAAGTGGGATCTTCTTCTTCAAGTCTCTGCAGTGATTCGGATAATTTATCCTGGTCGGCTTTCGATTTCGGCTCGATGGCCACGAATATAACCGGTTCCGGAAACTTCATAAGCTCCAGGACCAGGGGATGCTTGGGATCGCAAAGCGTATCGCCGGTCGTGGTTTTGCGAAGACCGATAATGGCCACGATATCTCCGGCCGAGGCTTCTTCGCGGTCCTGGCGCTTGTTGGAATGCATCTCCAGAATGCGTCCGATTCGCTCTTTAATGCCGGTCGTGGGATTAAGCAAATGGTTGCCCGTTTTCACTATCCCGGAGTATATGCGAATGTAACTTAACTTTCCGGAGTGCGGATCGGTAGCTATTTTAAAACACAGGGCCGAGGCCGGTTCATCATCGGCAGGTTTGCGTTCCTGGCTCTTTTTGCCGTCGGGAGACATCCCTTTCACCGGGGGGAGATCCGTGGGCGCCGGGAGATAATCCACAACGGCGTCGAGGAGCCGCTGTATGCCGCGATTGCGAAACGACGAGCCCAGAAGCACCGGGACTATCCGGCAATCTATGACGGCTTTGCGAATCGCCCGCGTCAAATCTTCGTCCGTATATTCATGGTCACCGACATATTTTTCCATGAGAACTTCGTCAAACTCCGAAACCGTGTCCAGCAGATGCGTCCGATACTCGGCCGCTTCCGCGGTCAGCCGGTCGGGAATTTTCTGGTCGCTGAAAGTGGCCCCGAGATCGTCATTTTCGTAAACCCGGTAGGTCATGTTGATTAAATCAATAATCCCCTTGAAATCCGGGCCCTGACCGTCGGGAATTTGCACCGGGACGCTCTTCATGGTGAACTTCTCGTTCATTTCCTTGATGGTCTCAAAGAAATCGGCGCCGACGCGGTCCATCTTATTGATGTAGGCGATGCGCGGGACATGGTATTTGTCGGCCTGATGCCAGACCGTCTCCGATTGCGGTTCCACCCCGCCGACGGCGCAAAAAAGAGCCACGGCGCCGTCCAAAACCCGCAACGAACGCTCCACTTCCATCGTAAAGTCTACATGACCCGGAGTATCGATAATATTGATCTGGTGGTTGCGCCAGAAACAGGTGGTCGCCGCGGAAGTAATGGTAATACCCCGCTCCTTCTCCTGCTCCATCCAATCCATGGTGGCGGCGCCGTCATCCACCTCGCCCATGCGATGAGTTTTGCCGGTATAGTAAAGGATCCGCTCGGTCGTCGTCGTCTTACCGGCATCGATGTGGGCCATGATGCCGATATTGCGCAGACGCGTTATGTCCTTTTTTCCGGTCATTTTCATTTTGCCTTTCGGGGCACTCTCGGGTCAGCGATATAAAACCGAAAGCCTTTAAACCCGCCTGCGGCGGGTAAAGGCTGCCGGCCGTCGCTCGGAATGTTTTTTCTGCTAAAATCTATCCGAAAATATAGCGAAAAGTCTCCCCAAACTCCTAATTACCATCTGAAATGGGCGAAAGCTTTGTTGGCTTCGGCCATCTTGTGTGTGTCTTCTTTTTTCTTGATGGAAGCGCCTTCGTTGTTTGCCGCCGCCATAATTTCCGCCGCCAACCGTTCCGCCATGGTATGTTCGCCCCTGCTGCGCGAATACGAAATCATCCAGCGTATGGCCAGAGCCACCCGCCGACCCGGACGGACCTCGACCGGGACCTGATAAGTAGCGCCGCCGACGCGACGGGATTTTACCTCCAGCACCGGCTTGATATTATTCAAGGCCTTATGAAACATATCAATCCCCGTCTGGCCGGTCTTCTTTTCCACCATATCCAGAGCCGAATACAAAACGCCTTCGGCGATTGATTTTTTACCGCGCTTCACCAGGGAGCCGATAAACTGGGTCAGGATTCTGTCCCCATATCTGAAATCGGGAACCCACTCCCGCCTAACCGGATCTTTACGTCTTGGCATAAATCAATCCCTCTTGCTCACTTCTTGGGCTTCTTGGTACCGTACTTGGAACGGCTCTGGGTTCGATCGGCCACGCCGGAAGTATCCATCGTGCCGCGAATTATGTGATAACGAACGCCGGGAAGGTCTTTGACACGTCCGCCGCGGATCAACACGATAGAGTGTTCCTGCAAATTGTGCCCTTCTCCGGGGATGTACGCCGTCACTTCGATCTTATTGGTCAGGCGAACACGCGCCACCTTGCGCAAGGCCGAATTCGGTTTCTTCGGGGTCGTGGTATACACCCTGGTGCATACGCCGCGCTTTTGCGGACAACTGCGCAAAGCCGGGGTCGAGGTCTTCCCCGTTACCGGCCGGCGGCCTCTTCGTATCAACTGGCTAATAGTCGGCAAACTTACTCCTCACTCAATTCTCATTCTTAAAAAGATAGCCCTACAAGTTATTTATCTGACTCCATTTGTCAAGTATTTTCTTGGAAAATGTTGGCCACCGATTCATCCGCGTCGCCTTCATTGTCCCTTTCATCTTCCGGGGTCACCTCAAAACGGCGATATTGATCCAGGCCCGTCCCGGCCGGGATCAGATGGCCGATAATGACATTTTCCTTGAGACCCTGAAGATTGTCGATCTTGCCGTTTATGACAGCTTCCGTCAAAACCCGGGTGGTCTCCTGGAACGAAGCCGCCGAAACCCAACTTTCGGTGGATAACGACGCTTTGGTTATGCCCAGAAGAAGCGGCTCGAATGTCGCCGGTTCGCCGCCTTCGGCAATGACACGGGCGTTTTCTTCGGCAAATTTCTGGCGGTCAACCTGCTCCCCTTCCAGAAAATTGGTATCTCCGGAATGGGTCACGCGAACCTTTTGCAGCATCTGCCGAACGATCACTTCGATATGCTTGTCGTTGATCTTAACGCCTTGCAGACGATAGACTTCCTGGATTTCATTGAGAAGATATTCCTGGACCGCGTTGACTCCCGAAATCCGAAGAATGTCGTGCGGATCGATGGAACCTTCGCAAAGCCGGTCGCCGGCGTAAACCCGATCCCCCTCATGGACGTGCATATGCCGCCCATGCGGAATCAAATACTCTTTGGTTTCCGCCTCGTCGCCGCGAACCAGAATCTGTTGCTGACCACGAACGGTCTTGCCGAATTCAATTATGCCGTCGATTTCGGAAATCACCGCCGGGTCATGCGGACGACGGGCTTCGAACAGCTCGGCCACCCGCGGCAAACCGCCGGTAATATCACGCGTTTTGGAGATCTCACGGGGAATCTTGACCAGAAATTCGCCGGCGTCTATTTTCTGACCGTCGGCCACCAAAAGATGCGAGCCGGTCGGAATTCGGTAGGACGCCATCTCCTTGCCGGAATCGTTTCTGATGGTGATTGTGGGAAACAGGGTCTTGTCGCGCTCTTCCACGATAATCGGCTGAATCAATCCCGTCGTCTCGTCAAGTTCCTCGCGCAACGTGACGTCGGCTAAAATATCATGAAAAACCACCGTGCCCGCACGTTCGGAAACAATGGTCGTGGAGTAAGGATCCCATTCGTAAATGGCTTCCTGCTTCTCCACTTTTTGACTATTCTTGACCACGAGCGTGGCGCCGTACGGCACCTTCATACGCGAACGTATCCGCTCCTGGTCGTCCTTAATATGAATCTCGCAATCACGCCCGACCACAATCCGGGATCCGTCCGGTCGTGCGATAGCCTTTTCCTCAAGATTGATAAAGAACACCTTACCGCCGTACTTGGCTTCCACTTTGGACTGCTCGGCGATACGCGCCGCCGTCCCGCCGATATGGAAGGTCCGCAAAGTCAACTGGGTGCCCGGCTCGCCGATCGATTGGGCGGCGATTACCCCCACGGCTTCGCCGTCGTCGGTCATTTTCATCGTGGCCAGGTTACGACCGTAGCACCGGGCGCAAACCCCGCGCTTGGATTCGCAGGTCAAAACGGAACGAATCCGCACCGTTTCGATACCGGAATCTTCTATGATCGCCGCCTGCTCTTCCTGGATTTCCTTCCCGGCCATGATAATGACTTCGTCGGTGATAGGATCGAAAACGTCTTCCAGGGCCACCCGCCCCAGAATTCGGTCGCGAAGCGACTCGATAACATCCTCGCCTTCCTTCAGAGCCCCGATATCGAGGCCAAGAATCGTCCCGCAGTCGTCCTCATGGATAATCACGTCCTGGGCCACGTCCACCAGTCGACGCGTCAGGTAGCCGGCGTCGGCCGTCTTTAAAGCCGTATCCGCCAAACCCTTGCGAGCGCCGTGAGTCGAAATGAAATACTCGATGACCGAAAGTCCCTCACGGAAATTGGAGGTAATCGGAGATTCGATAATTTCTCCAACGCCGCCGGTGATCTTCTTCTGCGGTTTGGCCATCAGGCCGCGCATTCCGGCCAACTGGCGAATCTGTTCCTTACTCCCGCGGGCGCCGGAATCGGCCATCATGAAGACCGGATTGAAACCGTCGCGGTCGGCCGCCAGTTTCCGGAACATGACATCGGCCACCTCCTGGGTGGTGCCGGTCCAGATATCGATAACCTGGTTATAGCGTTCGCCGTTGGTGATAACACCCCGTTCGTAACGCTTGCGGATTTTATCCACAGCCTTTTGGGCGTCATCGATAAGACGGATTTTTTCCTCGGGGATAATCAAATCCTTGATGGATACCGTCACGCCGGCCAGAGTCGCATATTCAAAACCCAATTTTTTCAATTTATCCAGAAAGGTCACCGTCCGGCTGGGACTGGTTTTGCGGTAGCAATCCAGGACCAGTTGCTCCAGTTTGCCCTTGGAGGTCGTGTCGTTGAAAAAGCCCATTTCCGGCGGAATAATCTGGTTAAAAATTACTCGGCCGGGCGTGGTTTCCACCAACGTCCCATCGATTTTGATCCGCACTTTGGCGTGAAGATCCACCTGGCGTGCCGCGTGAGCCGCCAGGGCCTCGTCGATGTTATAAAACACCATTCCCTCGCCCTGAACACCGGGACGCGGCTTGGTCAGGTAATAACAGCCGATAACCATGTCCTGGCTCGGGATGGTGACCGGGCGGCCCGACGAGGGCAACAGCAGGTTGTTCGACGACAACATTAAAAGCCGCGCTTCCAGTTGCGCCTCGAAAGAAAGGGGAACATGGACCGCCATCTGATCGCCGTCGAAGTCCGCGTTAAAAGCGGCACAAACCAGAGGGTGCAGCCGGATGGCTTTCCCTTCCACCAGAACCGGGTAAAAGGCCTGAATCCCCAAACGATGCAGAGTCGGGGCGCGGTTCAGCAAAACCGGGTGATCGTTGATAATTTCTTCCAGAATGTCCCAGACCTCGGGCCGCTCCCGTTCCACCAGTTTCTTGGCGGATTTGACGGTCTGGACATAACCCTTCTCTTCCAGTTTCATAATGATAAAGGGCTTGAAAAGTTCCAGCGCCATATTCTTGGGCAGACCGCACTGCCACAATTTCAATTCCGGGCCGACCACGATTACCGAGCGGCCGGAATAGTCGACGCGCTTGCCCAAAAGATTCTGGCGAAACCGCCCCTGCTTGCCTTTCAGCAGGTCCGAAAGGGATTTCAGCGGGCGTTTGGAATCGCCGCGCACCGAATGCGTCCGGCGGCCGTTATCGAAAAGGGCATCCACCGCTTCCTGCAACATTCTTTTTTCGTTGCGCAGAATGACATCGGGAGCCTGTATATTGATCAGTTTTTTCAGGCGGTTATTGCGATTGATTACCCGGCGGTAAAGATCGTTCAAATCCGAAGTCGCGAAACGCCCGCCTTCAAGAGGCACCAGGGGGCGCAAATCCGGCGGAATAACCGGGATGTTCTTCATGACCATCCATTCCGGACGGTTACTCGACTGGCGGAAGGCCTCTATGATTTTCAGTCTCTTGAGCGCGTCCTTCTGACGCTGCACCGAGGTCTCCACTTTGACCTGGGCCCGAAGACTCACCGAGAGTTCGTCCAGATCGCTTTTGGCCAGAAGATCCTGGACCGCATCGGCGCCCATGCCGGCTTTAAACTGCTTGCCGCTTTCTTCCAGTTCGGCATACTCTTCCTCGGAGATGATATCCTTCTCATGGAAAGACGTATTGCCGGGGTCGATCATGATGTACGATTCGTAATAAATTATTCTTTCCAGGTCGCGTACGGACAAATCCAGGAGGTTGCCGATCCGCGACGGCAGCGATTTGACATACCAGATGTGCGTCACGGGAACGGCCAATTCGATATGGCCCATCCGCTCCCGGCGAACCTTGGACTGGGTCACCTCCACGCCGCAACGGTCGCAAACGATTCCCCGAAAACGGATTCGTTTGTACTTGCCGCAATTACACTCCCAGTCTTTCACCGGCCCAAAAATCCTTTCACAGAAAAGCCCGTCCCGTTCCGGTTTGAAAGAGCGGTAATTTATGGTTTCAGGCTTGGTGACTTCACCGTACGACCACGATAATATGGTATCCGGCGAGGCCAGTTGAACCTGAATGGCAGAAAAGTCCGAAGGTCTCTTCTGCGGTGGTTTGGGAAAATTAGTGGGAAAGGTTACCACTTTTTATCTCCTTTATCATCCGGCCCCGCCCGAAAGCGGAGCCTGGATTTTGCATATTCTCCGACCTTAAACATTTTCCAGAAGTTTCACGTCAATACCCAGGGCCTGCAATTCCTTAACCAGAACATTGAACGATTCCGGTATGCCCGGCTCCGGCGGATTTTCACCCTTGACGATCGCTTCATAGACCTTGCTTCGTCCCGTGACGTCATCCGATTTCACCGTCAGGAGTTCCTGCAAGGCGTACGCCGCACCGTAGGCTTCCATCGCCCATACTTCCATTTCGCCGAAACGCTGGCCGCCGAACTGGGCCTTGCCGCCCAGGGGCTGTTGCGTTACCAGACTGTACGGCCCGATGGACCGGGCATGAATTTTGTCATCAACCAGGTGCGACAACTTCATCATGTATATAATGCCGACCGTGACTTCGCTGTCGAAGGGGTCGCCCGTGTAACCGTCATATAGTTTAACCTTGCCGCTGACCGGAAGTTCGGCCTTGGCCAGCATTTCCTCGATATCCTGGAGTTCGGCCCCGTCGAACACCGGGGTGTAAATCTTGACGTTCAATTTCTGGGCCGCCCACCCCAGGTGGGTCTCCAGAATTTGGCCGACGTTCATACGCGACGGCACGCCCAGGGGATTAAGCAGTATATCGATCGGCGTCCCGTCGGCCAGGTACGGCATGTCCTCCATCGGCACCACGCGCGAAACCACGCCTTTGTTGCCGTGACGGCCGGCCATCTTATCGCCCACGGAAACCTTCCGCCGAATCGCTATCTTGACCTTGACCAGTTGCTTGACACCCGGAGGCAATTCCGCCCCGCGGACCACCTTGTCGATTTCCACCGCCATTTCGGCGTCCTTGTTTTCCAGAAGAACGGCCGCTTCCCGCAGAACATTTTCGACCTTCTTATTGATATTCTCGGCGTCACACCAACCGTCGGAGGCACTCGCCGCATCGAAGTCGAATGACGTCACATGCGCCGCGTCATACTTATGCCCCGCCCGAATAAGGACGCTGTTATCCGCCTTGGAACGAATCGTTCGGCTGGACTGTCCGTCCAGCAATTCGGCCAGGCGGGCGTTGCGATGACTTACGATATCCAGGCGGATCTTGCCGAATACCCGCTTAATCTGCGATATCTCGTTCTTCTCGGTCTTCTTGGCCTCTTCCGTCCGTTCTTTCCGGCTGAAAACCATGGTATCTATGATTACGCCCTTCATCCCCGGCGGCGCCTTCAAAGAGGCATCCTTCACGTCGCCGGCTTTCTCCCCGAAAATCGCCCGCAGGAGCCTTTCCTCCGGAGATAATTCCGTTTCACCCTTGGGCGTCACCTTGCCGACCAGGATATCCCCGGCCTCGACTTCGGCGCCGACCCGGACGATTCCGTGTTCGTCCAGATTAAGCAAAGCCTCCTCCGAAACATTGGGGATTTCCCTGGTAATTTCCTCGGAGCCGCGCTTGGTATCACGGACCTGCAGTTCGAATTCTTCTATATGTAACGAAGTGAAAACATCTTCCTGAAGCAGCCGTTCGGAAACGATAATGGCGTCCTCGTAATTGTACCCGCGCCAGGGCATAAAGGCCACCAGGACATTCGCCCCCAGGGCCAATTCGCCGTTATCGGTCGCCGGGCCGTCGGCTATGACCTGCCCTTTGGCGACCTTGTCACCTTCCTTGGCCAGAGGATAGTAAGTGATACAGGTATCCTGGTTGGAGCGACGGAATTTCGTCAGATGGTAAACGTCATCTTCGAGAAAGCCCAGTTCCTCTTCGCGCGGGCGCATATCCGGGCGGATGACTATTTTCTGGGCCGAGGCGTAAACGACCGTACCGGGCCGCCGCGCCGCCATAGCCGCTCCGGAATCGACCGCTACCCGCGGTTCCATTCCCGTCCCCACCACCGGCGATTCCGCCTTCAAGAGCGGTACTGCCTGCCTTTGCATGTTGGAACCCATCAGGGCCCGGTTGGCGTCGTCATGCTCCAGGAAGGGGATCAACGAGGCCGCCACCGACACGATCTGCTTGGGCGAAACTTCGATATAATCGATCTTGTCCGCCGTGACTATGGGATAATCAGACCGATTTCGGGCCTGAATCAATTCATTGACAAAACGACCGTCCTTGCCTATGGCCGCGTCGGCCTGGGCAATGGTATAACGATCCTCTTCATCGGCCGTCAGATAGACTATATCGTCGGCCAATTTGCCGTTTTTTACCTTGCGGTACGGCGTTTCCAAAAATCCGTATTTATTTATTCGGGCGTATGTCGCCAGCGAGGCGATCAGTCCGATATTGGGACCTTCCGGGGTCTCAATGGGGCAAATGCGACCATAATGCGTATGGTGCACGTCACGAACCTCGAAACCGGCCCGTTCCCGCGTGAGACCGCCCGGACCCAAAGCCGATAAACGCCGTTTATGCGTCAGTTCGGACAGAGGATTGGTCTGATCCATGAATTGCGACAATTGCGATGACCCGAAAAAGGTCTCGATGACGGCCGATACCGTCCGGGCGTTGATCAAAAGTTGCGGCGTCACATTCTCGGTGTCTTTCAGGGAGAGACGCTCCCGAATCGATTTCGCCACCCGCGACAGCCCCACCGAAAAGAGATTGGACAGAAGTTCGCCGACCGTGCGGGCCCGGCGATTCCCCAGATGATCAATGTCATCGACATACCCGTGACCGTTGCGCAAACCCATGAGATAACTGATAATGGCCACGAAATCCTTCGGGTCCAGAACCGTCTTCTTTAATTCAACTTCCAGGTGCAGGCGCTGGTTTATCATATAGCGCCCGACTTCACCCAGGTCATACCGTTTTTCATTGAAGAAAAGTTTTTCGACCAAAGCCTCGGCCATTTCCATGGTGGGCGGCTCGCCGGGGCGCAAGAGCGAATAAATCTTGGTCAAAGCCTCTTCGCGCGAACTGGTCGTGTCCTTGTTGATGGTGTTCATTATGACGAACGCCTCACGCTGGCTTTCCCGAGACACGTACTTTATCTTCTTGATGTTGGCTTCGCGAAGTTTATCCAGCAGTCCTTCGCTTATTTCCCCCGCCGCCGGAGCCATGATTTCGCCGGTTTCCTTGTCGATTATCGACTCGGCCATGAAAGAGCCGATCAGCTCTTCCTCTTTCTTGCCTTTGAGGCTCGCCATTTCGACGGACTTGACCTCGTAAAAGGTCTTGATGATTTCCTCGTCGGTCGGATAGCCCACCGCCCGCAAAAGGATCGTCACCGGTATTTTACGCCGGGAGTCGATCGTGACATACATGATGTCGTTGACATCGATGGTAAATTCCAGCCAGCTGCCACGATACGGAATTATCCGGGCCGAATAAAGAAGTTTGCCGTTGGGATGCGTCGTTTCATCGAAAAATACCCCCGGCGACCGGTGCAATTGGCTGACAATCACCCGCTCGGAGCCGTTGATTATGAAGGTTCCCCATTCCGTTATGATGGGGAGTTCCCCCAGGTAGACATCCTGCTCGATGATATCCTTGACTTCCTTTTTCTCCCCCTCACCCTGCTTGGAAATCAACCTTAGCGTGGCTTTCAGGGGCACGGCAAAAGACATGTTCCTTTCGCGGCATTCATCGATTGTGTAACGCGGCGTTCCCAGGGAATAGTTGACAAACTCCAGCATGTAGTTTTCATTGATGTCGGTGACAGGGAAGATCTCGTTGAAGATCTGCTGGAGCCCCTGTTTGGTGCGTTTTTCGGGCGATACTTCCCTTTGCAGAAACTGCTCGTACGATTCGAGTTGGACATCCAGCAAATTGGGAATATCCAGAGCCTCCCCAATTTTGCCGTATATGACCCTGTCGACTTCAGGTTTGCGTCCCAAAATACACCCTCCAAATAAATAATTAAAACAGCCCGACGCAGGATTTTTCATTCAAGGCGAAAACGACGAGAAACGGCGAGAGAAAAATGAAAAACCACCGACGGCGAATCTGTTTCAAATTTGACTTCCTTCTCCTGACAAATATTGCCAACGGAGCCTGATTTTACAGACCTATCGCCGGACAGTAAAATCTAAAACCGGGTTTCCCCTGTTTATTTTTAAATATCCTTCCCCTTAGACAACCTTCCTGACCATCCCTAAGGCGCGCTTACTTAATTTCTATCTGCGCCCCGACTTCCCGGAGTTTCTCGGCTACTTTCTTGGCCTCATCTTCGGGAATGCCTTCTTTAACCTTGGAAGGATTATTATCTACCAGATCCTTGGCTTCTTTCAAACCCAGACCGGTCAACTCGCGAACGACCTTGATGACCTGGATTTTCTTGTCTCCGGCCGAAGTCAGAACGACATCAAAAGCCGTCTTTTCTTCCACCGCGGGACCAGCCGCGCCGGCCGCGGGAGCCGCGACGGCAGCCGCCATGGGCGTTACTCCGAATTTATCCTGAATGGCCTTGGAAAGTTCGGCCAAATCCATCGCCGAGAGGGTCGCGATTTTCTCAACTATTTCCGATACTGCTGCATTCGTAGACACTTCTGAACCCTTTCATTTATTCATTATTCTTTTTTATTTCAATCTCGCCGGCGGCAGTTATCAAACGGGTGGCCTGACCCCGCTTAGAAGCTCGATACCCGCGTCGACCACAAAATTCGGCCCTGAAATCTCCTCTTACTCCTTCCGGGCCGCCGCCAAAGCGTCGACCGTCCCCACTAACTCCTGAAATACGGCGTCGAGGGAATATATAATAGCTGTCAGGGGCGATTCCACCACACCGATCAACTGCGCCAATAAAATCTCGCGTGACGGCAGTTCCGCCAGGCGCACGATTTCCTTGCCGGAGTGAATCTCGCCTTCAAGTATAAAAGCCCGAATAATGGGTTTCTCTATTTCCTTAAAAGATGTATAAAGGATCTTGGCCGCCACCGCCGGGTCATCGGCTCCGAACGCCAGGGCCGTCTGCCCCTTCATATGACCCACCAGACTCTCATGGCCGGTCTCGCGGGCGGCTATCGCCATAAGCGTATTCTTGGCCACCACATAGGCCACCCGGTTTTCCCGAAGATTCTTGCGCAGTTTGGTTATCTGCTCCACATTCAGACCGCTGTAATCGGTCACAAAAACCGCTTTGGCGTTCTGCAACCGCTCCCGTATATCGGTCACGACATCAACTTTTTCCGGTCTTGCCATATTCCTATCCTCTACTTCTTCATTTCCGCCAGGAGCGCCTGATGATCCAATTTTATCCCCGGACTCATGGTCGAGCAAAGGGAGAAACTTTTTATATACGTGCCCTTCGACGTCGGCGGTTTCGATTTCATCAGGGCGTCAATAAAAGCCTTTACATTTTCCACCAATTGGTTTTCGTCGAAAGAAACTTTTCCGGCCGGGACGGCAATGTTGGCCTGCTTGTCCACGCGATATTCGATACGCCCGGCTTTGAGTTCCCGGATGGTCTTGCCAAGGTCATTGGTCACCGTGCCCGATTTGGGACTGGGCATAAGTCCCCGGGCGCCCAGCATCTTGCCCAACTTACCGATGTTTTTCATCATATCGGGCGTGGCCACGGCGACGTCAAAATCGACCCAGCCACCCTGGATTTTGGTGACAAATTCTTCCATCCCGACATAGTCGGCTCCGGCTTCCCTGGCTTCGGCTTCCTTCTCGCCGACACAAAACGCCAGGACCCGTATCTTCTTCCCGGTGCCGTGCGGAAGCGCCACCGTGCCGCGCACCATCTGGTCGGCATGCTTGGGATTGACCCCCAGGCGCGCCGAAACTTCGACCGTCTCGTCGAACTTGGTATGGCCCGCTTCCTTTAAAAGTTTTACCGCTTCGCCCAGAGGGTAGAGCCTCCGGGAATCGATCTTCTCTCGCGCCGCACTGTAACGCTTGGAATGTTTCATACATCTCCCATTCTCCCCCGAGCCGCCGTCTCCGACCGCCGAGGTACAAACGAATCAATTGATTATTCTTCTATTTCCACGCCCATCGAACGCGCCGTCCCCATGACCATCGACATGGCCGTTTCGATATTGGCGGCGTTCAAATCGGGCATCTTTAACTGGGCGATTTCCCGCACCTGCTTCTGGTTGATCTTGGCCACCTTGTTGCGATTCGGCTCGCCCGAGCCTTTCTGCAAACTGGCGGCTTTTAAAATCAATACCGAAGCCGGCGGCGTTTTGGTGATAAAGGAAAAAGACTTGTCCACATAGACGGTGATTACCACCGGGGTAATTATCCCGCCCAATTCCTTGGTGCGGGCATTGAAAGCCTTGCAGAATTCCATGATGTTGACGCCGTGCTGGCCCAGAGCGGGACCTACCGGCGGGGCCGGGTTGGCATTGCCGGCCGGAATCTGAAGCTTAATCGTTGTTTGTACTTTTTTGGCCAATTTATATAACTCCGCGTAAAAATTTATCTTCTCTGCAATCAGGCTTTCTGCGTGGCAGGTTCAATTTGAAGAAAATCCAATTCCACCGGCGTCGGCCGCCCGAAAATCGAAACCATGACTTTGACCTTGCGACGTTCCAGGTTGACCTCGCTGACAAATCCCGAAAAATCGGCGAAAGGACCGTCTATGACCTTGACCGAATCCCCGGCCTGGTACGGTATGTCGGTGACCTCGGCCTCGCGCGAAGTATCCACCTGACCCAGAATGCGATCCACTTCCTCCTGCTTGAGAGGATTGGGCCGCCCTCCGGCACCCACGAAATTGGTGATGCTCGGCGTCGATATTACCAGGTCCTGCGTCACTTTATCCAGTTCCATTTCCACCAGAAGATAACTGGGTAGAAATTTCTTGGTCGAAGTCGAACGCTTGCCCTGCTTCATTTCCGTGACCTGTTCCGTGGGAATAAGGACCCGCCCGAATTTATCCTGAAGCCCGGCCGTTTCGATGGCCGACTCCAGATACCTCCGGGCCTTCTGTTCATGGCCGGAATAGGTATGCACGACATACCAGCGCATTGCCATAAATTGTTCCTTATCCAAAAATCAGGCGCGTCGCCTGGGTGAATACGCGGTCCACTATGCCTATAAAAACCGAAACTATCAAAGTCACCACTATCGTAACAATGGTGGAACCGATTAGTTCGTTTCGCGTCGGCCAGGTTACCTTGCGTAATTCCGCCCGGATTTCCTTAAAAAATGTGATTACCTTGTTAAACATCTTCTACCTATTTTATATGGCAGGCCAGGAGGGATTTGAACCCCCAACATCCGGTTTTGGAGACCGGCGCTCTACCAGTTGGAGCTACTGGCCTGTGTTTCTTATTCCTGCCTTTTAACGCCTCGGTATAAGCCGGCCAACCGGGTCTTCTCCCTTTTTGCCTTTATTCCAAAATTTCCGCGATAACTCCGGCGCCCACCGTCCGGCCGCCTTCTCGTATCGCAAACCGTAATTCCTTCTCCATCGCGATCGGCGTGATCAACTCCGCTTCCAGGGATATGTTATCCCCCGGCATGACCATC
>JBGSHP010000008.1:0-5448 GCA_041752195.1 Candidatus Zixiibacteriota bacterium | reverse complement strand
GGCATCCGTAACACGCTACGGCACATATGCTTATAAATAGCTGATTTTATCCATCTTGTAACCTCTTATGGCAGAGCAGTATATGAAATAAATATTACAAATATTTTACTTTTTCCCTTGACAAAGGCGTAATCCAAACGTAGTATTAAGCGTATCTAATATAAAAGCTTAGCCAGGGTGGCATAAACAACTCGCAGAGCGACTGACTTCACCAGCAAAATAAGGAGAGGTGGGGATGGCGAGGGTTTCCAAATCTACAAACGCCGAAAATTCCGCGGCAGCCAAACCAAAACGCAAAGGTAAACTCTCCACGCCGGAAGCGCGGCGAGAATACCAGCGTCGCTATTATCAGTTACACAAGGAAAAGGCTAAAGAATATCAAAGGCAGTACAATTTGACGCACAAGAAAAAAGCCCGCGGCGGACGCGGCAAGGCCAATTTTGTCTGCCCCCGGGAAGTCGTCCGGTCCACTTTTAATACCGCCGATATAATGCATTCCCCGGTCGAAAAAACGCTCAAAATGCTGGAGAAAATTATCAACGGCGAACGACTTTTTACCATGTAAACGGCGCGCCGTAACGGCCCGGCGGTTCGGAGATTATGGACTTCCCCGAACCGTCTTTTTTTTGTTGCTCGCGCCCTCCCGGTCAATTATACTCTCCGCAAAATCATTGACTACGGAGGTCATAGATGGCAGTGAAAAAACCGGTCGGTAAAAGGAAAGACGCATCATCCCGGACCGACAAAATGAAAAAGCCGGCCTCCCCAAAGAAAACATTGCCGGCGAAAACCGCTTCCGGACGCAAGTCCGGCGTTTCCGCCGCTTCCACTTCCGCTATAATTAAGGATACGACTGTGAAAAAGAAGACGCCCGCATCCAAGACGCCTCCGGCCAAATCCGCCGGAAAACCCCCCAAGGGAGGAGAAGGACGCAAGACCGCCAAAATCGGCATGGTCCATCCACCATATTATTTCTTCGGCGGCGGCAAAGCCGATGGCGAGGCCTCCCTGCGTGATCTGCTCGGCGGCAAAGGCGCCGGCCTGGCCGAAATGAGCCGCATCGGCGTGCCCGTCCCGCCCGGTTTTACCATTACCACCGAAGTCTGCAAGTTGTACTATGAAAACAGTATGAATATCCCCGGTGATATCGACGCCGCCCTCGAGTCGGCTATGGCTAAAATCGAAAAAATGACCGGCAAAAAATTCGGCGATCCCGCCAATCCCCTTTTCGTTTCCGTCCGCTCCGGAGCCAAATTCTCCATGCCCGGCATGATGGATACCGTCCTTAACCTCGGCCTTAATAAAGAAACTCTGGATGGCCTGGCGCGTCTCACCGGCGACGAACGCTTTGCCTATGACTGCTATCGCCGTTTCGTGCAGATGTTCGGCAATGTCGTTCTGGATATCGATAAAAACCAGTTCGAGGAAGTAATGGAGGAAAAGAAAAAATCCCGCAAAATAAAACAGGATTCCTCCCTCCAGGTCGAAGATTTAAGCGATATCGTCAAGAAATTTAAAGCTATTATCAAACGCAAGACGGGGGAATCTTTCCCCGACGATCCCTACCAGCAACTGCGCATGTCCCGGGATGCCGTTTTCCGCTCCTGGAACAACCCCCGCGCAATTAGCTATCGCAGACTTAATAACATCCCCGGCGATCTGGGTACGGCCGTCAATATCCAGACCATGGTTTTCGGCAACATGGGCAACGATTGTGCCACCGGCGTGGGATTCACCCGCAATCCCTCCACCGGCGTCAAGGAATTCTACGGCGAGTATCTTATCAACGCCCAGGGCGAGGATGTCGTCGCCGGTATCCGTACTCCCCAGCCGATCACGCATCTTAAATCCGATATGCCCGTGGTTTTCGATCAGTTGCGCAAAATCACGACCCAGTTGGAAAAGCACTACCGCGATGTCCAGGATTTCGAGTTCACCATCGAAAACGGCAAACTGTACATGCTTCAAACCCGCACCGGTAAACGCACCGTGCAGGCCGCGATGAAAATCGCCGTGGATATGGTCAACGAGAAATTGATCACCAAGGAAGAAGCCATCATGCGGATCGAGCCGGCCCAACTCGACCAGCTCCTGCATCCCCGGCTGGATCCCGCCTTCAAATATGAAGTTGTCGCCAAGGGTCTCCCGGCCTCGCCGGGGGCGGCTTCCGGACATATCTATTTCACCTCGGAAGACGTCCTCGAAGCCGCCGCCAAGAAGGGCAAGAAAACCATTCTGGTCCGGCAGGAAACCAACCCCGATGATATCGAGGGCATGAACGCCGCCCAGGGGATTCTTACCTCCCGCGGCGGAATGACCTCCCACGCCGCCGTGGTCGCGCGCGGCATGGGCAAATGCTGTGTGGCCGGATGCGAAGCCGCCACGGTGCGAGTCGCCAAAAAGCAATTACAAATCGGCAAACTGATAATCAAAGAAGGCGAAGTCATCACCATCAACGGCTCCACCGGCGAAGTCATCGTCGGCGAAGTCCCCACCATCGAACCGGAACTTTCCGGCGAATTCGCCATCTTCATGCAGTGGGCCGATGAAATCCGCCGCCTGCAGGTTCGCACCAACGCCGACACTCCCCGCGATGCCATCCAGGCCCGGAAATTCGGCGCCGAAGGTATCGGCCTCTGCCGTACCGAACATATGTTCTTCGCCGAAGACCGCCTGCCCATCGTGCAGGAGATGATCCTGGCCGACTCGCCGGAAGAACGGATGGTCGCCCTGGATAAACTTCTGCCTTTCCAGAAACAGGACTTCAAGGGAATATTCGATGCCATGGACGGGCTGCCCGTCACCATCAGGACCCTCGACCCGCCCCTGCACGAATTTTTGCCCGACCGTCATGTCATCGAGAAAGAAATCGAGGAACTCGACAAAAACGCCGATGACTACGAGGAGGTTCTGGCGAAAAAGCACAAAATCATCGCCCGGATAGAAGAACTCCACGAAGTCAACCCCATGCTGGGGCATCGCGGATGCCGCCTGGGAATCGTCTATCCCGAAATCACCGAGATGCAGGCCCGCGCCATCGCCGAGGCCGCCTGCGATGTCATCCGGCACGGCAAAAAAGCCATCCCCGAAATCATGGTCCCGCTGGTGGGGCATATAAACGAATTTAAAAACCAGAAAGAGGTCATCGAGCGGGCCGTGGCCGAAGCGGTGTCCAAATCCAAGATAAAGAAACTCGAATACCATATCGGCACCATGATTGAAGTTCCCCGGGCGGCGCTGACCGCGGAACAAATTGCCGTGGACGCCGATTTCTTCAGTTTCGGCACCAACGACCTGACCCAGATGGGCATGGGTTTCTCCCGCGACGACGCCGGGAAATTCCTGCGTTATTACGTCGACAAGGGTATCCTGCCCAAGGATCCCTTTATCTCGCTCGACCAGGAAGGTGTCGGTCTCCTGGTTAAGATGGGTCTGGAAAAGGGCCGCTCCGTCAAACCCGATCTCAAAATCGGTATCTGCGGCGAACATGGCGGCGATCCCGAATCGGTCGAATTCTGCCACCGGATCGGTCTCAATTACGTCTCCTGCTCGCCTTTCCGGGTGCCTATCGCCCGCCTGGCGGCCGCCCAGGCCACCATCCGGGAAAAGAAGAAAACCACGGAGCGCGATAAGTAGTTAATTTTCGGAAACTTAGAGAAACCAACCCGGCCGGCCCCAAAAAGCCCGCCGGGTTTTTTTATTTAAGGTTGCGGCGGGTCTTGATCCCCGACTTGATCGGGGATTGTGACCTGCCGCCTTTGGCCTTGGTGCCCCATCCGCTTGCGGTGGGTTCTTTTGACTTGATCTATTCGGTGGCCGATCCCATTTAGGGGTCGGGACTTTCGAATTCCTTATCTTTTCTCGCCAGCCACCGCGCAAAGGCGGCCCACAGCCTGTGGCTTGTTGAAAAACCCTCGAAATGTCATTGCGAGGAAGACCGACCGCAAGGGCGGCCGACGAAGCAATCTCAATGACAATCACTTAGACAAAGTTGAGATTGCCTCGTCTCGCTCGAACGGGTGGCCCACAGCTTGCTGTGGGGTTACGTCCCGTATATTCTCCGGATTATCCCGATTTTCAGCCCCTTTATCCCGTTCCGATTAAACAAAATGGCCCGGTTTTTTGTCTAAAGTTAATGAAAAGATAATTTTCGGTCTTGTCAGACCGGTGGGGATTATATATAATACCTAACTGAAAAACAGTGGGTATTAGAGTTTGCTTGATAGGGAGTCTTGACATGAAAAAGGCATTATTAGGTGCGCTGATCGGTCTGGTGGTAATTGTCAACTGTGCCGGAGATATCTATGTCGCCCCGGCCTCGCCAATTTATGGGGCTTATATTGGTGAATATAAGGTCGTAAGGCAAACTGATACTGGTACAAAAACAAAAAGGGCCGAGGTGGAATGGACTTTTAGCGATAAATATCAATGGGTTAAGATACTTCAGGATAATCCTGACGAGGGGTTTTGCGGATCTGATGGTCCATATGAGATTAGTAGTATAATTTCCTTAAAAGTGGAAAACATAGAACAAACGACATGTGATCTACGCGATTTGCCAATGGATGATTTCTCATTTCAAAGATTAACTACTGCCGAGGGAAGAGATTCACTCTATTTGATTCAGGTGGTTCCTGGCGATACGGGTTGGACCAAAGAGGCTTTCTTGCTTAAGGATACAACCACAGCCACACCGCAATAACCGGTATATGAATATGCCCTTTATGTCGAAAGGTATATACAGAATCTCCATTCTCTTAGTCTTTGCAGGTGTATTCCTTATCTCCTCCTGCAGCGATAATAGCACCGGCAGTAATCCCACTTTCGGGGTCGGCACCTATATCGGCACCTACAGCGTCCAGTTATCTCCCTATGACGACCCCAAAGTCGATACCGTCGAATTCAGATTCCAGGCCAATAATAAATTCTATATGCAGGTCCTCGACCAGGATTACCTGGATTTCCTCGATACCGTAATCATCAGCCGCGGCGACACCATCATCGATAACGACCGCGAATTCTGCGATATCACCAATGTCGATTACGATGTCCCCCTCTATACCGATTCCGTGCAAATCATCGTGCCCGGTAATTACAACTATACCGAAATTTGTGTCCACGAAGAAAACCCCGGTGATAAGTACCGGATATCCACTACCTCCACTACGATTCTCCTTCGCGGCAGTGTCGAGGCCTTCGACCGCCGCATCGTCCTCTGGGCCGATTAAGATACCGCACGACCCAAAAATCTCATGCTTGTGCAGGGTGGATGTCCTCATCCGCCCTGTTAGCCAATCGTAGGTCAGGACTGACCTTTCCCCGGTTTGGTGGACACCTTTATTAGGTTAAGTATTCCTCTCCTCAAAGTCAACAGGGCTTAAATATCCCAGGGTGGAATGGCGCCGAATCCGGTTGTAAAAGACTTCAATCCAGGCGAATATCTTCAGT
>JBGSHP010000007.1:0-361658 GCA_041752195.1 Candidatus Zixiibacteriota bacterium | reverse complement strand
AGCACCGGCCGCGGCGGCCACGGAACCCCCTCCGGGGGTCGGCGCCGCCGAGGCGACTTCTTCAAAAAAGTCGGCGGTCGATTTGCCGCCGGAACCGACTCCGGCCCGGCACATTTTTTCTTCGAGAACCTGTTCGGCGGTAAAATTTTCGAGTTGCAGGTAATAATCGGCGACATCGAAAAGGGCCTGCTGGGGCAGGAGACCGACTATTTCCGAGGAAAGAACATTGACCCCGTACCGTCGGGCTTCGTTTTTGATAGTTTCAAGAACGCGAAAGATGGGAGTCTGATTGTAGCGGACCAGATTCATGGAGACCTGGACGCAATCCCGTTCTTTTATGGAAAAACCCATGGCCTTGCAGAAACGATAGCCGCCCTTCTGGAATCTGACGGCGTTGGCGATTTTGCGGGCGACCGAGACGCGGTTGGTGTCAAGGTAGACGTTGTAGGCCACGAGAGGGAAGCGGACGCCGATGGCGGTAGCGCCGGCCTTGAGGTTCATTTTGGCGGGACCGAAGTCGGGTTTTCTATCGGGATCATTTTCGATGGCTTCGATGAGGCCTTCGTACTCCCCTTTGCGAACCTCGGCCAGGTTTTCGCGGCTGGGTTTGGTGGCGGCGGTTTCATAGAGGAAGACTGGAATCTGAAGTTCTTCGCCGACCCTCTTCCCTAACTGGCGGGCCAGTTCGACGGCCTCGGCTTCGGTGAAATCGGAAATGGGAATAAAGGGACAGACATCGGTGGCCCCCATGCGGGGGTGTTCGCCCTTATGGGTGCGCATATCGATCAGTTCGGCGGCCTTTTTATATCCCTGGAAACAGGCTTCGACGGCCGCTTCGGGCGGGCAGACAAAAGTCACGACGGCGCGATTATGGTCGCCGTCCATTTCGCGGTCCAGGAGGGTCACGGTGGGTACGGAGGTTATGGCGGCGACTATTTGGTCGAGAACTTCTTTTCGTCTTCCTTCGGAAAAATTGGGAACGCATTCCACCAGGCGTAACATAGCAATACTCCCTTGACTTATTTCTTGGTATGAACTTTGGCCTTCAAACCCCAGGCCAGAAGGGGAATCATAATTTCATGGTGACCGACAAAATTGTATCCCTTGCCGCCCTTTTCGGTGGGGCGTTTGACGACATTCATAGTGGGGCGGTAATGGGTGAGCATATCGAAATTGGCGGTAGTGATATCGCATTTTTGTTTTTTCAAATTGCGGGCCACGGTGAGGGCCTTGAGGAAGACTTCGGGCAGGATGACGGCCGAGCCGATGTTGGCCACGACACCGCCGCGATCGGCGGGGATTAAAATATCGGCCAGGATTTTGAAATCGCGGAAGGAGGCCTCGGCGGCATCGCCGGCTTTATAGTGCTTTTGCTGGCAGACGATATCGGTCCCGACGGCCAGGTGCACGGTGGCGGGCAGGCCCAAATTATCGGCGGCGGCCAGAAGCGAAAAGCGGCGGAACGGCGCCCGGAGGTGGTTGATAAATTTGCCGGCGGCCTCGCCCAGGCCCAGATCTTCACGGGCGGACATTTGCACGACCTCGCCGAACATCCGGCCGGTTTCATCGGCCATGCCGAAAGAGCCGTCGGCCAGGCCGGCGGAGACATCTTCGGAGGTTTTTCCGGCGAAGGCGATTTCGAGGTCGTGAATCAAACCGGCGGAATTGAGGCTGATACCGGTGACGATTTTTCTTTCCATGAGGTCGATTAGCAAGGGCGAAAGCCCGACCTTGATATTATGAGCGCCCATAAGCAGGTGGAAAGGATAGTCATGTTTACGAGCGCGGGCGACACGGGCGATAAATTCATTCAGGTCCGTGGCCTTAAGAAATTGGGGCAGGCAAGCGAAGAATTTCCCGGCGCCCGATAAAGTCAGGGGTTTGGCGAAAAGGCCGGCGTCGGCTTTATTCGCCCGTTTTTTTAACGATACGGTTTTAACCTTATTCAAATCTACGGTTTTAAAACGCCCCATGGGAATCCTCTAAAACTCGACTATTTCGCCCAGGCGATAGGCGGTAAGTTCGGCTGAAATAGACCCGACCAGAACTTTCGATTTCATCAGGACGGGCATTTTCAGGCGGTCATCGGTCAGCCAGACGGTGAGTTTGCCTTCGTGTTTAAATATCCCTGAAGATAACAGGAGCGGCTCCAGCACCAGGCAGTCGAACTTGCCGGCCTTGACCTTGATGGTTTCCCGCCGGATGACTTTGACTTCCAGCGGATAATGTTTGCCGTCGGTGAAATTATCGATAAAGATCGATTCGCCGATTTCGAGATTCTGGGTGCGGCAATAGTACATTACCGACAGCGCGTCCTGAATATAGGGAGCGACGGCGATGGTATCATCCTGGTAGTACACCACGGATTTGGCCTGGTCAAAACGATAGGAGCGATCGGCACGATAGTTGCCCTCGCGCAGGTTTTTTTCGAAATACCAGGAGAACAGGCCGACGGCGTCGATGATGGAAACGACGCGGTCCTCCACTTTGAAAAAGGAGGAGAAAAACTTATTGCTGTTGGCCGTGGAGACAACCCGGTAACAGGGGCGGCCCTCGTATTCGACCAGTTCGGTGACTTCCATGGCGGCGCTTCCGGCATTGATGAAGCCATAGCCGATATCAAATTCCAGTCTTTCACCGATGCCAAAGGCCAAATTTTCCACGGCCCTGTCAAAGGGTTGAGCTGCCTGGGTGGAATCCGGCGTCACCGTGGCGCCCACCGAACCGGTGAGGATTTGAACCATCCAGACCGAGCCCAGGATAAGGCCGACCGCCAGTATGCTAAGGCCGATTATCCGCCACATAAATCGTTATACATCCTGCCGTTTATAGGCTTGTTCTTCGAGGAGCGGCAGAATTCTTCCCAATTCCTCGCCGATTTCGATAAAAGTCTGATTATAAATGTCCAGGGAAGCGCCGATGGGATCATCGACATCTTCGCCGTTGCAGCCCGGTTCGGGATAATTTTTCAGCATAAAGGTTTTGGAGCGGGCCTCGGGCTGAAGCCTGATAACTTCGCGGCAATGCGCCGACGACATGGTCAAAATGAGGTCGGCCCGGCCGATCAATTCAGCCGTCAGGGGTTGCGAACGATGCGAAGTTATATCCGCATTCCAGATACGGGCGGCTTCCGCGGCGTAGGTCGTGGGCGGGAATCCGGTTGCGGCTCCGGTCCCGGACGAAAAGACGGTGACGTTGGCGATACCCCGGTTTTCGAGGAGTTTTCTAAGTCCGCCTTCGGCCATGGGCGAGCGGCAGGTATTCCCCGTGCAAACGAACATGATACTATAAGTTCCGGCCATAATTAAGAACCCAGTTTTGCGGTTATTTCTTTTCGCGTGACGGCGCCATCGCGAAGAATCAGCCAGTTATCATCAAAGCATTCCACGACTGTCGAAACCGGCCCGGATAAGGGGCCGCCGTCCAGATAAATATCCACGTCGGCGCCGAACACATTGGCGATATCGGAAACGGAGTCGAGGTCGGGCCCTTGCGAGATATTGGCGCTGGTGCCGGTCAGGGGCAGGTCGGTCGTTTGTATCAGTCCCGCGATTACCGGGGAAGGTGAACAGCGCAGGCCGATTTTTCCGTCGACGACTACCCTGGCGGGGCATTCGGGTACAGCCGGGATAACCAGTGTTATCGGCCCCGGCCAGAAGGCGGAAACCAGTTTGCGGCTGGATAATGATTCCCGGCCGAATCGGGAAATATCGGCGGCGTTACGGATAAAAACGGCCATGGCCAGGGTGTCGTTTCGTTTTTTCAGGCGATAGATATTCTCGACAGCGGCGGCCTTATCGGCCCGGGCCAGGAGGCCATATCTGGTTTCGGTGGGAGCGACGACCACGCCGTTCCGCAAAAGAATATCCGCCGCTTGTTTCATTACCGACGGATCGGGGCGGAGGGGGTCAATCCGTTGCAGATTCGTCATTGGTACTTTCCGAAGTCGTATCGCCCGGGAGGGGATATTCTTCTTCGTCAGGGTCAGGGGATTCGATGTCGGGCACCAGTTCCTGTTCGTAGACATCATCCATGGAACGGACATTGGTATTTACCTTGACTATCCAGGCATTGACATATCCGGCCCCGCTGACGGCCGTTAAATATTTTTCCGCATCGGCGCGGGAGGCAAAATCGCCGACCCGGACTTTATAGTAGGGGACTTCATAGTCAAACCAGACTTTTTTGTCGAATATCTCGGCGGCGATATTCATTTCACGCCAGGCCGGGCTGTATTCTTTGGAAGTGAAGAGTTGAATCCGAAAGACTTCATTGGCTATAAAGTTTCCGGAAGCACTGTCGTCCATCGGAAGCACCGATATTTCACTCATGGCGGGTGTGGTTTCGGCGATCCCGAGTCGATATTTGACGGGCGCGATTTCCTGGTCTTCGGCGAGGGCCAGGGGGTCATAACGATCGGTAAAAGCGGGCATGCGGCCGGATTCATCATGCTTTCCGGATTCGTCGGCGGGTTTCCCGGTTCCGTGGCAACCCCAGAAAGATAATCCGGCCAAGAGTATTAATACGGGGAATGAATTTCTATTCATGGTTTACAGGTGCTTTTTTAAAGTTTCATCGCCGGCCAGGTCGGCCAGGATCTTTTTTACTTCGTTAACGCGGGCTTTATGGGCGACCAGGACGATATCCCCGGTCCGCACCACCACCATGTCGGAAATTCCCAGGGTGAAGATAATTCCTTCGGTATCGTTGTAAAGAGTGGTTTCGTAAGTATCATAAAGCCGCGCCGGTCCCATGATGACATTGTTATCGTTATCTTTTTCTTTATATCGTTCCAGGGAATTCCAGCTGCCGACGTCATCCCAAACGATATCGCCTTTAATGGTCAGAACATTCTCGGCATTCTCCAATACGGCGAAATCGATCGAAATCGATATGCTGTTTTCGTACAAATCCCGGCGCGACGGTATTTCGTCGGCGGTGCCGATTTTATTGCCGTATGATTCGAGCATCCGGCCCATGTCCACCTGGCAGCGGTCGATGGCCTTAATGATAGACTTGACCGACCAGATAAACATTCCGGAATTCCAGAGATGACGCCGCCCGAAATAGTATTCCTGCGCCACTACCGGGCGGGGTTTTTCGGTGAAGGAATCAACCTCGAAAATACGGATGCCGTTGATTTCCTTATAAGGTTTGGATATTTTGATATAGCCGTAACCGGTATCGGGGCGGGTAGGATTAATGCCGATGGTCACCAATTTGTCTTCATTCTCGGCGATCTGGGCGCCGGCGGTGATAATTTCCAGCAATTTTTCCGGGGGCCGAATGATGTGGTCGGCCGAAAGGACGGCCATGACACCTTCGGGATCGCATTTGCTGATATGCCGGGAAGCCAGACCGATGGCCAGGCAGGTGTTCCGGCCGATCGGCTCCGCCAGAATATTTTCAGGTTTCAGGATAGGGATTTCCTTGAGGATAAGGTCAACCATATCTTCGGAGGTCACGACCAGGATACGAGATAAAGGAATCAGAGGCAACACCCGGTCGATTGTCTCCTGAAGCATGGTCTTATCGGAAATCAACCGCAATAATTGCTTGGGACGATTCATTCGCGAGAGAGGCCAAAATCTTTCGCCCCGCCCGCCCGCCAGAATTACCCCGTAAATCAAGTTTACTCCTTCCAAAATTTCACGGTTGCCCGTGTCCCGGTCTCAAGACCGCCTTCTTTGGGTCTTCCCTATTCTCTGAAGATGACCGCCTGAAATTTATATATTACGACATCAGGCGCCAGGTAAGATTGCCTGTCCAATTGTGCTTTAAGGCAGGTCTGGGCCAGGAATTCCTCGCGATCCCATCCGTTTTCGCCGGCAACCTGGGGCAATAACAAACCGCGATGGCGTCCTTTAAATATCATGAGTCCGTCCCGCCCGACTAAAATTTCATTTAAATCCTGGACCGGCTGCATGGGCGACAGGACTGATATCTCAATTTTAATTCCGGATAGTTCGTCGAGGGTCACGGCCGGAAAACGGGGATCTTCGGTGGCGGCCTGTATAGCGCATTCGGCGACCGTCTGATATAGCGGCGCAACCGCCGATGTATGACCGATACAGCCTCTAAGCCCGGCGTCTTTCTTCAGAGTTACGAAGGCGGCGCCGAATTTCTGAAGCGATTCCGAGGCATCAAAATCGGGAAGGCCGGTTCCCGCCAGATAACTCTCCAGAGTTTTGCGCGCGATTTTCAAAAGTTCGCGTTTTTCCGAGCCATTTAATTCAAACAAATCCGGCAACTTCTTACCTTCCAGAGGAACGGGAGCAGCGGCCGGCTTGGAAAGAGGGGCATCCTTTTGCGATTTATAAATCACGGCCGCGACATATCCCACGACTGAACTTTTATCCCCGCTTTGATCTCCGGAGTCGGCGTACTTGAGGATTTTTACCTTATCGGCCCCCAGGGCCAGGGCGGCTTTCATTACCGACATGACCGGACCTCCGCCGCACATTTCCACCCGGCCGGAGTTAAGATATTCCTGCAGGCGGGCCATATCCATATTTTCCAGGCAAGCCATACCGAGAGAATCCATGGGACTGCCCTCGGCCGCCGGACGATAGTGTTGCCAGTCGGTCGAGGCGATCATGACGGTCCCGGGATCGGGTTTGAGCGAGGTTAAAGCCTCGGCGAGGATTTCGATGGTGACATTATCCTGAATTCCCATGGCGACCGGGACTATCTGGAAGTCATTCAGAACGGTTTGAAGATATGGCAGTTGCACTTCGAGACTATGTTCCGTTTGATGCGCCTGGCGAATGACCTCGATATTCTTATTATATCTAATCAGGCGATCGCAATAGTCATTGTCGCATTTAACCTGGCCCAAAGGTGTTTTCCAGGTTATGAAAGGGCCGAAGACCGAGATTCCCTGAAAACGGTATTGATGCGTCGGCCCGCATAATATCACTCTTTTTATGTCTTTACCTTCCAGAAGTTTATAAGCGCAGGCGGCCACCGGGCCGGAATAGACAAGTCCGGCATGAGGCACGACAAGGGCCAGGATTTGTCCGTCAATTTCAATCTCCGGAGCGACTCCGGCAAGGTGTGATTGTACTACGGTTGTTAATTCAAGACTGTCGGCAGGATAAAAAGTCCCGACCACGGCCGGCTCACGAATCGCCGCCGAAGATGTTGCCGGATAGCCGAATAGAAAAAATACGGCCGCACCTATCAGGAATGGTTTTATCTTCATATAATCCATTGAGGATACTACCCATTATACCTGCGGTCAAGGAAAAAAGTGTTGGCTTTTTGCAGGTTAAGGCTTGTATATAAATATATGAGCCGGGTGATAGTGATACGTCACAAGAGAATCCAACCGGATAAGACGGTGGCATCGACAGCCTTTTACAGACAGATGATTTTAGCCGGATTGGAAGCGCTTTTCTCCCCCAATTCCCCGTCCGTCGAATTGAAACAGGCTCTTCCCGGCAGGACCATAGCCATGAAAACCAATTGCCTGACGAGGAATCTTAACTCCACGCCCGGGGCACTGATTGAGGCGCTGATTTCAATTCTAAAAGATTCCGGATGGGATGAAAACGATATAATCGTCTGGGACAGGAGCAATCGCGAATTGGAGGGGGCCGGATTTAAACTTAACGCCTCGTCGTTCGGATGCAGAGTCATGGGAACCGATACGAGCGGGGTAGGCTATAGTGAAGAATTCTATTCTTTTGGCGAAGCCAATTCACTGGTCAGCCGCATTTTGACGGAAATGGCCGGGAGTAATATCAATATTCCGGTATTAAAAGACCACTCCATCGCGGGTATTTCGGGATGTCTCAAGAATATGTTCGGCGCCATCAACAATCCCAATAAGTATCACGGGAATAACTGCGATCCTTATGCCGCCGATATTTCCTGCCTGGAACCGTTGCGGACCAAGAATAGGCTGGCGGTAATCGATGCCGTCAAGATTCAATATCAGGGCGGGCCGGGATACGACAGCCGCCATATGGGGATTTACGGCGGCATTATAATCGCGTCCGACCCGGTCGCGGCGGATCGCATCGGATTGGAAATAGTTGAAAATTTCCGGCGTGAAAATAGCCTGCCGCCCCTCGAGAAAACGGGCCGACCGGTGAGATATTTGGAAACGGCTGAAAGAAACGGGTTGGGCACGGCCGGGAGAAATAAGATCGACCTGCAGGTGCGCCTGGTGGATGAATCCGGCCACGTCTCCGCGGGGGAATTATGGCCGTAAAGCGCCGCAGTTTCATAAAATGCCTGGGCTGCGGGGCCCTGGCGGCCCTGGCGCCGAACGATTTGATACCGGCCTTTCTGGGCGGGGTACAAAACGCCCTGGCTTTCGATTACGCCGGGGAATTGTCTTCGATGGAGGCCCGACACTACCGGAAACATCCCGACGGCGGAGTGGAATGCCTGCTCTGCCCGCGCCACTGTCGAATTACCGACCTGGAACGGGGCTATTGCGGGGTTCGTGAAAATCGCGGCGATGTGTACTATACCCTGGTGTACGGTCTCCCCTGCGCCGTCAATATCGATCCGGTCGAGAAGAAACCGCTCTATCATTTTTATCCCGGGAGCAGGGCCTTTTCGATCGCCACGGCGGGGTGCAATGTCAACTGCAAGTTCTGCCAAAACTGGGATATCTCGCAATCACGTCCCGAGCAGACACAAAATATAAAGTTGCCGCCCGGGGATGTTATCACGTCCTGCCAGGCGAGGCAGGTGCCCATAATCGCCTATACCTATTCGGAGCCGGTGGTTTTCTATGAGTACATGTACGATATCGCGCGGCTGGGCAAAGAAAAAGGCATCAAATCGGCCATGATTACCGGCGGATATATCGAGCAAAAACCTCTGGAAGAATTGATCCCCGTCCTGGATGCCATCAAGGTGGACCTGAAGTCGATTCGTGAAAATTACTATCGCGATATCGTGGGCGGGGAACTGAAGCCGGTTCTGGAACGATTGGTGCAGATGAGAAAGGCCGGGATTTGGCTGGAAATCGTTTACCTGGTGGTCCCGACCCTGAATGACAGCGATGGGGAATTCCGCGATTTATCCGTCTGGATACGAGATAATCTGGGGGCGGAAACGCCTTTGCACTATTCCCGCTTTTATCCCCAGTACCTTCTTAAGAATCTGCCGCCGACTCCGGAGGCGACGCTGGAGCGGGCCCTGGCGATATCGCGGGCGGAGGGCTTGCTGTTCGTGTATTTGGGGAATATCCCGGCTCACACCTCGGAATCGACCTATTGCCCCCAGTGCGGCGAAGTTGTTATCGAGCGCCGGGGATACAGTATCGGCCGGATAAATCTCAAGGGCGACAAATGCCGATCCTGCGGAAGGGTCATTCCGGGAAGATTTGCATGATAGCGTGCATGAAATATATCGTTGGGCTGACAGGGCGGCGGCAGGCTCCGCAATTCGGCTTAAAGAAATTTACGGGCAGGTAGTTATGACCCGGCGGGCTTTTTCTCTGGGCTTTTTTTCATTGGCCGCGCAGGTGGTTATCCTTCGGGAACTGACCGCGACATTCCACGGGGGTGAACTTTTTATCGGGACCGCTTTATTCGGATGGCTTCTGGCGGTGGCCCTGGGGGCCTTTTTATGGGAGAGACTTCTGCACCGGATAAAATCCAGGCATCTCTTCATATTGGCGGTGGTGTTTCTGCCGCTGGAAGTTATCGGCATCAGGCTATATCCTTTCTGGTCGGGAAATCCCCTGGGGATGGCCGATCCTTTTCATGTGGCAGCCGCACTCTCGGCCGGGGCGGCTTTCCCGCTGGGATTCATAAGCGGCGCCCTATTCCCGGCCATTTCCCATGAAGGGCATCGCCCGTCGGAGACGATTAATATCGTCTATTTGTTCGAAGGGTTGGGGGCATTTTGCGGGGGACTTCTGGTGGCCTTAACGGCCGGGAGATTTATCTCCAACATGGGAATAGCGCTGGGGAGCGGAGTCCTGACCCTGGCTTTGATTTTCCATGCCGATAGCCGATCGAAAATGATTTTAAGGTTTCTCGCCGCCCTGGGTCTTCTGGCGGCGGTTGTAATATTTACCCCGCGCGGTGATTATTTATTGGATTCATGGCGGTACCGTCCGTACCGAGTTCTCGAAAGTTTCGATACCCCCTACGGACACCAGATAATAATTGAACGGGACAAGGCCATAACGCTTATAACCGATAACAGCCTTGAGGCCACCTTTCCCGAGCGTCAAACGGCCGAAAATATTCTGCTGCCGCCTTTGCTATATAAGCCCGACGCCAAAAGGATTTTGTATTTCGGGCGGGCGGAACTCGGGGTCGCGCAGTTGGCCGACAGCTTGCCTGATATCCAGATTATAGCGATCGATCCGCGCCGGAAATTGGAAGGGGCGCTGGCATCATTGCCCGGCGATGACAACACCCTGATGAATATAGCGGCCGATCCTTTGGAGTATGTTTCCGATGTCCGGACAATCACGCCGATCGATATCGTCATCCTGAATCCCGGTTTCCCCGAAAATTATAAGGCGGGTCGTTTGTTGAGCGGCCCCTTTCTGGAATTGATTCAGAAGACCATGACGCCGGACGGAATATTGTATATCCCATTGAATTATGATACCGACCGTTATATCTCGCCGGAAAAACAGGCTATCCTGGCAATGATATATGAGACATTGACGAAATATTTCCCGGCGGTCGAAGTCTGGCCGGGCGAGATGACGTTGTTTTTTGCTTCGACGGCTAAAATCGAGGGATTGTCTTATGATACCATTCTGGCGAGGCTTGAGAGATTTCCCTTCCGGCCGCAATTTATCGCGCCGGAATATCTAAGTGACAGGCTGGGCGAGTTAAAATGGGAGCGATTAAAAGAAGCCGTGGCGGGCGAATCGCCGATTCATACTCTGGAACGCCCCTTGCTTCCCTATTTGCACGCGCGCTACACAGCGCAGGCCATGGGGAAGAAAGAATATCTGCTCCCGATATTTACGCAGGAACCGTGGTGGATACTGGCCGTGCCGGTTCTTATAATGGGGTTGTTTTTAGTGACGGTCATATCGGGGCGAAGACATCGGCGTTTCGGATTATTTCTGTATTTGACGGCCGGGATAATTTCCTTGAGCCTGGAGTTGCTGTCGTTTTATTTATATCAGGCTTCGGCAGGGTCGTTGTACCTGGAAATGGCGGCCTTAATCGGGGCTTTCATGCTGGGGCTGGGCCTGGGGGCCTATTATTCCATCAGGTTGGGGCATGTCCGCCTGGAGTATCCCTCGCTGATTATTCTCGGCGGGACTATTTACTTTTTCCTGCATACCTATGACAGTATCCCGGCAGCGGCGATGTTGTACTATCATATGTTATTTCTTTTCACGACCGCCCTGGCCACCGGGTCGTTATTCGTGGCGGCCACGAACCGGTATTATTACGGGCGCGCTCATGCCAACCGGGGTTTGGGGTATGCCATGGAAATTTCGGGCTCGGCCGCGGGGGCGATCTTGACCACGACGGTTCTTTTGCCGACCATCGGTTTGGGGTGGATTTTAATATCGCTTTTATTGCTGGTATTTTTGGCCTTGGCGGGGGCTTATTTGACTCGATGAACAGCCGCAGATAATAAGTTTGCCCGGAATCGGGATTTTCCTTAAGTTGCCGTCATGGCAAAAACCAAGAAGTATATAATTTTCCTGAACAATCGATATTCCGCGCGCGATAATTCATTTTACCGGAAACGGCTGGCCGGGCGAAAAAGTATCGCCGCCGACGGGGGCATTCGTTTTTTCTTAAAGAATAAGATTATTCCGGATATTTTGGTGGGGGATTTTGATTCCTCGCCGCGCCTTTCAAAAAAATATTTGGCGCAAATGGAAGTCGTGGAATTCCCCAGAAGAAAGAACAAGACCGATTCGCAGTTGGCGCTGGAGTTGGCGCTTTCGCGGGGCGCGACCGATATCGAAATCTGCGGCGCGTTTTCGCTTGATGAAATCGACCATACCCTGGGAAATATTTTCCTACTCAAACTAGCACACTCAGCCTCAACAAAAAGGAAACAGGCAAGCCTGGTGAGGCTGGTGGCGCCGGGGACGATTGTATATCTTCTCAAAAACGAGGCGGCGACAATCGAGGGCCGGCCGGGGGATTATCTGTCAATTCTCCCCCTGAAAGAAGGAACCCGGGTTAATTTTCGGGGGTTGTCTTTCCCCTCGCCCAAAAAGGGCCTTCATATCGGCGACAGCCTGTCGCTTCGCAATCAGTTTCTTAGCCATCGGTGTCGGGTGACGATTCGGGGCGAGGCTTTGGTCATGGTGGTGGCGAAAAGAGTGAAGTCCGGGCGAAAATAGCCGACCTAAACCCTTGACAAACGATTTTGGCCGTTTATATTAGGCGCCTGTCGGGAATTTACAGATGAGCGCGTGGGTTCCCGTCACATACAGAGTACTGGGGGATCGTCCAACGGCAGGACATCAGACTCTGGATCTGATTATCGGGGTTCGAATCCCTGTCCCCCAGTTAACTAAACCTCAGAAATATTCGAATATGAATCAATACATAATAATTGTCGTACCATCCCTGGAAATCATCGAAAGAGTAGACAAATACAGGAAAATATACGCCCGTTATACCGATTACGTTATTGTCCCCCACTTTACGATATATCCGTCATTCTATATAACACCCGGTTATGAAGAGAATGTAATCCAACTTTTGAGGAATTCATTTAAAGGGACGGAAGTTGTTACTATAAACTTTTCGGGGGTAGGTTATTTTGAGAGTGGGAATAATGTCGCCTTCTTCAAACCCGATACGGAATCTTCGATATTCCTAAAAAGCCTGCTATTGGAAACCACGGAAATCCTGAAAGGTAAAATCAGGAATGTTCATGACGATCGCTGTTTCTTGCCTGAAAATTTCAGCCCCCATATGACGATTGCGGAAAAGATTCCTGAAGAAGTATTTAGGAGCGTTAAGAAAGAACTCGACGACATAAATGAAAAGGGCTCTTTTACCGTTTCGTCGGTTTTTCTCTACACACAGACGGTGGGGGAAAATCTGTGGTGTAATGCAGCGGAAATTACTTTTTAGATTCATGGAAAAGTGACAATGGCAAAGAAAACCCCGGCTGGGTGGCCGGGGTTTTCGTTAATAAGGGTATAGAAGAGAACTAAAGAGAGGCCATGAAATCATCGGCTTTGAGACGGACAAAGGCCTGATTGAAGCCGTTGAGAGCGTTGAAATCAACCGCCTGCTTGAGATACTTTTCAGCTTCGGCGGTATTATTCAGCCCTTTGTAGGCCTGGGCCAGGCGATAATGGTTGTACGGGTCCTGGAGATTGGCCTGTTTCAATTCGTCGGCGGCCTTCTGGTACTGCCCTTCTTTCAGGGCGATGATACCGTAAAGTTCATGGATCTGGAATTTCTGGAAAGCGCCGGCATTGGCGGCGTTGACCTTTTCCTGGAATTCCTTGGCCTTGGCCTTGGCTGTCGTCAGATCGCCCTTGAGGGCCAGCGCCTGTCCGGTAATATATAAATGCGCGCGCGCGGCACCGTCTTTAGCACCCTGGGAGCTGTTGGATTCGTTCGACATTTGAAGTGATTGTTCGTACATCTGTATGGCTTTGTCATATTTGCCGGCCTCGAGATAAATAAGCCCCAGAGCATTCAGGTCGCCGGCCAAAGCGCCTTTATCGTCGATTTTTTCCGCCAGAGTCATCATCTCTTCGATACACTCCACGGCCTTGTCGAAACGATCTTCATGGATATATGAGGTAGCCATCCCGAACCAGGCGGTACGACGTTCGCCGTCATCGCGGGCATTTTTCAAGAGGTCATCCAGAACCGCTCGGGCCCGTTCATATTCTTTCAGGTAATCATGATTGGTGGCGATACCCACGAAAGAGGCCACGAAGTGCGGGTCGATTTTGAGGGCCTTACGGTACATCTCGATCGACTGGCGGTACTTCCCGGTTTTCATGAGAAGTTCGGCATAGGAGTCGAGCGGATTGGGATCGCCGGGGATCAAGGCAATGTACTTTTTAAAAGCCTTTTCAGCATCGTCGTACTGATACAAGAAGCGGTGGGCGTAGCCCAATTGGTTATACGGCTGGGAGAAATCGGGATTGACCGCCACGGCCTTATTGTACCATTCGATAGATTGCTGATAATTCTGCTGACCGAAATGGGAATTGCCCATTAGATTCAGGGCGCGCTCATCCTGGGGAAACTGGGAAACGAGTTGATTCAGCAATTCCTGCTGGCCTTTGATATTGCCGTCGGCGCCGGCCTTGGCGGCCATAATCCAGATTCTCTCCCCTTCCGAGCCTTTGTCAGCCAGAGAGACGGCCTTATTCAGGTCGTCGAAAAAGGTAGCGGCCGAAAACTGGGTATTGGCCCGGTAAGCGTACGCCAGGGCGAAGTTGGGATCGGCCTCGATGGCTTTGGTCAAAAAGCGGCGGGCTTCCACGGCCCGGAGTTTTTCGAATAAATCCTGCCCTTTCAGGAAAAATTGGCGGGCGTCATTGGAAGAAGTCGTCACCGGGATTTGTCCTTCACCGGCGAAAAGTGTCAAGGACATGACCAAAACCAGCATGGCGGTCATGAAAACAATCGCCTTGTCCCTAAGAGACTTATACATCGCAAACCTCCTTTGTTCGTTGTGGGGAACCTATATATTAAAAAACCAATAGTTACTTTGCCCAATTTTCGCTTTCAGGTAAATACATTGAGGAATACGGAATCTGGAAAAGGAGGTTTCGATAAATATGGGGACGAGTGTCACATTAAAACGTTGTCACAGTGATAATCCCCGCCTGGCGCAGCCGAATTTCACTCTGAATTTATTAAGAGTTAAACAGCGTGGAATAAAAAGGGCCGGGAGAGAATGTCTCCCCCGGCCGGTTATCATATCCGGTGAGGATTATCAAACACCGCTGAAGAAGATATCTTTGAAATACATGCTGGGACGAAGCCAGGAGGAATAGGTGTAAATATCATTGCCCATTTCGACGAGGTGATCCCAGAATTCGTTCAGGTTACCGGAAATATTCATTTCATTGACCGGCTTAATGATCTGCCCATTTTCGATATATTGACCCACGATGCCATAGGAAAAATCGCCCGTGGTGGCGTTGGAATTGCCGCCCACAAAGCCGGTTACCAGGATGCCCTTTTTGACCTGGGCCAGAAGTTGTTCGAGATTCTTATCCCCGGGGGTGACAATCACGTTACTGGCGGAACCGGAGGTCGGTTCCACGTTGAGTTTGCGGCTGTAGTAATAATCGATGTAGTAGTTTTTCAGAATTCCCTTTTCAATAATAGGCCGCCGTACGGCCGTGATGCCATCGCCATCATATAAGCGCGAGCCCAGTCCGCCCTTAATAAAGGGGTCGTCCACAATGGTCAATTTTTCCGAGGCGACTTTCTGGCCCAATTTGCCTTCCAAGTATGATCTTTTCTGCTGGAGGGCCCTCCCCTGGATGGCTTCGGACATGGCCCCCAATATCCGGGAGGAGACCCGATTTTCGATAACCATATCAAAGGTACCGGAATCGAGTTTAACCTGGCCGGTTTGTCTTTTGACGCGGCGATAAGCCTCGCGACCCATGAATTCCAAATTGGGGAAATCTTTCTTGAAGCGAACGGAGGCCCAGAAATAATCCGAGGGGCGTCCCTTTTCGCCGTCGGCCAGAGTTACCGAGGCCCCGGCCGAAAAGGATGTGCCGCGATTTTCGCCTTCGAATCCATTGGAGTGAACGCGGGTGGATTCGCCGATGGAATCAGAATAGCCGGCCGTGCAGGAGATAATATTATCCCCGGCGCCAAGGGCGGCTTCTTCGATGGCTTTGGCGATTTGCACGCGTTCTTCGGGGGCGACTTTTTCATAGGAGACATCATAAATCCCCAGGTCGGCGGGCTGGCGGCCTTCATAGTATTTCGGATCCGGAAGCGAGCGGAAGGGATCCTGACCGAGATAGCCGGTCATGGGGACCGCTTCGGCGATAAAAGTCTGCAGGGCCTCGCGGCGCAGATCATTTGTACTATGCGACGAATACCGACCTTTGGCGTAAACGGTGAGGGACAAAGCGCGCTGGGTGGATTCGTTGAGAGTTTCCATTTTACGCTCGCGGAATTCTACTTCGATATCACGGGAGTGAGAAACCGTCACGGCGGCTTCGTCGGCCCCCTGCTTTTTGGCCTCGGCGACCGCCCAACGGGCTAGTTCTAATCTTTCCTTGCTCTTCATATTAATCTATTTCCATTTTTTAATTTTTGTCAGGAAACTCCGCCGACGGTAATCGACGAAACCTTCACGGTCGGCAAACCCTGGGAGACGGGGACACCCTGGCCGCCCTTGCCGCAGGTCCAGCCGCCCTCGGACATCTTGAAATCATCGCCGGCCATGACTATTTTGCTTAAAACATCCGGGCCATTGCCGATGATGTTGACGTCCTTGACGGGGCGGGTAATCTTGCCGTCTTCAATGAGAGCGCCCGATTTGACATAGAAGGTAAAATCTCCGGGGCCGATTAAGACCTGGCCGTTGGTGAAATCCTCGGCGTACAAGCCCTTCTTGACACTCCGGATAATTTCTTCTTTCGAGTGCGGTCCATTGGACATGTAGGTGTTCCGCATTCTCGGGATGGGGGAAAAGCGGAACGATTCCCGGCGGCCGTTGCCGGTCGGTTTTACTTTATAATGAGCGGCACTGATGCGGTCATGAATATAACTGACCAGGATGCCGTCTTTGACAAGATAGGTTTCTTCCGTCGGATTGGCTTCATCATCGACATTTAAGGTCCCGCGAATATGGGGATTGGTGCCGTTGTCGATAACATTGACGAATTTTTCGGCAACCTTCTTGCCCATTTTATCGGAGAAGATCGAGGTCCCCTTGCGGTTAAAGTCGGCCTCGAGGCCGTGACCGATGGCCTCGTGCAGCAGGATTCCGGAACTTCCGGCGGCCAGGACGACTTCCATTTCGCCGCCTTCCGGCTTAATGGCGTCAAACAGCATGGTGGTGCGCTGGACCGTTTCGGCGGACAATCTTTCCAGAATATCCGGGGTGAAGAAATCGAACCCATCGCGCGCCGTGAAACTGAAACCGTTTTGTTCGCGGCGGCCGTTTTGTTCGGCGGTACACCCGGAGGAGATATACGCCATGGGGCGAAAATCGCAGGCGACGCGGCCGTCGGAAGTCGCGATCAGGACGTAGGAAGAGTCATCCGCATAGTAAACGGTAGATTTGATGACCCGATTATCAAGCGATTTGATTCTATCATTGACTTTCTGCAAAAGCGGAATTTTGCGATCGATTTTGACATCGCTCCAGAAAGTATTAACGGGATAATAGTTGGGCGTTTCCAAGTATTCCAATCCCTGCGGCGGGATGTTCTTGCTTTGGGCGGCGATATTAGCGGCGGTTCGAGCGGCCAGTTTCATGGATTCCGGGGTGATCTCTTCCGTGAAAGAATAGCCGGTCTGGTCACCTTCGACCACTCTGATCCCAACGCCGTAATCGACGCTGGTAAAGGCGCGGTTGACAACATCGTCTTCCAGGCCGATGGAATTGGAAAGAGAATGCTGGAAATAAAGGTCGCAATAATCGCCGCCTTTTTCGAGCGCCGCGGCCATAATCTCGCGGATTAATTGCTCGTCGACACCAAAATGACTGTAATAATCCCCAAGGGTTCCCTGGCCACCGGCGGGAATCATAAAGGCCTTGACGGGATTAACCCTAAAGACCAGGGGAAGGGAGGCCACGGCCAATCCCTGGGCCCCGGTTTTCAGGAAATCCCGACGTGACATACGCAACATCATTGACTCCTTCGCATTATTTTAAACATGGAATATAATTGCGGAAATATAGCCATAAGAGGACACATTATGTTATTGACTTAATTTATCATCAAAAGGTTTCATAACTTTCAAGAATCAAACCGTTTTTTTCAGGATATACGCGAAAGCCGGCAATGTCCACGAAAAAGTCGCCCTGTCGCAATATTAGGGAAAAACACTTTCCATGATATACACTACAAGGTTATGGTCTATTGTTTATGGATATCAAAAGGCGCCGGGAGTTCTGATCGTCTTGCCGGTAACTTCGCAACCGGGGTGGTGTCATTGCCCAGAATGAGGCGATTGGAGCGTTCCCGCGTGAAATAATTCCAGGCCCATTGAATAAAAACCAGAAGGCGGTTTTCGAACTCGACAATATACATCAGGTGGACAAACAGCCAGGTCAGCCATCCCAGGAATCCGGACAATTTAAGCCAATGAAGATCCGCCACCGCGGATGAGCGTCCGATGGTGGCCATGGTTCCTAAGTTTATGAATGAAAATGGCTTTATGGTCTTACCTTGAAGTTTACGATTAATCATGCGGGCCACATATCGACCCTGCTGTCTGGCCACGGGAGCGATTCCGGGATACGGTTTCCCCTGTTGGCTTTGGGCACAGGCCATATCGCCGATGACAAAAATGTCAGGGTACCCCGAAATTTGAAGAAATTCGTTCACCATGATTTGGCCGGTCCGGTTTAATTTGGCGCCGGTATTTTGGGCCAGAATTTCGCCGAGAGAATTGGCTCTGACGCCGGCGGCCCAGAAAACGGTTTCCGTCAAAATGGTGTAATCCAGGCCGTCTTTGGTGACATTAACCCGCCCCGGAGCGATGTCGGTGACAATGGCCCCGGTCATGACTTCAACCCGTAATTTCCGCAGGGATTTTTCGGCTTTCCGGGAAAGCCCATCCGGAAATGTCCGGAGAATTCTTTCGAAACCTTCAATGAGGATAATCCGGGCTTGGGCGGGGTCGATATTGCGAAATTCCCGGGTCAAAGTCTCGCGGGCGATTTCGGCCATCGCCCCGGCCATTTCCACACCGGTCGGGCCGCCGCCGATAACGGCAAAGGTCAAAAGGGCTTTTATTTTATCGTGGTCGCTTTCTCTTTCGGCCATTTCAAAGGCCATAAATATTTTGGCGCGGATATCGGCGGCATCTTCGACCGTTTTAAGCCCCCGAGCAACCCGGGTCCAATCCTCGTGACCGAAGTAATGATTTACCGAGCCGCCCGCGACGATTAAGTTGTCGTAGGGCATATGGGAGCCATCGGCCAGAAGGACTTTTTTTCCGGGGATATCAAAACCGCTGATCTCGGCCAAAATGACGTTGGCGTTTTTCTGGTTTTCCAATATGCCTCTAAGAGGCGAGGCGATATCGCCGGGTGACAACGAACCGGTGGCCACCTGATATAACAAGGGCTGAAATAAATGATAGTTTTTGCGGTCGATAAGAGTCACCTGCACAGGGGCATTTTTGAGTTTTTGGGCCGCGTAAAGACCCCCGAAACCGCCCCCGATGATTACCACGCGCGGCTTGTTTTCAATGGCCGAGTTCATGCCGAATAACTCCTTGCAGATAAAAAACGGCGCCATTGCCCGTCTTTCTCTCATTAAGCCTTAAATTTACAACCTATTTGATACGGACGTGGTTCCAGAATCTCATGGATAATTTCCCATGGGCGGGAGAGTCTGGTTTTCCGCTTGTAAGATTCAGGAAATTTCGTAATTTGCATTAAGGATATTGATAGAATAGCGGCTTCGCGGTTCCAAATTCGGTTCATAATACCCGGAAAGGGAAGGATATGAAATCAGGGAAATCAAATATTGTTTTCTGGCTGATTCTGGTGTTGTTATTGGGCACTTTTCAGACGTCAGAAGCGGGCTCGTCCCCAATGGCATTCAGGAAAGGTGACCCCCATCCCTCACGGGTAATTGTCAAATTTAAGGATAACGCCTCTCCCCGATTCAGGGCGGAGAAAAACGGCGGCTGGTCCAGCGGGGTCGCGGATATAGACGCCATTAACAGGAAATACAATATTACCGGGGTTAGACCATTGGATATAAATATCCCGGAAAAAAGGCCGGGAATATTTATCACCACGGTCAGCGACATGAATTCAGCCGAGGCCCTGGCGCAGGATTATAGCAATAGCCCTATGGTGGAATATGCCGAGATCGACCAGATCGCCGAATTTTATGAGACTCCCGACGATCCCCTTTTCGGCAGGCAATGGAATTTGCTCAACGAGGGCCAAGAGTATTATTACGTAATCCGCCATCTGGGGCCGCGCAATGATACCTTATCTTTAACCAGGGGTTTGCCCGGCGCCGATGCCGGATACGACGAATATTATAATGCTCCGCCCGACATATCTCACACGGCGGTTGTGGCCATAATCGATACCGGGGTGGATATGGACCATCCCGATCTGGCCAATAATATCTGGGCAAATCCCGATGAGATTGCGGGGGACGGTCTCGATAACGACCACAACGGATTTATCGATGATATCCATGGCTGGGATTTCGGGGATTTATTATTCGGCGTAGGCGATAATGACCCCACCGACGCGGAGGGCCACGGAACTCATTGTGCCGGGATTGTCGCGGCGGTTACCGATAACGGGCTGGGGATCTCCGGCCTGGCGCGCGATTGCCGTATCATGGCCCTGAAAATCGACCCCCTACCCCTGGTATCCAGTATCGCCCAGGCGGTCATTTACGCCGCCGATAACGGCGCCGACGTCATCAATATGAGTTTCGGACTGGCCTATCCCAGCGCTCTCATGGAAGAAGCCCTGGGTTATGCCCGGAGCAAAGGCGTGGTTTTATGCGCGGCGTCGGGGAATTCCGGCTCCGAGCAGTACAACTATCCGGCCATGTCTGATTATGTAATCGCGGTGGGGGCGACCGGCGACAGCGACCGGGTGACGTCGTTTTCCAGTTACGGCAACCACCTTGATATCTGCGCTCCGGGCGAGGATATTTTATCCTTGCGCGCGGACAATACCGACATGTACGGGGTCGATTACCCGCAGGAACCGGGCGTGCATATCGTCAATACTAACTACTACGTGGCTTCCGGAACCAGCATGGCCTGTCCACATATAGTGGCGGCCGCGGCCATTCTAAGGTCATATGCTCCGGGGATGAAACCGGATTATTTGGAATCGATGCTGGAAGAATCCGCCGATGATTTAATCGACCCGTACGGCGCGGGGTGGTATCTTCCGGGCCGCGATGATTACAGCGGCTACGGGCGTTTGAATTTGGGAAACGCCGTGACCGGTCTTCCCCGGGTGGCGGTCAAGATTAATTCCCCTCAACCTTTTGAAATCGTCTCCGGCACGGTGAATATAATCGGTAGCGCCTATGGCCCCGATTTGCGTTATTATGCGGTCGCCTACGGCGCCGGTCGTAATCCCGTCAAGTTGACTGTCATAAACGACGGATTCGATCCGATTCATGATGACATGGTTGCGGCGTGGAACACCTCCAATCTTACGGGAATATATACGATCGCGATACATTCCGGGCGAGACTATGAATATCGCCGGACGGTTTTTGTGGCCAATAATAATCGCGCGGAGATAATCTCGCCCCTTGACGGTGAGATCATTGAAGGCACGGTGACGATATCCGGCGCGGCCCTGGCCCCTGACTTCCAAAAATATATCCTGGAATATAAATCTGCTTCGCAAAGTGACGGCTGGCAGGTGCTATATGAAAGCGGTGTTCCGGTCTTCAATGAGACAATTACGGATTGGGCGGCCGGCGATCTGCCGCCGGGCGATTATGATCTTCGCCTGACCGTGCACCGCGATAACGGCCAGTTATTCTCGGATGAAATAACGATTACCGTCCGTTCGCTTTTCGATACGGACCGGGCCTGGAAAGAGAGTCTGCCGGCGGTGCCTTCCATTACCGCCAATTACGGAGACCTGGACAACGACGGCATTCAGGAAATCATCATGGGAACCGAGTCGGGAATAAAGGTCTTTAATCCTGACGGGACTCTTAAAACGGAAGGTATTCCCACGTTCCCCAACAACAATTTCATGATACCGCCGGCGGTCGGGGATATCGACGGCGACGGACTTGATGACCTGGTGGCTTTCGGGTATGATCCGCCGCGGATTTACGCCTGGCCTTCGAAGACCAGGGCCTTCTCGGTTTATCTGGCTAATTTCCCCGACGTCACCACTTTCCGTTATACCGAAAACCGGTTCCCCAAGGTTTTTTTGAAGGATATTACCGGCGACGGCCGCGATGAGATATTCGCCCATCTGCCGGCGGCTCCTTCCCCGCTTTTTATAATCGACCATGACGGCGAAAATGTCGACCAGATTGAGGGTGTCACGGACTTTGTGGCCCTCGATATGGACGGCGACGGGCTCGGTGAGTTGTATATTTATTCCTGGGATTTCAGCCTCCTGCGCCGGGTTAACCGTGATGGTACAATTTTGGCCGAAAAACTGATTCACCTCGAGAACGCCGGGTTTAACTGCCAGGGAATGTCCGGCAATGATTTGAACGGCGACGGCAATCCGGAACTGCTGTTGTTCGGATATTACGACACGCCGGGGTATTACTTCTATGCCCTGGACAAGGATTTAAACACGTTGCCCGGCTGGCCACATCGGATGAATATCGACCCCTTCGTGACGCCTACCGCCCCGGTTTTCGGCGACCTGGATAACAACGGTGACCTGGAGTATGTCACCGGCTTTTTTGATATCGATTACAGTTTTGTCCTGGCCTGGAACCTGGATGGGTCTTCGTTCATAAGCGGGAATCCGAAGGGGCATTTCGCCGTCACCAATCTGCCCGGCATGATAAATATGATAATTCTGGCCGATATTAACGGCGATTATTGTCCCGAAGTCGTGGCCGTTACCAACGATGATCTCTTTTCGATATTCCCGAGCCAGAGGCTCTACGCCTGGGATAAGAGCGGAAATACCCTGCCGGGATATCCCTATGTGATGACGGATAATATTTTGTCGCGAAACAGATATACGCCCCTGGCCGGGGATATTAATCAGGACGGCCGGGTTGACCTTTGTCTTCCGGGAGCGGACAATTCTCTCATAGCGATTTTTAATTCCGACGGGCCTTATGAAGAATGTGCAGCGCCGGTGCCGATCTGGCGGTATAATCGCCGCTTAAATAATGTTGGACCGGGGCTGACACCCTGTCTTCCCACCGATGTGACCGACACGGATCCCGATCTCCCGGCCGAATTTGCGTTGGAACAGAATTACCCCAATCCTTTCAATCCGGCCACCACGATTTCTTTTTATATCCCCGAACGGGAAATGGTGAGATTGGAAATATATAATATTCTGGGACGTAGGGTCCGAACCCTGGCGGCTGGTGTGGCACTTATCGGCCGGCAAAACATTGTCTGGGATGGCCTGAACGAAACCGGCGCGCCGGTAGCTTCGGGGGTTTATTTTTACCGCCTGACCGCCGGAGATAAGAGCGAAACCAGAAGGATGGTTCTCCTGAAATAGGGAGCGAGAACGAAGGAACCGGTCAATATTCTTTTGGGAAGTTTTAATCCGCCCCCGGATTAACAGGGGCGGATTTTATTTTTTTAATATTCCCCGCAGGCGCCGGTCCATTCCCGGCATTCGCAGGGGGGCGGCCCGGCCTTGAATTTGTAATTTATCAAAACAATTATGTCGAGGATATTTACCAGGCAATTGCAGTCGGTATCGCCGTTACAGATTTCGTAGGGAGTCGGGGCCGGGCCGTTCTTGAACTTAAAATCGACCAGGAAAACTATGTCCAGAATGTTGATTTGCCCGTTTTCATTGACATCGCCGACTGCGCATACGCACGCCTGATATACCCCGTTGTTGTACCAGAAGCCGGAGTTCAGGGAAAAACCGGAGGCTTCACCGCCGCCGGGAACGGCCTCGGCGGCCGTCCCTTTCAGACGGAAGGAATACGACGCTCCCTGAAGCCCGCCCGAGGTCAGCGCCTGCCTTTTCAGTTCCCAGGCCGAAGTACCCGGAGCAACGGCGAAAAGCAGGATTATGAGCCACAGGCCATGATGTACCATGCAGGCCCTCATCGCGGCGTCTCCGTCGATGACTGGTCATTTTGGTTCAGGATGGTTTCCAGCATTTTTTCCAGACGGGCTACCCGTTCTTTCAGAGATTCCACTTCGCGGGTTTTGGCATATAAGGCCTGAATGGCCGCCAGGGCCACCCCGGAGACATCGACGGTAGTTATGGATTTGTCATCGTAGCCCAAGCCGAATTCCCGGAAGAAATCCTGGGCGACAGGTCCCAGATGACGGATGCCGGGGTTTTCGGCAGTGTAATTCCATTCGGAAATTTCCAGACGGGCCACGCGATTCAGGATGTCATCGGGATTTACGGCATTGAAATTTTCCTTGAGATTGCGGTCGGAACTGTTGGTCCAGACTCCCCCGGTCGTCAGGTAGGCTCCGGAATTGGTATTTATGAGTCTCGTGGAATCGTACGGGGCGGTTCCCCAGTTGTTGGTGAAGTACATCCCTTTGTCGGCTCTTAAGACTATCTGTTCAACACCACCGGTGTTGATCTGATCGCTTCAGGTGGGACAGTCGTTGGCGGAGATTACGACCGAGCCGTCATGAAGGGCCCGGGCCTGATTGCCCATAGCGACCGAGAACATGCCCACGGCGTTGTTGGCGTTGCCGCCGGCAATAAACGCGGCGAATCCCTCGGCGTAATTGGCCAGACCGCCGCCGATAAACGAGTTTTGCCCGGAAGCGATATTACCGGAGCCGGCCACGGCGCCGGAGAAATGACCGGTGGCGGAATTATATTGACCGCCCAGCGAGGCGGAGTAGTCCCCTTCCGATATATTCCCCTCGCCGATAGTCACGGCGCTCTTGCCGAGGTTATTGGCATTTTCCCCCACGGTTAATTTATCACCCACAATCAACTCCCCGCTGACAACGCCTCCCTGGGAACCGTCGATGGTGGCGACTTTCAAGGAATAAGGCACGGAAACCAGCCTTGTCCGGGGGAAAATTTCGGTATCAGCGCCGATGGTTATGCCCAGCCAGCGCTGGGTGCCCTCGAAGACCGAGGCATACAGCGGCGTGACACTTCCCAGGCGAACTTCGAACAAGCCGTCGACAACCTGCACGTGAGTCTGGGTTTCACTCCAGATTACATTCGAAAGGACGGGATCATCATAGACGGCAAAAGAGATGGCCAGGGTGGTATCGGGATAATGCCCGGCCTGGTTCATCACCACCCCCTGGTAATTGATTTGGGTCGGGGCCTGGGCAAAAAGGGCCGAGGATAAGACAAGTAATAAGGGCAGAGATGCGCTCGCGAAGCGTTTCATAGAGACTCCAATTCTATTTTGAAATATATAAATTTTCTTGCGGTCGAATATTCGCAGGCATTGAATTTTGCGGGGAAGTAAAACATAGCGGTGTCGGACAACCCTCGAAGTAAAAGCAGACTAATTTTAACCTAATTTAAGTCAAAATTTAAAAGAGTCAAGGGGTTTTGAAGATGGGACAGTTCGGAAATTCGACCCGTCGAGGATATAATATTGAATGTAATAAAAGATCACATGGAGGCGTTCTTTAACGGAAGAATAAACATGAATATATTATTGATTTTGATCTATCACAAAAGGGCTAAGGCGACGTTCGAAATAAGTCCTTGACAAACAAGGCGAAAGGGTATTATATATGTTTGAGATTGTTATATAATTCACAATCTCATTGTGGCAGTAGTGGCGGAAGATATTATCCTGCAATAACATGGGATAATTCATCAAGGAGAATCTTATGGCAGAATCAACGCCGGTACCCAGCCGGATTGAGGCCGATACTCTCGTCGTGGGCGGCGGAATTGCCGGAATGACGGCGGCTATCGAAACCGCGGAAGCCGGCCGGAAGGTAATCTTAATTGAGAAAATGCCCTCTCTCGGCGGCAGGGTCCTCTCTTCTTTTCAGTATTTTCCCAAACTTTGTCCCCCCACTTGTGGCATTGAAATCAACCTGAAGCGAATTCGTCTCAACCCTCTCATTCGGGTCATGACCTTAACGGAAGTGACCGGAGTATCCGGGAATCCGGGGGAGTTGGAAGTGCAGTTGACCGTCAAACCGCGTTTTGTCAATGAAAAATGCACCTGTTGCGGGGAATGCGAGAAGGTGTGCGAGATAGAACGCGATGACGAATTCAATTACGGCATGTGCAAGACCAAGGCGATTTATTTGCCGCACCTGATGGCTTATCCCCCGCGCTATGTGGTCGATCCGGCCTTTGCCAAAGATGAACGGATGAAAAAATGTGTCGATGCCTGCACTTATGGCGCCATCGATTTGAACATGGCGGAGCAAACGCTGACCGCCAAAGTAAAAGGGATTGTCTGGGCCACGGGCTGGAAACCGTATGACGCCACCAAAATCGACAATCTCGGTTTCGGGCGGTATAAAAATGTTTTGACCAATGTCATGATGGAGCGCCTGGCCGCGCCCAACGGCCCCACCCAGGGCAAAATCATGAGACCGTCGGACGGCCATGAAATAAAATCAGTCGGCTTTGTCCAGTGTGCCGGTTCCCGCGATGAAAATCACCTCCCCTATTGCTCGGCCATCTGCTGCATGGCGTCCATGAAACAGGCGACGTACATCAGGACCCAGTATCCCGAGGCCGATATCTATATGTTTTATATAGATGTCAGGTCGCCGGGCCGGCTGGAGGATTTCTACCAAAAAATGCAGACGGACGCCAAATTCCACCTGCACCGCGGCAAGGTTGCCAAGATTACGGAAAACCCGACCAACGGCAATCTTATTCTGGAAGCCGAAGATACGCTTAAGGGGGTAATCACCAAAACCGAAGTGGAGATGGCTGTATTGGCCACGGGAATGGTTCCCAATGCCGTGGATAGTCCTCCCCCGTTAGATACAAGCCTGGATGAATTCGGCTTTATTGTCAATGAACCAGGACGGGGACTGTTCGGGGCCGGGGTGGCGGTCTATCCCACCGATGTTTCCGGTTCGGTTCAGGATGCCACCGGGGCCGCTCTTAAGGCCCTAACAGCCGGCGCCAGGAGGTAAGGAATATGGATCCCAAAGTTGGTGTTTATATATGTAAAGGCTGCGATATCGCCAAGACTCTGGATATCGAGGCCCTGGCCAAGGCGGCAATATCCGATGCCAAAGCCGAAATCTGCAAAGTCCATGACGTTTTATGCAGTCCCGAAGGGGTTACTATCATCCGTGATGATATCGAAAAAGAAGGGGTCAATCGCGTGGTCGTGGCGGCCTGCTCCGGCCGGGTATTCCCCGAACTTTTCGATTTCGGGCCGCAAATATTGACCGATCGCGCCAATATCCGTGAACAGGTGGCCTGGTGCCATGAGCCGAATAACGAAGATACCCAGATGCTGGGTGAAGATAATATTCGCATGGGCGTGGCCAAGGTCCGCAACGGCGAACCGCCGGAACCGTTAATCGAGGAATCTTCGAGAGATATCCTGGTTATAGGCGGCGGCATGACGGGTATGACGGCGGCCCTGGGGGCGGCTCAATCGGGATTGAAGGTAACACTTGTCGAGAAAGAAAAAAATCTCGGCGGCTGGGCTTCGCATTTTAAAATGGCCTTCCCCAAGAAACCTCCTTATCAGGAACCCGAGGATTCGGGTTGGAAAGAATTGGTCAACCAGGTCGAAAACAACCCCAATATCACGGTCAAAAAAGAAACCGTGGTGGAAAAGACTTCCGGGCAACCGGGGCATTTTGCCGTGATTTTTAAAAGCAACGGCACGGATTCGGAGCATACCTTCGGCGCCATTATCATGGCCGCCGGCTGGAGGCCGTACGAGGCTTCCAAACTGGGCCATCTCGGCTACGGTGTTTCTCCCGATGTCATCACCAATATTCAGATGGAAGAACTGCTGGCCAAAGGTGAGTTGAAACGCCCCTCTGACGGCAAGCCGGTGGAGTCGGTGGCTTTTATTCAATGTGCCGGGTCGCGCGATGAAAATCACCTCCCCTATTGTTCCTCGGTTTGTTGCCGGGTTTCCATGAAACAGGCGTTACTGGTGCGGAGAATGAACACCGAAGCCAAGGTCTATATTCTTTATAAGGATATTCGGACGCCGGCCCAGTACGAGAGATTTTATGCGCATATCCAGAATGACGACGGCATCTTCCTGACCAAGGGCGAAATTGCCCAGGTCAGCAAAGATGGAGACGGCTCGCTTCTGGTCGATGTCAACCAGACCATTATGGGCGAGGACATCCAGGTAAAGGCGGATTTGGTGGTTCTGGCCACGGGCATGGTCCCGGCCAGCAAGGTCGAAGAAACGGAAGCGACCGGTGAACAGGCGACCACGGCCGACGGCAAGAAAGAAGCCCAATCGGCCGAAAAAGGGGCGCATATTCTTAACCTGGCTTATCGCCAGGGGACGGATCTGCCGACCCTGAAATACGGTTTTCCCGATTCGCACTTCATTTGTTTCCCGTACGAAACCAAGCGGACCGGAATTTTCGCCGCCGGCGCCGTGCGGGCCCCCATGGACATGAGCAGTGCGGCCAACGATGCCTGGGGCGCGGCCATGAAAGCCATGCAGGCGGTGGAGGCGATCGCCCAGGGGCGCGCTCTTCATCCCCGAGCCGGCGATACAAGTTACCCGGATTTCTTCCTGCAGAGATGCACCCAATGCAAGCGTTGTACCGAGGAGTGCCCCTTTGGAACGCTGGATGAAGACGACAAGGGCACGCCCAAACCGAATCCGATGCGGTGCCGCCGCTGCGGAATCTGTTTGGGAGCCTGTCCGGAGCGCATCATTAATTTCAAGAATTTCAATGTCAACATGATGTCCAAGATGATCAAATCGATTCATATTCCCGATGAGTTCGAGGAAAAACCGCGGATTCTGGCTTTTGTCTGTGAAAACGACGCCATGCCGGCCGTGGATATGGCCGGAATTAAGCGACTGAAGTATAATTCCATGGTACGTATTCTTCCCCTGCGTTGTTTGGGTTCCATGAACGTGGTTTGGATAAACGACGCCCTGGCGTCGGGTTTCGACGGCGTCATACTGTTGGGATGCAAAAAAGGCGAGGACTACCAGTGTCACTTCGTCCGGGGAAGCGAGTTGGCCGAGTATCGCATGGATAATGTCCGGGAAAAGTTAAAACAACTGGTCCTGGAAGAAGAGCGGGTGGAACTCCACGAGGTGGCCATCAGCGACTATGACAAAATTCCGGGCATTTTCAATAAATTCCTGGAAACGATTGAAAGGGTCGGCCCCAATCCCTATAAGGGTATGTAAGCAGGTATAAATTAATTTCTTCAACCCCCGGCCGGCCGGGGGTTTTTTATTTGTTCGAGAACCATGGGATTGGTCGACTTTGATTGATTTCGCCAAGTCTTCGGAAATGCAGGAAGTTCTTCAAAAGGAACATTTTGCGGCCTATACCTACGTGTATTGCATTGATTGACAATAAGATATAGCAATTTGGAGGGGCAACCTGGAGTTCAATAAAAAACGCCTGATTTGTCAAAGATAATGAAATTTTTCACAAATTCCTCTTGACTAAAATGAGGCAATTGTTTAGAATAAGTTCAGAATTGGCAGCATATTGGACGAAAATAGAATCCGCGTTTTCATTGTGCGACACTTCCGGGTCTTGCGGAAATCGAAGGCAGGATATGGAAGAATTGGCAACAAATAAACTTTTCAGTTAAACTCTAAGGAGTTGCAATGGCGCATAACATTCCTAAAACCCCTTTGCTGGATGAACTGGAAAAGGGAAAATGGCCCAGCTTTGTCAGAGAGATCAAGGATGCGGCCAAGAAGAGTCCCATGAGCGCCGACCTTTTGGGGCAATTGGAGCGCTCCTACCGGGAGAAAATCGGTCATTGGAAACATGGCGGTATTGTCGGCGTCATGGGATATGGCGGCGGCGTTATCGGCCGTTATTCCGATCTTCCCGAAGAATTCCCCAATATCTCGGCCTTTCATACCATGCGTATCAATCAGCCGGCGGGTTGGTACTACACTTCCCAGGCCCTGCGTCAGATTTGCGATATCTGGGAGGTTCACGGTTCGGGGTTAACCAATCTTCATGGCTCGACCGGCGACCTCATTCTCCTGGGCACGACCACCGACAACCTGGAGCCGATATTTTCCAAATTGAATGCCATTGATTTTGACATCGGCGGCTCCGGTTCCGATATGCGGACGCCGAGTTGCTGTTGCGGTATGTCGCGGTGCGAATGGGCTTGTTATGACACCATGGCCGCCTGCCATGATTTCACCATGTCGTTCCAGGACGAAATGCATCGTCCGGCGTTCCCTTATAAATTCAAATTTAAATTTTCCGGCTGTCCCAATGACTGCGTGGCATCCATCGCCCGCGCCGACATGTCCGTTATCGGGACCTGGCGCGACAGTATCCAGATGGACCAGAATGCCGTCCGGGAATACGCCGCCAAGGGTATGGATATCAATGGCGATGTCGTCAATAACTGCCCTGCCAAATGCATGAGCTGGGACGGCAAGGAATTGAAAATCGCCAATGAGTACTGCCGTCGTTGCATGCATTGCATCAATGCCATGCCCAAGGCCCTGCGGCCGGGCAAGGATCGCGGCGCCACTATCCTGATCGGTTCCAAGGCTCCCATCGTGGAAGGCGCCTTATTGTCTTCGGTTCTGATCCCGTTCGTCAAAATGGAACCTCCTTATACCGAGATCAAAGAAGTTGTTGCCAAAATCTGGGATCTCTGGAGCGATGAGGGCAAGAACCGCGAGAGAATCGGGGAATTTATCCAGCGTATGGGGCTGGGTAATTTCCTGGAAGAAATCGGAATAGAGCCGATTCCCGAGATGGTGTCCGCTCCGCGCGACAATCCGTATGTCTTCTATGAAGAGTATTTCGAAGAAGGCGACGAGACCGAAGAAGAAGAAGAGAAGTAAACCCTGAAAAAGAAAGATTGTCATAGAGGTTGAATATGGCAGATGCAGTTGTACAAAGACGGACTGATTACGGGCCGCCGCATTATTCCAAATTCCTGCCCCCGATAATCAAGGAAAACTACGGCAAGTGGAAATATCATGAGATAGTAAGACCGGGCGTGATGGTGCATGTTTCCGAGAGCGGCGCCCAACTTTTCACGGTGCGAGCCAGTTCCGGCCGCCTGATCAGTATCGGCAAAATTCGCAAGTACGCCGACCTGGCGGACAAATATTGCGGCGGCTATCTTCGTTTCACCAGCCGTCACAATATCGAATTTTTGTTAAGCAAAAAAGAAAATGTCGACCCTTTGGTCAAGGAACTGGAAGCCATGGGGCACCCGGTGGGCGGGATCGGCAACGCCATCTCGGCCATCGTCCATACCCAGGGCTGGGTCCACTGTCACTCCGCGGCCACCGATGCTTCCGGCGTGGTCAAATGCGTGATGGACGACCTCATTGAGTACTTTACCGAGACCAAATTGCCGGGCAAACTTCGCATTGCCCTGGCCTGCTGTTTGAACATGTGCGGCGCCGTGCACTGCTCGGATATCGCTATCCTGGGCATACACCGTCGCCCGCCTCGGGTGGATCATACCCGCGTGGTCAAAATGTGCGAAATCCCCAACGTCAGCGCCTCATGCCCCACGGCGGCCATTCGCCCCGTTACGGTCGACGGACATCCGTCGGTCGAGGTTCTCGAAGAGCGCTGCATGTATTGCGCCAATTGCTACACGGTCTGTCCGGCCATGCCTTTGAATGACCCCCTGAACGACGGCGTATCCATCTGGGTCGGCGGCAAGGTTTCCAACGCCCGCCATGAACCGATGTTCTCCAAGCTGGCCATCCCCTTCCTGCCCAACAATCCGCCGCGCTGGCCCGAAGTGACCGATGCGGTCAGGAATCTGGTGGAAGTCTGGGCCAAGAATGCCCGCAAGTACGAACGGATGGGCGAATGGATAGAGCGGATCGGCTGGCCGAAATTCTTCAAGATGACCGGTCTGGAATTCCGCAAAGAACATATAGACGACTTCAAGCATGCGGGATTGACCTATAAACGTTCGACGCATTTAACCTTTTAACGGGTTTTAATTATGGCTAAAACGGTAGAACAAGTGGCCGACGCCATGTTCCAGATGGTCAAGGAAGCCCAGGGCCAGAAGAAGCTGAAACCGATGGACCTGACCAAGGCCATGGTTCAGCTGTATGCGGCCGAAGGAGTCGACAAGGAAATGTGCAAAGGCGCAATTAAGATCCTGGTTGATTCCGGACGCCTGGTTTACACCTACTTCGGCGGGAGTTTCCTGGAACTTCCCCACAAGGAAGGTGCGGCCAACTGATCGACCTTGAGAGGTGGTCGGACTATATGACTGCGAATATTCCCCGGCTCGTAATCGCCGGCCTGTCCGGTGATTCGGGTAAGACTTTGATCAGCTTAAGCCTTCTGGCGGCTTGCCGCCGGAGGGCTTTAGCCGTGGCGGTCTTCAAGAAGGGACCGGATTATATCGATGCCGCCTGGTTGTCGCAATTTGCCGGGCGACCATGCCGTAATCTGGATACCTTCATGACGGCGCCTCACCGGGTCTTGAGTCGATTCATGGCTTCATCGACAGAAGCGGATTTGGCTTTGATTGAGGGGAATCGCGGTCTTTTTGACGGACGGGATGCTTCGGGGACGCACAGTACCTCTTCCCTTTCCCGTTTATTGAATGCGCCCACAATATTGGTAATCGATTGCCACAAGGCCACCCGGACAATCGCGGCCCTGGTCAAAGGATGCCAGGTTTTTGAGCCGGGATTAAGTATCTCCGGGGTAATATTAAATCAGGTGGCCGGCAAACGGCATGAACATGTTATCCGCGAAGCGATTGAAATTCAGTGCCAAGTTCCGGTTCTGGGAGTAATACCCAAAATCAAGGATGGCCTGTCGCTCCTTCCCAACCGACACCTGGGACTGGTCCCCCCGACCGAACATGGCGAAATTACGCCACTGGAAAAGTATCTGGCGGACCTGGGCGAGAAATATCTGGATATAAATAAACTACTGGAAATTTCCCGCGCGAGTCGGCCTTTGGAATTTGAACGGCCCGGTTTGCCGGCGCCGAAAACGGCAAAGGTCAGAATCGGATATTTTCGCGATGAGGTTTTTACGTTTTATTACCCGGAAAATCTCGAGGCGCTCGCGGCCCGGGGAGCAAATCTCATCCCGGTCAACTCCCTGACCGATTCCCTGCCTTCGGACCTGGACGCTTTATACATCGGGGGCGGATTTCCGGAAGTTTTCGCGGCCAGGTTATGCAAAAACCGGATGCTCATGCAGGCGGTCAGAAATGTCTGCGAGAAAGGCATGCCGGTGTATGCGGAATGCGGCGGTTTGATTTACCTGGCGGCCTCGCTCGAATGGGAGGGAATCAGATATCCCATGTCGGGCGTCTTTCCCGTGGACTTAATGATGCAGAGGAAACCGGTAGGGCATGGTTATGTCGAGGCGGTAGTGGAGAAAGCCAGCCCTTACTTTGCGCCGGGGGCGATTATCCGCGGCCACGAATTTCACTATTCAGGGGTGCTTCGCTTTGCCGAAGGATGTTTTGTTTTGAAAAGCGGCGTAGGTTTCGGGCAGGGGCAGGACGGTTTAATTTATAAAAATACTCTGGCCACATATATGCATATACACGCCGATGGATGCCCTGAATGGGCCGGCAATTTTTGCGACGCGGCGGAAACGTATCGGGGCTACCGCGAAAAAAAAGTCCTGGCTAAAAGAGCCCGGGCCGAGGCGGCATAGGCCGGTGAAATAAATATGAAGGAATGAAACGGAAGACAGTGGTCTACCGGAAGATAAAATAAGATAGAACATAAGTACCAAATATAAATGAGAGTGTCATCATGGCTAAAGTCGTAAAGAAAAAAAGAGGCTTGCGGACTTTCAGCGCCGGCGGATCCTCGGTGGAGACCTCGCCTTTAAGACCGCAATTTATCGAGAAACGTCCTCCCTGCGCCGATAAATGCCCCAATCATAATCAAATCCGCAAGATGCTGATGACCATTCAGAAGGCCGAAGATTACGGCAAGTCATATGACCAGGCCTTCGAAGAAGCCTGGCATATCTTTTCCGAAACCACGCCCTTCCCGTCCGTGTGCGGTCGGGTTTGTCCCCACCCGTGCGAGACGGAGTGCAACCGCAAGGAAAAAGAGGGCGCGGTGGCCATTAATGACACCGAGCGGTTTCTCGGCGATTATGCCCTGAATAAGGGACTGGTACCGAAGAAAATTACCGATCAGAATCGTTCGCAGAGAATCGCCGTGGTCGGTTCCGGCCCGGGCGGATTATCCTGCGCTTACCACCTGGCCCGCAACGGTTACCCGGTCACGGTATTCGAGGCTTATTCCAAAGCCGGCGGCATGCTTCGCTACGGCATTCCCGATTATCGCCTGCCTCAAAATATACTGGACGCGGAAATCCAGAGAATCCTGAATATGGGCGTGGAATTAAAGTGCAATACGTACGTCGGACGCGATTTGGAGATGGGGAAATTGCACGATGAATACGCGGCCGTCTTTGTTGCCCTGGGCGCCCAAAAGGGTTACAAGCTCAAAGTCGAGGGAGAAATCGCCCCCAATGTATTCACGGGAACGGAATTTCTGTTCCGCGTCAACAGCGGGGAAAGAGTCGAAGTCGGCAGTCACGTGGTGGTTGTCGGCGGCGGCGACACCGCGATCGATGCCGCTCGCATTGCCCGCCGTCTGGGCGCCAAAAGTACCATCCTTTATCGCCGGACCCGCGAGGAGATGCCGGCCATCAATGAGGAAATCGAAGGCGCCCTGGAAGAGCAGGTGGATATCATTTACCTGGCCGCCCCCATGCAGATATTTCAGAAGGACGGCAAGGCGGTCGGCATGAAATGCCAGAAGATGCAGTTGGGCGAACCGGATTCCTCGGGACGCCGTCGCCCGGTACCGATGGAAGGCGAAACATTCGAACTGGAATTCACCACCCTTATCGCGGCCATCAGCCAGGAGCCGGATTTCGGCGGTTTCGAGGGCCTCATCGAGGGACGCGATTGGATCAAGACCGATGAGAAGTTTAAGACCAAGGGCGACAAGATTTGGGCCGGCGGCGACAATCTCAATCTGGGCCTTGTTATCGATGCCATTTCCCATGGCCGTATTGCCGCCAAGGCCATCCATGAAGCCGTTTCCGGCGAGAGCGTTTTGTGGGAGCCGGACCAGCGGGGCGTTATTCGGTTCGACACGATGAAACTGTCGTTTTATGAAAATCGCGACAGAAACAAACCGACCATACTCCCGGCCGGGGATCGCCTGGGCAAACTGGATTTGGAAATCGCGCACTCCTTCGAACAGGATCAGGCCATAGCCGAGTCCAAACGCTGCATGAGTTGCGGCATGTGCTTCGATTGCGGTTCCTGCTGGAGTTATTGTCAGGACAATGCCGTCATCAAGCCCCTCATCAAGGGGCAGCCGTACGCTTTCAAACTGGATTACTGCAACGGTTGCAAGAAATGCGCGGAGAATTGTCCCTGCGGCTACATTGAAATGCACTGAACGAATGAAATAAGTTGACCAACGAAGTGATAAAGTTTAAACCAATGGAGGAGTTGTAATGCCCACCTTTGAACACGGCGAAATCCGTATAGAGGTCGATGAAGACGGCTTCATGCTGGAGCCGGATCAGTGGAATGAAAAAGTGGCTTTGGCCCTGGCTACAACCGAAGGGGTGGCCAATTTATCCGAAGATCACTGGAAGCTGATCCATTATCTGCGTGATTACTATCAGAAATTCGGCATTGCTCCTATGATCCGCAAGCTGTGCAAGGAAACCGGATTTCCCTTGAAGACGATTTACGAGTTATTCCCTTCCGGTCCGGCCAAGGGGGCCTGCAAAGTCGCGGGCCTGGCCAAGCCGACCGGTTGCGTTTGAGGACTATGCGGTAACGATACAGCCGGAGAGACAAGCGGTTTCTCCGGCTGTTTATTTGCCGCCAATTAAAAAGGCAGGGTCAATAATATCGGTATTTGTGAAGTAGTTCACAAACAGAGTGGCGGACACAATGACAGTAAGCGATTATTTTATCGTACATCGACAGGATATCATTAAACGCTGGGTGGATTTAATAATCCGGACCTATCCCGACGACAGCCGCCGTTTTCTAAAAAACGAAGGTGACCCCTTCGGCAATCCCGTAGGCCAGGCTATCATAGGCGGGACCGAAACCTTATACGATCAGATTACAGGCGCCATGGATCAGGGAATTATCGTGGCCGGCCTGGAAAAAATCATAAAAATAAGAGCGGTGCAGGAATTTTCAGCATCGCAGGCAATCGGGTTTATTTTTCTTTTAAAGGAGGCTCTGGAGAAACAGGACGGCAAGACCGGCGCCGACCCTGCGCGCCTTCTGGAAGTGCATCGCCGCATAGACCTGATAGCCCTGAAAACCTTCGATATCTATATGGACTGCCGCGAAACCGTCAATCGCATCCGGCTGGAAGAAGCCAAAAGACGTTTAAACGCCGGCGGGGTAAAATTGCATCATAGAAATCCGGAAAAACCGGATGAGTCTGAATAGAAAGAATTGCTGTTAATAATAAATCGTTAGGGAGAACGAACGAAATGAAAGCCTGGTATTCCTTCTTTGCGGTTGCGGCCTTGATAATCCTGGCCTTCCTGGTGATCGCAGCGGGATGGCAGTATCTTCTGGGCGTGGTCATCCCCTACGCGGCCTTTGCGACTTTTGTGATCGGCCTGGTCGTCAGGGTGATTCGCTGGGCGCGATCGCCGGTTCCGTTCAAGATTCCCACCACCTGCGGGCAACAGAAATCGCTTCCCTGGGTCAAACACAGTCCCCTGGAAGCGCCGCATAATACCTGGCAGGTTCTGGGACGGATGTTTCTGGAGATATTCTTTTTCCGCTCGCTTTTTCGCAATACCAAGATGACCCTGGCAGACGGGCCGCGCCTGGTTTATGGCTCGGATAAATGGCTCTGGCTGGGAGGCCTGGCTTTCCACTGGTCGTTTTTCTTTGTGGTCATGCGGCATCTGCGCTTCTTTATTGAACCGGTTCCGACCTGCATCATCTGGGTTCAGAATATTGACGGTCTCATGCAGGTGGGCGTGCCGGTATTCTATATGACCACGGTCGGACTTCTGGGCGGAGTCACCTATCTATTTCTGCGAAGAGTAATTATTCCTCAAGTGAAATATATCTCTCTGGCGGCCGATTACTTCCCCCTCTTCCTGATTTTTTCCATCGCCTTGACGGGATTCCTTTTGAGACATACGTCATTCCGGGTCGACATCGTCCTGGTGAAGCAACTGGCCATGGGCCTGGTGGGTTTAAGTCCGCATGTGCCCGAGGGGATCGGTTCCCTATTTTATATTCACTTGTTTCTGGTGAGTGTGCTCCTTTTTTATTTCCCGGCCAGCAAATTAGTACACCTGGGCGGGGTATTCTTAAGTCCCACCCGAAACCTGGCCAACAATAGTCGTCAAATCAGACATACGAACCCCTGGAATTATGACGTCAAGACTCATAGTTATGAGGAATGGGAAGATGAATTCCGGGAAGTCATGAAGGAAGCCGGCATGCCTCTGGATAAGGAGGGGAAATAATGTCCTCCAAAAAATATAAACAGGAAGATCTGGTCAACATCGAATATAATCCGCCGCACCGCGACTGGATGGATCCGCATATCGATTTTACCGCCCGCAAGGGTTCCTGGAACTACCCGGCCGTGGTCGACAGCGCCAAGTATCTGGATCTCCCCTATCCGCGCAAATGGATGCCGACCGACGAAGACTGGAAACTCCCGGAAAACTGGGAGAAGATAATCCTGGACGGACTTCGCGAACGCCTGGATAAGTACCGTTCCCTGAAAATCTTCATGGATATCTGCGTCCGTTGCGGAGCCTGCGCCGATAAGTGCCACTTTTTTATCGGATCGGGCGACCCCAAGAATATGCCGGTTTTAAGAGCCGAATTATTGCGTTCGGTTTACCGCAACGATTTTACGACGGCCGGCAAAATCCTGGGCTCAATCGCCGGAGCCAGAAAACTCACTCCGGCCATTATCAAGGAATGGTTTTTTTATTTCTTTCAGTGCACGGAATGCCGGCGTTGCTCGGTTTTCTGCCCGTACGGCATCGATACCGCCGAAATCACCATGATGGGTCGGGAGTTGCTGAATCTATTGGGTTTAAATATCGATTGGATTATCACCCCGGCCGCCAACTGTTTTCGCACCGGAAACCACCTGGGGATTCAGCCGCACGGTTTTCAGGACAGCGTTAATTTCGCCATGGATGATCTGGAAGATATTACCGGCATCCGGGTCGATGCCCCGGTCAACCGTAAAGGGGCGGAGATTCTTTTTGTGGTGCCTTCGGCCGATTATTTCGGCGACCCGCATTATTTCGGATTTCTGGGGTATATCGCCCTTTTCCACGAAATCGGGCTGGATTACACTTTCAGCGCCTTTGCTTCGGAAGGAGGCAATTTCGGCCTGTTCCATTCGCAGGAAACGATGAAGCGTCTCAACGCCAAAATCTACGCCGAGGCCAAGCGGCTGGGCGTGAAATGGATTATCGGCGCCGAATGCGGCCATATGTGGCGGGTTTTGCACCAGTACATGGATACCATGAACGGCCCGGCTGATTTCCTGGAAGCGCCGGTTTCGCCCATTACGGGAACGAAATTCGAGAATGCCGCCTCCACCAAGATGGTGCATATCTGCGAATTCACCGCCGATTTGATCAAGCACGGCAAACTGAAATTGGACAAGAGCCGCAACGACCAGTGGAAAGTGACCTTTCACGATTCCTGCAACCCGGCCCGGGCCATGGGGCTTTTGGACGAACCGCGGTACGTTCTTCGGAATGTCGTCAATCACTTTGTCGAAATGCCGGAAAACACCATCCGCGAACAGACGTTTTGTTGCGGAAGCGGCTCCGGTCTGGGAACCGACGAAAACCTGGAAATGCGCCTGCGGGGCGGATTTCCCCGCGCCAATGCCGCCAAGTACGTTCATGACAAGTACGGCGTCAACCTGATGGCCTGTATCTGCGCCATCGATAAGGCTACCTTACCGCCCCTCATGGAGTACTGGGAGCCGGGAGTGCAGATTGCCGGAATTCACGAATTGGTCGGCAATGCCCTGATTATGAAAGGTGAAAAGGCCGATCGCACCGATATGCGCGGACAGCCTTATGAAACAGCCGAGGAATCCGGAAAGGAGGTAAAGAAGAATGTATAACAAGGGTAAAATACTTATCGGGATCGCCCTGTTTATTATCCTGTTTACCTCGCCGTTCTGGTACAGCCTGGCGACGGGCAGTTCGGACTACTATCCGGACCCGGAGATCGTGACCAAGGATACGCCCGGCCTGGACCAATGCGTTATGCCTGCCGCTTATATGCGGGCCGCCCATATGGATCTTCTTAATCAGTGGCGCGACGATGTTGTCCGGCGGGGTAAACGTCTGCATACTTCGCCAGACGGAAAACAATACAATATGAGTCTATCCAACACCTGTATGAAATGCCACACCAACAAGACGCAGTTTTGCGACAAGTGCCATAACTACATGGCGGTCGGCCAGCCCGACTGCTGGGATTGCCACGTCGAACCTAAGGAGGGCCGGTGATGGGAATCGACCGAAGAAAATTCATAACCCTGGCCGGAGCCTCCGCCCTGACAGCCCTTTCGCACCGTCTCATCGGCCAGGAAACGCCCCCCGACAGCCTGCTTCCGGCCGATAGTTCTCTGGCCGGAGATAGTCTCATTATTCCGGGAAGCGGCCCGGCCATGTTCGTTCCGGATAAGCCGCCCCTGACCGGTAAACGCTGGGCCATGATCATCGATGCCCGGAAGTGTCTGGAGGAGGAAGGGTGCACCAAGTGTATCGATGCCTGCCACCTGACTCATAATGTGCCCCGGTTCGATAATCCCAAAGATGAAGTCAAATGGATATGGAAAGAGAATTATGAAGAGGCCTTCCCCACCGAGGAACATGAGCATGTCCCGGACGATATCAAGGAAAAGCCGTTTCTGGTTCTCTGCAACCATTGCGACAATCCCCCTTGTGTCAGGGTCTGCCCCACGCAGGCGACATGGCGCCGCGAAGAGGACGGCATCGTCATGATGGACATGCACCGGTGCATCGGGTGCCGTTATTGCGTGGCGGCCTGTCCGTACGGCTCGCGCAGTTTCAACTGGCGCGATCCCCGGCCGTTTATCAAGGAAACCAATCCGGAATTCCCCACCCGCACCCGAGGCGTGGTGGAAAAGTGCAATTTCTGCAATGAACGGCTGGCGGTCGGGAAATTACCGGCCTGTGTCGAAGCCTGTACTTGCAAGGCCCTGGTTTTCGGCGACCTGGAGGACCCTAACTCGGAGGTCCGGCGGCTTTTGAAAGAGCGGTTTGCCATCAGACGGAAACCGGCCCTGGGCACCAACCCGCAGATTTATTACCTGGTATGAGGTGAGTATGATAGAAAAGGCATTACAAGGCGATAAAAAATACTGGAGTTGGATAGCCTTTCTCATGGCCGTAATCGGCGTCGGTTTTATCTGCTATCTGCGCCAGCTGGAATATGGTTTAACCACGACCGGCTTAAGCCGCGATGTCACCTGGGGGTTTTATATCGCGCAATTCACCTTCCTGGTCGGCGTGGCGGCCTCGGCAGTCATGGTCGTATTGCCGTATTATCTTCACAGTTACAAGGCTTTCGGCAAACTGACCATCCTGGGAGAATTTCTGGCCATACCTTCCGTGATTATGTGCATGCTTTTCATATTCGTCGATATGGGGCAACCTTTTCGTGTTTTGAATGTCATGCTTCATCCGACACCCAATTCCCTGATGTTCTGGGATATGACGGTCCTGGGGGGATATCTTTTGTTGAATGTCATTATAAGCCGGATTACTCTGGATGCCGAACGCAAGGGTATGGCGCCGCCCCACTGGATCAAGCCGGTAATTTATCTTTCCATCCCCTGGGCCATCAGCATCCATACCGTCACGGCCTTTTTATATTCCGGTCTGGCGGCCCGGTCCTTCTGGATGACAGCCGTCCTGGCGCCGCGCTTCCTGGCCTCGGCTTTTTCGGCCGGCCCGGCGTTGCTGATACTTTTGTGTTTCGTCATCAGACGGTTAACCCGCTTCGACGCCGGTAGAGAGCCGATCCAGAAATTGGCCGTGATAGTCACCTATGCCATGGCCGTCAACGTCTTTCTGGTCTTAATGGAATTGTTTACGGCGCTGTACAGCGGAATTCCGGAGCATATGCATCATTTTGAATATCTCTTCTTCGGCCTCGAAGGACATACCAAACTGGTGCCCTGGATGTGGACATCGTCGATTCTGGCGGTGTTATCGCTGGTTCTTCTTCTGGTTCCCAAATTCCGTCGCAATGAAAGTATTCTGGCCCTGGCTTGCGTCGTGACGGTCGCTTCCTTGTGGATTGACAAAGGTCTGGCCATGGTTGTGGCCGGGTTTATCCCCTCCCCGCTGGGAGCGGTTACCGAATACTGGCCGACCTGGAACGAGTTTTTTATATCTCTGGCGGTTTATGCCATCGGCGCGCTGGGGGTAACCGTCTTTTATAAGATGACTCTGACGGTACGCGAGCAATTGAAAAGCAGCGATGTGAAGGAGGCCCTGCCGGCGGCTGATTTGCATTAATAATATTAGTGGATTTTTCCCGGCAGGTTTTGCCTTCAAATAAGGACAAGGCCTGCCGGTTTTTGCCTGTAAAATCCGGGCGAAGGCTTGCCGAATTCAATTTCCTGTATTATCTATGTCACATATGGAAAACAAAATGAAGATAATTATAATCGGGGGGGTCGCCGCCGGCCCCAAAACCGCCGCCGTTCTGGCGCGAAGAACGAATGGGGCTGACATCACCATTTTTCAGAAAGAAAGTCAGGTCTCGTACGCCTCCTGCGGCCTGCCTTATTTCGCTTCCGGAGACATCAACCAATTCGAGGCCCTCATTCAAACTTCATATGGCATTTCCCGCGACGCCGACTTTTTTGCCCGCACCAAAGGTGTCAAAGTCGTCACGGAAACGGAGATTATTTCCATTGATCGCAAAAACAAGTGTGTAACGGCCAGAAATTTGAAAAATGGCGAAGAATCCCGACAGACCTATGACCGATTGGCACTGGCCACCGGCGCCAATCCCATCAGGCCGCCCTTTCCGGTCCCGGGCGCCGACAATATCAGATCCTTTACACGTCCCGATGATTTTCGACATTTCCGCCGGACCGCGGAGCAGGGGAAAATCGGCCGGGCGGCAATAATCGGCGGCGGCTTTATCGGCTGCGAAATGGCCGAGGCCGTGGCCGGCTTATGGGGGATAGAGACGATTCTCATAGAAAAAGAAAATCAACTTCTCCCCTATATCCTGGATAAGGAGATGTCAAGCATCGCCGAACGGGAGATGACGCGTCAGGGAATCACCTTGCACCTGGGAAATTCCGTAAAGAATATTGAAATCTGCCCCGATGGTTCCGTGAAGATAGATTTTGGCGGGACTTCGGCAACGGCCGATTATGTCCTTTTATGCCTGGGCGTCAGGCCGGAGGTCAGGCTGGCCAGAGAAGCCGGACTGGAAATCGGCGAAACCGGCGCTATAAAGGTTAACTCATATCTGCAGACTTCGGACCCCGATATCTATGCCGGCGGTGATTGCGTGGAATCATATAATATGGTTTCCGGCAGGCAATTTTATATTCCCATGGGTTCGCTGGCCAATCGCCACGGCCGTGTAATCGCTGAAAATATTGCCGGACACAGAACGGAATTCAAAGGGGCAGTGGGCGCCTTTCTCGTAAAAATATTCGATATTAATGTGGGTGCGGCGGGACTTTCGGAGCAGGCGGCCCAGAAAGCGGGATTGCATCCCCTTTCAGTCTGGGGTTCGTTTGTCGATAAGCCCGATTATTATCCCGAAAGCAAATCTTTTTCACTTAAGATGATATATGAGGACGGCAGCGGACGGCTTCTGGGATTGCAGGCGGCCGGTCAGGGCGATATTTGCCGGAGAATCGATGTCTATTCGGCGCATTTGTCAGGAGGCAAAAACTTATCCGACCTTCTGAATTTCGAACATGGTTATGCCCCGCCTTATGCCGAGGCTCTGGACCCCTTGCATCAGCTGTCCGGTCTGGCTCTGGCCCAGGAAAGAGGTTTGGAGATAATCCCGCCGCGGAACGAGACAACTGCTTTTTGGCTGGATGTTCGCGAAAAAGAAGAAATCGCTTCTACGCCCCTGCCGTTTGCGGATAGCAGTATAATTAGTATACCGTTGAATGACCTGCGTTTTCGCCTGGAGGAAATACCGCGCGGAAAACGTATCAATATTATTTGCCGGCGAGGCCCCCGGGCTTACCAGGCGGCCATGATTTTGAAGCAGGCGGGATTCAGCGATGTAGCTATCCTGGGCGGTGGGATTCAAGCGTTAAGGGATTAAAGATGGAAATTCGAACTGACAGGAAACGGATAAAACCGATATGAATCCCCGGTGGTACCTGGCCGTATGCGGCATAAACTATAAGACCGGTTCAATCGAAGACCGGGAGCCGCTTCAGATTACCCGGGAGAAAATATCGGGGGCGCTGGCGGTATTCGCGGGAATTGCCGAAGTTCGCGAAGTGGCTATATTATCCACCTGCAATCGGGTTGAATTTTATTTTGTCGCCTTAAAAGGCAGAACGCCGTTTGACATAGTCCAGGAATTTTATTCTCGTTTCGATGCCGGCCTGTGCCTGCAAAAAGAGAAATTCTATTCGCACAGCGGGCAGGCCGCGGCGGAACACTTGCTTCGGGTAACTTCCGGAATGGAGTCGATGATATTCGGCGAAAGCCAGATTCTGGGTCAAACCAAAGAAACCTACAGCGCCGCCTGTGCCGCCCGGACAGCCGGGAAAATTATTCACCGTCTGTATCACCAGGCCTTTCGCGCCGGCAAGTCGGTCCGCGCCGATACCGAAATGGGTCGGGGCGCCTGTTCCATGGCCGGAGCGGCGGTGGAACTTCTGAAAACGAAATTGGAGGAGAACTCCAGACCGGCGGTGTTATTTATCGGCGTCAACCAGATGATATCTCTGGCGGCCTCTTCCTTAAGTAAAGCCGAGTTCGGCCCCTTTTATTTCGCCAACCGGACTTTGGACCGGGCCCGGGCGCTGGCCGAAAAGCATGGCGGCACCGGACATGGACTGGAAGAACTGGGCCCGCTCATGGACCTGGTCGAGGTCATCATCACGAGTACCGGCGCCGGCCAGCCGGTTATTACCGAGAATTTAATACTCGAAAGCGGTTTATTGTCGAAGGAACGGCACCTGACTATTATCGATCTGGCCATGCCGCGCGATACCGATTTTGAAAGCGGCCGGTTCGAGGGAATCGAAATTTATCACCAGGAGCATATTCGCCGCTTTGTCGAGGACCGGCAATCGCGTCGCCGCGAAGCCACGGCCGAGGCCGAGGAAATCATTCGCCACAAACTCGAAGAGTTCATGTACTGGTTCAACCAGGTCCGGGGGGAAGGATTGTACGAAAGCACCTCGGAGACGATCGAGTCATTTCGGAAGGAAGAATTCGAGACGGTCACGGAAAAACTTGCCGAGGAAGATCGCCGCCGGATCGACCAGGCCAGTCGCCGCCTGGTCGACCGCCTGTATCATTATTTCAAACAGAATCAAATAGCCTCCAATAAAGGGGAGTGAAATATGCGCAATGAATACCTTCCCATTGCCCTGTCCGTCAAAAGCAGAAAATGCCTGGTGGTCGGCGGCGGCAAAGTCGCTTTGAGAAAGATAGAAATTCTGCTGGAATATGAAATCAGTATCACGGTCATCACTCCCCAGGCCGAACACAAGATCGAGTATTTTGCCGAAGAAAAACGTCTGGAATTGAAAAAACGAGAGTACAAATCGCCGGAAGCGGCCCTGTTTGGACTGGTCATTGCGGCCAGCGATGACGCGAATGTCAACGAAAAGGTGGCCGACGATGCCCGCGGGGCCGGGATTCTGGTAAACGTGGTTGACGATCCGGCGCATTGCGATTTCATCTTTCCCGCTGTGGTTAAGAGAAACTGCATGACGGTGGCGGTTTCCAGCGACGCCAAAGCGCCATTTCTATCGGGGCATTTGCGCCAGATTCTGGAAGAAATATTCCCCGACCATTGGAAAAAGATAGCCAATCTGGCGGCTGATTTCCGTAACAGAGTCAAGGCCCGGCACAAAGGGAACATGATCCTGAAAAACGCCTGTTACGACCGCTTCATGGCCGCCGACTGGAAAAGCCTTATTAAGAAAAGCGAAGCCGAACTCAACGCCGAACTGGACCGGCTTTTGGAAGGATGATTCCTGAATTCTTATGAATAATTCATCTCGTCAAATTCGAGTCGGAACCCGCGGCAGTAAACTGGCCCTGGCTCAAACCCATTTGATGCTGGCGGACCTGCGGCGGATTTATCCCGAAGAAAATTTCGATGTCATCATTATCAAGACCGAGGGGGACCAGGACCAGGAGACGGCTCTGGAGAAAATCGGCGGTGTGGGTCTGTTCACCAAAAAAATCGAGGCCGCCCTGCTGGATGAAACCATCGATATCGCCGTGCACAGTGCCAAAGACCTTCCCTCTGTAATGACGGCCGGGTTGGCTATCGGGGCGGTGCCTATGCGCGAAGATTGCCGTGACGCCTGGTTGTCCCGAAGGGGCGAAAAATTGGCGGACATAAAATCCGGCGCCGTCGTGGGAACATCGTCGCCACGCCGTCGCGCCCAGGTGATGTATCATCGCCCGGACTTGAAGGTTATGGATATCCGGGGGAATGTCGATACCCGCCTGCGCAAACTGGAGGAAGGGCAGTACGATGCTATCCTGATGGCCCGGGCCGGCCTTAACCGGCTGGGGCTGGAGGGAAACATAACCGAAACATTGCCCATGAATAAATTTCTTCCGGCGCCGGGGCAGGGGTTTCTTCTGGTGCAGATAAGAGCCGATGATAAGACGGCGCGGGCTTTAACCGAACCGCTCGACCGGCCGGAATCACGGCGATGCCTGGAGATTGAAAGAAAATTGCTGGAAATTCTCAAGGCCGGCTGTTCTGCCGCCGTGGGCGGGTACGCCGAAATCGTCGCGGGGCGAGCCTCTCTGCAGGCGGTGGTCCTTGACAAACAGGGCCGAAGAAGATTATATAAGGCGGCCGAAACGGCCCTGGCTGACGGTAACTCTCTGGCGAAATCGGTGGCCGCGGATTTGATTCGTCAAGGCGCCGAAGAATTGATTGATTCATGACGGATAAAACCAAACCAGGCACGGTTTATCTCATTGGAGCCGGTCCGGGCGACCCGGGACTTATCACGGTTAAAGGGAAACGGCTCCTAGAAATGTGCGACGTGGTTATCTTTGACAACCTCGTCCCCGATGAATTGGTGGCGGTCCTCCCCCCTCATATCGAGAAGCATTATGTCGGCAAGAAAGCCGGCAAGGCCTGCTGCTCGCAGGAAGAGATCAATCAACTCATGCTCTTACATGCCGAGCGGGGAAAAAATGTGGCCCGTCTGAAAGGAAGCGATCCCCTGATATTCGGCCGCGGCGGCGAAGAGGCCAAATACCTGCACGACCATGATATTCCTTTCGAGATTATACCCGGGGTGACCTCCGGAATCGCCGTGCCCGCTTACGCCGGAATCCCCTGCACGGATCGCAACCTGGCGTCATTTGTTCTTTTTGTCACCGGTCATAAAGCCCGGGAAAAAGAAAAAGGGACGGTCCCCTGGGATTGGGTGGCCCGCGCCAAAGGGGGAACGATTGTCATTTACATGGGAGTTAATGAAATCGGCAAAATCGTGGCCAAACTCCTGGGCGGCGGCATGGAGCCGAACACGCCGGTCGCGATCCTGGAACGAGGCACCCTGCCGACTCAAAAGACTCATATCGGGACGTTAGCGAACTTGTCCGGAATGGTTGAAAAGGAAAATGTCCGGCCCCCGGCGCTTTTTGTAATCGGCGAGGTCGTGTCCCTGCAACCATGGCTGGCCTGGTTCAAGGATAAGCCGCTCCTGGGGCGGCGCCTAATGGTAACCCGGGCAGTCGAACAGGCCCAGGAATTGTATGAATCATTGCGCCGGCTGGGGGCGGAGGTACAACCCTATCCGACGATCGGAACCAGGGAGATTCAGGATTTAAAAGCCTGGGAGATTTTTAAGAATATAAGGCGGAATGAGAAGTGGCTGCTTTTCACCAGTGAAACCGGCGTCACCTATTTCATGAAGCAGTTCTTTGATAAAATCGGCGATATCCGAAAACTGGGTGAATTCAAGATTGGCGTGATCGGCGAGGGCTCCGAAAAGTACCTGGCCCGCTACGGCCTTAAAGCGGATTTTGTCCCCGCCAGGGCGACCGCCCTGGATTTCGGCCGGGAATTGAGAGAGAATCTTGATTTGACCAGGGCTTCCCTGGTCAGAATCAGGGGGACTCTGGCCGGAGATGACATTGAGCGGGCGCTCAATGACGCCGGCGCCGAGGTGATCCCCATGACATTGTATGAGACATATTATCCTAAATGGCCGGAAGGATTTCGCGAGCGCCTTTTTGAATACCCTCCCGACGGAATCATTTTCAGCAGTGGTTCCACTGTTAAGGGGCTCTATGAGAATCTGAACGAGGAAGAAATTATCAAACTGACGCAAAATGCCGATATTTTTTCCATCGGGCCGGCGACTTCGAAAGCGCTTCAAAAGAACGGCATAGGCGTGGCGCTTGAGGCCAACCCCCACAATATTCCGGCCTTGATAGAGCAAATGATAACGTACTATGAGAGGAAAGGCGGGCCAAAATAGTGGGCTTTCCGTACATGCGTCCGCGAAGACTTCGGCATTCGCCGGGGTTGCGCCGTCTGGTGGCCGAAACACGCCTCTCCCCGGCCGATTTTATCTACCCCATTTTTATCAGCGAAATTATCAAGAATCCCGAACCGATTAAAACCATGCCGGGAATATATAACTTCCCCGTCAAGGAGGTCGCCCGCGAGGCACAACGGGCTTTTGGCCTGGGCATTCCGGGAGTGATACTCTTCGGGACGCCGTCGCACAAAGATGCCACCGGTTCAGCGTCATTGAAAGATGACGGCATCATCCAAAAAGGTATTCGGGAAATAAAAGAGACGGTTCCGGAACTGGTGGTGATTACCGATGTCTGCTTGTGCGAATACACTGACCACGGTCATTGTGGGATCATCAAGGGCGAGACGGTGGAAAATGACGCCACCCTGGAAATCCTGGCGGCCCAGGCGGTCAGCCACGCCCGGGCCGGAGCCGATATGGTGGCGCCGTCAGACATGATGGACGGCCGTGTCGGAGCCATCCGCCGCGCGCTGGATAAAGATAACTTTACCGATATTGCCATAATGGCGTATGCCGCCAAGTACTGCTCGGCCTTCTACGGCCCCTTCCGCGAGGCGGTCGACTCGGCCCCCCGTTTCGGGGACCGCAAGTCATATCAGATGGATCCCCCCAATGCCCGCGAGGCCTTAAAGGAAATTGCCCTGGATATTGAAGAAGGCGCGGATATTATCATGGTCAAACCGGCCCTGGCTTACCTGGATATTATCTTTCGCGCCCGAGAAAGATTTGATGTCCCAGTGGCGGCCTATAATGTCAGCGGCGAGTACGCCATGGTGAAATCGGCGGCGGCCAATAACCTGGCCGATGAAAAACGGCTTACCCTGGAAATCCTGACCTCCATCAAAAGGGCCGGCGCGGATATTATAATATCGTATCACGCCCCGCAGGCGGCGGAATGGCTGGCCCGGGAATAAGCAAACCGGCAGGGCTTCGGAAAACAATTTCGTCTCGTCTTACCCGTTGATTATCATAGGCTTGCCTCATCCATGAAATCGTCCCCCGATTATCATGGAGAAATAACTCAATTTCCCTTGTTTTCCCGCCGATACATAATTACCAGAGCACGGCGCATAACCCCGCGTCTGATTTGCCACTCGGGCAAAAGGGGAAATATCCGAAAAACCAATAGCCGGAAAGGATTCCTATGGAGGAAACCATCAAAACCGCTGAAAGGCGCCGCTCTAAAAGAAGAAGGGCCCGTGGATATTTCGAAATTGTCGACTATAAGACCGACCAGTTTTTAGGCTGTTTGGCCGATATCACTTCCACGGGCATTATGGTCGTCAGTGAGAACCGCCTGGATACCGGGCGGCATTATCGCCTGAAATTGAAACTCAACAAGGAAATCGACTGCCGCACGCATATTTGTTTCGAGGCGGTCGGTCTCTGGTGTAAGGAAAGTATCGATCCCGGCTTTTATAACACCGGTTTCGAGATTATTAATCTCTCTGATGTGGATAGAATTTTAATCGAAAAACTTACGAAAAGTTCAATGTTCGATAAGTAGAACCCGCCCCCCGAAAGCCCTCGAAGCCGTTTCGGTTAAGGGCTTTTAATTATTTGCCGTTCCGAACGTCAAACCTCAAAAAAGGTGTGGCTGATCCAGCAAAGAATGACAATAAGGACCAGGCCCAGGAAAATACTCCAGGCGATTAATTTTTTCTCGATGGGCAGGAGCGGCTCGTACTCCATCTTTTGAAGTTCTTCCTGCAATTTGGGATTTTCTTCCATAAATGTTCCCCTCTAACCCACTTCCGGGGGTTTAACCCCGTGGAAAAATAACCACGAGATTATTAAACCGATCCAGATTATAAAGCCGAATAGACAGATTATATAAACCAGGGCGAGTTTTCCGATTCCTTCCTCCCAGAGTTTACGGAAATTAGAGACGACACCGATGGTAAAAAAGGTCATAACGAAGAAGATTCCGCGAAAGACATTGGTCTGCCCCATCGCTTTTTTGGCGGTGGCCGTGGCCTCCGGGATGAAAATGGCCATCAATATGACGACCACAAAAGTGAACATATACCCCAGGATAAATTTGGGGAATCTTTGCCAGATCTGAATCGCTTTCACTTTTTCGCCGGGAGTCTCCTGAATTTTCGCCGACCAGATCCAGGCCAGAATAAAGGCCCAGACCGCGATAAAAATATCGATAAAGACTTTTACGGTCGTGGTCGTGGCCATAATCCACCCGGTTTGGTAATGAACATTATGCTCGGCGACATTTTTGGCCAGAATCAATGACTCGGTGATGGCCCCGCTGGCGACGGCGGCGCCGTCGGTCTTTACCGCCAGGCCCATCCAGGCCCCCGCCACCATCGGCTCGTTATAAAGAAACTTCTGGGCCAGAAAAGGCAGGAGGACTAATTCCACGACGGCAAAAATAACGACCAGCGAAGAAACCATAATCGGAACCACGGGCCGGGCTTTAATGGCCGAACCGGTGGCGATGGCGGCGGAGACGCCGCAGATAGAAATACCGCTGGCTAGAGGCACCGACCACTCCCGGCTGAACTTGAAGTATTTGCGGGCGATAAAATAAACCAGGGCCCAATAGATGAGATAGGCTTCCACGATGGCGCATAACCCGCGAAACATGACCGACGTGGCCAGGCCCAATTGCTCGGCGGCGGTTATGCCCAGGTAGCCGCCCAGGAGAACGATCGCGGCTTTAATATATAATTCCGGTCGAATGGCTTCCTCGATACTCCGGGCCAGACCCGGGAAAAAATTGCCGATTGCCAGTCCGACCAATAAGGCAATAATATAACCGGCCTCGGAGGTAAGATTCAGGGACCAGGAAATTCCAAAGGTCCCCAGTTGATTGGGGGTGGCGGCAATATACGCCCAGGCGCCAAGGATCCAGCAAATGTAACTCAAGAAAAAGACGACCGCAAAACCCAGCACAAAGCGTTTCACGTTGGCCCCCAAAAGCCCGGCCCCGAAGGCCAGGACCGCCAGAAGAAAGACAAAGGTGGCGATCAGGGAGACAATACCGGAGAGACCGGCAAAATCTTTGGTGACCGGTTTTAAGGCCGTAGCCGGATTGGTCCAGATCCCGGTGGTTATGACCCAGCCGAAAATATCCACTCCGATAAAATGCAAAAAGGCCAGGCAAAAGATAAACAGCCCCAGAATAAGGGCCAGCCAGTCTTCACTTAAACGCGGAGATTTATTCGCCCGGACCGGAGTTTCGCCTGTCAAAAGCACCTCCCCTGATTGAATGTCCACCCGATTTTCACGAAAGATATCCGAAAATTCTCGTCCGATGTTTAATCAAAAAAAACCGCCCGGCGGGGTCAAGAAAAAAATGAATAAGCAAAAAAAGCCCCGCCGTTTTCAGGGCGGGGCGATAATTTAATCTCAAGCACCGTTTACTAAATGCGGGCCTGCCGCCCCACCGAACGGGCATAAACCAGGGCCAGAGTGCGATAAATCATATGGGCAAATTTGGAGTACGGCATATACCAGAGCAGGAAGAAGACCGTCAGCAAATGCAGGAAATAATTGGCGTAGGCCAGCCAGGGAACGCCGATAAGCCGCGTCACCCAGGAAAGCATCCCCGTCAGGCCCACCAGGAACATCATATAAAGAAACAGGTAATCGGCATACCCGTTGGCACCGACATTGTCTTTGTTTTGCCAGCGCCGGATGATAAGCAGTCCCCCGCCGATCACCAGGGCCAGGCCGCTCAAAGCGCCGATAATTTTAATGGGGTTGGGAAGATTAATGGGTAGGGCGAACATGGCTTCGAACCGTTCCAAACCGAGCAAGTGCAAATAATGGGGCGCGAAGATGAGAACAAATACCGCGCCCGTCGTTATCATGGCCCCGATAAACCCGAAGAACAACAGCAGGTGGCCTATGGCCCGGGAACGATTTGTCTCACACTTGAAAAATACGGTATGTGTCAGTATTTCCCGCAGGACCTGAATCAGCGAAGAGATGATAGAAATCTTCGTATCCGGCCCGCCCGCTTTAAGCGCTTTCCAGAAGCGCAGGAACCCCACGGCGGCGAAAATAAAGATTAACATGTTGCCGGCCACGAAGAGAGCGTCGACAAAACTATGGCGCAGGAAGTAATCGAAATCAATGGCATTACTGGTCAAATAAAGGATTTCCCCGTCCGGCCCGGTCTTGGGGAAAAGGAAAATCGCCGCCAGAAAAATCAATAGCGGCGCTATCAGTAATATCGGAAGCGCCGCCGGCGAGGCCAGCGCCCGGCCCATGAAAGACGGGAAAGCGTAACTTTTGTAGATATAGGTCCGCACGGCGGCCAGAACGTCACCCGGCCGGGCATTGCGGGGGCAATACTTGGTGCAATCATTACACTGGAAACAGAGCCACAGGTCGGGGTCGGCCATCAAGGCTTCTTTTCTTCCCCATTTGGCCCAAAGCATTTCCTTGCGGGGAAATGGTTTTTCCTGGGGAGAAAGATTACAAACCACGGAGCAGGTAGCGCACTGATAGCATTTATTCAGCGAATCCCCCCCGGCTTTCTTTATTTCGCGTATCAGATTTAAATCGGGATTTACCAGAATACCACCGCCCATGCCACGACTCCTTCCCTGATAAAAGCGACTTAAGGCATCACCTGTCGAATCAAGTCTGACGTTTAATATAATATTTCAGAGGTCCGGCGATGTCAAGGAATTTGTTATTTTTTTCACAAAGTCCGGTATTCCTTCGAGACGCTTGTAAGGTCCCACAAAGGGTTAAAAACGGCTTTGGGGAGGGTAAGAATCCCGGGGATGGGGCTCGTTTTACTTCGAAGGATCAAAATCCCAGGCAAAATGAGGACTTTATTAGGTATACGCACAAGGCCGGCATCTCTCGAAGACATTGAACTCCTTGGGAGACTGTGAATTCGACAATCGGAGATATGGCAGCCCCTTACCCCTGATATCTCTTTTAGTAATTTTGCCGAATTATCAAGATAAAAAGTCCAAAACCTGGAACTTGTCAGTTTTAGGAGCAGGAAGCGGTGGATATCTTCTAACCCCCCATATACAAAGAAGTTCTAATACGACCACTGCCCTCTAATTAGAAATTATGCAATAATATATTGCTTTTCCACTTGACATCGCTTGTGAAAAAAATTACATTCTCTATAGTTTTTCGGCAGGACAAAATAACGCCCAATGACCTCGGAAGGCGGGATGCAGCAAATTCGATTGTGAAAAAAGTCACATTCGTCAGGTGGATAATTAAGATCTCATTCAATTAAATTTATATTCACAGGAAGGTACTATGAGCAAATCCAATCTGATTCGTCCTCACGGCAGCGACGAATTGAAGATCCTCCTTCTGGAAGGAAAGGCTCGGGAAGAGGAACTTAAGAAAGCCAAGACATTGTCCAAGCTGGTCATGAGTTCTCGCGAAACCGGCGATCTTATCATGCTCGGTATCGGCGGCTTTACTCCCCTGACAGGATTCATGGGACAGGCTGACTGGAAAGGTGTTTGCGAGCACATGAAGATGACCAACGGCATCTTCTGGCCCATTCCGATCACTCTTTCCCACGATTCCAAGATTAATCCCGGCACCGAACTTTGCCTGGTGTCCGGCGAGACCGATGAAATCATGGGGACCATGAAAGTCACCGAGTCGTATCAGATCGACAAGGCGTTCGAGTGCAAGCATGTTTTCGGCACCAACGACCCGGAACATCCCGGCGTCAAAATGGTCATGGAGCAAAAGGCCTGGAATATTGCCGGCCCGGTTAAGGTCTTGTCCGAAAGTTATTTTCCCGAAGAATTCAAGGGCATATACCAGCGTCCGGCGGAAAGCCGCAAGATTTTCGAAGATAAGGGTTGGAAGACTATCGCGGCCCTGCAACTTCGCAATCCCATGCACCGCTCCCACGAATACCTGGCCAAGATTGCGGCCGAGGTTTCCGACGGCATCTTTATTCATCAACTGGTGGGTAAATTAAAACCGGGCGATATCCCGGCCGATGTCCGCGTCAAATGCATCGATACCCTGGTGGAATTGTATTTCGTGAAGGATCGCGTGGTTTGCGGCGGGTATCCTCTGGATATGCGCTATGCCGGTCCCCGCGAGGCACTCCTGCATGCCCTCTTTCGTCAGAACTTCGGTTGCACCCACATGATTATCGGGCGCGACCATGCCGGTGTGGGCAACTACTATGGCCCGTTCGACGCCCAGGATATCTTCTTCAAACTCTGGGACGGCGCCCTGGAATGCAAGATGCTTCCCATCGACTGGACTTTCTGGTGCTATAAGTGCGGCGGGATGGCTTCCATGAAGACCTGCCCCCACAAGAAAGAAGATCGTCTCTTCTTAAGCGGCACGGCCCTGCGCAAGGCTCTTTCCGAGGCCGGCGACGTTCCCGTGGAATTCAGCCGTCCGGAAGTTCTTCAGATTTTGCGCGAATATTATAAAACACTGGATGCAACGGACAAGGTGGAAGTGAAATTACACGGTCACGCCACCGGCGACGCTCCGGTCAAGAAAGACAAGTAATTAGGATAAAGGCAAACCTGTAAGGCAAACTATTCAGGAGGATTGAATGCCCAGTTTTGTAAACCCTGACAAATGCGACGGGTGCAAAGCTCTTGACAAAACAGCCTGTCAGTTTATTTGTCCCAACGATTTGATGGTTCTTAATAAGGCTACAATGAAAGCCTTCAATCAGGAACCGGAGATGTGCTGGGAATGCTACAGCTGTGTCAAGATCTGCCCGGTGCAGGCAGTTGAAATTCGCGGCTACGCCGATTTTGTTCCCATGGGCGCGGCCGTAACCCCGATGCGGAGTTCCGATTCCATCATGTGGACCGTGAAATTCCGCAACGGCATGCTGAAGCGTTTTAAATTCCCTATTCGGACCACTCCGGAAGGGCAAGCCAAGCCCGCGGGCGGATATGCCACCGCTCACGGAAATCTCAACGACAATATTCTGGCCCAGGAGCCGGAAGCGTTGAGAATACCCGAAGTCTATACCATCAAGTAACGCGCAGGAGGAAGGATACTGATGTCACAGAATTTCCAAACGGTGAAAGTCACCACCGACCTTCTCATACTTGGTGGTGGAATGGCCGCCTGCGGCGCCGCCGTGGAAGCGTCGTATTGGGCCAAGAAAAACGGCCTGAAAGTCACCCTGGTCGATAAGGCCGCCATGGATCGTTCCGGCGCCGTGGCCATGGGACTTTCCGCTCTTAACCAGTATGTCGGGCTGCATGAAGGCAAAAATACCGTCAAGGATTATGTCGACTACGTTCGCATGGACCTGATGGGTATTATCCGCGAAGATCTCGTGGCCAACATCGCCCGCCACGTGGACTCCACCGTTCACCTTTTCGAAAAATGGGGTCTGCCGATCTGGAAAGATGAAAAAGGCGGTTATGTACACGAAGGTCGCTGGCAGCTGATGATCAACGGCGAATCGTACAAAGTCATCATTGCCGAAGCCGCCAAGAACGCCCTGGCCGAGGCCGGCGGCGAATATTTCGAACGCATTTTCATCACCGAGCCGTTGCTTGACGGCGATCGTGTTTCCGGCGCTATTGGTTTCAGCGTTCGGGAAAATAAATTCTACGTCTTTAACGCCAAGGCCGTGGTTGTCGCCATGGGCGGTGCCGTTCACGTCTTCAAGCCGCGGAGTACCGGTGAAGGTCTCGGCCGCGCCTGGTACCCGCCGTGGAATTCCGGCTCCAGCGCCTATTTCACCATCCGTGCCGGCGCCGAAATGACTTCGCAGGAAGTCCGTTTCATCCCGGTTCGTTTCAAAGACGCTTACGGTCCGGTCGGCGCCTGGTTCCTTCTATTCAAGGCGGCGGCCACCAATGCCATGGGCGGCAATTACATGGTCGAGCGTGTCGATGAGCTCGAAAGATGGCGTCCTTATGGCACCGTGAAGCCGATTCCGGCCAACCTTCGCAACTGGCTGGGTATGCTGGACGTTATGGAAGGCAAAGGCCCCATCTTCATGCGTACCGCCGAAGCTATCCAGAAAATAGCCAGTGAAGCCGGCGACGAAAAAGAAGCCAAGAAGAAACTCAAAGAACTGGAATCGGAAGCCTGGGAAGATTTCCTTGATATGACCATTTCACAGGCCATTCTCTGGGCCGCCTCCAATGTCGAGCCCGAGAAGCGGTCTTCTGAAATTGCCGCCGCCGAGCCGTATTTCATCGGCTCCCACTCCGGCGCCTCCGGCGCCTGGGTCAGCGGTCCCGACGATCTCCAAAGCGCCGAAACCAAGAAGGATTACTTCTGGGGCTACAGCCACATGGCCACCATTAAAGGCATGTTCTGTGCCGGCGACGCTTCGGGCGCGTCTTCTCACAAGTTCTCCACCGGCTCTCATGCCGAAGGTCGTATTGTCGGTAAGGCCGCGATCAAGTACATCGTGGATAATAACTCCCTGCCGAAAGTCAACGACGCCAAGGTGGAAGAGTACAAGAAACTGATGTTCAAACCGCTGGAGACGTTCGAGCAGTTCAAGAACGCCACCACCGACCCGGATATCAACCCCAATTATATTCGTCCCAAGATGTTCATGTTTCGTCTGCAGAAACTTATGGACGAGTATGTCGGCGGCGTCACCGCCCAGTTCACCACCAATAAAGCCTGCCTGGATCGCGGTTTGGAACTTTTGGGCATGCTTAAGGAAGATTCCGACAAACTGGCGGCCAAGGATCTGCATGAACTCATGCGTTGCTGGGAAAATGTCCAGCGCATGTGGCAGGCCGAGGCTCACGCCCGCACCATCCTCTTCCGTGAAGAGACCCGGTGGCCGGGTTACTATCGCCGCGCGGACTTCCCCAAGATGGACGAGAAGAACTGGCATGCTTTCGCCAATCTCCGCTGGGATCCCGCCAAAAATGAGTGGCAGATGATCAAGCGGCCGATGCTCCATGTCTATCCGCAAGCCAAAGAACACGAACTCCTGGGCGGCTGATTGATGTGAGTGTCGACACACGCGAAGGCTTAAGGCTCTTCCGTGAAATATCCTCCGGGCAAGGGACCAGGCCCGGAGGATTTTTTATCGCGGACGGTTGACAGAAGCGCCGGGCTGTGCGTAATTGTCGTATAATTAATAAGTGAAGGAAGCCGCTATGGAAAATAACGATAAATCGATTTGCCCGCATTGCGGCGCAAAAATGCTGAAATGGATTCCGCCGCCGGAATCGTCCTGGGGATTCGCCCCTCAATACGTCTGTTTTAATGACGATTGCCCCTATTATGTGCGCGGGTGGGAGTGGATGAAAACGCAATACCTGCAAAAAGCCTCCTACCGACATCGTTATAACCCGGAGAACGGCGAAGAAGGCCCCTTGCCGGTTTGGTCGGCCGATGCCCTTCGCAGCGGTATAATTGAATAATGGTCAGGTTGAAAGGCCCGGTGTTTTATGGATACCCCTCTTAGAGAAATCGAAAAGCTAAAAAAAACCATTCTGGATGAATATCCCCGGTTGTCCGAAACCAGCCGGTTCAAGTTCAAATGCCACCCCGGAGTGGCCTGTTTCAATGATTGTTGCGGCGACGTGAATATTTTCCTGACGCCCTATGATATTATCCGGCTTAAGAAAAACCTGGGCATCAGTTCCGAAGAATTCTTGAGCAAATACACCCTCTCCCCTTTCGATGAAAAACTGAAATATCCCATCGTCCTTCTGAAAATGGAAGACGACGAAAAGAAGAGTTGCCCGTTTGTCGGCCCGGAAGGCTGCCGCGTTTATCCCGACCGTCCCTGGTCCTGCCGCATGTACCCCCTGGGACTGGCTTCGCCCAAAGGCGATGACGAGACCGGCAATAAGGAATTTTATTTTCTTCTCCAGGAGACGACCTGCCGGGGATTCGGCGAAAATCATGAACAAAGTATCGCCGATTGGATTAAGAACCAGGGTATCGAAGAATACAATAAACAGGGAGATTTTTTCAAAGAATTAACCCTTCACGAAAAACTTCAGCGCCAACCCCTGCCCCCGGAAAAAATAGAGATGTTTTTCACGGCCTGCTATAATCTGGACACGTTCCGCCGCTTCATTTTCGGCAGCAGTTTCCTGCAAAAATTCGAAGTCGATCCGCAGATACAGCAGAAAATAAAAGACGACGATGTGGAACTGATGAAATTCGCCTTTAATTGGCTGCGTTTTTCGCTTTTCGGAGAAAAAACCATGCAGGTCAAGGGTGAGGTCTTAAATCAGAAAAAGGCCGAACTGAAATCACAGGGGAAATTGAAGGAAGATAAATAATCTTTCGCGGGCTGTTATAGCAAACGCAAAATCGAAGCATGAACGGCAGGAATTATTTCTGCCGTTTTTTTATTAACTCGGCTATGGAAGTAATCACCAATTCGCCCGATTTGAAGTCGTAATCGGCGAATTCAGATAAGTCGTTTTCCAATTTAGCAACCGATGCCGGCGGCATCGTCCAGGCTAACTGATATATTAAGAGGATGGTCGTTCCCCGGATATCGGGATTGAGATGGGTTAAAGCAGCCAGGATTTCTTCCCTGTGTCCTTCAAGAATTTTCCGCAGTTTGGAAGTATTGGGTATATCCGAGAGTATTTGGGTTAAGGCCCGTCGCACACCGGCTTCAAATGGGCTTTCTTCCAGAAACGAAGGCAACATTTTGCCGTAATCATCTAATAGCGATGGGGCATTAACGAGTATCTCCCCTATCGCCTCCGGGGCATGCCAGCAGAGGGCGCCCGATTCATCGTTCATCATCCAGAAGAAATCCTGGATTTGACGCCGGACCCGTGTTTCATCTGTTTTGCCTATAAAACCGGCGGCCAAACCTATGGCAGCAATCGCCCGTCTTTTGACCAGCGCATCGGCATCAAACAAAAGCGAGGTCAAAACTCGCATTGGATCGCGTTCTTCCCTGATCCAGGCAAGAATCGCTTCGGTTCTATTATTAAGAAGGAATTCGCGGATTTTTTCTTTGCGCTTTTTTATGCCCGCGCCGACGATTCCGGGGTTTTGGTCCATATTTTGCCGAATTATTGGTTGATAAAATCCGTATTTATTGTATCTTGTTAATAATTACTGCCCAATATATCACTTTTCCTCCTGTGGAGTGAAGAAAAACCGCCGAAAAACATCATATAGAATAAGGGTTTTTCAGATGAAAAAATACTCGCCGGTAATGATATCGGTACTGTTAACGGCCGCCGTCCTGTTCTGGTCGGTCGTCAAGCCTATTAATCCCCCTGTTCTGGGGTCCTATTCGGAACAAACCTATCATATTTTAAAGAAGGGCAAAGTACCCAAGGCCCAGGAGCGGCCCAGCGATTGGTTCACGATGCAGCGGGCCTGGCCCCAGGGGACGATCTCGGCGGAAAAACCCCGTGAAGCGATTAACGCCGCCAAGAGCATGCGGGCTGTTGCCGCTGCCGATAAGAACACCAAACAGGTCACCTGGACACAGGCCGGCCCCACCAATATTCCGGGCCGGATAACCGACCTGGCCATTCACCCCTCTGATCCCAATACCATTTACGCCGGTTCGGCGGCCGGCGGAGTATTCAAGTCGACCGATTTGGGACTAACCTGGTCGGCCATTTTTGACCAGGAAGGGACACCTTCGGTCGGCGCCCTGGCCATCCACCCGGTAAACCCCAACATCCTCTATGTCGGCACCGGAGAAGCCAATGCCGCCAGCGATACGTACGAAGGCACCGGTATTTATAAATCCACCGACGGCGGCGCCACCTGGGAATACAAAGGTCTCCCCGAAAGTTATCACATCGGGCGGGTAGTTATTGACCCCTTAAGACCGGAATCGGTTTATGTGGCGGTCGCGGGCAAGCATTTTGGCGGTATAAACAACGAACGCGGGTTGTATCGTTCCCAGAATGGCGGGGATACCTGGGAAAGACTTCTTTATGTTTCCGACTCAACCAGTTGTGTCGATTTTGCCATGCATCCGTCGACGGGGACGATGTTCGCGGCGATGTGGGAAAAGGTGCGGTTCCAGGGCGACCATACCCGTCTGGCCGGTCCGACATCGGCCCTGTATCGTTCCATTGATTTCGGCGCCACCTGGCAGAGACTCGGTTCCAGCCAGGGACTGCCCGGAATACCTGAAATTTTATGTCGGATAGGGGTTACGGTCGACCCGGAATCAAATACCGTTTACGCTTCATTCGTTGATTACCCTAATTATGGACTCCGAGGCGTCTTTAAAAGCACCAATCTGGGGCAATCCTGGACACGAACCAATGACGGCTCAATGAGCAGCGTATTCAGCACTTTCGGCTGGTATTTCGGACAAATTCGCGTGGCCCCGGGCAACCCCAACATTTGCTTTGTCCTGGGGGTCCCGCTCTATCGCACTACCGACGGAGGCAACAACTGGTATCAGATCGGCAATGAAGCCCATGTCGATCACCACGCTCTATATATACTTCCTGCAAATCATAATATCGTTTATAACGGCAACGACGGCGGGGTCACTTATTCGACCAATATGGCCTCCAATTTAGCCACCCTGGCCAATATGCCCAATACCCAATTTTATGCCATTGCCCTCGATTACAATAATCCGGATCGTCTTTATGGCGGGACGCAGGACAATGGCTCCCTGCGGACATATTACGGCTCCCCCGATGATTGGGATAGATTTCTGGGCGGCGACGGTTTTTACTGCCTGGTCGATTACACCAATCCCGATATTATCTACGCCGAATACCAGTGGGGAAATCTCTACCGCATTGAGTACGGCAGTTTCGTCTGGGGCCTGAATGGCATGGATTATGAAAGCGAGAGGCATAATTGGTGTACGCCCGTGGTGATGGACCCCAATAACCCGAATATTCTTTATTACGGTTCGAACAAGTTATACAAAACTACCGACGGCGCCTATAACTGGTATCTTATAAGTAACGACTTAACCGGCGGTCCTTATCCCAATTATTCTTCGTTCGGGACAATTACGACCATGGCCGTCTCCAAAACAAACGGCAATGTGATCTATGTCGGCACGGATGACGCCTATGTCTGGGTTACCACCAACGGCGGTGGAAACTGGACCCGTATCGACGATGAATTGCCGGAACGCTGGGTGACGCGCGTGGCTGTCGACCCGACCGATGCGGCTACGGCTTACGTGACTTTGTCGGGATATCGCTGGAATGAGTATACACCGCATATATTCAAGACGACCAACTATGGGACCGATTGGATTGATATTCAGGGTAATCTCCCCGATGTCCCGGTTAACGACATTAAAATCGATGCCTTTAATAGTAACACTCTCTATATCGCCACCGACGTCGGCGTGTTTATCACGGTCGACGCCGGGACTACCTGGGAGCCGTTGGGCACGGGTATGCCGATAACAGCCGTGCATGACCTGGCTTATCATCCGCCGACCCGGACCCTGGCGGCGGGGACACATGGCCGGTCGATTTATAAAACGACAGTGGAATGCTCCGATCCCAATGATGCCGACAGTGATGGCATCGGCGACGCCTGCGACAATTGCCCGGGTATCGCCAATCCCGGCCAGGAGGATGCCGATTCGGATCTCCTTGGCGACGCCTGCGATAACTGCACCGACACCGACAATGACGGATTCGGCAATCCCGGCTTTGCCGCCAATACCTGCCCTGAAGATAACTGCCCCAGCCATTTCAACCCCGGTCAGAATGATTATGACGACGACGGGGTTGGCGATATCTGCGATAACTGCCCGGCCATAAAGAACGGCAATCAGGCGGACGTCGATACCGATGGACTGGGCGATGCCTGTGATAATTGCCCGACAGTAGCCAATCCGGAACAGGAAGATTTCGATTTGGATAATTGGGGAGATGTTTGTGACAATTGTCCGGAAGTTAACAACCCCAGTCAAAGCGATAGCGACGGTGACAATATTGGCGATGCCTGCGATTTCATATGTGGCGATGTCAACGATGACGGGCTGGTGAATATCCTCGATATTATTTTCCTGATTGATTATAAGTTCAAGAACGGACCGGCACCACAGGAATTGAATGCCGCCGATGTTAATAATGACGGATTGGTCAATATTCTGGATATAATTTATCTCATAGATTACAAATTCAAGAGTGGTCCGGCGCCGGATTGTCCATAATTGGAAAATTTGGTATTTGATTTGGGGCGGCAGAAGTCGATTCTGCCGTCTTTTTATTGGCCATAAACGATTTGAGGGTCGAATTCCTTATAATTCCTTAAGTTATTATATACCAACGCAATAGAAAATTCGATACACTTTCCTCATTGACGTATATTAGAATTCCATTATATTGTCTATGTCTTTGCAAATAAAGTACATACCACAAGAGAGGAAAGACTAGTTCATGAAGAAATCCCCCCTCCTGATCGCTTTGGCGCTGGTCATAGCCTTCATCGGCAATGCCAATGCCGTAACCATCCGGGCGGAAATCTCACCGCTTTATGCCCCGGATACCGTTCTGGCCGGAACGGATGTTACTATCGGACTATATATGAATCACGCAAGCGGTTCGGATATTTCCGGTTGCAGTATGACTTTTGCTCTGCGCAGTCCTAACGGCACGGTGGCCAATGTCGTGCATCGCAATGTCGGCGGTGACGGCCCGGCCGGGTCGATTCTTTATCACAATGGATATGATCTAAACGGCTTCTGGAACCTGTATAACGACATTACCGCCTGGAGTTGGGACGGGGCTCTTCCTGATACATTCAATCATACCGGCATCGGCACCAATGCCTGGCCTTCGGGTCTCGGCGAACAACTCTATATGTCGGCGGCTCTGCATGTCGGCGACGGTGGACTTCTTTGTATTGACTCGGTAGGTCATCCCAATAACGATTTTATCTGGCTATTTCCGACCACCGATGTTCATTTCGACGGCCCGTATTGCTGGACGGTTCACGAAATTTGTTTTGATTCGGACAACGACGGATTCGGCGACCCGGGGCACCCTGAAAATACCTGCCCTACCGATAACTGCCCGGCCATTGCCAATCCGGATCAAACCGATACCGATAGCGATGGTCTCGGTGATGCCTGCGATAACTGTCCGGGCGTTGCCAACCCGGGGCAGGAAGATGCTGACAGCGACGGCAAAGGCGATGTTTGCGACAACTGCCCGACTATCGCCAATCCCGACCAGGCCGATGCGGACAGTGATGGAAAAGGCGACTTATGCGATAATTGCCCGTCGGTAGCCAATCCCAATCAGGAAGATACCGATACCGATGGTTTTGGTGATGCCTGCGATAATTGCCCGACGGTCGGCAACCAGGATCAACTGGATGGCGATAATGACGGCAAAGGCGACTTGTGCGACAATTGCGCGACCGTGGCCAATCCCGATCAACTGGATACGGATACCGACGGCTTGGGCAATGCCTGCGACAATTGCCCAACGGTAGCCAATCTGGATCAACTGGACATGGATACTGACGGAGTCGGTGACGTCTGCGATAATTGCCCGGATATCGGCAACATGGATCAGGCCGACGCGGATACGGATGGCCGAGGCGATCTCTGCGACAATTGTCCCACGGTGGGAAATCAGAACCAGGAAGACGGTGACACGGACGGTTTCGGCGATGTTTGCGATAACTGCCCGACCGTGGCCAATCCGCTTCAGGAGGACGGTGACAGTGACGGGGTAGGCGATGTATGCGATAACTGCCCGGCGGTGGCCAACCCCAATCAAGAAGATACCGATACTGACGGTATCGGCGATGCCTGCGATAATTGCCCGACGGTGGCCAATCAAGATCAACTGGACGGCGACAGCGACGGCAAAGGCGATCTGTGCGACAATTGCCCGACCATTTCCAATGCCGATCAGGCTGACGGCGACAGCGATGGGGTCGGCGATGTCTGTGATAATTGCACGGCGACTGCCAATCCGTTGCAGGAAAATTCGGACAGTGATATTTTAGGTGATGCCTGCGATAATTGTCCCACCGTAACCAACGAAGACCAGGCCGACGGCGATTCCGACGGGGTCGGCGACCTCTGTGATAACTGCCCGGAAAAGCCGAATCCCAGCCAATCGGATATCGATGGGGACAACGTGGGCGATGCTTGCGATTATATCTGCGGCGATGCCGACAATAACGGCGCCGTGGATGTCCTGGATATTATTTTTATGATAGACTACAAATTCAAAGGCGGTCCGGCGCCGGAAGTTCCTGAAACGATTGATGTCAATTCCGACGGCGACTTTAACATTCTGGATATCATTTATATGATTGCCTATAAGTTCCAGAGTGGCCCGGAACCAGTTTGCCCATAAGATAACCCGGTAAACTCTATTTTAAAAGGGACCCAAGAGGGTCCCTTTTTATCGGTTTGCAGGGTTGATATTAATCACCTCTGGATAAAATTTTATATTAACCTCTACACCTCTCTCTTTTGACTTCGCCAATCTTTTGCTTCCCCAACCATTAGTATGCGAAACCTAATGCCATAAATTCCGTAGGCATGAGAAGAAGCCGTGGGGGTAGTCACAAGGTTACTCTCCCGGCTCCGTTCCGGACAGGGAATGAATATTTGCACAATCGCGATTTAACTTTTAATCTTTAAGCGGAGGATGTTATGGTGTACTTTAGGCGCGCGGTGATTGTGATTTGTTGCTTTACACTATTTGCATCGGTTTCAGTCTTCGGCGACAGCGATGTAGTGACCAAATCATTTCCCGCAAAGGCATATGTCCGGGTCACGCTGGTTTCAGGAGAAGGCGTCATCAGGACGGGGACGGCAGACAAAATAACGGTTGAGGTGGACTATTCATATGAATTCAGCCGGGGGGGCAACTATACACCCGAAATGACGGAAGACGGGGACGAACTGATTCTGGAAGAATTGATGAGCGGCTCCTGCCGGGGTTCTTCCACCTGGACAATTACGGTTCCGGAGAATACCGGAATCAGGTTTTCATCGGCTTCCGGTGGGTTGAAGGCGAAGGGCTTGTACGGACAACTAAAGGCCGAGACTGGTTCGGGCGATTATTTTATCGAGGATTGTACCGGGCGAATCAGGCTTTCAACGGGAAGCGGCAATATAGAAATGAGCCGGCTGTCGGGCGAAATTACGGCCATAACCGGTAGCGGCGATATCGAAGCTGATGAGATAAAGGGAGGGCTCGAACTCACCAGCGGTAGCGGTGAAGTGGAAGCCACCGGGATTTCTCTCATAGAGGCAGGCGCTTTCGCCAGCGGTTCGGGAGACGCGGAAGTTACCCTGGCGGCCTCGCCGCTGGCGGATGTGGCGGTTTCTTCGGGGACAGGTGATGCCGTGTTGCGGTATAATGGGAATCCAATCCTCGGTTCCTTCGAATTCACGGCCAAATATAATGAAGGAAAGATCAAGGCCCCCTTTGCTTTTGAAGAGGAGAAGACCGTTCGTAAACAAGGCCAGGAATACGTTTACAAATCTTTCACACGTGAGTCGGAGTCTCCTGAAATATCCATCAGGACAGGAACCGGAACGGCTATGCTGGTGAAGTAATTTAAGAAAGGCCGGAATTGGCTTGACCGAGGTTGCTTATCGGGCCCGCTTGATTCCGCAAAATTTAAACTAAATCAAAACCCCCGGCCGGCCGGGGGCTAATATTATAAAGGCTAGAGGCAGTTGTGAGAAACCACTATTTTAGCAGGTGGTAACGCCTTATTCCAGAATGTTGGCACCGTCGAGGGGAAATTTTGGTCCCATTGCAACGGCCCCTTCAGCTATTTTTCCCAATACCGTCTAACGACTTAGGAGAATTTGCCGATAAATATTCAGGGGTGCTGAAGGCTCTTGCCTTGATCGGTTTCCCCGAGGAATTATGTTTAAGTTCTGGAGACTCTTTTTTAAGTCGATGAAAATCCCCTGGGGAAGACTCCAGGTCATCATGTTTTTCTTTCGCGATATCCCGGGCGAATACGGTATCCACCTGAGATCGCGAAAGATGCGGAAATATTTCGGGGCCTGCGGGGAGGGTTTAAGAGTTCACGAGGGCTTTAAATTCCGGAATCTTCACAAGGTGGAATTAGGCCGTGACGTCGTTATCGGCGTCGATAATTTCTTCCAGGCTGGCGGGGGGATTTATATCGGCGATGATACCGTTTTGGGGCCGAATACAAAAATCTGGACCCAAAGCCAAATATTCGAATCCCTGGAGACGCCGATTCGCCGGCAGGGTCTGGAATACCGCGAAGTCATCATCGGCAATGATGTCTGGGTGGGGCCGGAGGTTTTCTTAATGCCCGGAGCGGTCATTGGCGACGGTTGTGTGGTCGAGGCCGGTTCGATTGTGGAAGGGATAAATTATCCTGCCTATTCCATCATTTCCGGTTCCCCGGCCAGAGTGGTTGGGTCTAGAATCGTGCGGAGTCAACCGCTTATTCAAAATGACATTACGGCGACAGTCCGCACTACGCCATCCAAGAGGCTGGTAGGCGCTAATTTCAGCGACTAATTCCGGCTTTTCCATTTCGAAGAATTTCCAGAAAATCAGGACATATCCCGATTTGGCATCCGATGCAATTTATTAGAATTAAGAGGATATGATAGACAATGGTCGTGAAAACGCCGATTAAAATCGGGCCTTTTTAACGGTCTCGATATTGGGAATAACGCCCACCACCGGCAGATTCAGATATTCTTCGACTTCTTCGACTCTCTTAAAAGTAGTATCCATCAATTCCCTGATAAGAACCAGTCCTCCGCCCAAAACCATACCGCTCATGAGTCCCATGAGGATAAGTTTAGTTTTTTGCGGGAAAATCGGTTCCAGGGGAATTTGGGCCGGCTGAATTATTTTGTATTCGGTTTCATTGACAACCGCCTGGGAAATCTGGGCCGTTTCCTGCTGTTCCCGGAAGCGATCGCGAAGGTCGCGGGCGGCTTCGATTTCGCGATTATACTGGTCCAGGCGGGCCTGATATTCCGGCATCAGGCCGATCTTATTGTTCAAATTGGCGAGCGCCAATTCCAGATTGTTCTGTCGCGCATAAAGCATATCCAGATAGGCCCGGGTATTAAACAACTGGGTCAGGTTGGCCCGAGTGACCTGGTCTTCGGAGACGAACTGAATTTCCACCAGGCGGCGGTTTTCATCTTCGATTTGATCCATATAGGAATACAGGCGGGCCTTAAAATTGAGAATCTCGGGGGCGGTCCAGCGATAGCGCAGCATCAGGTTGGCGACCGAGGCCAAAAGGGTTTGTACCTCCTGCTTCAGGCGGCGTAATTCTTCGGATTCATTCAACTCGATTTTCGCGGCCGGCACGGCCGTAATTTTCCGGAGTAAAAGGCGGGCTTCGTCTTCTTTATCGGTAATTTCGATTTTGGCGGATTGGATTTCGGAGCCTATATCGCGACGGTTTTCGTCGGAGGTGACGATGTCGTCGATTTGCACCTTCATGTACTCTTTTTCGAATTCGGTTTTCCTGGCGACTATGTCATTAAGGTCCTTTTCGTATTTTTCCAATTGTCCGTAAGAAAAATCCTGCGACGCCATGACTTCGCCCATCTGCTGGCGCTTCTTTTCGCTGATGAAAATTTCGCTTATGTTTTGGGCCAGGTCCCGGGCCTTCTGGGGATTGCGGGATTCGGTGGTAATACGAACCTGATCGCTCCCGGAAAATTCCACCCTGATCTTCTCCCGTAGATCTTCAATCAACAGGTTGGCTTTAATCTGCTCCACGGTCAGGTGAGGCCATTCCGAGGCGAGGTTATGTGCCTTCCTGTCAATTACCGGATCCTTGGCCAGATTCATCCTATCGACCAATTGCTGGAGAAACGGGGACGAAGTGATTTCATTATAGAGAGAACGCAGTTCTTCGCCGCGATTGCGGGATCGTCCGAGGGCGGTGATATCGCCTCCGATAAGGCGTTGGAGATCGCCCGAGATACGCATGGAACTGCCCACCCAGACTATGGTGGAGGTTTCATAAACCGGGGTGAGGACGAATCCGATGGCAAAAGCGGCGATGGCGCCCAAAATTGTCGGAAATACCAGAAGCCATTTTCGGCGCCAGGCTATGCCGAACAATTCGCCCAGGTCAAAGTGATGTTTATCCTTGGTTTCTTCCATATCCCAGCCAGTAAATCTTCACGTCCAATTAAAGAACAAAAACCACCGAAGGCAAGTTTCAATTAGAAGCCTTCAGACTTTTGGCCAACTCCAATTTGTTGACCTTTCCTGATTGATATTTCGGCAGTTCCTTCAGGAATTGTACATATTTGGGGACTTTATGTTCCGCCAATTTTTCGCGGCAGTATTTTTGAATTTCTTTGGCTTCAGCCGCCTGCCCGGGTTTTAAAACCAGGGCGGCCTGGATGGCCTCGCCCAGTATCGGATCCTCGACACCCAATACGGCAGCTTCGGAAATTTTGTCGTTTTCCAGCAGCCTCTCCTCTATTTCCTTGGCGCTGACACGGTTGCCGCCGACTTTGATTATCTCTTTCTTACGGCCTATTATAAAGATAAAACCGTCTTTATCTTTGCGCCCCAGGTCCCCGGAAAATAATCTGCCGTCTCGAAGGACCTGGCTTTGTTCTTCCGGCTGGTTCCAATAACCCATCATGACATTGGGACCGATGATGACAATTTCACCCGGTTCGCCGTCGGCCACTTCGAATCCCTCATCGTTCATAATCTTTATTTCCACACCGGGAACGGGGATGCCGATGGTGCCCAATTTATCGCGAAGTCTTTCCGGGGGACAAAAGGTGGCCCTCGGAGCGGCTTCGGTTTGTCCGTACATGATATAGGTTTCCTTTTGGGGAAAAGTATCAATCAGGCGTCGCACCACTTCGGGAGCCATGGCCCCGCCGGCTTGGGTGAAATAGCGCAGGTCGGGGAAGCGGCGTTGCGGAAACGAGGTGTTATTCAGAAGAATCATGAAATTGGACGGGACCCCTGAAAACCCGGTGACTTTTTCCTTTTCCATGGTGTCCATGATCACTTCGGGGTACATAAAGCGATTGTCGATGACCAGACTGCCGCCGCAGGCGATATGGGTCAGCAAAAGCGAATTGCCATAGATATAATAAAAGGGAAGGATAACAATGACGCTGTCGTTTTCGGCCAGTTTCAGATATTCCACCGTGGACAAAGTATTGCTTATTAAATTTCGATGCGAGAGCATCACCCCTTTGGGAATGCCCGTGCTTCCGGAGGTATAAAATATGGCCGTTAATTCATGCGGGGCGTCGACCGGCCTAAATTCAGGGGAAGTTTCGGGGGCGATTCTATTCGGGCTTGAATTTGACAGTATTTCAGGCAGAGTCGCGGTTTGAATGTTTCCCGAATTTGTCTTCAGGGCAGAGTCGGAAATCAGAAATCGAAGCGAGGGGCTATGTTCCAGTATCTCCTGAAGGCTTCGCCGGAATTTGGCGTGAAAGAAAAGAGCCCGGGCGTCGCAATCAGCCAGGATATAGGCGATTTTGTCGGCCTTCAGGGAAGTATCGATCGGGACAACTACAAACCCGGCCTTTTGTATGGCGAAAAACAGGTAGATATATTCAATGGAATTCTCGAAAAGCAGGCCAATCCTGTCTCCGGGCTGAAGCGGCAGGGCTTTTAAATAATCGACCAGGGCATCGGTAAAGGTTTGCAGTTCCTCAAACGTGGCCCGCTGGTCTTGATGCACAACGGCGATTTTTCGGGGAAATCGCCGGGCGGCCTGGGTCAATAAATCGTGAATTTTCATGGGCAGGCAATAACCGCGGTTCAGAGCCCTTTTTTGCCTGAAACAAATCGGACCAGGTTTTCGACGGAATCGAGGTTGTCCGGTTTCATTTCATCATCGGCGATAGTAAAGGCGTACTTTTCCTCGATAAAGGAAGTCAATTCCAAAACGCCGGTGGAATCGACAATACCTTTTTCCAAAAAGGAATCGGTATCATTGAGAGTTTCGTCTTCACTGCCCACCATAAAAGAATCGATTATAAATTGCCGCAGGTCGCGGCGAATAGTCTCTTTACTAAGTGCTGACATGACTGTCCTTTCCGAATATTTCCCGTTCCCGCTTATTCGTTTATCATCAAGGGGTGCATCCGCAAATATTCAGTGGCATCGATCTTGCGCCGGATGTTGGTATATCCGCGGACTACTTGTTCTTCGCTTAAGCCCAGGACCCGGGCGGCTTCCGCGGGCGGGACATTGGTTTCCATGGCGTGCCAGAGCATATCCATTTTATAAAAATCAAGCCCGAAAAAGAACTCTTCCTGGGTAACTTCGGCGCTGTAGGTATCGGTGGTCGGCTGGCGTTTAATGATGCTCTGCGGGACACCCAGGAACTCGGCCAGTTGATAGACCTGGATTTTGAAAAGGTGGGCGATGGGTTTTATATCCGCGCCACCGTCGCCATACTTGACAAAAAATCCCTGTTCGTGTTCGTCTTTATTACCCGTTCCGGCCACGGCCCAGTTCTTCTTTTCGGCGTGATAATAAAGGGTGGTCATGCGCAGGCGTTGCTTATAATTGGAGGCCGCAACCACCTGCAGATAGGCCGCCGGAGGCATCCGCCGGGATTTTATTTCGCCGTTTTTCTCTATAATCAGGGTAAAGAAGTTATAGGTATCTTTTTCCAGGATATTGGTCGGGATGGTAATCTTGCACGACCAGGAATCGTCGAATTCGGGGAATACCGACTTGATAGCCTCATTCCGGCGATTATAGCATCCGGCTCCGGCCAGGGCGGAAGTTAAATTTTCCTTGATTGTCTCGTAGCCGAAAGTCCGGGCCAATTCCAGGGCAAGTTTTTCACTTTCACCCGAAGATTCCGATTCGGGCATCATAACTCCCAATACCCTATCGGGTCCCAGGGCCCGGGCGCAAAGGGCCGAAACAACCGAGGAATCAATACCTCCGGATATCCCCACGACAGCCCCGGCTTTGCGGAAATCCTTGCGGATTTGCCGCCTGATGGCTTCGCAAATCTCATCAGTGACTCGGGCGGCATCAATTTTCAGACTATCTTTGTTAAAGGGCATGCAATTTTCCTCTATTAATGAAGTGATTAACTCTTTACGGCAGAACCGCTCCGAATGCTAAATAAATTGTTGCCTTTTTTAATCAAAAAAGGACAGATTTTTCTATCTAAAGTCAACATAGCGGTATTGCCATAATAAGCTAATGTTATAAAATATATCGACTTAGAATGATTCTGCCTTAGCAGAAAGTCCCGCCAAGAATTGTTTTTAGTGACATTTGTCGATTTTTAATATTCGCGCCATTATAAAAGGCGGGTCAGTTTCGCCCGGTTGCCAGATAGCGAAAACCTTTCTCCTTTATGGTGGCCGGGTTATATAAATTGCGCGTATCGAAAATGTTCAGGGAGCGCATTTTTTCCTTAAGACGGGAAAAACTCAAATCTCGGAATTCATTCCATTCGGTCATTATGATTATCAAATCGGCTCCCCCGGCGGCATCATAGGCATTGTTGAAATAGGCAATATCGGGCAGAACTCGGCGGGTATTATCCATGGCCGCCGGATCGTAGACTTGAACCCGAACCTTTTCACCCAGAAGTCGCGACGCAACATGAAGGGCCGGGGATTCGCGGATATCATCGGTATTGGGTTTGAATGCCAGGCCCAGCAGGCAAATAACTTTATCCTGAAAGGAACCGCCCAGCATGACTTTGGCTTTGCTCAATACCAGGTCCCTCTGGAAGGAATTTGCTTCCAGAATCGCCCGGGCGATCTTGAAATCATATCCCAGATTTTCCGACATCTTGAGCATGCCCTTAACATCTTTGGGGAAACAGGAGCCGCCGAAACCGGGGCCGGGATGCAGGAACTTGGGGCCAATACGGTTGTCCATGCCCAGCGCCCGAGCCACCTGGAAAACATCGGCGCCGGCCTTGTCGCACAGATTGGCGATTTCGTTGATATAAGATATCTTCATAGCCAACATGGTATTGGCAGCATATTTAATGAGTTCGGCGGTTTCGTTGGTGGTATTTATAACCGGGGTTTCCAACAGATACAGGGGCCGGTAAATATCGTGCATGATAGCCAAAGCCCGAGCCGAATCGGAGCCCAATATAACCCGATTGGGGCGCATGAAATCTTCGACCGCCGCGCCCTGTCTTAAAAACTCGGGATTGGAAACGACGTCGAATTCCACCGGTTCGGATAAATTATCCTTTATCAGCCTGCGGATTTCCCGAGCCGTTCCCACCGGGACCGTGCTTTTTACGGCAATTATTTTATATTCTTTCATGCACCGGGCGATTCGTTCCACGACTTCAAAAGTATCCCGCATATCGACCGAACCATCGGACATTTCCGGGGTTCCCAGGGCCAGGAATATTACCAGGCAACGGTCCACGGCTTCTTCGAGATCAGTCGAGAAATGAAGCCGCTCCAGTTTGACATTGCGTTCGATAAGTTCGCGAAGGCCAAGTTCATAGATGGGAACCTCCCCTCGTTTCAAAGCGGCGATTTTATTTTCATCTTTATCGATACAGGTCACATTCATGCCGAAGTCGGATAGGCCGGTTCCGGCCACCAGGCCGACATAGCCGGTCCCTATGACACAAATATTCATTATTTCAAAACCTTCGTTTATGTTTGTTCCAGAGCGAAATTAAGGTTTAATCCGGGAAAGGTCAAGAAATCCGGGCGCGAAAATTACTATTATCCCGTTAAATATTCAAAAGATCAAATAATCTGGACATTTAACATCATAATCGGAACAAAACAGAAATATTCCGGTTTCTATCTATTTAATGGATACGTATAAATTTATTAGCCTGTCGAAACAAAAGAAACTGACAATAAGATAGGAGATGACTATGAACGAAAGAAATGGAGTGGTCAAAATTAAAGGCAACCCCATGACTTTATTGGGTCCGGAACTTAAAGTGGGCGATCCCGCCCCCGAAGCGGAAGTCATGGATAATGATTTAAAACCGGTAAAGATTTCTTCCTTTAAGGGAAAAGTGGTGATCCTCTCCACGGTTACTTCGCTGGATACTTCGGTTTGCGATACCGAAACCAGACGTTTTAACCAGGAAGCCGCCAATCTGGGCGACGACGTAGTCGTCTTGACGGTCAGTATGGATCTCCCCTTCGCGCAGAAGCGTTGGTGCGGTGCGGCCGGAATCGACCGGGTCAAGACACTTTCGGATTATCGGGACGGCAATTTGGGGAAAGCCTACGGGACGCTCTTTAAGGATCTTCATCTTCACGCCCGGGCGATTCATATCATTGATCGCCAGGGGAAAATTCAATATAAGCAGTTCGTTCCGGAAAACTCACAGGAGCCGAACTATGACGACGTAATCAAAGCGGTTAAGAATACATTGACAAAATAAGGAGAATAAGATGTTAAAAGATAAGATGCTCGAAGGGCTTAATAATCAGATTCGTGAGGAACTCGAGTCCTTTTACATATACCTGTCCATGGCGGGGTATTTTGATTCGATCAGCCTGACCGGTTGCGGTGCCTGGATGAAAGCTCAGGCCAACGAAGAAATGTCCCATGCCATGAAGTTTTACGGTTATATCAACGAACGCGACGCTCGCGTCGTGTTTGCCGGCCTGAACAAGCCGAAGGCCGACTGGAAATCTCCGCTCGAGGCCTTTGAGGATGCCTACAAACACGAACAACATATCAGCGGCTGTATCCATAAACTGGCCAAGCTGGCGCAGGAAGTTGACGACCCGGCCACCCTGAATTTCCTGCAGTGGTTTATTAAGGAACAGGTCGAAGAGGAATCTTCCACGCGCGACGTGGTTGACAAATTGCGGATGATAGGTGAGGCGCCTCATGCCATCTTTATGATGGATCGGGTTCTGGGCGAGCGCAAATAGTCCGTTTAACATACCTAATTTCCGAAAACAACCCGGCGATTTTTTCAGGTTCGCCGGGTTTTTTGTGTGGCGTGTGATTTCAGGTTGAATTTACGGCTTCCCGGCGATACCGGTTTTGCAGACAATTTTATTGCCTGGAAGGGCCGCCGTCCGTAACTTATAAGGTGCCTTGACACGGGAGCAGCCATTGAAAATCGCGAAGGTAAATATAATTATCTAATCAGGACCAAATAAATATGGGCAAGACTGACGAGTTCAAAAAGACCAGGGAAAGCCAGAACGAAACCGTCATGAAATACGCCGGACTCAATATGAAGAGATTCTGGAGTCTGGACGGACAGGTTTACGCCCCGGGGGCGCTCCCCGTCAAGACCAAGGAACTTCTGGGGCTGGTGGCTTCGCTGGTGCTTCGTTGCGATGATTGTATAATGTATCACACCATCCGCTGCCATGAGGAGGGGACATCCAGCGCCGAATTTGAAGAAACGGTATCAATCGGGCTGGCCGTGGGCGGTTCCATTACCATACCCCATATCCGTCGGGCCATGACCGCCTGGGACGAATTGCAGAATAAAATGAAATGAGGTTACCCGGTGGAAAGTAATAAGCAGGTTCTTTACCCGACCCTTTTGAAAAAAATTCGCTGGATAATCGAAACTCGTCATCCCCGCGATGAAAAACTGAAGGCAATATGTGAACTGCTGAAAAGCGCTGTCAGTACCTATGATTGGGTGGGATTTTACCTGGTGGACCCCAAAAAAGACAGGGAATTGGTTTTGGGGCCCTATGCCGGGGAACCCACCGTCCATACCCGCATCAAATTCGGGCAGGGGATTTGCGGCCAGGCGGCCGAAAGCCTGAGGACGGTCGTGATCGATGATGTCACGGCCGAGAGCAATTATCTATCATGCAGTATCCATGTTAAATCCGAAATAGTGGTTCCGATTTTTAAACGAGGCCGCCTGGTGGGGGAACTGGATTTGGATTCTCACCAGACGGCGGCGTTCTCTTCGGAAGATAAACAATTTTTGCAACAGGTGGCGGATAAAACCTCGTCGCTGTTTTAAAGTTTGGGAGAGGCAAGTTATGGCGGATAAAATCGACAGGACGGCTTTATGGGGTATGGGCTACGGCATGTATATCGTCAGCGCCGCCGCCGAAGGGCAATATAGCGGCCAGATCGCCAACACGGTTTTCCAGGTCACCAACAATCCGCCGAGGATAGCCACCGCCATCAGTAAATCCAACCTGACCCACGAATACATAAAAAAGGCGGGGTATTTTGCCGTGACCGTTCTGGAAGAAAGCACCCCCATGATTTTTATCGGGCTGTTCGGGTTTCGATCCGGACGAGTAATCGACAAATTCGAAAAGACGGCGTTTGAAACAGGCCTGACCGGCGCTCCCCTGGTCACTGAACATGGGGTCGCCCTCATGGAATCGAAAGTGATCTCGGAAATTGACTGCGGAACGCATACCCTGTTTGTGGGGGAAATTCTGGCGGCGCGACAATTGAAGTCGGCCGTGCCTCTGACTTATAAATATTACCGAGAAGTAATCAAGGGCAGGACGCCGGTCGATTCGCCGACTTTTATACCGGAGGGTAAAACGGCCGGAGCCTGACCAGGTATTCTGGAACCGAGCCTGAAAATTTCGCCTTTACATCCGAATAAGGTTTCGAGAGAGCCGTCGCCGGACTATTAATTCCCTTTCGGAATCTCTTTAAAGCGGTCGCGGCGTTTTTCCATTTCCGGGAACTTGGCGTTGATTTCACGGACCTTAAGGGAGTCCGAGAGCGGGGCGTATTTTACATATCTCTTAAAGGCCACTATGGCCGAATCCATCATCCGTTCGTGCTCATATCCCACCCCGAGATTATATTGTCCGGCGGCATCCGAAGGATTAAGCGAGACCACTTTGGCGAAATCCTTGAGACCTTCTTCATGGTTACTTTGCTTGTACCGCAACAGACCGCGATTATAAAAGGCGTCGACAAAAGTCGGGTCGATGGCTATGGCTCTATCATAATTGGCCATGGCCTGTTCCTGATTTTCTTTGGCTTCATGGGCCAACCCCATATTATAATAGGCTTTGGCGTAGCTGGGCCGTGCTTCGGCGGCCTTCATAAAATCAGCGATAGCGCCGTCATAATTGGCCCGGGAAAAATAAACCAGACCGCGATTGAAATAGGCTTCGGCATAACGGGGATTTATGACAATCGCCTGTCCGTAGTCGGCGACGGCTTTATCTTTCTGGCCGGATTTCTCATAGGCCAGAGCCCGGCTGTAGAAAGCTTCGGCATTCCGGGGGTCAATTTGCAGGGCTTGCGTGAAATCATTGACGGCCTCCTGAAAAGCCCCTTTCCGACCGTGGACTATCCCCCGCTGAAGGTACAAAGGCGCATAGCGATTATCCTGGCCAATGGCGGCCGTGAGAACACGAAGGGCTTCATCGAGATTCCCGGAGGATATCAGATCGTAACTTTTTTGCAGGGCGGCGTCGGCGCTTTCGTGCTGGGCCGAAACCAAATAGGGGCAAAGCAAAAATAACAGGAGAAAACTTAAAAGCATACTCTGGGGTCGAACATTTTGGCGATTCGTCATAATTACCTCACTCCTGGGACTTTTCAATCACGGCCGGGACAGGCCCAATATAGGTCTTTCGTATCATTTTCGGTCTTTAAAATAGTATGCTATAGTGGTTATCCGGTTCCAGGCTAAATTTTATCCAAAATATTCTCTGGCTCGAGTCATGGTTTTTTCCAGAAACTGTTCCAGTGGCATTTCCAGGGGATCGCCGGTGCCGACTTCGAAAAGGATATCAGTCAAATTGGGAGATTTTTCAAGAAATTGTCGCATTCGAGTCCAATCGATATTGCCGTCACCCGGGATTAAATGTTCGTCGGCCTGACCATGATTGTCTGATAAGTGGGTGATAGTAACGCGGTTGTAGAATTTTTCTAAAAGGTGAAAAGGCACCCCGCTCATGTTTTCATGGGAGGAATCATAACAAAAGCCGAGTTGATCGGGGCCGAATTCATTCAGGATACGTGTGCAAAACCAGGAGCCGCGATAGTCGGGGAGATTTTCGACGGCCAGATGAAGTCCAGCGGGCAAATCGGTAATAATTTGCCGGAGCGATTCCCGGCCTCTTTCCCATGCGTCTTCAAGTGACCCATCGAAATAATGATGAGGATGAATAATCGCCAGAGGTATCCTATATAGGAAAATAAAACTTAAACGCAGTCCGAGAATTCCAGTGGCAAATTCGCGGTCAAGATTATCGGGAGAGGATATGTTATGCTTGACGCCGAAGGGAAGGTGAATAGAAGTCACATCAAGCCCGAGTTTATTGGCGAGGGACAGATGCGCCTTGAACTTCGGCTCATCCAAAAAACCGCTATGAGAGTCATTCGAACCCATGGATATAAAATCAAAGCCTGCCTTTTTGATGGCGGGGAGTTGCGCATCAATTGGCACGGAATAATCGACCGTCGTGGAAATGCCAAATCGGAAGCGACGTTGGGTCATAGAATATTATATCAATTTGGCGCAAAAAAAATAGCCGGATTTTATGGTCCGGCCATTTTCTTCGCCAGCCGCTTGGGATCCCCCTGAAGTCTCCTCTGCGACCTTGCGTCCGGGCTTCCCGTTTTAAGGCGGGTCGCCGGTCCCCTTTTGCTTTTTAAGCCCCTAAATGCCCCCTGAATCAACCAATAGCTGATAACCATATAAACACATCTCGTGCCAAACCGTCCTAAAAACTCCGGGAACAATAACCGCTTGAATTATAGGAGGATATAAATTTTGATGAAATTCATACTATTAAAGAGGCAGGAAAAGTGTTTCAGTCAGGAACGAAAATCGAAACACCGTTTCAGGATGACCCACGGTGGAACAATAGACTATATCATCTCGGAGTAGGTCGGCGTGGAAAGATATCTTTCGCCGGTATCGCAGATAATCGTGACGATCATTTTGCCGCGATTTTCTTCACGGGCGGCCATCCTTAAGGCGACAGCCACATTCGCGCCTGCCGAAACCCCCATGAGAATGCCTTCCTCCCTGACGCATCGCCGGGTGGTATTTATGGCTTCCTCGTTGGACACCAGCAGGACTTCGTCAATGACGCTCATATCTAATACATCAGGTTTAAAACCGGCGCCTATTCCCTGAATGGGGTGCGGCCCCCGGGTTCCTTTGGTAAGAAAAGGTGAGGCTTCCGGCTCGACGGCGCATATCCTTACACCGGGATTTTTTTCCTTCAAATACTTACCGGCCCCGGTAACGGTTCCACCGGTGCCGATGGCGGCGACCAGAATATCGACTTTGCCGTCGGTGTCGTCCCAGATCTCCGGTCCCGTAGTCAGGTAATGAACCAAAGGATTGGCCGGATTTTTAAACTGCTGGGGCATGTAGGCGTTGGGGGTGGAAGCCACCAATTCTTCGGCCTTTTTAACCGCTCCGGGCATGCCCTCGGGGCCGGGGGTCAGGACCAATTCGGCTCCAAAAGCCTTAAGGAGGGCGCGACGTTCCAGCGACATGGTTTCGGGCATGGTTAGAATCAATTTATAACCGCGGGCGGCGGCAATAAAGGCCAGGGCGATACCGGTATTGCCGGAGGTCGGCTCGATTATCACCGTATTTTTGCTCAAAAGACCCTTTTTTTCGGCGTCATCTATCATGGCCAGGGCGATGCGATCTTTTACCGAGGAACAGGGATTGAACGATTCCAATTTCCCCACCACTATGCCGGGGAGTCCGGCGCCAAGGCGATTAAAGGCCACCAGGGGGGTTCGGCCAACAAGTTGGGTAATATCTGAAGCAATTCGTGATGCCATACCTTACCTGCCTGTTTTTAAATGAAGTACATCTCTTTGCCGGAATTGACGGCTTCTAAAATATCGGCCACCTTGACCGATTTCATGTATTCCACCACCCGGTTTTCCGCCTCTTTCCAGACGGCCGCGTAAGCGGGGGACGTTTTCTTATTATTCGAGGGCATATCGTGGTCGGCGGAAAAGATAATCCGCCCCTCAAATATGGCCACAATATCCCAGACCGAGATATCGGACGGTTCCCGGGTGAGAATATACCCGCCGTTTTTGCCCCGTGTGGCCTCGACAATCCGGGCGCGACGCAGTTGGGATAACAATAACTCCAGATACCTGACCGGCACTCCCTGCTGGGCGGCGATTTCTTTGGCCTGCAGAGGACCTTTGCCATAATAGGAAGCCAGCGAGACTATCGCCTTTAATCCGTACTTTGATTTTAACGACACCATAATTTTACCTGTCTTACTCCTGCGTAAATATAAACAAAATACGGATAGGGATGGTCATTGTTTGCTTTGCCGGGTTTTAAATGGGTTCATTTATCTCCGTTTTAGGCATAATGCGAGTCCTTAACATTCACATTTAAGCATCAGTTATCCAACGAGATAGAGTATTATACGGTATTAATATCGGAAAATACGGAGATGAAATTAGATTCTGACAGCCGGCGACTTATTATCGGACCGTCAAAAAACGATATAATTATCGGATTTTTCGGGAATTTCGGGCGGCTTTATAAAATCCGGCCAGATAAAGCAACATGCCCAGCGCCAGGAGCCAATAGGCGTAGTCTTCCGGTTGGGACTCTTGAACACCCGCCAGAGGGTCGCGCATGAAGGAATAAAGAATTACCAAAGTGCCGGATGTTGCCATAATCCATGAGAATTTGGTGGCCGTAAAGGCGCCCTCTTTGTCATGGATATGCAAGAGAAAAATGCCGACGAGTATCATCAAAACGGAAATCAGGACCGGGGCGATCACGGGGCCAATCCAGGGCAGGGGAATCAGGAACAGAATGTCGAGATCAAAAAGCGAGGCGGGCCAATCGAGGATAAGTTTTAAAAAGATATAATAGAATATATCCCAGACGCCAAACAGGAAAACAAAGGCACCGAACCGTTCCCAATTCTTTTTTCCGGCCAGATAACCGGCGGTAAGGAGCATGATGATGGTAGCGGCCTCGCGGAGGAGTTCCACAATCAATATATTGGCCGGTATATCTTTGAGGGGGAAGCGGAAACCCTCGGGATAGTACAATTCGCGAAGATAGACGACCACGGTGGATTCGAGAAAAGCCATGGCGACGGCGAAAAGAAACAGGGCGGAGATTTTGTTATATAAGTTGCGTTTCATGCCAATAATCAGGTTTGTGATTTTTTACATTATATGCTTTTATGGGATGAAACGCCGCATTTTAAAAGAGGCGGCCATTAAAGGCATACTTCTATTTCATGGACACAAATTCCTAATTTAAACCGCGAAGCGTATTGCATAAATCTATTGGGTTAAACGTCTCTTATATATTAGTACATGTATGTGATATTTTCCAGGAAAACTTCAAGGAGGCGGCTTATGCGGAGTGGCAGGCTGATTTTGGCTGTGATCGGGGCACTATTGATTGCAGCGACCGGATTATCCTGGAAGGTTGAATTCGGAATTATCAAAGGGCGAGTCATGGATTATGAGAGCGGCGAGCCGCTGCCGGGAGTATCGGTGCAAGTAGAAGGAACAAAATTGGGGTGTCCAACGGGATTTTTGGGAGAATATATTATTAAGGGAGTTCCCGTGGGTGCTCATACTTTACGAATATCCCAGGTAGGTCGAATAACAATCAAAATAGATAGTATTATTGTTTCTCCGGATTCTATTACTGAAGTCAACAGCGTTTTAATTCTGGATACGCTTAGACGCGGTCATACGGAAAGAGCATATCCTACCAGGGATAAACTCAGTATTTGGCAAATAAAAAGGTTGGCAGAAAAATGGGCAAATATCAAGGGCCGGGTAATAAATAAGGCAAACGGTGAGCCGTTAAAAGGAGCCAGCGTTATAATTCAAAGAATAGGTGCTCTTCTGGAGGGGGCTAGTGTCATTTTGAGGGGGACCACCTGGGCCGCCATAACTAATGATTCCGGCGAATATGTTATCAAAGATTTGATGCCCGGAAAATATAGCCTGAAATGTGTCCTTATGGGATATGAAGTAAAACGAATTGACAAAATCTCCATAAAGGCGGGCAAGGTCAAGACGGCTGATTTCCAATTATCTTTAATGGCCGGGAGTAGTAATGGCATTGAAGCCGATACAACCCCTTTCAGTGAAAGCGATTATTCTCCTAAAACCAAAACAAAACATGACAAAAAAAGAACAGGTAGTATTACAGGGACGGTGATTGACAGATTACTGGGTTACCCTTTGCCGGGGGCGTTTATTCGAATCATTGGCTTTAATCTTGGAGCATGTTCATACCCGGATGGTAATTTTAGAATCAATATGATCCCGCCGGGTATTTACTCCCTGGAAGTTACCTGCATCGGTTTTGCCCCAGTCACAATAAAAGATATTAAGATTGCCGCCAAGGCGTCAATATCAATTGGTATCTCTATGGATGTTTCTTATCCGAAGGTATACCCCATTATCAAGAAACCTTAAAAAGTATTGATGATGTTTTCTTTCCCCGCTTTGCCGTTTTTTTATACGAGGCGGCTCTTATTCCATAAATCACGATTTTTCATTAACTTACCTATCCTTCCGCAATTTATCAAAGAAGCAATCAACTTTGCCGGGAAGAAATGCGTCTTTGGTTTGTAATCCCCACGAAAGCGACAAGTAAATCCTCACCAACCGTTCATTAAGGAGGCGGGTTATGCGCACGTGGGTCAGACTGATAATAGTGATAATGGGGGTAGTGGCAATCGGGGCAACCGGTATGCTTATGGCCGGGAATGCCGGAAAAATCAAAGGACGAGTGACCGAAAAGGACAGCGGCCAGCCGTTGCCGGGAGTGAGTATCCTGTTGGTCGGAACCACCCAGGGTGCAGTAACCGATCTTGACGGCAACTACATGATTCATATGGTACCGCCGGGGTCATACACTATGCGCTTCAGTACTGTCGGCTATGCCACCGTTGAAGTTGAAAAGGTTGTGGTTGAATCGGACAAAACCACCGAGCAAAATGTGGTCATGGAGCCCGCTACGGCCGAATTGGGCATTATCATTAAGGGGATCGCAAATCGCGATAAAATTAATAAGCATGAAGTATCTTCAAAATCCGCCAGTGCCCGAGATCAAATACAATGCATGCCGGTTACAAACGTTGACAAACTCGTTCAGAACAGTGCCGGAGTAATTACCACGCAGGAAGGTGAAGTAAAAATCCACGGCGGAAGGGCTGGTGAAGTAATGTATGATGTCAGTGGTAAAAAGATATGCCCTTCTCCTCATGAGAATATGTATTATCCCCCCGCTCATGGCGGGACGGCTATTGTCAACGGCGAGGCGTTCGATGCCATGTTTTTCAAGAATTATGGGGTCAATCCCTTTGTCGATACCGAGGACGACCATTTCTCCACTTTTGCCATCGATGTCGATGACGCGTCTTTTATAATGACCAGGTCGTACCTGGAGCGAGGCGAAATTCCGCCCGATGAGGCGGTGCGGGTCGAGGAATTCGTCAATCATTTCAAGTACAATTATAAATCCCCGCGGGTGGAACCGTTCAGCGTGGAATTCGAAGGGGCGCCCTCGAAATTCGGGCAGAATTCATATCTTCTGCGCTTCGGGATTCAGGGGAAAAATATCCGTCCGGAAAATCGCAAGGCGGCCAACCTGGTGTTTGTCATCGATATCTCCGGCTCCATGTCCCGCGAAGATCGCCTGGGGTTGGTCAAGAAGGCTTTAAAAGAATTGGTCAATGAGTTGACCGAAGAGGATCAGGTCGGGATCGTGGTGTACGGCAGTCGGGGCGAAGTACGCCTGCACCCGACTTCGATCGAGGACAAACATAGAATTCTTGACGTCATCGAGTGTCTGCAGTCCCAGGGTTCCACCAATGCCGAGGAGGGGCTTCGCCTGGGTTACCAGATGGCCGACGCCATGTTCGAGAAAGACAAAATCAATCGGATAATTCTCTGCTCCGACGGCGTGGCCAATGTCGGCGTGACCGGTCCCGATGAAATGTTGAAAGGGATCAAGCGTTACGCAGATAAAGGCATCACCCTGTCGGCCATTGGATTCGGCATGGGGAATTTTAACGATGTCCTAATGGAGAAACTGGGTGATAAGGGGAACGGTCATTACGCCTATGTCGATGATATTGCCGAGGCGCGGCGGATTTTCGTGGAGAACCTGACCGGGACCTTGCAGGTGATTGCCCGCGATGTCAAAATCCAGGTTGATTTCAATCCCGAGGTGGTGCGCAGTTACCGCCTGCTGGGGTACGAGAACCGCGATGTCGCCGACGATAAGTTCCGCGATGACAAAGAGGACGGCGGTGAAATCGGCTCCGGACACCAGGTGACAGCCCTGTACGAAGTTAAACTTCATGACGACGAGGTTGGTGACAATCTGGGGACCATATTCATTCGGTACAAGGATCCCACCTATAACGAGGTGACCGAGATCAATCATAAGATTTATCGTCATGATTTGATTTCGCGGTTTGCCAATACTTCGACCGATTTTCGCTTGGCGACCGCGGCGGCGGAATTTTCGGAAATACTGCGGAAATCTTACTGGGCCCGGGATTCAAAACTGGACAATGTCATGGCCCTGGCCAAAGAGGTGTACCGGGAAGAAGACCGGTCCGATGTGTTGGAATTCATGAATTTGATATCGAAGGCACAGAAGCTGGAAGATCAGTTGGCGGAAAGGGAATAGCAAAATAGGGGCAGGTTTATAACCTGCCCTCTTCGAATTGCGGAAATTGAAAATGTTCCGTCGGTTCCTGTCCCCCGCACCTCGCGGGGGATGTGAACTGACGGCAAACAAAAAGCGATACACTGTCAAGCAGCGGTCAGGTCACAACCCCGATTTTGGTCGGGGTCAGGACCTGACCGAACGACGGAAGAAACAGAAGAAATCCCATCAGGGTTGATGGGGCATTAGGGGGTGGGGGGATTGTAGGGGTCGAACCGGGGTGGGCACTCCAAGCCACCCCGGGAATTTTTTTGGGGGAAATTAAATAAGTATCCCCTCTTCCCAACCCAGTTTAATCAACTCTATCTTATTCGGGTCGGCGAAACCCAGGTGGTGGCGGCTCTCCGCGAAAGCGATATGGTGCGGGGAGGGTTTCATGGGGCGGTCCTCGCCGAAAAATTCTTTCCGTTTGGCCACCAGAATCTGCAGACCGACAGCATCCAGGGCCACCGGGTCAAAACCGACCAGGAGGCCGTTATATCGCCAGGTATAGGTTTTGTCGAAATGGTGCGCTCCCACGCCGTGAAAAAGCGGCGTCAGCATGACCAGGACATTAAGGCGGGTTTTGTCTTTTACGGCCGGAAGATTATGCAATTGGGCCAGGTCGGCGCAGGAGTTATCGTGATAGGTCCAGGGCTCGGGGACGAACATGATGTAGTTTTTCAGAAGTCCTCCCACGCCCGACCAGTGATGCGTGCGCAAGGGACGGGTATTGATAAGTGCCGTGGCCTTGAGGAAAACTTCATTGCCCAGTATGCCGCGATCATCGATGGCAATATTCTTTTCCGAAACCCCCGCCGATAGACATCCCTCCCTAAGATAATTCTCGACGGCCGCCGGAGTGGGCAGGGGGCCCCAGACATTGCTTTTGATGCCGACGATATCAGACGGCCTGATGATACTTTTCCAGACTTCAGCAGGATTATTTTTGCCGGTCAGGGTGACTAACGCCTGGTCCAGCATGGAGCCGATGATCGCGGCATTTATGGCGCCGTCGACGCCAACGGCCTCCCGGTGGCGAATCAAAATGACCCTGCTTTGCGTGATTTTTTCGGGTGCATTTTGCGCCTCCAGGTTAACGCCCATGGCCATCCCCAGGGCCGCCAGGGAGGCTCCTTTAATAAAATCGCGGCGGGTGACATGTTTGTGCTCGTCCATCGGCCTCTCCCTTATTTCATTCTGGCTATATTCTCTTTGCTGCGGTCAATCAACGTCCGGCCGATCTCGGGGTCGGAAACATCCAACACAATAAGGTTGAATTCTCCCGCATTTTCCGCGACAACCCATTTTCCGGGCTGGGTCTCTTTTATCCCCGAAGGGGAAGAATCAGGAAGATATGTTTTCAGGAAATTCTCATAAGCCGATAAGGCCTCGGCCGCGCCGGCGTATTTTATGCATAAAAGATAGGTTTGTCCCGGCTCATATTCGGCCAAGACGGCTTCGGTCTGGTCTCCCAGGTGCAGGAGATTGCTGTCGGCTAAGAAGTAGTGATAATTCAATGACGAATTCTGCCGGAAAAAACGAACCGACTCGACTATAAGGTTTTCGCCCGGCAGGCATTGTACGAGCGAAGGCGGGCCATCGGCCGACTTGATACGCCCCGAAAGGAATTGGGCCACGTGGAACATGACGGCGCGGGCGGATTCATTTTCCATTTCGGTAGTGATACTGAAAAAATATCGCCCCTGCCAGAATACCAGGACCCCGGAACGATATTCGGAGCCTTGTCCGACTCCGGCCTCGGGTTCCTCGCGGACGTGGCTGAACACCCCGAAGGCATCGGCCGGCGTGGTCATATCGAACATCTCGACGGTTATCACGGGGGCGTCGAGTTGGGCCAGGTGCATGACTTCGAGTTGTCGGAAATTGTACATGCGATAGATTTCCCCGGCGCCGTCCATATATTTGAATATGCCGTCCCGGTCATAAAACTCCGGCTCCCCGATCGCCTCGAAACCGTCAATGGCCACCGGCATGATGCTTCGTAAAGAATAGGCGCCTGTACTCTGGCCATTATCCTGGCATGACCAGGGAATCATGAGAACACCCGCCGCCAGAATATAAAATACTCTCCCGGTCTTTTTATGCATACAGAAGTCGCCATCCTTTCGTCGCTATTCTCCGGAATAAAACTATATTTCGTTCCACTCGGATTTTATGGATTCCTTCGCCGACAAATAATCGATTGCCATTATATTTGTAAGATAAGCGGCGCCGGGAACCGGGTCAAATTAAAACCCCGACGAATAGTCGTCGGGGTAACGAAAGGGAAAAAATGACAAATGGGCTCAACCGTAAGTTTTGGATGCCTTTTTAAGCAAGTCTTCGCTGATCTTCAACCCGGCTTCCCGGGCCGACATTTTGTTAATCTCAATGACGGATTCCTTTTTTTCGGAGGAATCCTGTTCGGTGAAATTAACCATGACGCCATATCGAGCGTAACCCTTGATATCGCTAACGGTAAGCGTGGCCTGATTTTTGACCTTCTTCAAAGCCACCGCCAGGTCGCTTAATTCCGTTGACGCGATAACAAGGATATGGCAACCGGTGATATCATCCTCAAGAGAGATTTGGCTGACGATGATTTTTCGGCTCGAGGTTGATTTGGATTCGGCCAGTTTCTGTAAAGATTCCAGAAACGGAGAATTCCCCAGAACGCAGATCTTTATTTCACTGCCATTATTGGCAGCCGGCCATTCCACATTGTCGAGCAGTTCAAAAACAAAATCGGCCTTTGAATTATTATCAGCCAGAAGATTGGAGGAGGGGTTTACTAAAATCAGCAACAGCAAAAGTGGTAGATATTTCATAAAATATTCCTAATAAATCTACTAATTATACGCACTACGCCCAATGAATATTTAATTCATCGGCAAAATCGAGATGTTTTTGACCCGTTTTATTGCAGGCCGTAAGCAATTTATTGTTAATGACTTATGCCATTGCGGCAAATGACCCCCGACGTCGCTTGAAATAATAACTGAAACTTTTGGTTAAAACCGGACTGATTTGGATGGATTATCATCGGGTATATTAATGTCGACTAATATTATCCTTACTTTCCTGATTTATTTAGCGTGAAATTATTGGTAACAGGGCGGGATAAATATGATTATTTTCCGGAAAAGTGCTTAACCATTAAAGGAGCAAAAAATGCCGGATCCGGGATGGAACCGAAAAATCAGTTTTAAATTCACGGGCAAAAAATCGGCCGGGGTGCTTACACTCCCCCTTTTTGCGGCCATAATTCTACTGGCGGCTTCTCTCTCGGCCGGCGAAATTGCCCCGACCTTTATATACCCGCCGGCTCCGATGTCGGATGTGGTCGATAACTTTCACGGTGTCATGGTGCCCGACCCCTACCGTCCCCTGGAAAACCCCGATGATTCTGCCGTGCAGAAATGGGTGGAACGGGAGAATCAGATTACGGCGGAATTTGTCGACACCCCGGCGCGCGAACAATTGCGGACCCAATATGCCGCGCGTCAAAATTTCGCGAAATATGGCATCCCGGCCAAAGTGGGGGCAGGTTATATATTCACGATTCTCGACACCATAAACAATCAATCGATTCTGTATCGCCTGGATACCTCGGATACTATCCCGAAAATAATCCTGGACCCGAACAAAATGAGTTCCGACGGGACAATTGCTCTGGGCGGGCGGACATTCAGCCACGACGGAACCCTGATGGCTTATACTTTATCCGAAAAAGGAAGCGACTGGCAGTTTATCCGCATCAGAAACCTGGTGACGGGTCAGGATTTCCCGGAATACCTGCCATGGGTTAAGTTCAGCGAGCCGGCCTGGGTCCCGGATAACTCCGGATTCTATTATTCCCGATACCCGAACCCCTCGGATGTAGGCGAAGAGGAGGCTACCTTCTATCACAAGGCTTATTTCCATCGTTTGGGGACCGACCAGGCCGAGGATAAACTGGTTTTCGAGGATAAAGTCGACAAGGAAATGGGCTTTGAACCGGCCGTCACCGATGATGGCCGCTATTTGATACTGACGGCCTGGAGAGGGACTGATCCCAGAGTCGGGCTGTACTACCGGGCTTTATCTGACAGTACGGATTTTATTCATCTGATAGAATTCGGGCGGGCGGTCTTTAATTTTATCGGGAATAACGAAAATATTTTCTATTTGCAGACCAATCTGAATGCTCCTAATTACCGCCTGGTGGCAATTGATGTCAATAAGCCCGAGGAATCGAACTGGCGGGAAATAATTCCCGAAAGTGACCGGGTCATGGAAACGGTAAAGTTTATCGGCGGCCGGTTCCTGACACACGAATCGAAAGATGTCATCAGTCATCTCATGGTATACAGCCAGGAGGGGCAATTTATCAAGGAATTGCCCATGCCGGTCCCGGGGGCGATATCGGATCTAAAGGGAAAACTTTATGACAATGAACTGTTTTTTTCATTTGAGTCATTTCTGTACCCGGGGACAAAATATCGTTATAATATTTTGACTGATTCACTCACCGTTTTTCATCAATGCCAGGTCCCCTTCAATCCTGAAGGATTTACCACCACCCAGATCTTTTATACTTCGCGCGACAGCACCAGGGTGCCGCTGTTCCTGACGCATCGCCGGGATTTACCCCGCGACGGGAATAATCCGACCATACTCTATGGCTATGGCGGATTTGCCTCCAATATGTCGCCATATTTCTCACCGGCCAAAACTTTATGGCTGGAGAACGGTGGTGTCTGGGCCGTGGCCTGCTTGCGCGGCGGGTACGAATACGGCGAGAAATGGTACCGGGACGGCACTCTGGATAAGAAGCAGAATACATTTGACGACTTTATTGCGGCCTCGGAATGGCTGATTGCGAACAAGTACACGTCGCCGTCGCGTCTGGCCATCGAGGGCGGCAGCAACGGCGGGCTTCTGGTGGCGGCGGTAATGATTCAAAGGCCGGAATTATTCGGCGCGGTATTATGTCAGGTGCCGGTAATCGATATGCTGCGGTACCATAAACTGGGGGTCGGGCGCTGGTGGGTTAACGATTATGGCAATGCCGAGGAAAACCCGGACCATTTCAAGTTTATGTATGCCTACTCCCCCCTGCATAATATAAAGAAAGGCGAGTCCTATCCCCCGGTGATGATTACGACGGCTGATTCCGATGACCGGGTGGTGCCGGCGCATGCCAAGAAATTTGCCGCGACCCTGCAGGCGGCCGACAGCGGCCGAAACCCAATTCTCTTAAGAGTGGAAACAAAGGCCGGCCACGGCTCCGGGAAACCGCGATATAAGATTATCGACGAAGTGGCCGACGAAATGGCCTTCTTATTTAAAATTTTCGGGATGAATATACCGGCCCGCTAATCGGCAAGTTCTAACGAATCGGGGGGGTATAATCCCCCGAATAGGACTGTTTCAGGATCTCCGCGGCGTAGGGCCGGCGCTGGAAAACCAGGTAATAATACCCGGGCAGGCGAGGATCATTCCCGGCCGGGTAGCAGATATCGACAAAATCATAAGTATGGTAGAAAGCCATGCTGCCGGCCAGGACGGCCTCGCGCCCGAAACGGAATGAGGCTGTCCCGCCCTGCAAATATCCGACCAAGACAAAGTAATCCGGCAGGCGTTCCAGTTCGCGGCGCAGATCGTACCCCTCGCGGGCAATGTCCCGATTGACAAGTCCCCAAAGGTCGTTGAATCTCATGCCGCTGTAATAAGGTATTCGCCCCATGTCGGTCATGGTAAAGGTGGCGTCAGGCTCGGCTTTTTCGGCCCAGGTCAGGAAGGCTTCCTGTGATTTCGTGATTTCCTGTTCCAACTTAACGGTATCGGTCACGCGCCTGAAAGGGAAAACCACGGCTATCGCCATGACTACCGCCAGGGCAAATCGAAGCGACGGATATCTTAATTTCTCCAGACCCGAGAGAGCCAGAAGGAGCGCCAAGGGCAAAACCGGGATAAGATACCGCCAGTGAAAATTCATCACGGGATCGGCCAGGGAACTGATTCCTATCTGGGCCAGAAAGGCCGTGCTCATAAGAGAAGAATAAACATTTCTAAAACCGTCTTTTAACATGAAATATATTCCCAGCATCGCCATAAGGACAAGAGGCAGCACCGTCATCAACATAATATAGGAGGCCCTTATGCCCAGCCACCACAGGTGTTGGGTTTTGGCGTAAATGGTATTCGGTACCAGGGCATCGAAATACCACAGCCGGAATACGGTCAGGGCCGCCAGGGTTGCCAGAGTGACGGCGAGGCCCGTTATGGCATAGTTTTTAATTGTACTTAATTCGTTTCGCCGGGATATCAGCAAAGTGAAAATCATGACAAGAGCGATAACTGCTCCCTCGGGGCGGCTCAGGACGAGAAGCGGCAGGACCAGAAACAACTTACGGGATTTATCGGCCAGATAAAATAACGCAATCAGGATTAAAAAGGTATGGGCCCCCAATTCCAGGCCGCTCACCCCCCAGAGAACGGTAAAGGGGCAAATCAGGAGCAATGGTCCTCCCAACCACGCATAACCGGGTTGATTCATGAACCGACGATATACAAGAATCCCGCTTAATAGAAATAAACCCAGTCCGACCACCTTGGCGGTCAGGTATGTCGGCAGGCCCGCCTTGAAGACCAGGGCAAGAAATAACCCCCAGAGAAAATTGGAAAAACCTTCGACAGGATAACCGTCATCGGGATTAAATACCAGGCCGCGGCCATCGGCCAGATTTTCGGCATAGCGGTAAGTTATGAAAGCATCGTCGATGGAGTAAGTCCAAAAAAGAACCGTCAAAATGAAAAAGATCACCAGGGAAATCAGGAAAATCGCTTTTTTGTACGACAACGCAAACATCAGGCGCACCTATAATGTCGCTAATTCGCCCCGGAATAAATATTATCGGTAAAGCCAGAACAGGAAATCCGTTGAGGGCTTTGGATTCCCCTGCCGGGGGCCGCTATATCTATTTACGGGGGTAACGGCGCCGGGATTTGATCCTGACACCGCACATCACCCCAATGGTAATTTTATATCGGTCGTCTCGGTAAAAACTTTCCCGGTGCTGATCCCGATGACTCTAATATTAAGATAACCGTTTGGCGATTTTTGCCAAGTCAATTTTGGGGACCGGGATAATTTACCACAGATTGGCAGGGAAAATGATATCCAGAGTAACAGTCCGGCCCGGCAGAACCGTAATCCGGTGGGTCACGGTATCGCTGTCAGGTAAATAAATGGCCCGCAAGGTGTGATTGCCGATGGGGCAATTGGAGAATAAGAAGCGGCCCTGGTGGTCGGGAGTCGTTTCGGCCGTGCCTATCCCCCCGGAACCATCCGGGTATTGCAGGCGGATTTTCAGGGAATCCCGCCATATCCCGGGGGCGATTTTCCCGGCGGCATCGACGATTTTCCCTTTCACGGTGTTGGCCAGAATGGCGTTTCTTGAGACAGCGACAACTCTTTCTATATTCTCTCCCGAACCGGTGGAAATTATCAAAGTGTCCCTGTAAAGGTAGTCGGCCTGCCAGGCGTCGCGCTTATAATCGCCGGACTCCAGGCCTTCTTTGATATACGGGCCGTCCCAGGTGGCATAACCGTGGCAATTAAAAGCCAGATCGGCCAGACTATCAGGGAAATCTCCGATATCGCCGACATACCCGAAATCCGTCCGTGTCCTATTATTGTAAAGCAGAGGATTCCCGACGATAGCGAGGGCCAGCGATTCCATTTCCAGGCGGGTCGATTCGAGCCGGGCGTTATCCATTGAGGGACTGACCCGCAGCAAAGCAATCGCGGCCAGGATCCCGATAACGAGGATTATCACCACCAATTCCACCAGGGTAAAGCCTTTATCGGAATAATAATACTGCCGGAAAGACATACCGATTAATTCCCATAGTTAAATAGTATCTGAATTTCGGATGGCGTTAGGACCCTGTTAAATATCCTTATATCATCGATTCTGCCGCGAAAGGGAATCTGGATGCGCTCGGCTCCGATATGGAATTTCCCATTACCGCTTCCCGGGGCGGTCGTCAGGGTCGTCGTCTCGCTGTGGAATAGACCGTCCACGAATAATTGGGCGCGCGCCGGAGTGCGGCGGAAGGTAATGACGATATGATGCCAGGCATTCATGCATTGGGCCAAAGTATAAGTCGAATACCAGTGACCGCCACCGGGATGGTAAATCGTTAACTGCTTGCCGGTTCCGGCGACCGTATTGAACTGAAGGGTCCAGTGGTTATCGTCCCCGGAAGGCGTGCATTTGCTGAATATTCCGGCCCAGTCATTCTGGTTAGATTCGGCGTAAATCCAAATCGAGGCGCTGTAATCATCGGTCAATTGCAGGGAGGTATTATCGGCCGGCATGCGAAAGTAGTCATCGGCGCCGTCGAAACGGAAAGCCCCGGCGACTTGGCCCGGACACCAGCCGGTTCCGGTCGGGTCGTTTTGAAGAACCGCGGCGGCCGACTGCCCGGTGACATCATAGGCCGTTTGCCCGGAGCCTTCATCCAGCGGAAAATGGGCAATCATCCCTGAAATATTCAAACCCGAATGCCATAAATCGGAGGCGAATTTATGAGTACCGTATAGCGAGGAGCCCGGCGTCACGGAGGCGATCGCTTTCAGGGTATCATGATCCGGCAGATAGATAATTTCCAATTCCTGGTTTCCGATCGGGATGGAATCAAAGGCAAAAAAGCCGGAGATGTCGGGAGTAACGGTTCGCAATCTGGTACCACCGATGCCGTCGGCATAAATCAGATTGATTGTCACGGAATCGCGATAGTCGTTCCCCGGCGGGGTTCCGTCGCCGTCAAAGATGTTTCCTGAAACAGTATTTTGAAGCAGGTCGGCCGAACCATTGGCAATACTGAAAACGAGGGTATCGCCCGATCCCAGAGATACCAGGTTTATTCCGCCGGAGTAGACGTAGGGAATTCCCCAGGCATCGTTTTTAAAATCATCGATAACCTGGCGCAGGTCTTCACGGATATACGGTCCGCGCCAGGTAGCGTAACCGGGATTGGTGCGCAGAGCCTCGAGATTGGGTGGCAATGACCCGATATCACCGACATACCCAAAATCGGAGCGAAGTCCGTTATTGCTCAAGTCCGGGTTGCCGGCGATAGCCCGGGCCAGGACCTGCATCTCGCCGCGGGTATCTTCCACCCGAGCCCGATCGGATACCGGCATTAGTGTTTCCAGAGCCACTCCTGCCATGATGCCGATGACAACGATAACGATGATTAATTCCACCATGGTGAACCCGGAGGAGATAGCCAATTTTCTCATGGACAACCCCCGGTGGAAATATTGAAAATCGAGCCATCGGATAATTGCACCGTAAAGGCAACATTGGGCATATTGACAACGCCGCCGCCTGACGGGCTGGAACGGAAATTGCGTAACTGAACCGCGGCGGAACTTCCGGCATTGATAATAACGGGCCCGGTAAACGATGAAATTTCCCCGGTTCCGGAGCGATCCCCGGGTGAATAAAATACCTGACTTCCGGCCCAGCGGATGTCTTCATAAAAGGCCAGAGGTGAACTCCATGTTAAAGTGAGGCTGGAGATCGAAATGGGTCCGGTAGTCCAGTTTTCCACGGTGAAGTAAAGCCGGTTACAGGCGCCGGCGACGCCGGCCGTGACCGATGACTTGACAACGCTCAAATGCGAATAGCCGCCATTGGCTTCACTGCCGATATAGCAGGCATCGACATTTTCATTACTCTGACTGAAACCGCTCCCTCCGCTGAAATACATCCAGGCCGAATCTGAAATCGGGTCATATTCGACCAAATCATCGGCACCGAATGTCAGACCTCCCAGAGTCGCCGCTTCCCGCGTGGTAAGAATAATGTGCCCGTTCTCCAGAATATGAACGCCATCGATATCTTCGTCGGATTCCGTAAAATTGGCGCCGTCAAACAAGAGGGATATTTGGGATGTTATTTTATTATAGGCCACCAGGTCGTCATCGCCGAAATCGAGCGAACCGATACGTGCGTCATCATCGGTGGAGAGAACAATAATGCCATTGTCCATGACATATACGGCATCGATATTTTCGCTTCCCGTGGAAAAAACACTCCCGGAAAGATAAACCGTGGCTATTCCCGTTTCAGGATTAAACTCGACCAGATCGTCATCGCCGAAATTCAAGGAGCCGATAGAGGCATTGGACGCCGTGGATAAGATAATGTGCCCATTATTCAGGATATGGAAGGCATCTATATCTTCATTTCCGCCGAAGACCGTATCGCCGTGCAGATAGCGGGCGGCGATATCGGCGGCGGCGTCATATTCGGCCAGGTCATCGGCGCTGAAAGTCACGCCTCCCAGGGTGGCGTCATTGGATGTGGAAAGAATATAACCGCCGATGGAAACGATTTCACTGTCGTCGGCGATTTCGCTGAAAGAATAAGGAAAGCGGTAATCCTTGTCGCTTTTATGCCGGGGGAGAATTGTCAATTGGCGGAAAAGAGTGTCGTGGCGTGATAAAAATATGATTTCCAGGTCATGGTTACCGACCGGAAGTGAGTCCAGAGTAAAATACCCCAGGGAATCGGGATTGGTGGTAAGTACCCGGGTCTGGCCGGAGTCATCAGGATAGTGCAAATTGATAATTATGGAATCATCATAGGCCACGCCCGGCGGCAGGTTGTCGGCATCGCGAACACTGCCGCTGAAGGTATTGAATAAGTAATCCGAAGCGGCATCGGCAATTTTCTTTGCGATATTTTCACCGCTCCCCTGCGATACAACCGTAATGCCCCCATTATAATTATAAGATTGTCCCCAGGCATCGACGCGATATCCGATGGTATCCTGAAGAAAATCTCCTGAAAGATAAGGCCCTTTCCAGGTGGTCCAGCCGCCCGGGTTAACCGCCAGATCGCGCAGGTTCCGGGGGAAGGCGCCGATATCCCCGATATAACCGAAATCATAGCGAATTCCGTCTTTCAAAAGCGACGGATCGCCCACTATAGCCCGGGAGATCGCTTCCAATTCGCGTTCGGTTTCAGCGCGACGGATATTATCTACCGAGGCACTCATCCATTGCAGAGCCGTCGCCGCCAGAATACCTATAACCACGATAATAACGAGCAATTCTATCAGGCTGAAAGCCCGGTTTTGAATTATCCTGCTATTCACTGATTTCTCTTTGATTGGCCGGCCCCGACCCGTCACGGCCGGTCTACCACGGCGACATCGTCAATGTACAAATCGGTTAACTCGCCGGCATCGGTTTTCATATTATTGTATCCCCCGATGATAAGGGTATGACTTCCGGAGGACAGCGGCCCGATCTCGATTTCGAATAATCGCCACCCGGTGCTTAAAGGTGGACCGGAGTTGCCGTCCCCGGTAAGCCGCGCGATATAGTCATTGGGTGTTGTCCCGTATAGAACCCCGTCCATACTTACCAAAGCTTCGGAATATTCATTGGATTCGTAGGTGGCCGATTGATTCAGATTATAGCGAAAAGACAGAATGATCCGCGACGACGATGTCAACGCCAGCTGATACTGCCAACCGCCGGACATGTTTTGAACCGATCCGTTATCCACATTGCCCAGCCGAACCGTCAAAGCACCCCCGGTATAGCCGCCGGAGGAACTCCGCATTCCCGAGACGTAATTGGGCCGCGAAGTTCCCCGGAAGGTATCGTCGCGATAGGTAAATCCATTATTATCGGAATTGAAATCGGCCCAGAGCAGGGTATCACCTGCGTCGGGATGCCCCCCCCAGACATCCAACGGATATTGAATCTCCACATAACTATTTTCTCCGGGATTGACCGCTATGCGGTGATTCAACGTGTCCTGCCGTGGCAGGTAGACAATTTTAAGGGCATGAAGGCCGATGGGAAGGGAATCGGTTTCCCAGTAACCGCCGGCATCTGGCGTACCCGAGACGGCGGCCAGGCTTCCCGAACCATCGGGGTAGTACAGCAAAATCCGAACGGAGTCCTTGTAATTCAATCCCGGCGGCGTAAGATCGATATCAACCAGAGTCAGGGCCGCCGAATTATATAGAAGATCACCTATCGATGGGGCCAGACGGCGGGTTATGGTGGTGCCGCTTCCGGTGGAAATTATATCGACACCGCTCAACCGGTAATCGCGACCCCAGGCGTCCTTTTCGAAATTGTGTTCGACACCGTCGGAGAAGTTATCCTTGATATATGGCCCTCTCCAGGTGGAAAGGCCGCCGCCGTTGGTATACAGGTCGGTCAATGTTGACGGGAGAACGCCATTGTCCCCAATATAGCCGAAATTAGTGCGACTCCCGTTGGAAACCAAATTCGGATCTCCGGCGATAGCGTGGGCGATACCCTCCATTTCTTCCTTGGTCTCTTCCAAGCGGGCGACATGATTGACACCGCCGAGAGATTTCAAAGCCACGGTCGCCAGAATACCTAAAACGACGACGGTGACGATCATCTCAATCAAGGTATATCCGGGCGCAATATGTAATCTTTTAAATTCAGGCATACTCCCACCTATCCTAATAAGTATCGGTATCAGCAGAGTTTATTTTAGGGGAACGGTTATTCGATACATTCATTTATCACGTTGGCGTTTAATAGATTAATCATATTCCCGCAAATAAAGATGGGTATTGTTTTCATATTAAAAGTTGACAAAAACGCAAAACGCCGCATATTTATTATTACAGGCATTGAAGGCAAATCTACCAGTTTTCAGTATTTTTAAACTCGGGCGCAAATCCAATTTTCAATGCCATCGAAAAGTGCGTTTTGCCTGAAAAATAAATTCGAGTTTTAAGATTGATGAATCGGGTCAATTAACCGTCAGGAGAGGTTCTATGCGGCACTTACTTGGGATCGCAACGGCATTTTTGTTGCTGTCGCCGTTCGGGCCGGCAGTGCAAGCCCAATCCAATATGTTTTTACACGCTGAATCACCGCAAGCCGAAAGCGGCGAAATAACCATCGGCAGCGATTTTACGGTCGATATTTTCTTCGATAACCAGGCCAGTAACGATTATTGCGGAGGTTCCATTTCTTTCCAATTCTACAGCCCGGACTTATCCATTACCGAGATAACCCATGTCCCGGTCACCGGAGGCGTGGGGACCACAACCAGCATTGAATACCTGAACAATTGGTTGCAGATGTTCAATTTCCTGAGTCAGATTACGCAGTTCGGCTGGGATGGGGAATTGGGTGATTCCATAAATTTCACGCCTATCGGCAATATCTGTATGTCCCCCTCCCTGCCTGACCAGGAGTATCTTCGTTTCCATTTCCGGATAAACGAACTGGGCACTTTTTGCGTTGACTCCCTGGATCATCCCGACCCGTCCGGCGAATTCGATTGGCTGTTTCCGGCCGAATTTATTCCAGAATTCGGTGGACCATATTGCTGGGAAATCGTGGATGTTTGTTTTGACAGCGATAATGACGGATTCGGTGACCCCGGACACCCGGAAAACACCTGTCCCCTGGATAACTGCCCTGCGGTTTATAATCCCGGGCAGGAAAATTTCGACGGCGACGCCCTGGGCGATGCCTGCGACCCTTGCACCGATTCCGACGGCGATGGGTACGGCAACCCCGGTTTTCCTGCCAACACCTGTGCCACCGATAATTGCCCGGACATAAGCAATCCCAATCAACTCGACGGTGACGGCGACGGCCTGGGTAATGTCTGCGACCCCTGTACCGATTCCGACGGCGACGGCTTCGGTAACCCCGGCGTATCCAACCCGGAATGCCCGGTGGTGGACAATTGCCCGACAATATATAATCCCGGGCAGGAAGATTATGACAATGACGGTATCGGTGATGTTTGCGATAATTGCACGGATACCGATGGCGATGGTTTCGGCAATCCCGGGTTCCCCGCCAATACCTGTGCCACCGATAATTGCCCGGACGAATATAATCCCAATCAACTGGATACGGATGATGACGGCCTGGGCGATATTTGCGACGAATGCACGGATACCGACGGTGACGGCTACGGGAATCCCGAGTTTGCCGGAAATACCTGCCCCGATGATAATTGTCCCGATGATTATAATCCTGACCAGGCCGACAGCGACGGCGACGGTATCGGCGACGCTTGCACTTGTTACGGCCCGACACCCGAAGGATCCGATATCGTGGTTGATTTATGCGGTCAGGGGACAGCCACGTTCAGCACCGTCACCGTGGCGGGAACGACCAAGTTTACGGTCACTGAAACCGGACCGGTCAGCGACTATTTTGATCTTCTGCCGGAAGATGAGCCGCTATATTTCAATATTAGCACTACCGCCACTCATACCGGCAATATCCAGATTTGTCTTAACTATGGCGAATTGGGCGTTCCATCGCAGCAGGAGAGCCGTCTGAAACTTCTTGAATACAATTCCGGCAACTGGACCGACATTACTTCATCGCAAAACACATCAACGAATATTATTTGCGGGGCGAGTACCACACTGGGTACTTTCGCGATCGGCTATCTGCCGTATATATGCGGCGATGCCAGTGACGATAATTTTGTCAATATTGTTGATATAGTCTACTTGATTTCCCATAAGTTTCGCGGCGGGCCGGCCCCGTCTATTCCGGAAGCGGCCAATGTCAATTGCAGTAATGGCGTTAATATATTGGATATAGTCTACATGATAGATTACATGTTCCACGGAGGGCCGCCATTCAATTGTTGTCCGCTGGGAACGGTATCCGCAAATATTCCGGTTTTTAATCTTATTAATTGGCCCACTAGCGAAGGCGGAAACGACCATTGGTACGCCATCTACCCGTACGCAAAATACTGGATCGAGGCTGATGCCATCGCGAACGGGTCATTACTCGAGGTGCCTTCTCTTAGCGGTCATCTGGCGACAATTACTTCGCCTGAAGAAAATAACTTCATCGTTAATTCGGTAATCAAAGATCAGTTACCGCCGACTATGTATAATTATTTCTGGTTAGGCGGCCGCAACTATATCTCCCTGGATTGGGACTGGATCACAGCTGAAACATTTAATTATACTAACTGGGAAAACGGCGAACCGAATAATCTGGGAGTCGAAACGGCTCTTGGTATATATGGGCCGGGAAACTCGGGACCGAACAGGCGAGCCGGATTCTGGAATAATGCCCTGCCCGATGGCACATTGAACAACCAGCACCAATACTGGTCGATTATCGAATGGGAGTAGTCCGAAGTAATTTCGGAATATCGGTTTCGAGAAACCCGGCTTGAAAAAGCCGGGTTTTTATTTATTATTTCAAAGATAATGAAGATTGGTATTTTAATTGGATTATTTCCCGGCTATATTCGGGCGGCAGATGAGATATCGATTCTATACCGGAGGTTCTATGACATTTTTCAGAGTCTCAATAATTATGGCGATTTTGGCCGCCGGGCTTATTGCCGAAGAGTCCGGCCATGCCTGCACCAATTTATTGGTAACCACAGGAGCGTCGGTCGATGGGTCGGTTATGATAACTTATACCTGCGACGGCGAATTTCATCCCATCCTGGAACGAACCCCGGCCCGAGACTGGCCGGCCGGCGATTCTGTCGCCATAATGGATTGGCATGACAGCGTCCGGGGTTATATCCCCCAGGTGCCGCGTACTTACGCCGTAGTCGGCATGATGAACGAACACCAACTGGCCATAAGCGAAACGACCTTCGACGGCCGCCTGGAACTCCAAAATAAACAGGGCTTATTGCATTACTGGGACTTAATCGACCTGGCTCTGAAAAGAGCCAAAACCGCCCGCGAAGCCATCGTCGTTATGACCGACCTGGTGGAAAAATACGGATATCGCTCCACGGGCGAGTCATTCTCCATCGCCGATACCAAAGAAGTCTGGATAATGGAGATGATCGGCCCGGGACCCGATATCAAAGGCGCCGTCTGGGTGGCCTTGCGAGTTCCGGATGGATATATCTGTGCTCATGCCAACAAGGCTCGCATCGGTGAATTCCCCCTAAACGACTCTGAAAATTGTCTTTACTCTCCAAATGTCATTACCCTGGCCGTGGAAAATGGGTTCTACAACCCCGGTTCAGGCGCGCCTTTCCGGTACTGCGAGGCCTATTGCCCGCAGACCCCGTCGAACCAGAGATACGCCGATGGCCGGGTATGGAGCATATTCCGGCGCGCCGCCCCAAATTTGAACCTCTCCCCCGATTATCATCGCGCTGTCGCGGAGGCCTCACCCTATCCTTTGTGGATTAAGCCGGATAAGAAATTATCACTAAGTGATGTTTTCGCTCTCATGCGGGATCATTATGAGGGAACGCCCTATGACATGACCCTGGGCATTGATGCCGGGCCGTTTGGAAGCCCCTATCGCTGGCGACCAATGGACTGGACCGTGGATAGTGTCAAATACGCCTGGGAACGCCCTGTTTCCACTCAACAGACCGGATTCTCATTTGTCTCTCAATCGCGGAACTGGCTTCCTGATAAAATCGGCGGGGTTTTCTGGTACGGTGTCGATGATACCTATACCACCTGCTATTTCCCCTTGTACTGCGGAATAGAAGATATTCCCGTATCCTTTGCCACCGGGGGACTGGAGGAATTTTCCTGGGATTCGGCCTGGTGGATTTTCAACCTGGCCGCCAATTACGCCAATTTGAAATATTCATACATGATTCAGGATATACTGCCGGTACAAAAAGACCTTGAGCAAGGTTTTATATCCGTTCAACCGACAATGGAAAAGACCGCTACTGAACTTTGGAAAAGCGATTCTGTTGCCGCGATTAAGTACCTGACCGGGTATTCCGTCATGGCCGGTGAAAAAGTCATGGATCGCTGGCAGAAACTGACAGCCTTCCTGATCGCTAAGTACAATGACGGTTATGTCCGTCACGAAAAAGGCGAGCCCCAGGGAGTGGGTTATCCCGAAAACTGGTTGCGGGAGGTTCTTAAGTCACGTCCTGAACAATTCCGCCTGCCGGTCAAAGAAGAGGATGCCCCTGAATCGCGTTTAATTGACTGATATCTATATAAGCCGGCTCCCGGGACCGGCCTTATAATCTTTTCGATAATAAAAAAGGCCCGCCATATGGCGGGCCTTTTTCGGCGATTGCCTTCACTTGAAGGCCGAAACACCTACCGGTTTTAGAACCTTAACCGCGTCTTTGGTATCCGCCGAGATGGAATCCGAAGAACTTCCCTTCATTGAGTCGCAATTAATCGCCCAATCCTCGGCAGAACATGGTGCGGAGCCGTTTTTAAACTTGAAGTCAATCAGATAAATAATATCCAGAATATTGACCACGCAATCGCAATTGACGTCGCCATTGCAGACGGCAAAGGGATGGGGCGCGGGGCCGCCCTTGAACTTATAGTCAATCAGGTAAATAATATCCAGGATATTGATTAGTTCATCTTCATTGACATCCCCCGGTTCACATCCGAATATCGGGCCGCAATCGATATTGGGGTGGCGATCCGCCGTTCCGGCCGATCCCGGAATAAGGTACTGGGTGGGGTAGCCGGGGTTGGAGATGAAATCATACCAGCAATTACCGTGGCCGGCGCCGTCGTCCCAATAACCGCCGAAAGCGTCATCTTCCGCATTCAGGTTGTTGCGGAAAATATTATAGACGATCGAGAAATCATAGGTGCTGGCCGAAGGCGACCCGTAGTCCTTGATTACGAGGCCGCTGTAGTTATAGAACAGTTTGTTTTCCGATATATCGCCGGAGATATCGCCGTTTCCGTTGGTGTAGACATAGATACCGTAATCGCCGTTGCTTTCCAGCCTATTCCCATTGATCTCGGCAATCACCGCGGAACCGGCGTCTTTGCCTTCGTCGACCACAATTATGGCGCCGCTGGCTTCGGAGCCGGCGGTACCGTTGTCATGGATATAGTTGTCGTTAATCCCGACATTGATATCGACATCGCCCGAGAAGCCCGGGAAAGAATTACCGATATACAGACCATACTGGCATTGGTAAATCTCATTTTCCGCGATAGTGACGGCCTTGTTCAGCCCGGTATGCCCCTCCCCGGCCGTAAAAGCATTTTCAATATAAACGGCCGCGGCGGCGGATTGATCGGAGGCCGCCCAGGTGTCATAATTGCGGAATATGTTGCCCCGGATTTCGCCGATCGCTTCGGAACCGATTTCTATGGCATAGCCGAAATCATTATCCACTTTATCGAAGGTATTTCCGATAATGCGGACATCGGCATAATCATGGGCCAGGATTCCGACCCGCCCGGTTTTGAGGAAGGTATTATTGAGAATATCGGTACGCGCGTAGGCGGAGGCGGAATAATCGGGCGCCCGCATATAGGCGATAAACTCGTAGTACCCGCCGGTAGCATCGGGGATATTCATATTTTCCAGGAGATTGTTGGAGATTTCGCCGGTGGCATTCCAGTATAACAGGCCGAAAACATTATTGCCTTTAATAAGATCGAAATCCATGGTAAAGGCGTTAAACTTAATTCCGGTGGAGTTGACGACTCGGACGGCCGCCCGGCGGCTGCTGCCATACGAGGCGACATTCCACGGCAAAGTCGTTGTCGGCCTGAATACGACCCCGGCCTGCGATTCGCCCAGAATATTTATATCCTGGCGATTTTCGATATTAAGAGGTAGATCATATAGACCGTTCATGACATTGACGGTGCCATTATCGGCGACTGCCGTGATGGCATCGGGGATGAACGCGAAAGCATTATAGTTGAAAAACCGCCCGCTGCCCAGGTCGGCCCCGTCGATCTGCCCGAGCCAGTCATCATCGGCCCACACCACTGTCAGGGGTTCGCAAACGAAACCGCAATATGAGAAATCGCTATTGCACCAGGGCTCAAAATCAACCGAGCCTTGAATAGTCGAAGACACAGGAAGGCATCCGACCGCACCCCAGTAGTTTTGCTCGGCATTTATCGGCCCGCCCGTGGCGCCGGCATCGACATTAATATTATACTGCTGGTTTCCGCTGAAACTGTTGTCATTAAGCGATCCGCCCGGGACGGCGAAAGCGCCGCTGTTACCCCAGATATAGATTCCCTGGTAACAGGCAGTCAGAGCATTTTCATAAACCTGCAGATTGTCAATATTCCAGACCTGCAGGGCCTGACCTTCGCCATATAGGCCCTGGGTGACGTTATTGATGCTGTTGTCATAAAATTCGACGTCGACCGCCCGGTTGATTTCCAGCGCCGTCCAGTGTTCACCCTGCTCGGTGCCATTACCACCGATATTCGACCAGATATTGTCATGGACCGTCACTTGAGCCGTACGGGCCGTGGAAAGACCGCGGAAGACTATAGAACCGTTGCAATCATGAATACCATTATCGGCAAAGGTGATATTCGCCAGGGCCGAACCATCGCCGCCGGAGCCGCTCCTGGTATCCAGAACCGCCCAGCCCAGGATGTTCTTGAATTCGCAAAGGGTCACGGAAAGGTCGCTTTCCAATTGACCTCCCGTAAGACCGTGGCGGCCGGAAACAAGTTCGCCGTCGATAACGCACTTATTCAGTTCGAGATTGGTGACCGTACCCAGAAGCCGGATAACACTGTTTTCTGGTGCGGTACCGCCGTTGCCGGTCAGGTATAACGCCTCCAGATGGGCGTTGTCCAGTCCCGAGGCCAATTGAAGACCGCCGGTGATTTGCGGCCGATCGCTTTCATCGCCCAGCAACTGGATATTGTTCAGATCCAGATAAGGCGTTTCGGGATAAGTCCCGCCGGCGATATGCACTATTCCGGTTCCGGTCAGTCCGCTGATGCCGTCGGCAATGGTGGCGAAGGCATCATAATCCCACACGTGGCCGTCATTGGGGCACCCAAAGCAGTAATTGTCATCTACCCAGGTTTCAACCACGTCGCAGGAATAAAGACAATAGGTGAAATTATAGTTGCACCAGGGATCGAAGTCGATATTTCCGTCGGTCAGGGATTCGATATCGGCGCAGTTCATCGAGCCCCAGAAGTTTTCTTCGAAATCCAGAACCGCCGCGGCGTTGGTCCAGAGGGCCAGATCATTATCGGTCAGACCATTATGATAGCCGCCGGCCCGGACCACGGCCCCGTCTTCATAACCAACCACACCGATTTCCCAATCTTCGATATGGCAGTCTTGAATATCGGCGCTGACATCATCGCCCAGCGCCCAGCAGGCTATTCCGTAACTTCCGGGCTGGCCGACCCCGGTAATATCGGCGTCATGAACTGATATCGTCGTGGGGTCGCCTTTGAAATTCCCGCCGCCTTCACCGTCAAGGAGTGAAACCGGAAGATATCTTAAGGCCGGATTGACACCCTTTTCGTATCCGTAATCCCGAAGGCTGATACCTTCGGCATAGTCGACAGCCGGAGAATTAATTTCGATACCGTCGATCGCCCCGTCGGTTTCCTGATATACCAGCGAAGCCTGCGAATTGGCAATCGTGTTATCGCCGGTAATATTCACGGTACCACCCTGATAGAAAAGCATGCCGCTGGCGATCCAGCCGCTGCCGGTATAGACGAATCCATCGACACTGCAATCGGTAATCGTCCCCGAAGTCCCGTAACTGACCTGGATGCCGTTTTGGGCCGTCACGGCCGTGGGGCCGATACCGGTGACATCGACTTCGGTGAGACTGACCGTAAGACCGGTACCATTCAAAGATACACACGTCTTCTGAATATCGTCAAGATTGACATTGGTCATGGCCAGAGTGTACGGCCCACCGGTACTGTTATAGGTGTAAACACCGACCCCATGCTGGTTACCACTTAGGGGATTGTCCCGCACACCCGTGACATGAACATTCTCGACCGCCCCGCCGGCGTTCCAAAAACCGAGACCGACAAAGCGATAATTGGCGTTGCCCCGCCCCAGACCGTCGACAGTCAGGTTCTTGATGTCAACGACATCGGCGTCGTGAACATAAATAACCGGGTAATTATTAGCCACGGTATAAAAATACTGCGTCAATGCCGGTGGCGATTGAATGACCGAAACATCCTTGCCGGCCCCGACCAGGGTCAGGTTATCGTCAATAACGACCTGCTCTTCATAGGTTCCGGCGGCCAGATTGATTGTCCCGGCGGCAGTGACTAAATCCACTGCTTCCTGGACTCTGGCGGCGGAATTGCTTTGCGGGCTGTCATCATCGGCCCAGAGTTTTGAATAATCTCCCTGGAAACCGATCGCGACCGGATCAAGGTCGTCGTCAATCTCCAGCCAGGGAGTATAATCCACATTGGTGCTGACTTCCCCGGCCACCAGCGCGGGATCAAAATCACCCCACCAGTTGCCGGAGGCATCAACCGTTCCCACGGTGGTGTTATTTACCGCCAGGCCGGTGTTGCCGCCCAGGTGGTTGCTCGAAATGGGTCCGAACAATCCCGTCCCGGACAGGACGATCGCATCGCCGGAATGGCCGTTAATAAAGTTTCCCGAAACGGCGGAATAATCGGCATCGCCATAAATTCGAACGCCGGTTGTACCGCCGGAGATATTATTATCGGCGATAAGCCCGCCGACATTTTTGGCGGCCACGCCGTAATAATAAATTCCGTTGATAAATCCGGTAATGGTATTCTCGATTACGTCGGCATAACTGTCACCGTCGCCGGATTCCCCCACGTAAGCGCCTTCGTCAGTCACAAAAACGCCCACCCCATGATAGGGATCGGTTCCTGCGACATCGGTGGTAACTATATCGTTGCCCTTGATGATCGGTGCCGCGGTGGCATCATTATGATACAGCCAGATACCGGTGTTATTTCCCTCGCAGTCGATAAGGTTGTTCTGAATGGTAAACCTGTTGCCGGGCGGACACCACCAAACCAGCATACCAATGTTGCCGGACCCGCGCGTGGCCATCGCCACCGGAGGCGCCTGATCAGGTTCGCCGATATTCATCACGACTGAAACTTCGGCGGCGTGAGCCCCGTCCTTGGGAGAACTGATCAAGTTGACGACATTACGATCTGACGAAGCAGGGCCGCCGATTATACTGCCGTTCAGCAGGTTGACCAGATTCATGCCCACGCCGTCATCGGTATTCAGATTTATTTCATTGTCTCTGACCACAATATCGTTCGGCACGGGATATCTGTCGCCGGCGGAAAAGACGCCGATACCGCCATAGGCGGTGACATTGACCACGTTCTCTTCAATGACCCCGTCGCCCTGGGCAATAATGCCATAGAAGACATTATTCAAGGTATTTCCGGAGGCGTTGATACTTCCCCGGAGATTAATCGGGTCGGCCGCACTGGTATAGGCGACAATGCCGAAAGCGTTATCCGAGCAATCGATGATATTATCATGGATTTCGCCGTGGCAATAGGCTATCTGGACTTTATTCCCCGTCATGGCGCCAAAAGTGCAATCGCTTATTTCGCAATCCGCGTAATTGGCGCTGATACCGCCGTACTGACTGACGTTTTCAATCAGGCAGTTGGTCATGACATGGCCGCCGGTAACAGGTGCGGCGGGGTTGTTTATCTGAACGCCGCGGCGGGCAATATTGCGGACCGTGATATCTTCAATGTGAATATTGGCAAAATTGCCCAGGTTATCACCGGTGATGCCCAGACGGAAGTTATTTACGCCCGACGGCAACAAGGGATTGCCCTGCCCGTCGATAGTCATGGTTTTCAGGGTCACGTCGCTCGAACCATACTTGAATCCGCAATTATTATTGCTCCCTTCCGCGTAAGCGCTGAAAGGCGCAATTATGACTCCGGCCCGCGACTGGCCGATAATCTCCATGGGAGAAGTAACATAAACCCCGTTGGTTAGATATACGCCGTCGAGGATATTGACTGTACTCCCCTCGACCAGATCCGCAGCCTCCTGGATGCGGTCGACACTTCCGGCTTGAGGGCTGTCGTCGTCAACCCACACGACCGACAGGTCGGCCTGGAATCCCGGAGTTTCGGTTTCCTGGTCAACGCCGCTGTTCAGCCAGGGAGTATAATCCATATTCGTCTGCACTTGCCCGGCCACGACCGCGGGGTCGAGTGAACCCCACCAGTTACCGGAGAGATCAAGAGTTCCGGCCGTCCCGCCGCTCATGACGACGCCGGCGCTGTTACCCTCTATTTTATTTTCGAAGATGACCAGATTTCCGCGAGTGACGCTGTTTAGCGCTATTCCCGCGCCGGGGTTGCCGGTTAATATATTATTGGCAATGATGGCGCTGGTTAAGGAATTGGAACTTAACAGAAGTCCCGGTTGATTGTCGCCGTTGGCGGTGGAGACATTGCCCTTGATTATTAAATTGGTAAAAGTCCCCTGGCGAAGGCTGATCCCGCCGTGATCGTCGCTGCCGCCGGCGGCCCCGGTTATCATGTTATCGAGGATGCGGATACTATCGGCCGTTTCACTCTGCCAGTTCCACACCACAATACCGCCTTCACCCGCGCCGGAAATTTGATTATTCTGAATCAGGCCCTTATCGGATGAAGTCCCGGCGGCAAATTGCTGGCCGTACCAGATGCCGTTATAAACGATATCCGTCAAAATATTGCCGTCGGACGGATCGGGACCGCCGATCACGGCTCCCGTGGCATCGGTTATCCAAATGGCGGCCTTGTCATAAGTATTGCTTCGAACGGTGGTGCCGGTCGAACCATTGATATAGACTGCGTACTCGGACAGGCCGCTTGCCACTTCATTGCCGGTTCTTTGAACCGTCATGGCCGTGACATTTTGTCCCCGAACGCCATAAAGGCAATCTGCAAAGGTGATATCTTCGATAAGAATATTATCCAGTGAAGGTTCACTCACCCCCCAGGCCGTAGAGGCGCGTGAAACGACGCCATAACCGCCGAATGTGGTGCCGTCGCCCTGGTACCCCTTTATCCGCATATTGCGAACGGTAACGTTGTCGGCCTGAATAACCATGGCCCGCGGCCAGTTAATGCCCAGGCCGGTGTTGTCGGGGCCTAAACCATAAGTTCCGCCGAAAAGGACCGTGCCCGAACCATCATCGCTTTGGCCGGCGCCTTCAAGAATCAGGTTCTTGTCGACGATGGCCAGAGCGCGGTCATACGCGGTATAGGTTCCCGGCAATATATTTATTATATCCCCGGAAACGGCATCATTGATACCTTCCTGTATATATGTATAATGATTCCGTGAGAGATCCCAATCGACTTCAATATACCAGATATTTCCATCGCCTTCCTGGTCGGGCAGATCTCTTTCCGAAGTGAAAAACAGGAAGGTATGGCCGCCCTGGTCGGTATAACCGACCGGCCACATATCGCTCCAGGTATTACTTCCGTATCGTCCTTCGACGGCCATCAAGGAATCGCTCTCGCTCAAGAGAGTATTCAGTGAAGCGCCGGTCCAATAGGTAATATAACTATGGCCACCGCCGTCGGAGTCACGCAAGGCCTGGGCGATGACATAGTTGTCTTCGGCCATAAACAGGCAGAACTCCTGACCTTTCGTGGCGGCTTCATCGATTTTATCCCAAGTCGAAGAAATTTTGTCCCAGTGGTAAATATAATTCACGCCGGATTGAGAAAAGGCCCCATCCTTGGAAGCGCCGGCGGAAAATGCCGAAAGATCCTGTTCCAGTAAATTAATATCGAACGGCTCCTGGGCCATCGTATTCTTGAGCGAGGAGCCCAGGAAAAAGCGGCGGATTTCCGACCGGGCGGTATCGTTACCGCTGATGGCTTCCACCCGCCAGTAATAGGTATTAGTGCCAAGGGAATAATCGTTGAGAATTTCCGCGTCGTCGAGAATTCTATCGTTCAACCGGATTTCATCGATTAAACCGTCAAAGCACTGGGTGGCGGCCCAGGACATGCCGATGGTCAACGGCTCGTTATTGGGCGCCCCGAACGCCGCCCCGCTTATACTGTCCGTTTTAACCCCGTTCTTATAAAAGCGGATTTTCCCTTCCGAAGCCGCCAGCGAAACCGCGATATGACTCCACTGGTTGGCCGGAATATTGGTGTTACTGACGTGTACAGTCGAACCGGAGTAAAACAGGAGGTTTCCGTTGGTATTATTCAGCGAAATCTGGTAGTTGGTGACATTGGCCCCGCCGATAGAGCGTTTGGCCAAAATCCCATGATAGGCACCATCCCCGGATTTATGGGGATAAACCCAGGCCTCGATGGTCAGCGCCCCGGTAGTATTACTGACATCCAGACTGCTGTTATCGGGGATGCTGACATAATCATTTGTCCCGTCGAAATCCAGGGCATAACCCAGTTTTTCCGAGGTTGTCCAGACCGGCCCGTTGACCAGGGAGCCATCGTTATTGTTGGCGGTGGCGTCAAGGGTCGAAGTCCCTGTACCTTCGTCGAAATGCCACAAGCCCATGGTCCCGGATTGAACCGGAAGAACGGGAGCATCCCAGAGATAATTAAGGGAGGAAGACGGCACATTTTCGGCAACATAGAGCAACTCCTGCGGGAAGTTGGAAGTATCGCCGAATATTTTAACCGTCATGGGATCGACATTGCTCACGTCGCAACTTAAATCCATATGGTGATTAGTTGTCGTGCTATCATGCGGAGGGGAAACCAGGGTGACGACATTCTGGCCCGGAGAAAACAGGGCCAGATAGAGATCTTCCCCGGGGCTGCGCTGAAAATCATAGAAAAAGCGGGCAAATCCACCCGTATGCGTCCCCACCACCTGGGGTGCGCTCCATCCGCCGGTTTTGGGAGTGGCGGAATTGACGACGGTAAAATTGCCGGAGCCTTCGGCTATCCAGAGTTTCCCTTCAAAAACATACTCGTTATGATGTGCCTGGCTGTCAGATAACCCGGTCAATATCGGCCCCACCTGATTCCAGTTGGCGCCGCCGTCATCCGTCCACCAGCCGTATATTTCCGCATGGTCGCCGCTGGAATTCGGGTCGCTATCGATTGTGGCAAAAACCCAGACGTCACCGTCGAAAACGACGGCACCGATTTCTCCCAGGCAGGAATTTGACGGGCCCGTTATCTGACTGGCCGCGGCCTCCGGCAAATCCTCAATTTGAGAGGCCTTTTTGTAGAAAATTTCATAGTCATGCGTATCGGGATTACTATTCTGATAATAACCCGTGACGCCGGCCGAACGGCCGTAGAACAGCCAGTACTGGCTACCGTCGAAAGTGACGGCCTGTCCCCTTTCGTAATACGAATCGGATGTCACTTGCACGGGCTGGCTGATTTCCCTGGTTACGGCCCAGGCCGAACTCCCCAGCATTAATGCGGCAAGGACAATGGTAAGGAATACTGCGGTTTTCACACTTCCCCCCGGAAGTTATAGGTTTTGGATATTAATGAGTTGTACTATTGACGATTCTATTCATATCATCCGATGACTTGACCGTATGAATTATAATATTGTCTAATAATAAGCGTTGAACCGGAAATCCTTTAAAACCGGAAAGACCATTGGAATATACCGGTCGGGCATTTACACACAGCCGACCGTTGACCGAATTCGACGTATTTCAGCGCCGAACCGGCGTCCTTACACCATTCCAATAAAAGCGTGCTCTAGGGTAATGGGCAATTGGAGGCAGGCGCGTGCTCTGGGGTCCTGCCTATAACTTACATTTATAAATAATCACGGAACGGCGGTTTGTCAAGTGATTATATGTTAAAAATGGATAAAATTGAACATCTTGAGCGGTCGGGATTCAAAATATAAAGGCGCGGAGTCTTTCTCCGCGCCTTATATGGCAAAGAAAACAGCCATCTAACTGGTTAGAACTGCGCGACTTCGGATTCCTCCAGGGGAATTACCTTTTCCGCGTCACTCTTTTGGGCCGAGGCCTTATGGGAGGTTGGGGCCCATTTATTATTGGCGGGCTTTTTGTGCGATTGCAGACGTTCGGCCAATGACGCCATCTTGTGATGTTCCGCTTTATGACCGGTGTCATGTTTGGAGATGGTCACTTGCGCCTGGCTTCTTTGAAATTCGGCGCCGTGCACTACCTGTGCCAATTCATGGACTATTTCCTGCATCTGCTGCGCCTGGGCCGCCAATTCTTCCGCGGCCGAGGCCGATTCCTCGGAATTGGAGGCACTCTGCTGGACTACCTGATCCATCTGCGTGATAGCGGTATTGATCTGCTCGATACCGGTGGTCTGTTCGTTGCTCGCCGCTGCTACTTCGGTCATGATATCATTGACCTTTTTGACGCTTTCGGTCACGCTTTTTAGAATTTCCATGACTTCCTGCGTGGAGCGAACACCGGAATCGGCATTTTTCTGCGAACTCTCTATCAAATTGCTGGTATCTTTGGCGGCTTCGGCGGAACGCTGCGCCAGATTGCGGACTTCCTCGGCCACGACGGCGAAGCCCTTGCCGGCATCACCGGCGCGAGCCGCTTCGACCGCAGCGTTTAACGCCAGAAGATTGGTCTGGAAGGCGATTTCATCGATAACTTTGATGATCTTGGCGGTCTCATCGCTGGAGCGTTTAATTTCCTGCATGGCCGAAGTCATACTCTCCATGGCCTTCATACCCTTATCGGCCGAGGTACTGGCCTCCGAAGCCAGGGTGTTGGCCTGATTGGCGTTATCGGCATTCTGGCGGGTCATGCTCGACATCTCTTCAAGAGATGAGGAGGTTTCTTCCAGCGAGGAGGCCTGCTCCGAGGCGCCTTCCGCCAGGGACTGCCCGGCGGCGGCAACCTGTTCGGACGCGGCGCTGACCTGATTGGCGGCATCCGTCAGACCGTTGATAATACGGTTGACCGGCTTGGTGATACCCCGGGTAATAACCAGGGCCAGCGAAATACCCAGAACAACGCCGATCAGGGCCAGAATAATCATGGTGGCCGTGGCCGAAGCCATCACGGATTGCTGTCTTTCGTGCATCGTGGTTTGCAGGGTATTGATGTTGTCAGTCAATTTGGCGGCCACATCCAGAAGTTGGGACAGAGTCCGGTCGCTTTCCAGCATGGCATTGTAATACTGACTACCGGCGGCTTCATACTGCTTGTAAAGTCCGGTAATTTCCGTGGCCGATTGTTCCAGAGCGCCACTGCCGCTGATTAAACTCTTCCAGCGTTCGACACCATCAAAGGTCTTCTTCAATTGCGCCTGGTAACCCTGATACTGGGCATCCTTGTTGGTGGCAATCAAATAGACGGCGGTCACGCGGAGTAACAGGAACGGCTCAATAACGTCCTGATCCAATTTGGAGCCGTATTCGGCCCACTTTTTGACGCCGTTGAAGTCGCGGGAATTCTCCGCGGCGGTCCGTCCGGGATTAATGACTTCGCTGAAAGCTTTATTGACCTGCTCGGTTACCGACCAGCCCACTTTGCTCCAGGTGGCGAAAGCATCATCCTTTTGCCGACGGGCATTGGCCAGAGCGTCGACATAAGTCTTATAATCTTCCGTGCCTTTAAGGCAATTCTGAACCAGGCTGTGATCGGCATCATTCAATTCCGAAGCCTCGGCCAATTTCTGAATAACCTGCTTCTGCTCTTCGTAGACTTCCATATATTTCTGGATGCAATCCTTGTCCTGGCCTTCTTTTTTGTCAAACCCTTGAGCCAGGAAATCCTTTACGTGTCCGCGGGATTCCTGCACCAGATTCTTGGCGCTGTTGGAATTATCGTTTATTTCCACCAGTCCGCCCACATTTTGAAGGCTGTTCCAACCGGTATAACCAATTATGATGGCTATAACGATTACGAAAATGAAGCCCGAAATAATTTTGGTCCCCAATTTCATGTTTTTGAACATGACATCCTCTCCTTTTGCTGATTACTGTTCAGTATCGAAACACACTTTATATCTATCCAAATATCGTGCCGAAATGACCATTTTGCATGCGAATCCAAATCGTTATTGCCGTGCGACTTACGATTAGGGCAAGCGACGATGAAAGGAGTCGGCAGTAATATTTTACAGGAGTGTAATATTTACAGGATTGTAATGACCCCTTGTAATCTCAATCGCTTTCACTTGCCGGCGAAAGTTCTTTTAGCCGGCGATATAAAGTCGGGCGACTAATTCCCAGAAGGCGGGCGGCACGGGCCTTATTTCCGCCGGTCTTTTCCAGGATGTCCTGAACCTGTCCGGAATGTCTTGACAAAACATCCGGGAGCGGTCGATCCCCCGGAAGGGGTTCGCGGATATCCGCCGGAATATGCTCGATTCTGATATATTTATCCTGGCAGACCACGAGGGCATGTTCAATAGCATGAATCAATTCGCGAATATTCCCGGGCCAGGAATATTTCATAAAAGCCATCATGCATTCATCGGATATCCCCGCGATGTCTTTGGTGAATTTTGTGGCCAACTGGCGAAAATAATGTTCGGCCAAAAGCGGAATATCTTCCATCCTTTGCCTTAGGGGCGGCAAGGCGATCTCCAGGACTTTCAGACGATAATATAAATCCTCGCGGAATTGTCCCCGTCGTACTAATTCCCTGAGATCGGAATTGGAGGCGGCAATAACCCGGACATCCACGTTTAAAGTTCGGCTATCCCCCACCCGTTCATATTTTTTCTCCTGAAGGACCTGCAATAATTTCAGCTGGATGCGGGGTGAGACGTCGCCGATTTCATCCAGAAGAATGGTTCCACCTTCGGCCAGCTGAAATCTTCCGATTTTATCGCGTATGGCTCCGGTGAAGGCGCCGCGGACATGTCCGAAAAGTTCGCTTTCCAGAAGGCTTTCGGCCAGGGCGGAGCAATTGACTTCAATCATCGGCTTTAACGCCCGGACGCTATGAAAATGTATGGCGCGAGCCAGAAGTCCCTTGCCCGTGCCGGTTTCGCCGGTAATAAGAACACTGGTATCGGTTTGAGCCAGATTTTCCACGAGACGGTAAATCTCCTGCATCCGTTTATTCTTGCCGATTATATTGTGAAATTCATGCCGCTCATTCAGTTCTCTTTCCAACTGATTAAGGCGGGTATTATCCCGAATCACCAGTACCGCCCCGAGGAATTTTTTATCTTTACCGACCAGCGGCGCGCTGTTTAATTCCAGTAATCGCGGCGCATTTTCTTCATGACGGCATTCCACCTGGACATCTACAATCTGGCATTTTTTCCGAAGTGTTTCTTCGAGAACTTTCAGGCATGATTTGCGGCAGGAATTATCATGGTCCTTAATTCCGGTAAAGGCGGCATTTTCAGAAAAATGGCCGCATATATTTCTGGCAACGTCATTGGCGGCGATGAGATTCATCTGGCGGTCCACGGTTATGATACCGTCACGGACACTGCTGAAAACCGCCTCCAGTTTGGCCGTCCGTTCTTCGACCAGTTCCTCCAGTCGCACCCGATATTGTTGTATTTCATCCTCGGCTTTCTTGCGGGCCGAAATATCCCGGAAAACCATGACAATATCACCCGAAGGAATACGATAAGCCTGGCATTCCATCCAGGCCCGGAGATTATCGTCGGCATATAAAATAGCGGGACAAAAGCCGCCATGCCCGCCGCAATAAACCTTCCGGAGGATGTCGAACATCCCCGAGGAAACTATGGCCGGAAAAACCTCCTTGATGGATTTCCCGATAATCTCTTCTCTCTGACATTTGACGGCTTTCGCTCCGGCCTCGTTAAAATCCCTGATAAGGAAATCCTCGCCGTTTTTAATCGGTCTGTATACGGCGACCCCGCTGGTCATATTATTGAATAAATCACGATAGCGCGATTCGCTCTGCAGGAGTGCCGATTCCGTCCGGCGATATTCGGTCACATCTTGGAGAGTCTCGATCGCCCCGATTATTCGTCCGTCGTTATCCCTAATAGGAGCGGCGTTAAAATACAGCCAGCGACCCCGTTCACCCAAATGGGGGAAGAAATCTTCCACTTCGAACATGCCATCGACTAAGGTAATGCGGCGCAATTTGCCACTGTATATTTTCAGCAATTCGCTGTCTGAAGTTCCGTCCACAACCAGGTCGGCCATGACCGGACGAGGTTGAGAATAAAAGGCGGCCCAGTGATTTTTTGTCCCCAGAACCTTTTCCGCAGCGACTCCGGTCAGCCGTTCGCAGGCTTTATTCCAATGGATTACTGAATGATTGCAATCAATAACGAAGGCGGCGGTAGAACTGCTGTCGATTATCTGGCCCAATCTAAGTTGGGCATCAAACACCGCCGGTTCGGATTTACGGCGGGCGGAAATATCAATGCCGATGACATAGAAATACCGAAACTCACTTTTATCATCTGGTATGGGTCGTATATGCCATTCCACCGGAACCAGGGAGCCGTCGGCGCCGATTACCCGCGTTTCGAACACCACGGGTACCTTGGCCGCAACCACTTTGCGCGTCATCGCCAAAAGGTCGGGTCGATCTTCAGCCGGAGTGAAGGCGCTGACGGGGTCGAGGCCCTCTATTTCCTGCGAGGATCTCCCCACCAAATCGCAAAAGGCCCGGTTAGCGATTCGAATTCGATGGTCGGCATCGGCGATCAGGCACAAGGCCGGCATGGCGTCCAGCAGGCCGCGATTAATTTTGTCCGGATCAAAATCGATTTCAACCTGTCCTGGCGCGGAAATTTTATCTTTGATTTCTTTCCTCAACTTCTTTCTCGCAACCGGGTCCTAATATCTCACCCAGCGAAGGCTTTCCTTGTCCCCTTTCCCGGCTTAATTATTATCGGCAGATCAGGATATTTTTAAAATACTCGGAAGATGATGATATTCGCGACAGGGGACAATCTTCCCTGTAATAAAAAAAGGAATCCGCGCGAGCAATAGTTGACAATTCGGCCCATTTAATATATATTACGGTTAATTCGACTCAAGTAAATTAGAGACAAACGACTTCACGGTTTTGCTTTGCCCATGAATTCTGGCGGAAACTTCATTCGATTATTCTTCCTTTTGCTGATAACGGCATTTTCTGCCGGGGCGAGCGGCGATAATCCGATATTTAAGGAAATTGATGTCACCAACCCGTCGGAATTTTATCCTTACGAGTTACGGGAAATTCAACCCATTCCAAAACATGGAGATGACTTTGGTGAATATCGTACCGTGGATTTCTTGGGCGATAGTCTGGACGAGTATTGCGCCGCATATTCCAATCACACCGGTGGCGGGCATTACCGAAGCGCCCTTATTCTATTTGGCGGCTCATCGGCAATAGAAGCCCTATGGGAAAAAAATCAGGAATTTTCCGGAGGACTTCTAATAGATATCCATTGCCTTGATATGGTTGGCTCGGATAAAGAAGATATTTGTCTCATCCGCCAATTGGATACCAATATCTACCTGGACATTTTCAGCGCCGGTGACAGTGACCGTGTCAATTATAACCGGGTCCCGGCGGCGATCATAGAAAAGTGGGCTCGGGATTCCGGGTGGTATTCGCTGACCGTAAATCCCATGACGGGAATTGACCTGAATGGTGACGGGTACCGGGACCTGATTTTCAGCCGTTCTTCAAGGGTAAACGGTAATTTCAAGAGGGACAGCGCCTTTACCCGGGGTATGATCGCCTGGGATATACATGGCGATTCTCTATTGTGGTTTCTGCCTTTGCCCGACGAAGTGGGTTCCACCAGTTTCCACACTGTATATACACCTGATGGAGAGCCTTTTTTTATATTCACTAAGGCGACCAATAATAATCCCTATGTGGCAAGCGATATGCATAGCGGTGAAGGATATATAATGGCTGTTGATATAAACGGCCGATTCCTGTGGCGGAGGATGATTGGTCGGGGATTTTATAACGGAAACATGGCTATGATTAATGACCCCAAATATGAGAAGCCCAGATTATACATTTATATTTCCGGATTGTTGGCTGATAGAAATGGAGCCGGTACTCTTAATGAAATTGACCCCTGGACCGGTGAATTAATTCCGCCCACAATTGTGTTGCCGGTTGAGAATCCGAATAATCTTGGAACCGTTTTTGACCCCAACCGAGGAGAACATATTTTACTTGTGAATTATCGCACTTCCAGCGGTAGTTTCATCTACGAGATTTACGACGCCGATTTGAATTGCCTTATGCGTGTCGGATCGGAACTAATGGGACCCAACTCTTTTTGCGATTTGACAGGTGATGACCGACCGGAAATACTTGCCGGTTCAGGTCAAAGACGATGGGTTCTTTTGGATCTGGATATGAAAGTCCTGGCCGTATCATCTTTCGTGGCCGGGGCCAGCTTCAATTGTCCCTGCAAACTGCCAGGGAAGATTACTTTTATTCAAAGAAACAACAATGATACATTCAGCATGATCGGAGCCTTTCCGAGAAATCCCTATGAAGTTTTCTTCGCCCGTTATAAATGGTGGCTGGCGGTCGCGCTGGCTCTTGCTTTTTTTATCGTATTATACCGTTTTATTATCTGGATATCGCGCCTGTATCGTTCCGCGGCAGGGCTTCCCTCTCTGGATAAGATTAATACTGCGGTCATTGTGATGAACCGAAAAGGCCGAATCCTGTTCGCCAATAAAACTCGATTAAATGCCGCTCTTCTGGGTGGAAATAAAGCGAATGGTGGCGCTTTTTCGGAAACTCCCCTGGGACAAAATCCCGCCGCCGGAGAAATACTGCGGAAATATGCCGCCGATCCTTTCGTCCCTTTTCAGGGAAGACTGGAATACGATATTGACGACTCACGGCGCCAAGTGGAATTATCGGTTTTCCCGCGGACGGACGAAAACCTCAAAAATATAATCGGCAGTATCATCGTCGTCGAAGATATTTCCGAAAAAGCCGCCTGGAACCGCAAGGTGGTTATGGGTGAAGCCGCCCAGAAATGGGTGCATCGCCTGAAGGGCAACATGGCCACGGCGAAAATTATTCTGGAAAACATGAACGAAGACCCCCGGCTGTCCGAATTCGTGAAAAACAGTCCCGTCTGCCGTAATTATCTGAACTCCCTGAAGGACCGTATCATCGAAACCGCGCAGCATTCCGAAAAAATCCTCCGCTATGTGCGTATTACCCATCCCGAGCCGGTGCCGACCGATTTAAATCAATTGGTGGAAAGGGTGACGGGGGACTATCAGAAGACGACAAACGGCAAAATTATTGTCGCAAAAGAACCACAACCGGGACTTCCCCTGATCATGGTCGACCCGGATCAAATGGTCGAAGTCCTGGATAATCTCCTGTCGAATGCCATTGATTCCCTGCGAGAAGAAGGGCGAATCACAATTATTACCAGGACGGCAGACCATTTGCATAATAAATCGGGTGTAGATAATGTAGAAATAATTGTCGGGGATAATGGCCGGGGGATTTCTCCCGAAGACATCGAAAAGATTTTCACACCGGGTTTTACCAAATCGGGACGTGGCACCGGCCTGGGTCTGGCGATTGTGAAGGAAATAGTGCAGAACCACGGCGGCAAAATCGAAGTGACCAGCGAAATTGACAAGGGAACGAAATTTACCATAAGCCTGCCGGCAAATTTCCAGGAATAATATGTCGGAAAACGGCAACTACAGCGGCAGTATCCTCATGGCCGACAATGATCCGGCCTTTCTTTCCGCCTTTTCAGCAATGCTGGAAATGCGCGGTTACCGCACCACGATTGCCGACACCCGTGAAAAAATAATGGGGCTTCTTAAAACGGAAAATTTCGATCTGATTACTCTTGACCTTGACTGGGGTCACGACGATTACAACGGCATCACCATCTTACGCCAAGTCCTGGAATTAGTTCCGCCTTTGCCGGTAATCATGATAACCGAACATGGATCAATCGCCACGGCCGTGGAAGCCATCCGTATCGGGGCTTTCAATTATATAGAAAAAATGCATGACCGGGAAAAGACACTTTTGACCATTAAAAACGCCATCGAAAGCGGCCGCCTGAAAAAACAAAACCTCGCCTTTTTAGAAGAAATTCGCAAAAAATATGAAATAATCGGCGGCAGCGCGGTCATAGGAAAAATTCTGGGACAGATAAACCTGGCGGCTCCGACCGACAGTGTTGTCCTGATAACGGGCGAAAGCGGCACCGGCAAGGAATTGGTGGCCCGGCAAATACACTACCAGAGCCGTCGCGCCCAGGGGAAATTCGTCACGGTCGACAGCGGCACCCTGACCGATTCTCTGGCCGAAAGTGAGTTGTTCGGCCACAGGCGGGGCGCTTTCACCGGAGCCCTTAATGACCGCAAGGGACTATTCGAAGAGGCCGAAAATGGCACCCTCTTTTTGGATGAAATCTCCAACGCCGACCTGAATCTGCAGGCCAAACTTCTGCATGTTCTGCAGGAAAAGGAATATCGTCGGGTCGGAGAGAATGAAATGCGCCCCTGCAATGTCCGCATTATTGCGGCCACCAATCGAAAAATCCCGGAAATGATTAAAGCCAATAATTTCCGGCAGGACTTGTATTGGCGCCTGAAGGTTATTGAAATTGAAATTCCTCCCTTAAGCGATCGCAAGGAAGATATCCCTTTGCTGGCCCGGCATTTTATCCGCGCCAAATCGCTTAAGAATTTCGGCCGGGAATACCATTTTGCCCCCGAAGCGATTTCGCTTCTGGCCGATTACAATTGGCCGGGAAATGTCAGGGAACTGGAGAATTGCCTGGAAAGGATTATCATTCTGGCCGGGGCCGACGAAGTATCCGCCGATGATGTTAAGTCCATTCTGGGCGGCCTCTGGATGGACAAGGCCGCCTCCTTCAAGTCGCTCAATGAAATGACCCAGGAATTCCGGCGCGAATGCATTATCCGGGCTATCAACCTGGCCGAAGGCAAAATCGCCCGCGCCGCCGAAATTCTTCAGGTAGACCGCACCCACTTGTATAAATTAATCAACGAGTATCAACTTAAAGAGGGGCAATAACCCCCCTTGCCGTTCGTGGGGGATCAATCCCCGCCCGATTAAAAGGACCTGAATCATCCCTGCCTCTTCCCTTTATGATTCTATTTGTCGCATTTTCACCACAATATACCCGGCATTTGTCGTATTCCGACGACAAAGTATTTTTAAGTTCATTTAAATTCTTCCAAAACGAATGAAATACCAAGGCGAAAAAAGCATAATTGACACTCCCGCGTTTTCGGCATCTCCCTTGCAATAGAAATGGGCTGTCATCGATTATTGAATCAGGCGTATTAAGCGGCGGTGCCTTAAACCCAGGCGTCGGCAGCTGAACTTTGCGGTTCGATTCGGGAGGGGGAAAATTCCCGGCGCGCAAGGCGGGAGCACCGCTTTAATAGCGCCTGGATTCAGTCGGTGCAATCGCCACATTATACCCGGCGGGGTTGGTGCTCTCCCCGCCGGGTTTTTTGTTTATTATTAAATTAAAAACGCCCGGGCCAGTTTCACATTTTAGAATTGTGGGCAAAAATACTCCATATTTTTGGAACCTGCCCCCAGGGAGCGCCGTTATATAAATCTATTACAGGCTAAACCGCGTTCTTGGAAAGGAAGAGATAAATGAAATTTGCCCGGAAGCATATGGTAATAGTTATTTTATCGGCGGCCGTCATTTCGGGATGTTCCGGCCCGCAGACCGGCGGCTTTGCTTTCCCCCCGGTGCCGGTTGAAACCGCGGTGGTCACCACCTCGACAATCGAGGACCGCTTTGAGGCCGTCGGCTCCATTGAGGCCCAGAATGCTATCACCATCGTATCGGAAATTGATGCTATCGTTACGGATCTCCCTTTCCATGAAGGCACGACGATTCAAAAAGGGGCTTTGGTAGCCCAACTCGATGACTCCCAAATACGCGCCGAAATGGCCCGCGCCGCGGCCCTTCTTGAACAAAAAGAGGCCAATTTTGAGAGGATTCAAACCCTGTTTGAAAAAGGGGTGACCACCCAACAGGATTTCGATGACGCCTCCGCCGCCTTCAAAGTCGCCCAGGCCGATCTGGCTATAATTGAGGCCCGCCTGGCCAAGACCCGGATTACGGCCCCTTTCAGTGGCGTCATCGGCGCTCGGACGGTCAGTCCGGGGGCATTTCTGCGCGCCGGTACCGCCATTACCAGTTTGACGCAATTATCGGAATTGAAAGTGACCTTTTCGGCTCCGGAACGGTTTTTCGCTCTGCTCCGCCGCGGAAGCGAAGTCACCATTTCCACGACCGCTTATCCCGATGAATTCCTGAAAGGCAAAATCGAAGTAATCGAGCCGATAATCGATCAAGCCACCCGGGCGGCGTTGATGATTGCCCATTTTGAAAATCCCGAAGACAAATTCCGGCCAGGGATGTCGGCCAATATTTCAGCCGTGATGTCACGCCGGGAAAAGGCTCTGGTAATACCCGATGAAGCGGTTTTCGCCGAAGGCGCCCAAAATATGGTCTACGTGGTTAAAGAAGATAGTTCAGTCGCCCGCGCCGTAATCACCGTGGGAACCCGACAACGGAAGGCTGTCGAGGTCGTTCAGGGTCTCGAGGCCGGGATGACTATCGTCAAAGCAGGGCACCAGAAACTATTCGACGGAGCCAAAGTCAACCCCCTTCCATCCGCCGGCGATTCCGGACAATGGGGTATGGCTAACGGGGGTGGCAGGTGAAATTAAGCGAAATATCCATCAGACGACCGGTCCTGGCGCTGGTCCTAAGCCTGGTCATCATACTACTGGGCCTGGTGTCTTTTCTCCGGTTGCCGGTTCGCGAGTACCCGGATATAGACCCCCCTATCGTCTCCATTACTACTTTATACCGCGGGGCCAGTCCCAATGTGGTTGAGACTGAAATCACCGACGTCCTGGAAGAACAACTTTCCACTGTCGAAGGCGTCAAAACCCTCACCTCATCGAGCCGCGAACAGGGTTCGGTTATTACGATTGTATTCGAGTTAGGGCGGGATGTCGATGAAGCCGCCAATGATGTTCGCGACCGCGTCTCGCGCGTCAGGGGAATTCTTCCGCGCGAAGCCGATGACCCCATTATCAGCAAGGTCGATGCCAACGCCCAGCCTATCGTCTGGCTGGCTCTCTCAAGCAGCCGGCACTCCACGCTGGAATTATCCGACCTGGCCGACCGTATTTTAAAGGAGCGTATACAACGCCTTCCCGGAGTCGCCTCGGTTTTTATCGGCGGCGAGAGACGCTATGCCATGCGGGTCTGGCTTAATCCGCAAAGCATGGCCTCCCGCGGTTTGACCACGGTCGATATAGAAAATGCCATCCGTCGCGAAAATGCCGAAATCCCCGGCGGCCGGGTCGAGGGCCAGGGCCGTGAGTTCGCGGTTCGCACCCGCGGAGAATTATCCACACCCGAAGGTTTCGCCGCTATTATTGTCAAGCAGGACGGCGATGAATCGGTCAGATTATCCGATGTGGCCACGGTCACGATCGGTGCCGAAGACGAGCGGACCGAGGTCCGTTACAACGGCGAACCGGCGCTGGGCCTGGGGATTGTCAAGCAAACCAAGGCCAGCACCCTGGATGTCGCCCGGGAAATAATCGACGACCTCCCTCAACTGCAGCAGCTCCTTCCCGATGGCATGCTTCTCAATGTCGCCTATAATTCCGCCACCTTCATTCAGGAATCCATCAATGAAGTCTCCGAGACCCTGCTGATAGCGGCCATCCTGGTGATTTTCGTTATCCTCCTCTTTTTGAAAAATATCCGCGCCACGATTATTCCCACTTTCGCCATACCGACATCGATTATAGGGGCTTTCGTCCTCGCCTATTTTTTCGGATTCACCATCAACATACTTACTCTGCTGGCCCTGGTGCTGGCAATCGGGTTGGTGGTCGACGATGCTATCGTCGTTCTGGAAAATGTCTATCGTCATTTGGAAATGGGCAAATCCCGCATGCGGGCGGCACTCGACGGTTCCCAGGAAATCGGATTCGCAGTTCTGGCCACGACCATCTCCCTGGTGGCGGTATTCATCCCGCTGGCCTTTTTGGAGGGTAACGTCGGGCGGCTGTTCAACGAATTCGGGCTCATGGTGGCGGTGGCCGTGCTGATTTCGGGATTCATCGCCCTGACTTTAACCCCGATGCTTTGCTCCCGGTTACTTCGTCCCCTTCACGGCACGAGCAACAACTGGGCCTCGCGATCCTTCGACTCCTTTTTCAACTGGCTGGATCGTACGTACCGGGCATCGCTGAATCTCGCCCTGAAAAACCGCCTGGCCTCGCTGGCGGCGATTTTGCTTCTCGTCGGAGCGGGAGCCTTTATGCTTCGCCTTTTGCCCAGCGAATTGGTGCCGACCGAAGACAGAGGCACGGCTTTCGGGATTGTCATCGCCCCGGAAGGAGCCACGCTGGAATACACCGACCGCTATATGCGCCAGGTAGAAAATATTCTGCTGAATTTGCCTGAACGGCAGGGTGTCTTTACCGCCACGGGACTGGGTTTTGAAGGACCCGGGCGCGTGACCAACGGCTTTGTCTTTATGGCCCTGAAACCCCGGGCCGAACGGACCCGAAGCCAGCAGGAAATTGTCCAGTCCGTTTTTCCGCAATTGCTTTCGATTCCGGGCGTCCTGGCCTTTTTAATAAATCCGCCTTCCCTGGGCGGCGACTTTTCCTCTCCCGTTCAGTATGTCTTAAAAGCCAACTCCTACGAAGAACTTCAACAGGCGGTCGGGATATTGATGGGAAAAGCCATGGCCCTCGGATATCTTATCAACCTCGATACCGACCTTCGCCTCAACAAACCGCAATTGGATATTTCTATCGACCGTGAACGAGCCGCCCAGTTGGGGGTTTCGGTCACCGATATTGGAACCGCCCTGGAGACATTTCTCGGCGGTCGCGTCATCGGCAATTTTAAACGCGGGGCCAAGCAGTACGACGTTATCGCCCAATTGCAGTCATACGACCGGGCCACGCCGGGAACCATCGACGAACTTTATATCCGCGGCAGGAGCGACCTCATTCAATTGGCCTCACTGGTGGACATAAAAGAAACTGTCGCCCCCAAAGAACTTAATCACTTCAACCGGGTGCGGTCTGCAACCATTACCGCCAACCTGGCCCCGGGCGTAAGTCTGGGCCAGGCTCTCGATGACCTCGACCTGATCGCCGTCAACGACCTGGGAGCCGGTATCGAAACCGACCTCGATGGTCAATCCCGCGAATTCCGCGAGGCCAGCACGGCCCTGTATTTTCTATTCCTGTTTGCGATCGTGTTCATATATCTGGTGCTGGCCGCCCAATTCGAAAGTTTTATACATCCTCTCACTATTCTCCTGGCGGTACCGCTGGCAGTGGTCGGCGCTTTATTTTCACTGCTTATTTTCGGCCAAACGATGAACATATATTCGCAAATCGGCCTTATCATGCTGATCGGACTGGTCACCAAAAATTCGATTCTTATCGTGGAGTATGCCAACCAGTTACGCCGGAGCGGGCAGGTCCTTCTGGAGGCTGTCGTGGCCGGAGCGGCTATCCGTCTTCGCCCCATATTAATGACCTCGTTCGCTACCATTTTCGGCGTGCTTCCCATTGCCATCGGCCTTGGCGCCGGCGCCGAAGCCCGCCGTCCGCTCGGTATCGCGGTCGTCGGTGGTATGCTTTTCTCGACCTTTTTGACTCTTATCCTGGTACCGGTGGTTTACACCTTGTTGGCTCGATTCACTCATGAAGAAAAAGGTCCGGGGCAGGAGACTCTGGTGGAGGGAACTGCGGCGGCCTCACAAGCCGGCTCTGAAGATGTCGTCCGCAGTTGAAGAAGAACAACGGCAAGGATTTTAGGGCTTTAGCGGATACAATGATAAGTCACGCCCTGCAACGCCAGAAATGATTCGGCGTCGCGGCCCTGGAGCATCGCCAGAGTCGCCAGCAGGCCGGCTTCGGTGCATCGCTCCGCGATTACCGTTACGCTCTGTGGGGCCTGGCGAACGGGCCATCCTGTATGAGGATTTAGAATATGCCCCAGCCTTTCGCCTGCGACCAGACAATAGCGACGGGAATCGCCACTGGTGGCGACGGCACCGTCTTTTAACTCAATCGTTCCGGCCGTACCGTTTTCGCTGTGGGGATTTTCGATACCAATCAGCCAGGGCGACCCATTCTTTTTGCCGGAGAGGGCGCGAATATCACCCCCGAAATTTACCATTACAGGAAATCCGGAATCTCTAAAAACCATTTCGGCTACCTTATCCACGGCATACTCCTTGCCCAGGCCGCCAAAATCGATTTCCATATTCTCCGGCATCCTGAAGGATTGCTCCTTTAATTCTACTTTGCCCCAGCCCACTAATTCCAACAACGACCGGATTTTCTCCGCATCGGGGACGGTTTCCTGCCCCTGAAATTTCCAGGCACGGCGAAGGACTCCGGACGTAATGTCAAACAACCCTTCACTTAATTTAAAACAATGTCCGGCATATTCCAAAAGACGAGACGTTTCGGAATCCAGGGCAACGGACCTGCCGTGGGCATTATTGATTCGGTGGACGATATTATCATCGCGGTATCGACTGTATTTTTGCTCGATGCGAAGCGTCTCCAAAAAGGCGAGCGAAGCCAGTCTTTCGGCTTCGCTCTGACAATCTGACTTTAGAAGAATTTCGCACGGGCCGCCCATAGCCGTGAATTCAATGACCCAGAAATCTTCGCGACGGAAAAGGCGGTAGGTCGATTCCAATTTAGAAATCACGCTCAAATCCCAGTTTAATAATAAATGACTTCAAATCGGGGTATAAATCGAATTCACGTAGCGACCCGAAAGCCTGCGGCGGACTGCGATCCCCAATCTGCGTGTAATATTCCGCACCAAGACTCAAACGAGAGCCGAGCCCCAGCGGCAAAAAGTACTGCAGCCCCAGCGTTAAGGCATCAAAATCCCCCAAACGATAGTCGGCGGATGCGTACGTCGGCAATGAAGTGCCCTGCACCAGAAATTGACGATAGAAATCGGCCCGTGACTGGCGATACCATCGAATATGGGGTTGAAGCGCCCGGTTATCATCAAACTGCCATCTATAAAAAATTTCCACCGTATGAGAATGAATTTTCCAGTCATCCCAGAAGTAACGATAGGACAAATCCAGAGTATTTCCGGAAAGGTATCTCCTGAATTTTCCAAACAGCGCCTGCTTATTTCGGGTCCCCGGGCGACCTTCATAAATATAGCCGGCCGGCTCGCCCGGGTCGGTGGAGTTTTCATCTTGCACAAGACTGATTAATTTGTAAGGATCATTAAGATAACCGGAGGCATGACTGAAAGAGTAATTGAACCTGACAATGGTTCGGCGGTCGAATACTTGGGTAACGCCCAGGATGACATCAAAGGTATTTTTGGTTTCAGATGAGCCGTCACCACCATGTTCATCATTGTCCTCGTCCTCCTCCGAGGCCGCCATCGTCGAAAAGGGAATCGGAGCCCCGCCCATGGGCGAACTCAAATCGTGCGCGTAAGACCCGGATATGCCAAGCGTCGTGTTCTTTTTATTCAGGTCGCGCGTGATACCGCCGCTTATCGCCAATGAGGTGTAATCCTGTTCACCGGAATAATGTCCCCCCAGGACCAGAGTAGTCAACCGGTCCAGCGGCTGCGAAAAACTGACATCCAAGGCAATGCGGTTATCGCGGAAGGTATTATCCAGGGGCGTGGTCCCCGGGGCGACACTATAACTGCCGTTTCCCGACGGACTGGTGAATGTCTGGATACGGCGCGAAGGTGTTGCGCCGTTGGGCGACGCCCCCGTTAGACCGTCCAAGGTTAGTTTGGCGCCGAGAATTCTCCCGCCGGCCAGATATTTATTGAAACTCACGAGACCTTCGGCGGCCTGAACTCTGTCGGTTTCGGAATAAAGAAGCAACGATGATTCCAATTTCCCGAATTCGCCCGCCGAGGCGCCGCTTCCCAGGAGAGTAGCCGTTAGTGCCGCCACGGCCCCGGCAATGGGCCGCACTTTCCCTAGTTGCACCCGCACCCCCCGCCTCCGAATCCGCCGCCACCACTCGAGGCTTCCTTGGAGAAATATATATGTTCGTCAATGGCCCTGTCATTGGTCGTGGCATCAAGTTGCATCGAGGGTTTGGCCAATATGTCACGCTCCCATACCTGCACCCCCATGGGGGCGCAACCGGAAAAGATATTCAGGGCAAACACCAGGCCCGTAATCAGAAAGAAGATCTTGCGTATTTTCATTTGATCTCCCTTTCCTTGATGAGACTTTCCACCAAAGAGCGTAGTTTTAAAGTATCCTCTGGCTGAAAACCCTCGTGTTTTTCCCGAAACGTCCCATCGCGTCCATAAATAAACGAACTCGGTATGGCTTCCAGGCTCAATTGTTTGGCAATCGTCCCGGCTGAATCATATAGGACAGGGAATGGGGGTTCACTCTCGGCCAGAAACGACCTGGCGGCCGCTTGATCTTTATCGAGATTAATGGCAATAATCAAAAAGCCTTCGGACCCATATTTCCGGGATAACTCCTTCATGAAAGGAAATGATTGCCGGCAGGGGGGACACCATGACGCCCAAAAGTCAATATAGACGACTTTATTCTCAAGGCCCAAAGAATCCGCGAATTCGGCATAAAGTAACTCCGGAGACTTGGGTTTGTCTTTGGCGGCCACGGGTAGGGCTAGCGCGAAATAAACCAATAGTGCCAGAAAATGGCTCTTAAGCATAGGCTTAGAGGTCAAAAATTATTCCTTTCTTCTGATATTGATGTCTAAATCACGATAGCGATTTACAGAAAATATCGAATCATCCCTTATAAAAGTCTTTCCTTTTAACCCTGATATTATACTTTTGTTCCCTCAAATTTATTAATTATCGATAACTTTAGTCCATTCTTATCCCTGATGGACATGGATTATGACGAATGCCCCGGCCTCTCCGGCAAAAGCCGACAACGGTTGGCGAAATATAGCGTTTGGCCGGGTCGAAATTTCGGATTGACATTGAGAGGACAAGACGTTGAATTTCAATAAAATAACGCTTTTATACTTTTATTGCTTCTGGACCCATACAATCACGCCGCATCCCCGGGCACTTATCCCCTATTACCGATTTATGATATTTTCCCGGCCTTCGAAAATGTCTTCCAGCGAACGACGAATAATAATCTCGCATTTTTCGGCGTTTAAATTTAGACGGGACCACATCTCGGGATGGAATTCCGAAATGTACAGGTTCCCGCTCGAACCGAAGCCCATGGCATGACTGATAATATCCGCTATATTGATTGCGGCAATCAGAAACCCGTCTTTGTCGTCGTCGGCGCCGCCGTGATGGCCCGAAACGATGTTTTTCAGGACTTCCGGGAAATTCCACTTTTCGGCAATCAGTTGACCCACTTGTTGATGACTAATCCCGAAATGGATTACTTCTTCGACCGGACTTGCCACGGCATTCCTTTCGAAATATAGCCAGTCGAATATATTTCTGTCCAACCGGATAAAAAGCAGACGCCCGATATCGTGAAGAATCCCCCCGACAAACGCTTCGTTGGCATATTCTTCATTCTTACCGGCCATCAGGTGCCGGGCAATAGTCCCGACCGCGAAACTATGTGTCCAGAAATCCTCGATTTTCAGGCGGCCGGTACCTTCCTTGAAAGTATCGACGATGGTCGTGGTTAAAATCAGCTGATGCACGGCATCCAGGCCGAGTACGGCCAAACCTTCCCCTACCGAAGATATTTTGCGGGCCAGTCCGTAAAACGGGGAATTGGCCAGGCGCAGGATTTTTGCCGTCAGGGCCTGGTCGGATTCGATGTTCCTGGCCACGGCGGCGAAGTTGACGTCACGGTCGTTGATGAGTGTCTGGAGGTTGCGGACGATTCCCGGAAGCGACGGCAGGTCGTTTAATAAATGATTTAAGGTCACGGTCCTGTCCGTCAGAAAGGGTGCTAAGTCTTTTTCCATTGTCCCGCCCCGATTTTTTCATGCACCACTTTTTTTATGACACCGGCCAGAAGGCTGATTTCGTCATGATGTACTATCATGGACAGAACCTTATCCAGATGCCGATCGAATTGCTCGATCTGCCCGGCCACACCGGCGTTTTTATCGATTTCCGTCATCGGATCAACTCCCCTTTTCTTCTATTTCATAAGTCCCGTCAGTCGACAGGATCGTCTCTGAAAATCCTCCGTGTTCCCCTGTGGGCCGCCCGATAATTTCTTCCTGCCGCCGGACCTGTTCTTTGAGTCTGGAATTTTCTTCCTCGAGCATCTTTAAAGCCAGGGCGTGCCTGACGGCCGTAATCAACTCGAAATCATCCCAGGGCTTGACGAAAAAGCGATAAATCTCGCCGTTGTTTATGGCATTCTGGGCGACATGAATATCGCTCTGGCCGGTCAGCATGATTCTGACCATATTCGGGAAATGCACCCGGGCCGCTTTCAGCAGTTCCGTTCCCGTGATTTGAGGCATATTTTCGTCGGTGATACAGACGTCGACAGATTCCCGGCGCAGGATTTCCATGGCTTCGGCGGCCGAGCCCGCCGTGAGAATTTTGTACCCCTCCGTCTTGAATAACCGTGTCAGGGACGTCAAAATACTATGGGAATCATCGACCAATAATAGACTAAACTGCCGCATGGGTCACCCCCCTGGTTTCTTCCTTGCGATATATTTCGACGCCGTTTTCAATCGGATCGATGCCATCGATTTTTATTAGCCGCTTTATCATTCCCGACGACAGGTGCGCCCCTTTGGGCAGAAGAAACATACCGTTTTTGGTATAGACGTCCGCGGCCACGACCATATTTTCCTGCAGGGCGCCCGGTCTTACCGCGGCTACTTCCGATTCTCCCCGGCGGATATAACGATGCGCGAAGTCGTGCTCCACGAACCGCCTGACGACATCGGGGTCGTATTTCATGCCCATGAATTGGACCAGATGCGCCATGGCTTCGTTGACGGATTGCACGGTGGGAAAACCCTGTCGATAGGTCGTATGATCGAAAGCATCCGCAACCCGGATGACCCTGGACCCCAGAGGGATTTTCTTCTCGACCAATCCGTCCGGGAATCCCCCGCCGGCGTAGTCTTCGTGATGATGCCGGATAATTATGCCGATTTCCTCGAATCCGTTTATCTGGTAGACGAAACTCTGCCCCATGATCGTATGGCGCGCGAAATTGACCAATTCCGTCTTGTTCAGGCTGTCCCGATCCTTGCGGAGTATGTCGTCAGGGAGTGCAATTTTACCGACATCGTGAAGAAGCGCGGCCACGAAGATATCCTGGGATTCCTTTTCACCCAGGCCCATGTCGCCGATCAAGTCTTTGGCGACCGTCGCCACCCGCTGACAATGGCTCCCCATATCCTTGTGGCGTAACTCTAGAAGACTTGCAAAGGATTTGATCGTTTCCATGAAACTTTGTTTTAACTCCTGGTGCTGCTCGCGTATTCTTTGCGTCTGCTCGGCCACTTTTTCTCCCAGGCCGTCATTCAGTTTTTTTAATTCCTTGTTACGCTGAAGAATCAATTGGGTCAGGCGGCGGTTTTCAATCGCAGATTCGAACAACTCCAGGGATTCCCGGATTCGGCTTAAAAGCATCTCATCGTCCCAGGCTTGTTCAGATAGTACTTGACGGCACCTTCATTAATGGCGCGAACGGTCGCATCGATATCGGCGTACCCGGTCAGGAGTATCCTGATGGTATCGGGGCTGATTTTCCGAACCTGCTGCAGGAGTTCCACTCCCGAGAGCCCCGGCATCCGCTGGTCCGACACAATCAGGGAAAAGCCGCCGTTTTCGACCAATTCCAGGGCCGCTTCGGCATTGGGGGCGGTTACCACCTTGGCGTCGAGCGCTTTCAGAAGGCGGCGTAATGCATTAAGTATGCCTTCTTCGTCGTCGACCAGTAATATGGAGTGTGTATATTTATTTTTCATCCGCGGTTCCTCCGTGAAATTCCGGGACCTGAGCCGCAACCCCGTCTTCATTTATCCGGCATTTTATAAAGAGAGCAATCGCTCCCGCCTGGCGCGGCAGGGGCGAGGACATCATGACGATATCGCGTGATTTATCGATTTTTAATGTCGATCTTTGACCCTCTTCCATCGCCGCCGTTATTTGCAGGGCGATGGCCTCTGTCGCGGCTGTTTCCATGGGCATCCCCAGGCTAAGATGCAATTCGGGAAGCAATTCGTCGAAGGCCCGATTCTTGTACACCACGAAGCCCGCCGGATCCACGCCGATTACTCCGACCGGCAGGTAATTTAAAATGTTCTGGGCTACTTCCAGGGCCAGATTCTTCATCCGCAAATCACGAGTCCGCTCGGCAACCTTGTCTTCAAGAGTTCGTGTCAGCGACTGCAGTTCCTTGTATTTGATCGATAATTCGGCATACAGCGACGTGTTTTCCTTCTGAAGATAGTACCGCTCGAAAGAATCTTTTATGGTCGACAGCAGGTTCTGGTCGTCCCAGGGCTTGGGAATAAACTTATATACGTGTCCCTGATTTATGGCGCCGACAATGGCGCCGGCATCGGCGTAACCGCTAAGTATGATACGAATGGTATCGGGCGATTTTTCTTTGACGCGCGACAGAAATTCCACGCCGCTTAAACCCGGCATGCGATAATCCGAGATTACCAATTGAATCTCGTTTTCTTCGAGAATTTTCAAACCGGCCTCACCCGAGTCGGCCGTGAAAATCGTATATCCGGTATCGACCATAAGCCTTTTTAAAGCGCGCAGGACATTGGCTTCGTCGTCTACCAGCAGCATGGTCCCTTTAACCGACATCAAGACCCTCCCGGGGTAAGTTTATCTTAAAGACGGTTCCCTCGCCCACCCGACTCTCCACATTTATCTCCCCTTTGTGCTTCTTAATTATATCATAGGCCAGGCTAAGGCCCAGACCCGTGCCCTGGCCGACCGGCTTGGTCGTGAAAAACGGTTCAAATATCTTTTTAAGATCACTTTCCGGAATACCGCAGCCGTTATCCGAAATCGTGATGTAGATATTATTTTCATCTGCCCGGGTTGCAATTTTTATCAGTCCGTTTTCTTTATCCATGGCATGGGCGGCATTGACCAGCAAATTCATGAACACCTGATTGATCTGATTGGCCATACAATACAATTCCGGAATTTCGCCCAAATCCGTTTCCACCTTGGCCTTGTATTTAAGTTCATTCCAAACCACGTTCAATGTGCTTCTTATACCTTCGTTGATATTGGCGGGCGCCTTGACGGCCTGGTCCACCCGGGAAAAACTCTTCAGATCGGAGACAATCCCGCTGACTTTGTTGGTGCCTTCAATCGATTCCCTGATGGCGTCATGACTGTCTTTTAAAAGATCCTGCCATTGAGCCGCTTTGGCCGCCGATTCGGGGCAGCTGTTGAAAAACTCCTCCAGTTTAAGGAGGCATTTATTCAAAAAATTCAGATTCGAGTTTATATAGCCCACCGGGTTGTTGATTTCATGGGCCACGCCGGCGGCCAGCTGGCCGATTGCGGCCAGTTTATCAGCCTGAAGCAGGTGCTGTCGGCTTAACTGATATTCCGTGACATCCTGAATCAAACCCACAACTCCCCGGGACCGGTTATTTTCATCGATAATGGGGACTTTGGTTATGGCCTGCCAACGAACATTTTTATCGGCGTCGGTATAACGCACTTCCCGGTTAACGACGCGTTGTCCCGTTTTCAATACTTCGGCGTCGAATTCGCAATAACGGGCGGCTTCAGCGGCCGGAAATATTTCATTGTCCGTCTTGCCTATAATTTCTTCTTTACCCTTTTGCATGAATTCGCAAAAGGCCCGATTCACTTCAACCAGTCGATTACTGCTGTCTTTTAAATACATCACGGCCGGAACGGTGTTGATCATGGCCGTGTAGCGGTTGATGGTGTCGGTGATCGCGGCCTCGGCCCGTTCCTTTTCCCTCAACGCTTCCAGAATTTTTTCATTGGAGATCATCAACTGCTGAAACAGGCTTTCCCGTTCGGCTTCGATTATTTTCTTATCCGTAACATTTTCGAAGGCCACGCCGATATGATTTCGCGGCAAAGGAAAAGATTTCAGGCTGAATACGCCTTTGGCGATACGGGCGTCGTTATAATATAATTCGTCAAAATCTTCGACGACGCCTTCCTTAACGACACGCGCGAATTTCGGCATTAAACCCATGCTCCGCAGAGCGGGGAAACATTCGTCCACCAGTTTACCCAGCATCTTTTCGGTGGCCACGCCCGTCGCGGTTGCCGAAGCGGGATTGGCCGCCACCAGCCGGAAAGAACGGTCGTCGTTTATGTCCTCCATGTGGTAGACATAGAGACCTATCTTCATATTGTTGACTATATCTTTGTACTGTCGGATGGACTCCAGGGCCCTGACATTCTCGGCATATGCACCGACTTTTTGGGCAATTATATTAAGGAGTTCCGTCTCCTCGGTTCGGAATGGCCCGGAATCTCCCGTTGGCGACGTGGCCGGATGGCCGACTTCGATCAGGCCGACTGGCTGCTGTTCCTCGGTTATCACTGCTCTAATCGATGACTCTGCAGACCGATAGTTTTCCGTGGTGTATACGCGATCTTTGTAAACTATTTTGACACAGGTAATTTCCGGAAATCGCCGGGCCGAAGGCAGTATCTCCAGAACACCTTTGATGATTGTTTCCACGGAGCCTTCGGTATCGGCCGTGAGTTTAAAGAAACGGTAAAGACAGTTCTGTTCTTTCAATTTTTCAGAAAGTTCATCGGTCCGTTGGCGCAAGGATTCTTCAATTTGACGGATATGTGTCAAATCCACCATGACACCGATTATGCCCTGCGGCTTTCCGGTATCATCGACAAAGGTGGCTTTGCTGAAATGGTAATCGCGTCTAATTCCGTCGACGCATATTACCGGGGCCTCATAAACCTGTATGCCGGGAGCGGCGATTAAGGCCAGGTCGTTTTGGTGATACTCCCGGGCCGTTTCCTCGGGAATATGGGGGGCCAGGCCAAGAATCGTCCGACCAATTATATCGGTCGGGGCCATACCCAATATCTTATCAATATAGGCCTTATTGCAGCCCAGATATGCACCCTGGCAATCCTTGTAATAAACCGGGTGAGGAATAGTATTAAGAAGCGTCTCCAAAAATCGTTTCTGGCGCAGTTCTTGTTCGTGAATTTTGCGTTTTTCCGTCACGTCCTCAACCATCTCGATGGCCGCGATAATCTCCCCTTTATCGTCCCGAATCGGGGAGGCGACAATGCGATAATTGCGGATCCCGTCGGGAGTCGGTGTCGCTGATTCGTCTTCATGGACCTTGCCGTCTCTAAGGGTCTTGATCGTGGGACAATAGGTGCAGGGTTGTTCTGACGGAGGCGAATTAAACACGCGATGGCAGATCGGTTTTGATTCCTGATTTACGTGGGGAAACCACTCCCTCATCTGCCGGTTTAGCGATAATATTTCCAGGCGAGGACTGATCAGCGCAACCCCGATTCCGATATTATCCACCACACTGCGGTATTTTTGTTCGCTTTCGCGCAGGGACTCGACGGTCTTGTTGCGTTCGGTTACATCCGATAAAATCCCCACGGCGCCGACATAACGACCGTCGTCGAATCGGGGAGAAACGGCAATTTGTATCGTCTTCCGTCCGCCGTTGGGTGTATTGACGTTGAATTCATATCGAGAACCGCGCCCCGATTTTCGCACCTCGGATTCCCGGGCAATCATGGGTTTCTGTTCGTCGGAAATTAATTCCAGAAAACTGCGTCCGATCAACTCCTCCGGTTTATTGACTTCCAATAGAGAAGCCGCGGCCTGATTGCAGTAGATAATCCTTTCATTTTCGTCGACAAAGCCGATCCCTTCATTGGCCAAATCGAGAATCTGACGGTAATTTGCTTCCGATATTACCGGAGTCATCTTTCGAATATAGATATCGATTCGATCCTTGTCGGCTTCCCGGTGCACGGTCACCTGGTAATTCCCGTCGGCCATTTCGAGTTCGCTGCCGGTAACCCGACCGGCCAAAAGTTCTTCCCGAGATAAGGGGATTAACTCCCAAAGGTAATTCTTTTCCGAAACGACGCCGAGTAACGACCTGGCTTCCGGGCTGATATAATTCACACGCCCGGAGCCGTCGGCCGCCAGGAATAATGGCATGGGTGCGGTCGATGTCATGTTCGTTGCATCCTTGATCTCTTTTGTACGGCAAGTCATACCAATATCCCCAATCGTCTTCCCCTTGGATTTTAGATAACTCAACTCGCCCGCCCAAAAATGAAAATAAAAATGATAATATAATAATCGACGGATCGGATGGAAGATCAATCGGTCCCGTCGCTTCTTTGGGCTGCTCGGGTACCGGACCGAAAACCTGAAGCAGGCTAAACCCGGAACTGCTTTTTTTTATATTCCAGTGGGCTTCCTTATGCTATTACCCCAATATGGCTTACTTATCTGAAAGGAGAACGAATATTCGATTTTCGGAGTTATTACCCGATTGGGGTCCATATTGTCGTCGATAACTTTGTGCCAATTATGCACAACCGTGGTAATATTCGACCCCCTAAATTCCGTAAGACCGAGTCGCGAATGGCGAAGCCGTCGATAAATTAATTGTCCCGGCTATTATTCATTGGTATTGTCAGTGGAATTAAGAAGCGTGCGGGGGAATACCTGAAATTGAAGAGAAGAATATTCATCTTTGCCGAGAGTATCATTCGCGCCTACCCGAATATCCCGGTTTCCGAAGCGTTTTTCCGGGTTTAGGTTTTTGCCGGGGAATTCTCGATGAAAAATACGGTACGCCGGATTAAATCACCTGTCAAGGGATGCAAAGTTAATGACCGCTCATAGCCATCGGTACGAAATGCAGGTTCCGAGGCGTCATATTCAAATCGAAGTGAGAAATATTATTTTCCGGATTGAACTGCGGGTATATCCCCCGTTTTCAATATCCCGCACTTAAATCCAAACAGCAGGCTTATTGGCAATATTCAGAATTTAGAATTTTCAAATGTTCTAAAAAGATATCTGCGGCCTATCCTTTAATATTTAATTTTGTTTATAGGCTTGAATTGCCGGCTTTGGCGGTTACGGCAATCCTATGAAGCAATAATAGATTCAGCAGTTTCTTATCTCCCGGCCATTTTTTTAAAAACTCACCGTAACTGCCAACCCGGTCGATTCTTTTTAGGACTTTTGAAACCGACGCCATGCCCCGATTCACCAGCAATGGCCGAGGGACTGCCGGATTTTGCATGATGTACCCTTCGGAAGTCGCTTTTAAGCGCAAATTACCGCAAACTCCGATATTATCCAGCGCCGGCTTTGCTTCCCGCTTGCCATATTTATTTATTGCAAGTATGATGGCATCCGCGAAATCATGAATTGTAAGGTCCTTCAGGCACTTTTGGCTTCGGCACAATTGGGCTCCGTCATAGCCACAGGTGCATTGGCAGTCATATTTTTTGATGCTGACGTTCTTCCTGGCCGGTTTCCATTTCGAAGGCGAAGTCGGTCCGAAAATGGTTACCGTCGGAGTGCCCACCGCCGCGGCCAGATGGGTAAGGCCGGAATCATTTCCCAGGCACAGGTCGAGCTTGTCCAGCACGGCGGCCACGAACTCCAGCGGCTTATCATGGAACCAAATCGCATTTCGCCGGGGAAGATTCTTGAATAACGAAGCGGCGGCCGAGTCGTCCCTGGTTTGAGAGATTATGACAATCGTGGCGGCGTACTCTTTTATGAGCCATCGGCAGACCAATGCAAATTTGCCGGCCGGCCAGCGCTTGTGAGGGAAACCGCTGCCGGGATTAACACCGACAATAAAATCTCTCCGGGTATTTAGGTTGCGGGATGCCAGCCACTCCTTCGCCGCGGCGCGTTCTTCGCATGAAGCCCTAAATGACGGGGCCGTCTTATTGCAGATCAGACCATGGAGCTCTAATCCTTGAAGTAATCCCGCGTAGACATTTGCCTTTTTACGCCAGTCCGGAATGCCAATATGTACTAAGCCATTTCGCGGTGGTTTCTTGATTTTATATTTGAACGGGAAGGAATACTCAATATTAAATACTAATTCATATTTATGAAACAGGCTCTTCAGACTGGCGACCGGTTGCGGATCCTCGAAAGCATCGGCATATTGCCGAACCAGAACGCGATGCTCCGGCCGCACCATCAGCGTAATCCGGGCCCTCGGATAACTACCCCTTATTTCTCTAATGACGGGCAGGGCGATTATAATATCGCCGAGATTGTCCACCCGCCTGATGAGAATCCGTTTATTCCCATTCATAAATTTGGTAGCCGTACCCGCCGTCGTCGTCATTATCCGTGGATTTAGAGGAGCAATTAAATTCGACCATGGAAAGTAAAGAATAGGATGAGGTCACAAGAATACCCATCCCGGCCTTTTTTATAAATTTCCGGCGGCTCATGGGATCTTGATCTTCCTGCCGGTCTTTCTCCCTGACTTCTGTTTTGCGAGATTTACGCATATCTGAATTCCCTTGCCAATAAATTGACTTATTTCGCATTACATATTATTCTTCTTCGACTCGCGCCAGTATCATTTCTTCGATTTCGTCATATGTTTCATCATACATCCTTAAAGTCAGCCGGTCATTCGTGCAGGAGTACCACGCTGAACTGTTACTCTCATCAAATATAAAGTTCAGTGAATCGCCATCGACCGACCATTCAAAATCCATCTGTATTATTTCTCCATCGTAAATGGTCATATTTCCGATATTGTCACTTCCAAAAGTAAGGCTCCATTCATAGCCGAGGTCTTCTTCAATTCCATCGACCTTATAGGTAATACATTCCCACGCTCCCACCACGCTCTTGCGAGGCGTTACCGAATCCTTGCTGCACCCTTGCCACATTAGACTCGAGGCGACGGTGACAATCAGAATCGCCGCGACGCTCGCCCTCCCGATCACTTCATCTCTTCTGCCCTTCATAGTTTCCTCCTGTTTTGTGCGTTACCGCCAATTATCGACGCGAAAATATGTGGGTAATAAAGTATTCCTCTTCATAGAAGGACAAGTGCAATGTTGTGGCATTAACCCCGAAAGTATACTCAAACTCGTAATAGTTATCATAGAATATCAATGTGCTTCCGTCTGCGTCCCAGTCAAAGTCATACTCGTCGCCCTGATAATATGTGACACCGGAGCCGTCGTCGTCAAATGAATAGGTCAGGGGATCGGCCTCTATTTCGGATTTGGGAATATGCATCGTGTGTCCGTCGAATTTTGAGGTAATGTCAACCAGATCCCAGGTGCCAACCAGTAACTCCGGATCGGTTCCGAGAGGATTGCTCTTCTTGCTCCCGCAGCCGGTTAACACAACAATTATACTCATGACAGTCAGCATAGCAGCCATCAATTTCGTAAGTTCATGCCTTTTCATGATTAGTCCCTCTTTCTATGTTTTTGCCTATTATCATCCGGAAAATAAATTGGTTATAATTACTCCGCCTTATTGGCCTCAGTAATTTTTGGGCCGTCGGAATTGACTTTTGGTATTATTACATATACCACCAAAGCGGCCAGGCCGCCGAATATCAAGTATCCCGCCACGCCTCCCAGAAATCCACCAGGGACTTTCCCGGTAAGCAGGTTGACCAGAAAAAACACTCCACCGCCGCAAAACCCGGCGACATTGACGACTTTTTGCTTCTCTTGATTTGTCATTTGATCCTCCTTTGTTTACCAATAGGCGAATTGAGGATCCAATAGTTTGCGTCCTTTATTTGTTTTTCATTAAAATACCGGGGCCGGCTTTCCGGCCCCGATGCGATTGCATCCACCGCTTCAAAAGTAATCTCTACTTCAAAAGCAGCATTTTTCTGGTCTGATTGAATTCCCCGGCCTTGAGACGATAGAAATAAATGCCGGTAGAGACATTATTGCCTTTGCCATCGGTACCATCCCAGGTCGCCTGATAAGTCCCGGCCGCCAGTTCGCCTTCGTGGAGGATTGTCACTTTCTGGCCCAGGATATTGAATATCTCCAGGTCTACTTGCGAACGCTGGGGCAGGCTGAACCCGATAGTCGTACTGGGATTGAAAGGATTGGGGTAGTTGCTACCAAGCGCAAATTCCTTGGGCAGATTATCATTGGCGATTTCGGCGACGTCGGTGCTTAGTCCAAAGCTCCTTGGAACACTCCATTCTCCCCAACCATATGCATTTCTCCCTTTGACTCGCCAGAAGTCGTCAGCCGGATAATCCACTTCCACAGCTTTAAGGCTAATAACTGTGACTGATGTTATCCTTGAATATGCTATTAGATTAAAATCAGTTGAGGTCCCAATGTTAAATTCATATTGAACGACTTCGGACATTTCGTTCCAGTTGAATGTAAGCGTAGTCGTATCCTTAACTCCATCCCATCCTCCAAAGTCTTCAGGTAAGTTCAATACGATCTGGACAGGCAAAGGCAAGGCATCAATAAAAATATACCCAGGATTAAATTTCGGCACGAAGTCAACGCCGTTCTTATCGATGAATTTATAGGCGTATTCTTCATAACCGGCAATTAACCCAGTTGTTATGGAATCGGTGCCGGGTGCCGCTCCTTCTTTGACCGTAAAATAGGCGTAACCGAGACTGTAGGCTTCCGAAGAATCAGGCAATGGCGGCTCTTGAATCGGTCGTTCACATATTATCCACCCATTGGTCGTATCCAAAAGAAGAGTCTTGACTATAGAAGTAGTAATAACGGAATCAAGTTTTACATAATAACTTTGAGCAGTATTTAGTTTTAACGGTATTGTGAATCCTTTAATGGTGTCTTCTGCATAAAGATTAATGGGAATCGCAAAACTCTTTCCCTTCTCATTTACATAATAGTCGCCGACATCCACCCCTGACTCGACAAATATTGAGACATTGATTGTCTGCGAAGGGTTAACTCCGCTAACATCTGTAATCAAAACAAGGGCAGAATATATTCCTGGCGTCAGGCCCAGATGCGACAGGGAAACCGCTATGGAATCCGGATTGGTGCCTGTCGTTGGAGATATGTCAATATATTCCTCACCATTCATAATCTCTGCTTTCCATTCAACAACGCCCGCCCCACAGGCGCTTGCTATATCAATGTATTTGGGGCTTGGTGCAACGGTGGATGTGTCTTTGGTTAAAATAGTAATGTGTTTTGGTGCCGCATTGAATTTAGACACATTTACCGACAGAACGCAAGTATCCGCGCAGGCCGCATTAGTGGCGATTACCGTGAAATTATAGGTACCGAAGGCACCGGCTGTGAAAGTGAGAACATCTCCAGCCCAGGTGGGGTAGGTGCCGTCTTGCGGGCTGGTAACCTCAACCTCCAGATAATCATCAATGGGCAGATTGACATAAACCGTTCCCGGCACTTCACACAGCAGCGAATCAATGACCCCTTCAGGGCAGGCGATCTGCGGGCAATCGGCCTCAATAGCAATACTATCAACATACCAACCACTACTTACATGATCCCCGCTTGAAGTAGACGAAGCGAAATAATAGCATAGCTCGATCGTATCTCCAGAATAGTCCGTAAGTGGAAGGTAGGGATAAGTCCAAACGCCGCCGCTATTTCCTGTGTATATCGCCGAAATAAGGGTGGCCCATAAGGTATCACCAACCACACGAACCTGTACTTGTCCTTGATCCCCAAGATTGAAAGAATACCAGTGCCAAAAACGCAACCGCGGATTCGCCGACGCCGAAGGAACCACAAAAGCCGGGCTGATCAGGCGACTGGCAACTCGATCGAAATAGTTGCCATCCAATATCGTTCCCGCACACTGGGTACCTTCGTAGGCAGCTGACGGCCCAAAAGTCGGCGCGCCAACCTCCCAGGTTCCATAATCGGCATACCAATCATCAAATCCCGATTCCCAATCCTCCGGATCATTGTAAACATATTCACCCGTTTCTACCAAAACTTCATCGATATACCAGCCAGGAGCAACATGATCACCACTGACCGTCGAGGAATAAAAATAAAAACATAACTCTACAGTCTTACCTGCATAAGCCGATAAATCAAGTTTCGGACGAGTCCAGTGCGAAGAACTGTAATAATGCCCATATCCGGCATCCCCATCCTGTCCGTAAATACCACCGCTCAATGTCACCCAATCCGCCGATCCGGCCTCACGAACCTGAACGTAACCCCGATCTCCCAGGTTCAGATTAAACCAGTGCCAAAAACGCAACCGCGGATTCGCCGATGCCTCCGGGACTACAAAGGTTGAATGCCGAATCAAACGCGTGCTTTGTCCATCGGCATAATTGTCACCAAGGATTGTCGCGGCACATTTGGCACCTTCATGGGCGGTACTCGGGCCGACGACAGAAGGTGTCCCGACTTCCCAGGTGCCGTAATCCACGTGCCAACGGCTATTCCAGGTTTCGCTTTCCCAAGTTTCAATCCATAATGTGTCAAGAACTTGAGCAGAAACCCCGTTAATTGCCCCCATCCCCAGAACCAGCCCCACCAAAAAGATCAAAACGGCCTTACGATAACGATTGAAGGTCATAGTCCATCCTCCCAGGATGTTATTAAACTGGATTAATGTTGTCTTCTCCGAGTCGTCTTGTGCTCTTCGATGTGCTCGACTAAAAGATATTTTCCTATCTCCCTTTGTCAAGACCCCGAACCCATTTTGAACCGACTTTTTCATCCCGCTCCTCCTTTAATATATTTAATGAGAGCCTTTTCAAAATACTGGCGTGCCAACCTGACAAAGGTTTGTGAAAAAAGTCGGCCGGGGAAAATTAAAATATGAAAAAAGGCCGGCCCCTGTTCGGGACCGGCCTCTCCGTGAACACACGCCGACTTAAAAAGCGTGACGATATCCTAATGATATTTTGACTTTTCCGGTTTCGGCCACATTATACCCTTCGCTGCGAAGTTCATCCAGATCGTAACCGGTGGTGGCCACATACATGATGTCGAAATCCAACCCGTTGGCTTTGGAGGCCCCGAACATCAATTCCCCGCCAAAACCGAGCGTAACCCCGCTGTAACTCTTGTACTCTTCGGCCAGCGAACTGTTGCCCCATCCCGATACCTTGCCTGCTTTGTAATAATAATATTCATCATAATAGTATTCGTCATAATCATAAGGATCGCCCCCTCCAACAGTCTGTAGAACGGCATTGGTTCCGTAAAAAACGGAAAACCGCGGACGGAAAGACTTGCCCGGTTCGCCCAGGAAATACTTTAAACCGAAATTATATCCCGCCCCGGCCAGGACGGTGCTACCCAATCCGAAAGACAGTTTCAGATTATCCACCAGTTGAATATCCATATTGGTGCCAACGACCCCGTAGGGAATCCCGAAGCCGACCCCCATAGTCGTACGACCGCGGGCGAAATTACCGAGTTCCCCGCTCTGGACCGAACCCGTTGCGATGATGGCCGCCGTTAAGACCGCCGCCGTGATTGTGAAGAGCTTCTTCATGACTTTTTCCTTTCTTGATTGGTCTGGATGACCGGTTATTAACCTTGTTTATGCTTTTCTTTGCCTATTGGCGAAGGCCCATCAAAAAGGTTTGCAAAAAAATGACTTCCCTGTATATTTTCACTAATTCATGGAAGACCGGACATTAATAAGACTTTTTCTGGCCGGCGACCGCGCGGCGTCCAAGGCCATTGACGAATATATCGATGCGGGACTTCAGGAATGGAAGTCTCGGGTGGGGTATCAGGTTGATGACATTAAATCGGATATCCGCTACAAAATTTATGATATTTTAAGTAATGACAAATTCGAAGGACGCTCTTCGCTTAGGACTTTCCTGGCCCGGATCGTCAACCATACTTGTATAGACTATCTCCGGTATAATAGAAGATTCAGCGATACCCCTCCCGAGGATATGGAAATCCCATCACTATTTCTTAACGCGGAATCTAAAATGGAAAAAAAGCAGTTCTGGAAATTGATCTTCAGGGTTATAAGACTTCTCCCGCGCGAGTGTATCGCGTTGTGGCGTATGGTATTATATGATGACATGAGTTGCCGGGAAATAGCCGTAAAGAAAAACAAGACCGAGGAGTATATAAAATGGCGATTATGGGCCTGTCGGAATAAGGCCCGTGAAATGAGGGAAATTGTTTTAAAAAAAGACCAACTTTTCTGATAATCAGACGCCTGTTTCTTGAAATAAACAGGAAAGAATTTATGAATGACGAAATTGAAAAGAAACTAATTAAAATCAAAAAATTCCTCCGCCATCAAATGTCTCCCGAAGAATCCGCGGAATTCCGGAATAGTCTATCACAGGATCCGGAACTCAAGAAATTATCGGAAGATGTCTACTTGATTGACCGGGGCCTGACTATTGAACCCAAACTGACTGCCTCGCATATCGATTCCGAAGATCTGGCCCTGTATGCCGAAAATGAAAATATTCTCGGCGGGGACAAAAGGCGGGACCTCGAAAACCATTTGAAAGACTGCCGGGAATGCCGTGAAGAACTCCAAACCTGCCGCCGGGCTTTATCTTCGATTCAGAAACACTCTCCGAAGCAAGCCTCTTTGCTTCGGAAATTCCTTGATTTGTTTCGTATCACATGGATTTCCAGACCGGCTCTAAATTACGCCTGGGGCGGGCTGGCGGTAATAGCCCTGGCATTACTCAGTGTGCCTGTGTACCATATTGCCGATAATTATTTCACTGAAAAACAAACCCTCGTATGCCGTCTGACCCCGGTAACCAGGGGTGCCGGGAACTCCAATATATATGTTATGAATTCCCAAACAGATAGTCTTAGAATCGAACTAAATTTCCCCACCCCGGATGATTTAAACCTGAAATACGATCTCCGCATATATAGTGCTTCCGAAAAGATCATCTTTGAAAAACAAAACTTTGACCGAGAATTTCCTGTTGCCATCGTTCTTCCGATAGAGTATTTTGAACCAGGTTTGTATCGAGTGTTTGTCATAGAACGGCTGGAAAATATAATGCGGCGGGAAATTGTTTTTCCCCTTGACCTCCGGAATGACAATTAATCGCCCGACCTGAAACTTGTTCGCTTGACTTCATTAGCAGGAATATTGCGCGGGCTTGTAATTCTGGGGGTTATTGTCTTGGCCTGCCACTGCTCTCGGCAAGACATTCCCGAAAAAAAACTGCTCGCGTATTATTCCGATGCCGACACGATCTCATATTTGGATCTCATAAAATCAGATCATGCCATGGTCCGACAGGGCCTCGGCCGACTTCTCAATCAATTTCTTGAAACGGGAAACACCGAAAAATCCCCGGCCGCAATGCGGATCGATAGTCAATTGAGTTGGCTTACGACAATATATACCGGCCGGACCGGGATCAGGGATTTCAGCCGCCGTTTTTCCCTTTATCGCCGCTGGGATAATCAGAATTTCCTCGAAAAGCGGCGCCTGGATTCCTGCCTTCGGCAAATCATTTCCGAGGTCCGGGATGAATCTGCGCCCGTCGACTCGCTGCTTTCTCTGGCCGGAAATTACCGCGAAATAGGTGACTCTGTCTCGCTTGCGGAATCATACTACCAGATCGCGGGGATGTTTCACAAGAAGCAGCTTGTCGATTCCGCTCTGAAATACTATGAAATCGCATATCAAATCGCCGGTCAAAATGATTTTTATGATATCATGGGAACAATAGAACTGGCCCGTTCCAAGATTTTTCAGATTTATAACGCAGACTATTTTCAGGCCGAAAAATCTGTTCAAGCCGGATTGCGCTGTTTCAGAATTACCGATTCGAAATATAGTATCGCGACGGCCCTTATCTACCAGGGTTACCTGTATCAGCAGTTATACCAAACCCGAAAAGCCATCCAATGTTTTTCCCGAAGTATCCCCTTTTATAGGAGTCTGAAAAGCGATAAAGGTCTGGGCGATGGCCTTTATTATTTGGCGGAGTCATATTATGATGAAGGTTTTCTGGATTCCGCCATGCATTATGCCGGGCAATCTCTCGAAATCAGAGATCGTCTGAATCGGAAGTACGGCAATTTAGCAAGCGATGTCGGCTATGCAATAAGCTGCCAGGCGCTAATCGATCAGGCCCTGGATAATACTCAAGCCGCCGAAGCCGGGTACCAGGCAGCCGATAGTATATTAAACTCCGCCAATGATACTGTCGGAATTACCCTCAATCGTGTTCGTCTGGCCAATTACTTTCTGGAAAACAGGGCCTATGTTCGGGCGGAAAACCTGTTTCGCGAAATATTACGCCTAAGCCCGAGACATGAAGAACTCATGGCATCTATGTACGGTCTGGCTCTGTGCCGGTATTACGGCTCCCGGGATGATTCCTCCGCGTTGAGAATTCTCGAAATCGCCGCCAAAAATCTGGACAAAACCAGCCGCAATTTCCCGGTGCCGGAACTTAAAACCGGTTTCCTTTCCGATAAACTGGGTATCTATAGTCTCCTGGTGAAAATTCTTTTGGAGCGTTACCGACAATCCGGTTCGGCAGTAATGCTCGATTCGGCATATATGTATCATGAACGCGGCCGCGCCGGCACTATTCCGGAAATCCTCTCCACCCGGGTCGTTACAAAAGGCGTAAATAAGGAATCATCCCTTCTCGATTCGCTTTCTCGACTATACACGGCATCGATTTTGGGGCGGGGCTCGGATAGTCTCATGGCCGCAATTTGGCAAACCGAAGAATCCCTGCTATTTCTTCGAGTCTCGGCTATTGAGAATCGTGGCCATGATGAAAACAGCCAAACCCCTTATTCAGCGGATTTGCATATGCTGCGCAAAGGCCTGTCAAGGGACGAGTTGATATTGGACTATAGTGTGTCGCCTTTCGGCGTGGAGGCGTTTTGTATCAGCGGGGATTCGGTGTCCGTTCATTCTCTTTCAATGGATTATGATTCTTTGAAAGCCCTGGTTCATAAGTACTGTCAACGACTTACCACCTATCCCGGAGAGAATGATTTCTCACCCTTGGAAAAGGGACTTTCTCGACAACTGTATGCGGCGTTGATCCCGGACAGTATCGCCAAATCCGGGATTTCTTCAAAACTGATAATCATGACCTCCGATTTTCTGGAACGACTTCCCTTCGAAACCCTGATCGATAAGGACGGGGATTTTTTAATTCAGAACTACAACGTCAGTTATGGCCTTTCCGCGACATTATTGCAACTCTTGAAAAATCGGCACGACGGCGACAATATGCATGGTCAGGGTATGGTCGCGGCCCTGGGCGATCCTGTGATAATGGCCGGGGAGGCAAATCCAGAAAACATGTACGATAAATCCGGCGACCCATCGGATAACATGTACACCGGTTGGAATATCGAAAAACTCCAATACGCCGGCAAAGAACTTGATGCCATAAAGAGTGTCTTCGGCGCTTCCCGCGTTTACCTGCTCCGGGAAGAGACCTTTACTGAAACCGCTTTCAAGAATCTGGATTTTAACAAATTCCGGTACATTCATCTGGCCACTCACGGATTGGTCGATTATTATATCCCGGAAAGGTCCGCTATCGTATTTTCGGCAGGCGGAAACTGCGATTCCGTAAACGACGGCATCATGCAGGCTTCGGAAATATCCGGTTTGTATATGCCGGGCAACATTGTTTTTCTTTCGGCCTGCAATACCGCCTCGGGCAGAGCTTATTTGGGGGAAGGCACCATGAGTCTGGCCAGGCCTTTTATAATCGCCGGATGCCGGGCCGTCATTGCGGCCAAATGGAATGTCGATGACCTCTCTTCATACAAATTAGTCAAGGACTTCTATGGAAATATTAATTCCGGCAATTCACCCGCGGAGGCATTATCCGCCGCCAAAAGAAACCTTATCAACAGCGAATATGCCCATCCTTATTTCTGGTCGCCCTTTATATTTATCGGATCAAATATCGACAACTGATGATTCTGCTAATGAATCATATTAGTCTTGATTTCAAGAAAATCTATTTTCTATAGAAATTCCAAGTCCCGAGGCCCGCAGACGGAGTGGGTAATTGACGATTCGACTGCCAGTATTTCCTACCAGCGAAAATTCCAACCAAACCAGGAAATTATTATTTAACCATACTGGGGGTTATTCTTGAAAATTTCCACCTGTCCACTCCCCCAATATTAAGCGGAGAGACTGGGATTCGAACCCAGGAGGGGCTTTTGACCCCTACACGCTCTCCAGGCGTGCTCCTTAGACCAACTCGGACATCTCTCCGTGTCCCGGTTTCCCCCTGGCGGGGGAAAGGAGATTCGGCGACCCTCCCCTTTTCAGGGATTGGTTCCGCCTAAAAAACCATAAAACAGGTTTCGGCAAATTTAGTCAAATCCTCTCCAAAAGCAAGCGGTTTCCTCAACTGGATAATTATGCCAATCATTAAAACAACGATTCGAACTCAAATCCCGGGAAACTTGATAAGTTTTATGGATAACCCGCCAAAACCCGGGCCTGGAGCGGAAATCTCGCTTAACCCGTGAACTGCTCGGCCTTGTTGAAAAAACGCCTGACAGCCAATTCGCCGGTCAAAAGGGAGGTAATTGTCACCGCCGAGAGAAGCATATAGGAAACAATAATTTGCAGAAGAACCGCCTTCAGCGGCGATATCCCGGCCAGGATCATCCCAGTCATTGCCCCCGGCAGGGCGACAATGCCGACCGTTTTAAGATAATTTAATATCGAGATAAGTCCGGCTCGCACGGCATTTCGATATATCCGCCGTGAGGCCTCCTGCCAGGTTTTACCCAGCGATAAAGCCGTTTCTATTTCCAGACGATTCCCTTTCAAATCGGCCCCCACCCGTTCCAGCGTTATCGATGAAGAATTCATGGAGTTGGAAATAATCATCCCGGCCAGCGGAATAAGATATCGCGCTTCCGTGGTAATTATGCCCAAGGCCAGCATCAATACGAGAGTCACCAGCGACCCTGCGGTCATGGATATTAAGGCTATCGGGAATCCTCGTCCGGTATGTTTGTCGCGGTCGCCGGCGGTGTAACTTCCCACCAGAAGCATGGCCGCCACGGCCATAATCACCAGCCAAATCGATTCCGTATTGAATATAAACTCCAGGACATACCCCACCGCCACCAACTGGACAAAGGCGCGAATCGAGCCATAGGCCATTTCCTTTTCGGCCGATATTGATTTGTATCGGGCCAGTCCGATGGCCAGAATTACCAAAGCCAGCGCCGCCAGGGCATCAATATATTTAATCTCCATCAGGACACCTCCCGGCGGATATATTTCCGGGCCGCTTCAGTCTTTGGGTCGGTAAGTAACTTTTCTGTCGGGCCGGATTCGACCAGGCTCCCTTTCGACATTATCAAAGTCGTACCGCCAAACCTTTGGGCCTGTTCCGGACTATGCGTCACAATTATGGCCGTCAGACAAAGTTGCCGCACTAAACCCAAAATTAAATCTTCCACAATCCGGGCGCTGGCCGGGTCCAGGGCCGAGGTCGGTTCATCCAAAAGCAATACCTCCGGCTCCAGAATAATCGCCCGCGCCAGAGCCACCCGTTGCCTTTCCCCCACCGATAACCCCGCCGTATCTTTATCCGCCATATTTAACGGTAACCCCACGCATTCCAGGACGCCTGACAAATCCCTTCGATTTTTATCCGGGCAACAATACTCCAGATTATAGAGAACCGTTCCAGAAAATAAATACGGCTCCTGAAAGAGCATGACGATCCGGCGTCGAAGTTCCGGCGGCGGATATATATTTAAAGGCTTTCCTCGAAATAGTATTCGGCCCGAAGTCGGCTCATCGAGACGATTCAACAATCTCAGGAAGGAACTCTTACCGGCTCCGGAAGGACCAATGAGATTATAAATTTCTCCCTTTTGAAAGGAAAAGGAGACAGTCTGGACAGTCGTAATACTTTCACTTTTGTTCACGACCAGGCGGCTGGCCTCAAGGACCTCCAGTATTTTATTTTCTACTCCCGGCGAACACGGCTCCGAAGAATTCATTTTTCCTCCTCGCCGAAATAGAGATGTCGATTGAGAAGTTGCACGAATTCGGACCAGCCCGAGCCGCCGGTTTTTTCGCCGATCCGTTCCACCGCCCCAATCTTGGAATCGATTTCATCGGCATAATGAAGAATAAACGCTTCGGCAATTTGAGGCACTACCGGCGAGCCGAAGGCAACTTCGCCATGGTGCGACAAAATCAAATGTCGCAATTTCATAAGAAGATGGGGTGGAAAACCTTCGATCGTTTCGGCTCTTTTCGTCACCAGATGATCCGCCCAGCTGATATGCCCCACCAGGCGGCCCTCGTCGGAATAGTCAATGAATGCCCCCACCTTATATTGCGACATCTTTCCGACATCGTGAAACAACCCTCCGAAAATCAGACTATCGCGATCGAGAAAATCATATCGGCGCGCCAGGTCCAGACATATTTCCGTGACATTTAAGGAGTGTTCGGCCAGGCCGCCGATATAGGCATGATGCCACAATTTCCCCGCCGCCGCTTTTAAATATTCCTGTAGAAATGTTTCCTCGCTCCAAAACGATTGGACCAGCTGTTTGATATAACCATTTTCTATTTTCTCGGACATGGCCAGAACCCGGGCGCGAAGTTCTTCCGCCGAAAATTTCGAATGCGGCAAAAGTTCGGCCAAGTCATATTCCTCTTCTTTGGCCGGACGCATCTTGATAACTTTCAACTGCGGCTTGCCCCGGTATTCGCTTATTTCCCCTTTTACCTTGACCACCATCCCCGCTTCTGAATCTTCCAGGCTTATTCTGTCCGGTTCCCACCAGACCCCGGCAATCCGCCCGGAGGCATCCCCGAACTCCAGCGACAGGAACGGCTTCTCATTATATTCCTTGACATCCCGGCGGCGGATTACCAGAAAGGCCGTCACCGAATCATAAAGATTAAAATCTCTAATCATAAAATCCCCTGCTTCAAGTATAAGATAAGATAAAAGGAAAGACCGATTCCCGCCAAGGGATTTTTGGTGGCTATCGAATCGGCAATAATATATATTTTGCCTGCCATGAAAATATTGAATCGTTATATCCTGCAGGAACATATCCCCCCCTTCATATTCGCCGTTTTTCTGATTACCTTTCTCCTGGTTCTGGAACTTATTCCCCGCATCGTGGAAATGGTCATTGATAAAGACCTTTCCGTCTGGATTGTCCTGGAGCTGATTTTCCTAAACCTGGCCTGGATGGTGGCCCTGTCGGTCCCGATGGCGGTCCTGGTGGCGACCCTTCTTACTTTCGGAAGACTTACTGCGGATTCGGAAATTGTCGCCATTAAGACCTCTGGCGTAAACCTTTTGCGAATTCTTATCCCCTTGATGATCGCGGCCGGTTTATTGACTTATGTCATGATTCAGTTCAGCGATAAAGTTCTCCCGGAATTGAATCATCGCTCCCGCCTTTTGACCGGCGATATCCGGGCCATGCGGCCGACCTTATCGTTCCGCCCCGGAGTCTTTATCACCGATATATCAGGTTATATCATTCTTATAAACGAAATCGATCACTCCACCTCCGAAGTCCAGGGCGTCCGCATCACCGAAACCAAAAACCCCAGTGCCCCCCGGATAATTGTCGCCAAAAGCGGACTGATGAAATTCATCGATAACGGCCAAACCGTCCAGTTTACCCTGTACGATGGGGAAATCCACATGCTCGACGCCAAACAGCCGGCCAATTACCAAAAGGTCGATTTTACCGAGCAGGTGATCAATATCGGAGGGGTCGGCTCGGAATTAAAACGCTCCGAATCCAGTTTTCGGGGCGATCGCGAAATGAATATCGCCATGATGAATGAGACGGTTAAAAAAGCGAAAGAATCGATGATTCCTTTTCGACAACGAATAACTAACTCGCTAACCCTTAAAATCGACGGTCTTTTCGGAGACACCCTGGTATTGGGGAAAGACACTCCGCAAACGACCATCGAGGCTCTTAAAATTCTCGACATAGACACCAAGGGAACATTGCGGAAACTCCGTCGCGAGGCCGACCAACTCCGGGAACAGCAGAAAATCATAAATAAATACCAGATTGAGATTTATAAAAAATACTCCATTCCGGCGGCGGCTTTCGCCTTTGTCCTGATTGGGGCCCCCCTGGGCATTCTCTCCCGTAAAGGCGGGATGGGCGTGGCCGTCTCGTTTTCTCTGGTAATTTTCACCATTTACTGGGCTTTCCTGATAGGCGGTGAAGATTTATCCGACCGGGGGATGTTATCCCCCTTTTGGGGGATGTGGAGCGCCAATGTTTTGTTGGGCATTATAGGCTTATATCTTCTGGTGAAAGTGATAACGGAAAAACCGCTCTTCGCTTTTTTCCGCAAACGGTAGGAAAATTTTCGTGAAAGTTCTCGACCGCTATATACTCCGTTATTTCCTGGGCTCACTTTTGGCCATCTCGCTGGGCATCGGGATTCTAATCGTGGCCATAAATATGGTCGAGGAACTCCGCTCGTTTATCGACAACGAGGTTTCCATCGGTCAGGTTCTCATTTACTATTTCTATTTTGCGGGGTGGATTCTAAAATCTTTCCTGCCGGTTTTCGTTCTCCTGGCGGCCCTGGCATCGATAGGCATCCTGGCCCGGCGGCTGGAAATCCTGGCCATGAAAGCCAACGGCGTTTCTCTCTATCGCATCGCCATGCCGTTTCTGATTTTTACCTTCTTTTTGAGTCTCGGCCATATCGCCTATAATGAATTGCTCTTTCCCCCGGGAAATAAAAAGCGGGTTGAGATGAAGGAATTCACCATCAAGAAACGTTCCAAAACGCCGCAGATGACGCCCCGCAATGTCTATCGCCAGGTAAACAAAGACCTCTTTTTTACCATCGCCTCATACAACATCCCCAAGCAGGAAGGCAAGGACATTAAGATTTATCGCTCGACCGATAATAAACTGGCCGAACTGATAACCGCCGAAAAAATCCAGTACACCTCGCAAAACTGGATGCTTTACAGCGGCGTCAGGAGAGTCTTTTCCGATTCCAGCGAGAGTTTTACCGTCTTTGATTCCCTCTCGGCGGCGTACATCAAGGACAAACCCTCGGATTTCGAAAAACCCCTGGGCAAGCCCGAAGACATGGGTTACAAGGAGTTGAAATATTATATCGAGGTTATGAAGCGCACCGGCGGCCCGTACATGCGCGAACTGGTCGATCTGAAATTCAAAATCTCCTATCCTTTCGCCTCTTTTATCGTCATTCTCATCTGCGTTCCGATTGCCTCCAATCCCCGAAGGGGCGGTATCGCCTTTTCTTTTGCGGCCGGGGCCGGGATCGCCCTCTTCTATTTTGTCTGTTTTAAGATAGTCCAATCGCTGGGGTACAACGAGAAATTATCCCCCGATATGTCGGCCTGGCTGATCAACGGAATATTCTTGCTGGTCGGCCTGGTGATTTTATTCCGAACGCGGAAATAAACATGGCAACTCCATTGAGATTCAGTCCTAAAAACTCTTTAATGTCTGCCTGCTATTCAATCTTTTCCTTTCCAAATTATAAATCTTGACAGCCGCGACAATCCCGGTATCTTGAAATAGAAGGATCAGTCCCTTCCATCACATTTGAGCCAGACGGAGGTAACTACGTTAAACTTAAGAATTTTTCTCATGGGAATTGCCCTTAGTATTTTACTTTCCGGGATGCTATCGGCGGCCGTCACAAATGTCCCGGCTGATCATGCCACCATTCAGGCCGCCATTGATGCTGCAACCGCAAACGATACTATCATTGTTTCTGATGGAACTTATTCCGGATTGGGCAATCGCGACCTCGATTTTGGCGCGAAAAACTTATATCTCACTTCCCTAAATGGCCCACAGGTCACGGTCATCGACTGCGGGGGTTCTGCCGTGGAACATCATATAGGATTCAATTTCCATAGCGGCGAGGATACGACCGGTCATATCCAGGGATTCACCATAAAGAACGCCTGCGCCGGATTGGCCGGTGACAGCGCCGCCGTTATCTGCCGGGGCGCATCGCCGGTTATCGATAATTGTATTATCAGCGGCAATCAGGCCCATGGGATTCGAGTTATTTACGATGCTGCCCCGATGATAAGAAATTGCACTATATCCCGCAATTCGGGCAATGGCGTTTATGTCAACCACTTCTATTATCCCGACGCCGACCTCCACATAGAATACACCCTGCTTGATCACAACGGCGGCTCCGGTATTTTCGTGCATGAGCCCCGAAATGTTTATATCAGTAATTGCACGGTGGTTTTCAATGTCGAGCATGGGATTTTCGTCGAAGGCATGCCCCCCAAGGGCGGTGAAAAACGTGCGAAAGGGCGGGAGGTTAATTACACGATATCGGCCTTTAATGGCGGCTACGGGATGGGCTCGCATTTCGGTTTCTTTGGCAGTGTCGTAGTCTGCTCCGACGCTTACGCAAATACCACCGGCAACTATCATAGTTTTACGCTCGATCCCGCCGGATTTTCTTTCGACCCTTTGTTTTGTGACACGGCGGCCGGCGATTACGGCGTGGCGGCCAATTCTCAATGCGCCCAGCATGAGTATTGCGACCATATCATTGGGGCTTTCGGGATTGGCTGTACCGATGTGTTGATTTGCGGGGATGTCGACAATGACGGTGAGGTTTCCATTCTGGATGTCATCTTTTTGGTAGACTATAAATTCAGGGGCGGCCCGGCTCCGGCTCACATGGAAATGGCCGATGTTAACAGCGACGGCGTTGTAAACATTCTCGACATCATGGATCTGATAGAATTTAAGTTCAAAAACGGCCCGGGACTGAATTGTCCCGGTATTTGATTTTTACTGATGGGCCGGACAATCGGCCTGTTTCTTAATCTCCCGTAGGGCAGGATCCCTGTCGCAGACCCTGAGTTTCGAAGGGCGATCCTGCCTCTTGAATATTCACGCATCATGCAAGAACCCACAGCAGGCTGTGGGCCGCCAGGGCTAATATTGAATCCAATTGATACTATCAGACGTATATTGGGCTTGCTTATTTGGGGGCTGTGCAAACACAGAATCAGACAAGGGGTATTTAGCAAAGGGATTGTGGTGTACAGTAAATGCACATCCGGTTATTATACCATAATCACTTTCGACTGAATCGAGTATTGCAATGGCACTAATCCTAGTATGCTTATTCTTTTGGAGCGAGGCATTATCTCCATGGTACAGTATCGTTTCTTCGGTCTTTCTGGAAAACTGAATTGTCAAATCACCAAACATTGCCTCTTGAATTGCATTCGAATCTAAGAAGAAATCATGATTCACAATAACCAGAACATACGGGCAATTATTAATAATCTTCTTATATTTTTTTGATGCGTTTTTAATTAAATCGCGAATTCGCTTACTATTTCTAATTAAAGATGCATATCTAAAATCTATTAGCGGTTCTTTAATAAACTCTTTGAGTCGCTTTAGTTGGAATAATTCGGATCTTACGTCACCACGCACTTCGCCATTTTTAAAATCAAAACAACTATTGAAATACCTGTCTGCTTCTCGAATTAAATCATCTTCACGATACTCTAATAATGAGTTAGAAATTGTAATCGAATATCCGTACACCAAGGGACGGTGTAATTTAGCTGCTGATTTTTTAAACCTCTTTGCAATAGATTCTTTTATTTTTTGTTTTCTTTGAAGCTCCTGTTGGTTGGTTAGACTTTTTACTTCCACGAAGAACGTTAAATCTGCGCAGCTAATTTTAAAATCAGGGTTTTTCTGGTTGTTCTCCAAATCTGCCTTAATAACTTCAAACCCAATTGTCTCAAAATATTTCTGAATAAGCGCCTCATCCCTATCGGATTGAACACTCATTCGATTCCCCCCCCTCATGTCCCCATCTGCCAGGAGGCCAGGTACTTCTTCTGCTCCTGCGTAAGGATATCCAGACTTACACCCATCGCCTTCAATTTCAGGCGGGCGATTTCATTGTCGATCTTTTCCGGGACGACATAAACCTGATTGTCTAATTTCTCATAATTATTGACGATATATTCCGCCGCCAGGGCCTGGTTGGCAAACGACATATCCATCACCACCGCCGGATGCCCTTCGGCCGCGGCCAGATTGATTAATCTCCCCTCGCCCAGAACATTGATGGTCCGGCCGTTCTTGAGGGTGAATTCCTCGACATATTCCCGCACCCGCCGCTTTTTGCGTTTATTCTTTTCCAGCGAGGCCAGATCCAATTCAACATTGAAATGGCCGCTGTTGCAAACCACGGCGCCGTCTTTCATTTTTAGGAAATGCTCCATCCGGATGACGTTGATATCCCCGGTCAGGGTGACAAAAATATCGCCGATACGGGCCGCCTGCGCCATCGGCATCACCTGGTACCCGTCCATAACCGCCTCGATTCCTTTGACGGGGTCAATTTCGGTGACAATCACGTTCGCTCCCATCCCCTTGGCGCGAACCGCAAAGCCCCGCCCGCACCAACCGTAACCGGCCACGATCACATTCGATCCGGCCAGAAGATGATTGGTGGCGCGCAAAATGCCGTCAATCGTGGATTGCCCCGTCCCGTAGCGATTATCGAAGAAGTGTTTGGTCTTCGAATCATTGACCGCCACGATGGGGTACATCAGGGCACCGTCTTTGGCCATAGCCGTCAGACGAATCACCCCCGTGGTGGTTTCTTCGGTACCGCCGATAATCTCGGGGAGAAGATTCTTGCGTTTGGAATGGAGAGTTGAAACCAGGTCCGCCCCGTCATCCATGGTCATCTGGGGTTCAATATCCAGCGTCTGATTGATATGTTTATAATAGGTTTTATGATCTTCCCCCTTGATGGCAAAAACAGAAATGCCGAAATCCTTAACCAGCGAGGCCGCCACGTTGTCCTGGGTGGAAAGAGGATTCGAGGCACACAAAACGGCATTGGCGCCGCCCGCCTTAAGAGTCATCATCAGATTGGCCGTTTCGGTAGTCACATGAAGACAGCAGGCCAGGTTGACACCTTTCAAAGGTTTTTCTTTCTGGAATCGCGCCCGGATGAGTCTTAAGACCGGCATGTTTTTCTCGGCCCATTCGATGCGAAGTTTTCCCCGTGGGGCCAGTTTGATATCGGCAATATCGTATTTTATCTTTTTCATATCAGGCATCCTTGAGCAAATCGTTGGCCTTGTCGGTCCGTTCCCAGGTGAATTCCGGTTCCATCCGTCCGAAATGGCCATAGGCGGCAGTCTTGCGATAAATCGGCCGGCGCAAATCCAGTTTCTCGATTATGGCGCGGGGACGCAAATCAAAATGCTTTTTCACCAATTCTACCAATCGCTCCGACGGCACCTTGGTGGCCCCATCCGTGAAGATCATGATAGATACCGGCTCGGCCACGCCGATAGCATAGGCCACCTGAATGGTACATTTTTCGGTTAGTCCCGCGGCCACGATATTCTTGGCGATATAGCGGCACATGTACGCCGCCGAGCGGTCGACCTTGGTCGGATCCTTACCCGAAAATGCGCCGCCGCCGTGGGTCGCCATGCCGCCATACGTATCGACTATGATTTTCCGCCCGGTCATGCCGGTATCGGACTGCGGCCCGCCGATGACGAATTTCCCCGTGGGATTGATATAATAACGGGTTTTATCATCGAGCATTTTTTCCGGAATAATCGGCCTGACTACGGCCTCGATTATTTCCTGCCGGGCCTTATCCGTAATCTTCTTGCCGGTATTATCCAGAATCTCTTCGGTGTGCTGGGCGGCGATAACGACGGCATCGACCCGCCTGGGGACCCCGTCGACATATTCTATCGTCACCTGCGATTTACCGTCGGGCCCCAGGTACGATAAAATATTTTTTCGGCGGACTTCGGCCAGACGCATGGTCAGTTTATGGGCCAGCATAATCGGCATCGGCATCAGTTCCGGCGTCTCCTTGCAGGCATATCCGGTCATCAAGCCCTGGTCGCCGGCGCCGCCGGTATCGACTCCCTGGGCGATATCGGGCGATTGCGAACCGATGGCGTTAAGTATCGCCAGGGTATTGCACTCGAATCCGAATTCGGGATTGGTGTAGCCGATTTCGCGCACCAAACCGCGCACCAGCTTCGGGATATCGACATATCCCCGGGTCGTTATTTCCCCTCCGATAATGGCCAGTCCCACGGTTACGAAACTCTCGCAGGCCACACGTCCTTTTGAATCCTGGCGCAAGACCTCGTCCAGGACACTGTCCGATATCTGATCGCAGATTTTATCCGGATGCCCCTCGGTGACAGATTCCGAGGTAAAAAGAAAACTCTTTCCCGGCATTTCTTCCTCGCTTTATATAAAGAAATTAAACTTCCGACGAATCGCCGACATTGATACTGCGAAAATGACCCCGAACCACGGCCTTAAATCCGACCAGGGAATCCTCCAGGAGACTGTCCTCCACCGAGGTTTGGGCCGAAACGATGGAATTTCGAATTATGGAACGCTTTATTATCGAATCATCCATGATGGTGACATTGGGACCGATGACGGCATCTTCTATCGAAGCGCTCGGCGCGATATAAACCGGCGGGATGATAATAGAACCGGGATAATCGGCCGTCTCGCTGTTGTCCTCCAGCAATTCCCGATTGGTGGCCAGAAGCGTTTCCTTCTTGCCGCAATCGAACCAGCCGCTGACCTCAAAGGGACGAAAATGATGCCCATCCCGAACCATTAAATCCAGAGCGTCGGTCAATTGAATTTCACCCCTTGTTGTTTTTCCGGAACTTATCAGTTTATCGACATATTTTTTCAGAATATCAGAATCACGGAAATAATAAAGGCCGATTATGGCCAAATCCGAACGCGGTTGCTGGGGTTTTTCTTCGAATTCGATTATGCGGCCGTTATCCACGACCACAATCCCGAAACGCCGGGGATCGCGAACTTTTTTGACCGCGATGGTATCTCCCGCCGTTATGAAATCTTCGTAATTCGTGCGGGCAATAGTATCTCCCAAAACCACCATGGCCGGGCCGGGGGTTATTTCCCGAAGCGCCAGACCGACCGCATATCCCAGCCCCAGAAGTTCCTTCTGCTCCACGAAAGTGGCCTTGAAGTCATACTTATGGCGGATATAGGAGACAATCTGGTCCCCCAAATAACCCACCACGAAAATCACTTCTTCGGGGTTAAGACATAACAGCGGGTCTATAACATGGGCCAACATCTCTTTGCCGGCCACCGGCAAGAGCGGTTTGGGAACAGTATAAGTGTGCGGCCTTAGGCGGGTTCCGACACCCGCGACCGGTATAATTATTTTCAAGTTACTGGGCATCCCTTGGTTGTCTCAAAATAGCAATTCGGCCGGGGATTCGCCAACCATTTTTGAAAATACGCGATCCCCATCTATTTATAAGTAAAAATATGAAGATTGGCAACTAAATCCGGAAAGACATCAGAAAAGTTGTTTTATCGAGCCGCCCCAGTCATAGACCAGAAATTGAATCCGCCCGATTAAAAGTGAAATCCGCCCCATGACGGTATACCCGAAATGGGCCCCGAAAGAAATCATGATAAACCAGATTCCCAACCGCGCCGTCGCCCCCAAAAACCCCTTATGTTCCTTGGAAAAATAAAAATACACAAGCGTGGAAATCACGCCGATGACGACAATAAGCGATAAAAGGGTAGCCGCGAAGCCGCGCGAGGGATCCAAAGAGACAATCGTGGAATAAGTCTGCGGCAAAATCAATCCGTGCAGAGTTTGAATTAAATATATCCCGGCGGTACTGCCCATGACGAAAGCCAGCGAAGTCCGGCTGATCCAGGTATATTTCCGCGACATCCGGGCGAACATTAAGATTCCCAAAAACCCCGGAAAAACCAGCCACCAATCCCCCTCATCGACCATAGGATTGACCAACTGCTGAATTATCACCGTCTGCCAGATAAGCCCCACGTAATACCCGGCCGAAAGCCCGGCAAAAATATGTTCGGACATTTTATACACGGGGTTGTCCCGGTACATGAAAGAGAATAGAGATAGTATCAAATAGGCCTTAAGCCATAATTGAAAATGTTCTATGAAACTTAATCCTTCCATTCTCTTCTTCCGCTTTATCCTTGCCTGTGCTTGGTGGCAAAAAAGCCGATATTGCCTATTATCACCAAAGCGATAATCAAAAAGTGCGCCAGCGACTGGGCATCCATCCCACGCGTCGCGGTGCCCTCAACTCCCACCAGTTTTTCATACTCGGCCGCCCCCTTCATCCCGCCCAGCAATCCGGTCAACTGGCCGGCTTCCACGAAGGAATACATCTTGGGCGCCGAAACTGCCGTCACGCCCCCCCCGACCGGCACTCCATACTGGGCATTGACGATGGAAATCCAGTAATCGATGGTGGCATTATCCGAGACACTGAATATAAACTTTATATCTCGATAACATTTTATGGTTTGCATCATGGGGATTTCTTTTAAGGGCGTCCCCGACCAGTCAGAGGGAAAAATCGCTTCAATCGACGACGCCAGCCCGTGCATGACCGCCACATAATTGGCTTTATAGCCCAAATTGACATAGTCGATCCCGTACACTTTGCCGAATTCCTCGGCAATTTGCCGCGTCACCCGTTCGGCTATCGAGGGCCCCCCCAGAGGTATATGCGAGATGGTCACTACCTTCATATTTTTGCGGAATAACTGGCGCAAAGCCGCAATCGACATCGGCTCGGTCTCCGCCAGAGTCGAAGGATAATAATCGAAGGTGAGCATCACCACGGAACTATCGGGAAGACTTTCCACGGCATCGTATAATTGACGTGATTCCACCGTTATTTCCACGGGGAATCTTATTACTACAATCGTAGGAATGAATATCGAAATGGCCATGGCCAGATAAATCCAGCGACGGTCGATAGCGGATATTTTATCCCAAATAGTCATGATTAGCCTTTGCCCATATAGGTCCGCTCGATGCCCAGGATTATCCGGAGCGACATGGCCGCCGCCCCCAGGGCCGCCCCGATAATAATACCCCGCTGAACCGCCACATTGAAACCGTTCATCAGAAACATATTGATATAATCCGGAAGTTGGGTACTGAAAAGACGCAGGAACGCCTCCCCGATCGGCACCCGCCACATCATTACTATAGTCGCGGTCAAAAGCAACAAAGTGGCTTCGGCATTGCGCGCCCGGAACGCCCGGTACGCCGCCGAGGCGATATAAAAGGCCAGCATGGCAAACATCGTTTCCATCATGGGCGAATCGACATAATTGAACAACCAGTCGTAGATGGAGCCGGTCCCGGTCCCGAAAAGCGAGGCGGAATTTTCCGGAAAGACTGTGTAGAATATCTTGCCGCCGAAAGTTTTCGATGATACCGGAAGGATAGCCGGGATAGCCATCACCAAAACCGAAATTACCGTCGCCAGTTTATAATGCCATCCCGCCTCACGACGTTTCACCTTGGCGGAATTGACGCGCAAGATTGAGACCACGCCCAGAACCAAGGCAAACCCACTGATAATGGTCATCCACTGGAGGACCACTTCCTGGGCGGCGCCGATAAAGACTCTATCCGGATTGAAGAAAAAGGCAAAGATCAATACGATACCGGATAAAAAAGCAACTATTAAGGGTATGGTCGTTTTCATTATTGTCTACGGAACATTAAATATCTCTTTAAACCATTCGCCGGCCCCAAAGGTAGTCAGGGCGGTGCCAAAAACAATGGAAATTATTATCAGCATCTTGAAAAAGTCCTGCCCTTTTAATCCCCCCAGCATGAGCGGTTCCTTGGCCAGGTAACTGGAAGCGGCGTATAATTCTTCACCCATGAGCGTAAAATCGCAGGCCGCCACGAAAAACGGCAACTGCTCGGGACGCGCCGTCCCGGCAATTTGTATCGATCCGGCGGCATTGCCGGTCTCGGCCAAGAGCAGAGATTCGGCAAAAAATCCCCCCATGTAGATATTGGCCGCCGGCCTGTCGCGCATCATCATTCCGTTAACCGTAGCCGTGAACGCAAACTGCTCCCCGGCGACATAGCGGACAGAATCTTTATTGAAAGCATCGGCTTTCCCGACTTCGATATACGCCTGCTCCACCGCTTCCTGACAGGCCGCCAAAACCATGGGATAGCGGGTCGGAACCATCAACGGGGCTTCGTAGGTAGCGACAATCGCGGCCACCCGGCCGAGAATGGAAATCCCGGCGATAGTCTCGATTTCATCGACATCGGATATTCCGGGAATAAAAAGAACCGGCTTCCCCATTTCGGTAGCTCGCCCGACCGCCTCTTCAATAGCATCGATTCCCGGGATTTTCCGCACAAAAAGACTTTTCCCCTGTTTGGCCCAGCGGGTGAAAACCAGAATGGCCGAGGCGAACAAAATAATAACCACGACCATGACGGTTCTTTCGGCAATAAAGGCCTCCTCGCCGAAATCCTGGGCCAGGGCGGAATCCGCCAGGGCCAAACCAAATATTGCTGTGAGGGAAGCAATCCTTGAAGCGGCGTTCAAAAGGTGTCGCATTATGGAGTAAATATAACCCTTATGGTCATCTTATGTCAACGCTAATCGGAAATTCATTTGCGGATTTTGGTCATTCCTTAAGACTGCGGCATGGAATGGGTGGCCCACCCTTTAGGGTGGGTTCTTCCTGTTAGAGCATTCCGGTGGCCGACCCCTTCAGGGGTCGGATTTTACCTGGGTGGCTCGCCCTTCAGGGGGGAGCGTTTACGGCACGTTGAAAATTTCCTTAAACCAGCCCCCGACCCCCAGAGTGCTCAAAATTACCCCCAGAATAATGGCAAAGATAATCAGCATCTTCACGAAATCCTGCCCTTTTAATCCCCCCAGCATGAGCGGTTCTTTGCTCAAATAACCGGAGGCGGCATATAATTCTTCTCCCATCAGGGTGAAATCGCAGGAGGCAATGAAAAACGGAAGTTGCTCCGGCTGGGCCGTGCCCGCAATCTGAATACACCCGACACTATTGCCGGTTTCGGCCAAAAGCAGCGACTCGGCGTAAAACGACCCCATGAAAATATTGGCCGCCGGCCTGTCGCGGACAATCATCCCGTTCACCGCCGAAGTATACGCGAATTGCTCCCCGGCCACATAGCGGACACAATCCCGCTGGAACGATTCCGGTCTTCCCGCCTCGATATAAGCCTGCTCCACCACTTCCTGACTGGCCGCCAGAACCATCGGATATTGCACCGGCACCATCAGGGGGGCGTCGTAGCGGGCGACAATCACCGCCACCCGGCCCAGGATAGAAATCCCGGCGATAGTCTCGATTTCATCGACATCGTTTATACCGGGGATAAACAGCACCGGGCGGCCCATTTCAGTGGCCCGGCCGACCGCATCCTCGACCGCGTCGATTCCGGCGATTTTGCGGACAAATAACTTTTTGCCCTGTTTGGCCCAGCGGGTGAAGATAATAATGGCGGTGGCAAAGATGACAATTTCAACCGCCACCGTTGTCCGCTGGGTGATGAATATCTCCTCCCCCCAATCCTGGGCATGGGCAATATTCGTGATTACAAGTATTACAGACGTGATGGAGAGGATAAGCCGCAGAATCATTTTAACAGCTGGCATATTTTTTCATGATCCGTAAACAACAATAAGTCAATCTAATCAAAAAAAGGCCAGTGCGGAAAGGGGAATTTAATATAATTTAAATTAGTAATATAAAATACCGGAAGTGGTTCGGCCGGACCTATGGTCGATGATAAAATTCCTTTTCTCCCAAATCTATAATTTCTCCGGAATCGGCAGATCGGATTTTTCCCAAATGGAAGTTAAATCTCTCCAATCCAGTCAGTTGTTTGGAGGAAACCATAAAACTTATGAATATTTTACAAGAATCGTCAACTATTACCGAATCTGGGATATTTTTGTAATTCTTATTATTTATATAAAAACGGAATAGTGGAATATCGTCCTTATAATATTTCAGTGTTATATCATGCGTATAATATATCAATTTCTGATCTCCCTTGCTTACCAAAATTGTATTTAGATATAACTTGCCATAGTATGAAGATACAGAATACTCAAAATAATAATCATCGGCAGAAATCATGTAGTCATTTGATTCCACTTGTTTGGTTTCACCATTAGTATAAAACAACTTCTCATATTTCTTAAGAATGCATCCAGCGGAAAATAATATTATTATACCAAATAGTAAAAACCATATAAATATTGCCCATTTAAAATGGGTGGTATCTTGCCTGATGCTCAAACCAATTGCTTTCATCATAATCCCCCCCTACCTCATCATCATATTATCAATCAGCCGCACGCCGTGGACACGGACGGCCATCGAGCAAATTGTATTCTTATCGACACTTTTAACCGGCCGCAGTCTGTCGAAATCGGTGAAGGCAATATAATCTATTTCCGCCGTCGGGCAGATCTCCCCGATTACCCTTTTCATCTCCGCCGTCAATTTACTTGTGTCGCGGATTCTTTCCTTCCGCACCATATTTTTGGCCATTACCAGGGCGACGTACAGGCAGACTGCCTCTTTTTTCTGCTCCGGCGTGAAATACTTATTGCGGGAACTCATGGCCAGGCCGCTTTTTTCGCGAACGGTCGGGGCGACGACTATTTTTATGGGGAAATCCAGGTCTTTGACCATCCGTTTAATCACCGCCGCCTGCTGATAATCCTTTTGCCCGAACACCGCCAGATCCGGCCGGACAATATTGAATAACTTGGCCACCACCGTGGTCACACCTCGGAAATGTCCCGGCCGCGATTCCCCCTCGAGAGTCTCGGTAATATTTTCGACCTCGACATAAGTCTGAAACTCGGAATCGTACAATTCTTCGCGGCGAGGAATAAAAACAATATCTCCCCCGGCCTTTTTTATCCTGGCGATATCCCCCTTTTCATCGCGGGGATATTTGGTTAAATCTTCCTTCGGCCCGAATTGCAGAGGATTGACAAAGATGGAAACCACGACAATATCGCTTTGGGCCTTGGCCTTCTTGATAAGCGACAGGTGGCCCTCGTGAAGATACCCCATGGTCGGGACCAGCCCGATTGTCTTTCGGCGCGACAATTCCCGCGCCAGTTTCTGCATCTTTTTAACGGAGCGGATTATTTGCATGATATTATTCTCAACCGGTGATATCAGTTGTCAAAACCGAAGCGGTTTGACCTACAAGACTACAAAACTTAAATCTTTATATTTGCCCTGGTGCCCCACCGCTTGCGGTGGGTTCTTATTATCTCCGAAATCACGGCTCCAAAATATAGCGAGGGTTTGCCCACCCAAATCAAATGCCCTCCAGCGTCAATTTCCCCTCTACCAACTTTCCATAACTGAAATTCTCGATAAAATCCCCGGTGTTAAGATAAACCCCCGACCCAAATTCCAGCCGCGAGGGATAATGCGTGTGCCCTATTAAAACATAGTCGTACCCCGAGGCAATCTTCTGGGCGGCATACTTCTCATAGTCTTTAATAAAATCGGCAGGGCGATCCTTGGTGTAAGTCCGCGATGACCCCGAGACATACCGCGCCAGTGGAATTCCCCAATCCGGCGGGACTTTTTGGTACAGCCAGATATTGATTCTATTGCGCAGGATTTTTTTCAAGATTCGATATTTCCAATCCGAGGGCGACAGCCCGTCGCCATGGATCATGAAAATCTTCTTGCCGTCTTCGGTTGTTTCGTAATAATCGCGATGAATAATAATCTTTACTTCCCGGCTCAAATATTCCCCCAGCCAGAAATCATGATTGCCGCTGATATAATGGATTTCGATTCCTTCTTCAATCAACTGCGCCAGGCGGAAAACGACCTTAAGGTGTTCCTTGGGGATGGCATGCTTGTACTCGAACCAGAAATCGAACAAATCACCCAGGATAAACACTTTCCGGCCGTCGACCCTGATTTTATCCAAAAGGGCGTAGAGTTTGGCCAGTTTTAAATCTTCATTGGCCTTGTCGGAAGCGCCCAGGTGCACGTCGGAAAAGAAATATATCGCCATAATGAGTCGATTATAATGGATTAAGGCTGCGAAGTAAACCCCGGAATCCTTTTTGATTTAATACGCCGGGGAATAAGAAATTATAGACCGCCCTTAAGATACCCCATGAGCAGAATCCCGCCAATTAAAAGGGCGGCGCCCAGTATGACGGCCAGGGCAATTCCCCCCTGCCCGATACCGACTTCGCTGCGATAGGGATTGACATCGTCATGCTGGTCCATCGAGCGTTTATCCACCCGCCGTTTAAAACGAATCCGGTGGTCGTCGAATTTCTCCAGCATTTCCCAACCGGCCCGGGCTTCTTCTTCACAGACCTTGCGGATAAATTCGCTGCTGCTGAAGCGGCCCATGAGACTGCGGACAATCTTGAATTCCCAGCCGTTTATATCATCATTATTATATTTGGTCAAGACTTCCTCCTCATGCTGTTCCTTTTCTTTTCGCTTCCTGGCCGCCACGGCCGCCGCCATCGCGGCAACACCATTTGATGACGACATAAAACCGTCCTCCTATTTATTGAGATACCGGCAACGGCCGGGGAAAATTCAATTAAAACGAACAGAAAGGGGATAATATCCCCCTATGCCTTGGCCAGGATATTCCGCAGGCTGTCATAATAGGCCGAAGCCATCTCTTTTACTGACAGGTTGACCAGATTGTCGATTCGAAACCTGTCACCGCCGACTTCGCCTATCAGTTTAACGGGAAGTCCGGCCTTCATGATTATCTCGGTCAGGCGTGAGGCCATATCCTTATGAACCGACACGATAATCCGCGATTGGGTTTCACCGAACAATAGGCAATCCGGCCGGATTTTTTCCTCCAGTCGAATCGTTGCACCTATCAGATTCTCTTTATCCGAAATACAGCACTCGGCCAGGGCCACGGCCAGACCGCCGTCGGCGCAATCGTGGGCCGACTTGATTATCCCTTCGCGGATAGCCGTCAAAAGCGCCTCCTGGAGTTTTTTCTCGAAATTTAAATCCAGCGAAGGCACCGGGCCGACATTCTCGCCAAAAATAGTATGCAGATATTCCGAGGCGCCCAATTCTTCCTTGTTGCGGCCGATTAGATATATCCAATCGCCGGAGTCCTTGAAAAACTGGGTCGTGATATGAGCGATGTCATCGACAATCCCCAGCATCCCGATAGTCGGGGTGGGAAACACCGCCCGCTCGGGATCCTCATTATAGAAACTGACATTCCCGCCGGTTACCGGCGTCTCCAGAATGCGGCAGGCCTCGCCCATCCCGGCAATCGCTTCCGCGAAAGTGTAATATATTTTCGGCTTATAAGGATTGCCGAAATTAAGGCAATTGGTGATGGCTACCGGGCGCGCTCCGGCGCAGGCCGTATTGCGGGCCGCTTCGGCCACCGCCGCCATCGCCCCCAGCCGCGGATTGAGATAACAATACCGGCCGTTGCAGTCGGTGCTTAAGGCGATCGCCTTATTCGTCTTCCGAATCCGCATGACGGCGGCATCGGAACCCGGTCCCACCGCCGTGGCGGTCCGCACCATGGAATCATACTGCTCGAACACCCACGATTTATCGCAGATATTCGGCGCCGCCAAAAGCGTCATCAAGTCTTTATTCCAGTCCCGTGAAACCGGGTATTTGCCCATATCAATCTTATTGAGCCGCTCGATATATTCCGGTATTTCCGTTTCCCGCTTGTAAACCGGGGTGCCGCCGCCCAGAGATAAATAATGCGACGGTATCTGCGAGACTATTTCGCCTTTTAAACGAACCGTGAACAGGCCGGAATCGTCGGCTTCCCCGACAATGGTCGAATCCAATCCCCATTTATCGAAAACCGCCTTGACCTCGGATTCTTTCCCTTTTTGGACACACACCAGCATCCGCTCCTGCGATTCCGACAATAGTATCTCATACGGGGTCATGCCCGGTTCCCGCACCGGCACTTTCTCGATATCGAGAATCACCCCGGAATTACCCCGAAAAGACATTTCCGCACTGCAACAGGTCAACCCCGCCGCGCCCATATCCTGGATACCGACAATTAAATCTTTATCGATAATTTCGAGAGTCGCCTCTAAAAGCAGTTTTTCAGTGAAAGGATCGCCTATCTGGACCGAAGACCGTTTGGCCTCTGATTCCTCCGACAATTCCACCGAGGCAAAAGTCGCCCCATGGATACCGTCGCGGCCCGTCTTGGACCCGACTATCATGACCGGATTACCCTTACCCTTTATCACCGCCGAGACCATCCTGTCCGATTTAACCAGCCCCACGGCCATGGCATTGACCAGCGGGTTCCCCGTATAGGCATCGTCGAAATAAGTCTCCCCGGCGACCGTGGGAACGCCGAAAGAATTGCCGTAATCGCCGATTCCGCGCACGACCCCGTCGACCAGATACCGCACCCGGGGATTTTCGGGATTGCCGAAACGAAGCGAATCCAGCGAGGCAATCGGCCGCGCCCCCATGGTGAAGACATCGCGCAAAATCCCGCCCACGCCGGTGGCCGCCCCCTGGTATGGTTCCAGGGCCGAAGGGTGATTATGGGATTCCATCTTGAAGACCACTGCCAGGCCGTCGCCGATATCCACCGCCCCGGCGTTCTCTTCACCGGCTTTAGTCAGAAGTGCCGCGCCGTCGCGCGGGAGTGTTTTTATAAGGGCGATGGAATTTTTATAGGAGCAATGCTCCGACCACATCACCGAAAAAATCCCCAATTCGGTGAAATTCGGTTCGCGGCCCAATATCTCTTTTATTTTTTGATATTCTTCTTCGGTGATACCGTGATCGGCCACCATCTTCGGGGTGACGCGGGATTGTTCCATTTTTACCTCGTTTCCTGAAAGGGGGAATATAGAGAAGGGCTCGAAGGGAGTCAATCGGAAACCTGAATGGAACGGGTCACTGCCGGCGGTCTCTTTCTATCCACCCCGAAGGCCAAAAGCGACAAAACAATAGGAGAAAGTATCCAATTCACGGCCAGGCCGGTTGGGGAAGGCGCCGATGTCGCCGTCACCTGGCCGGCGACCGCGACAATAGTCAGGATTACCATGAAGAAGGCAAATCCCCATCTCGCCCAGGGCCCGATATCCCCGGCTTGTTTTAAAAATATGACTAACCCGATAACCAGCAGGAGAACTTCAATACCCAGGGCCATTTCCATTTTATCCCAAAGACCCAGGCTCAGGTGGTAAGAATTCTCACCCGCCAGTGGCAACAAACCGGGATGCTCCAGCCAGTCGCATACCCAATGTATAAAAACTGCCAGACCGACCGCTATGGCGGCTCGGAACTTATAAGTCTTGCCTCGGAATCCTACCCCGAAGGCAAGTGCCGACGCCAGAACTGAATAGACCAGGGCCATCACCAGGCTGTGAGAATATGGGAAGGTGAATGTCAGGTAATGTTTTTGGGCATAGTCGGCAGGAATATGGACCTTTTCCACACCGGCCAGGATGAGGACCCCCAGAAGAAAATCCGGGAGCAATGAGGCAAAAAATAAAATCCCCAGGTTTACCCGTGGCTCAACCTGCTTTAGCGCCATCCCGACGCCTAAATGCCCGATAAACATATTTGGATTACGCTGAATCTCCCTGTCTGTATTAAAAATGATTTTAGAAATGAGTTTATCTTTTCCATTGGCAATCGGCGACCTTATATTGGAGTTATGCTGTCGTTGTTAAATCGCCTTCAGGATAATATCGTCAAGAATGAACTTATCGCTTCCGGTGAACGCATTCTGGTGGCCTTATCGGGCGGCCCGGATTCGACCTGTCTTCTTCTTTCTCTGGCCAGGCTATCCCGCCCTTTGCGTTTCTCCCTGGTGGCCTGCTATATTGACCACAAAATACGGCCCAAAATTGTCCCCCGGGAAATTGAATTCTGCCGGAAACTTTGCCGCCGGCTAAAAGTCCGCCTGGTCGTGGTCGAGGCTGATATCCCCGAATACGCCCGTGAAGAAAAACTCTCTCTGGAAGAAGCCGGGCGGCTTTTTCGACGCGAGGCCCTGGCCCATATTGCCTTCACCGAAAGTTGTACCAAAATAGCCACGGGGCACCATCAGGACGACCTGGTCGAGACTATCCTCTTCCGGCTGTTGCGGGGTACCGGCCCCCAGGGACTTGATCCCATCAAACCGAAATCCGGCGTTTTTATTCGTCCCCTTTATAATATCAGTAAAGAGGAAATTCTGGCCGATCTCAAGAAACATAAAATCGGTTTCATGCTCGATCACTCCAATCTTCAATCCGATTTCAGCCGGAATTTTATCCGCAATAAACTTATCCCGGATATTGAAAGGCGTTTCGGGTCCGGTTTTAAAAAGGCTCTGCTCAATTTTGCGGATATTCTCCACCATGAGAATGCCGTTCTGGACAATTTGGCGCGAAAATCTTTTAAGACTCTCGTTGACAAAACTCCCGGGGGGAAAATTATTGTTGCTTTGGACAAAGTCCGGCGATATGATTTGTGGCTGAAGCGGCGCCTCGTAAAAATTATTCTGGAGGAATTGTCGGGCGTGGTCGGCGCCGGGAGTTTCGAGGAAGTGGAAAGGGTAGTCAGCATCATGGAAAAAGGCAGCGGGGCAATCGACCTGGCCGGTGAAATCCGGGCCGAATGCGATCGCGGCTTCTTGGCTGTCGGACTTCGGCCAGTCGTTTTCATTACCCGCGAAATCGCCGTTCCCGGGACAACTATCCTGAATGACGCCGACCGTAACTTGAAAGTATCCACCCGCCTGAAACGGAAATCCGCCTTAAGCCGCACCCCGAGAAATCACACCGTCACTCTGGATTTCGACGCCCTGAAGCCGCCCCTGAAAGCCCGGGGTATCCAGCCGGGGGATAAAATCCGGCCTCTGGGTATGACCGGCTCCCGCAAGGTCGGAGACATTTTGACCGACCGCAAAATCCCCAGATTTCTACGCGACGAAATCCCGGTAATTCTCGACCGCGAGGGTATAATCTGGATTGCCGGCATTGAGATTGCCGACCGCGCCAAAATCACGGCTCACACCAGACAGGTTTTGGAATTAAAACTGATTTTAAAAAAGAGCCATGGAACGAAAAGAGTTTGAACTCCTTTATGCCCAGGATACTCTGGCCCGAAGAATAAAAGAATTGGGACGGGAGATATCCCATGACTACGAAGGACTTAACCCCATCATGGTGGGGATTCTGAAAGGGTGCCTGATCTTCATGGCCGACCTTATCAGGACCGTTTCTATTCCTGTTGAAGTCGACTTTATCTACGCCTCCAGTTATAACGGCGGCGTCACCCGCGATGAAACCGTCCTGGTGGGTCGACCCAAGAAATCTCTGACCGGGCGACATATTATCCTGGTTGAAGGCGTTGTCGATTCCGGCCATACCGCCGTGGAAACCGCCAAAGCCGTCAAGGAAATGGAACCGGCCTCGGTGGAAATTGTTACACTTCTGGATAAACCAAAGAGCCGTAAAATGGCCGTTAATATAAAATATAGGGGATTCGTGACCGACGACTATTTCGTGATTGGCTTCGGACTGGATAAAGACCAGAAATATCGAAACCTCCCTTTTATCGGGCGGGTTATCGAGCCTTGACAGACGCCATAAAACTTTTTTGAATCCTTTTGCCGATAATCCCTTATATTATTAAAGAAACAGGAGTATAAGTTAGCATGATTTTACGCAATGACGACGATAAATTCTCGTCCCCGCCGCCCGAGCGGGAGCGACGTAATCCCAAGGGAGACTCGGAAAATCGGGAATTCAGCTGGAAAGGCCCCTTGAAATCGCTGGGATTCTGGGCCGTAATTATTCTGGCTTTCATCTTCGCCTATAGTATCTATTCTTCCTCCAGCAAAGATATCGCCGATATTTCGTATTCCGAATTCCTGCAGCAGGTTGAAAACGATAATGTCGCCTCTATCACTTTCGTGGACAAAACCATCGAAGGAAGACTCAAAGCCGAAACCTCTCTAACCAGCACGACTGGGATCGGCCGTTTCAACCGCTTCAAAGCCCGCATACCATTCGCGGATAATAGTTTCAGTCTGGTTAACCGCCTCGAAGAGGCCGGCATTACCATCAGTGCCGAAACCGAGGGTCCCAATTATTTATCAATTCTGATTTCTATTGCCCCGTGGTTTCTCCTGATTTTAATCTGGCTTTTTTTCCTTCGTCAGATGCAGGGCGCGTCCGGCCCGAAAGGACTTTTTTCTTTCGGCAAAAGCCGCGCCAAACTGCTTACCGATGAACGCCCCAAAGTCACGTTTAGCGATGTCGCCGGCGTGGAAGAAGCCAAAGAAGAACTCCAGGAAATTATCGAATTCCTGAAAGACCCCGGCAAGTTCCAGAAATTGGGCGGTAAAATCCCCAAAGGTGCTTTGCTTCTGGGGCCTCCCGGATCCGGTAAAACCCTCCTTGCCCGGGCTGTGGCGGGCGAAGCCGGCGTTCCGTTTTTCTCCATGTCCGGGTCCGATTTTGTCGAGATGTTTGTCGGCGTCGGCGCCAGCCGGGTCCGCGATCTTTTTGAACAGGGGAAGAAAAATGCCCCCTGTATTATCTTCATCGACGAAATCGACGCCGTCGGCCGTCATCGCGGCGCTGGCCTGGGCGGCGGTCATGATGAACGCGAACAAACCCTAAACCAACTCCTGGTTGAAATGGACGGTTTCGAATCGAATGACGGCGTTATTCTCGTGGCCGCCACCAATCGTCCCGATATTCTCGACCCGGCGCTTTTGCGTCCCGGACGATTTGACCGCCAAATAGTCGTGGATTCACCCGATGTCCGCGGTCGTCTCGGCATTCTGGAAGTTCACACTCGCAAGGTAAAACTTGGGGACGACATCAACCTGGATATCGTTGCCCGGGGTACACCCGGACTGTCCGGCGCCGACCTGGCCAACCTGGTTAATGAAGCCGCTCTTTTGGCCGCACGAAGAAACGCCGAATCGGTCAGCATGTCCGCCTTTGAGGAGGCTAAGGACAAGGTCATGATGGGGACTGCCCGGCGTTCGCTGGTTATCTCTGTCGAAGAACGAAAAATGATCGCCTACCATGAGGCCGGTCATGCCCTCGTGGCCAAATTTTTGCCCCAGGCCGACCCCGTCCATAAAGTCACCATTATCCCCCGCGGCTTGGCCCTGGGGGTAACCCATTATCTTCCGGTCGACGAACGTCGCACGCAATCCAAAACCAAATTGGAAACCTGGCTGGTTTACGCCATGGGCGGACGCGTCGCCGAACGACTTATTTTCAACGAACTCTCCACGGGCGGATCCGACGATATCAAGAAAGCCACCGATATCGCCCAGAAGATGGTCTGTCGCTGGGGTATGTCGGATAAACTGGGACCGCTGGCATACGGCCGCCGGGAAGAACAAATCTTCCTGGGCAAGGAATTATCCCACATGCGCGATTTCTCCGAGGCCACCGCGCGCATCATCGACGAGGAAGTCCGGGGCATCGTGGAGCGGGCCGAGGCCACCGCCGTCAGAATTTTAACCGACAATCGCGATAAACTCGCTAAACTGGCGGCCGCCCTTTTGGAAAAAGAAGTTATCGACGGCCATGAGATAGATGCTATTATCGGACTGGATGGTTCCGATAACCGGGTCGCATCGATTGAACCGGTACAGCAGTAAATGGACCGCAAGAAAATATCCGACGGCGTTCGTTTGATACTCGAAGGCATTGGCGAAAACCCCGAGCGGGAAGGATTAGTTCGCACCCCGCAAAGGGTTTTCGAGTTTTATAAGGAATTCCTCGGCGATTATCAACGGGAGCCCCAGAAATCACTGAAAAAATACACGGCCGCCAATAAGGACGAATTAATTATCGTTCGCGATATTTCCTTTTATTCCATTTGTGAGCACCACCTTCTCCCCTTCTTTGGAAAAGTCCACATCGCTTATATCCCCCAGAGAAATAAAATCACCGGCTTTTCCAACCTCGTCGATATCGTCGAGACCATCTCGCACCGGGCCACGGTGCAGGAACGGATGACTTCGGATATCGCCGATACTATCAAGGACGCTCTCTCGCCCAAGGGAATCCTGGTCATCAGCGAAGCCGAGCATCTCTGCATGACCATGATAGGTGTCAAAAAGCCCGGCTCCATGACCGTTACCTCGGCTGTCCGCGGCATCCTGCGCAACCAGGCCACCCGCGCCGAAGCCCTGGCGTTGATAAAGCAGTAACGGATATTTTAAATGTGCGCCCGGCATACCTTCCGAGGCTGTCCCAAAAGTACTTTTTAGAGGAATAACATAGTTCGGTCAGGTCTTGATTCCGTCCCAGACGGAATTGTGACCTGACCGTAAGTTATTAAATATCAACATCACTTATCACCGTCAGTTCACATCCCCGACCGAGTCGGGGCCAGGAACTGACGGAACGTTTGTCCTATTGGGACAGCCTCTTCCCGTCTGCTTTCCATATTCTCGCATTATTTAGTTATCTTTTAATTTGCCCCGTGTCTCTTCCCTTAATATATTACCGAATAACTTTTGGCTGATATATTCGAGCAATAAATGACTGCAACCTTGACCACTAATCCGGTGAAATTGGCCCTTCGACACGGGCGGTTTCTCGATTTTTCCCGCCCTCTGATTATGGGTGTCCTGAATGTCACCCCGGATTCATTTTCCGACGGCGGCCGCTTTAATACTCCGGAAAAAGCCATCGCCCACGCCAAAAATTTAATAGTCGAAGGGGCCGACATTGTCGACCTCGGCGGTGAATCCAGCCGCCCCGGCTCCGAGCCGGTCTCCGCTGAAGAAGAATTCCGCCGGGTAATCCCGGTCATCGAAGGAATCAGGTCTTTTTCTGATATTCCCCTCTCCGTCGATACCACCAAGGCCGCAGTCGCCCGTGCGGCTCTTAAATCCGGGGTCGATATCATCAACGACATTTCCGCCCTCCGCTTCGATAGCGACATGGCCCATTTCGTGGCCGAGTCTAACGTCCCCATTATTCTTATGCACATGCTGGGGACGCCCAAGACCATGCAGGCCAGCCCCACCTATGCCGATTGTGTCGGTGAAATAAGGGATTTTTTCGCGGAGAGAATCGACTTTTGCAAAAACAACGGCATTCCTCGGCAAAATCTGATCCTCGATCCCGGTATCGGATTCGGCAAGAGACTCCAGGATAATCTCGACATATTGGCCCGCCTCCGGGAATTCAAAACGCTGGGGCGCCCCCTTATGGTTGGTGTTTCGCGAAAATCCTTTATTAGTATGATTACCGACCGTCTCAATGCTGCCGAAAAAAGAATCGGCGGCTCCCTGGCCGCGGCTTTGACGGCCTTAACCAACGGCGCCGATATTATCCGTGTCCACGATGTCGCCGAAACCGTGGAAGCCTTGAAGGTCTTTCGGGCCATAAAGGAGAGCGTCTGAAATGGAGTTGTTTCACGTTGATTTTATCTCCTTTCGGCTTATTGATCTGATAGATATCCTGGTCGTTTCTTTTATTATCTATCAATTCCTCATTCTGATGAAAGGCACTCGGGCCGCCCAGATGATCACCGGCCTGGTTCTTTTGTTTATCATCGCCTTTATCGCCTTCTGGTTCCGCTTGCAGGGCTTATCCTGGCTCTTCACCAATCTGGCCACGATCGGTTTTATCGTCCTGGTAATTGTCTTTCAGCCGGAACTGCGTTCCATCCTGGCCCAGATGGGCCACTCCCGCATTTTCCAGAATTTACTCCGCATGGAGGAAGGGAAATCGCTTGAAGAAATCAACCGGGCTGTTATCAGGCTTTCCGAACTCCGGTACGGCGGCCTTCTGGTTATCGAGCGTTCCGTAGGTCTCAAAAATATCAGGGAAACCGGCAAAATCCTCAACGCCCAGATGTCATCCGAAATGCTGACCACACTTTTCACCCCCTACACTCCCTTGCATGACGGCGCTGTTATCATCTCCGGCGAAAAAATCAGCGCCGCCGCCTGCACGCTTCCTTTGACCCAGAATCCCCGTTACCGCAAATTATTCGGGATGCGTCACAAAGCCGGGATCGGTATCACCGAGGTTTCCGATGCCCTGGCCGTAATTGTCTCCGAGGAAACCGGGGACATCTCCCTGGCTTCCGAAGGGCACCTCGAAAGCGGTATCGAACGGGCCCTCTTCAAACAAAAATTTAGCGATTATCTCAAAAAATAATCGGCATTCGAATTGGCTTGGTCGTTAAGGTCGACTTTGCGTATATTCCCCGTCAAAGCAATTTCCGATAAAATGAAATTATGTTTATAGACTACGCCGAAATAGAGGTAAAAGCCGGCCATGGCGGCCCCGGGTGTATTTCTTTCCGCCACGAGAAATATATCAATAAGGGCGGACCCGACGGCGGCGATGGCGGACGCGGCGGCGATATTATTTTCCGGGCCGACCGCAACCTGGCCACCCTTATGGATTTCCGCTACAAGAAAAAATATTCCGCCCCGAATGGACGACCCGGCGAAGGATCCCAGAGATCGGGGAAATCCGGCCAAAATATGATTATCCTGGTCCCCGCGGGGACTTTAATTAAGGATATGGCAAGCGGAAGAATTCTGGCCGACCTCGATGACAATGGCAAAGAGGTCATCCTGGCCAAAGGCGGACGCGGCGGGCGCGGCAATGTTCGCTTCAAATCCGCCACCAATCAGGCCCCGCGCCGAGCCGACGAAGGTATCCCCGGCGAGGAATACCGTCTGGCCCTGGAATTAAAACTCCTGGCCGATGTCGGCCTGGTGGGCCTGCCCAACGCCGGGAAATCGACCATGCTGGCGCGCTTATCCGATGCCCGACCCAAAATCGCCGACTATCCCTTCACGACCCTGGTGCCTAATCTGGGAATGGTCCGTTTACGCGAATTTAAATCTTTTGCCATGGCCGACATTCCGGGCATTATCGAAGGCGCCTCGCAGGGAAAGGGTCTGGGTATTCAATTTTTAAAACATATTCAGCGGACTCGTCTCATTTTATATCTTATAGATACTTCGGAGGGTAAGATCGCGGGAACGCTGAAAATTCTAAAAAGGGAACTGAAAAATTTCGACCCTGCCCTGGCCAAGCGCCCTTCGCTTATTGTCCTTAATAAAATCGACCTGATCCTCGAAAAAAAACCGAAAATTCCGCGGAGTTTGAAAAAGGACGATTATATATTATTTTCCGGTGTGACTGGGTTTGGTGCCAAAGATTTATTGAATCGCATTGAACAAGAACTTGACCGACAAAGAGAGATGGAATCGGCTGACCAGCCTGATAATGCTTAACCGCATTGAAGGTATCGGCAGTGTCAGAATCCTCCAATTAATTGAATATCTGGGAACGCCTGAAGATGCTGTCGGGGCCTCCCTCGATGCCTTATCTGCCGTGCCCGGCTTTTCCGACGTCCTCGCGCGCGCCATCAGAGAAAAATCCGATAGTGCCGAGGCTCGGAAAATTGTCGAAGAAATAGCCCGGAAACAATGGCATTTTTCCCTGTACTGTGACCCCGACTATCCCGAGTCGTTGAAAAATATCCCCGATCGTCCCGCCTTTTTCTTCCACATGGGCGAGTTTATTCCCGATGACTCCACGGCGGTGGCTATTGTCGGGTCCCGGATGGCGTCGGAATCAGGGATGGTTTTCGCCGAAAGCCTGGCCCGGGCCCTGGCCGAACATAATATCACGGTTGTCTCCGGGATGGCGCGGGGTATCGATACCGCCGCCCATGAAGGAACCCTCGCATCCGGAGGCCGCACCCTGGCGGTCTGGGGCTCCTCGCTGGATATAATTTACCCCCCGGAATCGCGAAGCCTGGCCGAACGTATCAAGAAATCGGGCGCCCTTATCTCGGAGTTTGTCCCGGGAACCAGCCCCGAAGGGTACAACTTCCCCCGTCGAAACCGTATTATTTCCGGGTTGTCCCAGGCTGTGGTCGTAATCGAGGCCGCGGAACGCTCCGGAGCGCTCTCCACGGCGGCCCATGCTCTGGTTCAAAATCGCGAAGTCTTCGCCGTTCCCGGCTCACCCCGTTCGGCCACCAGTCGCGGAACCAACCGCCTGATTAAAGAAGGGGCCCGGCTGTTGACTTCCATCGATGACATTTTCTCGGAAATGCCCCGCCTGGCCAATCGCGGCAAGGCCGTCAAAGCCCAAAAACAAATCGACCTGACCATCTCCGAAAAAGGACTCCTATCCCATTTTCAGGAGGGACCAATCCATATCGATACCCTTTCACGCCAGGCCGCCACCCCGGTGACGGAACTAATGCCGCTCCTTTTGGCCCTGGAATTGAAAGGGGTTATCAAAGAAATTTCAGGGAAACGATTTATCCTGAATTGAAATTATGATCGAAGGCAGAACCAAAGTTGCTAATCGTCTCGGCATGCACGCCCGACCGGCGGCCATGTTTGTCAGCCATGCCTCCCGATATAAATCCGAAATTTATGTCGAAAAAAACGGACTTAAGGTCAATGGCAAATCCATAATGGGGGTAATGATGCTGGCGGCCGAAATGGGCTCGGAACTTATTATTTATGTGCATGGCGAGGACGAACAGGCCGCCCTGAACGACCTGATTGAATTGATAAGTTCCGGGTTCGGCGACCTGAAAAACCTATAATTTTATTGTCTTTCTTCATAATGTTAAAATATCTTCATATAAACCGAATAATGACGCATGACTACCGGTAAAAAAAACATAGTTCTAAAAGGCATGGCGGCATCCCCGGGGATGGCCTTTGGCGAGGCCCGCGTTATTTTCAGCGCCCGGCAGTCCATAGAAGAGCGCCTGATTCAGGAAAATGAAATAGAAAATGAAATTTCCCGGCTGGAAAAATCCATCGAAAATACCATGGCGGAATTGCGGGAATATTCCCGCAAGGCCGGACAACGCATCGGCGGCCCCGTGGCCCGGATTTTTGAAACCCAGTTGATGATCGCCTCCGATACCGAGTTTCTAAAAAAGGTCAAAGAGGAAATCCGCGAATCGCGGAAAAATGCCGACTATATTTATAGTCTTCTCGTGGAAAAAAGCCTGATGCCCTTGCGTGTCTCCCGCGACCCCTATATGCGTCAAATGGTCTACGACATCGAGGCGGTCGCCAATCGTATTTTGGACCACCTGGCCGGAATCGAAGGGCAGGATCTGACACAGGCCCCGCAAAATTGTGTTTTCGTGGGCAAGCGTTTTTCTCCGGCCGAACTCCTGGGTTTATATGAACGCCAGGCCCGGGCCGTGGTCACCACCGGCGGCTCTCCCAATTCCCACATGGCTCTGGTAGCCCGATCGCTTCTTATTCCGGCCGTGGTCGGGGTCACCCAGGCCCATCTGAAAATCAATTCCGGCGACCGGGTTATAGTCGACGGTGAAACCGGTCTCGTAACCGTGAATCCCCCCGATAAGGAATGGGCCAAACTCCGTGGCAAAGAATCCGACCACCGCACCCTGCCCCTGGCCCGTTTGAAAAAATTGCCGCGCTTTCCTCTTAAGACCAAAGACAATGTCGAAATCAAAGTGGCCGCGAATATCACCCTCCCCGGTCCGCTGGATAAAACCCTGGCCGAACGCGGCCTCGGTGTCGGCCTCTACCGCACGGAATTTTTATACCTGCAAAACGGACGTTTCCCCAGCGAAGACAAACAATTTGAAATCTATGACCACGTCGCCGGACTTTATCATCCCCACCCGGTGGTTATGAGGACGTTCGACCTTGGCTCGGATAAAATCCTGGAAGAAGAAAATGCCCATCGCGAAAATAACCCCGCCCTGGGCTGGCGGGGTATCCGCTCCATGCTGGAAATGCCGAAGGAATTCCGCGACCAGATTAAAGCCATGCTGCGGGCCTCGGCGCGCGGTAACGTTCGCCTTCTCCTGCCCATGATTACCGACATCACCGAAGTCAAAAAATCTCTGGCCCTGATCCGCCGCTGCATGACGGACCTGGATAAATCCAAAACGAAATATGACCATGATATTAAAATCGGCATTATGATAGAAGTCCCGGCCGCGGCTCTGGCCGCCGACAGCCTGGCCCCCCTGGTCGATTTCTTTTCCATCGGATCCAACGACTTGACCCAGTACACGCTGGCCGCCGATCGTGACAACCGCAAACTGGTCCGCCTTTTCAATCCCATTCATCCGGCGGTATTGCGGCTAATTAAAACCACCGTCGAAGCCGCCCGCCGAAGCGGCATCCCCGTTACCGTTTGCGGTGAAATGTCGGGCGACTTATTAACCATCCCGCTTTTAATCGGCTTGGGCGTCGAGGAATTATCCATGAGCCCCGCCCGGCTCAATAATGCCGCTTCCGTTTTACCCAAACTGATTCATTCCGAAACTGTCCTTCTGGCCGAAGAAATCCTGGCCTGCAAGACGCCCCGCGAAATTGAACGAAAACTCCTCGATTTCAATATGGCCTTATAATAAAATGACTCCCGAAATACTCCAAAATCAAGACCGCATGAAAAGCCTGGACCCGTCCGGGATGTACGAAGCGATTTTCGATTTCCCCGAACAAATGGAAAAAGCCGACCGGATCGGACAAAACATAAAGCCGGAACATATCCAGGTTCAAAATCCAAAAGCCGTAATTCTGGCCGGCATGGGCGGCTCGGCCATAGGGGCCGATATCATTCGCTCCTGCTTCGGCTCTGAATTAAAGATCCCTTTCGAAATCTGCCGCCATTATCGTCTGCCGGCCTTTGCCGATAATTTATGCCTGGTCGTGATTTCATCCTATTCCGGCAACACCGAAGAAACCGTGGCGGCTTTTGAGGATGCCCTGACACGACGGGCAAATATAATCTGTCTGACCACGGGCGGAAAAATCGCCGACCTGGCCGCCAGGCATAATTGCCCGCTGATTAGACTTCCCGAAGATCTCCAGCCCCGGGCGGCTTTGGGATATTCCTTTGTTCCTTTAATGCACCTGTTAAAAAAAGCGGGACTGCTTGCCGTCAAAGATGATATTGTTAAACTCATCGTTGAGGGGCTGAAAAAATATCGCCTGCAATTCGGGAGGGATATTCCCCTGGCAACCAATCCCGCCAAATCGCTGGCGCTAAATTTATTCAATAAAATCCCGTTGATTTACACCGGCCCGGAATTAACCGATGCAGTGGGACTCCGCTGGAAACAGCAATTTTGCGAAAATTCCAAAGTCCCGTCATTTCATAACCACTTCGCGGAATTCAATCATAACGAACTGGTCGGGCTGGAGAGCGGCCCGGCCTCGCTTCTGGAGAATTTCGGTATCGTCATTTTAAGAGATAGCGACGACCACCCCCGCATTGCCCGGCGCATGAGTCTGGTTCGTGACATGATGGAAAAGAAGGGTATTTCGGCGGTAAATGTGTATTCGCAGGGCGATTTCCCCTTGGGAAGGGCCTTTTCTCTGATACAATTGGGAGACTTTGCATCCTATTATCTGGCTATGCTTCAAGAAGTTGACCCCACCCCCGTGACGGCCATCGATTATTTAAAGGCCGCTTTAAGCAAGCAATAAATACCTCTGGATGGCTGGATTCTGCTTCCGATTCCTCTTGTCAAAGCGGCGGAAACTTTTATATTGCCCCGTTGTTATGCTTCGTGAAAGGTAATAATATGCTTATTAATATTTGCAAGGCCAAAATTCACCGGGCCACCCTGACCGATGCCAACCTTCATTATGAGGGCTCAATTACCATCGACCGCAACCTCATGGACGCCGCCGGTATTTACCCATATGAAAAGGTCAGTGTCGTTAATGTCACCAATGGCAGTCGCCTCGAAACGTATGTTATCGAAGGCAAACCCGGCGCCGGTGATATTTGTCTTAACGGAGCCGCCGCCCATCACGGGAAAAAAGGCGATATTATTATCATCATCGCTTATGCCATGATGGAACAACTCGACGCTTCCGGTTACAAGCCGCGTTTCGTTAAAGTTGACGGGCAAAACAAAATCGTCTCGAAGTAATATTACTTTTTATATGAATATATCCAAAGCCGCCATCATTCTGGCCGCCGGCAAGGGGAAACGGATGAAATCCGATATCCCCAAAGTCCTGCATCAAATCCACGGCAAACCGCTGGTGCGATATCTCCTGGAAACCATGCAAAAACTGGCCCTGAACCGGACCGTAGTCGTCATCGGCCATAAGGGCGAAATGGTTATTGAAGAACTACGCGATTTCAAGGCCGAATTCGTCTGGCAAAAAGAACAACTGGGCACCGGTCATGCCGTCTTGATGGCCCACGAAAATTTCAAGGATTTCGACGGTCTTGTCCTGGTGGCGGCCGGGGATGTCCCCTTCCTGTCCGCCAATACGATCAACCGACTTTTTGATATCCACTTAAAAAACGGCGCCTCGGCTACCTGCCTTTCGGCCGAATTCGACGACCCCACCGGATATGGCCGGATTATCCGCAAACCCGGCACCGATTTGATTGTCGATATTATCGAAGAAAAAGATGCCGACCCGACGGTCAAAAAAATTAAGGAAGGCAATTCCGGAACATTTTGTTTCAATGGCCGGGATCTGTTTTCAGCCCTGGATAAAGTCGGCAATCAAAATGCACAAAATGAATACTATCTCACCGATACCATAAAAATCCTGCAAAAAATGGGCAAAAAGTGTGCGGTCGCACTGGCCGAAAACCCACTCGAAGTCGCCGGGATTAATTCCGCGGAACAACTGGAAGATCTTCAAAAGGCCCTGTCACTCAAAAAACTATAAACTATTCCGGCTTATTCGTTGTCTAATAGATAGACTAATTTGAGTTTATCAATCGGCCGATAAACTGGATATAACTGATAAAGCCATATAATGGACAGGACCAAATTAATTCCATTGACAGACGTAATTAATATGGATAACTTGTTATAGATGACCATGGGGGAGATATGAAGCGGTATTTTGCCCGGACAATAATTGCCCTGATATTGATAACTTCGGCAGCTTCGGCTCAAATGGCCGACCAGGTTGAATTGAATTCTATTAAAAAAGATTACTTGGGCCTTGAGCCGGCCTCTAACACTTTCGGTCTTATCGACTTATCCCGCCTTCACTGGAGCCACTCCTATAGTTTTGCCTATTATTCCGGAGCCGGGTATTCCGGCTCGGTCGGCATGTATACGGGCAATATTTTATATGAATTTTCGCCCAAATTATCCATGAATTTTAAACTGGGCGTGGCCCATAATCCCGGGGCCCTGGTCGACCGGACAGCATCCTCCGATGCCGTCTTTCTGCCCGGAATGACCCTTGATTATCACCCCAGTTCCAGTTTTCGCATAACGGCCGGATTTGACACCTATTATGGCCCCGGCAATTATTATTCTCCTTTTTATAACGGTTGGCGCTGGAGGTAATGTTTTTTTATTTGCTTTTCGCCCCTTCCCTCTCTTTATTTTTAACACTCCATGTTTTTTAGAAAAACAAGAAAAAGCAGACTAAGCGTGAGACGGCGTACCGCCGTGTCGACGAAGAAAACCTCGCGTTTTCTGGAATTGGCTATTGTGGCCATTTTCGCCCTGGTTTTGATATATTCGGCCAGCCTGGTCCTGCGCATCACCCGGGGATTTTCTCAAACCGTGGAAACGCCCCGGCATTCCATCAGGCTTCAGATTTTAAACGGCTGCGGCCTTGAAGGCGCCGCCAACCGGGCCGTGCGGGCCCTGCCGACCAGAATTCGTTTGCCTCTCGAAATGAAAATAGTTGACGTGGACAATTTTTCGTCGTACGATGTAGACGAAAGTTTTATTATTTCCCGCCAGGAAGACCTGACCGTGGCGCGACTGCTGGCCGAACAACTGGGTTTGAGAACCGATAATATTCTATACCAACCCATTGAAAACAACCACCGCAGTGTCACGGCCACTTTGGTTCTGGGAAAAGACTATGAAAACGCCGTATTAAATGTGGGACCAACAAAGGAGAATTAAGAAACTGATTTGAAACTCACTCCCTTGGCCGTTGCGCGCACAGCCGGCAGGCTGGCTCTCTCCAAAAAAGGCTACGACGTCAAAATCCTGAAACTCAAGAATCTGACCGCCGTCTGCGATTATTTTGTAATCATCAGCGGCGACGTGGATAAACACGTCAAGGCCATTGCCGATGCCGTTTACGACGGCCTCTTGGATAAAGGGGTGAAACCCTGGCACCGTGAAGGCGCCCGCGGGGGAAACTGGATCCTTCTGGACTATGTCGATGTTGTGGTCCATGTCTTTCACCATGAAACACGCGAGTTCTATGCCCTGGAAAAACTCTGGGGCGATGCCGCCGTGGAAAAAATGGACTGACCGGCCCCTATCCTCCTGCGCTGACCCCGCTTATTTTGACTCTCGCCAATAAACGCTACACAAGGAATAAATCTATGAATCTGACCTCAAACGAACTCAAAAACAAGACTATCGCAGAGCTCTTGGAAATTGCCGAGGCTCTCGATATTCCCGGGGTTTCCGGCCTCCGCAAGTCGGAATTGATCTTCAAGGTGATGGAAGCCACCTCGGCCAAACAAGAAGGTATGATCTTCGCCGAGGGCGTCCTGGAGATTCTGCAGGAAGGCTACGGGTTCCTGCGCTCGCCCGATTACAACTATCTGCCCGGACCCGATGACATCTATGTCTCACCGTCGCAGATTAAACGCTTCGACCTTCGCACCGGGGATACCATTTCAGGTCAGGTTCGACCGCCCAAGGACAACGAGCGCTACTTTGCGCTCCTCAAAATCGAGGCCATCAACTTCGAGGCCCCGGAAGTCGCCAAAAGCAAAATTTATTTCGATAACCTGACCCCGCTTTACCCCAATGTTCCTTTCCAACTGGAATTCCATCCCGAAGAATACACCACTCGGATTATGGACTTGATGTCGCCTATCGGCAAAGGCCAGCGGGCCCTAATTACCTCGCCGCCCAAGGCCGGGAAAACCATCATCCTGCAAAAAATCGCCAATGCCATCACCGCCAATAATCCCGAGATTTTCCTGATAGTGCTTCTCATCGACGAACGCCCCGAAGAAGTCACCGATATGAGACGCTCCGTTAAAGGCGAGGTCGTCTCCTCCACTTTCGATGAACCGGCCGAACGGCATGTCCAGGTGGCCAACATGGTCCTGGAAAAGGCCAAACGCCTTGTCGAGCATAAACACGATGTGGTCATTCTACTGGATAGTATCACCCGCCTGGCCCGCGCCCATAATGCCGTGGTGCCGCATTCCGGCAAAATCCTTTCCGGCGGCGTGGATAGTAACGCCTTGCACAAGCCGAAACGGTTCTTCGGCGCCGCCCGCAATATCGAAGAAGGCGGCTCTCTGACCATTATCGGGACCGCCCTAATCGACACCGGCTCGCGCATGGACGAAGTTATCTTCGAAGAATTCAAGGGCACCGGCAATCTGGAAATGGTGCTGGATAGACGCCTGGCCGACCGCCGCATCTTCCCCGCCATGGATCTCAACCGCAGCTCCACCCGCAAGGAAGAACTCCTGCTTCAACCCGATGTCCTGGCGAAGGTCTGGATTCTGCGCAAGTTCCTGGCCGAGATGAGCCCCATTGAGGCCATGGAATTCCTCCTCGACCGCATGAAAAAGACCAAAAACAACCTGAAATTCTTGAGTTCGATGAAGGATTGATTTATAAGATAATTTGCTAAGTAAATTTTCTGATTTACCGGGTCCTGCCGACATTCGTCGCGGTTCGACCCGGTTTTTTTTATTCTCGGATCGGCTTGGAAAATCTCTTAGAAAAATGCAGGAGAGCAATTCCTGCAATCTGAGGAGAAGTGAATTATCCCTATTTCCCGTACCCGCTGGGATCGGTAATAAACCCCTTCAAGGCCGTCGCCGCCGCCGTCGCCGCTGACGCCAGATAAATATTGGCCTCCGGGGAACCCATCGCTCCCTGCGAATTATCCGGCACCGTCGCCAGGCAATTCTCTCCCGCCGCCAGGTAGCCATTGTGATTTATCCGCCACGGCGCCGTACAGGGATTGAGAACAATCGCCCCGGCATCGACAAAGGCCCGAATCAGTCCCTTTTTCAAGGCCTCCAGAAAAATCGTCCGCGACGCCGGACATACCAAAAGCCGCACATTGCGGTTGACCTTTTTCCCCTTCAGGATATCCGCCGCCACCCGTAAATCGTCGAACCGCCCCCCCATGGTCCCGCCGATAATGACATGCTCAATCGGTTGCCCCTCCAGTTGCGCGGCGGGGACGGCCGTATCGATACTGTGGGGACAGGCCACCTGCGGCGTCAACTGGTCGATGTTAAATTCAAAACTGGATTCATACCGGGCATCGCGGTCTGCCAGACTGGGACGATACGGCATGGTTGTCCGCCGCGTCAGATACCGTCTCGTGGCGGCATCGAACGGCGTCACGGCCGCCGTCACACTCAGGCCCTGCATCTGCTCGGATAAAACATATCGTTCGGAAATCGACATCTGCGTGACAGCCGTCCCATAAAATTCCACCGCCCGGCCGGCAAGATTGCTTCTATCCAATTTCCCCGCCATAAACAAAACGATATCCCGGGCCATCACCTGGGGCAATGATTTTCCATTTACCGTAATCTTAACCGTCGCCGGAACCTTGATTCTATATTTGCCCTCGGCCCAGATCGCCGCCATGGTCTCATAATCTACGGCCTGGGAAAATGCCCCCAGGCATCCGCAGGCAATGATATGCGGGTTGGTGCCGAAGACCAGTTGACCGGGCAAAATATGCCCCTTTTCGATTGCTACCTGGCCGCTGATCCCTTCGCCCAGGTCATAAAAATATTTGATATTTTGACGCCTCGTGAATTCCCGGATAGTCTTGTGAGCCTCGCCTCCGTACGGCAAATCCGGCAAGGAAAGATGATCCAGGGGTATCACGATTCGGTTGGGATTCCAGACAAAGCGGCGTCCCCCCGCCGCGAAGAACTCCATGACCCGGATGGCCCGATCATCGCAGACAGTAACGTCCGCTTCCACGTCCATTTCCTGGCCGCTCTCGACACAATCCTGCCCGGCTCTTTCCGCCAGAATTTTCTGCGCAATGGTAAGTTGGCCGTGATGACTCCGGCGCCGGAGCCCGTTGGGACCACCCAGGTTTAATTCCAACTGCTCCAGTTTTAGAAATTCCGGCTTATCCTTGATTTCGTACCGCCGCCGCCAGTTGTAAAAGGCCGCTTTGGACAAACCCAGTTCCAGGCCGCAACGGTAATCGTCGCCGAACCGTTCCCATAATTCCCGGACTTCCTTATCGGAAAATTTGGGAAATGAATATTTGGGGATATTTTTCTTACGCCGCCAATAGGCCACCAGTTGCGGAGTGGCGCCCAGCCTCTCGGCAATCTTTTCGTCGGTCTTATACAGCCTCTGAAGCTGTGTCAGGTCCGCTTTGGTCGGGATTTTGCGGCGGGGCATACGGCGTCAAATCCTTCCTTGAGCATATTATACGTCAGATCAAGGCCGAACGAAACCACCCGGGTATTACCGATCACCGGCATGAAACTGGTGTCGCCGTTCCAGCGGGGGACGATATGCATATGCAAATGCGCCGGAACCCCCGCCCCGGACCCGCGTCCCAGATTCATTCCCACATTGAGGGATTGAGGATGAAAGGTGTTCTTCAGAACCTGGACGGTCAAGCGAACCAATTCGAAAAATTCAGACGCCTCAACTTCGGTCATCCGATCCAGGGTGGCGATATGCCGATTGGGAACTATCAGGGCATGGCCCGAATTGTACGGATACCTGTTAAGGATAACGGAATTTCGCCTGTCTCGATATACAATCAGGTCTTCTTTATCCCGGCGACGTTTCAGTCGATTGCAGAATATGCACCCCTTTTCTTTTTTCTCCATTATGTAGCCGGATCGCCAGGGGGCCCACAGGAACTTCTCACTCATGGGGCTATAATATACAAAGGCGCGGCCGATATCAAATGGTTTCTGGAACAGAAAAAGACACCGGTTCTTTCCCGAAAGAAAGAGCCGGTGATTTTCGAAGAGAAATTACTCGGAGAATTTCCCTATTTCCCTTTTTTGTCCTGTTTGGGTTTCTTCTTTTCCTTTTTGGGAGAACCTTGACCCTTCATGTTTGCCTCCGCCATATTCGCCCCGGACTTTTCTTCGGAATGCCGGAACGTCGGGTTGTAATTTAAAAACAGGTAATCGTTTAAAATTAAATTTTTTATGAATATAAAAACAAGTAAGAAAAAAAAGACGCCCCGATTATTTTATTATAGTGAAATATGGGAAGAGAAACGCCGTCGCCGGTTCGATTGAACGCTAATCAATTAACCGCGCCGAACGACCCGAGATCGATATTATACTGCTTGATTTTAAGTCGCAAGGTGGATTCCGGGATATTCAACGAAGCCGCCGCATGTTTTTTGACACCCCCCTGGTCGCGCAGGGCTCTTATGATAAAACGCTTTTCATATTCGGCCAGATAATCATAAAGGGAAAATTGGTCGTTGAAAGCCACCGCCGTATCCAGATTAAAATCAGGCGCCTTTTCATTTTCCCTGGTTTCGATAACCTTGGCCGATAAAAGATTCAGGTCGATGATGCCTTTGTCCCCGGCTAATAATATCAGCTTCTTTATTTCATTTTCCAATTCGCGGACATTCCCCGGCCAGTCGAAATTTATCATGGCCCGCAAGGCCTCCGGCGTAAAACGCGCCCGATTGGCCGCGAAATGACTGATCAAAAGCGGGACATCTTCCTTGCGTTCGCGCAACGGCGGGATTTTAAAACAAAGGGCCGTTAAACGGTAGTACAAATCCTGCCGGAATCGCCCCCCCTCCATCTCGATCTTCAACTCCTTGTTTGTCGCCGAAAGTATCCGCACGTCGACTTTTATGGGGTGGGTATCTCCCAGGCGGACAATTTCCTTTTCCTCGAGAACCCGCAAGACCTTGGCCTGAATCGACATCGGCATGTCGGCGATTTCGTCCAGGAAAAACGTCCCGCCGTCGGCCTCTTCGAATAACCCGGCTTTCTCGCGATCGGCACCAGTGAAAGCGCCCTTCTTATGGCCAAAAAGTTCCGATTCCAGAAGCGATTCCGGCAAGGCCGCGCAATTGACGGATATGAACCGCTTATCGCGACGATTGGAGCCGTAATGAATCGCCTTGGCCAATAAATCCTTGCCGCATCCCGTTTCGCCTTCAATGGAAATGGAAATATCGGAATCAACCACCTGTCTCACCCGGGCCAGCATCTCCAGCATCGGTTTGTTCTGGGTGATAATATTGGGAAAAGCCGCTTCTTCCAGAATTTGCGCCTTCAGACGGCGATTATCTTCCTCCAGAACGAGGCGGTCATGCTCGGCCAACTTAAGAGCGATTAAATCGGCGAAACCGACCGTGAAATTTAATTCTCCCTGGCCGAACGGCAGAATATTGCCGTTGGCGGCCATGCGGTCGATATACAGGTAACCGGTAATTTCACCCCGAAGTTTCAGGGGCGCCACCAAGACCGAGGCCACCACTTTTCCCGTCTCCGACGGCAACAATTCATTTATGAACGGGTCGCGTCGAGTGTCGAATAAAAGCGTCGGTTTTTCGCGATGAAACTCCTCACCCAGGAGATCCATAAATTGCTGCTGAAATTTCTTGCACTGGTGCGGAGTATACGACAACGGCGTAATTATATCGCCTCCGTTTTGACCGTAACTGTAAACCAAAACCCGATCCGCCCCGGCCCGCTTTCCCATCAGCCGCAAAAGTTCGATCAAATCTCCCGACTTAAGTTCGCTGTACTCCTGGTCGTTGAAATAATTCCCGAATAATTTGTATTCATTTTGAGAGCTTAAAGAATACTCGACAGCCTGACGGGATAGTTCCTGCAGAAACAACTGAATGGCCCGAATTTTAGTTCTCTCCGCGACCTTTTCGAAAATCTTCTCGGATTCATGGAGACTGCGAAATCCCGAGGAAACGCGGCCGTTTTCACAGGCAAAAATACCCTGCCGTAAACGCACCTCCCCCGACCAATAGAAAAGCCGGAGATTATTGAACAGGCGGAACGCCTCATCGAATTTTTTATTAATTCGGCTATGATTGACGGATTTGGCCTTGATATATATCGCCGTTACGGCCAGCAGGGCCCGCGCCAGATCATAAGGGTCGCCAATCTTGCGCAACAGGTCGAGTCCGTCCTGACAATAGTCCACGGCCAGGTCAAAATCACCTCGGGCCGCGAATACCTCGGCGATGGCTATCTGGCAAAGTCCAATCTCCGCCCGTTCTCCCAGCCGGGTAGCCAAATCCAGAGCCTTTTGAGCGGATTTTAATGATTCATCCAGATTATCCAGCGAAAATTCGACCTGGGCCAGGCGGCGCGTTATCTGGCTGACCAGGGTCGATTCCGGGGCAATCTCGCGCCCCAATTCCAGGGCTTGGGTCAATAGTTTCTTGGCGCGGACAATATCCCCCATCTCCATGGCGAGTTCGCCTTCATATTCCAGATATATGACTTCTTCGCGGCGTAAAGAGCTTTCCGATATAATTAGCGAAGCCGACTTCAACTCCCTGGTCGCCAGAGTGAAGAGCCGCTGCCTCATGTATAAATAACCCAATGACAGGTGATTTATGGCCATCGACGACGATAATTTTACTTCTTTTAATTCCCGAGCCAGGGCCAGCGCCGTTTTAAGATGTTTTTCCGCGGTTTCCCAATTCCCGCATAAAGTCTCGATACGACCCAAGTTGCCGATCAAGCGGGTCAGTCGAACATTGTCGCCCTTGGATAAATCAATGGAATCGTTGACAAATTCCCCGGCTTTGGCGTAATCGCCGCGATAAAATGAAATCTTGCCCAAGCCATTAAGAGCATCAACCATCCCTTCCCGATCCCCAATCCTCTTAAAGGAAGCGTACGCTTCGTGAGCGTACTCCTCCGCCTTTTTCATTTCACCCAGGGAAGAATGATTTTTGTACAATAACAGGAGAAGTAAACCGACCCGCTTGTGGTATGCTGAAGAGGCCAGAAGGCGGTTGGCTTCCTCGGAAAGTCTGATCGACGTCTTGTAGTCTTCGGCTTCGAACCGTTCGCGGGCTTCCAGAAGCCGCCATAAACCGAGCGCATATCCCTCAAAAGCCGCACCTTCGGCTTTTAAGGTTGATACCCTCTCGGCGGCAAGTTCAGGCTTTCTCTGGCGGTAGAGCTCTTCAATCTCCACAAGCCTGGTATCAAAACCTTCATTTTGATGTGAGGACAGGCTCATAAGTTTAGTTTTTTAATGGCTCATTTCTTACATGTTTGGCTCGTCTCTGTCTGCTTCCCATCATCGGCGATAATAATCGTCATCCCATAAACACCGATTTTCTCGTAATACCACAGGGCCACCTGAACACTCACGGGAACGTTATTGCTGATTGTGCCTCCCGGTGAAGTAACGACACTGGTTTGCGTGTTACCTCCTGTCCCGGGAACCACCCCGCCGGTATTGTCCTGATCGCCACCTTCTTCGTCCCAAGGATGTTCATCCCCGCCCCAAACCATCGGTGCATTGAGACAGAAAACGGCCAGGACAAAAGCAAATATTATTGCCAGGGTCTTGGCAGCTTTCATAAAAACGCCTCCTTATCAAATCTGACTATGCTTACAATTTTTAATGAACCGCGACGCCCCGGAGTAATTTGTGATCCCTTTTTCCCGCGTCGCAATAACTGCCTCATTGACAAACTATTATATCGCAACGTATTTGTCAAGAAAAAAGGCACAGACCGCAATTTCTGCGTCAGATATAATCAACGAATAAACTTATTGGCCAGCCACGACTTATCCACAAAAACCGACTTTTCCGGACAGATTTCATGGCAACACCAGCAATTTATACATATCTCATAATTGAATACGGGTACGGCGTGATCCAAATTTGAAAGCGCTCCCACCGGGCAGGAATTGACACAGGAATTACAACGGGTACAGGTATCCTTTTCGATAGCCGGCCGAACCCAAACCAGGGGATCAATTATTCTCACCAGAAAGGTGGGTATGAGAGATATTTTTCTATTCGACGTCAATTTGAAATCGGGAATTATGGCCCTTTGGAGATCATCCCCCACCGTTTCAATAGCCTCCGACCAACCGATCCCGAGACCGGACTCGGAAGCGATTCTGGTCGTGGGGACCTTTTGGGGATTCAAACCGATAATTTCCGCCGCAATCGTATCCAGGGCGACGGCATCACGTGAGGCCAACAGCAAATTCGTCCAGCGGGGAGTCCCTGACGACGGTCCATCGCCTTCCATGGACAGGACCGCATCCATTATACTTAAGGCCGGCGGCCTTAAGGAGAGGATATCGACTATCACCTGGGCAAAATGATCCGGCTTGGGGAATTGCTTATGATAATTGGCCTTTCGAAATCCGGGAATGAGACCGAACATATTCTTGACGGCTCCGGTCATGAGAGTCAAAACATGAGTCTTCAACTTGGGGAGATTAATTATCAGGTCGGCTTCCACGGCCGGTTTGGCCAGGAAATATACCCGCTCGCCGATTTGAAAGCGAACCACTCCGGAGGCCTCGAAATTGACCAGCTCCAAACCCTCCCGTTCGGCCATTTTCAACATCCCGGTATTTTCCCAGACTCGTTTAACTCCGCGTTTGGCGCCCCCCGGTGAGTCGCCGATTAATACTCTCGCGCCCAAACTGCGGACCTCTCGCGCCACCGCCGCCACAATTTCAGGATGCGTCGTTATGGCACGTTCCGGCTCTTTGGCCGAGAGAAAATTGGGCTTTAGCAGTACCGTCATGCCCGGCCTGACAAAGGTATCCAGTCCCCCCAGGAGGTCGAGTATTTCACGTATTTTAACAGATACAACTTCGGGGCTGTAATCGGGGCAGGTTAATAGCGCTACGCGGGGTTTGGGTTCTTCTATCATGGCGGATATATTACGCTTTTCGAAGGGCAGTTGAAAAGATAAAATCCAAATTGTTTGGGGTAAAAGGAAATTATGACTGAATATGATTCAGTTCAAGCGAATAGATCGGGAAAGTGGGATCATCCTGGATTAACTCAAATCCCGCCTTTTGAAAAACCGCTTCCGGACCGGTCCAGACATTGTCCGCCGCCAGATTTTTCCCCCGTTTGGGAAAGGCCTGAAGGGTCTTCACTCCCTGACGGCGAAGGTCATTGATTATCTCTTTTAAAAAATAATGCGTCAGGCCAATTTCACGATAAGCCGGCAATATCAAAAAACAGGTCACGGCATAAACCGCGGGGTCCGGCTGGAGTTTATATTGGTCGGCGAGTTTGAGCAAATAGTCCCGGGGACAACATTGGCACCAGCCGATGGGGCGGGTTCCATCATAAAGTAAATAACCGTCAAAGACATTTTGCTGAAATAGTTGCTCCCGACGTTGGCGGTTTTCCGCGCCGGTTCGCATCCCCCAGGCATTCCAGGTCGAGGTCCACCAGGCGACACAAAAACACCAGCCGCCATCGGCATCGGCCGCATGCAATCGGAAAAAATCTTCGCGGCGGGCGGCGTCAAGCGGAAATACCTTCAAGTCCAAACGTCTTCCCCCATATTTATATATCTATTTTCGGTATTTTTAACGCCGATATTATCAGGAATTTACATTCTTTGATTGGTCGTAATGAGTTATGAGGGAATTACTTAACAGGCACCGGGCGCCGCCCCACCAGATACACGCCCAGGATAATCAAAGAGGCCGAGAAAACCAGCAAAAGAGTGACTCTCTCTTCCAGCATAAACGTGGCCGCAATGGTGGTTACAATCGGCTCCAAATATAGAAAGGCCCCCACTTCCGAGGCTCCCTTTCGCGACAGGCCTTCCATCCAAAACCAATGCGCCAGGCCCAGGCAGGCAATCCCCAGAAATAATAGCGCTCCTATCACCTGCCCGGGGAGATGGAAAAACTTGCTCGCCGGGGTTATCACGCCGGTTATAAGCGATAGAATCACTAAAGGAGGCAATAATACCGCCAGCGACACCGCCAGGGGATGATACCGGCGCGTAATATTGCGCGTGATAATTGTATAAATGGCCCAGGTAATACAGGTGGATAATATTATCCAATCCCCTTTTGATTTCAGCCACTCCATCCGGCCAATTTCACCCTTCGAAACCAGAAGAATCACCCCCACCGTTCCCAGACCAATCCCGAGTAACTTATATATATTAAATTTCTCCTTAAGAAATATCCGGGATAGTACCACCACAAAGGCCGGAACGGTGGCGATGAGCCAGGCGGTATTAGTTGCCGAAGTGTAAATCAGGCCCAGGTTCTGAATCAAAAAGTGCGCCCCCAGAACAATCGCCGCCGTGACCAGAATCACCACATCCCGACGACTAAAGCGAAAGGACACTTTTTTCCATAACAGGACCGCCGCCACAACGGGTGTTCCCAAAATCAGGCGAACGGTGATGATTTCGACGGGTGTCAGATATTGAAGTGAAATTTTGGTGGCGATAAACGATAGGCCCCAGAGCGATACCGCCAGGATTAGAAAAAAGTTTGTGAGCATAAATATTCAATCCGATACTTTATAGACCCGATTCAGATTTTCGGATATATATACGGCGCCCAGTATCAATACTCCACCCAGAATGAGTGAATAAGTTACGGGTTCCCGCAATAACAACGCTCCCCCGGCCGTGGCCAGAAACGGCTCCAGGTAGAGGTACATCCCTGCCGTATTGGCCGAACTTCGCGCCACCCCTTCCGACCAGAACCAAAAGGCCAGAGCCAGACAACCGATCCCCAAAAATAAGACAGACGCCATTCCTCGTGCCGGAAGCATCAGATAGTCCTCGACACCGCTGGTCACGAGACTTAAAGGAAGAACAATCAGACCGGCCAGGGCAATCATCCAGAAGGTAGCCACCAGGGGCGGCACTCTTTCCGTTATTTTGCGCGTGTAAATGGTATAAACGGCCCAGGTCAGACAACTGGACAAAACAATCCAATCGCCTTTCGATGAAATCCAATCAAGTCTACCCGGGTCGCCCTTTGACACCAGGATAATTATTCCCGCTGTGGCCACGATAATCCCCGCCGCTCTGGCCCAGCCCAGTTTTTCTTTAAACGTCAAGGCTGCCAGTAAGGCAATAAATATCGGAGCCGTCGCCAGAATCCAGGCGGTATTGGAGGCCGAAGTATCCTGCATGCCGGTCGCCATAATCCAGAAATGAACGAAAACTATTCCACCCGAGATTAGTATTTTTCCAACCTGGCCGTGAAAAGACAAGGAATATCCTCGGTACTTTATTATGGCCAACAGGGTCGCCGCGCCCAGAACAAACCGGGCCGCGATCAGTTCCACCGGGTCGAGATAGTTAAGCGCTTCCTTGATGGCAATGTAGGAGAAAGCCCAAAGAAAAACCGCCAGAAACAAGTATAATGACATAGACCGATAATTTAACTATATTTTAAGCTCTATGGCAAGTTCCAGAATATTGTACTTATCATTATTCATCGCCACTTTTGCCGTCTCCTGGGCCGCCATATTTATTAAATTTTCCGGAGCCGGCCCTCTGGCCACCGCTTTTTATCGCGTAATTCTGGCGACCGCCATCCTGGCCATCCCGGCCTGGTCGCCTTTCCACAAAGCCATCCGCTCTCTCGTGCGGCGTGATTTCATACTCCTGGCCCTTTCCGGCCTGGCCCTGGGACTTCATTTCGCCGTCTGGATCACCTCGCTTTATTACACGACGATCTCCAACTCCACCATCCTGGTCGCCACCCAGCCGATTTTTATCCTTATACTGGAATCCCTATCCGGAAAGGAGAAAATTGAGACTAAAGTCATTCTGGGTATGCTGGCCGCCCTGGCCGGGATGGCCCTCATATCCGGCGGCGATTTCAATCTCGGACCAAAATACCTCTGGGGCGATTTCCTGGCCCTGATTGGCGCTTTTCTGGCCGGAATTTACCTGTTCATCGGAAGAAACCTTCGCGCCCGCATGGATAACCTGGCCTACATCTTTCCGGTTTACGCCGTGGCAGCGATGACATTGTTCATCATCTGCCTTTTTTTCAGGGAACCCTTAACAGGATTCGATTCCCGAACCTGGCTCATGTTTCTGTTACTGGCTCTGATACCGACCGTCATCGGCCATTCCCTGTACAATTGGCTCCTGAAATATGTCCCGGCCCACAAGGTGGCCACTACCATCCTGGGCGAACCGATCGGCGCGACCATCCTGGCCATAATTTTCTTTAACCAGATTCCCGGATGGTGGACAATCGGCGGCGGTATCTTGATTTTATCGGGAATATTTATTGTATTGTACCGGAGCAATATTAAAGATTTACCGGAGTCCTGATGATTGACTTTCCCTTGAGCGGCGTGACCACCTACTGGTGGCTTCCGATTGTGGTCGCCCTGATCGTCTCGGCCTTCACGTCCCTGGGCGGCCTCTCCGGTGCCTTTATTCTCCTGCCCTTCCAGGTCAGTGTTCTTCACTTCACCGGCCCGGCCGTCAGCCCCACCAACCTGGTTTTCAACATCATTGCCATTCCCAGCGGCGTTTACCGCTTCTGGCGGGAAAAACGGATGGTCTGGCCTCTGGCCTGGGTAATAATTCTGGGCACCTTGCCCGGGGTTTTCCTGGGAGCGATTATCCGCATCGAATATCTACCCGACCCCACTGCTTTTAAATTATTCGCCGGGATGGTCCTCTGGTATATCGGACTGCGCCTCCTGCAGGATATTTATAAAAACAAAACCGCGGAGCCTCCCCCACGGGGCCCTCTGGAAATATCGGCTTCGCGGCTTACTTTGCAGTCGGTTACCTTCACCTATAATAATAACCAGTACCGCGCCTCTACCCCCGGCCTGTTTATCTTGAGTCTTGCCGTCGGTATCGTGGGAGGAATCTATGGCATCGGCGGCGGGGCCATAATTGCACCCTTCCTGGTAGCCGTCTTCGGCCTGCCGGTGCATACTATTGCCGGGGCCGCGCTTCTGGGGACATTTTTCACTTCCATCGCCGGCGTATGTTTTTACGCTTTGATAGCGACGGCTTATAGCGGAACCGGCCTGGCCATCGCCCCCGATTGGTTTTTGGGGACCATGTTCGGGATCGGCGGCGCCGTGGGGATATATATCGGCGCCCGCATCCAGAAATTCGTCCCGGCCAAAGCCATTAAGATCATCTTGACTGTCTGTCTTTTCTTCATCGCCGCGAAATACATCATAGATTATTTTATCGACTAAGGGGCTTGACTCGCCTTGCCCTTTGCCTTAGATTGGTGGCAGCAAAAAACTAATATTCGGGGGTACTATGTTTTTCCGTTCTTTTATTAAAATCACGACCCTGGCACTGATGTTTGCCCTTCTGGTGGAAATACCTGCCCTGGCGGTCGAGAAAAAAATCAATTCCAAATTCGGATTGCGTTTCGGGTATTACGGCGGGGGAGACATGGAAGTCGAAGATTTCAATTTCGAAACCGAATCCGGGTTCATCGGCGGGGTTTATTTCGACTATCCTCTCAAAGGCAGTTTCATGCCGGGATTCTCCATAGATATCAACGAAATCGTTATTCCTCACGGGGGCGGCAACGAAACCAGCAAGACCTCCCTGCAACTGGCTCTGACTCTAAAACGGCCCTTCCCTGTAAATAAAGGGAAAATGTATCTTCGACCCGGGATCGGCTTCGGCCTGGGTTTTGTCCCCGAAATATATTATGTCGACAACTCCCTGCATTACACATTTCGTACCACCAACGACTTTGTCTTTCCCTTGAATCCCAAGACAGCCTTTGTGGCAGAACTCGGGTTCTTGTGGGATTTACACGGCAGCGATGGCGACTATGATATGTCCGGCGGCCCGTTTTTATTCATGCGCGGCGGCTTTGAGTTCTAACCTGATATTGCGTTTTTAAAATTTGCGTTAATGTGGTCGTGCGGGGTCGATGTCCACATCGACCCCATCTCGGCCCTGGTGGCCCACAGCTTGCTGTGGGTCTTGAGAACTTTGGAGGGCGGAACCGACAGCATTATGCCCCATCCCCCGGTGGCCGATCCCTTTCAGTGGTCGGGACATTAATTTTATTCCATGCCCTGGTGGCCCACAGCTTGCTGTGGGGTCTTTGATGGCAAATGGCAAGCAACCTCAATTATCGTGCGCGGCCTGGTGGCCCACCCTTTAGGGTGGGTTCCCCCAAAATCTATCTTCCCAAATTTTTCTACCGCACCCTCAAGCCCGCCAACTTCACCGCGCCCCGATGATATCCGTCCGGAAACAGTTTCTCGAAATCCTCGATTTCAAGTTGATTGGCCTCGCACGTCTCGAAGAATGTCGGCACCTTCCCTTCTTTCTGAAATCTCTTCCGCAAATACCTGATAATCTGCCAGTGCCACTCGGTCAATCCCTCGGGCATCTTCATTTCCCGGGCTTTGCTGACCGCGTACTCTTCATCCCAATTTTCCGGCTTTACCAAAAAGCCCAGGATATCGACCTCATAGGTTTTTTCCAGGGTGGTTTTGGTGATCTTGCCGGGCAGGCCCGAATAAGGCTCGACCCCCAGGTACCCCTCGCGGTAAGTCACCCCCGCCAGGCGACAGGCCCCGCGAAGATACCCGAAGGGAAACAGCGCCTTGAACTCGGCCAGGCGCAACCCGGCCGCCTTACAAGTTTGAAATACCAGGGGACAGGTTCCGGTTCTTAAATAAACCTCCCGGATAAAATTTATTATTTCCCAGTGTTTGTCGGTCAGACCGCCCGTGATACCGACCTGATCGGCCATGCCGATGGCAAACGCCCGTTCCCAGAAACCCGACTCGACCAAAAATCCCTGGTCGTCGATTTCAAAGATTTTGCCTGAAAAGGATACCGAGGTCATAGTCCCGCCTCCTGCTTTGACGATTTGATAATCGCTGAGGTTATCTATAATAAATATAGTGGAATTTAAAAGACAATGGAGATTTTAAAATTGATTACGCTTTGGAAAGACGGGATTGGTGCCGTGCTTGGTGGCCCACAGCTTGCTGTGGGTTTTATTATACACCTTTTAGTGCGCCGCAGGTGTCCTCACCTGCCCGTTGCCTGGCCAATGTGAATAGAGACCATCCCCATCTGCCCCAAACAAAACCGGCCGGCCTCATGGGTCAGGCGGGTCAAAACCTGGCGGTCATGACCTTTCTATTTCGCAAAACTGGCTATAGCCTTATCCACGGAATCGAAACATTCGAAGACATGGAACATGCGGGTATTTTCGAGAAGTTCCTGGACTTTGCCGACCGTGCAGGCCAGTTTAAGTTCGCCACTCCGGTTGCGAAGAGTCGTGGCGCTGGCGATACATAAACCCAGCCCCCGGGAATTCATCCATTCCACATGGCAAAAATCAAAGACGAAATTGACCTTTTTCTGGTCCGCGTACTCATAAACTTTCTTCACAATCGCCGAATCGGCGGTCTCTCCCATTATTTTTCCCGAGAACTCAATAACGACGATACCGTCTTTTTCATAGATCCGGTACTGCATAATTGCCTCTGATGCTGAATATCGTTAAAATTATATTACCGATTTTTGTAAACGTGGAACGAATAATACAAAATAAATATCAGATTAACAAGATTTTTGGCACATCCCGGGGCCGGATGACCCACCCTTCAGGGCTTGTTGAAAAACCCTCGAGACGTCATTGCGAGGAGTGCTGACCGAGAGGTCGGCCGACGAAGCAATCTCAATGACAATGACTTAAGAAAAGACGAGATTGCTTCGCAGGGCTCGCAATGACAGAATCGGTGACTGTGCGAGGTCGATGTCCACATCGACCCTGTTTCTGCCATCTATAATATAACCCGGTGGGGCCGACATTCCTGTCGGCCGTATTACAGATGCCCGACAAGAATGTCGGGCCCACCAATGGGTCGTGGCGTGCGCGGCAGGTGTCCCCACCTGCCCGTGTGCCTGGTCCTTGGCGAATGTTCCGTCAGTTCCTGTTCCCCGCGCCACGCGGGGGATGTGAACTGACGGTTATTTAGGATGGACCTGGTGGCCGACCCCTTCCGCTGTTGGAAATTTTTATTATGTGTCGCGCCAATAAAAAAAGATCCGGCATAACACCGGACCTCTATATGGGCTTGGCGATTAGTCCGCCGGATTTTTATCCACCGGCAGGAATAATCACCGCCTCGTCAGCGGCATTTTAATGCCGCCGCTAGACATATTCCCTTATTTGGCGCCTTTGGAGCGGGCCTCGTTGACATTCAGGGTACGACCACCCAGTTCCTTGCCATTTAAGCCGACTATCGCGGCTTTGCCATGCTCATCGGACGACATCTCGACAAATCCAAATCCTTTCGGACGGCCGTCGATTTTATCCAGGACAATGCTAACCCTGGTCACTTCGCCGAATTTCTCGAAGGACTGGCGGAGCTCCTGCTCGGCTGTCTCGCGGGCGAGATTTCCAACGTAAATGTTCATTTCTGCTCTCCTTTGTTCTTACCGCGGCACTCCCCGTTTAGTTCGGGGCGGATGCCTTCTCGGATAAGATTGCGGGCGTATAATAACGCCATTATGGCCAGGATTAACGATTTGACAAGAGTTGAGTTAGGAATTCAAGGCTTGCGAAATAATCAATGCTTGGCGCTTGATCTGAACTTCTAACGTATATTATCGGCAGAAGTTCCATTTATTTTCGTTTTAATCAAAATAAATATAAAGCGCATACTAAAATGTGCCGGGTCGATGTCCACATCGACCCGGTCCCTGCCTTGGTGGCCCACAGCTTGCTGTGGGGTTTTTGATTGCAAATGGAAGCAACCTCGAATATCGTGCGCGGCAGGTGTCCCCACCTGCCCGTTGTTTGGTCCTTTGCGAATGTTCCGTCAGTTCCTGCTTAAAATGTGCCGGGTCGATGTCCCCATCGACCCTGATTTTGCCATCTATAATATAACCCGGTGGGGCCGACATTCCTGTCGGCCGTATTACAGATGCCCGACAAGAATGTCGGGCCCACCAATGGGTTGTGCCGTGCGCGGCAGGTGTCCCCACCTGCCCGTTGTCTGAAACCTGTACATGGCCGACGTCCCCGTCTGCCACAAACAAAACCGGCCGACCGGGCGGTCAGCCGTACACAGCATTATAACCGTTTAACTACCCCCCCTACTCCTCAAACAAATTCCTCTGAAACCCCTCGTCTAATTTTATCCCCAGATGCTGGCAGGCCGATACCGCCACCATCCGCCCCCGCCGCGTCCTCTGCAAAAAGCCAATCTTGAGCAAATACGGCTCGACCATATCCACCAGCGTATCGACTTCTTCGTTGAGTGTCGCCGCCAACGCTTCGATACCGACCGGCCCACCTTTATAATAGTCAATGATAACCTTGAGGAATTTCCGGTCGAGCCCATCCAGCCCGATCTGGTCGATTCCTTCGGCCTCCAGCGATTTCTCGGCTATCGAAGCGTCGATTTTGCCGTCTCCATCCACCGTAGCATGATCGCGCACCCGCCGCAGAAGTCTATTGGCCACGCGCGGTGTCCCTCGCGCTCTCTGCGAAATCATCGTCGCGGCGCTGTCATCGATAGATACATCCAGCAATTTCGCCGAGCGGACAATAATTTCTTTTAGTTCTTCCGGAGCATAAAAATCGATATGGAAATACAACCCGAACCGATCTCGAAGCGGCGGCGACAACAACCCCGCCCGAGTGGTGGCCCCGATCAAGGTGTACTTCTTGAGCGGAATATTGATGACCTTGGCGAACGCTCCCTTATCGACCACGAAATCGACCTTAAAATCCTCCATGGCCGGGTAGATAAATTCCTCGATCGCCGGGGCCAGGCGATGAATCTCGTCGATGAATAAAATATCCCCTTCGCCCAGGTTGGTTAAAATCCCCATCAGGTCGCCGGTGCGTGACAGCGACGGCCCCGAGGTGGTCACCAGGCGGGTGCCCATCTCATTGGCGATAATATTGGCCAGGGTCGTTTTCCCCAGCCCCGGCGGACCGTAAAACAAAACATGATCGCACGGCTCGTTGCGAAGCCGCGCCGCTTCCAGCATCACCCGCAGTTTATCTTTTAATTTCGCCTGCCCGATATATTCATCCAGTTTCTTGGGCCGCAGCGACAGAATAAAAGATTCTTCTTCGGGCGAAGTTACCTCGCCGGATATGATTCTTTCCCGACTCACCGTTTCACCGCCTTGGTGGTCCCGGCCTCAAGCCGGAATATCGCTGCGATTAAGTCTTCCGTATCTTTGATTTTGGAATCCCCCTTAAGCGCCCGGTCGATCATCTGCTCGGCCGTGGCCCGGTTGTACTGCAATTGCATCAGCACCGCCAGCGCTTCGGTCACCAGGTTCTGCTTCTCGTGTCTTCCCGTCGAGAGCGGCTCTTCGCCCTGGGAGAGCGCGAACCGGGCCATCTTGCCCGACAATTCCGCGATTATTTTTTCAGCCAGCCGATTTCCGATTCCCGGCAGGCGGGAGAGTGTCCCGGTATCGCGGGTCTCGATCGCCCCGGCGATTTCGCGAATCGGAAGAGTCAGGCACTTGAGACCCTTTTTTATCCCCATCCCGCTGACGGTCGTGAATAACTGGAAAAATTCCTTATCGATCGGGTCGGTGAACCCCACCAGCCGGGGGTAGTGATAATTCTTTTTGTCGCCCGCTTCGATAAAATTGATCGTGAAAAGCGTTATCTCATCGCCCCGGCCGGCCGCCTGGCCCAGTTTTTCGAACAATCCCGACGGTATCATCAACTCGTAGAAAAGCCCGTTCAGAAACAGCGTCACGCTGTCTTCGTTCAGGCGGCTGATTTTGCCGGTTATCTGGCTTATCATTATTTATTTCCCCAGGAGCGCGTTATGGTGGCACAGCCCCACCGCCAGGGCGTCGGCGGTATCCGACTGGGTTGGCGTCTCGTTCAGTTTAAGTATCGATTGCACCATCCGCATGACCTGCAGTTTCGAGGCTCTCCCGTTGCCGGTGAGCGAATTTTTTATCCGGGTGGCGGCATACGAAACAACGGGAATCCGCCTTTGGGCCGCCTGTAAAAAAATCATCGCCCGGGCGTGGCCCATGATGATGGCTGTCCGGGGATGCGCGTAATGCGAGTACAATTCCTCGACCGCGATATATTCCGGCCGAAACTGGTCGATGATCTTGCCGAATTCGGTGTATATTTCATTTAGCCGGGCCTCGAACCCGTCGCTTTCTCGCGTCTTGATAACCCCGGCCTCGACCACTTTGGCCTCGTGGCCGACACTATTCAAAACACCGTAGCCGGTATTATTCAAGCCGGGATCGACCCCGATTATTATCATGGCGGTAATTAAATCCCTATCCCGCCAGTTTCTCCATCACTTTTTCGTCGATATCGAAGTTGGCGTGAACTTTCTGCACATCCTCGTGATCTTCCAGCGCCTCGTAAAGTTTCAGCATCGACTCCGCCTGCTTCTCGTTCAATTTGATATAATTCTGCGGAATCATGGTGACTTCGGAAGAGGCAATCGGAATCGATTTTTTCGCGATCGCCTCTCGAATCTTATCCATTTCACCCCAGGGGGTGATTATCTCGTAGACGGCTCCCTCTTTGGACATATCCGAGGCGCCGGCTTCGAGCGCGATTTCCATCAGGGTGTCTTCGTCGCAAACGTTGGCATCGACCGTGATAATTCCCTTCTTGTCGAACATCCAGGCCACACAGCCGTTTTCGCCCAGGTTTCCGCCGAAACGGGTGAAAATGTGACGGATTTCGGCCACCGTGCGGTTCTTGTTGTCGGTCACCGCTTCCATGTAGATGGCCACGCCGGCGATACCGTAGCCCTCGTAAGTTGTTTCTTCGTAAGTGGTTCCGGGGAGTTCGCCGGTCCCCTTCATGATCGCCCGTTTGATATTATCGGCGGGCATGTTGGCCGATTTGCCGGCCGAAATGGCCGTGCGAAGACGGGGGTTGCCTTCGGGATCGCCGCCGCCGGAGCGGGCCGCGACGGTGATTTCCTTGATAAGCCGGGTAAACATCCGCCCGCGTTCGGCGTCAAGTTTGCCTTTTTTGCGCTTAATGGTCGCCCATTTGCTATGGCCGGACATCAGCTCCTCCGTGTTAACTATGGTTTTATAAACTCTTTGGAGTAATTCTAATATCCCGCGCCCCATAACGCAAGGGGATTGTGGGCGGCGGTAAAAGCCCCTCTCCCCCTTGGTGTCATCCCCGCGCAGGCGGGGATCCAGTATTTTCTTGGATAATTACAAAACCGCCCGGGTGCCCCGCCCTTTAGGGTGGGTTCTTTTCTCCGGCTTCCGTGCCCCTGATGCCCCATCCCCGCGCTTTCCGGGGCAAGTTCTTTTCCCGTAGGTCGGTGTTCCGAGAGACGCCGGAGGCGAGACAAGAAACCCGACATTTTGGTTCGTCATTGCGAGCGAAGCGAAGCAATCTCTATTATCCGGCAGCCGCCCCCTTCAGAGTGTTGGGATTTTTATTCTTAATCTTCGCCCCGGTGCCCCACCGCTTGCGGTGGGTTCTTTAATCCTAAAATTAATTGGCAGACGAGGACGTCTGCCATGCACATATATACATTCGAGATTTTCGGGTTTCTCGGTCGGCAATTCACCGTCCAAATAGCCCCACCTATATCCGCCGCTTCTTTTTTGCCTCCACATTAATTACACGAAAATATTCAATCAACTCCCCTATATATTTATTCATACTGCTAAATATTGCTTCAGTGGTTCTGCCTTTTCCGGGTGCGAAGAATATCGTCAACTCACTTAATTCTTTAGGATAATCGAAACCAGCGTAAACAGTATAGTAGGCTTTATCAACTTTGTCTTCTACACTAATATTCTCAGCATCTATTCTTAGCAATAATTCCAAAATCCAAATTTTCCAATATTCGAAGGGTACATAATTAAAAGGATACTCTGTTTCTTCTTTATGCTCGGCAATTGGAATATCACCGTCATCAATAATAAATTGGCTAATAACAGCATAAAATGGCCACATGGAATCTTCGTCCGCCAGATACAGTTTTACCAGCTGATCATCATTGCATTGGAATAGAATATTATCAGACTGGAGGATTTCAAATACTGCCTTTTTCCCAATATATCCCTCTTTTAATCCCGCGTATATCTCCCCCCAACAACCAAACTTGATACCATGCTTGAATATTTCCAAATTCATTTTCTTTGCCCCATTAACTCAAAATCCTCTCACCCCACCACCCCGACCGCGAAACCGTCGTACCCCTTGCTCCCCACCGTCTGGATCACCGTTCCGCTGATGCGTTTGTCCGAGGCCATCATCTCCAAATAGCGGCGCACGGCCTTGACGCTGGGGTCATCGCAGGAGGCATCCGCCACCTTTCCGTCCCGGACGACATTGTCTGCGACTATAATACTTCCCCGCCGCGATAACTTTATCGCCCAGTCCAGATACTCCGGATAACTGACTTTATCGGCATCGATAAAAGTTAAATCGAATGGACCGAGCCCCTCGGCCTGTATTTGCGGCAATGTCTCCAGCGCCTTGCCCAGGCGGACTTCCACGATTTTATCCAGCCCCGCTCGTTTGATATTCGCCCGCGCCGTTTCGGCGTGTTTGGAATCGAACTCAAGCGTAATCAGTCTTCCATCCGAGGGCACCCCCCGGGCCAGCCAGATAGTGCTGTACCCGCCCAGCGTTCCTATCTCCAGAATCCTTTTTGCTCCGCAGGCGATGGCCAATAACTGCAGGAATTTCCCCTGGGCGGGGGTCACCTGAATCGAAGGCAACCCCGCTTTCCGGCTGGCCGCAAGCGCCTCGTGCAAAGCGGAGTCTTCCGGCGCCAGCAACTCCGAAACGTACTTATCGACATCAGTCCATTTATCCCGTGTCATATATATCCCAATCCGTTGTAGGTCGGTGTTCCGAGAGTCCTGCCTTAAGCGGGACTCGAGAAACCCGACATTTGTACTTTAAATTCCTCGGCCATTGCTTCCGCAAGATACCCAAACCCGCCTCAAGAAATGCGACATCCATATATTATTACTAATGGCCCGCTATTCTTCATCTTTCCCCAATTTGAATGAAATCCCGGCCTGAATCGGCAAATGATAGGTACCGTTAACATTGGTTTGTAATATGGTATAGTGACTATCAATATAACCCTTGACCTTATTGGAAAAGGAAAAACCCAGGCCGAATCCGAAAGATATCATCGGTTTTATGACCGGATCATCGCCGGTGATTTCGCCTGTTTCTGTTTCAGACGTCAACGTCATTTTTGAAAAAGTCAAATAAGTCACTCCGAATCCGCCGGAAAGATAAGGCCAGAGTTTTTTTGATTCATATCCGCGAGGATTCATCCTCGATTCTATAAAAAATTCAAGGGAATTAATTGAACCGCCTTCAATTGTCAGTGACTCCCCATAAATATCAAAGTATTCACTTTTAAGTTTATCCGAATCCACCGGGAATGAACTATAATTGATGCGGGTAATCAGAGATGATGTCTCCCCCATATGCATGATTAAGCCACCTCCGATTGAGTATCCGGGGTTCCAGCCATCAGTAAATGTTTCCGGACCGCTCGGTATACTTGTGCCTCCGCAAAAAAGGATGGAAATTTTATCTTCGGCTTTCGCGCCGGCAAATGCAAAAATAATCGCCACCAACAGGACTTTAATAACGATTCTCATAGCCTCTCCCCAATTGGCAAAATCTTATTACTTGAAATTAGGAATTTCAGCAAATCATGGATATCCCGCTCTAATCAGTCACAAACGGGATCCTATAAACTTCGAACCCTCACAAATTCGCTACTAAATCAATAGTGATTGGCTCGCCGCTTGTAATATAGCGAGGCTACTTTGGCAAAAGCAAACAGATTATCAGAAAGACGGCGAAATTTCCAATCAGGACAATTTAAAGGCTATACTGAACGTGTTACTATTTTTCGGGTTTTCGGGAATTATGAGGTAAATAAAAAATCAGAAAGCGATGGAATAAAGCCGTTTAAGGGGTCGGAATACTACCCCTTCTCTTCCGCCAGTTCGTCGAAGTGCCTCTCGAACTCTTCGTTGCGTACGATAATCGTCACCCGCCGGTTGCGGGCATCCTCGGGATCATCCTTCACTTTGAGCTTGGTGTCGGCGTACCCCCGCACCTGGGCAATCTGTCCCTTCTTGATTCCCGAACCTTCCATCAGGCGACGGGCGCTGTTGGCCCGGTCGGCCGATAACTCCCAGTTGGTGTAATCACGACTGTACTTGTACCCCTTGCTGTCGGTGTGCCCTTCGACCACGATACGATTGGTTTGCTTGCCCAATTCCGAGGCGATCGCCGCCAGAATCAGGCTGGCCATCGGTTTTAGCCGCGCCGAACCGAGGTCGAAAAAGATGGCCGAGTCGGAATTGGCCGAAGCATCGATAAGTTGTATCCTTAAGCCCTCGGGGGTGACTTCGATTTCGACAAACTCCTTCATTCCCTCGAATTCCGGCAGTTTCTCGATCGCTTTGCGGACATTCTCCCCCACCGTGGTAAGTTTGTTCCGTTCGGTCTGTAGGCGGGTGACGATTTCCCCTTTTTCGTACTTAAGCGGTTTGATCGCCGAAGAACCGCCCTGCATCAATCCGCCGCGGTATCCCTCCATAAACCCTACCGGGTCCTGGAAATAACCCTGCACCGCCTGCTTGACGGCATCGGATTGGGAGACCAGCCACATCACCAGGAAAAAAGCCATCATGGCCGTGACGAAATCGGCGTAGGCCACTTTCCAGGCCCCGCCGTGATGTCCGCCATGGCCGCCTTTTTTCTTGACGACTATGATTGCTTTATCTTTGGATTCTTCCGCCATGTCCCACCGTCATCAGGCATGGACCGCTTCCTTGGCGGCCCCGGGCATCGGCTGCCCCGCCTTAGCCGCCCGGCAGGCTTCCTCTATCTCCGTGAATCCCGGCCGCACATCATGCGGTATGGAACGACGGGCATACTCGATGGCGATAGAAGCGGCAAAGCCCTTGTGGAAAGCCAGAAGCCCTTGCTTGAGAGTGATATAATACTGCATCTCGGTATCATTCATGGTAGTCAGATTCGCGGCCAGAGGCCCGACATAACCGTACGATAAAAGCACCCCCAGAAAAGTCCCCACCAGGGCCGCGCCGACTTTCATGCCGATTTCCTCGGCTGGGCCGCCGATCGCCCCCATGGTGATAATTACACCCAGGACCGCCGCCACGATACCCAGACCGGGAAGAGCGTCGCCGATACGGTTCATTTGCGCCGCCGGCTGGCCGTTGTCGCGGTGATGAATTTCCAGGTCCAGATCCAGCATGGCGTCTAAATCATGTTCCGGAATGCCACCCATAATCACCAGGCGCATGGTATCGGTCAAAAACTCCAGGGCATGACGATTCTTGAGAAAAAACGGATACCGGCTTATAACCGGGCTTTCTTCAGGTTTTTCAATATGCGATTCCAGCCCCACCAGACCATCCTTGCGAGCGACATTGAACAATTCATATTGCATGACCAAAAGTTCAGTATAAGTCTGCTTGGAAGGCGTCACGCCTTTGATGATATTCATCAATTGTGCGACGAGCATCTTCTGAACTTTGAAAGGAGTGCCGATAATAAGCGACCCCAGGGCCGCGCCGCCGATAATCAAAAATTCCGTAGGTTGAAAAAGAACCATCAATTGCCCGTGATGAAGGACATATCCGGCTATAACGCATACGGTTACAACAACCACACCGATAATCGCGATCATATTCTCCTCGCGCTATTAGGGCCAATCCAGACTGTAAAATCGGTCTCTAAAGCCTAATATCGTCATTTTAGCCTGTAATTTGACCCCGAAAAGGCCGAATTGGAGGATTTAATGCCCTTGCCAAAGCGCTTGCGAGACTGTAAATTGGCCCCCATGAATTGTGTTTTCTGTGATATAATCCGCCGCCATAAGCCGGCCCGGGTCTTTTTTGAGGACGAAACCACCATTGTCTTCGCCGATATCATGCCCAAGGCCGATATCCACCTTTTGATCTGCCCCAAAGAACATTTTACCGATATCCTGAATCTCCCCGATAACCTGGCCCTGGCCATGGTCAATACGGCCCGAATTGTGGCTCGGGAATTGGGCCTGACCGACAATTTCCAACTCAAACTTCATAATGGCGCCAAAGCCGGCCAGATTATCCCCCATATCCACTTTCATTTCCTGTCCAACGGGCGGACCGACCGCCTCAAGTATAAATAATCCTCCAGGTCGGCCCGGAAATTGCCAAAGAAACCCCAAGTTCTCACTTTTAATGTTGACAGAGATTCCAAAAAGGTTATAATTTATTGCTATGTTGGAATTTATAAAATTTAATGAGTCGCGAAGGGGGGGATATAGATGACAGGCGTCAAGGTTCGTGATGACGAATCCTTTGAAAAAGCCCTGCGCCGTTTTAATAAATTTTGCGAAAAAACCGGAATCCTTTCCGATATAAAAAAGCATCAGCATTTTGAGAAGCCTTCCGAAAGGAAGAAACGTAAGCTTAATGCCGCCAAACGCAAAATGCGTAAAATCAGCTCGCAAGGTCAGTGATGTCCATCCTTAAAAGGATAGATGCCGATTTGATTCAGGCCCTGAAGGCGCACGATGGCTTAAAGGCCACGCTTCTTCGGGGCCTGAAATCTGATATTAAGTACAAACAAATCGATAAAGGCGCGGAACTTACCGACGAAGAAATTCTCGGCGTTCTCTCCAGCGCCGTCAAAAAACATAAAGAATCCATCGAACAATTTCGGACCGGTAATCGCCAGGACCTGGTCGATAAGGAAACGGCGGAATTAAATCATATTACGGTTTATCTTCCGCAACCGTTAAGTGAGGACGAAGTCCGGGAATTGATTCGGGCCGCGATCGCCAAATGCGGGGCCGATTCACCGGCCAAAATCGGATTGGTGATGAAGGAAATTATGCCGCAGGTAAAAGGAAGAGCCGACGGCTCCGTGATTAAAAACTTCGTCACCGCCATATTGTCCGGTCCCGATAAATAAAAACTCCGGGGGCCTTAGGCAACAAGGCCTTTGTAACAGGGAGAGGGGAGTATGAATTGGATTGACGTAATTTTACTGGTGCTCCTGGTGGCCGCCATGATAATCGGCTCCAAAAAGGGGTTGGTCCGCGAATTAACCGCCCTGGTGGTGCTCTTCGCCACCGTGATAGTTTCTCTAAACTACATCGACAGCATCGCCACCACCATTTATGGCGCTATCGGCGGCTCACCCTTGGTAACCGCCATTTTATCCTTTATTCTTCTCCTGGTGCTGATTTACGCCGCCTTTAAACTTTCCGCCATCCTTTTCTACAAAATCGCCAATCTCCAGAAATTGGGGAAAAAGGATCAGCTGGGCGGCGCTCTGGTGGGTATCTTAAGAGGCTGGATCGTGGCCAGTTTCGCCCTTTTCCTGGCCTTTTTATTCCCCCTGCCGGAAAAATTCTATACCGATTTCGAAGAGTCATTCTTCGGCCCTACTTTCGCCCGCACTCTTCCCGTCATGTACGAAACCACCTCGTTTTTTCACCCCAAGAATACCAGTTTTATGACCAAGGTCGAAAACACCCTTATCCAGAAACCCACCGATAAAATGTCCAAGGAAGACCGGGACCGGCTCTCCAAATCCCGCGAAGACGTCTACCGCGTGGTCTACCAAATCGACCGCTTCTTTGGAACCCCCAAATAATTTTTATAGCAACTGATTTTAAAATTGACCTTATCTGATTATATTAAGGGCCGGCCGGATGGCCGGCCTTTTTAATTATTGACCACGGGAACTTTGACCGGCAATTTATTTAAAGGGAACCTGTCCATGCCTGAATTCGACCACCACAGCCTGGAAATTCTGGAATACGGCAAAATTATCTCCCTCATCCACGGCCTGTGCCTGACTCCCTATGGCATGTCACGCGTGGATCAGACTCAACCTCTGACCGATATAACCGCCATTAACCGCCGCCTGGATGAAATTACGGAGATGAAAGACATCATCCGTTTCGGCCAGGCCTTTCCCCTGTATCGTCTGGATGATACCCGCGACCTTTTGAGCAAATCCCGGGTGGAAGGTATCTTTCTGGAGCCCCTGGACCTTCTGACCATTCGCGACCTGGTAGAGGTCGGGGCGGGACTTCACGATTATTCCCGCGAGGAACGCCCCAAGTTCCCCCTTATCACCGAATATTTGACGGCTCTGCATCCCTTCCCGGAGATATCCCGGGAGATTTCCCGCGCGATCGACCACGACGGCACCGTCAAGGATGATGCCTCCTCCAAATTAAAAACCACCCGCCGCGAAATCGGCGATATGCGCCGCAAGATCGCCGCCCGTCTGGAAAAAATATTGGCCGAGCGCTCCCGACTCAAGGGCTGGCAGGATGACACCGTCACCCAGCGCGACGGCCGCTATGTGATTCCCATTCCCTCGGGGCAGTTCAAATCGGACTCGGGAATTATTCATGACCGCTCCCAGTCCGGCGCCACGCTCTTTGTCGAACCGGCCGAAACCGTGGAAATGAACAACCACTTGAATCTGCTTCATCAGGAAGAACGATTAGAGGTCGACCGCATCCTGCGGCACCTGACCTCTCTGGTGGCCGCCGCCTCGGAACGACTGTATATCAATTGCGATATCATCGGCCAGTTGGATTCCCTGCATGCTTCCGCCGATATGGCCCTCAAAACCGAGGCCGAGAGACCGAATATTAAATCCTCCGCGGGGTTTAATCTCATCGGCGCCCGCCATCCTCTGCTTCTATATAACACCAAAGATAAATCCGGCATTGTCGCCAATGATATCATGCTTGACGGCGACCGCCGGGGGATAATTATCACCGGCCCCAACACCGGCGGCAAAACCGTCGCCCTGAAAACGGTGGGACTCCTGGCGGTAATGGCCCAATCGGGTTTGCATATCCCGGTCCATGAGAAAAGTACCATCGGGCTTTTTAAAAATGTCATCGCCGACATCGGCGATGAGCAATCTATCGAATTATCCCTGTCCACCTTTTCCTCGCACATCAGGCAGATCATTCATGCCGTGCGAAGCGCCGGTCCGGATACCCTGGTCCTTCTCGACGAAATCGGCGCCGGGACCGACCCCAAGGAGGGCGCCGCCCTGGCCGAATCGATATTGCTCAATCTTTCGCAGCAAAAAGCGAGAGTCATGGTCACTACCCATTACTCCCAGCTTAAAACGCTTCCCATGCAACATCCCGAATTCGAAAATGCCTCTTTCGAGTTCGATCGCAAATCCCTGCAGCCAACCTTCCGCCTCCATACCGGGATCCCGGGCGCCTCATACGCCGTGGAAATCGCCCGCCGCCTGGGGATGCCCTCCTCCATCGCCGACCGCGCTGCCCGGCTCCTGGGTCAGGGAGAACGAGACCTGTCCCAGTTGACGGAATCTCTGGAAAAAGACCTGGCCGCTCTCAAGCAGGATAAAGCCGCCCTGGAAGAACGGCTAAAAAAAGCCGCCCAATTGGAAATATTTTACAAAACCCGCCAGGAGCAGTTGGAACGGGAAATCGCCGATTCCCGGAAAAACCGCATGGAAGAACTGGATAACCTCCTCGATTCCACCCGCCTTGAAGTGGAACGAACCGTCCGCGAAATCCGCGAAAGCAAGGCCTCGGCGGAATCGGTCAAAAAAATCCACCATCTCCTGCGCCAGGGCAAAGACGACCTCGACAGAATCCGGAAAAAAGACAAGCCGGCCGGAAGCGATGATTCCCAATTCAAAATCGGCGAAATGGTCATGGTGACCCCTTTTAAAAAAGAAGGTGAAATCGTGGAGTTTATCGGTCAGGATAAAATCCGCGTCCGGATCGAAAACATCATGACGACCGTCGGCCGCACCGAAATCCGCAAAAGCGAAACGGCAGCCGCTTCGGACAAATCCCGCACCGGGTCGGTCGGTACCCCCGATGACGGTCCCCCGCCGGGAGAATTACACTTGCTGGGCATGACCGTGGAAGAAGCCCGCGAGGAGCTCGATAAATATTTCGACATGGCCGAATTGAACGGCCTGACCCATGCCTATATCGTGCACGGTAAAGGCACCGGCGCCCTGCGTAAAGCCGTGGCCGAGTATCTGAAAGGACACCGGAGCGTGGAATCCTATCGCCTCGGTGACTGGAATGAAGGCGGCGCCGGCGTAACCATAGTGCATTTCAAAACATGAGCGGAATCATCCCCCAGGAGACTGTCGAGCAGGTTCGAACCGCCACCGATATCGTGGAAATTATCGGCCAATTCGTTCGCCTGAAGAAGCGGGGGCGCAATTTCACCGCCCTCTGCCCCTTTCATGCCGAAAAAACCCCCTCCTTTTCCGTTTCCCCGGAGCGGCAGATATTCCATTGCTTCGGTTGCGGCAAAGGCGGCAATGTTTTCACCTTTCTCATGGAACATGAGAAAATGTCGTTCGTGGAGACCGTCCGGCATCTGGCCCAGAAAGCCGGGATAAGAATTGTCGAGAAAAAAGGCGACGACCGCTCTCGCGAGGAAATCGAAAAACTGCACTATGCCCAGGTCGTGGCCAGGGAATATTTCCGCCAGACCCTGTATGCCGACAAATACCGCGAGCCGGTTCTGCGCTACCTCCACGAAAAACGCCGCCTGACCGACCAGGCTGTCGAATTTTTCCAGATCGGCCTGGCCGGTGAAGAATGGGATGGCTTCCTCAACTACGCTTTGAAAAAGGATTTATTCCTCCCCGAATTGATTCAGGCCGGCCTGATAATTCACTCCGAAAAACATGATAAGTACTTCGACCGTTTCCGCCAGCGCCTGATGATTCCCATCTTCAACTTGAGCGATCGCCCCATCGCTTTCGGCGGACGAGCCCTCAAGAGCGGTGAACCGGCCAAATACGTCAATTCCCCCGAAACCCCTCTATACAGCAAAAGCAATGTCTTATATGGCCTCAATTTCACCCGCCAATCGATCCGGGAGAAAAACGAGGTTATCATTGTCGAGGGATACTTTGACCTCATCTCGCTCTATCAGGCCGGACTGAAAAACGTGGTGGCCTCTTCCGGCACGGCTTTCACCCCCGCCCAGGCCCGGCTTCTGGCCCGCTTCGCCGACACCGCTTTCCTCTTTTTCGATTCCGACTCCGCCGGCCAGAATGCCGCCCTGCGTTCCATCGACGCCCTCTACGACGCCGGCCTGGAAGTCAAGGTCATGATCCCCCCGCCCGGCGACGACCCCGACAGCCTGACCAAACGCGAAGGCCTGGAGGGCTTGATGCGTATTTACGGCGGGGCCCGCACTTTTCTTCAATTCCGAACCGAGGGAATCGATATCAAGCAATCGGGGCTGATTGCCAAGGAAAAATTGATTAAAGAGTTGGCCGAACTGGCCGCGAAAATCAACGATCCCACCCGCCGCGAATTATTCTTGAACGAAGCCTCGGAACGCCTGGGACTTTCTCGCGACCTTTTCCGCAGTGCCGCGGGAGGCAAAACCTCCCCGACCCGAAAAATACCCGATATTAAACCGCCCAAAAAAATCGCCGAGATCGAACGCGACCTCCTGGCCCTGGTGATGCGTTATCCCGAACACCTGGAGGCGGTCAGGCAAAAACTGCATTTTGAGGACTTTCAGGAGGAATCCTGGCGAAAAATATTCTCCGTCATGCTGACTCTGATCACCCAGTACGAAACCATTTCCGAATCCGCTCTGATTGACCTGTTGGACGACACCGAACTCAAAATTAAGATCACCTCTTTGGCGGCCCTGGATTTTCCCGTCACCGACCCCGCCCTGATGATAAAAGACCACGTCAATCTGTTGTTGAAATTCAAACTGGAAAGAATTATTGATACCCGGAAAGCGGAACTGAAGGTAGCCGAAGAAAAAGGCGACTCCGATAAGGCCCGCGAATTGGAAGCGGAGATTTTGGATTTGATAAAAAGGCGGGAAAACTGATATGCTTCGGCGTCTCTATCTCGAAAATTTTGCCCTGGCCGATAAACTGGAATTGGAATTCGGCCCCGGTCTGAATGTCCTTACCGGCGAAACCGGCGCCGGCAAATCGATTATTATCGGAGCCATCGCCCGGCTGTTGGGCGAAAAATCGGATAAAGACGACATCCGCTCCGGCGCCAACCTGGCCGTGGTCGAAGGAGATTTCGATATTAAGGCGGCCAAAGAAATCCAGAGCGAACTGGATACTCTGGGTATCGTGCATGACCGCCACACCGTTACTCTCCGCCGCGAAATATTCCTGCAAAAAGCCTCGCGCCTGTTCGTCAATGGCCAGCAGATCACGCTGGGGCAAATCCGACCCCTGGCCGACCTTCTGGGACAACTTTACGGCCAGCACTCACATCAGTTATTGCTCGATGAAAAAAACCACCTCGGCTTTCTGGATGATTTCGCCGGCCTTAGGGAACCGGTCGCCGAATTGCGGACTTCTTTCGGACATTGGCAGGCCTGCCGCGCCGAAAAGGAAAGCCTGATAAAAAGCCGCGATTTTGCCCGCAAAGAACGGGAACTCCTTATCTTCCAGAAACAGGAAATCGAAAAATCCAGTATTGTACCGGGTGAAGAAGAATCTCTTGCGGCCGAGAAGAAAATTATCGATTCCGCCCGTGTCCTGGCCGAAAAGACAAGCGCCATACTGGAGATAATCGACCGCGGGAATGGCTCGGCCCTCAACCTTCTGGGTGAAGCCCAGAGAGAAATCTCCCGAATTATCGATCTGGACAAAACGCTCGAAAAAAAGAGCGAACTTCTGGACCAGGCTGTTATTAATCTCGAAGAATTCCGCAATGAAATCGAGTCTTACCAGGCATCCATTCCCGACGACCCCCGGCGTCAGGAAGAAATTAATCTGCGCCTTGATGAACTTTTCCGCCTGAAGAAGAAATACGGCGGCTCCGAGGAAGCCATCCTGGCCACACTGACAGAAATTTCTCATCGGCTCGAAAACGAACTCGACGTCGAAGACAAAATTGCCCACCTGGAAAAAGAAGAAATACGTACCTGTCATGAGTACACCAGGCGGGCGCAGGAAATTTCCGGTAGACGCCTGGCCAAAGCCGACGAACTATCCCGAAAAGTCGAAAAAGAGTTATCCGGACTGGGCATGGCAAAGGCCAAATTCTTTTTCGAGTTTAATTATGAGGCCGACAACGAGGGTATCATACGCGGAGAGACGCCTGTTAAGCCGACCGCCGAAGGCCTGGAAAGCGGCCGCTTTATGGTCTCCGCCAACCCCGGTGAACCGGCCAAAGCCCTGGCCAAAACGGCGTCCGGCGGCGAAATTTCGCGCATCATGCTGGCTCTTCGTGCGGCCGGAATACATCGCAAAAAAACCGGAGGGAATCTCCTGGTCTTCGATGAAATCGATGTCGGTATCGGCGGCCAAACGGCCCGGGCGGTGGCCGACAAGTTGAAATCAATCGCCTCCGAATACCAACTGCTGGTTGTCACGCATCTTCACCAGATAGCCGCGGTCTCGGATTATCATTATGCGGTCCAAAAGGTTACACAATCCAAGGGAGGCCGCAATATTGTCGTCGCCAAAGGTCTCGACAAAAAAGAACGCGCCCTCGAAATCGAACGCATGCTGGCCTTGCCTGACACTCTTTCTTCCTGATTGATACCCTTTCAAAAATTGCATATATTCTTCAGAATTTTCGAATAATCCCGGAATGAAAGCGGTATTCATAATTGGATAGTGATTCTCGCGACGCCGCTTTGATGGCCCGCCTGGCGAACTCCGACCAGACGGCCATGAAAGTCCTGGTGGAAAGGTATAAGGCCAAGGCCTATTACCTGGCGTTGGGGATGGTCGGCAACAAGGACGAAGCCCTCGATATTTCGCAGGAGGCATTCCTGCGGGTTTATCGTTCGGCGAAAAAGTTTCTGCCCGGCAGCGACTTTTTCCCCTGGTTCTATGCTATCATCGCCAATCTCTGCCGCGACTGCCTGGCGCGTCGGGAACGAAAGGAAAAAGGAACCGTGGATATCGCCGAGTATGACTTTCTGGAGGCGGAAAACTGCGACCCCGAGCAAAAATTGATTCAGGATGAAGAAATCCTCCGGGTTCGCAGCGCCCTCATGCTTCTGGATTTCGAAGATCGCGAAATCCTGATGTTGAAGCATTTCCGAGACCTGTCCTATGAGGAAATTGCCGCCCTCTTGAAAATCCCCCGCGGGACGGTGATGTCGCGGTTATATTACGCCCGTAAGAAACTGGCGAAACTTCTCGAAGAAAAGGCCGCCTCATGACCGACGAAAAGTACAAAATAATGCTGGCCGGGTATATCGACGGTGAATTGACAGCGGAAGAAAAGGCCGATTTTGAAAAATACCTGACCCGGGACCCGGAAATCCGCAAAGAACTGCAAACCTTTCAGAAGCTCAAGGAGGTGACCAAGGCCATGAAATACGCCGATATCCCGGAGGCGGTCTGGGACGGATACTGGCAGGATTTGTACCGCCGTATGGAACGAGGCCTGGGATGGATTTTCCTCTCGCTGGGAATAATCGCCCTGGCGGTTTTGGGAATTTTCCATCTCTGCCGGGATTTTCTCTTCGATGCTGAAATCCCCATTATCCTGCGGCTGGCTACGGTCCTGACCGCCCTGGGAACCATTATCTTGCTGGTATCGGTCATCCGCGAACGCCTTTTCGCCTGGCGACGCGACCGTTACCGGGAGGTCCAAAGATGATTCTGACCAACACCGAGTCTATCCCCGGAAAGAAAGTCACCGCTGTCCTCGGCCTGGTACGAGGCAGTTCCGTCCGCGCCCGCCATGTCGGCACCGACATTCTGGCCTGGTTGCGTAACCTGGTCGGCGGCGAAATCAGGGAATACACCAAAATGATGGCCGAAACCCGCGAGCAGGCCCTCGACCGCATGACCGAAGATGCCGTCAAACTGGGCGCCGACGCCGTCATTAACATTCGTTTTGAAACCTCACAAATTATGACCGGGGCGGCCGAACTGATGGCCTACGGCACCGCGGTCAAATTGGAAGACGAAAGGATGTAGAGAGGGGAATTAGTATGGATGCACCCGTCAAGTACCGCAATATGTGGACGCAAGTGGTTATTGTCATTTGCACCCTGGGCATTTATGTCATTTACTGGTATTATAAAACCGCCGAAGAACTTCAGGATCTGGCCCGCGACGACAAAGCCAATCCGGCCCTTTGGACGATTCTCCTCTTTGTCCCCTTTGGCGCCCTTTACTCCCATTACAAATATGCCGAGTTGTGGGAAAAGGTCAGTTACGAAAAACTTAACCGCTGGATTCTTTGGATCCTCTGGATTGTCTTTTCCCCGGCCGTGTGGTTTATCGTTCAAACCGAACTGAACAAACGCGCTACCTGGAATATCCCCGGCGGCCCGGCGACCCCACCCCCGGTTCAGCCGTAATCATTAAATATCCGGCCGTTCCGTCCGAGCGGGACGGCTTCTTGTTTCTGCCTTGAGAATACCTGCATTAGTGGCTTGACCGACGCCCTTATAAAAACTATCATCTCTTCTGGAGTTTAAGCCCTTTATGAAAATATCCGGATTCACCATGGCGCGTAATGCCGTCAAATACTATTTCCCCTTAAAAGAAGCGATTCTGTCGGCTCTGCCCCTGGTGGACGAATTCATAGTGGCCCTGGGCGACGGGGATCCCGACGATAAAACTCTCGCCGCCCTGGAATCAATCGCGTCACCCAAAGTGAAAATTCATCCCCGCCGCTGGGACGAAGAACACTTCCGCAACGGCCGGATTTTCCGCCATGAAACCAATTACGCTCTGGAACAATGCCTCGGCGACTGGTGCCTTTATTTACAGGCCGACGAAGTCCTCCATGAAAACGACCTCGAAACCATTCGCCGCTACGCCGAATATTACCTTAAAGACGAACGGGTCCACGGCTTTCTTTTCCGCTATTACCATTTCTGGGGCGATTACGAACACTATCTCCCCTACCACGGCTGGTATCAAAGGGAAATCCGCCTGATACGCAATAAGGCCGGAATTTATTCGCATGGCGACGCCCAATCGTTTCGCCGTGATGATAATCAAAGACTCAATGTCATCGTTCTCCCCGCCGCTATTTATCATTACGGCTGGGTGCGCCCGCCGCACCTCATGACCTCCAAGAAAAAGGAACAGGATGCCATGCATTGGGGCCGCGCCGAGGCCGAAAAAGCCTATCAAAAAATGCCCCTGATTTTCGACTACGGCCCGCTGGGCAATCTCCCCCGTTTCGATAAAACCCACCCGGCCGTCATGCATGACCTCATCGACCGGCTCGACTGGAAAAATCAACTCGATTACGGCAGGAAATACAAGGCCGAACGGACGCGCGCCAAACATGAAATGACCAAGTACCGGTTGCTGACCTTTATCGAGCAAAAATTCCTGGGCGGGCGACAATTATTCGGCTATAAAAACTGGAATCTCCTGAAAGATGAACTCCGACATTAATAACGCCGGCCCGTTAACACGCCTTAGGGCGCAAATCCCGGCTCATGTCCGGCTCTGGCTTAAACTCTACCTGGCCGGGCTTTCTCTCTTTTTTATCCTGCGCCTCATATTCACTTACAGCCAGCCGGAATCCGTCGCCGAAAGCAACTTCGAAGATATCGCCCGCGCCTTTTTTATCGGCGTCCGCTTTGACGCCGTGATCCTGTCCGCCCTGTTCCTCCCCCTGTTCCTGCTGACGTCGATTAAGTGGTTCCGCCCCGAGCGGGCCTGGCCCCGAAGAATATTCATGTTCGTCATGATCATCCTGTTTACGATAATCGCCTTTCTGGGCGTGGCCGATCTCGGATTTTTTCAGCAGTTCGGCAATCATCTGGATTATTGGGCCGTGGAATACCTGGAATACCCCACCCAGTTCCTGTACACCCTGATATTCTATGAATGGAGCGGAGTTTTGTTTATTATCTGGTTGGCCGTTACAATATTCTTTTTCATCCTTGTCCGGGGCCTGATCAACAGCACTGATTGGAAACTCCCCCTTACTTCGCCTTTTACCGGAATTCTTATCTATTTACTCTGCCTCTGTTTGCTGGGAATATCAATCCGGGGACGATTGGGCATCAAACCGCTCGACTGGGGCGAGGCCTTCTTCAGCCAGAGCCACTTTATCAATCAAATCCCCCTGAATGCCGCCTATACCCTGGCTCATTCCATATATGAAGAAATGGATGAAGGCCGGGCCTTTTTCGACCAGGAAAAATCGCGCCTGGATTTTTATCCCGTTTCGGAGGCGACCGCCACGGTCCGGGAAATGCTGGAAATTGAGGATAATCCGGTGGATGAAAACCGGCCCCTGTTTCGAACCTCTCGGGCGAACCAGGAACTTCCCTTTACGCCTAACCTGGTTTTTATAATAATGGAAAGTTGGTCGGCCGAATATATCGGAGCGCTGGGAAATTCCCGGGGATTATCCCCCTGCTTCGATTCTCTGGCCGCCCACGGAATTCTCTTTACGAATTTCTACGCCAACGGCGCCCGCACCAACCGCGGGATCGCCGCCTCCCTGTGCTCTTTCCCGTCCCTGCCGGGACGATCCATCATGAAACGTTATGCCGCGGATTATCCTTTCCGTTCCCTGGCCGACATCCTGAACGAAAAAGAAGGCTTCCATGCGACTTTTGCCTACGGCGGCGATATCCACTTCGATAATATGCGGGGCTTTCTGACCGGGGTCGGGTTCGAAAGTTTTTATGATGAAAACAGTTTCCCCGGGGCTCCCCGATTAGGGAAATGGGGCGTCCCGGATCATATCTTTTTGAAAAAAATGGCGGAAAACATATCGACTCTGCGTTCGCCTTTTTTGCTTTCAATGCTGACCTTGAGTTTTCATGATCCCTTCCTTATTCCCGATGACTTCCCGCCGCTCTTCGGCGATACTATCAATAATTACCGCCAGTACAACTGCTTCCACTATTCCGACTGGGCCCTGGGCCAATTCATGGCCAAAGCCCGAAATTATTCCTATTTCGATAGTACTATTTTTGTTTTCACCGCCGACCACTGCTTCATTCAGTCCTCGGAATATCCCCTGTCTCCGGAATCCTTTCATATCCCGCTCTTGATTTATTCCCCTTCCCTGCTGGGAAATTCCGCCCGGACCGTGGCCACGGTCGGCAGCCAGGTCGATATCCTCCCCACTCTCCTGGGGATAATCGGTATTAAGGCCGGGCACCACAGCTGGGGACGCAATTTGCTGGACCGACTCCCCGATAGCGCCGGCTTTGCCGCCATTGTCTCCGGCGATAAACTGGGCCTGATCGAGGGAAATTATTTTTACTTGAATTGGGTAAAGGCCCAAACAGGGCTGTTCGATTTAAGGGATAAACCGTACCTGGGGTTAAACCTGCGCGACTCTCTTCCCGACCTGGCCGCGAAAATGGAAAGACGGCTCAATTCCTATATTCAACTGGCCGACCATCTCTCCCGGGGAAAAAAGACTACCGGCGATTAATCCGCCCGCCCGCCCGGCGTTATTCCTTTATCCGTAATATAGGCCGTAACCAGCGCCCCCGGCGTGACATCGAATGCCGGGGAATATACTTTCACTCCCTCCGGCGCGATCGGCACACCCTGAATGTGCGTTACTTCCTGCGCATCTCTCTCTTCTATAGGAATTTCGTCGCCGGTTCGCGCCTGGCCGGAATCGAATGTGGAATAGGGCGAAGCCACATAAAAGGGAATCCCGTGTTCTTTGGCCAGAACCGCCACCGAATAAGTGCCTATTTTATTGGCCACGTCGCCGTTTTGCGCGATTCGATCCGTGCCCACGATCACCGCGTTGATTTTGCCCTGCTTCATGCACATCCCGGCCATATTATCGCAAATCAGGGTCACGTCGATCCCCTCCTGCATTAATTCCCAGGAGGTCAGCCGCGCCCCCTGAAGCAGCGGCCGGGTTTCATCGGCATAGACCCTTATTTTCTTCCCGGCGTCGCGAGCCGCATAAATGACAGCCAGGGCCGTCCCCGCCCCGCCCGTGGCCAGGGCACCGGCATGGCAATGCGTCAAGACGGTGTCGCCGTCTTTCAGGAGTGCCGCCCCGTTACGGCCGATAGCCTCGCATAATCTTTCGTCTTCTTCTAATATACTGCGGGCTTCGTCCCAAAGATGTTCCTGGAATTCCTGTTTGTCGTCGCCTCCGAAATCATGGGCAATATTCAATACCCGCTCCACTCCCCAGGACAGGTTCACCGCCGTGGGTCGCGCCGCTTTTATCTCCTCGGCCAGATCGGTCATGATCCTCTTCAAATGCTCCACGTCGGTTTTAACTTCCGCCCGCGCCGCCAAAGCCAGGGCAAAGGCTCCGGCAATGCCGATCGCCGGGGCGCCCCTGATTTCCAGCCTCTTAATGGCCGTGATTATATCGCGATAGTCGGTGTAATCATTCAGAATTATCTTGTGGGGCAATTGCCGTTGATCCAGAATCGTGACCAGGCCTTCGCCGGGAATTATCGCCCGATGTTTCATTCGCAGCATTTTTATTCTCCCATGATTTGAACCACCACCCGGCGGTCGCGGGGACGATTGTCGAATTCCAGAAAAACCACCTGTTGCCATGTCCCCAGGTGTAATTTCCCCGCGGTAAAAGGAATCGTAATATCCGGTCCGATCAACGCCGCACGTAAATGCGAAAAGCCGTTGCCGTCATGCCAGGTTTGGTCATGCTTATAGGCCATTCCCGAAGGTACCAGTTTTTCCATTAATTCCGGCACATCTTTGCGAAGCCCCGGTTCAAATTCCAGTGTGGTTAATCCCGACGTCGCCGAGGGGGTAAAGGCGGTTACGATTCCGCTGGTAACACCGCAATTTCCAAGCAGGCCCGCGATTTCGCCGCTTAAATCGATTATATCGCCGGCCCCTTTGGTGGAAAACGTAATCTCTTTGGTTATCACCATCGTTACTTATATAGAGTCCGCTTAATCTTGCGGGTCGAAGTTTTTTCGAATTCCTCGAGACGTATTTCCGTTTGGGTTATTTTCTTGTAAGAAGCCAGATTTTCGTTGGCCTCCGCCACCACCTTTTCCATGAACGCCTGTATCTTTATTTTGTCCGGTTGGGCCGGTTCGATTAAATTTTCGGCGACGAAAAGGTCCAGGTCCGGGTAAATGATGGCGCAAATATCTTCCCCCATGCGACCCTGCCGTTTTCGCCCCACCACGATCGTTTCGCTGACATACAAAGAGTTATATAAAACTTCCTCGATTTCTTCGGGATAGACATTTTTCCCGGCGGCCGTAATTATCAGATTTTTGGCCCGCCCCATAATCTGAATTTGCCCCTTTATTATTCGGCCCAGATCCCCGGTATGAAGCCAGTTATTCTTTATCAGTTTTTCCGTGGCGGCGGGGTTGTCCAGATATCCCGGCGAGGTATTCCCTCCCCTGACTCTTATTTCCCCAACACCATCCGGTCCGGGGTTATCGATAACTACTTCCACCCCGGGAAGAGGCGGCCCGACCATCCCGAAACGGATATCTTCGGGGCGGCTGACGGCGACCACCGGCGAACACTCTGTTAGGCCGTAACCTTCCAGAAACGTAAAACCGACCAGATTGAACCACTCGGCAATTTCCGCCGGAAGGGGTCCCCCGCCGCTGACAAAAAGGCGAATTGTCTCCAGCCCGGCCTTTTGCCGCAAACCGGCAAAAAGAATTTTCCCCGCCGTTTTATTCCCCATGCGCCAGGCTAAACCGCTCAAAAGAAAGGCCGTTTTCAGATACAACCTCTTCAACAACGGCGCCTCGGCGATTTTTTTCATTATCGCTTTATATATTTTTTCATATAGAAGCGGCACCGCTATCAAAGCCGTAATGCCGTATTCTTTTATATCTTCCATGATATCCCGCGACTTCAACGATCGCGCGTAAACAATCCTCACCCCTCGAGCCAGGGGAAACAACATGCCGACCGTGGCTTCAAAAGTGTGATGTAGCGGCAGAAGCGACAGAAAGATATAATCATCCTCAAGGGGAAGACATCGTTTGACACTCTCGATATTCGAAGCCAAATTGCCGTGCGTCAATATCACCCCTTTGGGATCGCCGGTGGTTCCGGAAGTATATATCAACGCCGCCATATCCTCGGGAGTGACCGAGTCATCGATAAATGACGCCCCGGGATCGCTTTCCCGCCTGGCGCCGGCAATTGTATCTTCAATATTTATCAGCGTAATTCCGGGCGAATGCGGGACCACCGCTTCCTTAATCCGGGCTATCAGTCGCTCCGAAACGAACAGATATTTGATCCCGGAGAGGGCTAAAAGGCCCTGCCATTCGCGGGGCGTGAGATTGCTGTCATACGGTACCACTATCCCGCCGCAGGCCAAAATCGACAGGTAGATTATTCCCCATTCCGGGCTGTTTTCCGAGAGAAGACCGACCCTCTCCCCGCGCCCCACACCCTGGCTGTTCAGGCGGAACGAAATTCTCCCCGCCAATTCCACGATATCGCCGCGGCTGTAAACTCGTTCCGGAAAGGCCGCCGATATCATGGCTTCTCTTTGCGGCAAACGGCGACAAGTTTCAAAAACGGCTTCGGGCACTGTTCCCGCACCGGTCAGGACTGATACTTTGGATTCGGCCATAGGTTAAAATCTATACGTGGCCGCGCAGATTTCCAGTCTTTTTTTATAAAAAAAACGGGTCATCCGTGTGGCTGCGGATGACCCCCTCGAATCAAAATAGGAGCAAACGATTGACCGAGGCTATTATTGCAAATTAATCGAAACCGTCGTGTTAAAAGTCACTCCTCCCAATGGATCCGTATCCGTGATGGAAATAATCACGGATGTCACGGAATCAATGGCCGGCGGCGCCGTGAAATTAAATCCCGCCGCCTCGCCGTACATATCCGTCCGCTGCGGACTCCCTGAAACCGAACCGTCCGTGGCGGCCGCCGTCAGCAAATGATCGCCCAGGACATTACCCCAGCGGTCTTTTATGATGGCCGAGAAGGGCACCGAAGTCCCGGCCGTGACGCTGGCCGGCACTTCTACCTGGCATTGCTTGGAATAGGCCGGGCCGGTCAAGACCGTGCAAACCTGGGCCACCGTAAAGAACCCCTTATATGTGGCGGTAATGCGATCTATGGCGCCGATTCCGTCGTCCTGCGAGCCGTTCATATGGTCGTCATATTCCAGAATCACGGAAGTTATGAAGCTGCGCGCCAGGGAAGCATGACAGCCGTCCTTGGCATAAGCGCCCGCTACCGTCAGGAAATCCGATTCAAAATCGATTTCGGTTTCGTCTTCGACAAAATTAAAATTGAGATCCCGGACCTGGACCTGGAAAAACCGAATGGCTTTGCCGTCGGCGTTGATATGGGTCGGGAAAGGCTCCGCCCCGGTTAGAACGAACCAGAGAGTATCCGGAATACTGCTGTTGATAAAGTAAGAACTGTCGCGGACAGTCCCGCCTTCGGTCTCGGCATAGACCCAGACATCGCCGTCGGCGCCGACAAATCCCGGTCCCGGCGATAGCCACTTCGACTCGGCAATACCGGTCTCATCCTTGGTGAGATCCAGGTGGGCCAGCATTATGCCTTCATCACAGGTGAAGTATACGGCCGTCGAATCCCGCACCGGGTTATTATAAATATCGCTGACAATGGCCACGATTTCCTGGTCACGGTTGACATAATCCCAGAAAGGCACATTGCATTCCTTGGCCGCCACAAACATATAAACCGGGGGACCGGCGTGGACCATTATCACGGTCGAATTGGATAAGACCGTATCCACGTAAGCCCGTATCCGGATAGTCCCCGAAACCGTTCCCGAAGAAACCGGGCACTCCGCCACGCCATTGCTGTTGGTAATGGCCACATAAGGGCCTCGGCGGTCGGCGCCGGTTAACGTCCCCAGCCGTTCGCCGTCATCGGTATCATCGGGACCATCGGTAATTATAAAGGATATTTGAACGCCTTCGGGAACCGGGTTGCCGAAAGCATCATAGCCGATAGCATAAAGCGTCGAAGTCTCCATGCCGCCTGTTCTCTTGACCGCCAAATGCATGCTTTCCGCACCGATATAAATACTGGCCACGGCCGCATCAGGCGTCAGTTGGATGGTGGCTTCGGCAAAGCCGGTTATGCCGCTATTGGGGTCGACCGTCGCCCGTACATAAACGGTAGTGGCGGCCGTACTGGAGGTATACGTGACCGTCACTTCGCCGTCGTCTCCTTCCGTATAGGCCACGGAGGGAATATTGCCGATCGCATCCCAGGTGCCGTTGCTGTTAAAATCATACACCAGCGAGTCGGCCCCCGTCGTCCAGTAACCGTTTCCGTCGAGGTCTTTAAAATATTCCCCGGCGGCAAAGCGCACCATTGTCGATTCCGGTGCCGGTTGCCCGTTGGCATCACGGATTATTATGGTCAGTTCCGACGTAGAGGCGCCGTCGGCCTGAATCATGGTCGGTATTACCGTCAGGTCGACATTGCCGCTGCCACCATGAACCTGCGGTGTCACGGACAGGGCAATATCGTCAAATGACGATTCCGAAACATAGGCCGTAATCGTTATACTGCCGTCATCGAGAGCCGTAAAGATGGCTGAAATTTCGCCATTGGCATCCGAAGTATCCACCGCCGGCGTAAAATACCCGGCTGTCGTCGGCGATACCGCAAACCAAACCTGACGGTTGGCCAGCGGGTCGGTTCCGTTGGTAACCAGGGCTTCCACCACCGCCGTGGCTCCTACCTGAATGGAAGCCGGCGATACGCTTAGATCCTCTACCTGAACCCCGCTTCCGGGAGTATCGGTATCACCCGAACCGGAACTGCATCCGGCCAAACCCAGGGCCACCATTGCCAGAACAGCCAATAAAGCCCTCGGCAGAAAATTCTTTTTCATTTTATCCACTCCTGTATGCTTCTATTTTGATTTGTTTACTTCCGAGAACTAAAAAAACCCGCCGTTAAAGCGGGTTTTTTTGAGTTTTACTGCCCGCTTTCGGCCAGTTCGCTATCGACAATTGTCGGCGTTACGAATATCACCAGGTCCCGGTCCTCGTACTCTCTCCGGGTATAACTGAAAAGGCTGCCGATCAAAGGCAAATCTTTCAGTATCGGCAAGCCCACCCGCGATTCCACCTCTATCTGCGAGGTTAAACCGCCGATTACCGCCGTCTGGCCGTTGGCGACCACCACATTGGTCTCGGCATTGCTGGTATTGATGATGATACCTGCCGACGCATCCGGCTGAACCGAACTGCGTTCCGGAATAAGATGCATGAGAATCTGATTTTCAGCCGTGATATGCGGCGTGACCCGCAATATCGTGCCGACTTCTTCAAATTGTATGACCACATTACCGGATTGGTCGAATTGCTTGACCGGCACTTTCTGACCCATCTGTATTTTGGCTTCCTTGTTCTCCACCGTGGTTATCTCGGGATGGGCGATTATTTTACCCTTGCCGTCCCCCACCAGAATGGAGGCGATGGCATCGGCCGTCCAATCCTTCATGAGCAGCCCGAGATTATAGGTGAAAAACGGATCGGTTACACGGTTGCCCGATTGCTCGACATCCTGGCTGATTTCATTGCCGCTGTTGGAGACATAGCGCCCCCCGGCCGACCAATCGACGCCGAATTCCAGATCATTGCCGCTGTTTATTTCCAGAAGTTGGGCCGAAATCTTTATCTGACGCGCCGGACGGTCGAGTTGCTTGATGAAGTCTATGACCCGTTCGACATTATCGGGAACTTCCTGTATGATAAGAGAATTGGTCCGTTGATCGGCATCAACCTTGCCCCGCTGGGTCAAAAGACTCTTGACCGACTCTTTTATTTCCATGGCGGCCGTATTGGCTAATTTGACAATACGGACATCCAGAGTCGCCAGGGTCATGGTCTCCACATTGTGCTTCTCCGTCTCGGTCCGCTCTTTTCGATAATCCTCGGACGGCAGCACCCGGATATACCCTTCTTCCTCAAAAACCACGGCCAGATCATAGGTCCGGCCAATAATCCGCAGGGCCTGATCCCAGGTGACGGCGGCCAAATTGATGGTAACCGAGCCCTGAACCTTGGGGGCCACGACCACGTTGACATGACCATAGTCCGCCAAAAAGCGGATTACGGAACGGATATCCGCCGCCTGGAAAGACAGATTTTCAATCGGAACCGAGGGATCCGTCTCCTGCGCCAGAGTGCCGATGGCCGCCACGCCCAGGACGACGACAAGAAGTAATTGTATCCAAATCCCTTTCATATATTTGCCATTTCTCGTGCTTTTCATTTGCCATCCCGCCTTTCGCTTAATTATGAGTCAAATACAAGGCTATGGTGCGGCTCCAGCCATATTCGAAGAGCCTGAAATAAGCCTTGTCCGCCTCTATCTTATCAACATACCCTTTTTTCACTTTATCGCCGGACTGAACGATGTACCCATACCCGTCCAGATCTTCCAAAAGCGCCCGGACTTCACCATCCGCCGATTCCAGAACGCCCACCAGGCGTGAGGTCTCAATATCGGGAATCCGCTTTTCCATGGGACTATTCGAGGAACGCTTCTCATTCAACAGTGTCTCAAAGGGATCACGATTCTGCCCCGGAGTGTAAGCAATGACCATGCGCGTGGGGAATTCCGCCACGATGGTACCCTTAAGTTTGCTGGGGAACATCGGCTGGCGGCGAAAGCGGGAAGTCGGCTTTTCACCCGGAGCCAGTTCTTCATCCAGCGGAATGGAATCGGCCATGGTCGGGGCCGTTTCCAGAGTATCCGCCGCCGATTCGGGATAAATGTCCACGTCGGCAACCGAATCCGATATTTCAGAAGATGTGGCGACAGGCGGGACAGCCATGTCTCCGGAAATATCTGCCAGGACCTGCGGCTCGGCATTCAGACCTTGAGAGTCCGCCACCGCCGCCACCTGCGGCGTTTCATTGACCGGAACATCCGGCGTCATGCTTGTGGCCGACGGTTTGTCGAATTCTACCGTGCTTCGCTGGGGACGATGATACGGCGCCATGATTGCAATTGGCGCCGGCTCGGCAATTACCAGCGGCTCGGAAATATCGAATGAAGGTTCCGGCTCAAAGGCGCTCTCGTCCGGGACCACCGTCGTCGCCGGAGTTGTCTCGGGCGTTTCAGACGAAGGCACCACGACCGGCTCTTCCAAAGATGCATACTGCGGTTCTTCAACGGGGACGTCAACCGGAACGTCAGCCGACGGTTCGATTACCGGCGGCATCGCCATCGCCTTGGGCGCGGCTTCCGAATATTCCGCGACAGATACTTCAGTCTCTATCAGCGCGGGCTGACGGCTTGCGGCAACTTCCCGTTCCAGATCATAACTGGACTGGGGATGGCTGTAAATCCAGGCCAGCCAATCCTGGGCCGTCATCGCCGGTGCCGTGACCATCTGTTCTTCGACATTCACTTCCGGAAGCGGCGTACTTTCCACTACTTCCGTTTCACTGTTTCCCAGATCCGGTGATAACCCGCCGTACTCGGCATCGTTGAAAGCCTCTTCAGTCGCGGCCGGCTCGGCCACTTCCACGGACCGGGATTCCGACTTATAATCATCAATAAATGTCATTTGCCTTTTATGTGAAGTCTCGGCTTCCCCAAAAATCGGCTTTTTCTTTTCCGGAACGGTGGCAGGCGGTTCGGAAGTCTTTGTGGAAGGATTCGGCTTGGCCTCCGTTGAGGGACGGCTTGATTTTATGAAATCCCCGGCGGATTTATCGGCCGTATCTTTCCGCGTATTATTCTTGCCGGCCATAACCGGAACTTTGACCCCCGCACTCGACCAGGTAAGAAAATCCTGACCGTCGGCATTGGTCAAATAGATGAAAAGACTGTTGTTCACCGTCTCCAGCCGATAAGGTGTTTTTTGGGCCAAATCCAGGACAATCCTGACCACCGGGCTGGGCTCCATGGCAAACTGACTGGTCCGGATGGCCGTGACGACCGATGCCGGCAAATCCAGGAAATTCTGCATGGACAACCGGTGCCGGGCCGGAGAAATATCGACCAATACCCTGAAGGGCTTGTCGGACGAAGCCGGAAGGGCGGCCAATTCGGCTTGACCGGGCTGGGACAGATCAATCCGAAGAACTGTCTCGCCGTTCTGACGGCTCATGACCAGATTCTGGACATCAGCCTGGGCCATTAGGGTGGCGGCCGTCAGGATTAAAACCAGTGCTGTTATATATGAAGCTTTTTTTATCATATTTCCTCCTGCCACCTTATATCTCCAACGGCTGCAGCCGTTCTTCAGGCTTCACGAAGTATGTGGACAGGACAAATTCGGCTTTTATGGTCGGCTCTTTCCGATAATCGACCCGCCCTTGTTTTTCTTCGGGAACTTCTTCCGTCGCAAAATTAGCCACGGATGTCGAGTTGATGGCCAGTTCGGAAATATTGGCGATAAACGGGAAATTGGCCACGTAGCCCAGGAATTTCCCGAACTCGTGATATCCCCCCTTCATTTCAATCTTAAAACTGGCCACGTTATAGAAACTCTCCGGGGAAATCGGGACGGGCTCTATTTTCGTGATATTCGTACCCGTCAAAGACGAAGCCGTATGCAATTGCACCAGAAACGACGGAATCTGCTTGACCTCCGGCAACAACTGCTCGATATCATGGTAGCGCCCTAAAAGCTCCGTATATTCCAGTTTGAGGGCCTCCAGAGACTTCGACTTCATCTCCACGTTCTTGAGGTTGGTGATCATGGTCTCGTATTCCCGGGTCATTTCCGCCAGTTTCTGGCTGTACGAGGTGTACACCCGGGAATACCAGAAATACACCACGACGAAGAAGGCCAGAACGGCCATCAATACTTTTTGTGTTTTTGGGTCTCTGAAATCCATGGCGCTTTATCCCCGTTTAACTGGCGTCAGTGCTGTCACCGGCCTGGGCCAGATCTTTTTCCAAATCCTCGTCCGACAGGTAATGCACCTGGCAGCCGACTTTAAAGTTGTATGCTTTCTGTTCGCCGAATTCCACTTCTTTGACCGAGGCCAGATCGATTTCGTCGAAATAATCGGAACGCATCATTTTTATCATCAGGTTGGCCAGAGCATTAAGCGTAAAGGTGTAACCCTCTAACTGCACGTCCCTCACGGTCGGCAGCGATGACGCCGCCGGAGCGGCCGTGGTCGCAGAACCCTGGGCAGCGGTAGGCGGCGTGGTGCTGGCGGCGGGAGCGGCCGCCTTTTTTATCTCGGCAAAATTGGTCAGCCAGACAAAATCCGGTATGTTTCGGGACATATCTTCAAGGATACGGACCCAGGTGCTGCGGTGACGATCCAGCCGTTCCACGGCGCCCAGGCGATCCGTTATCTTGTTCTTGATATCCATCAGAGCATCCACCAGCTGAATATCTTCCTGAAGCTGCATGGTGCGCGAACGGGCGATTTCCATTTGTCCTTCCAGTTCGCCGATCTGATGCATTTGATAAACGGTGACCGTCCCCAGCGTCACCATAATCCCCGCCACCACGGCAATGGCATACTTGCCCTGCTTGCCCAGATTGAAACCACCGGACCGTTTCTGATACTGCTTAGGCAGGAGATTTATTCTTATGCTTGTATTGTGCTCGGCCATATCTTTATCCATCCATCCTCATCGCCAGTCCGACCGGGACGGTCAGAAGCGGGGCGATTTTCTCCAGTTCCAGGTATTGGAACATATCCGGGTCATAGTCTATGTTTCGCAGAGGATTAAGAATTTCCAGCGGGATCCCCAGTTTCGATTGCAGATACTCCGGCAGGAAGGGAACCATGGCGCCGCCGCCCGAGAGAACCAGCCAGTCCATCTTCTCTACCTTGGCCTGCGTCTTGAAATACGAAAAGGCCAATTCCATACCCGAAACCAGTTCTTCCGTGGCGGAAACGATGGTGGCCTTTAACATATCCTGATCTATGGAATCCTTCATTTCGCCCCTGATGGCTTTGGTAGCCAGTTCCGCATTGAGACGAAATTCCTTCTGTATGGCATTGTAAATGTCGCGCGTACCCGATGATATGTCACGCGTGGAATGATAATAACCGCCGTACAAATATATCACGTTGGTCACGTCGTGTCCCAGGTTGACCAGGACCGTCGTCCGGCTGGGATCCAATTCGTAATTATAGGCGTAGGCGTTCAAGGCCGCGAAAGCATCGACATCCACCACCCGCGGTTGCAGGCCGGCGTCGATTATCATTTCCACGAAAGAATTCAAAAACTCATTGCGCGCCGCCACCAGCAGTATTTCCTGCTTTTTGCTCTCTTCATCGATGCGGATGATATGGTGATTCATGGTCACATCTTCGACATCAAACGGCGACCGCTGCTCGGCCTCGAAAAGTATGGCTTGTTCCGCCTCCGAACCGGATTTCCGATCGATCATGAATTTGTCGGTGATAACGCCATACCCGGAAATGGAAACGACCACTTCTTTGATGTGGGGGTCGACCTGATCCACCAGGGACTGAATATTATATATGACGGCATCGCGATCCTTGACCTCATCGGAAACTATCGCTTCCGGGGGAAGCTCACGCAAACCGATGGCTCCGACCGCCAGGCCGGTTTTGGTGCGATCGAGACGGACCAGTTTGACCGAGTTGGCGCCCACGTCCAGCCCGACCGCGCTTTTTTTCCTCTTGGAAAACAACATAGGCGACTCTTTCCTAAACGGTTCCCGTTCCTAAAGATTTATCGTCATTTATCTTTTAATATTAACCGGCCCAATCAGACTCTTTTTCCCCCGCGTCAGGTCGGTTAAACCCTTCTAAAGGGTCACACTTTCTGACTTTTATCGGTAAAGAGGAGTCTTTTATTTAACATTTTGAGCAAAATAAAAAAAAGACCCCCCGCCAATATCAAGGCGGGGGGCCCACCGGAGGATGAGAAAGAGGGAGCGTTTAATAATTACAGAGATATTCCAGCTTCGAGCGCCCTGTCGAGGCCAGGACACTTAAGCCGCTGTAACACATAACATTACCATCGTCATAACCCAGGTAAATATTGCCGCTCGATGTCGCCGAGCCGTTCGGCCGAAAATGAATCACGGAATTGCTTAAATCCGAATAAAGATAACCATTGATTGAATCCAATAATATCGACTGATAAACCGAATCCACCCCGGCATCGAATATTTCATTAAGCGGCGAAGATTGCTCACGAAATAGATTGATGGTCTTATCCGAATTATTGATGTAAATGCCAAAAGGCGCTTTGGTTGCTATCGCTTCGGAGCGGGCCATACGAAATAACGAGATGACATCCTTCGACTGTGACTTAAAATCGATCCGTTGCATCGACCGCTCAAAACCAGGGGCTATCATGGCCGCCGAAATGCCGATCACGACCACCGTCGTCATCAGTTCCAGAAGCGTAAAGCCGTTTATGGATTTTCTCTTAGACAGCATATATCACTTCCATTTTATATTGATTTCTTTAACCCTCTGATTCGCAGAAAAAGTGCCGATTGGCAGGATTTACTCGTTTTCCCCTTCACGTAACGCCAGCCCCTTGAAAGACAAAATGTTCGCCCATAAAAATTCACGTCCATTACCACCCGGAATGGTAATTAATCCGTATATTTTGTCGAAGAAGTATGGGAAAAAACCCATATCCGTTGCCTTATGCCAACATGATTGACATATGAGAATAATTGGTTAAATTACTGATGGATACTCCCTCACGCCCAACCTGGAAACGTCCTCGCCAAGGAGTAGTATGCGGAAATTATTTCTTTTAACGGCAAGCCTCACCATCATTTTTTCCTTTAGCCTCGTCTGGGCGGATTTTGGACCAGAAATCCTGACCCCCGCCCCGCTTATCCTGAAAAAACAATCTCCGAGCCTCGATGATAAAACCCGCGCGTTTCTTAACGCCCAGGGCGATAATGTTAAAATCTGGGTCTTTTTTACGGACAAAGGTGTAATGGACCAACCCCAGTTTGAAAAGGCGGCCTCCCAAATCACCATAAACAGCCACGCTCATTGGCGCCGCTCCAAAGTGGGAATGTCCGGGCCGGTCTTTGCCGACCTTCCCGTTAACCAGGAATATATTTCGGCCCTGTCCAATATGGGAGCCAAGCACCGGCGATCCTCCCGCTGGCTTAACGCCGCCAGTTTTGAAATACCGGTTACGATGGCGGAAAAAATAGCCGCCCTTCCTTTTGTATACAAAATTCAGCCAGTCGCGGGTTATAAAAGTATTGAACCGGAACTTGCCCCGATTCCCGATGAAAGCGCCGTTGACCAACTTGTCCCCCAGGATAAATTGGCCCTGAATTACGGCCAATCCTGGGGCCAGAACGACATGATCCAATCTCCCGTCTTGCATAACCTGGGATTTAACGGACAGGGCATAGTCGTGGCCATGCTCGATACCGGCTACCGCAAAACGCATCAGGCTTTCCAACGGGCCTTTTCCGAAGGCCGCGTCCTTGACGAATGGGATTTTATCTTCGACGATGGCGATACCCAGAATGAACTCGAAGACGACGCCTCCCAACACAACCACGGAACTTATACCTGGTCGACCATGGGGGGATACTACAGCGGCAGTCTGATCGGCCCCGGTTTCGAGGCCTCCTTTCTACTGGCCAAAACCGAGGATGTTCGAAGCGAAACCCCTATCGAAGAAGACAATTGGGTGGCCGCCATGGAATGGGCCGATGAAAGAGGCGCGGATGTCATCTCCTCTTCACTTTCTTATACAGACTGGTATGAATTCGCCGATTTCGATGGCCTGACGGCTGTCACCACCCTGGCCGCCAATACCGCCGCCGACCTGGGGATAATCGTCTGCACGGCCATGGGGAATGAAGGCCCCGGGCCCGGCACCCTTGGAGCGCCGGCCGACGCTTTCGATATTCTCGCCGTCGGCGCCGTGGCTGATAATGAATTTATTGCCGATTTTTCCTCGCGGGGGCCTACCGCCGATGGCCGCCACAAACCCGAGGTCTGCGCCCAGGGAGTCGCCACTTTCTGCGCCCGAGGAAATTCCGATAACGAATATTCCTTCGTCAACGGCACCTCCTTATCGACCCCGCTGGTGGCGGGAGCCGCCGCCGCCCTTCTTTCGGCGCGTCCCGAACTTAACCCCCACACCCTTCGCCTGGCTATGATGGAGACGGCCAGCCGCGCCATGAATCCCGGTAACGCCTATGGCTGGGGAATCGTCCGCCTGGATACGGCCAGGAATTGGGGCGCCAATTTCGCCGCCGATACTACTTTCGGTTTCGAGTCCCTGACCGTGCAATTCAGCGATAGTTCCGACGGCAACCCCCTGGCCTGGAAATGGCATTTCGGCGACGGTGATTCCTCGAGCGAACAAAACCCCTCGCATACTTATGTCATTCCCGGAGCCTATGATGTCACCCTGGCCATCGAAACCCCATACGGCGGCCTGGCCAAATCGCGTTCCCAATATGTCTCCGTGGCCGCCGATACCTTGATTTTCGAAAACGACTCCGCTTTCGCCGGCAATAAAGCCGTGGTATCTTTGAATCTAACCAACGCCCTCCCCTTGAGAAACATCCTTATTCCCATGACCTATGCCGGGGAACACAACCTCATCCTCGATTCCATAACCCGCGGCGATCGCACCGATTATTTTGATATTCTTATTAAACCTACCTGGAATTATAGTACCCGGCGGGGGGTATTAAACCTTAGACCCGATTACGCCAATGTCAAACCGCCCCTGGCCCCCGGAACCGGTGAAATCGCCCGTTTTTATTTTACCCTGGACTCCGCCGCCCTGCCAGGACAAACGGCTTTTTTTGATACCGCCTCGATTCCCCCCCATGTTTACAGCGTCGCCACCGACTGGGTCAATTATAAGCCGATTGTTTCCAGTGGCAGTCTCATGGTCCGCACCGCGGCGCGCGGCGATGTCAACGGCGACGGCACCATTAATGTCCTGGATATCGTGGCCCTGATTGACAACAAATTCAAAGGCGGTCCCCCGCCGGTTACGCTCGTGGCAGGCGACGCCAACGCCGACCTGATCATAAATATTTTGGATATCTTATATTTGATTGATTACAAATTCAAAGGCGGCCCGCCCCCGCCCGGCCGGTAAGAGTATTGATATTCAACTTCCGGTGATAGAATTTAAAACGGCGCCCGGCATATTTGCCCGGCGCCGTTTTCTTTATATCGATTGAAATCGTCTAAATCTCGAACTTCCCGTTGCGATAAATCACTTTGCCGTCGGCCTCGATCTCTCCGCCTTGCTTGAAATCGCAAACGATATCCCAATGAATGCCGGATTGATTGGTACTTCCCGTCTCCGGCGGCGCCGCCCCCAAAGCCAGATGGCAGGTCCCGCCGATTTTTTCGTCGAACAGCGTATTTTTGGTGAAACGGGTTATCTCATAATTGGTCCCGATGGCAATCTCGCCCACCCGCTTGGCGCCGGGATCGGTCTCCAGCATCGCCTTCAGGAAGGCTTCGTTTTTTAAGGCCGAAAACTCACTCACGACTCCGTCGCGAAAAGTCAATTTGATGCCGTCGACCTCCCGCCCGTAATAATACCCCGGATAGGTGAAGCGAATCGTCCCATTGACGCTATCCTCCAGGGGGGTGCTGAAAATTTCCCCGTCCGGGAAATTTTCCTTGCCGGAACAATTAATCCATTTCCGATCTGCCACCCGCATACTCAAATCGGTGCCCTCGGCGCGAAACCGAATTTTATCCACCTGGTTGAGTATCGCCGCCAAACGATTCTGCTCCTTATCCATACTGTGCCAGAACGCCACCGGATCATCGTCGTTCAGATGTCCCGCCCGATAGACAAAATCGCAGTAATCATCCAGCGACATCTCTGCTTCCTGGGCATGGGCCGCCGTCGGGTACTGTGTCCCGCACCAGTGCATCTGGCCGTCCGCCACGCGCTGAAAGAATTTCATCATCATCGGCCGGGTGGTATTGGCAAAAAGGGCCTGCTTCTGGGGATCGACTCCCGCCAATTGTCGGGTGTTGGTGGTTCCCCAAATGGAAACGATAGCATCAATTTTGCTTATTTCGAATTCCCGTATAAAAGGAACCGTCTTTAACTGGCGTTCCCGGGCATTCTTGTAAAATGTCTCCTGGATTTCCGGATGGACTATTTCCGTATAAGGCAGGGCATCAAGTTCCAGAGCGTCCTTGTACAACGCCTTAATCAACGGCATAGCCACCGGCTCACCCTGAATTTTAAAAATCTGTCCCGGCTTCAATTCCAGGGAATAGCGGGTCATCACCCGGGCCAATTTCTCCTCGTAATTCATCCCTTATCCTTTCTCATATTTATCGACACCCTCAAGTCTCAATAACCGTCTCTTCATTTTAAGACCTTCACCATAGCCGCCCCCGTATCCCCCCAGCCCGTTGGCCGCCACCACTCGATGACAGGGTATGACCGGGGCCAGGGGATTGTTCCTGTTGACCGACCCGACCGCCCGCGACGCCCCCGGGTGCCCGGCCCGCGCCGCGATTTCACCATAGGTCGCTACCGTCCCGTATGGGATGGCTGCCACTTTCCGCAAGACCTTTTTCTGGAAATCCGTCCCTTGTATATCCAGACGAAGATTGAACTTCCTCAATTTACCGGCCAGGTAAGCCTTCAACTGCTTTTCCGCTTTGGCATTTTCTTTCCCGCCGATAATTATCTCGCACTGCCGGTATTTTTTATCCATTCCCTGTAAAAATCTGTCCTCGGTCAAATCGCCGAAATTGATATGCACCAGGCCCCGATCCGATTCCAGCGTATGAAACCATCCCAGCGTCGTTTTGAATTTGTGGTAATAAAGGCTTTTCACGGCTTATTGCCTCCTTCCGGAACTTCCATTAAATTATACCATAAGTACAATGTAAAAAGCGACCGGTACGGCCGAAACGGCTCCGCGAATTTTGCGACAATCTCATTGTCCGGTAATTGGGACAATCCATACACAATTTTCACGGCCCGGTGTAATCCCGAATCCCCCAGTGGCAGACAATCCGTGTGGCCTACCCCGCGCATCAATATATAATTGGCCGACCAGATACCCAATCCCCGGATTGACATTAATTTCTCCACGGCCGCCTCATACTCCATTGACGCCAGATTCTCCAAAAAGTTGCCTTCCTCGATTAATACCCGCGATAACCCCGATATATACTCCGCTTTCCGCTGCGAAAACTGCATCCCCCGTAATGTATTTATTCTCGCCCGGGCCAGTTGTCCCGGCTCCGGAAAAGAATAGTAGCGCTGGCCCTCGATTTCAAATCGCTTTCCATATTTTTTAACCAGCCGCATTTTAAGCGTATAAGCGAAATTGAGATTGACCTGCTGGCCCATAATCGCCCAGGCCGCAGCCTCGAAAGATGTCGGCGTCAGAATCGGTTTCAGACCCCGCAACTTAGCGGCGATATCCCGCATACAACGATCCCGTTCCGCCAGTTCATAAAATTGTCCCGGATTAATTTGCGTCCCCAATATCTTTCTGACCGACGCCAAAATCCTTTCGCGGGGGATTTTCCCCGGCGACGGAAATGACCAGGTCAATTTCCCTTTCGGCGCTTCCCAGTCTCCGGCTACGCCGACTTTTATAAAAACCGGGCGGTCATCGATAATGATTATCCGCCGCAAACATCCGGGGCCGGTTTGATCGACTATCTCGAATCGGCTCCGCTGGCAAAATTTCAGGGAAAGTTCAAAATCGTAAGGCGGAGCGATATCAAATTCAAGAGTTGGCATGGGCTTAGCCGTGATTTAAAAGGGCGGGCAAATCCGCCAGTGATTCCAGAAGGAAGTCCGGATTGCTTTGCTCCAGTTCATTTTTCCGGCCAAAGGGCGATTTGACCGCAACGATCGGAAGTCCCGCCGCCTTTGCCGCGAAAACATCGTTTATCGTATCGCCCACGACCAGGGTATTGCTCTTATTTCCGCCCAAAGCCGCCATCGTCTTCAGAAAAGCGTCCGGGGCCGGCTTAACCCGGGCCACGTCATCGGCCCCGATATAGGCCGAAATCAACTCCCCCCAATTCAATCGGGCCAGAATTTTGGCCACATGAATCCGCATCTTGGTGGTCCCGATCCCCATGATATATTTCTTCCGGTGAAGATCCCGAAGCACCTCGTCGGCGGCTCCAATCATATGTGTCGTGGAGGCAATAGCCGTTTCACCCTTTTCCTGAAAATACCGCCAGAATTCTTCATATTCCCCCTCGGAAAATGCTTGAAACATGTCTTCCAGCGGACACCCTATAAATGGAATAATCTCCTCCGGCCGGCGAGACGGCTCCCCAATTTTGGTCAGAGCATAATTGGTGGCGATAACGACACCTTCCGAAGAATCCACCAGGGTACCGTCCAGATCGAAAATTATATATCTGATTCCCGCCAGTCCCGATGTCACGGCGCTTCCTCCTCCGACTTGGGTATAGATTCGCTAATTAATACCTCCACTTATTGGGTGTCAATCGCAAGGAATACGTTTTCTAATTAAATGTTATGGCCGCGGTCAAATTTCTTGCAACGGATTGCACCGTTTGACGTTTAATATATCGAAAGGGATGCGTGGGACGCCCCCCGAGAGAATTACTTTTCGGGGATTCCTTTAAAGTCCTCGCCAAATTGTACCTTTTTTGAAAGTGACTGTGGGTCTATAAGTTAGAGGGAAAATGCGAAGTCCGGAAGCATACTACCCCAGGGGTCTAGCCGCCCCGAACTGACTTTAATAAAATGGGCCCCCGAACGGTTCTTATCTTGCTTGACATTGACATGGCGGAAGGTAGATTGAAAATAACAGCTGGTGAATCCAAGGAGAAGATAATGAAAAATTTTGGATTGATTATAGCCGGGGTGGCCTTTTTCTTCATCGGGCTTATCTGGATGGTCGGATCCGGTGAAGCCGGCCCCATTTCCGATCCGAAACCGGCCATGCTGGCCGATACGGTTCATATCAATCTCGATGAAACTCCGACCGTGGAAACCGATAGTATGGCCCAATCCCGGGAAACCCTCTTCAAAGAAATCAAGAAGTTCAACCAAGTCGTCTACGACATCAAGAATCGCTATATGGAAGATGTCGATACCAAGGAATTAATCAACGCCGGTATCCGCGGCATGCTTGAGGACCTGGACCGGTTTTCCGTTCTCCTGGAACGCAAATCCTATGACCAACTAATGGAATCGACCAGCGGCAAGTATGAAGGCCTGGGGATGGAAATCGACTCCCGCGACGACCATATCACCATCGTTACCCCCATGGAAGGAACCCCCGCTTACCGCAAGGGTCTTCGGTCCGGCGATCAGATTCTGGAAATCGACGGCCACTCGACATATAAAATGACCACGGCCGATGCCGCCAAATTGATGCGGGGAACGGCGGGCACCATCGTTAATTTAAAAATCCAGCGAACCGGCGATGCCAACCCCATGGATTTCGAGGTTGAACGCGCCGTTATCGAACTTAAATCGGTCAATTATTACGGCGTCATCGACGGCACCGACATCGGTTATATCCGGCTTTCCCGCTTTGCCGAGGAAACCAGCCGGGAACTTCGCGAAGCCCTGACCGATCTTAATTCGCGCGGCGTCAACTCTCTTATTTTCGACCTGCGCTCCAACGGCGGCGGCCTTCTGCAACAGGCCGTGGAAACCTCGGAACTTTTCATCGAAGAAGGCAAACTGGTCGTTTATACCAAGGGTAAATTCGCCGACTCCGAACGCCGCCTCTATTCCAAGCAAAAACCCCTCTACCCCGATAAACCGCTGGTTATCCTGGTCAACCAGGGTACCGCTTCGGCCTCCGAAATCGTGGCCGGCGCCCTCCAGGACTGGGACCGGGGCGTCATCATGGGCTACCCGACCTACGGCAAAGGCCTGGTTCAGCAGATATTCACCGTCGGCAATGACGGCGATATCGCCCTGAAACTGACCACGGCTAAATATTACGTCCCCTCCGGAAGATGCATCCAGCGGCCCGACCACCAGGATAAGGTGCACCCCGAAGATATGATGGCCGGCGAAGAAATGATGGACGAAGAAACGGATACCAAATCGACTGATACCTTAAATACTACGGAAAAGGAAATTTATTACACCAACGGCGGCCGCATCGTCTACGGCGGCGGCGGTATTCTCCCCGATATGGAAATCAAGGACGATGAGGAATTTAAGCCGATCGAAATCGCCATGGAACGCAAATCCCTGTTTTTCGACTACGCTGTCAAGTATTTCGCCGACCACCCGGATGCCTCGAAGAATTTGGAAATAAACGATAAAATCCTGGAGGATTTCAAGGCCTTCACGGAAACCAAAGCCTTCGATTATAAGACTTCGCTCGAATTCGCCCTGGATGAATTAAAATCGGCCATTAATGACGAAGGTTCCGACAGCGTCTATAACGCCGCCGTCAAGAATTTCGAATCCTTGATAACCCAGGAAAAGAAGGCTGATTTCGAACACTCCCGGGAATATATCCAGCGCGCCATCAAGCGCGAAATCGTCAGCAAAATCGACGGCCAGCGCGGTGTTTATGAGGAACTTATACTGAAATCCGATCCGGCCGTCAAACAGGCGGTGGAACTTCTCAAAGACAAAAAAGAATATACGCGCGTGCTGACCGCCGGCAAAGACCAGGCCATGATTAACAAAGACAAGAGCAAGAATTAATCCCCAAAAATTGAGTCGAAACGATAAGGCGTCCCCGACGGGACGCCTTTTTTATGACTATATTACGAAAGTCGAAGGCCGGTTCGAGCGATGACGAATCAAGTAGTCCAGAAGCGCCACCGCCAGGAGGACCGTCCCCCCGATAATAAACGCGGGAGTATTCAAAAACTGCGGGAGAACCTGCCCCGGTACCGATAATATGGCGTCCAGCCATTTTAAGTACCCGACTTTGCCGCTTAGCAGCGTCTTTATGGCCCCCTGCCAGTTGACCAGGAAAATCACCGCGCCGCAGGAAATCAGGGCGAACGACCAGATCAATACACTCGGATTGGGAATTAATTCTTTCTCCGCCCGGGGCTGTTGCATGACGGCGTTCATGACCCGCCCGGCAAAGTCGGGACTCAAGGGCGGAACCGAATCGCTCCCCAGGCATTTATAAAACCTGCGATATCGGGCGTAATTTTCCCGGCAACGAGGACAGCTCTCCAAATGAGAGGCGGACTCTCCGGCGGACAAACCCCTTTCCCCGTCCAGCATTTCCTGAAAATCATTTGTTCCCAGGTGTCTCATGACATTAACTCCTCTTGACTGCGGCAGGCCAGAAGTCTCTGGCGCAATATTTCCCGGGCCCTGAAGATATAGTTTTTGACCGTCCCCAAAGGCATTTTCAACGTTCGTGAGATTTCTTCATAACTGAATTCATCCAGATGATACAGTGTAATGATGGTCCGGTAGGACGGCGGCAAAGAATCGATTTCCTTCCTTATCAGCATTGCCCTGCGAGACTTATCCAGAGTCTCCTCAATGTCCGGGCCGTCATCCGGTATTCCGGCCAGTATATCTTCTCCCACCTCACCGTCGTAATTCATCTTTCGCGAAACCATGAAGTCCCGGCAGTGATTAACCGCGATGCGGGCGATCCACGACGACAGTTTGGCCTCATGACGAAATCCTGACAGGTTTTTATAAACCTTCAAAAATACCTCCTGGCAGATATCTTCCCGCTCCGGACTGTCACCCAGCATGGAATACACCATATGGTTAACCAGGCGGCCGTAATTATCGATAATCTCCCGGAACGCCTTGGTCTCGCCCGAAAGAATTCTTTGAACTATTTCCCTGTCGTTTACCACGCCGCACTTTTATTTAATTAGACTGCCGCCCGGCGTAAAAGGTTGCCGGTAATTTTAACGCTCCCCTGCAACCTTTTCCTTTCCCGGCAGTCATATCAAATAGAAATACGAAAACAGAAATTATCAAAGGAGGAGTTAAATGGATACTTGGGTGGATTATATACCGGTTCTGGTAATCTTTCCCGTTATGGCCATTATTTTCAAGCATTATTTCGAATACCTGACGCGCAAGCGGCTGATAGAAAAAGGCTTAACAGGAGATGACGCCCACACCCTGATGCAGGGAATAACCTATTCCGGAGTCCCCTCATCCCTGAAATGGGGTATTGTCCTGGTGTTGGTTGGAGGCACTTTCCTGGTCATGGAAATGCTCCCTGTCAGGGTCTCTTCCGAAGCCGCCCTGGGGGTGCTCCTGGTCGCCGCCGGCGTCGGCCTCCTGACCTTTTACGCCCTTTCCTCATTTATGGGAAAAAAGTCCCCGGCCTGATTTAGGTGACCAACTTTTCCTCGCTGAAAACGGGCCGCACCTGACTTCCAGGGTGCGGCCTGTTGCATTGATACTTACGGCTTTAAGTCGAACCGCTTCAGATACCAGTTCTTGCCGTCCTTCTCCAGGGTGATCTCCACCCGGCGACCCGTATCGGCGCTGTCGGCCATAATAAAGCAGGTCACCACCGCCTTATCCTTGGTGTAAAAGAATTCCTTCCGGCCGAAAGCGAAAAATCCGGAACTGTCAGAATCAGGATACACCGTCTCCAGCACCGTACCGGAATAATAACCCAGGTCATAGGCTTCCGCCAGAAACAGGGAGTCGATGGCCGCGGCATTCTTATCCGCCACCGCCCGCTGAAATTTTCCCAGGACATCCTTAATGGGCGGGATCTCATCACGGCTGGGATTTTTCTTGCGCTCGCATCCCGACGACAGAAATGCCGTCATGATTATCAGAAGAAACACCAAGTGTTTTGCTTTCATCAGTAATCCACCCTCTGAAAAGAGTACAGGCCGGCCCCCTCCTTTTTCATCGTCCCGTCGGCCGTCAATTTATCCATAACCTCGGTCACCACCAGATTCCAACACCAGTACAGCGCCCCGCGTTTATATTTCTCGAAACTGCTCCCGGCCATAACCGTCTCAACTTCCTTTTTAAGCGTCTCCATGGGCTTATAAGTATCGACCATCAGAAGTGAAATGGGAGCAATCATCTTCTCGGTGTTAAAAATAAAGGGATACTCTTCATTGCCGGCTCTGAAATCCCAGCGAACCACCGCTTTCTGGGGACCGGCCGGAACGAATTTCGGCGGGCAAGATACCTCGAAATCGCCGTATCCGCAAAAAATGGCCTCGCCCATCGAATTTTTGGTTTGATAATAGAATGTTTTCCCGTTGAACCCTGGCCCGCCGGCTACCAGGTAATGAAAATCACCCATATAGTTATTGCAGGGATCGGAATCGGCAAAAATATTAAAAGGCAGACTTTCATTGACAAAACTCCGTCCCAGCAGATTCCATAACAGAAAAGTCAGGGTCACGGGGTACTTATGATATAAAATGGCTCCACCGTCGAGTGCATCATGGGGATCGCGAGTGAGTTTACCCGACGCCGCCAGCGCGTCCAGGGTACTGTCATAGACCTTAAAATTGGCCGCAATGACTGCCGCCAGTGAAACCGCGGCGTCATCTATGGCCGGGAGAAGTTTCTCCGCCTGGGCCTTCTCGATGGTTATGAATCGGGGACGAAATCCTCCCTCCGAGGACTCCACATATCCTTCTTCCGTCAAATGGGAAATATATTGCCTGACGAATTCCGGGCGGCATTGACATAAAGCGGCGATTTCATCCGGCGATTTGCCCCGGGCCAGAAGCATTCCCAGGATCCGCCCGAATTGATTGTCGAAAGCATAGTTTTTGCCGCCCATCACCGGCACCTCGATATTCAGGTCCAGTATTTCCTTCAAGGCGTCAGGGACGGGAAAGTCCAGTTCCTTTTTATAGGCGTAGAACCGCTGCGAAACAACCAGTTGATCCAGCGTATCGACCACGTCATACATTTCGATTTCCAGCCCGATATTACCGTACGTGGACGGTATTTCAATCGGGAAATTCTCCTCCCGGGTGCTCTGCGGATCCATCAGGAAACTGTGACGCGTATAGCGCACCGGCTTAAGAGGTCCGGATGTCGCCCTGGCCCGCGAAATCACCACCACATTTTTATACTCCTCCGTGGCATTGGTCACTTTGAACAGGGCCGACTGCGCCCCCCACTCGGCGGCCGATAGCGAAGGTTCCGTCGATGATAAGTCCTCGGCCCGAAGCGAGGTTAAGGCGGCCATGATTAAACCCATGACCAGGAAGCCAAATCTCACCTTACGCATCTTTATCTTCTCCTTCTCCATGTCCTGATTCCGAATCTTTTCCGGCCAGTTGGCCGCAGGCCGCGGCGATATCCCGCCCGCGGCTTTTTCGCACCGTCACCGCCGGAGTGCGAGGATACAAATATTCCGCGAATTCATTGACCACCGCTTCCCCGGGACGACGATACGGCAACGAGGCCACTTCATTATAAGCCAGCAGGTTTATCTTACAGGGGATACCCCGGACATATTCGGCCAGCGCCCGGGCATCCTCGCGGGAATCATTAATCCCCGCAAATAAAATATACTCGAATGTCACCCGCCGCTTTCTTCGCACGGCAAAATATCGGGCCGCTTCCTTTAACTGCGCCAGCGAATATTTTCTGGCGATGGGCATTAGTCTTCGCCTTTTTTCCTCGACGGCGCTGTTAAGCGAAATGGCCAGGTTGACTTTCAATCCCGAATCCGCCAGCCGCATAATCCCCGGGACAACTCCGGCCGTAGAAACGGTTATATGCCGGGCCGTCAGGGATAAACCGATTTCGGAGGATATAATCTCCACCGCCGCCTGAACATTTTCAAGGTTTAATAGCGGCTCGCCCATTCCCATAAAGACGATATTCTGGATTCCATCCAAACCGAATTCCCCCCGGATATGCATCAGTTGCCCGATAATTTCCCCCACCGTGAGATTTCGCGGCCTCTTTATGATGGCCGTGGCGCAAAATGTACATTTTAAAGGACATCCTGACTGCGATGAAATACATACGGTTCGCTTCTCACCTTCGGGTATCATCACCGTTTCTATCCGTCGCTTGTCTTCCAGTTCGAATAAATATTTGATGGTTCCGTCCCGGGAGACAGCCTTATCCTTCAATCTCAATCCCTCGACGGCATAATCCGCCGCCAGGCGTTGCCTTAAATTCAAGGACAGATTTGTCATCCTGGCGAAATCTCGCACCTGCAGATTATACACCCATTTGGCCAGTTGACGACCCTTGAATTTCTTTTCTCCCAGGGCCGAAACCAGGTTTTCCAAATCCCGCTCGGTATAACCCATCAAATTGGTCTTAGGCATATTTACGAATTTAATTATTGCCGGATAATAGTCCAAGGCCAAATAGCGGGAAGAAAAAGTTTCTTCAATATATTAGGGGATCGACAACTTGAAATTATCGGGAATTTACGGGCAATTATTCCGGACTGGGCCCGTTCAAAAAACTAATGCTTGGTGGAAAGAAGGATGATATTGACTATCTCCAGAAGTCTTTCGCAGGAAAACGGCTTTTTTATGAACATATCGCCGCCGACCTTGAAAGATTTCCCCATATCGTCATTTCTGTCTTTGCCGGTTAAAAACACCACCGGAATCTTACTGGTGACCGGGTCGTTTTTCAACTCATTGCAGATGGCGTAACCGTCCATGCCGGGCATCATGATATCAAGAAGAATTACATCCGGCTTTATATCACGGGCTTTTTTTAGTCCTTCCATGGCCACATTGGAAACCACCACCTGATGGCCGGCGTTGGAAAGATAGGCATCGATTACTTCCGTTATCTGCGGCTCGTCGTCAATCACCAGGACTCGAGCTTGAGCGATCTTTATTTGCGTTGACATCGATATGTCCTTATAAATAATGCCTAAAAGGCATATCGGCATTTATTGTTGATTCATTAAGCCCCGGAGTTTAGAGCCTGTTGAAAAAGTGTCACGAGCAGGTTACGGCAGGTCTTGATTCGCCGCAGGCGAATTGTGACCTGCCGTCCCTCAACGACTTATAGAATACTCTTTGGGGGCGCAAAAGAATTGCCGCATTTTCTATGACTTTTTCAAACCCCCCTTAGAGTTGGGAGAAAAAATGGCGGACTTCAGTAAAACTCCGGCCGGCGGTCCTGGAAAATATTATTCCGTGATGTAACATCCTTATTATCAGCCACTTGAGGGTCGATTTCAGCGCTTATGAAAGTCTCCTCGCGGTTATCGGCCTCGGCCAGGACAATGCCGTCAGGTGCGATTATTCGCGATCGTCCGATAAAACGCAATTCCGTTCCCGTGCGGGATTCCCGGCCCACGCGATCGGCCGTAATGGCAAAAACGCGGTTTTCCAAAACACGGGTGACCATCGCCTCGGGGCAATGCGGCAAAACCAGATTCGATGGATGACAGATTATCTGCGCCCCCAGAAGAGTCAATTTGCGCGCCGCTTCCGGAAAGCGCCAGTCGAAACATATCATCATCCCCAGGCGCGCACCCCGAAAATCAAAAACCGAAAAACCGGTATCCCCCGGATCGAATATCTCCTTCTCCGTGTCGAATAAATGAGTCTTGCGATAAAGCCGAAAAGACCCGTCGGGATATACCGCCAGCGATGAATTATAAAGATGCTCGCCCTTATCCCTCTCCGGAAATCCGTAAATCACCAGGGCCTTTTTCTGCCGGGCCAGCGCGGAAATCCGTTCATATGTCTCCCCGCCGCCGGCCGGTTCGGCCATGGATATCGCCTCGCGCCGATTCAAAAATTGATATCCCACCGCGAACAACTCCGGCAGGACAAGAATATCGAAATTCTGACTTTCCACTCCCCCTAATAGATTGTCAAGATTTGTCTTAATCCGGCCGAATTCCGGTTTATTCTGATATGCGGAAACTATCATCATGTTCTCCCGGTATAAACGCTAAATGGCTATCTTCAATAATAACAACAAAATAATTGCAGGCGCCAAAGATAAAATCTATATTGACCACCATGACCGACAGCAGCCCTCACATTAAGAACATTGCCACCAACCGTAAGGCTTTCCGCGACTATGAGATACTGGATAAAAAGGAAGCCGGTATCGAACTCATGGGCAGCGAAGTAAAGTCCCTGCGAGCCGGAAAAATAAATCTCTCCGATAGTTATGCTTCGGTCGAGAACGGAGAAATCATTCTGCACAATCTGCATATTTCACCATACGAGATGGCTGCCCAGACCGGCCATGACCCCTATCGCGACCGGCGCCTCCTCCTGCATCGAAAAGAAATCCACCGCCTGGCCCAGGCTGTCGAAGAGAAAGGATTGACTCTGGTGCCTTTACGCTTTTACTTCAAAGGGCCCTTGGTGAAAGTCGAACTGGCTGTGGGTCGCGGCCGCAAAATGTACGACAAACGCGAAGCCACCGCCCGGAAAGAAGCCCAACGGGATATGGAAAGGGCCCGAAAACACTCACGTTGATATAGATCATTATGATAAAATCCTTTGCCGTTATTGCCCTGATTCTCCTCTGCGGCGGTATATATTCGCCCGTATCCGCCGGGGAAATCACGGTCCGCATCGCCGGCGGGGTCGAGAAAATAGACTCTTTTGAAGAAGGCAACGTCGTCTATTTTTCGCTCTCGGAACTGGCCTCGATATTGGGAGAAAAAATCTCCTGGGGACAGGTCGGTCAGTCGGCTGTTTTCAACAGCGAAGGCCATACGGCCGAGTTTTTTCTGGATTCCCCGTACTTCCGCCTCGATGATACCGTCAAGAACCTGACCTACCCCGTCCTGTTCCGGAAAGGACGTCTCTACCTGCCGGCCCAGACATTTATCCCCTTCCTGAACAATATGAGACCGGAGCAGATCGCCTGGGATAACGAAAAAAGGGCCATCCGCCTTGACTCGGAATGGTTTAATATCACCGACCTTAATTTCTCGGCCAAGGCCAATGGACTTTTAATCGAACTCTTCGTCACCGAACCTGTCCAGTACGAAATCTATATTACCGAAGGAAACTGGCTGAATATTTCCATCCCCAAAGGGCGCGTCAACCGTCGCCAGGTTCTGGCCCGTCTCGACCGCCGCTTCCTTTATGATATCGCGGCCGAGCAACTCGACGAAACCGCCCAGGTTTCTCTTCGCCTGCGGCGCGACATCGACAAATATACCCACCGTTATCAGGCCAATCCGGGTCGTATCCAGATTTCCCTGATTGACACCGCCGCGATCATGATCGCGGAACGCAACACTCCGGACCTGGGCCCCGATAACAAAATCGACCGCATCGTTATCGATGCCGGGCACGGCGGCAAGGACTATGGGGCGATCGGTATCAAAAAGACCCCCGAAAAAAAAATCGTCCTGGATATCGCCAAGCGGCTGGCCAAATTGATCCGCCAGGATAAAATCTTCGAGGCCGTCCTTACCCGCGATAAAGACGACTATGTCTCCCTGGAAGAACGGGCCCGCATTGCCAACGAATCCGGAGGCGATATGTTTATTTCCATCCACGCCAACGCCTCCCTGAATCGGACCGCCCGCGGCTTCCAAGTTTTCTTCCTGGCCCCGGCCCTGACCGACGACGCCCGCGCCCTGGCCCAGTTGGAAAACGCTCCCTTCATGACCGAGATGAACGCCTTCCGGGCCCATCAGGACGACGACCTCACCTATATTATCAGCGATATGATACAGACCGAATTCCAGGCCGAATCGGCCGACCTGTCGGCCATGATCGACCGGGAATTCCGCGCCAGCCTCAACGCCAACACCAAGGCCCGCGGCATCGACCAGGCCGGTTTCTACGTCTTGAACGGTGTCTATATGCCGTCCGTTTTGGTGGAAACGGCCTTCCTGACCAATGATAAAGACGAAGCCTTGTTAAATGATAAAGATTACCGCCAAAAAGTAGCAGAAGCAATCTACGAGGGCTTGAAACGGTTCAAGGTGAAGTACGAGAATAAATAATGAATACTGAAGATCTCCGCGAAAAACCGATCGGGGTCTTTGACTCCGGCGTCGGCGGTTTGACCGTCGTGGCCGAAATAATCCGCCAGCTCCCCGGTGAAAACATTGTCTATTTCGGCGATGTCGGGCGCACCCCGTACGGCGGCCGCTCCAAAGAACAAATCATAAAATTTACCCGCCAGGACGTCAACTTCATGCGGGAACACAAGGTCAAATTCGTCGTGGCCGCCTGCAATACCGTCTCGGCGGCCGCCCTGGATACCGTCAAGGGCGACTACGAAACCGAAATCCTGGGCGTCATCACGCCCGGCGCCAAAGCCGCCGTCGGCGCCACCCATAACAAACGCGTCGGCATCATCGGAACCGTCGCCACCATATCCTCCGACAGTTACGCCCGGGAAATCCAGAAACTATCCGCCGATATCAAAGTTTTTTCCCTGGCCTGCCCTCTGTTCGTCCCCCTGGTCGAAGAAGGCTACATCGACAAGGAAGCCACCCGGTTGATTGCCGAGGACTACCTGCAGACTTTGATCGATGTCGATATCGATACCCTGGTTCTGGGGTGTACCCATTACCCCCTCCTCAAGCATGTCATCGCCTCCGTCATGGGCAAGGGCGTCAAACTCATCGATTCCGCCGAGGCCACCGCGCATGAACTGGCCGAAATCCTGTCACATAATAACCTGATGCGCCCCTGGACCTCCGACACTTCCCATAAGTACTATGTCTCCGATGTCCCCGACCGCTTCAGCCAGGTGGCCGGACAGTTCCTGGGACATAATATTCCCAACATAACCAGAGTGGATATCACCCGCTATTGACATGAGTAACGTTATTATCATTGCCGCCGCCGCCCTGGTCATAATTGCCGTCATGTATTTTATCCTCCAGAGTTTCATGCGGCGCATGGAAGAAAATATATTAAAAAAAGCCCAGGATAGTTTCGCCGCGGCCTCGCACGATACCCTGGCTAAAAATACCGAACAGTTTTTTCAAATCGCCAAAGAAAAACTCTCCCAGGAAACCGCCGTCAACCTCCGCGAACTCGAGGCCAAAAAAGGGCTAATTGATCAAAGCCTGGGGCAGATAAAAGCCGAAATGGAAAAAGTCGAAAATCTGGTCACCGGTCTGGATAAAAACGCCGAGGGCCGCCTGGCCGCCGTGGATAAAGGCCTGCAAACCCACAAAGAAGAAACCGTCCGCCTCAACGCCACTATCGACTCCCTGACCAAAATCCTCTCCGCTTCCAAAAGCCGTGGCGAGTGGGGCGAGCGCATGGCCGAAGATATCCTCAAATTTGCCGGCCTCCAGGAAGGTGTCAGTTACATCAGGCAATCGGCCCTGGGCCAGAGCCGCAACCGTCCCGATTTCACCTTCCTTTTGCCCCAGAATAAAATTATCAACATGGACGTCAAGTTTCCCTTCGATAATTATCGAAAGTACAGCGAAGAATCCTCCGAGACCGCCCGGGAAAATTATAAGAAACAGTTCCTGCGCGACGCCCGCCTGCGCGTCAAGGAAATCACCACCCGCGATTATATCAACACCGATGCCGACACGCTCGATTATGCCATCGTCTTTATTCCCCTGGAACAGGCTTATTCTTTCATCATGGAGCATGACCGGGACTTCATGGACGAAGCCCTCCGCCTGAAAGTGATTGTCTGCTCCCCCTGGACCCTCTATGCCTTCGTCTCGGTCATTCGCGAAGCAGTCAGAAATTTCAACCTGGAACGCTCGGCACGGCAGATTCTCAATCTCATGAATGATTTCAATAAACAATGGAGCAACTACTGCGAATCGATGCGCAAAATGGGCGAAAGAATCACCGCCCTTCAGGGCGAATACGCCGCCCTGACCTCGACTCGCACCAATCAACTGGAAAAACCGCTCCAGCAAATCGCCCTGCTCATGACGCAACGTGAAATGGAAGCCCATGACCCTGGTCAAAGCCAAAATAAATCAGGCCATTGAAATTCTCAACGAACTGGACATCGACCTCTGGCTCGTCTTTGTCCGCGAAACCGACATGATGTCCGACCCCGTTGTCCCCCTGGTGGTCGGACACAATGTTGTCTGGCAATCGGCCTTTTTCTATGCCCGCGATGGCCGCGCCCTGGCCCTGGTGGGAAATTTCGATACCCCCGATTTCGAACGCTCCGGGCATTTTGAAAAAGTGCAACCGTACATCAAGGACTGCGGCAAGGAAATCAAAAGCACGATCGATAAATTCAAGCCGCGTAAAATCGCCCTCAATTATTCGACCAATGATATCGCCGCCGACGGCCTCACTCACGGTATGTATCTCCTTCTATGCGAATATCTGAAAGGGACACCATATCCCAAACGATTTGTATCCTCCGAAGCCATCATGTCCCGCCTGCGGGGGAGAAAAGTCCCCGAAGAAATCGCCTTGATAAAAGATGCCGCCGTCTTAACCCATAAGGTTTGGGAACAGACCTTGACAAAGATTAAGCCGGGCCAAAGCGAAATCGCCATTCGCGATATTATTGATGGCTTGATAGTCGAACACGGCGGCGTGCCCTCGTTCAATACCATCGTCAACGCCGGGGCAAAATCCTCCCCCGGACACGGTCGCCCCGGACAGGCTGTCCTGGAACCGGGCGACCTCCTCCATATCGATTTCGGTATCAGGAAAAACGACTACTGCTCGGATATTCAGCGCCTGGCCTATGTGCGACGACCGGGCGAACCGAATCCCCCCGAAAATCTGACGAAAGCCTTCGCCATGGTGCGAAAAGTAATCGAGATTACCTCCTTACTTTACAAACCGGGGAAAAAAGGATTTCAAATCGATGCTGTCGCGCGAAAATTATTGAGAGATAACGGCTACCCGGTTTACCAGCATGCCCTTGGGCATCAGATCGGACGTTCCGTACACGACGGTGCCGCCATTGTCGGGCCGAAATGGAAACGGTACGGACTGATGCCCGAAATACCGCTGGAACAGGACAACACCTTCACGGTAGAATTGGGTATCGAACTGCCCGACATCGGGTATGTCGGTTTGGAAGAAGATTTGGTCGTAACCGCCAACGGTGGAGAGTTTCTATGTCCCGTACAAAAAGAATTAGCCTTCATTTAATTTCATTCGCCATCGCCATTAATTTAACCGCCATCTGGATAAGTTGCGGCCCGCCGAAACCTAAACCGGTAGTCGAGGTCCCCCCCCAGTGCATCCCCTCCAATCTGACCGTCAACCCAGGCGATCATTCACTTTTTCTCCGCTGGGATACCAACTGCCCCGACAGTATCATCCTGTCCGGATACAATATCTATGTCTTGCCGTACCCCATCTACGATTCCCTGCATAATTTCATCCTGCCCGACAGCATCCAACCGGTCAATACTCTTCCCTATCCCGGCGATACCAATCCCGAGGATTCCTACGAGACCATGTCCCTGACCGACCTTAAAAACGGCGTCGAATATTTCATCTCCGTCCGAACTGTCTTCCCCGACCGATCCGTATCGGCTTCATCCAACGAGGTCTCCGCCTTTTGTCGCCCTGAAGGGGAATTCACCCTGGACATGCGCTTTGTCGATGAACACGACGGTTTCATATTCGCCAAAGGGGAGTATGCCCGGGCCGACAGCGATAAGAATGACATATTGTATTACCGGGCCGGCGAAACCGATTATATATCTTCCCCCTGGCGCCTGAACGGATACAACCGCAAGACCTTCTTCTATTCTCTGGGTAAGACCAAAGATATCTATCAGTACGACAGTCTCGACCTGGTCGATGAACAACCGGTCGACAAACTCCCGATTTTCCCCGGGGAAAGTTACCTGGTTAAAACCGCCGATAATTGCTATGCCAAAATCCGGGTGGAGAATACGGTCGGCGAGAACCGCGAGCGCAAGGTGCATTTCCGCTACATCTACATGCCCACCCCCAACCTCATGCGGTTTTAGGGTATGTCATGCAATTATTCTCCCCCACTATAAGCCGTTCACTTCCGCTATTAGTCGTACTTCTCCATTAAAGACTATATTTTATACTTTTGTCATTCCCGCGCAGGCGGGAATCTCTTATTATTGCATGATAGGTGCGGTAGAATTGTCAGGAGCACAAGACTCTTGACCTTCGGCTTTATATCTCGATTGGCGCGGAAAATGGGTTCGTTTTGTCATTTTTTGAGTTTCATAACCCGTCGTTAATTTTTGGGGGCCTGTTCAAATTCCCGCCAAGTCTATCGGCGTCATCATAGTGCCATGAATTGGGTTCGTTTTGGCAAATTTTTGATAGTCGTTATTCTCATTTTCATGTCCGGGAATTTCCTGAAGAAAATAAATCAGATCCGTCAAATTTCTGATTTTCTTGAAAAGGCGTCTTTCCCAGTAAAAGAGAACGCGGGCGGGCAAATAGAAGCGTTCCCGGGCGTTAACATAGCGGCGACACAACCAGAAGCAATTAACGATTTGCCGGACAATCGCTTCCTGAAAATCATCGGCAGGATTAAGGTTTTCGCAAACAATATCCCGGAGGCGGTGATAATCTCCGGAATCCTCCTGCCATGGGCGCGAAATGACAACGGGCTCGGAGAAGTAAAGCCCATGTTTGACAGCATTATAGCGGGACACCGCTTTGCCTTGCGGCGTTTTTGGCCCGGAAGATTTATGGGCGTTGCGGCGGTTGGCGAGCCGCCTTTTAAAACTGATGGTCATAATTGAAAATACTCCTCTAATAATAGAGGGTGGTGTCAAATCACCATCGATTTAATAGTGATTTTGCGGGGGGGGGGGGGACTATTTGTGGAATAGGAAAGCTCTGAAAACCCAGAAATAACAAAACGCACCCATTTGGGGGCGTCGCCACTTTTCAATTGCTTATTGAATCTGAATCGAACGCCCTACTTCACCAGCACCATCTTCTTCATCTCGACAAACTCGTCGGCGCGGAGACGGTACAGATATATTCCCGAAGCCACCGGGGAGCCATCGAAAGATGTCCCTTCCCAGATTACACTATGCACGCCGGCCGGAAACTCGAGATTCTCCCAGGCATATATCTTTTGCCCGAGAATATTATATATCTCGATTGCCACCTCGCTTCGTGAGGCCAGTGAAAACGAAATATTGGTCGCGGCATTGAAAGGATTGGGGTAGTTCTGATTGAGCGCGAATCCTTCCGGAAGAAGCCAGGGCTCATCCTCGGGCGCGTCGGTCGCCTCGCCCTGAATCTTGATAACATATATATCCGACCCTCCCAGAGTCGAAGAATACGAGTACCCCACCATCAGGTAATCCTGCCCCGGTTCCTGAAAAAGACTTTGCCCGTAATCGGTCTGACTGCCGCCGTAGGTCCGTTCCCAGATAAGATTCCCCGAAGGATCGGTCTTGATAACGTAGACATCGGTCTTGCGGCTGGGCGAGCCTTCCTTGACACCGGTGAGCATGTACGTCCCGTCCATGGCCCGATAGATGCCGTAGCCGTAATCATTGCTGGCGCCCCCGAAGGTCTTATCCCAGGCGAAATTACCGTCATCATCGATTTTAACCAGGTAGGCATCGTAGAATCCCGCCCCGAACGAGGCTGTCCTGCCGGCGATAATGTACCCCCCGTCCACCCCGCCGGTGACGGCGTTGCCGAAATCGGCCTTGGTGCCGCCGTAAGTCCTCGCCCACAGCGAATCCCCGGCCGCACTCCCGCGAATAACATAGATACTGCTGTACCCCTCGCCGAACGAGCCGGTCGAGCCGACCGCAATGAAACCGCCGTCGAGGGTGATATGAACATCATTGCCGCTGTCACCGCCGGCCCCGCCGAAAGTGCGGCTCCAGACAACTACTCCCGAAGCATCGGTTTTTATCAGGTACAGGTCGGAATATCCGGCCCCCGAAGACTCCGTCGAACCGCAGATAAGAAAACCGCCGTCAGGGGTTATCTCGACGGCGCGGCCGTCATCATGCGCAAGCCCGCCGTAAGTTTTGGTCCAGAGAGTATCTCCCAGGGAATCGACCCGGACAAGATAGATATCCCGGCCGCCGGCTCCGTACGACTGGGTCGACCCGACCAGTATCAGGCCGCCGTCGCCGGTCGCCTTGACATCACAACCGTACTCCGTATCGGCCCCGCCGTAGGTCCGGGACCAAACCGTGTTACCATCGGAATCAATTTTGAAAAGGGCGATATCGAATTCGCCGGCGCCGCTGGAATAGGTACTGCCCAGAATGGCATAATGGCCGCTTCCCCAGGCCGCCCCGGCATAACCTTCATCATTATATGAGCCGCCGTACGCCGCGCTCCATAATTCCGTCTGCGCCAAGCCGGGTATCGCCGTCAATAATACTATTGAAAGCCCTGCGATAACACCGGTCAGCCGTGCGGATATTTTGTTTCGTCCCATGTTTTTCTGTGTCTGTTCTTTTTTTGAACAGCGTTCCTGCTGTTTCTATCGGAAACATCGCCTAAACCTTTAGCCTGTCAATTTGCCCCAAATGGTCCGCTTGATTTTTGGCTTCCGAGAAAGTCTCGACCGACTCAAGACGTGAAGGTATGGGGAAATCCCCCTACCGGTTTCCCTCACGGATTTCTCTTTACAACAATAATTCATTGAATGGTCACAGGTTACGTGACCTGCGGGGGATGGCATCCGGCTTGCATTTTTGACCCTTGAAACAGTTGGCTTTCAAGAGGGAGTTTATATGCGGCTCTTAAGACTATTCCTTATTATGACGGCCTTCCTGGCCATCCTGGCGGCCGTTCCGCCCGCCTGCGCCCAGGAAAGCGCCACCATTCAGGCCCTGGCCACGGTCCTGCCGGCCCTGTCTATTATAGGCACCCACGACCTGCAATTTGCGACCGTATTGCCGGGCGTGAATAAAGCGGTCAATAAGGCCACCCTTGGCTCGGCCGGAGAATTCCATATCCAGGGTAATAATAATGCCGAAATCACGCTTGATTTTACATTACCGGTGGAATTGAACCATGAGACCCAGGCTGTGACCATGATTATCCTCTTTAATGCCACCGATGCTTCCTATGATGATGAATCCGGCGGTGGTCAGAGTCTTCCGGCCGGTATTATCGACCCTCGGGGCATTGCCACCCTCGATCTGGGACCAACCGGCCAGATGGATATCTGGATCGGCGGAACGGTTCAGCCCGGCTTGACCCAGACCGGCGGCGACTATTCCGCCGATATTGTGCTGACTGCGGCTTACACCGGAAACTGAATGGCAACCCAATCCCTGGCCCGGTATTTATAGATTGACAAGGACCGACTAAAACAAATTACTTCCTGTCAATGAGTAAAACCCAGGCTATACATATAACCGGGGCGTTTCTGTCAGCGGCCATTCTATTATGTTCGCCGAATCTCCTGGCCCAGGTCAGCGGCGTCACAGTCGTAAATAATCTCACCTTCGGCGATGTTTTCCCCGGCATCCCCAAAGAGGTGGACGAACAAACCCCCGGCCGCGCGGCCGAATTCGAAATCACCGGGATCGCCGGGTCCGAAGTCACCATTGAGTTTATGCTCCCCACTTATATGAACGACGGCGGCTATAACATGCCGCTTTTATTCCGGCAAACCGATTGTTCGCTCGATTCCAGTTCCACTCCGGACCAAACCAATCCTCTCTTCCCCGACCAGGATCCCTGGAAAACGATCACTTACGGGATAGGCTCGGGAGGTATCAAGGTCTGGCTGGGCGGCAAGGTCGTCCCGCGCATTCAACAGAAAGACGGCAGTTATTCCGCCGATATCGTCATCACCGTCACATACATCGGTACATAAGATCTTCAGAGAAAGCCAAAACCGATCGTCTCAACCTCCATTGCATGATAGATACAAATTTATGTCCGGCAATTCTCGGGACCGGGCGCCAAAGATCGATTAGTTCGTTGGACTTATTTCCCCATCCATCCCCTCTAAAATAATTCCCTTGAGAATTCCCGGCTTTTCAAAAAATCGGGCATAAATCCCTGTTGGAATTGCCCCATAGCCCTTTAAGTGATTATGAGATATCGCGATACACCGGAACCGATAGTCCCGGGGAGGGGTCTTCAATTTCAGGCATTTTGCAATATTTTTGCTAAAAGCCTATAAAGTAATCGCTTGGACGGTCGATTAAATACCAGTGGAAAAGTTCGAATAGTTTGTTACTAATTTGAACAGTATAGATATAAGGGAGAAGGAAATGCAAGGGTATTCAAGGATGAAACGGCTCCTCGCGACAGCAGTGCTTGCGGTGATAGTTGTCGTCGCTGCGCCGTCACTGATCATGGCACAGGAAGTTGCCGTCGGCCAAGCCACAGCCAACGTCCTGGCCGTGCTGGTCGTCACCGCGCCTCAAGATCTCGATTTCGGAGACATCCTCCAGGGTGTCGAAACCTCCGTTGCCCGGACCGCTGCCGCCGACGCTGGTATCTTCCAGATTACCGGTGAAGGCACCGGCAACCGCGAGGTTTCCATGAACCTGCAATTGCCGGAATATCTCTGGAACGGCGGAGCCGGTGTTCAGGATCGTCTGGTTATCTCATTTTCCGCCACCGATGCTACTATTGATACCACGGCTGGGACCCCCGATGTCCCGGGCGGTGGGGCTTTGGTCGGCATTAATCCCAACATCCTGCCCGATACCGGTATCGGCGGAGCCGCCGGCGTAATCCGCATTTACCTCGGTGGAACGGTGTTCCCCTCGGTGGATCAACGGGCCGGAGCCTACGCGGCCGACATTATTCTGACCGCGGCCTACACCGGTGATTAATAGGAAGAATATTTTTAGGAGAATATACAAATGCGTCACAATGTAAAAAAGACCCTGTCCCTTGCGGCTCTTGGCTTCCTTCTGTTAGCCGTGAATATCTCGGCCCAGGAAGTCAGCACCGGTCAGGCCACTGCCAACGTTCTGGCGGTGCTGGTCGTGACCGCCCCGCAAGACCTCGATTTTGGAGATATCCTCCAGGGCGTGGTTAATACGGTGGGGCCAAATGACGACGCCCAGTCCGGCATTTTCCAGATAGCCGGCGAAGGCACCGGTAATCGCGAGGTCTCCATGAACCTGCAGTTGCCGGAGTACCTCTGGAACGGCGGAGCCGGCACCCAGGATCGTCTGCCGATCGCCTTTGCTTCGACCGACGCCACCATCGACACCACCGCCGGTTCGCCCGCAACGCCGGGCCTCGGGGCTCTTGCCAACCAGGACCCCAATAATTTGCCGGATACCGGCATCGGCGGCGCCGCTAATGTTGTCCGTATCTACCTGGGTGGAACCGTCCATCCTTCCGTGGATCAACGGGCCGGCGCTTATGCCGCCGACATCATTTTAACCGCGGCCTATACCGGAGACTGATATAAAGAGGTTGACAGCCCATTATTGAAATATCGAAGTTTTCCCGGAGGGTCAAAGGATTTGACTCTCCGGGATAAACCGCTTAAACAAACATAGGATGGTGAACAAATGATTCGAGTGCCTCTCTTCAGCCGCCTTAAACGAAAAAGGATCCGGCTGTTTTTTGTTTTTATCTTCACCTCTTTCCTGATTTCCGCCGAACTGGCTTCGGCCGGAATCCTGGTTGCCCCTACTTCCGTCGTTCTGACGGAAAAAGACCGCACCGGGCGCATGACGATTCAAAATCCTACGGATAAGCCCAAAGAAGTATCCGTCAATTTCGCCTTCGGTATTCCCGAGTCCGACAGCCTGGGCAATGTTACCGTCGTCATGACCGACTCGGCCGCGGCCATTCATCCCCGTTCGGCCATAAACTGGGTCAAGGCTTTCCCCCGCCGCGTTGTCCTGGCGCCGGGTGCCACCCAGGTGGTTCGCTTTGTCGCCAATCCCCCGGATTCGCTTTCCGACGGCGAATACTGGTGTCGCATTATGGTGCGCTCGCAGGAAAGCCAGGCTAATCTGCCGGCGGCCACCGACAAAGATAAAATTACGACTCAATTGAATATGGTCATGCAGACGGCCATCGTTCTGAAATACCGAAAAGGGAATCTTTTGGCCAAACTGGAAATTACGGATAAATACGTGGAAGAAACCGATACCACCGTTTCGCTGATTGTCGACCTGGCCAACCGCGGCAATGTCTCCTATGTGGGAAGACTTATCTGCCGCCTCCTCGACGCCGACAAAAAGGAAATCGCCTTCCGCAACCTCGATTTTGCGGTGTACGACGACCTTAAAAGAAGAATCACCCTGGCCAAAACCCATGCCACCAATCGTCGCCCTTACGAATTCAATGTGACTATATCCACCGACGGCAGAAATGACCTTCCTCCGGAAGATGTTATTCCCGGCAACCGTATCGAATTTACCCAAACGGTGCATTAATCAGGCGGGAAACGACGATATGAAATCAGGGGCGGACCAACGGCTGAAATTAATCGGGGCGGGGCTTATTTTCCTGCTCCTTCTTTCCGGCGTTGTATCCGGCCAGAATCGGCAAACCGAAGAAATAGTCGTCAAACTGGACATTCCCCGGCTCCTGCAAAAAGACGTCATGGCCCGCTATGACGGCAAGGATATCTATATCCCACTTCTGGAACTGTTCTCGCTTCTGGAAATCCGCGTCGAGGCCGACTTTGCCAAAGCGCAATTTACGGGCGAATATCTTTACCGCGATAACCGCTTCGAACTGAACCTGGAACGATATGAAGCCGAATGTTTCAAGCGGAAACTGGTCATCGACAGCACCTGGTATATTATCACGGAACGCGAAGTATATATCCGGCCCAACCTTTTTGAGGCCCTCTTTGATTTAAAACTATTTTTTAACTTCTCCGATTTGAGCGTTTATATTCCGCTCCAGGAAGATTTCCCCATTTATCAGAAACTGAAACGCCACCGCATGCATAAAAAACTGCGCGACGCCCGGGTGGCGGCCACCGATGCCTATCCTATCCCCAGACAGAAACATTATTTATCGGCGGGCGTGGCGGACTGGACCCTGTCGACCAGCCCCATTGGCGGTTCCGGACATTATTTAAACCTGGGTTTGGGCATGATGGTCCTGGGCGGGGATTTCCAACTCCACGGGACAGGGAATTCCCGCGATGGTATCAGAAGTGATCAAATTAATTATCGCTGGCATTATTCTTTTAACCGCAACCCCTATGTCTCGCAAATCGAGGCCGGTGATGTTCACACCGAAGGCTACCTGGGACGCAGCCTCAAGGGTGTCGTCTTGACCAATCGCCCCACCGTCAGAAGAAAGTTTTTCCAGACCATGACCGTCACCGATCGCCTTGAACCCGGCTGGGAAATAGAATTATATGTCAATAACCGCCTGGCCGATTTTTCCTATACCGATGAAAACGGTGAATATAATTTTACGGTCGATGTCGAGTACGGGACCACCCGGGTGCTCTTGAAAAAGTACGGCCCCGGCGGTGAAATTGAAACCGAGGAAAAATTTCTGACGGTCCCCTTCAATCTTCTGCCCAAAGGCGAATCTGAATATACCGCCGCCCTGGGCCAGGGAGACAATATTCAGGGAGAAAACAATTACCTCCAGGCCGGCGGATATTACGGCCTGCTGAATTCCCTCACCCTGGGCCTTAATACCGATCTTCCCCTGGAGAAAAAAGGAGAAAAATCACTCTCGGCCGCGGAATTAACTTATCAGCCCCTGGGCAATCTTCAGGTCAGCGGCATTTATTCTCCCGATTATTCCATGAAATATAGTCTTAACTACCGCCACCTGACGCTTCTGAACGTCTTTGGCAGTTATACCAAGTACTACCCCAATGAATTCTTAAACCGCTTTGAGCGGGATTACAATTTTTCGCTGAACTTATCTTCCCCCATGAAAATCCTGGGGACATATTTCAGCCCCCGCTGGCGGTTGAGCCTTGATAAATACCCCGGTCACGATTTGGTGGTGATGAACTACGGATTCAAAGTGCAGCTTCTGGGCCTGGGCCTGAATTATATCGGCCATAATCAGAAATCAATATATCCCACCCGGACCGAGAAGGAACTCTCCAGCCGAATACTCCTGTCGACTTCTTTATTGCGGTTCTTAAGACCTCAAGCCTCAATTAGTTATAATCATACCGAACACAAAATAATGAAAATCGGTTTTTACGTTAACCGACGGATCTTCAAACGGGGCCAGATTAGTCTGTCCCTTGAACGCGATCCCGAATCCCGCCAGAATACCATCATGGCGACACTGAATTTCTTTACCGATTATGCCGCATTCGATTCCCGTTTCGTGCAATCCGGAGAAAATCACGCCCTTACCCAGACGCAGAGGGGATCCATCCGCTTCGATCCCAATTTGAAATCATTCCGCTTCCGCCGGCACAGCGGCCTGGGATCGGGCTCGGCTGTCATCTGGCCGTTCCAGGATGATAATTACAACGGAATCAGGGACGAAGGTGAAGAACTCCTGCCGGAATTGCGGGCCAAAATATCGGGCGGGGCGCGTATTGACCGGGCCCGGGATCGCCTGTTTTACTACGATAATCTAAGACCGTACGAAGAATACATTGTCGAAATCGACCCCTATAGTCTGGACAATCCCATGCTTCAGCCGGCTCATGAGAATTTCCGGGTGGCGGTCAATCCCAATGTCGTTACCACGATAAATGTCCCGATCGTTACGGCCGGTGAGGTCGCCGGCCGGGTGGACCGGCTTATCGCCGATGGCACCGTGGGCGTAGGCGGCATGCGCGTAATTATCATAAACGAGGCCACCGGCAAGGAAATCGAACTGGTTACTTTCAACAACGGCGATTTCTTCCACCTGGGCCTGGTGCCGGGCATGTATCGCGCCTATCTGGATCCAGAACAATTGAAAAACTATGGATACGCCTCCGATCCCCCCTACATCAAATTCCAGATGAAAACCATCGCCGGTGGCGATTATTTCGGCACTGCCGCTTTTATCATTAAACCTTCCACCGGCACTCATTAATCTCTTCTCTATTCCCACGACACCCGCCCTTTTTTCAGGGAAATTCCCGACCGCCCGGGCGGAGCATCCCGGCCCTTTTATATTATTCGCCGGGAACCATTTTATTCTCAACTCGGTTATGGGCTATATCGGTTTAATTCCCTATGAGGAGGAGTGTAAGTGACCGAGCCTAAAATGGCCGCCCGGGATTCGATAAAATTGGAATTGGAACCGGGGGTATATCTCTGGTGCCGCTGCGGCCAGTCCAAGAACCAGCCCTTTTGCGACGGGTCCCATAAGGCCCAGGGGGTTTTTGAGCCGCTGGCGTTTGAAGTTACGGAAAGGAAACTGCGCTCCTACTGCCGCTGTAAAAGAACCGGGACTCCCCCCTACTGCGACGGCACCCATAAGACTCTGAGCCCGGCGTTTGAGAATAAGTAGATAAAAGTGTTAATGGAATTATAATTCGGAGGTCAAAAATGTTGAAAAAAGCCCTCTTATCCGCCCTGATTTTGATGATTACGACCGCGTCACTTTATGCCGCTCCCGAAAAATATTTTATCGACCGCGCTCATTCTTCGATGGGATTCAGTATCCGGCACCTGATGGTTTCCAATGTTAAAGGCGAATTCGGAGAGTTTACGGGAACGATAATGCTCGATGAAGCCGACCCGGCCAATTCGAATGTGGAAGTGGCCATCAATGCCGCCAGTATCGACACCGAAAACGCCAAACGCGATGACCACTTGAGATCGGCTGATTTCTTTGATGTTCAGAATCATCCGGAAATCACATTCAAGAGTACCAAAGTGGAAAAAACTGCCGACGGCTTCATGATTTTCGGCGATTTCACCATGCATGGCGTCACCAAGGCCATCTCGTTTCCGGCTACTTTGCTCGGTAAAATAACCGGCATGGGTGGGGAAACGCGTGTCGGATTTGAAGCTATCACCAAAATCAATCGCAAGGATTTCGGCATGACATGGAACAAGGCCCTGGATGCCGGCGGCGTGGTTTTAAGCGAGGAAGTCAAAATCGAGTTGAATATTGAGGCTGTCAAAGAATAATTGTCAGTCGTCGCCGGAAATATTTCGAAGGCCGGGTTGCATTAAATCCGGCCTTTTTTAATTCCGGCCATAGCGGGAACCGAGCACCACCCCCGCTATTATCAGGGCAATCCCGACCAGAGACAAGGTTCCCATCATCTCCCCGAAGAGAGCCCACCCCAGTACGATAGCATAAACCGAACCCAGATAATTATAATTGCTGATATTCGCGGCCTTGTCGGCCTGGTAGGCCCGGGTCATATAGATTTGTGCCGCCGTCACGGCGATGCCGATGATTATCAGGATTAGCCAGTCGAGCGGTTCCGGACTTACCCAGGTCAAGTACGTGAACGGCCCCACGACCGGTACGGTCACCAGGGGAAAGTACAAAACGACGACCAGGGGATGATCGTAATCCTTCAGGAACCTTATAAAATTATAGGCCAGGGCCGAGAAGACGGCCGAGACAACCCCCACGCTCATTACCGAAAGTGAAATCCTGGAATCAAAACCCTTCATCATCACCAATCCGGTAAAGGAGATAAGAAAAAATCCCCATTGCCGGGAAGTGGGCGGTTCTTTTAACATAAACCCCGCCACGATGATGGTAAATATGGGCGATAAATATTGAATGGTGACGGCGCTGGCCAGGGGCATTTTTTGAAGAGTGTAAAAATACATCAGCAAAGCCGCCGTTCCCGAAATACCCCGCAACAGGAGGACCTTCTTGTTATTCCCCCAGGGGTTCAGACCGGCGCGTCGGATCAATATCCAGCAAATTAAAAGCGAAACCAGACCGCGAAAAAAGACTATTTCGTGAGCCGGAATATGTTTAAGATATTTGACCCCCACATTCATGACGGCGAAAAACAGGGTCGAAATCATTATATATTTCGCCCCGGTGGTCAGCCTATAGCCCATAAATCTTCATTTCCCGGTCCCGACCCGATTTTTAATCTTTTCCATACAGGGGGGAATTTGTCCTCGACAGGGTCGGCTGTCAAGGCCCTGACACAATTAAAACAAGACCCTTTCCTGCCGACAAACCTTTTATAATTTTGACCGAAACCATTCACAATTGGGGAAATGCCTGAACCACAAGGCGTTCCGGAATATTCTTACCAGGCCCATTTCGCGGTTGCCGAAAAGGGAAAAGTGTATATATTGGTGTAATTATACTACTATTACTTCCCTGTCCCGCAATGGAGGAGCCATGAAAGACACCAGGTTGTCGTCAGTTTTTAAATCCGTTTTCACCCCCCTTTTTGGCCTCCTTTTGGCCTCATCCGCCCTCTCTCAAGCGCTTATTGCCGATCATGCTTCGACGGCCCAGTTCGACCAGATTCCGATAGACGTCGTGGAAAATATCGGCAATACTTTCCGTTTCTGCTATGGGCATACTTCCCACGGCAGTCAGATTATCACTGGTCTGGATATGGTGGCGGCGGAAAATTCGATCTATGTCGCACCCAGTTTTTATGAGTTCAGCGACGATCTGGGGACTTTGGGCGACACCACCTGGGTGGCCCAACTCCGTTGGCGTCTGGATAATTATGATTACAATATGGCCATGATGTCCTGGTGCGGCGGGGTATCCACCAATGACGAAGAAGGTATAAATATCTACCTTAATAAAATGAACGAGTTGGAGCAGGATTATCCCGACGTAACCTTTATCTATATGACCGGGCATCTTGACGGGACCGGACCGGACGGCAATCTCTATGCCATGAATAACCTTATCCGCAATTACTGTGTCGCCAATGATAAAATCCTTTTTGATTTCGCAGACATCGAAAGTTATAATCCCGACGGGACCTATTTCCCTGACGAAACCGATGCCTGCGAATGGTGCACGGTCTGGTGTGACACCCATACCTGCCCCGATTGCGCCGGATGCGCTCATTCCCATTGTTTCAACTGCTATCAGAAGGGGAAGGCTTTCTGGTGGCTGATGGCCCGGATCGATGGCTGGGTTCCCGGCGGCGGCGGTGGTTGCGGCGATATTACCAAGGATGGCGCTGTAAATATTCTGGATATGGTCTTTCTGATAGATTATAAATTCAAGGGCGGCCCGGCCCCCGACCCGATGAACGACGCCGATGTCAACAGCGACGGTCTCGTCAATATTCTCGATATAATTTTTCTGATTGACTTCAAATATGAGCAAGGTCCGGCTCCGGACTGCCCATGATATAAAAGGCCTTAAAGAAACAGGGGACGGCCCTTTGGCCATCCCCTGCTTTTTTATGAATGTATAACGAAATTTCTGACTACAGAAGACTCTCGATTTTCTCGACCAGTTCTTTATCATCGGGCTTTACTTGGGACGAATACCGGGCAACCAGGTTCCCTCTTTTGTCCAGAAGAAATTTCGAAAAATTCCACTGGATCTCGCCCGGAAGCGAAGATTTCTCCGTCAGGTAAACGAACAAGGGATGTTTATCATCGCCCTTGACGCTCACCTTGGACATCATCGGAAAAGTCACATCGTAATTTGTCCGGCAAAAATTCAGGATCTCTTCATTGGTGCCCGGTTCCTGGCCGCCGAAATTATTGGCCGGGAAACCAACCACGACCAGGCCCTTATCCTTGTACGTTTGATATAGTTTTTCCAGCCCGGAATATTGCGGGGTATTACCGCATTTGCTGGCTACATTCACGATCAGGACCACCTTGCCCTGCCAATCCTTCAGGCTTATTTTTTTGCCGTCTATGCTTTCGAAGGGAATTGCGACATGGTCTTTATTTGCCGCCATTGTCGTTTTATCCGGAGTCATATTATTCTTCTCCTCTTTTTCCGAGGCCGTTACGATTACGACTGAAAAAGTCAGAAACATGGTTATCAGGACGGCCGACCCTATTTTTACCATAAACGAGTCCTTGTTTGATTTTGATTATCTTTTTAATGAAAACAACGGAGATGGTCGGGAGTTCCGCTCCCACCAAATAAACGACCAAAATAATCTATATTTCGAAATCGCGGTGACGGCGAAAGGCGTTTATTTCTCACCGGCTCCGGTGCTGTCGGAAACTCTGGCTTTCAATTCCGCCCATCCCTGGGGATCCCAATCCGCCATGCCGCATTTTTCCATCTGGGTCAGGGCCAGGGAAAAATGATTCCGGGCTGAATCTTTAAGACCGCGGGCCAGAGCGATTTCCCCCAGTTCCTTATGGCTCCAACCCAGAAATTCCGTTTCGCCGATCTTCTCGCACCAGGCCGGAAGCGGCTTTATCCAGATTTCCGCGGAATCGATATCGCCCTTGAGGCGAAAGGCATGCCCCAAAGCCCAGTCGGCTACCAGGCGATTTCTTTCGTCGCCGTATTGCCCGTGATACTCCCTCGCCTCGCGGTAAGCCTCCACCGCTTCCCCATACCGCTCCAGGCTCTCGTAAGTATACCCCAGGTTATTCCACAACGGCCCTAACCAGGATGTGATTTTTCCCGTTTCCGCCTCGGCTATCCCCTTTTTACCCCATTCTATTTGCTGGTCGGGATTGCCGGTGATGGCCACCATATGGGCGGCATCTATGGCTCTTTCGGATAAATTACGGGTATGACAATAATCGTACATCTCCATGAAAGTTGCGGTGGCCTCGGCCAGATTATTGTCCTGCCAGGCCAGCCTCCCCTTTACACCCAGGTATCGCGACCAGCCCAGTGGGTTTTCAGGACGCGCCACATCCTGGGCCTTGTTCAGCCAGGTCCGCGTCTGCTCCTTATCCCCGGCGATCAGATATGTCCGGGCGATTTGAGACAAGGCCTCGACGCGCTCCGAAACAAGTTCCGCAGCATTCGATGTTTCCAGAGCCTTGAGATAACTCTCCCGGGCTTTCTCGTAATCCCTCGCCTTAAACAAGTCGTCTCCCGCCTTTAAATATTCCGACGCCGTCATGGTTTCCTCTTTCTGCGGTATCTCCTGGCCGAATGAGACTTGAAAAATCATAATGAGCAGGGCGGCCGGGAGGATTTTGCATAAGTCTCTGATTTTTAGCATTGGTATCCCTTCGGAATTGATTTCCATTATACGCCAAAAAGCGCCGGATATTTTAAAAACCAAAATAACCGGTTTTCTGAATTCATGCCGGCCAATTCTCCGCGTAAAGAAAACTCCCAACTTGCCGAAATATATACCATAAGGCGTAGCAGCCGAAATATTTAAGATATTTGAGGTATATTCAATGGAGAATAAAAGAAAACTCAAACGCCGATTCCCTATCTACTACATGAAAGTCTATGACCGCCGCTCCAAACAAATGGTGGGCCGGCTGGTCGATATCACCGCGGAAGGAATGCGTTTGGTCAGTGAAACCCCTATCGAGCCGGGTACCGTATTTAATATGCGGATGGACCTTCCCCGCCCCGTTGAAAATCACAGTTTTCTCGATTTTAAGGCGGTCTCGGTCTGGTGCGATATGGACAAAAACCCGGATTTCTTTGATACCGGCTATCGGATACTGGAAGGTTCCCCGGGTAGCAAAGAAATTATCGAAGGCTCCTTCCAGGGCTATTTATTCCAATATTGAAATCCCGACACTTATCTTCTATCGGGACGGCCGCGAGAAATTCCTCACCCCTTGCGGCCGTTCTCTTTTATGAAATATCACTCCTGCTTTTGCTCGATTTTGGCCCAACTGTCGCGAAGCCCGACCGACCGGTTGAAAATCGGGACGCCCGGCTTTGAGTCGGCCTCATCAACGCAAAAATACCCCTGGCGTAAAAACTGGAAATAATCTCCCGGGACAGCCTTCGCCAGCGAAGACTCCAGTTTGGCGTCGGTGACTATCTCTATCGATTTGGGATTCAGGTAATCCATAAAGGTCTTCCCCTCCTCGACATTCTGCGGGTCTTCCTTGCAAAACAGGGTGTCGTATAAGCGCAACTCGGCCGTGAAAGCATGAGGCACCGATACCCAGTGAAGCGTCCCTTTGACTTTTCGGCCGTCCGGCGAGGCGCCCCCCTTTGAGGCCGGGTCATAGGTGCATCGAAGTTCAATTATTTCGCCGCCGTTCCCTTTTATGACTTCCCGGCACTTTATAAAAAATGCGTGTTTCAAGCGGACTTCCGTCCCCGGCGCCAGCCGGAAATACTTCTTGGGCGGGTCCTCGCGGAAATCATCCTGCTCAATGTAAATCTCCCGCGAAAAAGGAACCGGGCGAGTCCCTTCGGCCGGATTTTCAGGATTATTCACCGCCTCGATTTCCTCCGTCTGCCCTTCGGGATAATTCTCGATAACGACCTTAAGCGGACGAATCACCGCCATGACCCGCCGGGCCCGAAGATTTAAATCCTCGCGGAGACAATGTTCCAGAAGTGCGATATCGACCACGCTGTCCCGCTTGGCCACGCCGATTTTCTCGCAGAAAGTCCGAATCGCTTCCGGAGTATAGCCCCGGCGACGCATCCCTGAAATGGTCGGCATCCGGGGATCATCCCAGCCGTTCACATATTTTTCTTTCACCAGAAGAAGAAGATTCCGTTTGCTCAAAACCGTATAGTTAAGATACAGTTTGGCGAATTCTATCTGGCGGGGGTGATGTATCCCCAGTTGTTCCAGATACCAGTCATAGAGCGGACGATGATCCTCGAACTCGAGAGTGCAAATGGAATGGGTTATGCCCTCGAGCGAGTCCGATTGCCCGTGGGTCCAGTCATAGGTGGGATAAATACACCACTTATCGCCCGTATTATGATGCGAAGCATGTATTATGCGGTACATGATCGGATCCCGCATATTGAGATTTCCCGAGGCCATGTCGATTTTGGCCCGAAGCGTCCGCGCCCCGTCCGGAAATTCTCCGGCTTTCATCCGTCGAAACAAATCGAGATTTTCATCGATACTGCGATTGCGATAGGGACTTTCTTTGCCCGGCTCTGTCAAGGTCCCCCGATATTCCCGAATTTCGTCGGCGGTCAGATCGCAAACGTAGGCCTTGCCGGCCAAAATCAGTTTTTCGGCAAATTCATAAATTTTGTCGAAATAATCCGAAGCATAAAAAAGTCGGTCTTCCCAATCCGCCCCCAGCCAGCGGACGTCTTTTTTAATGGACTCCGTATATTCGACATCTTCCTTGACCGGATTGGTATCGTCAAAGCGGACGTTGAATTTTCCCCCATACTGCCGCGCAATACCATAATTAAGGCAAATCGATTTAGCGTGGCCGATATGAAGATATCCGTTCGGCTCCGGCGGGAAGCGGGTATGCACGGGATGCCCATAGCGGCCGCTCTCCAAATCGGCATTGATTATTTCCCGAATAAAATCAGTAGCCGGCGGCAATTCTTTCGGTTCCATATTTTTATAATCCTTTTTTTCCAGACCCAGTGAAGAGCCTTAGGCCATATTAAACGGCTATTTTAGCATGTTTTCGGGTTAAATTCAAGAAATTTAACCGGGTATCGGCCGAGGCGTCGGCTTTTACCGCTTATTTATGGCGGAAGGCAACCTTCGGATTCATCCGCGAGTTCGATTGGGGTAGCCGAATGTATTCCCTTGACTTTAAAGATAATCTATGACGAAATTATTCCGACTCTATTCCAAAAGGATTGAGAAGTGAAGAAAAAAGGAATCGGCGCCCGAAAATATCTAATCACCGGTCTCTTGACCGCCATCCCCATCTGGATTACCTGGCTTATCGTCAGTTTCTTATTCCGCCTGATTATCGGTACCGGCCGGCCCCTGGTCAATTCCGTGGCCAAATGGCTTAGTCCCCATTTCCCGCATTTGGCCGTGGTCATCGAGCATTCCTGGTTCCAGGCTTTGGTGGCCTTGTTTCTTGTCTTATGCGTAATTTATCTGCTGGGATGGCTGACCTCGCGGGTGATGGGCCGGCGGATTATCGCCATATTCGAAAATCTCCTCGACAAAATCCCCATGGTGAAAGTAATCTACGGCGGCGCCAAAAAACTTCTCGAGGCCTTCCAGAAAAAACCGGAAAAAGGTGCCCGGGTCGTCCTCATAAATTATCCTTCGCATGAAATGAAAGCCATCGGACTGGTTACCAAGGTGGTCAAGGATAAAGATACCGGGCAAGACCTGGCGGCGGTCTATGTGCCGACCACACCAAATCCGACTTCGGGATTTCTGGAAATCGTTCCCCTCGAAGATGTCATCTTCACCGACTGGACCGTCAACGATGCCATGATCTTTATCGTCTCCGGTGGCGCCGTCGGCCCTGACAATATGAATTACAGCCAGAGCGTCACCCCCCCCGCGACACCGCCCTCGCCCGATTCCTCCCCCGAAAACCAGGTGTAAGATCAATCTTGTCTGTCCCCCCGAAATATTCTTAAACTATCCTATTCCGTGGGCGGCAGGCGCCCCCGCCTGCCCCGAATGTACTTTGTTGAGGTATCACCGCGTTCGCTCATTCTCTTGTAGGTCAAAACCGCCTCGGTTTTGACTCTTGGAAATCCTCACTTATCCTCCGTCGATTTCCCGTCTCTCTCTCCTCCCATGCCCGGCGCACCTCCCGGTCTGGCCAAAAAAAATGGCAGACGAAGACGTCTGCCATGCACTTATTAAACGCAAACCTTTAAAATCTATTCTTTACTGCTTCGTGTACATCCCCCGCATCGAGACAAACCAGTTCGTCCCGTCCATGGAATTTTCCATGACCCACTTGAAAGTCGTCCCGGTCATCTCCGACGAGGTATTCCGCGTCCACATTTTCTGGCCACCCATGATATCCTCGCCCGACATGATACGGACACCGTCCTTGTACGTTCCGGTGTACATCGAAATCCGCCCGGAGATATTATCGATCCAGGTCTCCTGCCACTGCTTGAGTTCCCGGTCGTAAGCAGTCAGGGACATCCCTTTCATTTCCATGCCCGGCATGGGGGCGGTGTAATCCATGACACACACGGCGCCGCCGCAAGCCATGGAGAACACGGCCGTGCCTTCAAACGGCATCCAGGCGGTGTCGGTGGGGCTCATCCGGAATTCTCCTTTGAAAAGCCAGGTGCCGACCATCTTGTCGCACTCTTTCATTTCCGGGGGCGGCCCCATCTGCGGCATCCCGGGGGGCGTTTCGGCCGGTTTATCCTCGGCCCAGGCCGCGAGCGGCAGTACCATCGCGACCAGTAACAGGATTGACATCAAAGCACGCATGCCACGCATAAAACCTCCAATGTTCTGTGCACCCTTGCGAAGGGCTTTAGGGTTTTGGGTAATATTTAGGGTATTTTTCTTTTTCTCAAAAGCGCGCATAAGATACGCGCCGAAAGGGAAAAATCAAGGAATAATTTCACGTCGCCGTGAAATGTGATTCGCCTAACCTCTTATATCACAATCGAATCACAATATTTTGGAGACCGAAAGAATTGCCATGGAGCAGGCTGTGCGGGGCCGATGTCCACATCGGCGCCGAATCGATGCCCTGGTGCCCCATGGCTTGCCCCGGGTTCTTAAACACTCCTTTACATGAGTATCAGTCTCCTGTAGGTCAGTCCTTTACGATCCTGACATCTTAGAAACCCTTAGACATCCTCGGCCCTACTCCTTTTGCTGCTTTCCAAATCCGAATTTGACATATCATGATTTTCTGATATATTGGATAAGTAAGGCCATAAAATCGAAAAATTGTTCTTTATCAAAGTTGCCCACAGGGTATTTGGGGGTACATAGGATTTAGCCAGCTTTTCACCGAAGCATAATAGAGGGAAATGTGAATTGTAAGATATCAGGTGTTACCAAAATACTCCTTAATATTGCGGTTCCTATCGCCCTTTTGGCGCCAGTACTTTTGGTTGCAGATGCTCTTCCTATTGTTGAAATGCCATCCTCCTTTCCCGGGGAATCCCTTGCCTCTTCGACTTTCTCCTGGCTGGATCCATATGTGCTGTTTCAGCAGGTAATCGTCCCAAACAATATAATTAGAAAAGTCACATGGTATTCCCGGGACGGGCAAGTCATAAAGGAGTTAATGGGACGCCGGCTTGAGGCCAGGGGGGATTTTATAATGGAACATAGAGCAGACACTATTATAATACATAATGCATGCAATACACTCGCCATTACTTTGCCTCCGGATCAACGTTTCCGGGAGTGTTATCTACACGGTCAGGATTACGGAAAATATTTCTATAGACAGTATACGATCGGGAGTAATACATATACAGATTTCTATAAGTATGGGTTATATGCTGGTACTTATGGCTCCCATTGCTGGATTACTGGAAATACTATTAATGTGAGTACATCCGGGAGTATTGCCTACAGCGTATCGGATTCGACTACTTCGGAATTCTGTAAGATCGTCTCTATTGATTCACTGGGTAATGAGGTTTTCACTTTTTTAGCGGACGGGCCTTTGGTAGATATTATATCATCCCCAACGGGTGAACAAGTTATTATCAATTATAACCTTGATGAGGCTAACAACAGAAGTTCTGATGATTTCGCGTGCTTTTTCTCATCCGGTGAAATTGTCAGAGTCAAACTGTGGCCAAATGGAGAATTGATTGGCTGGGTTCCTGATACAAAATGTATGATTGTGCGTACGTCAATAGGCGATGATTACACCTATCACCTTCTTGATTGGAAAAGTGGTGAAATTGCCTGGAGCCTTAATAATAAGGCTCCGGATTATATACTAACGACTAGTAGCGGAGGTATGGCCTTTACGAAAGACTATTTCATTCTGACTGGCCTGGCAAGCGGGGAATTGATTCCCAATATTACGGATGTACCGGTCAGCCCAGGGGATAACATGCTAATGATGGTTGCCATTGACGTCAAAACTGGTGTACTTGCGGCCAAATGGTACGAGCCCATAATAGTTGGCAATCAATCCGTAGGAAGTATTGCAGATCGTGCTTCTAATAGAGGTGGCCGTTTCACCTGGTATGATAATAATCTCTATTATGTAACCGATAAGAAGTTTTCAATGATTGATTTAAATGATATTAAAAACTTGAAAAACGGCTGGGTCGACCCGGCAGATTCCGCTAAAATCTACTATAATGAATGGTAATGAAGTAGTTGGACCATTAAATCAACATTTGGATTCCTGCCGTGACACTGGTTTGTTTTCACCGCGCCAATTTATAGAGTTCCTGACCCCCTACCCGGTTTTGAGTGAAATATTGCGCGGCGAGGAATATTTCTCTAAATTGACCCCATAGATTGATTAAATTTAGAGGATTCACCCCATGGATAAATACCTCCGCGCCAACCGTGACATGTGGAACCGCCTGGCACCCCTGCATGCCGCGTCGGACTTCTACGAAAACGAGGCCTTCCTCGAAGGCCAATGCACGCTCGACCCCATCGAAATCGCCGAAATCGGCCCGGTCAAAGGAAAGTCCCTCCTGCACCTGCAGTGCCATTTCGGGCAGGATACCATGAGTTGGGCGCGTCGCGGCGCCAAAGTCACCGGGGTGGATTTCAGCGGCGAGGCGATAAAAATAGCGAAAGCCCTCTCGCGTAAGATTAATGTCCCGGCCAAATTTGTCTGCGCGGACCTGCACTCCCTGCCGCAGAAACTTTCCGGCAAATTCGATATCGTCTTCACCTCCGGCGGAGTCCTGACCTGGCTCCCGGAACTGGATTCCTGGGAAAAATCATCCGGCGCTATCTCAAACCGGGCGGCTTTTTCTACATCCGCGAATTTCATCCTTTTGCCTATACTTTCGACGATCGCGAGCATGTCACCCGCCCGGAAATCTGCCAGCCATATTTCAATTCCGGAAAACCACTACAGTTCGAAAACAGTGGCAGTTACGCCGACCGTACGGCTGACCACCAATCGACCAGTTATGAATGGCCGCACAGCCTGGCGGAAATACTCGGCGCTCTTCTCGACGCCGGACTAAGGATAGAATTTTTCCATGAGTTTCCATTCACTTCGTACCAGGCTTTCCCCTTTCTGAAAAAAGATCCCGACGGACGCTGGCGCTGGCCGGAAAACCCGGAGTGGCTCCCCCTCATGTTTTCCCTGAAAGCGGTGGGTGCGCCTTCGAAAAAACAGAAAGTAAAATAAACGGTCTTGTATTAAATAATGTCTCATCGGTAAATTACGGCAGAGGAATTACCCCCAATTTTTAAGAAGCGAGGATAAAATGAAATACGGCGCGCGCAATCAGCTGATAGGGACCGTCACGGATATCAAAGAAGGCGGTATCATGTGCCAGGTGAGCCTTAAAATTCCGGCCGATTCGACCATGGGCTCGGTGATGACGGTCGATTCCTTAAAAGAACTGGGCCTGAAAAAAGGCGACAAGGTGAAAGTGGTGGTCAAAGCGATCAATGTGCTCTTGGTGCGAGAGTAGATCAAAATCCGCCCCGGTTTTGACATTTTTGTTTCCCTGGATCAAACCGTAACCCCGCCATAAAAAATACCCCCGGCAGGATTTGAACCTGCTACCCTCTGCTTAGAAGGCAGATGCTCTATCCGAATGAGCTACGGGGGCATATGGCTAATATCGTCAGGACCACGAGGGTCCTGACCTACAATAAACCACGAGTCTTTAACCCGGCCCAAATATAATATCCTATTTCCTCTTATGCCGCAACAAGAAATAGGGGCTTGCCCTGAAAGCAGGCCGCCGCACCGGCAATCTCCCGACCTCCCGACACCCCCTAATCGAGGGGGCCGGGGGGATCCACCGACGCCCCCCTTGACAAGGGGAGTTAGGGGGGATCCGCCAAATGTATCAAACCCAACCAATTAACTCCTTATCTAAATTAGACTTGGAAAAATGCCGAAAATCCGTATATTATGAAATAAGTGACGTACACACCCCTTGATTGGAGGCCCCATGAGCGTGCTTCGGACGCTTTCCCTGACCCTTCTTATCCTCACCCTCGGCGTTTCTTTCGCCCTGGCTCAAAACCCCACCCAGATGCAACTGCGCATCTTCTACGATACCAAGGCCGAGTGGCTTGACCTGCAAAACCTGAGTCTCGACGTCGTCTGGCAGGCCGACGGCTATATCGAAATTATCACCACCGAGGAAGGCTTCCGCGAACTGGATCGCCTGGGGTTCAAGTCCGAAATCATTCATCCCGATATCGTGGCCTTCAACCAATCCCGCCTGACTCCGAATAAGGATATGGGGGGATATAAAACGCTCGATGAAATCAATGCCTGGATCGATAATTTCATCGCCCTCCACCCCACTTTCGTTTCCGCCAAGCAACAGATCGGCACGACTATCGAATTCCGCCCCATGTGGGCTTTCAAGGTTTCCGACAATCCCAACATCGACGAAGACGAACCGGAGATTTTATATACTTCCGCCATTCACGCCCGCGAAGTCATCACTCCGGAATTACTCATATATTTCCTGACACATCTGGCCAATAATTACGGCACCGACCCCACTGTCACCGACTTGGTGGACAACCGCGAGATGTGGTTCGTGCTGAATGTCAATCCCGATGGCTACCGCTATAACCAGACCATCGCCCCCAACGGCGGCGGCATGTGGCGCAAAAACCGCCGGCAGAATCCCGATTTTATTTCCCACGGCATCGACCTCAATCGCAACTTCGGATACATGTGGGGCTACGATAACAGTGGTTCTTCGCCGGATATGGACGACGATACCTACCGTGGTCCCTCGGCCTTCTCCGAGCCGGAAACCCAGGCCATCAGAGATTTTATAACGGCCCACAATTTTATTATTACCGTTTATTATCATTCCTACTCCAATCTGGTCCTCTGGCCCTGGGGTTATGCCTATATTTATACTCCCGAGCAAAACCTCTTTCAGGCCATCGGCGATTCCATCGCCACCTTCAACGGCTACAACCCTACCGTCAGTTGGGGGTTGTACCGCACCAACGGCGCCAGTGATGACTGGGGCTACGGCGAACAAACCACCAAAAATAAAAATTATTCCTTTACAATCGAGGTCGGAAGTCAAAGCGACTATTTCTGGCCCCCTCTCAACCGCATCCCGCAGTTAACCTCGGAAAATCTCCCCGGTAATCTTCTCCTGGCCAAACTGGCGGGGAATATTTATGAGATCATGCCACCCAATACGCCGGTCGTATCGGTTCCCGATACCGTGGCAAGTTCCGGCTTTACGGTTAACTGGACGGTCGATGACCTCAACAATCCGCCCGAAATATATGAATTGGTGGAACTGGAGGATTTCAATAAAATCACCGACGCCTGCGAAAGTTTCGGCAATTTTACTTCCAACGGATTCCAGGTCACGGGGCTGGATTATTATTCCTCCCCGACCTCTTTCTATTCCACCCAGGGCGATGGCATCAGTACTTATGTTCAGACGAAATTCCCCTACGAAATTCGCTCCGCCGAGCAATTGACATTCCGCGCCAAATATCAAATCGAAACCGACTGGGATTACGCCTATGTCGAAATCTCCACTGATGGCGTGAATTTCAACACCATCCCCGGCAATATCACCACCAATTACAATCCCAACGGCACCAACCGCGGAAACGGCATAACCGGGCAATCCAGCGGGTGGATTGAAGCCACTTTCGACCTTTCCGCCTATGTCGGGCAGGACATTTACTTCCGTTTCACCTATATCACCGACCAGGCCATTTCATACACCGGAATATATATCGATGACATCTATCCCATCATGGGCTTCGGAGCGCAGACAATTATCTCCTCGTCATTAACCGAACCCTTTTATACTTTTGGCCCCAAGGCGCCGGGGACGTACTTTTACCAGGTTCGCGCCCGGGATGCCCAGAATCAGTGGAGTGAATTTTCTCTGGCCGAAAAAACCTATGTCGAGCCCGGCTTTGTCTGCGGCGATCCCAACGGCACCGGGACGGTCGATATTCTGGATGTAATCTTTCTTATCGATTACAAATTCAAGGGTGGCCCCGCCCCGGCCATACCGACTTCGGCTGACGTCAACCATGACGGAGCGATAAACGTCCTGGATATAGTCTATCTAATCGACTTCAAATTTAAAGGCGGCCCGGAACCGGACTGCCCGTGATTTTACTTTAATTAAGTTTGACTTTCCCTTTAAGGGTCGGCCCGCGCCGGCCCTTTGTTATTTATACCATTATAATACTGGACAAATAGGGCCGTTTTATTATATTATTTTATCCCTAAAGTACACTCAAAAAAAACCGCAGGGGATATATTGAAAACTTCTCGCGATTTTACCACAGGTGCAAACTTGTCATGGATTTTTATCCATTCGAACGAAATTAATTGACCGAGAAAAAGAATAGTTGCAGGAGGGACAATCCATGCATCTTGTTAAAACTCCGATTACAATTTTGGGCTTCGTCTTGCTGATATTGACATGCGTCAATTCCTCACTTTGCGGCCAGACCAACCTGCTGGCCAATCAGGCGGCGAAAAGAAGCCTTGGCAAATTTATTTCTCCCGATGGCCGCTTTGATCTGGAGGCCGTGCGCCAGTCCGGCTACGAGGGAACTCTGGACCTTGATGGCTTCGAAATCCAAATTGACCCTGTCACCGGTGAGCCAGTGGTATGTTCCTCAAACGAAACCACACCCAGGGACCACCCGGATGACATTTACTGGGATAACAGCCTCTCTCAGTATGTAGCTGGTGTAAGCGGTCCGGTACGCGCCATGGCCATTTTTAACGGACAACTCATAATTGGCGGGAAATTCCAGGCCGCCGGTAATATAATCGCCAGTAATATTGTGGCCTGGAATGGCTCCACCTGGTCTCCTTTAGGGGCAGGAATAACGGGGTCAGGATCGGTCACGCAGGTACTCTGCCTTACAATTTACGATGGGAAATTGATAGCAGGAGGATATTTTACAATGGCCGGCGGCGTGGAGGCAAACCGGATTGCTGCTTGGGATGGAGAAGCCTGGTTGCCTCTGGGGTCGGGAATAAATGATTATGTCTTCGCCCTGACCATATATAACGGCAAATTGATCGCAGGGGGCGGATTCAACACGGCCGGTGGCGTGGCGGCAAATAACATTGCCTCCTGGAACGGGGAAAGTTGGTCGCCCCTGGGGTCGGGGACAAATAATCATATTTATGCCCTGACCACATTTGAAAGCAAATTAATAGCCTGCGGGTCTTTCACTACCGCCGGCGGCGTGACGGCAAATTATATCGCCTCCTGGGATGAGAGTAATTGGTCTCCCTTGGGGTTGGGATTAAATTCAGTAACCATGGTCCTTAAAGTTTACGGCGGGAAACTGATAGCAGGCGGCATATTCAATAATGCCGGAGGCGTGGCGGCAAGCAGAATCGCCTCCTGGGATGGAAGCAACTGGTCACCCTTGGGATCGGGAATGGACAGCTGGGTCCTTTCTCTTGCTGTATATGACGATCAATTGATAGCGGGGGGACATTTTATAACAGCCAGCGGCGTGCCTGCAAATAGAATTGCTTCCTGGAACGGAAGTAACTGGTCACCTTTGGGGTCAGGGGTGAACAGCTGGGTTTATTCCCTTGAGGTATACAATGATCAACTGATAGCAGGGGGGGATTTCATTATGGCCGGTGACCAGCCCGTAAGCAGACTTGCGGCCTGGAATAATACCGATTGGTCGCGATTAATAAAGGGGATAAACAACCCGGTTAATGCGCTTATATTTTATGACGGCCTTCTTATTGCCGGAGGCTCTTTTACATCAATTGGTGGCACGATGGCAAACCATATTGCGGCCTGGAATGGAAACTATTGGTTTCCTCTGGGAGAAGGTATGAGTGTAATTCAGCTTTCCAGTGTCAATGCCTTAACTATTTACAATGGTCGATTGATTGCCGCAGGCAGATTCACGTCCGCCGGCGGCATCGCGGCCGAAAGTATTGCCGCTTGGGACGGTAACAGCTGGGAGTCCCTGGGCGGGAGTCCTTTGGGTAGTATTATCTATTCTCTTACAATTTATAATAATAAATTAATTGTTGGGGGCGGATTTCAATCGGTCGCAGGCATGACCGCAAACAATATAGCCTCCTGGGATGGAGAAAGTTGGTCTACCTTGGGAAGCGGGCTTGAGGGAACCTATACCTACGTTTATGCCCTGACCGTATATGACGGGAAATTGATAGTGGGGGGCGAGTTCGAAATTGCCGGCGGTGCGTTTATAACCAATATCGCTGCCTGGGACGGGAGCAATTGGCTGCCCATGGTGCCATGGATAGATGGCCAGATATACACACTGACGGTCTATGACAATAAATTGATTGCGGGGGGCGTCTTTACAGACATGGGCGGTGTGGCAGCAAACCGGATTGCTGCCTGGGATGGAAACACATGGTCGCCTTTGGGGTTGGGAATAAGTGCATACGTCCACGCCCTGACCGTATATGACGGGAAATTGATCGCAGGGGGCGGATTCGCCATGGCTGGAGGTGCGGCGGCAAACAATATTGCCTTCTGGAACGGAGACAACTGGCTGTCGTTTGGTTCCGGGACAAACGATGGGATTATTGCCCTGGCTTCGTACGATGGGAAACTGATCGTGGGAGGTAATTTCGCATCAGCGGGAAACAAGGTCTCTGCCAATCTGGCGGCGTGGACCAAAAACTTATTCATTTGTGGTGATGCCAACGACGACCAAATTGTCAATATTCTTGATATCATCTTTCTCATCGACTACAAATTCAAGGGTGGCCCGGAACCGGTGATACCGGAGTCGTCCGATGTCAATAGCGATGGCAAAGTTAATATACTGGACATTATCTACCTCATCGACTACAAGTTTAAAGGCGGCCCAGCGCCGGTTTGCCCGTAAACAAGGCCAATAAAAAGTAAGAATACCCCAATGCAAAAGGCCGCCTACCAGGCGGCCTTTTCGATGTCTGCGTCACGTCCGGACTCTTAATTGGTCGGCGTGAACTCATCCGAGTAACTCGCCAGCGATCGCGCCCCGGCGGCATCGGGAAACGAAGAAATCTCCACCGGAATCAGAAAATCATTCCCATTACCGAAAAAGTCGGCGCAAAAATGGCTCAGGCTGTCCTGAAGTCTCCGCGCGGCGGCCTCTGCCCCCTGCCGCGAAGTCTCCGGACACAAGATCCCGACTTTTACCAGGGAAGAATTCGAGACGGAATCGACTTCCCGCACCGAACCCCGGATGACACTCTTCACAGCCTGCAGGAAACTATCCTTGTCCTCCTGCGATTTCAAATTCCTGTCCGCTACCTTCTCCAACACCGGCTGGAAATTGAAAACCAGAAGCGAAACAAAAATCCGGTATCTTTCCGCCCGCTTTAATTCATACGATATTCGTGACGAAAAATCGCCGGCGACATGAGGCTGTTTTTTAAAGTTCTCCATAACCAAAATACGACTGATACCTTACTCCCTATCCACGGTGAATTTTGCAAGACTCTTTACAGCAACATTCATTCCATACAAGTTAAAACGCCCGATTCTTTTCTAAACGATTTTTAGTAGAAAACCCTTCAAGAAATAGCCCATTTAACACATTACATAACAATAATATAATAAATCAATCGTAGAATACTATATCCATTATGGGAATACCCCCATATTCCGTAATGAATTACTTTGCACAATAGATGAATCGGGATGCCAATGTTGGCACGAGAAAATCACATTTCCAGAGATAACTACTTGGACGCGTTGAGATTATACTCTTTTATCTTGTATAATAACGAACGGTAACTGATTTCCAGCATATCCGCCGCTTTTCGACGATTCCAATTCGTCTTATTGAGCACTTCCCTTATTAGCCGCTTCTCCTGCGTTGCTATGGCCGCGGCTATGCGCTTCTTCAGGGAGTAAGTATTGGCCGGATCGCCGGCATTCTCGAAAATATCGTCCGAGGCTTCCCCGCGCGCGGTCTGGACTGCCATCCCGCTGGACAGCAAATCCGCGACGATATTCTCGCCGCCGCGGACAACCACCTGCTTGATAAGATTCTCCAGTTGTCGCACATTACCCGGCCAGTGGAATCCCATCAGCCTGTCCATGGTTTCCGGCGATAATACCGGGTAATTCTTCTGATATAATTTGTTGTACCGTTCCAGAAAATGCTCCACCAGGACGGGGATATCATCTTTCTTGTCCCGAAGCGGGGGCAAAAGAATAGTTATCTCGTTGAGGCGATAGAACAGGTCATCGCGAAATCCGCCCCGCCCGATTGCCTCCTCAAGGTTTTTATTAGTGGCACAAATAATGCGAACGTCGACATGTATATTTTGTATGCCGCCCACCCGCACGAATTCCTGCTGCTCCAGAACCTGAAGAAGTTTCGACTGCAATTCCAGAGGCATATCGCCGATTTCATCGAGGAATATCGAGCCTTTATTGGCCACTTCAAATCGTCCCGGCTTGGTCTTATGAGCGCCGGTGAACGCCCCTTTCTCGTATCCGAATAATTCCGCCTCCAGCAAATCCCGGGGTATGGCGGCGCAATTGACCTTGGTAAACGGTTCTTCCGAACGACCTGACATGGAATGCAATAGCCTTGCCACAATCTCCTTGCCCGTCCCCGATTCTCCGCGAATAAGGACCGTCAATTCGGAATCGGCCACTTGCTCGATAATCTCTTTCACCTGCTGCATTTTACCGGAATCGCCCACAAGTTGGTCATATTGCCTGCGGGTATCCAATTCGGTTCGCAGATGACGCACTTCCCTTTTGAGAATGCCGCGCTCCAGAACCGTGTTAATATGGATTTCGACTTCTTTTATTTCAAAAGGCTTATTGATAAATTCCGCCGCCCCCAGGCGCATCGACTCCACCACATTCTGGGTCTCGCCATTGCCCGATAACATTATCACGTCCGGACGATTATCCATTTTGCCCAGTTTTTCCAGAACTTCCAGACCATTCATCCCGGGCATCTTGATATCCAGGAGAATCAAATCCGGTTTTTCCGTGGAAACCATCTGGATCCCCTCGACTCCGTCACGGGCCGAGATAATTTCGAAATTGGGGGAAAGGCCTTCAGTCAAAATCCAGGAGACCTTGGGGTCATCATCAATTATAAGAAGTTTTGTCTTTTCTTTCTTCTTCATAATAGGCAATCCGTTGCACTTTCCTTATTTATCGTCAATTAATATGAAAAATCAAGGGAATTCTGCCCGGTTATGCCGTAATTTTGCAAAGCCTTGCAGGAATCAGATGGGAAAGTAAAGCGTAAAGTCCGTGCCTTTGCCGTATTCGGATTGGACACTCAAAGTTCCCCCGTGGGCGGATATAATCCTTTCCACGACAGCCAACCCCAATCCGGTTCCGGTCTTCTTGGTTGTATAGTAGCGATCAAAAATCTTGGCCAGATTTTCCTGTTTTATACCGCACCCGGTATCTGTTATGGTAATTGCCAGATAATCGGTCTTCTTAAATGACGGCCGATCGATTTTACCCGTAACTTTCAGTCCGCCCCCATCTTCCATGGAATCCACAGAATTCAGAAACAGGTTCAGGAAAACTTCCAGAATCTGGTTCTTATTCATGGCCAATTCGTAGTTGCAGGCGAGGTATTCTTCAGAGTATTTGATGTTTTTCTTCTTCAATTCCGGGCGAAGCAATTCGGACGCTCTCTTGATAACCATGCGGATATCGGCTATCTCGGTTTCATATTTATGGGGTTTGGAAAAATCGACCAGTTCCTTGACCAATTCGTTGAGCCGAAGAACTTCCGATTCGATCATTTTAAAGAAATCGGAGCCCTCGGCCACCTCGGGCCATTTTTCTCTCAATATCTGAAGACCGCCCCGGATATTGGTCAAAGGGCGTCTTAAATCGTGCGAGATTTCCGAAATCATATTACCCATGGTCAGAAGGCGGGTGGCATTCAAGAGGGCCTTTTCGCGCTCGTAGAAACCCGACGCCTGCGAAATTACCAGGCGGGCCAGAGATATTTCCTGTTCCGTGTAGGCATGCCCGCTTTCGTTGGCAACACAAAAGACATGGCGCAATTCCCCTTCCTGAAGAACCGGCAGGGCCGTAAAATTCCCTCCCGGTCGCGGAAAGGCGGGATATTTGACGATTCGCTCCGCCAGGTATGACGAAAGGGCAGGGATACTCTCCAGATTCATACCGCGGAAATCGACATTGTCAATGATAATATCTTCCTGGCGGATCTTATCCAGATTAAAGGAACCGGTATCGGTCAGGGGAATGTTGGTCCCGGTGGCTCCCACCGGTTTCAGACTGGCCAGATTTTCCTGCCACTCAAACCAGAGAGCAAAATCCAGAGGCATCAATTTCTTCAGGTATTCAAAAACCGTGGCCCGCATGGCCGAAACCGAACCGACCGCGGAAAGTTTCTGGGACAACTCGAAAAGAACCGTAAACTCCCGTAATTTGTGAAGATTTTCCTGCTGGTGCCGGGTATCGTCGATGGCAATCGCCGCCTGGGAAGCGAAGGTGGTCAGGAGTTTTAAATCATGTTCGGTAAAATTTTCCCCGTTTTGCTTATTGGCCATATTTATCACGCCAAGAGTTTTCTGCGATACCGACAGCGGGACACAGAGAAGCGATGCCGAATGATATCTCTCTTTATTAATCCGCTTGAATCGTTCATCTTTTTCGACATCCTGAACCATCAGCGGCTGGCCGCTTTTGGCCACGTACCCGGCAATAGATTCGCCCAGGGGAAGTCTCACTTGCGCGGCAATCTTGGGATCAAGTCCGATCGAGGATTCAATGATTAAGTACTCTCCCGAGCCGTTGAGAAGCATCAATGAACCTATCTCGGCCTGCGTTACTCCCGCCGCCAGGGCCACGATTTTATCCAGCAGGGTCTTAAGTTCCGAAACCGCCATCAGCGATCGACCAGCCTCATACAAAGCGTTGATTTCATTGAGGCGATTATTGAGATTGAGGTTGGCGGTTTTGAGATCATCCAGCAAGCGCTTGCGGGCCCGGGCCGCCTGCCTTTTTTCCAAACCCCGGCGGATAGAAATTTCCAGCTGGCTATACTCCACCGGCTTCAGGAGATACTCAAAGGCCCCCTGGCGGATGGCTTCCAATGACGATTCCAGCGAGGCAAAACCGGTCATGAGGATGACGATTGCCTCGGGGTCGGCTTTTCTGGCCTCGAACAGAATATCCCGCCCGGAAATTTTGGGCATTTTGATGTCGGTCACGATTAGGTCAAACGACTCGCTGCGAATCTTTTCCAGAGCCTCCTGGGGAGACTGAACGATTGTAGCCGCGAATCCCGATTCGCGCAATAGTTCGCGCATGGAATTACACATGCCGACTTCATCATCGATAAATAAAATCCGTTCAGATTCGCCAGTCGTATTCGGCATCTTTTTGCTCCACCGGTAATTCGATTATAAAGCACCCACCCGATTCGGTGTTTTTATAACTTATCGACCCGCGGTGATTTTTTATGATACGCTTGCAGACGGAAAGCCCCAGACCCGTCCCTCCCTTTTCCCCCTTGGTCGTGAAAAATGAATCAAATATATGGGGGATATTGTCTTCCGGGATACCCGGGCCGCTATCCTGAATACTGATGCTGACCCTTTTCCCAATGGAAGTGACGGCTATTTTTATGCGTCCGCCTCCGGACATGGCTTCGCGGGCGTTGACCAGAAGATTCATCAAGACCTGCTTTAATCCTTCCGGCCAGGCCTTTATTACCGGAACATTGTCATCCACCTGAAGATCCACGGTTACTCGCGAATCCTCCATTTGGTATTTCATCATACCCAGAATTTCGCGGATTATTTTTTGGGGCTCTACCTGGGCGAAGCGAATTATTACCGGGCGATGGAAATCCAATAATTGGCGCACGATAGCGGCGATGCGATCGATTTCCTGCCGGACAATTCCCATATACTGCTCGGCCTTTTCCGGTTCCTCAAAATGCTTGGTGGCCAGAAATAAGTAATTTTTAATAATCCCCAGGGGGTTATTGATTTCGTGGGCAACCTTGGCCGATAATTCCCCCAGGGCGGCCGATTTTTCCGATTGAACCAGTTTTTCCTGCGCCTGCTGGAGTTTATTCAGGGCTTCCTTTTCCGATTCGTAAAGCCGGGCATTTTCAATCGAAACCGCGGTTTGATTGGCCAGAATGGATAAAAACTCGATATCGCTGTCAGGGTACATCACCCCGGCGCCCCGCCCGGAAATAATTAAAACCCCGCGCAATTTCGTCTGAAACACCAGGGGAATGACCAGGCCATGGGGAAAATATTCTATGAAGCGAAGATCTTCCTCGGCCGCGAATTTATCCCGGACATCATTGACCATGACGGGACGATTCAGAGCCGTGATATACCGGCCGAAAGGACCCTCCGGGTCAATTTCAATTTCGCTTTCGGGAAAAGGACTGGTTCCCTTGGCTCTGGCCAGGTGAAAGTGCTTTTCGCCTATTTTACGGGGAAGATACAGCGCCGCCCGGGACGCCCCCAGACGCCCCATGGCCGCCAGAATGAAAGAATCAAGAAGTGACTGATAATCCAGGAGAGCATTAAAATTGCGGCTTAATTCGAATATATTATAGAGATCAAATATCGTCTTTCGTAATTGCCGATTGGTTTCGGATAAATCCAGCGTTCGTTCTTTAATCAACGACTCCAGGGCAGAGTGTGACTTCTGGTTTTTTCCCGATTCTTTTGCCACGGTCCTCATGGCTCCCTTTCCGGAATTTTCCCGACCCCTGCGGGTTTGGTCATCGGTCATAATCCCTTTTTCTTCACGGGCTTTTCTCTAATGCCCAAAATCCCGGCCTGATTTTCCAGGAACTCGCCGACGGCGTAATGCGAGCCTCCGATAATTATTATATCGTCGCGATGCGAGGTCTCTATTACTCGACGAGTCGAGGCTACCACCGAATCCGATATTCGCGCCGCCGCCCGGCCCTTAAACAATCCGGCAATTTCCTCCGGATCGGCCGTCCGTTCGGTATTGAGACGGACTATTTCCGCATCCTTCGTGATCGGCACCAGAATCCGAACGATATTCCGCAAATCTTTGTACTTCACGAAGCCTATCACCAGGCGGGCTTTCCGTCTCGGAAATCTCTGACGAAAACATTCGGCAGTGGCCTTTACCCCGCCTTCATTATGGCCCACATCCAATATAATCACCGGCCCGCCGGGCATCTTTATTATTTGGAACCGCCCCGGCCAAATAGTCCCGGCCAGCCCCTTTTTAATCTGGCCCCCGGTTATATGATACCCGGATAATCGCAGAAATTCCAGGGCCACCGCGGCATTGGCGGCGTTGCGGGCCTGATGCCTGCCCGCCAGAGACGTAACCAGGTTTTTCAGGTCGTGCTGGCCGTTATTTATGTCAAAGCGAAACGTCCCTTCCCGATATCTTATTGTGCCGGGCCTGATATAATGGAGCGAGGCTCCCCTTTCACGGGCGATGCGCATTATTTCGCGGCGCGGTTCCGGTTTCATGGGTCCCACCACGACCGGAATGCCCGGCTTGATAATCCCGGCCTTCTCATAGGCAATCTTGGTTAAGGTATCGCCCAGGATGTGAACATGGTCGTATGAAATATCGGTAATCACCGACACCAGCGGCGTGACCGTGTTGGTGGCGTCCAGCCGCCCCCCCAGCCCGACTTCGACCACCGCCAAATCGACTTTCTTCATGGCGAAATACTTGAAGGCCAGGGCGGTGCAGACTTCAAAATAGGTAATTTTATTTTCTTCAATATGGGAACGGTACTTATCAATAAAATCTACGATAAATGCTTTCGAGATTTTTTCGCCGTTCACTCTGACCCGCTCGCGGAAATCAAACAAATGCGGTGAGGTGAATAACCCGCATTTGTATCCGGCCTGGCGGACAACGGCATCGATATAAGCCGAAGTGGAACCCTTGCCGTTGGTGCCGGCCACATGGACGCTTTTAAAGCCATGCTGGGGGTTGTCCAGTAATTCCAAAAACCGCCCGATATTCTCCAGTCCCAGTTTCATTCCGAAATGCTCGCGGGCAAAGATAAAATCGACGGCTTTCTGATAGCCGTTTTTCAGATGAGGCATAATTTATTATTCAATTATGGAAATATTGCAGAAGTTTAATGATCGTCTCGCGCAAGTCGTTACGTTTGACGATCTTATCCAGAAACCCCTTTTCCAGGAAAAACTCTGAAGACTGAAAGCCGGGCGGCAGTTCCTGTTTGATGGTTTGCTGAATCACCCGTGGACCGGCAAAACCGAGAAGCGATTTCGGCTCGGCTATGATGACATCCCCCAATGACGCGTAACTGGCCATAACTCCCGCCGTAGTGGGATTCGTCAAAATTGAAATAAAGGGAACATGTATTTTGTCCAGAACCGCCAGTAATGCCGAGGTTTTGGCCATTTGCATCAGCGATAAGATACCTTCCTGCATCCTGGCGCCGCCCGAGCAGGAAACGATTATCAATGGTATTTTCCGTTCGATCGCCCGTTCAATTGTGCGGGCAATTTTTTCCCCCACCACCGAACCCATGGAACCGCCGATAAATGAAAAGTCCATGATGGCAAAGGAAACATCTTTTCCGTCGATTTTGCCGATTCCCGAGACAACCGCATCCGAAAGCCCGCTTTTCTCGGTGGCGTCCCTGACGCGGTCAGGATAACGTTTTGAATCTTTAAACCGCAAGGGGTCAAGCGAGGTCAAGTTGGTATCGAGTTCTTCGAGTTTGCCGTCATCCAGTAAAATCTTTATATAGCGACGACTGCTGATTCTAAAATGAAACTGGCAGGCCGGACAAATCCAGAAATTTTCTTCCAACTGCTTGGTATATATGATCTCGCCGCATTCCTGACATTTGGTCCAGAGACCGTCGGGTATGTCCTTTTTGGTTTGACCGGCCAGTTTGGTTTTCTTGAACCAATCCATAATTAATCCAGAAGAATTTCCTTAACCATCACCAGGGCATCTTCGGGAGGACTTTCATAATACAGGGTTCGAACATATGCCTGGCTGAATCCCAATTTTACATATAAATCAATAGCGGCCTTATTACTGGGCCGCACATCCAAAAAAAGATGCCTGCAGGAGGCATTTTTTACGACTGTAAAGATATGATTTAATAAACTTTTGGCAATAGATTTTCGCCGGAAAGCTTTATCCACGGCGATGTTGGTCAGGCGGGCCTCGCCTATATCAATATAATAGGCGGCATAGCCGGCAATCCGGCCATCGCATTCGGCCACAATGAAATAATGCTCAAATGACCCGTCTAACCCTTCCAGAAACGCCTCCCTGGGCCAGGGGTCGCTGAAACTGGCTTTTTCCATTTTATAGACAGTCTCCAGATCCTTTTTTTGGAAGGGGCGAATCCTGGGGCAATATGGCTGGTCGTTACTTTCTTTCATTTCTTCGCCGCCGGAAAAACCTGAATATATCGCGGCTCCAATTCGGCCAGTTCCGTAATTTGGCCCAGGGCCAAGCGGCGGCGTCCGGCTTCGAGATAGTCGCCGATGGATATTTGAAATTCCCCCGGCCCGATTATTCCCGAAGGATCCAAATTCAAGGCCGACAAATCGCAATCAACCGGGAATACCTTCCGTTCCCCGATTAAACCCTTCATCCCATCGCTCTTTACGACTTGAAGTCTATAATGCTCGGGATTGTCCGAATCAATCAAGGCCAGGTAGAACTCCTCGCGGCGCGAGGGGATTACCACGGCCGCGCCCCCGAATCTGGTGAATATCTTCTCCCCCACCGCTTCCAGTAAAGGAATCCCCACCAGGGGAATATCCAGTGACAGGGCCAGCCCCTTGGCCGTCGCCAAGCCTACCCGAAGTCCGGTGAACGATCCCGGCCCCAACGAAACCGCTATGGCTTTGATGTCTTTTCTGTGGACACCACCTTCACTTATGACTTTATCTATCAGACCCAGAATAAACTCGGCGTGGCGGAATCGATCCCGGTTTTCAGCGGTTATCAAAGCATCATCGGCCGTCTGAAGACCGACGCGTAAGACCGAGGCGGCGCTGTCAATGGCCAGAAGGGGATATTGTTTCATCAGCAAGCCCCCGGCAAAAACCTGATATTTAAGCGCCTGCTGTGCTCATCGATTATGGCAATATCGACTTCGATCCGCTTTCCGGGCAGCAACCCGGCGGCCTTCTCGCCCCACTCCACGACCATGACGCCATCGCGCAAAAGATACTCATCCCAGCCGATAAAGTACAATTCCGATTCATTTTCAAGACGATACAAATCAAAGTGAAACAAGGGGAATTTCCCGAAATACTCATTCACCAGGGTGTATGACGGCGAGCCGATATATTCCCGGTCAATACCCAATCCGGCCGCCAGACCCTTGATGAATATCGTCTTGCCCGCCCCCAGCGGACCGGATAAAACCACCAAATCGCGATTTTGAAGCACGGCCGCCAATTGCATTCCTATCCGCCACGTTTCTTCTTCCGAGGCCGATTCCATCTTCAGATTATTATCGCGCGCAATCATCATTTGGGCGTCAGGACGGCCAGCGGCACGGCCAATTCCTCCAGCGAAATACCCCCGTGCTGAAAGGAATTCTGGAATAGACGGATATATTCGTTGTAATTGTTGGGATAGACAAAGAAGAAATCCTCCCGCGCCAAAATGAAGGTAGTGGCCAGACCGAATTGGGGAAGCCGGTACTGTTCCGGATTTTTTATCAGGATAGCCTCCTTGGGGTCGCAATTGAGATTGTCGCCGTATTTATAGCGCAGATTGGTGGAAGTATCTTTCCGGCCGTGAGCCATGGTCCCCCGCGAACATAGGACCGAGCCATGATCCGACGTTATAATAATACTGACATCCCGGCGGGCGTAGGCCTTGAGAATGGTATATAGCGGCGAATGCGCGAACCAACTTTTCATGAGCGACCGAAAGGCCGCTTCCGAACCGGCTATCTCTTTGAGAATGACATTATTGGAACGGCCGTGGGCCAGGATATCCAGAAAATTGAAGACGAAGGCGACCATGTCCGACTGGAAATAATCGGCCACCCGCCTGGCCAGCGCCTCCCCTTCGGTGTTGTCGAATATTTTCTCGTACCGCACCGTACCCGAATACTTGACCTTTTCCCTCTTGAGCAACGCCGCCAGGAGATGATCTTCGTACTTATTGAGGGAGCCTTCCCGCCCATCCTGATAGACTTCGGGATATTGCCGGGAAATATCGGATGGAAACAGGCCCGAGAATAAGGCATTGCGGGCAAAGGGTGTGGCGCTGGGCAGAATCGAGAAGTAACTGCTTCGTTCGATATTGTAAAACTCCGCCAGGAATTCCTCGATCGACAACCACTGGTCCAGACGCATGCAGTCGACGACAATCAATAGCACCTTTCGTCCGGAATTCAGAAGCGGAACCAGGTGCTTTTTCAAAACGTCCGGAGAGAGAGTGGGACGGCTCTCGGATTTCAGCCAGTGCGTATAATTCTTTTCCAGAAATTTGGTGAATTCATTATTCCATTCCTTGCGCGTCCCCTTGTGGGTCTGGGACAATCCTTCATCGGGATTCTCATCCAACTCCAGGTCCCAGCCGGCCAGGACCCGGGCGGCATCGAGCCAGTCGGCCGGTTCCATCACTCCGTATAATCTCTGGTTGAGTTTGTTGACATCGGTGATATACCGTTTCATGCGGCTCTGGGTGACGATTTTCTTGCCTTCCAGCATGCGCTTGGCCACCAGGAGAACCTGCGAAGGATTGACCGGCTTTACCAGGTAATCGTCGATTTTCTGGCCGATCGCTTCCTCCATCAGAGTCTCTTCCTCGGACTTGGTGACCATCACTACTATCAAGTGCGGGTCGACGGCCTTTATCTCCTCCAGCGTCGTCAGGCCGTCCTTGCCGGGCATCATCTCGTCCAGAAGGACCATATCGAAATTTTCCTTCTTCACCCGCGCCACGGCGTCATCGCCGGAAACCGCCTCGACCACATCGAACCCCTTTTCCCGCAAAAATAAAATATGCGGTTTGAGAGAATCGATTTCGTCGTCCACCCATAAAATCTTTTTTGCTGCAGGAGCCGCCATTAATTGTCCTTTCAGAGACTTCTTTTGGTCCACAGGTTATACCATAATCCGCCCGCGGCATCGTCCTTTTTTACCGGCAGGATCATCTGGAAAACAGTCTCCCCCGGGTGCGACCTCAATAGAGTTATCTGTCCCCGGTGATAATCTTCCACTATCCGCCGGGATAGTGTCAGGCCCAATCCCCAACCCCGCTTCTTGGTGGTGAACCCGGGGCGGAAAACCTTCCGGGCCACGCCGGCGGTAATCCCGCGCCCGTTATCGAAAGCCTCGATAATGATAAACCGGGGATTCCGCGAAGGCAAAGTCGTCAACCTGACCTCTCCCGATTGAGAATCCACCGCCTGAAGACTATTCTTGATCAGGTTTTCCAGGGCCCAGGTAAAAAGTCCCCGGTTCATATAAATACGGGGAATTTCGCCCTTAATCACGGTTATTTTAGTGCCACTGCCGCCGAAAGGAAGTCTTCGTCGGAAATATTCCGTGGTCTCTTCCAGCAAAAGATTGACATCGGTTTCCACCAATTCCGGTACCGAGCCGATTTGCCCGAAACGATTGGCCACCCGTTGAAGACGTTCCACGTCGATTTTCATCTGCTTGAAAATGTCCTCCGAGGAAATCGACGCGGCCTTGATGTCCGAAACCTGCCCGCCCAATAGTTCCAGCCAGCCCATAAGCGAAGATATCGGCGTCCCCAACTGGTGAGCGGCTTCCTTGGCCATCCCCACCCAGATATGCCGTTCTTCGGAACGCTTGATATTGTAAAAACCGACCAGCCCGACCGTGATAAAAGCCAGAACCAGGGCGATTTCCACGAACGGCATCCATTGCAGTTGCCTTATAACCGGGGAATCACCGTAATAAAAATAGGAAATCACCGTTTCCCCGAAGGTGAGCGGAATTTCCTCTTTATCTTTTTTCATATCCTCCAGAAAGGCGGAGACTTTTATGAGCGCTTCCTCCGAAGGATCATTATCGACCACACCGGGAATATTCCGCCAGAAAACCGGATTTTTTTCGACATCGGCGATGATAACCGGGAAATTCGCCTTCTTAATCACCTCTTCGAAAATTATCTGGACCTCGCCACCGCTGGAAGCATCACTGGCCGCCAGGCGCCACAGTTTGACATAAGAGGTAACCATCCCCTGGGCGTCTTCCTCCAACTGGGCGATTACATCCAGGGTATACCAGATAAAGACCAGTGAGATAAAGACAATCCCGGCCAGAAGGAAAAGTTTGAAAAGGGTGGCCGGGCCGATAGCCAGAGAAAGATTACTGCTCTTATTCACTGTCCGGTTATTTCGACCAAACCGCCCATGTACGGACGCAGGACTTCGGGAACGACAATCGTCCCGTAATCGGTTTGGTAGTTCTCCATTATGGCCGCCAGCAACCGCGGCAAAGCGGTCCCGGAGCCGTTCAGGGTATGGACAAAGCGGACTTTCTTGTCTTTATCGCGGAACCGGGTATTCATGCGCCGCGCTTGGAAATCCTCGAAATTGGAGACCGAGGAAACCTCCAGGTATTTCCCTATTCCCGCCGCCCAGATTTCAATATCATAACACTTGGCCGCCGCGAAAGATAAATCCCCGGAGGCCAACAAGCTGACTCGATATGGAATTTTCAAAGCCTGAATGATTTTTTCGGCCTGGGCTAGAAGCGTTTCTAATTCATCGTACGATTTTTCGGGCGTGACTATTTTGACCATCTCCACTTTTTCGAACTGATGCACCCGGATCAGACCCCGCGTATCCTTGCCGGCCGCCCCGGCCTCGCGACGGAAACACTGCGAATGCGCCACGTAATACCGGGGCAGGTCCTCCTCATTGAGAATTTCTTCCTGGTGGATATTCGTCACCGGGACTTCCGCCGTGGGAATCATATAAATCCCGTCATCATTTAAAAAATACATATCCTCGGCCAGTTTGGGCAATTGCCCCGTACCGGTCATGGTTTTGGCATTGGCCAGAACCGGCGGAGCCACTTCGATAAAACCGTCGCGGGTGTGCGTATCGAGCATGAATTGCACCAGGGCCCTCTGCAGTCTGGCGCCCGCACCCTTGAGAACATAAAATCCCGAACCGGCAATCTTGGCCGCGGCCGGCAAGTCAATCAGGCCGTGTTTTTCGCCTATCACCCAGTGGGGCTGTATTTCAAAATTCAGGTGGGGTATCTGTCCCCATTCCCTGACGGTCACATTGGATTCTTCATCGGGCCCGATCGGAACCGAACTATGCGGCATATTCGGTATCCACAAAAGAAGCCCCTCCAATTCGTTTTCTACCGCCCGCAGTTCTACATCCTGGGCGGAGATTTTCTGGCCCACTTCTTTCATCTCGGCAATTTGCGACGAGGCGTCTTCTTTATTCTTTTTCTTCCGGGCTATTTCCTCGCTGACCTTATTCCGCAGAGCCTTAAGTTGTTCCACCTCGGCGATAATAGCGCGACGACTCCGGTCGAGGTCGAGAATTTTGTCGATATCCAACTTCTGGTTTTTGGCGGCCACGCCTTTTTTGACCAGGTCGGGATTGTCTCTTATGAATTTCACATCCAGCATATTTTCACCTGCAAGAGATTATACAGCAACATGGTTAGGCGGTTTGATAGGAAAATAAGCCTTCCTTAAGCGGTAGTCAAGGAAAGTCAAGCCGCCCCGGGAATCGAAAATAGGCCCGAAATTCCAAAATAATTCGGAAATTGCCGTAAAATAGGGGTTGCTTTTTCCGAGAAGTTGGTTATAATAGTTAACTTATTTTGATTACAGGAGTCTGATTTTATGGCCAAGGTTTGTTCGATGTGCGGCAAAAGACCGACTTACGGTAATAATATCTCCCACGCCCACAATGTGACGAGACGCCGCTGGAATCCCAACCTGCAGACGGTTCGCGCCAGTATCGATGGCCGCCCCATGCGGATTCGGGTTTGCACCTCCTGCCTTAAAGCCGGGAAAGTGATAAAAAAGACGCGTTAGTCTTTGAGCGTGAAAAAAAATCGGCGGCCGTTTTCCCCGGCCGCCTTTTTTATTTGCGTCGCCCCGACCCCGACTTAGCCACGATTTTACTCTTGGTATTATCCCGTTTACGGCGCTTGGCCTTCTCGATTTCATCACGAAATATCTTCTCGAGAGTATAACTGGACGGCCGGAAATCCATCAAACCATGCTCGAAAACCTCGTCGACCGTTTCAATGAAAACGAATTGTGTCTTGCTGATAATATCGGGCGGTAAATCCTTCAAATCCTTCCGATTCTCCTTGGGCACCAAAACCGTCCGAATCCCGGCCCGATATGCCGCCGAAATTTTCTCCTTGAACCCCCCCACGGGAAGAACTTTCCCGCGAAGCGTCACCTCGCCGGTCATGGCAATATCATTGCGGATCGGCCGCTCCGACATCACCGAGGCGATCACCAGGGTAACCGTCACGCCCGCCGACGGCCCATCCTTGGGAATCGCGCCCGAAGGAAAGTGAATATGAATATCGAAATCGTTGAAATCATTATGGTCGATACCCAGGACATCGGCCTTGGCCCGGACATAACTGTGGGCCGCCTGAATCGATTCTTTCATCACTTCGCCCAGGGAACCGGTCGTGATAACTTCGCCGTTCCCCTTCATCCGCAGACCTTCGATTATCATCAGTTCGCCGCCGGAACCGGTCCAGGCCAAACCGATACAAACCCCGATCTCGGGCGATTTCTCCGGCATTTCCGGAATATACTGCGGCGTCCCCAGAAATTCTTCGACCGTTTTTTCCGTCACCAGCCATCCCTGCCGTAACTGACCCACTTTTTCCCGGGCCACATGGCGGCAGATACGCTCTACCTGCTTGGTGAACTCCAGGAGTCCCGCCTCCATGGTGTAATTGCGGATAATTTTCTTCAAACCGGTATCGGTGAAATTGATGTCGCGTTTTAAAAGGCCATGACGCTTCAGCAGGTTGGGGATGATATGCTTGCGGGCAATATGGATTTTTTCCTTCTCGATATAACCGGGCAACTCGATTACTTCCATCCGGTGCGCCATGGTCTCCGGGACTTCCTCAACACTCCGCACACCGCAGATAAAAATGGCCCGGCCCAAATCGGCCGGAAGTCCGATATAATTATCCAGAAAGCGGCCATTATATCTGGGATCAACCGCCTCCAGCACGGCCATGGGTAGAGCGCTGTTGGCCTCTTCGTTGAAACACTCGATATCTTCGATGAATATAACCGGATCGCAAACCCCGGCATCCTTGAGATTACGGATAAAAATCCCCGGCATGGCTCCCAGAAAAGTCCGGGCCGTCCCCTTGATATCGGCCAGGTCCACCAGGCCTCCGGCCGTGATGCGAATGAATTTCTTTCCCATGGCCTTGGCGATTGCCCTGGCCAGCGAGGCTTTCCCCGTTCCGGCGACACCGGCCAGACATAGCACGGATCCTTCGCTGACACCCCCGTGAAGTTTCCTGACGGCGATTTTCTCCAGTATCCGGCTGACTATCCGGGGCGGGCCATAATAAAATCGGGCGATATCTTTTTCCACCTGGCTGATTTCATAGGCTTCTTTGGTGCAGACATTCCAGGGTATGTTCAAAAGCCAATCGAGGTACAATTTCGTGGCCCCATACTCTGCCGAGGCGCTCGACAGGTGCGCCAGCCTTTCGATTTCGATTAAGGCCCGTTCCCGGGCATCCTTGGGCAACTGCTTGTTATTGCCGACCTCAAAACGCAGGTGCTGAACCACCTTATCTTCCAGATTATCCTCGCCCAACTGGCGCTTAATCTCATATAATTGCTGGCGAAGATAATAGCGGCGACGTTCCTCCACATTTTTCTCTTTGACGGTCTGCTTGATTTCATAACTGACCGTCACCCGTTCCAATTCATCCTTGAGCAGGACCAATACTTTGCGAAGTCTCTGTTCCAGGTTGAATGATTCCAGAACTTCCTGCTTGGAACTGATGGGAAAATGGAAAGTGGCCGCAATTTTATCGGCGAACCGACCCGGGTTCTCCAGGTTCAGTTTTATGACAAAAAGAATTTCCTCAGAATAAGTCGGCGCCACTTCGGTAATTTGTTCCACCAGCGCCAGGATTTCCTCGGAAAGGCGGCGGGTCTCGTCGCTTACGGCCGCTTTTTCATCGAGGTAACTAATTTTGGCGAATAAATAGGGCTTTTTCTTGATTATGGTACGAAGCGCGATCCGCCGGATACCCTCCAGAGAGACAATTTTGGAGCCGCCCGGTCCGTTCACGGCCGAGATAATCCGGGCCGATGTTCCAATCTGGCACAATTCGCTTTCTTTATCATCCGCACCTGCCGTCGGTGAATACACCACCGCCACCAGGGCATTGCGCCCCATGTTATCTTCAATCAGGCTAAGTGATTCCTGACGACCGACTTGAAGCGCCACCGTCTCGCCGGGAAATAGAATCAAGGTCTTTCCCGGAAGAACCGGCAAGGCTGGCTCCCCATCGGATGCCAGGTACGGTATGTATGACCCCAGTTTTTTTATCATCGGCCTTTTAGCCCAAATATCGGTTAATATCTATATTTTTAAACCTGCCGGGGAATCAAAAGTTTGGACTTGTTGAGACTATTCCGCGAATATACTATCAAAGAAATTCCTCACGCTTGCCGAAAAACCCGCATTTCCTATTATAATATTGCCATTCAATAAGTTACGGCGACGATGTGGCGGCCATCCGGTGGGGTTTCTTCCCTCCCAAAAGCATCAGCCCCGACCCGGCATTTTGACGATCACAGGCAGGGGCTGATTTTCTATCGATCCTTTTTGTTTATCCGACATAGGCCCACATTTTATCCGGCCAGCCGGGGCATAAGTTGCTCGGCCAACTGGCGCAGTTCGAAATCGGGATGATGATGCAGGTTTTCAAGGTTAATCCGCACCTGCCCCGGCTCCAAATCGAGACGATAATACCCCAAACGGTTATTCTCGAAAATCGGCCAGGCGCCGTAACCGTTCTGGTTGAATTCCTGCTTCAGACGGTACAAGTACCGGGCCTGGTTGAAACCGGTCTCGATATCGTCTTTGTAAACCCATCCCTCGGCGGTAAGAAGTCTTCCCCCGATTAATTTGGCCAGGTACTTGAACGACTTACCGGTCAGGCGCACCGGCAAGCCATCGACCTTAACCACGTACCGCTCGCCCTCGTAGCGGCCGTCAAGTTCCAGAAGTGAAGGACACCCCCCCATCGCCGGACGGGTTTTCCGCGGCCACGCCGTCGGCGTGGTCAGGGAAGTAACGGAACCGTTCATATTTTCCTCCTTTGTAACGGTTTCTATGTGACGAATAAGTTGTTGACGTTTGCTCTCGGGATGGATAAGCCGGGACAAAACGTCCGCATCCAGCCCCGCCAGAGCCTCGAAAGACGTGATCTGTTCGCCGGCCAGGGCCGTAAAATCGGCGCGATTGAGAATGCTCCTGAAAGGCCCGTGCATTGATCGCATGATCGGATCCAGGCCGAATTGCACCTGAAAAGCGTACTCCTCCAGAAAGGCCGCCGTCGATGAAAAGGCGTTCAGGGTCGCGGCGATTTTCCCCAGGGCGCCGGTCAGCCAGGCGGCCGTGGCGGCCAGATCGCTAATCTGCCCCAGGTGAAGTTGAAAGCGCTGCTCCAGTTTTTCCACCGGCATCCCTTGGGCCCATTCGACCAGAAGAACCACCGCCTTGATCACGGCCGCCTCACGGAAAGACGGCGGGCAATTATCGTCGGACCTTTTCAGGAAGGCGGATATTTCAGGAAGACAATCGCCATAATCCTGAATTAGAAGGCGCTCGTACGTGCGGTGGCGATACTCCCCGGCGGTCAGGCCGGCCTGGGCGTGATGGAACTCCTCGACCGCCAGCACCGCCGCCAGCCATCCCAACGGCGATTGGGGTATCCGGCCCTGCAGTATGTCCCGGTAGTGCAATCCCGAAGCAATCGTCAGGCCGCTTCCCGCCACGGCCGTCCCCAGCGGCGTCGGGACCAAATCCTCATTTATCAACCCTTTCTCCGCCAGGCCCGGGACCATCTCCGGAAGCATCCCTGTCATGCTCTCAATGACGCCGTTCGCCTGGGTCGATTGGAAAGTCTGCCCCAGAATCGACCTGATATCGCCGATATTGCGGGCCAGACCCGAAACGCATAAATCGAGAACGATATCCCCCGCGGCCGATACCGTTAGAACCGAAACCACCTTTTCGCGGAGAGAATTTTCGATATACCCATTCCAGAGCACTTCCCTTTCGAAATCGGAACGGGCCAGGATAATCGCCCGTCCGGTCAGAACCGCCGGGTCAAGACCGAATCGTCCCGCCCGCCCCGTAATATTTTGAAATTCCGCCGCCGTGATCGGCATCAGGCAGGGTTTGCCGCCGAATTCGCCGGCTTCGTATTTGACCGTCTCCAGAAAAACGGTGTCGGCGGGAAGATTCACCCCCATGGCCAGGGTGGGCGTGCTGAAGATGACTTTTATCTCGCCCCGACGATACCCGGCTTCGACGGCCTGCCTCTGACGGCCGGTTAAATCGGCATTGTGGAAAGCCACCCCGCGCGATAACGTCTGGCGTAAGCCGCGCACCAAAAAACTGGGCTCCTCCCAGTCCAGAACCGCCAGGGTCGTCGCGGCTTCGGGCCAGGATGACACCGCCGCCAGACGGAAGGCCGCTTCCATGGTATCTCGCTTCGATTTCAGAAAAACCAGTTTCCGGCTGGAATCGCCTTTGAGAAAATCCAGAAGTACCCCCGTGACATCCTCCCCGTCAAAAACGGGAAAATTATCCGCGCCTTCGCGACCGTCATTGAATGACCGCCAGTGGAATTTCCCCGCCGCCGCCACCCCCTGGTGCAGGTCGAGCGGACGAACCGTCTCGCGAATTACCCTGGCTTTCAACCACGAAGCGATTTCGGATTCATCAGGCAAAACCGCCGACAATGCCGCTATCCGGGGTGATATCCCCGAAGCCATCATTTTAACCAGGGCCATTTCCAATCGCTCCCCCCGCCCCTTTTCTCCCAGCATCTGCAATTCATCCACCACCACCAGGCCGATCTGCCGCAGGAGACCGAGATTAACCGTCAGGAGATGATGAAATTTTTCGTATATCGCCAGCGCCAGATCGAATTCGCCCCGTTCGAAAATCTCGTCGTTTTCAGGATGATCGCCGCTGACGATTATTATTCTTAAACCGAGCCGGGCATAGCAATCGCGGAACGAAGCATACTTCTCCTCGGCAATCGCCTTGAGGGGAAAAAGCATGACCACCTTGCGACGCCGCCATAAGGCGGTCACGGCCGCCATCTCGCCGCAGAATGATTTCCCCGCCGAGGTCGGCGCCGAAATCAAAATATTCCCGGCCTTCCCGTCGCCATCGCCCTCCAGAAGCCCTTCCTCGACCGCCCGGGCCTGAACCGGCAGGAGCCGGTCGCCCTGGCGACGACGCCAGGTTTCAATTATCATTTCCGGAATCCCGTATTTGAGCAAACCCTGTAATTTCATATTAGCCGCCCTTTCCTATGACATTCTCCCGTGGAAAGTGCCCATGGCACTCAACCGCATCCCCCATAGCCGCACCGGGGACAGGTGAAACAAGCCCCCAAACGAACCAGGGGCGTGCGGCAATCGGGACAGACATCCCGCACCGCGGCCTTATTGACATCGCTCCCCATGACATTCAAAGAGGCGGCCGCGCATCCGGTCAGCCCCGGCCGGGGTACTTCGGTTAAGGAGGGCAGATGCGATCGCCCCCCTCCCCATGACTCCAAATGCGATAGGACCTTCTTATTTTCCATTGATATTCTCCTTCCTGGAATTCTTATCGGCGCAAAATCAAAATACTGCACATTTGTGCAGTTGTCAAGATGTTTTTTATGGGGAAACGCTTAAATTTCAGGAGGTTACCAGATATGGAGATAGTAAAAGGCGAAAATACAATATATAGAATATTCGCAGTATAAAATAACCGCAGGGACCAAAAGAAATATCATAAACATGGCCCCTGTCCGCCGGTGGCCATGATGCCATCAAGGTGGGCGACTTATAATCGTCCGCGATATATCAGAATTTAATTTTGATAGTCTTTAACAGCCTGTCATCGCCTTTATAAAATTAACCTTCACTCATCCTGACGCGCAATTCCACGCGGCAGCGCACGTTATTGTTGTCCCGCCGCGCCGGTTTAAAAACGGCCTCTTTTACCGCGGCCAGCGCCGCGCGAACCGAGCCATTTCCCCCGTGCATATCTCCCGCCGGGCCGGCTTCTTCCACCTCTCCCTTATGATTGACTATTAGATTCAAAACCACCTCGTCCAGAATATCCCCCCTTGATTCATCCGTGGACAAATCCGGGCAGAGCATCCAGATCAATTCCGGCCTCTCATCTACCTCCCCCGAAGAATAAACGCTGTCATCGGCAGATAATAATCCTTCGTTGGACGCTCCTTTTTCCGATTCCGATTTTAAAAGCGGCGGGACAACTCCGGCCGACTCGAATGTCTTGAAATCGCCGATTCGCCGCGACGGTGCGGCAAGGCCGCTTGCGGCGGTTATCCCGGTTTGCCTCACCGGCATCGATATAATCTTCTGCAATGTCAGGCCGCCTTCTTCATCCCAGGGATGAGCCGCCAACCATAACAACCCCATGAATAAAATCGAAAACCCGAACGCCATCATCAACAGCCATTCTCGTCCCCATTCCATCGCCACCAGCCTTTCCCCCTTTGTCGTCTTCATTCCGCACCTCCTGCCTTGGCCAGGCCTCTCTTGGTTTCAGTAATTATTTTCCAGAGTAAATTCTATCTTGAAAACCACCCAGACTTTGACCGGTCTTCCGTTCTGTATCCCCGGGCTGAAACGGCAGTTCCAGGCCGCCTTGACGGCCGCCTCCTCAAAACCGACATTTCTACCGGAATCTTTATATACCCGGACATCCAACGGCTCACCCTTCTCATCCACCAGGACCTGTACCGTCACTTCACCCTCGGTTTGCGTGGTTTTGGCGATTCGGGGATATTCCGGTTGCGCCGCCGAGATCATTTCCGGGTACCTTTCGCAGACCACGAAATCCTCAACATCCGGCCAATCTTCAGTGGTATCCGAGAAATTGTACGCGAATTCGGTTCCGTCACCCGGAGGACCGGGATTAAGAGCCCCGTTAAATTCACTGATTTCTTTCTGCGAGGAAATTGTATTATTTTCATCCCCGGAAAAGAGAGAATCGGGTATCGGAATTGGTGGGACGGGGATAACGGCCGACCTTTCTCGGGGCGGTGTCGGAATAGGAGGTCTGTGCCCATATTTAATTGTTGGTGGATTGGGTGCAATCTCGATATGAACTTCCCTATCTCCTATTATCGGCCGTGATGGTGGCACGATTTCAATTGCTGACTGGCCCAATAGATACAGCACCGCCATAGCCGCCGCCATCAGCACCGTCACGGCGTTTCCCCACAGAAGATTCCTCTGGTAGGTGATTTTAAGTTCCAGGGCGCCATAGGGCGCTCCGGCCGGTTTGTCAGACCAGGACATAATTCCCCTCCTTATGTCAGGGCGGACCCGAAATCCACCGACCGTATTATTAGTACCCGGACGGGACAGCCCGATATATTTTATTCCTGGAAATTTCGGCCGGCCCGTCATGACTTTCTCCCAACCTTATTACCGCTGGCATAAGCGTTTTCTTCCCCGGAAAATCTTAAAGCAGACTTCCGAAGTTATCGAACGGTTGGTTGACGGTCGGTCTTCAGCGAGAACTATATTGCCGGCGAATCGAAATTCGATTGCGCCGCGTGAGGGGCGTATATTGGTTGCGGTTCATCAGGGGGGACACCTTTAGGCGAAGGCATCACCCCTGATTATTTTTATCAGTTCGTATCTTCCAGCGTAAATTCCACCTGGTACGACACCCAGATCGAAACGGGACGTCCGTTCTGGATAGCCGGCTTGAATTTGCACTTGTATGAAGCCTCCAGGGCGGCTTCATCGAACCCGGCTTTGGAACCCGAAGAACGCAGAATCATGGCCTTTTTGACTTCGCCGTTCTTATCCACGAGAGCCTTAATCCAGACCACCGCTTCCATACCGGCGGAGCGCGCCAGACGCGGGTATTCCGGGACTTCCTCGTAAATCATTTCGGCCGGAACTTCCACCGGCACGAATTCATCCGGGGCCGGCATATATTCTTCCATCGGGATATCGACCACGATATCTTCCCCGGCTCCGGCGTTGGCGCTTATATCCGGGGCCACGATATCGGCCAGTTCTTCGCGCGACGCGATAACGACATCCTCGTCTACGGCGTCTTCATCCTTAACCGGCTTGGGGATACCAACCTTCGGCGCCGCTTTAGTAGGCGCCGCGATATCCACTCGCGGCTTGGGTTTGCTGACCGTCGGGGGCGGCCCCAAATCGGCCACGGTCTTGATAACCCGCTGCTGAACATAAACCGTCTCTTCCTCGGTGATCACCTGGTACAGATAAGTCGCACCCACGAAAAATACCACCAGGGCCAGTCCGAACAGCGACCCCATTAAAAGGTTGCGCTGATAACTCGATTTAAGTTCATAAGCGCCGTATCCGCCGTAAAGGGCATTACTGAACCTTGACATAATTACTGACCTCCTCCCGCCGGCAATCCCAGGGCTTCCGCAACGATACGGTCGTCGCGTTCCTCCCATTCACCCATGGCATAGCGGTAGGAAAACTTCTCTTCTTTGGTCAAATCTTCGACCTTTTTTCCCAGTCCCTGGGCAATGGTAGCATTCCAGGAACGTTCCAACAAGTCGATTTCGTCCAGAATATCAACCATGGCCCCATAGTTGGCGTCGCCATGAATCAGAATCAGCGTACTCAAACGGTTATTATTCCGGTTTTCGTTAACCAGGATATTCCGCAAAGAATCGGCCTTAACCGTAAAAACCGTATCGCCGGGATTGGTTACGGGGATCATCTGAGGCAGGTTGGTCCCGGGGTTGCCGATATTCCAGAAAAAGCGGTTCTGCCCGTCGATACGGATAGTCAACAGGTTCGATTCCTTGACTTCCACCTGTTCCGTTTCGTCTTCCGGAGGCAGATTTATTTCCATCGCCTGGGGCATGGAAAACACCGTCGTTACCATATAGAATATCAGGAGTAACATGACGATATCGACCATGGGGGTCATGTCGACGCGGACATTGATGCGGCGTTTCTTACGCCGGCCGCCTTTGCCCCGTGGTGATTTTTGGCGTTGCTCTACGGCTCCACCGCTCACTGAACATCACTCCTTTCAAAAACCATGCGATAAATCAAGCCGCTACTTGGATGTCAGCGCATCCTCGGCTTCATTATCGGTAATAATTAAAAAGCGCGTCAGGGCGCTTTCCCTCATCGATTTCATGATCTTGTCCATGACCCCGTAACTGGCGTCTTTATCGGCCTTAATGACAATCAGGGCCCGAATATTCATGGCGCGGGCCTGGTTGATTCGAGCCGCCACATTGTATTCGTCGGCCTCGATAACCTTGCGGACCGTGGTCATGATATTTTTGCCTTCCATTGCGACTTCTTCTTTAACCAGGAAATCGACATAAATGGAGTCGTACTTGCTCACCGTAATGTTGATAATATCCTTGTCCGGCAGTTCAATCTGCGAGTGCGACTTGGGCAAAGTCACGGCCTTGGCCTCGGGCGGCTTAAAACTGGTGGTGGACATATAGAAAATAAGCAGCAGGATGGTGATGTCCACCATCGGGGTCATGTCGATAACTACACCGACGCGCCGCTTTTTCTTAATGGCCATATCTTATAATCCAACTTTCTGCTTGAACAACTGCATCACTTCAAAAGTGGCTTCATCCGTGGTGTAGTTGAAAGCATCCACCTTATTAACAAAGAAATTATAGAAAAAGATTCCGCCGATACCCGAAAGAAGCCCGCCGGCGGTGTTAACCAGAGCTTCCGAAATACCAACCGCCAGCTGCTGGGCGTCGATAACGCCGCCTTCGACATTACCGGTGGCCGCGAAAGCGCGAATCATACCGATCGTGGTTCCCAGAAGTCCCACCATGGTGGCGATAGAAGCGATGGTGGAAAGAGCGATAAGGTTGCGTTCCAGGAGCGGGCCTTCCAGGGCATTGGCCTCTTCGATGGCCGCATGAGTCATTACGATTTTCTTTTCGGCATCCATTTTGGCATCGTCTCTGACAGAGCGGAAACGCTCGATCCCGGCCCGAAGAACGTTGGCCGTGGTGCCGCGCTGCTTGTCACAGGCCGCCAGGGCGCCGTCGTAGTCATCCGCGGAAAGAAGTTGCACCAGTTTCTTGAAAAAGACCTGGATGGAGCCTTTCCCCTTGGCCACTTTATACAGGGAAATCATGCGTTCCACGACAAAAGCCAGAAGCATCAAAAACATGGTCATCAAAGCCACCACCAAAGGTCCCCCCTGATAAATCGAATGGGGTATGGTGCCGGTGGGGTAGCCCTTGAGAATGACGCCCCAGACGACATAGCCGATGGCGAACGAGATTATGAAGTTCAGCGTTACGAAAAGCGACTGTTTCACCTTAACAACTCCTGTTCTATGAAGTTAAACTTCGTTATTCTTCTAAAACTAAATCTCCACGGCCTTTACGGCATTCATGATAAAACAGGCCAGCGATATATAAAAACCGTAGGAGAGTAAGCCCAGATAAGTGCCGACCGAATAACCGTCCCCCAATTGGACTATCATGTCTTTCGTGGAAAAAGAATAATCGGCGCCGACAAAGGATATAAGAAGCATAAAGCCCCACATCGCCACCGGCAGCCAATTAAGGCGCAGACCCTTTTTCATCTGCACCGCTTTCTGGTCGGGATCACCCTTGAGACCGTAGGCCAGATAAAGAGTATAGCCGGCCAACCCCAAACAGAGTAAAATATAAACGAGGATCAGAAATCCGGTCAGCATCAGAATAAATCCCGAAGAAAAAACCTTGCCGCCGACATCACCGATGGAAGCCAAAGCGCCCAGGGCCGACATGGACTGGTATTCCCGACGGACTTCCTTTCTCTTCTGCCCCGCCATGATGGTCGTAAAACCGGCTTCATCTCTGGCCGCCTCGGGCGTCCCGGCTCCAACCGCCGTGGAGTCACCACCGACCGGAGCCGCCGCCACCACCGGGGTTTCAATTACTTCTTCATGATAGCCGGAAAACCAGGGCATAAACAAGGTGCAAACCAGAAGCACCGATGTCACCGTCATGACGATTCTTTCATAGCCGGCCACCCGCTCTTTGGTCAGAGTCGAGTGCTCGCGGGACATCTGCGATTTGCCTTTGCGCTTCTCCTGAACCCGTTTAACCCAGGTTTCCTTTTCGGCCTCGTTGGCAAAGAATTCCCCCAACTTCCCCGGCTGGACATCAAAGCCCAAATAACGAAACCGGTCATCGGCGTTGAATTCTTTTTTCTTCGAACTGTTTTCGGCCATAAAGTCTCCCAAAACAACTTTCTGCAATATCCGATATAGGCCCGTCTGGCCTTAATATTCGTACTTCACTTGATCCCGACCCTCTTTGGCGGCATTATTACTGGGGTCGCATTTTAAAACCTGAAGATAACCGTCGTAGGCCGCCTTGAAATCAACCTTGGCTTCTTCTTTTTGCTTGGCCTCACGCTTCTCGATGGCCCGGAATTGATAAGATTGCGCAATCCACAGACCGATATCCACCATCTGCGGACTGCATTCACTTTCACCGGCTTTGCGCAAATCGGCGGCCGCCTTGCCCAGATATTCCAAAGCCCGGGAATAATTGGAGGGGCATATCCCGGAAAAATATCCGTAGCCCAGAGATTTATGGGCCTCGGCGTTGGCCGCGTCGTATTCCAGAACCTTCTGATAATATTTTACGGCATTGGTACAGTCTTTTAATTGATAAAGATAAATCGAACCCAGCATGTTGAGGGCCCGCAAACCCGTCTTCAAATAATCTTCCTTGGAACTGACATAAACCCAGTGGTCATTGGCGATTTTTTCCAGATAACCCGCCGCCAGGCGGGCCAAATCGACACCCTCCAGCGGATTGGCCGCCGGCCCGGGATTGTCTTCGCCCAACCCCAGATCCTCTTCCTCATTCAGACTCACGCCCCCCTTTTCCAAAAGATAAAGGGCGGATGTGGCCGCGTTATAATAAATGGACCAGTACCTTTCATCAACGCCGGCATTAATCCGCTTCATGTAATATATCAGGGCGTTGACATAATCGCCGGTATAGTTATAGGCCACCGCCGTGCCATACATCAGGCGGACATCGGTGGAATCATATTCCAGCGACTTGCGAAAATAGGTGATGGTATTGAAATAATCCTTGCGGGTTTCGTAGCATTCTCCCAGACGGCGATACAATTCGGCGTTGCTGATGCTGCTCTCATAATCTTCGCCCTGGGCTTTGACCCATTCGATATGCTTGTTATAATATAAAATGGCGGAATCCAGAAGGGTCGTATCGCCTCCCCCCTGGAACGATCGTCCGTAGTAAAAGTAAATGTCGCGCGGTTCGACGGGAATGGAAATGACCGACCGGAAATAATCCCGGGACTTGTCGTAGCCGCCTATCATTAGATACGACATGGCCGTCTCATAATAGGCCCGCCCCGTAAAACTATCGGGCTTGGCTTTCGACAACTCCAGATACTTTTCGTAAGAACCGATAGCATCGATAAAGCGGTCCTTGATTTCCTTGGGATCGCGCGAAGACCGCGCCGCTTTATAATATATGCCCCCGGCTTTCATCCAGGCATCGGCATGAGTGGAATCACGCGTCAGCACCAATCTCAATTTTTCCAGGGCGCAATTGTAATCTTTCATCTCCAGGCAGGCGTCGGCCCAGCGAAAATAAACGTCGGTCGAAGCCGTATCCAGTTCCAGAGCTCTTTCATATTCCGAAATCGCCAAAGGAAAAACCTTGTTGGCGAAATTGACATCCCCCAGATTGGTATGAAATTCGGCGTTTTCCGGCTTTATCAACAAAGCCTGGCGAATCTCTTTGTCGGCCTCATTTAAATTTCCCCGCGCCATATGAAGAAGCCCCAACCCGTTGTGAAACTCCGCTTCCATGTCTTTGGATTTTTTCAATCCGTCGCGGAAACTCTTCTCGGCGCCATCAAGCAGGCCCAGTTCCAACTGAACCAGTCCCAAAGCATATAAACCCTCGAAAAACTTCCCCTTCTTATCCACGGAAATCTGATACTGCTTCATGGCCTGCCGGGGTTTATGCTGCTTTTCATAAATCCGGCCCAACAGGTAATAATTATATTCATAGGAAGGATCGAGTTTGATATCCTCCTCCAGGATTCGTATCGCCAGCGTGGTATCGCCCTTGGTCAAAGCGTCGGTAATTTGCTGCTTTATGACCTGCGCGGAACTCATGTGCGGCCAAAGTGCCGTTAAAATCACCACAGCCCAGAGAGCATAACCGAAAATCGATTTCATTCTGGTTTTAAACACCTTTTATACCCTCAAAAAAATAATGGATGAATAATACTCCCAAGTCCTGATTTGTCAAGCCTTTTATATCAGCCATGAAGAAGCGACTTGGTATCATTTTCATTCTCCTTAATCTTTTTCTTATAATACCTTAACCGCCATACAAAATAAACCAAGAGCAGGAAACCGACCGCAATCCTCACGCCGATCGGCAAATTCACGGGCATAAAAATCAGAACATATAGACCGCCTATCAGCACCAGAATCGCCGACATCAGGTTAACTATTCTTTCAGCGCGGGATCGAAACATTTTCTTCTCCTCATTCTTTATACATCTGGGGATGAGGATTCTTCCCAATTAACTCTCTGTTACCCACTCCGGATTTATAAACAAGCACCATGCCGCCTCGAAATTATCTTATTATTTCCAACCTATTGCCCTTCAGAACATTAAGATACGTCCCGCGACCGCAATTAAATCCCTAATCCCATATCGCAGCAATTGCGCTGGAATTCTCTTGGGATATTCCCTCCCCAATTATAACATATTGAAAGACAACCCCTTTCTTGACTTTGCGGCCGGATTACCTATGGCAGCCAATTTAGTCCGATTCGTATCCTTTTACTATAATTAAAATGTAATGTGGCCCGGCCTTCGAAATAAACCGCCCTGGCTTCGATATCAAGCGCCGGTCGAAAGTCCAGTTCTTTAATTATGGCCCTGACCGCTTTTTCGCGATCGCTCAATACCGGGCTGATGAATCGGGTTATTATCGCCCGTCCGCGCGTATTAATAATTAATTCCACGGACAGACTGTCGCCGGAGCGAACTTCTTCCCGAGTCACCAGGAAACCATCGACCAGGTTCCTGGGTATGGGGGGACTGGCCAGACGAGGAAAATAGGGATTGCCCTCCAGGCGCAATTGGTTAAAGGTGCCGCTCGTGGTCCCCAGTCTCATGGGAGGCCAAATATCGGTGGGATAACCGATTTCCCGAAAGAAACGAACGGTCAGATAAAGTTCAGAATTTATCGCCTGCCCTTTATAACTCCCCGGTTGATATTGGCCATATAAAAGAGTTGATGATAATATATCCGAGCATTGGCGATGATTCCCGGCCACCCTCATTATGTCGGATATGCCGCCGGTTGAATCCAGAATCAGACGAAAAACGGCAAAGGCCAGATTATCACTGCCAAAATTGTCCTCTATCCGGCAATAATAGGGCGGCATCATCTCCAAAACGGGGAATTCAAAATCATTCAATTCCTGAACCCGCTTTAAAAGTCCCGCATCATTAAGACCGTCAACATTCCCGGCCGGCCAGCGCAATCGAACCCGAATGGAATTTCCCGCTCTGGATATTTCCATTTTGGCCGGCAAGATGATGGAAAAGGGCTCCCCGTTCAGGCTCGCCGGCGAAAAATCCATACCTTTCAGGGCGCCCCACAAGGGCTCCATGACGGTGGAATCAAAAGGCCCGGAGACTATCACCGAATCGGTGCAACCTTCGGACGAGATATAGAAAAGCAATTCATGAGAAATCTCATTGCCCGCCGTCGCCATGACGATACTATCCTCCAGCCAGATCTCGTTGACCGGCAGCGGCAGCCTGATTCCGCAATAGGAAGTATCCTCGGCGCTATTCACCGTTAAGGCAAAAACCAAAATCGCGGCAAGACTTTTAATTATACTCATGCGAAATGATATTCCCGATAAAAGTAAGCGTCAACCATAACATTAATGTCCCTCGCCTTCGGATAAACCCGAGGCGGCCTCTTTTCGGAATTCCAACATCTCTTTTAAATAAGCCCGGTCGTCAGTGGTCATTATTGCCTTTCCATATATCAAAGCCGCAGTCGAAGCCACCCCGGCCGTGATTATCAGACCCGGCCAGGTATCCGGCGGAATTACTTGCTTGACCATAAACACCGTGAGCATGGTCACCACCCCGGCTCCGAATCCAAATCCAATGATTGCCTTCATATAATTTTTTACACTTATACCCAGCCCGCGGTTGATATATCGCGGCAGGACAAAAAGATATAGCGGTATTTGCGGGATAATGGTCCCCACGGCAATGCCCATGAGCCCGTATCGGCTCACCAGAACCAGGCTCACTCCCAGATTAACCAGGCCCTCGATAATAACCAGATACATCAGAAATCGATGATTCCCTGATGAGTAAAGATAGGATACTCCGGCGGCCTGGGAAAAAAATATGGCCGTCGGAATTATCAGTATTTTCAGAATCAGCGCCACCGAATCATAACCCGGCCCCATCCAGAGACCGATAAATTCATCGGCCAGTGAGAAAATCCCCCCGGCTATGACAAAGGCCAGGAATGCCACCAGGGCGGTACTTTTCAGATAAAGGCGGCGAATAATCTCGATTTCGCCCTGCGAATGGTGATGACTTAATAACGGTCTTAACGGAATTGACAGACTATGGATTATTTGCCTCAAAGAAACGATAATTGTCAGAGCCAGGGCATAATACGTGACCGAGGCTGTCCCCAGGAAATACCCGGCCAGAATATTGTCCATGTTGACAATTAAAAGCCAGGCCACCGAGATAATAAAACTTGTCCGCCCGTAATGAAAAAGCCTCCGAAACGCCTCCCGCCCGATTTGGCCCAGGCCGAAAATCAGGGTCGGGAATTTCCGCTTGAGAAGAACCATGCCGGCGAGATTCCGCGCCAAACTCATAACCGGGAAAACGGCCGCAAATGCCGTTAAGCCGCCGCCGCTTTTGAGTACCAATACCAGAAGAACCGCCCGGATAATATTTTCCGCAATAATCAGCCCGTTGGCCAGATCATAGCGATGAAACGCCCCCAAGGACCCGCCCCAGCCGGCAAAGGCGAAATTGACGGCGGTGTCAAAGCCCACCAGCAATATCACCGTTCGCGCCGGCCCCAGGAGATTTTCGGGAATTTCAAAATAATCGGCCGCAAAAAAGGAAAAGACATAAGCGATCCCCAGGACCGCGAGCGCCGAGGCGAGATAAATGACGAACGCCGACTGTAGATGGGAATTGATACTATCAAAGTCATTCTTGCCCAGGGAACCGGCCACGAAATATATCAGGGCCTGCTTCAGCCCCAGATCCAGCACGGTCGTGTAGTTGAGAAGCGCCACCGCCAGCATGAAAAGACCAAAACTATCATTGCCGAGGGCCCGTATAAAAAACGGCGTCAGCAAAAAAGTCACCACGGCGCGAATCGCCAGGGCGGTGTAACCGCTGAATATATTCCGGGAATATTGGCGAAGGATATGCGTCATGGTAATCCGAATATACGACTTTTTGTCGGGGAGCCAAGATACCGTTTTTTGCTTGAATTCCCCCGCCTCATTTTGCAACGTATTAGTATTAAATTAATCATATGAGGAAGCCATGAAAAAAAGACGAATCCTGGGTAAGAAAAGAAAACTGGAGAAAGAAGATATCTGCCGTCTGCACTGGATACGCGGGCTGGCCCTGTCACCCGATGAGCAAAAGGTCGCCTATACTGTCGAATATGTCACCGAAGACCGGCGGAAATATCAAACCCATATTTATATGGCCGATATCGCCTCCCGTTCCTCAAAACCATATACCTTCGGGGCCGTCAGCGACCATGATCCGGTCTGGTCTCCCGACGGAAAAAAGTTGGCGTTTATTTCCACTCGGGACAAAAAGACGGCCATTTATATTATCCCGGCCGATGGCGGCGCCGAGCAGAAAATCCTCGAAAAAGACGGCGCCTTTTCTTCGCTGAACTGGACCCCCGACAGCCGCCGGCTGGTTTTTGCCTTTCGTTACAACGATTCCCATGACATTGCCGATGAGACCAAAAAGAAAGAGGCCCCGCTCTTTCGCCATATCACCCGGCTGTTCTATCGTCTCGACGGATCCGGCTTTTTACCCCAGGATCGATTCCATATCTACCGGCATGACATAGAAATGGCGCAGACTCACCAGTTGACTAAAGGTAAATATGACGAGGTCATGCCTTCGGTTTCCCCCGACGGCAAATCCATCGTCTATGTCACCAATCGGTCATTGGACCCGGACGTCGATAGTCTTCGCGATGATCTCTACATCATACCCCTCCGAGGCGGCCGCCCGCGGAAAGTAAAAACTCCGGCCGGACCAAAAGCCGCCCCGGTCTTTTCGCCCGATTCGAAAAAAATCGCCTATCTCGGTCACGCCCATCCCGATGACGCCTGGGGCGTGGCCAATTTCCATGTCTGGGTGGTGGGCGCCAAGGGAAAACCGTCGGCCGTCGATTTGATGCCCAAATTCGACCGCAGCGCCCTCGATGCCACTATCGGCGATATGGGCGAAACTCACGACGCCGCACCTTTGACCTGGTCGGGTGACGGCAAAAAGATTTTCTTTACCGCCTCCGATACCGGTTCGACTCATTTGTTTTATATTCCGGCGCGCGGGGGCCTGCCCACGCGCGTAACCGCCCGACCCGGCCATGTCAAAGCCTATAGCCTGGGGAAATCAAGCCGAACCGCCGCCATCGTCGTTTCGGATCTGGCCGACCCGGGACGCCTCGAAATTATCAAACCGGATTTTCACGGCGATAAAAAGGCAATCACCCTGGCCGATCCCAACCGGGAACTTATTAACAGCCTGAATATGCCCCGCACCAGGGAAGTCTGGTTCAGAGGGCATGACGGCTTCGATCTTCAGGGCTGGCTGGTCACCCCGCCGGGATTCCGGCGCACGAAAAAATACCCCGCCATCCTCGAAATTCACGGCGGCCCCCGCGCCCAGTACGGTTTCACCTTCTTCCACGAGATGAACCTCCTGGCCTCCGAAGGCTACGTCGTCTTCTATACCAATCCCCGTGGCGGCCAGGGACGGGGCGAGTTATTCGCCGATGCCATCACCGGTTGCTGGGGCGAAATTGATTATTTCGATTGCATGGCCGCCGCCGATTATCTGGAAAAACTCCCCTTTGTAAATAAAAACCGGATCGGCGTTACGGGCGGCTCTTACGGCGGCTTTATGACCAATTGGATCGTCGGCCATACCGACCGGTTTAAGGCCGCGGTAACCCAACGCTCGGTGGTCAACCTGATTTCCTTTTACGGTTCATCCGATATGGGATTCTCCATCGACCGCGAGTTCGGCGACCCCTGGAAAAATTATGATAACTATGTCAAGTATTCGCCGCTGACATATGCCCGCAAAGTCAAAACGCCGCTATTGATTATTCACAATGAAAGCGATCTCCGCTGCGGCATCGAACAGGCCGAAGAATTATTCACTTATTTAAAAAGACTGCGCAAGAAAGTGGAAATGGTGCGCTTTCCCGAAGAACCCCATGGCCTGTCGCGCCACGGCCGTCCCGACCGAAGAGTCGCCCGCCTGGATTGGATTTTGAAGTGGTTTGACAAATACCTGAAAGGGCGTTGAACCCTGGCGGCATAAAAAAAGGCCGTCTCGGCCGTTTGATTTCATACCGAAAGCCGGATTAAAACCCCGGCTTTTTTTTAAGGAAAACTAAAACCCCAGTTCCTTGAGGAATTTATCCCCTTCTTCGAAAGTCCGAACCAGACGGGTGATAGACCGGGCCGACCCCGATTCCACCATTTTTTGAAGTTGGCTTTGCGTGACGGGATTGTCAATGACATATATCGAAAACTCGGCCCCCTGTTCCTGACACCAGCGCATATGCTCTCCGAGAACCTCGACTATTTCGGGATAAGATGATTTCCAGGTCGTCAGGTTGGTAAGTTTGGCCCACTTTTTCCCCATAAGGGGCTGCGCAACCTTGATATATTCCTCATGATAGGCCTGGGCGGTTTCCTTCTTCCAGATGCCGTATATCTTGGCAAAAACCACCCTTCGTTCTTCATCAAGGTCAATTGTGAAATTCATACTAAGCAATTTAATCTCTCCGCCCAATCATATCAGAATCCCTGCTCCTTTAAGACTCGCTCCCCTTCTTCCGGAGTCGCCACCAAAACACTCATTTGCCCCGTGCCGGCCGCCTCAAACATCCGCTTTAACTGCCCCCGCGTTACCGGATTCTCTATTATATTAACGGATAATACCATCCCGTTCTCCCGGCACCATAAAAGATGTTGCCCGAGAACCTCAATAATTTCCGGATAGGATGACTTCCAGTTTCGCAAATCGACAAACTTGGCCCACTTATCCGCGGTCATGGGTTGCGCCACTCTTTGGAATTCAGCGTGATATTCATGCGCCGTTTCCTCTTTCCAGATACCGTAAATCTTTTCCCGAATTATTTTCCTGTCCGGATCCGCATCTATTGTAAAATTCAGGCTAAACACTATTTGCCTCACTTCCGGCATAACTCATATAAGGCGAAACCACCGTAAGTTGAATGATTACAGGGATTGGAATAAACTAATAACAAAATATTATACGCTTTTGTCAACTTAATTCGAAATAATCCACCCTGGCAATAAAAAAAAGATGCCGCCGTTTCCGGCGGCACCAGTCTGGGAGGGACTATGTGTAAGGCACATATTATACGCAGCAGTTTGAGAATTTGAGGAAAAATTTTTGTTTTTTCGGCTTTTTCTTGATAAAAATTATTGGATAATGGATGAAAACTGCCCACATTTTCGACCCGGCCGGAGTCGGCGTACAGGCCCATCAACCATTTCCGGATATCTAATCGGCCCTGACCCCAAACTCAAATCTTTGAAATAATTGAAGTTATAAACCCGCGGGGATTTCGCCCCGGCCTTAAAAATCCGGTATCAAAAGGCGTCCTTACGCCCTTTTACCGCTCCGCCCGGGAATTAAATTGTATCAGGCCTTCAGCCGTCTGAAAAATGAAAGGAATATTCCCACGCAAATGAAAATACTCCCCAGCCAGACCAGATTTATGGCCGGCTTTTCTGAAACTTCCAGGATCAACTGGTCCGGCGGCCCGCTTTCGGCCAATCCGGGAATTGATAAACTTACCAACCCCTCCCCGGCGGAAATCCCGTCGACCCGGATCTGGTGCTCGGAATTGGCGAAGAGCGCCACTGGTTCGCCCTTAAGTCCTCCGCCCCCCGAGGTCATAATTGGCCTGACCGTATCGGTTACAGTCCCATTCTTGACCTCCAGGACCGCCGCCACCGAAACACCATCGTCCCCCCCATGGGATAACATCTCAAAATTCAGGAATTTTATATCGTAACCCGCAATCTGCCGCGATTCCCCTTTACGCAAGGCCAGCCCGCCGGAATCCGACAGCGCCTGAATTTCCAACGGCGCCAGATATATATCCCTGGTCAGGCTCTTAACGATATGCGGGCGTTTCATCATCCCATCCATTTTTTGCGAAAAATACATCCCCGGACGTCCCTCACGAACCGCCCCGTCCTTTTCCAGCGTCAATAATATCTCGTTGCGGCTATCGGTAATGGAGGCCGAAGTCCCATGATAGGCAATATCGTAACCGAAGGCTGCGTCTTTGGTATGCCTCGGCAATACCAGCCGGTGGTCGGAGTTGAACGCCGAAGACGCCAGTATTCCCACCAGCATCATGCCTAACCCCAGATGACTTAAGTAACCACCCGCGGCACGAATATTGCGAAAAAGGATATTTCTTAAAAGAAGAATATGGGCCCCGGCGGCCGTCACGGCGACCTCAATAAAGAAGAGGTATTCTATAACCCTGACCCCATAGATTAATGCCAGGGCCACCGCCCCCAGGCCGAATAAATGAGAATAAAAGAGACGCCGCCTCATCCAGGCCTCGCCGGAATATATTATGGTTACGGCCAGGTAGATAATTAAGGCGATACTCGTAGCCACCTCAATCAACCCGGTTGCGCCGGCAATTATGCCGAGAACCAGGGGAATCAATGAAAGATAAAGGGTCCATGAGCGAAGCGTCCCCCCCAGGCCATATCCTTGCACAAAGGGGCTGATGGTCAGGAACAAACAGATAATGATAGCAAAGGGAAACGCGAAAGCATTATAGGTGGATATGTCCGCCGCCGCCGGAGTAAGCCCCAAAAGTTTGGTAACCAGGGGCAGCGACGACCAAAACAAAACCAGAAAAGCCAGCGCAAATAACAAGGTCAGACCGACCAAAAGAGTGAACTCGAAAGAAAATATGCCGTATTTCAAGGGCTTACCCACGGTATCTTTCGTCTGCCGCAGGAAAAACAACCCCAGAACCAGGGCCACGGCGCCAATCATAAACCCTATTAAAATCCCGTTGGCCCCGAGATCGACGAAGGAATGAACCGAGAAATCGGCCAAAACTCCGGAACGTGTCAAAAAGGTCCCATAAACAACCAGGAGAAATAATGACGCGGCCAAAAGAATATTTATCCGCCTCAACGACCCTGATCTCTTCTCTATAATCATGCCGTGCAAAAGCGCCAGCGAAACCAGCCAGGGGACAAAGGAGGTATTCTCCACCGGATCCCAGGCCCAGTATCCACCCCAGCCGAGTGTTTCGTAAGCCCAGTAGCCACCCAAAACATTGGCGGCAAAAAAGAGGAGGGCGTCAACAGCCACAAACGGGAAGGCAATGGTCGGCCAGCCGGAAAAATCCCGTTTCACCAGGGCCGCCATGCCCAGCGCAAAGGGGATACCGGCCATGGCGAAGGCGCAAAACATCACCGGCGGATGGATTACCATCCAGTAATCCTGAAGCAGGGGATTCAGACCGGCCCCTTCCGGAGGCATAAAGCCCAGCGACTTAAAGGGCGTAACGATCGTCAACATAACCGTCAGGAAAATATTTATCAGAGAATAAAAGACCATTGCCGTCGAAGTATACTGTCCCCCGCGTTTAAGTATCGCCAGTCCGAAGAGACTGCTCAACAGAAACCAGAGGAGATAGGTTCCCTCCTGACCGGCCCAGAATGACGACATTAAAAAAAACGTCGGCAGGTCCGACGAGGAATAATCATGAACATATTTGATACTAAAATCATGACTGAAAATGAGGATAAATAGATATATCGAAGCTGCGGCCGCCAGAAAAACCTGCATATAATAGGCCCGCCGTCCCAGCGAAGAATACTCGGTCCGTCCCAGAGCCGAGGCCCAGAAGGCCCCGCCGGAAAGCGCCGCCATCGCCAAAGCCATGGCCAGAGTCAGGGCGCCCGGTGTTCCCGATGTCATGTATTATCCTCCAGCCCCTGATATTTCGAGGGGCATTTTACCAATAGTTGTTCGGCTATAAATCCGTCCGACGAAGGCTTCCCGCGCACCAGAACCGAGGTGGCATGGTCGAAATTGGACGGGACTACCCCGTAATAAATGATTTCCATCCGCTCCGCCGAAAGAGTATCCGGATTCTTCATGTCAATCATGGTGAAGGTCAGACAGCCCTTCTGATTATCGTAGTTGATCGAACCGAAATCTATCTTGCCGGCCACCTGAACCGTCTTTTGAGCCGCCTTGGCCTCGGCAAAAGTGACATACTTAATCGTCGTATCCAGAAAAGCCGTAACGCCCCACACGGCGAAAACCAACACGATAATAGAACCGATAATAATCTTAGTTTTCATGCCCGCGTTCCAATTTGCGTACTTTCCTATCCAGGCTTAATAAATACAAAAAAACCCCCAACCAGATTATCAGGGTCACTATCATGACGACAATATTAGCATTCATCAGTCTCCCTCCGGCGTTCTATTATGGCCGGTTTCATCGACCCGGATAGTCAGGCGATACATCCAGACATACAGGGCGGTAAAAGCCGCCAGCGAGGAAAAGAATATCAGGGCCACCGTTCTCCCCATGGTTATCTGACCTTCTTCATCAACAACCGAATCCGACGGATGTTGCGAAAATTCGGCATACATCCGCGGCAAGACGAAAATGAGAAAAATCGCCGCCATGGCAAATAAAATGGAAGTCACGGCCGACAGCGATGCCCTCTTATCCGGGTCCGCCACGGCCGAACGCAGGGCAAAATAGGCCCCGTATATGACCATCAACAGAAATATGGATACTTCACGGATTTCCGACCAGTTCCAAAATTCTCCCCAGGTCATTTTGGCGAAAATAGAGCCGGTAACAGTTGCGATGACAGCAAAGAAAAGACCCAGGCGATTGGCCACCGCGGCCCGGATATCAAAAGCCATCCGCCGCGTCTGCAGATAACGAATGGAATAAAACATGGCTACCAGAAACGACAGCGAGGCCACCCAGGCCTGGGGGACATGAAAATAAAATATCCTGTAAGCATCGGGAGAACCGACCGAAATGGCCGGGTTCATGGGCGAAGCCGTCACGAAGGCCCCGATTATGACGGCCGTCATCACCAAGAATAGCAATATCTTCCAAACCATTTTCATTCACACCTTTTTACGCGTCCGGCGACTACAATAACAAATTTATTTCCGGAAATCAAAGACTTATTCGACCCATAAACGGGCCAACCCTCGGCTCATTGGCGCCAGACAAAATCAAACAGCATCACCGACAGCGTCGTCATGACCACGTCATAGGCAATCAAAAGTTGCAGGGGCGCCTTGATTTCGGCCCAGGTTCCTCCCAGAAAAGCCACTTCCGTGATTTCGATTACGGCCACCAGAAGGGGCAATAAAACCGGAAAAGATAAGACCGTAAAGAGGGCTCCCTTGACGGTCGCCTGCGAAACTACCGCCGCCACGATTGTCGTGGCTCCGGCCAGTCCGATAATACCCGGAATCAGGGCCAGCAGAAATATTCCCCAATCCGCCGGGATAATTTTCAGGAGTATTATAAACAGGGGAACTATCAATATGGCCAGAACGCCCAGTAATATGAGATTAAAAATCATCTTGCCGAAAAAAACCACCGTCCCCGGACAGGAAAGTTTGAGCACCAGCGAGGTTCCCGACTCTTCCTCGCGGACAAAGGCATGGGCCAGTCCGGACATGGCCGCGAAAAAGAGAATAATCCAGAAGAGGGCCGCCAGGATTTCTTTCGAGGGATTCAATAAGCCCAGCCCGAACGAGATTACCGTCAGGGTCACCAGGGCGAACATGAGTATGGCGTTGAGCGCATACCGCGTCCGGAATTCGCTCCTGATATCCTTGGCCGTCACCGCCAGGACACTACCGACCCAATTCAAGGCTCCGCTCGGCAAGCGTGGCTTCCTCCTTTTCATTGGTGGCGATCACCACCAACGCTGTTTTTTTCCATTCCTTGATGAGCGAGAAGACAATCCCTTTCCCGGCTTCATCAAGATTCGAGGTCGGTTCATCCAGAAAGACGGCCGCCGGCTTTTTTATGAGCGCCGCCGCATATTTCAGGCGTTGTTTCATTCCCGAAGAATATCCCCCGACCAAATCTTTCCCCCGCCCCGCCAGTCCGACCCGGTCCAGCGCCGCTTCCATGGCCTCATCGGTGGCCGCCAAACCTCCGAGACGCGATAAAAAGAGCAGGTTTTCCCGCCCCGTGAGAGTATCGTATAGATTCATGTACGGGGCTATCAGGAATGCCTCCTTATAATAGGCATCGAATTCGAGTTTTTTCTCGTCGCGGAAAAGGGCGATCTCGCCCCGGCTGGGCGCGGCCAGGCCCAGTATGGTTTTAATCAGAGTGGTTTTCCCTGAACCGTTCGGCCCCGTGACAGCTAGCGATTGGCCCGTTTCCAGGCTGAAAGAAATCTCCGCAAAGACTTTGCGCGGCCCAAACCGCTTGGCCAGATTTTTTACTTCCAGTTTTAACATGAACGCCGCAAGGTACAGCAAGGGATATTTTCAGGCAAGGGAATAAAAAAGAGCGGTATCCGTAACGATACCGCCCCGAAAGGAATTTAATCTGACTTAATTATGTCAATCGCAACCGGACAAAGCCTACCGCCCCATGGGCATGGCCTGTTTCGTGTAGCCGGCCGGAACCTCGAAATTGATATCCTCCACCGCTTTCTTTTCCGCCTTGACCACTTCCATGGTCATCGACATCATCCCGTAACGCCCGCTCTCGTTTTTTCCCTTTTGGGGCATTTTCAGGCCCATCTTTTCCATCATGGCCTTGGCCTCTTCATCCATTTCTTCCTCGTCCCCGGCGTCTTCACCCATGGGATTTTTATTCGAAGCCAGGTCAAAAACCACCTTTACAGGAACCCCTTCCTTATCGACAAAGGCCTTGGATAGATCCTTGAGCGCCCCCTTATACGGACCCATCGAGGCATTATTCGTGAATTGGCTCAACAGGTCGTCTTCCAAACCGATCGCTTCGGTATATTTCTTGGTATAGGCCGTAAACTCATCGCCGCCCGGCACCGCCTGGGAGAACCAGTATTCCATCTTGATAAACACGGAATCGCTTTTATCTTCCTTACTGGCACCCACCGCCGTGGCCCGAATTCCGGTGCTGGGCCAACTTCCGATAGTCTCTTTAAGGTCGCTGGCTTCCACTTTTACAACCCAGGTATAATTGTCGTCTTCGGCCGAAGCCGCTTCGCCCGGCGTCTGGGCCATCATCTTCTTTAAATCGGCCAGGGTGAATTCGGAATAGGTCTTATTCTGGGGCATAATCATCCACTGCACCCCTTTATCCAAACGAACCACCTCCGCCATTTCGCCGCCCCCCATCATCCCGCCGCTTTTCATTTTCCCATAAGAGCGATCCGCCCGGATATACTGAACGATATCCGTCTTCATTTCCCCCATGCCCATCATGTTGGTCGTCATCTTGGCTTCTATGACGACATCCCCCCAGGCCAACCCGGCCAGGCCCGCCAACACTAAGCAAGTCGCCACCACACAAAGTCTTTTCATCTCTCCTCCTTGGCAATTATTGATGTCTTTTTTCTGGAATCCCGATAAAAAAATTGTATCAAGCGCGATTCGGAAACTATTGTCTTAAACAATTTAAGCCGACCTTCGTCATTATTTTTATATCCTGAAACTTATCTATATCTTTTTCGTAAAGAAATGTCAACTAACAAGATTTTGTGTATTGAGGCAAACTAGCGCTTGCGTTTTGAAGTCGGCCCGCTAAATTACCCTCCCGCGCCATACTGGGTACGACGATGAAAAAATATCTGGTCCCGATTGGTCTGTTTGTTGTTCTTGCCGGTTTGTACTGTGGCATTTCCATATATCAAGACAATCAGGCTCTTTTCTCTCCCGTTTACGATGTCGAACATTACCTGACCATCTCCCTCCGCGGGTACGATGCCCACCCCTGCGGGCCGAACGATATGCCGCCCGGCAAAATCTGCGGGAATGTCGGGTGGTATCCCATGTGGCCGATTCTGGTCAATGCCGTCCGGCCTCTGGTCGACGGCTCCTCGTACTTCGCCTTTATCGGCCTGGCTTTTGCCTGCACCCTTCTGGCTTTTATATTTTTCCATGACTTCCTTAAGGAAAAATACGGCTCCTCCAAAGCAATATTAACTCTCCTGGCCGTGGTCTGCGCCCCCACCGGTTTTTATTTTCTGACCGGGTTTCCCTATGCCATGATGATGCTCCTGTTTGTCATTTATCTGATTTTACTTTATTCACCGGTTTCCAAAGGAAGAAAAATCTGGCTCTTTATCATCGCCCTGATGCTTTCCCTGGCCTATCCCACCGGCCTCCTTTACGGCATTATCCCCCTGGTCTGGTTTCTTTCCGAGCGTAAAGACTCCCTCAAATCATTCGAGGGCTGGAAAAAACTCTTTTTTTACCTTCTGCCCTTCGTTCTTGGCCCACTGCTTCTGGCCATATACTTCTATTTCAAATTCGACGACTTCTTCCTGCAATTGCATTTTCAGGAGAAATACGGCCGCGACTGGGGCTTTCCTCTCTGGGTGATGGCCCGGTCGCTGTCCGGCTATCCCCTGTATTCTCCGGAAAACCTGGTCTTATTATGGTACGGCCTGGCGTTCATTCTATTTTTCCCCTATCGGACGGGAAAAGAATTGTGGATTCTGGCCCTGGTACTCTATCTCTTCACGCCGACCACCGGCAACCTCATGTCGGTTTATCGCCACTATCTCGTTATTTTCCCCATCTATATGATGATCGGCCTCTCGGATCGCCCGGTCTGGCTTAAAGCCGGCTTCTGCGCCGCCGGCCTGGTTTCGGCGATCTGGCTCTATTTCCCCATTTTCCTGCGCTACCGACTCATTTGACAACTCCGATTTGCCGTCTTGATATTTATAATTTCCCGGAGCGGTAATAAAAAAGTCCCGTCCTCTATCCGAATTTACGGTCGTTGTTGAATTTGCCGCCCCGATTGCTTATTATATAAAATTAAAATTATAAAGCCGACATAAGGGGAACCATGACGCGGATAAATAAAATATTGGGCGCCGTTTCCATCGTCTTTCTTATCACGATTAGTACCGCCCTGGCGCAAAAAGCACCCCGGACAATCAGGCTGGGATATTTTGAATCCGGCTCCTATCATGTCGCCAAGGCCATGATGGGCGAGGTCCGCCGTCTCCTGGAATCCTGGCCGGGGGATTCCCTGAATATCGTGTTCGAACCCTTTGCCTACCAATCGGCGGAGTGGAAACGAAATCTCTGCCGCTCCATGGCCGGCGACCTGGCCCGCTTTAAAAATATCGACATGATTATTGCCGCCGGCCCCTGGGTCGTCGAAGACCTCCTCGACGCCGGCTTTGACCAGCCCATAATCGGAATTTGCCAGTCCTATCCGGAATTGCAGGGACTGGTTGATTCCGCGGGACATCCCCGTGTCAAAAACCTGACCGTAAGTTATTTCCCCGGTCAAATGGAAAATGATTTCGCCCTGCTGGCCAATCTCTACCCCGGAGCCAGAATCGGCCTATTGTACTTTCCTTCCGGCGAGGAATTCTCTTCGGTTATAACCGAAGCCCAGATGATGGCCCAGACCTTTGGTATGACCCTGACAGGCGCCGAGGCCTACAATAATAACGGCCTGTTCAGTTTCTTTGCGGCCCGGAATAAAATCAGGGATAGCGTCGACATCTTCTATCTGCCGCCACTGTGGGGGATGGAAGTCGACAAATTCCAGCAGTTTTTCAGCGAAATCCATAGTTGGCGGAAAATTTCATTTGTCACCGACGGCTACCTTCTTCTGGAAAAAGGCGCCATGCTGACACGAACCGACCGTTCTTATAATGCTCTGGCCCGTTACACCGTGGACAAAATATTCAAAATAATCGACGGGGCAGTACCGTCCGACTTGCCGACTCGCTACGAAGACAGCCCCGTTTTGGGCCTTAATATGGCCGAGGCGGCCACGGCCGGGAAAACCTTCCGCCGTCAGAATATTCTCCAGGCCAAAATGATTCTGGCGCCGCCCGGCCATCCCGATGCCTTCTATTCCCTGGCGACTGCCACGGAATTGGCCCTCACCGAAAATGCCGATTTTAAGGCCTTTGAAGAAACTATCGCCAATGTTGAGGGAGAATACCGAAAGGCCCTCGGGGAATATTTCCCGGAATTGAACCTGGCGGCCGGGATAAGCACCAGCGGCAACGACCGGGAAAGCAGTCTCCACGGCGGCGTCCTGGATAGAGAAAAATACGTCGAGATAACTTTGCTTCAGAGGATTTTTTCTCTGTCGTCCTTGAAGGCCGTTGGCGCCGCGAAAAAACAGAAAGAAGTGGCGGGCCTCACCCTCACCAAAGCCCGGCGGGATTTAACCCTGGCCGTAACCCTGGCTTACCTGGATGTCCTCCGGAGCGAGGAAAATTTCCAGGCCGATCGCGATATGGTCAGCCGCCTGCGAGAATTGCGGGAAATCACCCTGGCCGACAGCCGTATCGGCCGGGTCGACTCCCTCGATGCCTCCCTCCTGGACGGCCAACTCAACACCGCCCAGGCTGAAGTAATCCGGGCGGAAAATCGGGTCCGGCTGTCACGAAGAATCTTCAACACCCTCCTGGGACGTCCTGCCGACCAGGTCTTTGTTCTGGAGAATCAGAATTACGGCCCGGATATTATGGCCCAGATAATTTACCGCCTGGAATCTATCATACCCGATGCCGGCCGTCAAAAAAAGGCCGAAGAAAAACTGGTGACCCTGGCCATCGAGAATTCCCTCGATTTCGTTTCGGCGGAGAAAAATATCGGCCTCAAAAGAGATTTACTGGGGGCAGAAAAATCAAAACTCTTTCCCGAAATATCTCTGGCCGCCCGCTATGCCTATTCGCAACCGCTCGATAATTACTTTGATTATAAAAATGACTCCTGGTCGATCGGCGCGGTTTTATCCTGGCCGCTTTTTAACATGAGCCGCTCCGGCGACAAAAAAATATCGCAAGCCGATTTGGAACAGGCGCGATTTCGCAAGGACGCCCTGCGGCTTCAACTGATGCAGGATATCCTCAACAAATCCGACCAGGTTTTTACATTGATGGCCGTTCTGCCCCTTGATTACCGCGCCCGAAATATTTCCCAGGGAAATGTGCGGGATATGATCGACAACTATGAACTGGGTCGCCGGTCAATCTTGGAATTAATGGAATCTCTGCGCGTCAATTCTTCCGCCGAAAAACAGGTCATCGCGGAACGCTTCGAGTTCTTTTCTACCTTCGCGGAACTGCTTCATACTCTGGGCCTGCCGTATCGCAACATCGGCACCCCCGAGTTCGAAAGCCTGTTGCAGGACTTGAATCCTGAAAAATGATCCTCCTTCATGATATGCAATCATAAAATTGCAAGGGCGGGTTTCGCACCCGCCCTCTTCAAATCCGGAGTCTTATCGGTCAAACTCATCTATTCCAGCAAATCGTAACTAAAGCAAATCTGCGGGGCCGGCCCGCCTTTTAAGACATGGTTGACCAAAAACAGACAATCAAGAACGGTTATCGAGCCGTCACAATCGACATCCCCCATGCTCTCTTCGGGTACAGGTTCCACCCCCTGTTTGAATTTGTAATCAATGAGATAAACTCAATCGAGAATATCCAGAGTCCCGTCGGCATTGACATCCCCCCGGGAAATGGAAAGCAGAGCCCGATAAGGGTGCACCATCCCCCAGCCATATTTCTCATGCGGGGGATTACTGATAGTCTCATATAGATTGGGGTCGGCGGACTGGCGGATGATATTATGCAGTTGCCAGCGGGTTAAATCGGGTCGACGACTTAATAGTAACGCCCCGATGCCGGCGGCAATCGGCTGGGCCGACGATGTTCCGCCGAAACTGCAGAGGTAATCAATATCATCTTCACCGGAATGCCCGCAATCATAGGCGTCTCCGGTAAAATTCCCGCCCTTCTCTCCCATTTGATCAATTGACCAGATTTTATCGACATGTGGTTCCGGGCCGCCGCCTGGAGCCACCACATCGACCTTCCCATAGTTGCTATAATCCCAAATTTTGTCATCCTTGTCAATCGCTCCCACGGCAATTACGGCATCCATGGCCGCCGGCCACCAAGGCATGTTCGTGCCTGCATTCCCGACCGAAAAGAATAAGCCGCATCCCTTGCCATCACGGCCGGCAACGGCCGCTCGTGTAACGGCATATAATATGATATCAACTGGATAAATATAATGCCAACTTCCGGAAATGATATCCGCCCCGTTTAAACGGGCTTCATCAATGGCCATGCCAACATAATATACATTGGGATCCCCGCAACAATTCCAGGTATCGCCCTGTTCATATGCGGACGCCATCTTATAAGGTATGATACTAACTCCCGGCGCCGCCCCATAAACTCCGGAATTAGGATTATTTAGATCCAGAGAATCGCTGCTTTTGTCGGCCGCGGCAATGCCAGTGCAGGCCATACCATGATATCCTTCACCCGTTGCATCGCAGGGAAAAGGGATGCGGTCGTAGCAACTAAAATCCCAGGCCGCATAATCTAATACTCTTCCCTGTGTTATATCTTCGTGACCAGCCAATCCATCGTCCAGAATCGCCATGATGATTTCAGGAACGCCACTTGTTAATTGAAAAGCCCTGGCGTTTCGATTGGTCGAATTGATTCCGAATACCCGATTCATAGCCCACTGTAAATCACTGTAGCAATCGTAGACTCCACCGCCGTCTAGAATAATATCCGCCAGGAAATTAGGATGGGCAAATTTGGTTTCGGGTAATTCATAATAGATATTCGCTATATCCAGTGTCGATTGCGTTGCCGCCTCGGTTAATCGCAAGAGAAATTCTCTTGGTGCGGATTCATTCTCGCGGACAATTTCGAGGTGGTAAACCACGTTCAGGCTATCAATAATTGAATAAGGCACATCGTCATTAAAGGCACAGCATATCGTGTTGCCTACTAAGCAAAAATGCCCCATGGAATCCAGGTAATAATAATTAGCCATGTCGACGTCGGGACGGCTGGCGAGGGTATCGATAAATTCCGCCAGGTTATTGCCGTCATTTAGTGCATATAAATCGAATCCCTCCGGCGCTTTGATACCTCTAATCAGGGAATCAATCCGCTCATAACTATATTGAAACGACACAATCGAATCCAGCACGGCATCATCGGAAAACAATACCATCACTTTTGACGAATCGATATAAAGCGGGATTTGCATGTTATTTGAATAATAATACTGACCGGAGGCCCCACCAACTGACAATATGGCCAGAATAAGTGAACCCAATATAATACATAATGACTTCATATTTCCCCCGTAAGATTTTTTCTGCCAAATAAGCGGCAGATTTTAATTGACTATCAATTACTGCCCGGTTGCCGAGTGCAAACTAGTTGAGGAATTCGAGCATCCGTAAAACTCCCTCCCATTGTAAAGAAACCCATCTTCCCCGGGCCCGGAAGATAGTATAGAAGAATATCAAAGATGTGGCCATTGCCCATGGCGTAGGGAGTCAGGGCTAAATAAGTTCCGTCATAGGAAACAGCCATATGTTCCGGCTCGAAGGGACCGTCAAGAGTTGATATGACATTAGCCAATTGTTCCGATTCAACATCATAGATATAGACCGTGTCACCCGGCAGTTCATGATCCATCAATGGGTTATTAATAAAATAAAAATGCTCGCCGTCCGGGCTCATGCTACCGTCGTAACCCCCGGTTCGCGTAACCACCCGGAAAACCCGGACCGAATCCTCACCGCTATTGACCGCGCCCAATAGAATGCTATGGCCGTAGGTGAAAAAAATAAAGTGTTTTTGGCCATCAAGAGACTGCCAGATTTCTCCTATATGTATGGGATAATCATTTAGCGTCAGAGGCGCTGACTGAATTATACTATCGCCGGCGATATCATAAACGCTAATGACATTTGTATCACGGACATAATAATAACATTTCGAATCCGGCGTGAATCTTCCCGAAGTGCTAGCAATAGAATCGGCAAATATCAGTTTTTTGTCCGCAAAACGATGCAACTGGTATTGTCTCAAATCCAAATTATACGTCACATAATATTTGCCATCCGGCGATACCGCCGCTATTCCTCCAAATCCCTCGGCATTATATACGGTTTCCCTCGTTTCCAAGTCTATGACCCGGATACCATTTACGGCGCCAAGGAATAGGTACTTATCCCTGCCCACGACCTCCATCTGTTTTATATCCATGTCCGGCATAAAGATGGAATCGATAAATTGCCCCTGCTCCACGGAGAAGGTCTTTATTTGCGGCGTGTCACCCCAACAATAAACGTAAAATAAATGCTCACCGCCATCCGGTTCCGGGCAGGAAGGGCAGTCCCGGTCACAGGTGGTAACGAATACCGCCAGTAACCCCAACAAAAGCCCAACTAAAATAATCCGATTAATCTTCATTTAGTGCCCTTCAGAAATTGTGAATGTGGGGTTTAAATACCCACCCTAAAGGGACAGGCCGGCCAACTCACGTAAATAGGCCGCCCAGCCCTCCATCTTATTCACTCGTCTTCTTCCATGCAGATTCCTCCCCTTTGATTCGTTAGCCCTGTGTCGGAAAATTAAGCCGTACCCCCAACGAATACGGTAATTCGGATTTTAATTAAAATTTACCCTTGCTGATTTCAATATACAGGAATATCGAGGAAAATGTCAAGGAACAATTTTATCGCGAAAACATATGATCGAATCATGGCTTCAGAAATGGTCCGGCACGAAATATTCCGGCGTCAGAAATATTCAGCCCGGTTATCCTTCCTAACATCAAAAACGGCCCGCACCATCGTACGGGCCGCTTCATATCCATAAGTACAACCATCACCAATCGGTCTTCACATTCAAAAAGAGCGTCTTGTTGTCGCGCCAGATAAAAAAGACAACTTCCTTCGGCCTGTCTTTGGCCACTTTCTCCAGTGCGGCCTGCGCTTCCGTCACCGACGTAATCTTCTCGCCGCCGATCTTCTGAATGATATCCCCGGGGAATAGTTCTCCAATCGAAGCCCAACCTCCGGTTTCGACTTCCTTGACCACGACTCCCTTGAATGTTTTCCGGTCGAGGTTATTTATATTGAAATCGGCGAAAACCATATCCCTTACTTTGAATTCGAAATTGCGGTCTTCATAGTCGGCCGCCTCGGCCGCGGTCATCGGCGCCAGCGTCAGGGTCGCCTCAAAGTTCAATGTATCTATGGTACCATCCTGACGCCGCAGTATCTCGAAATTGGCCTTGCCCCCTTCTCCCAGATCGGATATCTGCCTCTGGAACATGGCGATATTCTCTTCACGATCGACATTTATGGGTTGACTATTCAGGCCGATGATTATATCCCCGGTCCTTAACCCCGCCGTATCCGCCGGAGAATCTTTCACCACTTCGCTGACAATAATCCCGCCCTTGGTCCCCAAACCCCAGTATTCCGCGATATCGGTGGTCAGAGCCTGCAGGTATATCCCCAACCAGCCGCGCTTGACCTCGCCTTTCCTGGGAGGCTCGGCGATCAATTTCCGCACCTTTTCCGCAGTAATGACCCCCACCAGCGGAGGATATCCCTCCATGTTTTCGAAAGACGACATCATCTGCTCCGGGGTCATGCTGGACAATTCCGCATTTGACATAAGGCCCAGCATCCCCACCGCCGCGCCCAGTGAATCATACAGCACCGCGGCCAGTTCCCCTTCGCCGAAACCGAGCGTCAGCACAAATTCTTCCGGTTCCTGGATAAACGCCGAGACCATCCCGATATCGACCGCCAGCGGCGGCGAAATATGCTCGGGCAGAAGTTTATAGCCGCTCAACATTTCTCCGATGACGAATTTCTTCCGATCGCTGAAACTGGCGTACGGAAATTTTTCTTTCCCCTCGTGAATTATCCGGCAAAAACCGAGCTTGGTATAGCGGTCGATACCCAGAAATTCCGCCGTGAGTATTTTTCCCTCGAAAAATTTAATCTCTATCCGCTTCGGCTCGGCATTGATTTGCATCCCCGCCATGGTCGAAAAAGGATCTTCGCTGTCGATGGGGCGGCCGTCGAAAATCACCAAACCCTCCGGCGACACCACCGTGCCTATCCCCCGGCTTTTGATATCCGTGGTCTGGGTCCCGAACGATACTTCCGTTTCAATGGTGACAATCACCGTGTAACGCGTGGCCTCTTTATAAATTTTTTCGTAATCGAAAGCCTCGGCTCCGAAAACGGGCCAGGTCAGAGCCAAAAGGAGAATTAATATTTTCAGGCTTTTCAATTTGTCTCTCCTTCCGTGGGTTTGGCCGATGCCTGCGTAAAGTCCGGTTTAATCAGGACATACTTGGTATTCCCGGAGCGCCGTACCGTCAACAGAACTTTGTCGGTGCGATTTTCCACCAGTTCCTGAAAACGGTTGTAGAAATCCGTAAACTGCGGCGCCGCCGCCTCGTTTATCTCGCGGATAATATCTCCTTTAAGCAGGCCGCCGTCGCCGGCCGCTCCGACCCGCTTCACGCCGGCCACGTACACCCCCAGGGTATCGTCCAGTTGATTATCCAGTGCCATCTGGCGGGTGATGGCCTTTATCGTAAAGCCCCATTCTTTGCATTCCAAATCCTCACCCAGGATTTTTCCCAGTTCGTCGGTGACTACTTCCAGCGGTAAAACCTGGTCGCCGCGACGGACATTCAGGGATATCTTCGCCCCGATGGGATGATCGGCAATCAATTTGTAAAAAGCCGGAAGTTGTTCCTCGAACCGGGCCGATACGGTTTTCCCGTCAATCGCCAGGATAACATCGCCGGCCTGAAGTCCCGCTTTCTCCGCGGGAGATCTGGTATCTATCGAGGCCACCAGGACACCCTCGTCCCGCGCCGTTCCGAACCACCCCTCCAGATCCTGAAGAGCCTGACATTTGACCCCTATCCAGCTGCGGGTAACCCGCCCCTCGGAAAGGATTTTATCCACCACCTGCCGGACAATATTAACCGGGATCGCAAATCCGATATTGTTGGCGAAAAGAGTCGCCCGCGAATTGATGCCGATAACTTTGCCGTTTATGTCCACCAGGGGCCCCCCGGAATTGCCCGGGTTTATGGCCGCGTCGGTTTGTATCCAATTGTTATAAATACCCGTTCTTTCACCCGAAGGCAGACGCGTCTCTCCGGGAAAAAACCGATCGGTGGTGGATATTACGCCGCATGAAACCGATCGCGACAACGCCAGCGGCGAACCCATGGCCATGACATATTGGCCGACCTGAAGAGAATCCGAATCGCCGAATTCCGCCACGGTCAACTTGCCGTTATATCCCGACAGTTCCAGTTTAATTACGGCAATATCGGTTAAAGGATCACCGCCCACCAACTCCGCCTTGACCTGTTCCTTGTCAAAGAGGGTGCAAATGATACGCTCGGAATTTCCGGCCACATGGTAATTGGTCACGACATAGCCATCGGCGCGAATAATGACTCCCGACCCGACCACCGGCTGCTTGACCATCTTACCGGTGCGAAAGTCGGTAATGATGGGTTGTATATGCACCAGCGCCGGCAAGACCTTATCGCGCGCGGTATATATTTCGGTCTGCATGGGGGGAATCCCCGCCGTCGCCACGGCGAACACGAATGTCAGATAACTGAGCGCCAAAACCGTTTTCTTCATTTATACCTCATTTCCAGTTTTTCAAGATTCAATCCCGATATAATATCCCCTTCCTTATGACACATAATTCCAGGATTTTTAACATTTAATCGGCTAAAAAGTTCTAAGACTTCAGATTATAAAAAAACCGTCTCGTCCCGGAGACGGTTTTCATCTATTTAATAAAAATTCTACTCGACGAAAATTATCTCCACCGCTCCCAGTCCGACATCGATCTCCAGGTCCAGGCCGTACGCCGACTTATCGAAATCCGGCGTCTCATAATTATTGTCATCCAGCCAGCGGCGATCGGCATTATCAAAATCAACAGAGGACAGAAAATCATCGTCGGCCTCAATCCGCACCGGCAGATTTTTGGGTATGCGCAAGATCGCTTTCCCCATTCCGATCGATAACCGCGCCCGCGATTTCCCTTTATACTCCCCCGAAAAATCGATATCGAAACTCCCCACGCCCCCGTCGAACAGGAATTTGTCGAATGAGGCGTTGCCCAGATTTTTTATCTCCAGCGAGGCCGCCCCGGCATCGATTACCAATTCCTCCGCTCGCCCCGGATTGGGACGGCTGAAATCCAACTTCCCCTCCGCGGCCCCGATATCCAGATCCAGATAAATCAGGGGAATTCCCCCCAGGTCCATATCGGCCTGGCAGGCCCCCATGTCGATATTCATTTCCGTGGCGTATCGATCCGACAGGGTTATGTCCCAGAAATTATCATCCGTGTCGATATTCGTGGAACGGCGGTTCTCCGACATGAATTTCAGGCGCCCGGTGTCGCCGCGACGATCATAGTTGGCTCGGACTCGAATCCGCTCCGGGTTGTACTCCGCCCGCGCCAGGGCCAGAAAATCCTTGTTTTCACCCCGGATATGAAAATCCCCCGCGCCCAGTTCGATGGCTACTTCAAGGGTCTTGATGCTGTCGTGGGGATAATGAAAATCTTCGGTCTTGGTACGCTCCGCCAGGGCCGACCCTCCCCAAACTAATACGGCAAGTATAATCCACATTTTTTTCATGAGTATCCCTCCGCTGATCCCTTTTTATCTTCAAATGAATCGTCTTTTTTCAAAGGCGGCGGTGTCGGGGGCGGGGGCGGAGTCGGGGGAACCGGCGACGGCGCGACACTTCCCACCGCAATGGTAATCCCGTATTTGTCCCGGCCCCGGGTGCGACAATCACGGGTTCCGAAACGGGTCAATATGACCGCGCCGATTCCGGTACAAATCACGACACTCCAGAGAATAATCGCCAGCACCAAAAACAGGACGGCGAAACCGTCGGCCAAATCGGATTCGGGAATCATGAATATCCCCATTATCACCCAGAATGAAAATAATATCGCTACCCCGATCGCCGTCTTCAAGACATCCGACCGTCCGATACTGCCCAAAAGCGAGCCCATTTTCCCAGACAGAAAATGCCCCGCCGATATCGACCCCATGATAACCGCCAATACCAGGCCCAGAGGAAGAATTACCAGGGCCAGAGGGATACCGATAATGGTCAACGCCAAAAGCGCCATCAGGGGCGCTATGGCAAATAATGTCCCTAACCCCAGGAAAAACGACTTCGCCAGACCGACATTAAAACAATCGGCCACCATTTTTATATTGCGGGGGGCGATAACCATGGCCAATAGACTGCTGAAAATCAACGCCCCCAGGATAACCAGCGTGGCCGTTAAAGCCGTTATATCAAATTCAATGGGTCGTGTTGTAATCTCCGGGATTTCTGATTCCAATCGTCTCCCGGTTATGACACCATCCCTCATCTTGACAATCTCCGGGGCGCGAGCATCGCCGTCAATTATCCCGCTCGCAGTCACAGTGATTCTTTCAAAGGAAGTGACGTCCCCTTTGACCACCCCTTTGACCGTAATTTGGCCGGTGGCCGAAAGGGATCCGTTGACGATTTCACCTTTTTCAATTACTATGTCACCTATCTGGAGCCCCTTAAGTTGGCGGATTTTGGATAATTCCTCGTCCAGCCTCTCCTGTTCCGCACGGGCCAATTCTTCCACCTCCCGAACCTGAACATCCATATCAGGTATAGGCGGAACGTTAATCGTAATATCTGCATCACCCGGCCCTTTTGATACGCGCCCCGTCGTGAATCTTTCCCGGCCGAAATCATATTCCCATTCCCGCCCGGTACTGTCCACCCCGAAAACCCCCTCATCTGATAAGCGCACTTCCCGGAAAGGTACCGGCGAAATGGGCGATTCGGTTCCCGGCGTCGCCGGCGGTTCCGGAATCGGGATCTCTTCCTCGCCCCATACCGCTCCCGATACCAGCATCAGGCTCAGAATCATCCCGAGTAATATGGTGTGACGACTTTTCATAGATTAAAACTGCCCCACATTTATATCGCCGGATTGGGTCTGAAGCCTTATTTTCGCTCCCCCGCTGCCGAATTTACCCAGCAACTTATTCTTGGAAAATTGCTGAACCGTCAGGGGCAATTCCGTATTGATATTCCCCGACGCTGTCTCCAGTTCCAGGGCCCCCGATGAAGTCGCCGGAACCCGAAATTCGATTTTGCCCGAACCGGTTTCCACCGTGCAATCCTGTGACGTATCCAGCACGGTCCGAATATTCACGTCCCCGGAAAAAGTGGCCACTTCCAATCCGCCCGCTTCGTGAAGAAGTTCGATACTTCCCGAAGTCGTCCGCACCTTTGCCGGGCCATGGACGCGGGCCGCCACCTCGCCGGTGGTGGTGCGAATATCAGCCTCTCCCGTTATATTTTCGGCCTTGACCGCCGCCCCCGTGGCTGCGACATCAAGTTTTCCCTCGATATTCGTGAGACCTATCTCCCCCGAGGCCGCCGTTATCCGAATATCACCACGCATATCGGTGACCGTAATCATCCCCGCCGTATTATCGATATCCAGGACGCAATAATAGGGAACGGTAATTTTAAAATCGATCGATCCGAAAGAATCCGATCCGGAACCGAAAATCTTTTTCCAAAAGGAGTCCGATTCGCGGTCTATCTTCAAAAAATTGGTTTCCAGGTGAATCTTGTGCCCGCTTTTATTGGCTTTGATTTCAATATGATCGGCCACCAGTTCCGCCTCGGCGGAATCGGCCGCCTTGATATGCTTGACGGCCGTTATGGTCAGGGCTTCTTCCGCTGAACCTTCAATGATTATATTCCCCCGGGAATTGATTATCTCCAGTTCGGCTTCGCCCGAGACCTCAATAATCTTTTTGTATTCAAAATCATACGCCCCGGCCAGAATCGGCCCGCATATAAATAACCATAAAAACAACCCCCCCACGATTGTCTCTGACCATTTTAAACTTTGTCCTGACATATCAACGGCCCATCCTCAATTTTTTCTTAAGCAATTCACGGGCCCGGAAAATTCTCGCCTTGACGGTTCCGATCGGAATCGATAAAGCCTCGGCGATCTCCTCGTACGATTTATCGTCGCGATGCCGGTAAAGAATAACCACCCGGTACTTTTCCGGAAGCGAATCGATCGCATCATTTATGGTGATTCGCCGCTCCCGTTCCTCCAGTTCTCTTTCGGGGCTGAACGACGTATCCGCTACTTCGATTTCCATGTGGCCTTCCTCGGTTTCCGTCGGGGCATCCAGAGAAAAGGTCCGGATTTTCTGCTTGCGGAGATGATCAATAGCCGAATTGGCCGCAATCCGATAAAGCCAGGTCGAGAATTTATACTCGAATCGATACGTGGCCAGGGAAGAAAATGCCTTCATAAAGGTCTCCTGCACCAGATCATTGGAGGCCTCGCTGTCACGGACGATTTTCATGACGATATGAAAAATCGCCGCCCGATATCGCTCCATCAGTTTCCTGAAAGCGCTTTGATCACCATTCAAGGCGTTTTCAATCAGTGTTTTGTCGATCTCGCTCAAGCTGTCCTTCTTACTTAGGGTTACGTATAAGGCACAACTCCGGTTTCGGGCTATCTGCGAAGATAATAAGATTCTCCCGGGCGCAAAAGCATAAAAAATCCGCCCTCCCCAAAGATACCGCCGGGGTCATCCATATCCCCATATCATCACCTGGCCTTGAAAATCACGACCTGTTCATCCTGATAAACAACCGGCAGAGAAAAAGATAACACGGGAAATATGCTCCGTTCCGTCGGACCATAATATATATAATCGACACCCGAAAGCGGTGTTCCCCCCGTGAACAGACCATATACGGCCTCGTAGCGCGCCCGCCAATTCAGGCCCAAATGCGCCACATGACCTATAACCCCCAGGTAGACCGGGCGATACTGCATAACATAAGCCAATTCATCGCCTTCGGCCGATATCGCCGCGAAAGATGCGTCGCCGGGTGTCGCCGCCCGTATCCAGGCCAGGGCCGCCGCCTGACGTTCATCATAATGCGGATAATAGGCCCCGCTTGCAGGAGCGAATTTCTGCCATCCCTCTATCATAAAAAAGACCAAAAGCAAAACCGTCGCCGCCAGGGCGAGCGCACGCGATTGAGGGAAAGTTTCCCGGCCCGAGACCAGGGCCAGAGCCCCGCAAAAGTACAAAAGAAATATCGGGAAAAAAGGATTGTAATGAAAAAACGCCCCGAACAAAACAGCCAGGCCAGCCAAAAGCGTCAGACGCATTTCCCGGTAAAAAACCAGGATAACAATATTCGGAAGGGCATGGAGAATGATCTCCGCGGGATCAAACCGCAAACCCTCGGTGAGAACGAAATAAAACGGCTTTTCCACGGCCTCCGCCGAGATAAACAGGCCGGCCAGTCCCGTTGCCACTCCGCCCGCCAGAAAAAGATAAAGATAGACCGGCTCCCTTTTCCACAAATACCATAGCGCCAGCCCCGGCAGTATCATCAGCATCATGTATCCGTTCAGGAACGACGCTGCAACTATCGCGGCCAGCCTGATAGCCGTGGCGCGCGAAAACAACGCCAGGGTCAGCATGATAAAAAACGGCGCATGCGTGAAGCCCCGCGAAATCAAGTCTATTCCCAATGAATTCAGGCTCACCCCCAGGGCCGAACCGGCAAATAAGATTATCAGCGGAAAGCCGTACTTGCCCGGGAAATATCTTTTAAGAATCAGACCGAATATTAAAAGGTAAAGAACATTGAGAATCCTGATTCCATTATATGGCCCGGTGATTTTCGCCAAGAGAGCCAGGGGGTAATATTGCCAGAACGGTTGTGTCAGATTAACGCCCGCGAAAGCCGGATTTTCCGGAGGAAAATCCTTCCCGACCGCCTCGGCCACGGCGGCATAGTACAAGAAATCGGCGTCGGCCGGAGCCCTAAAATTGAATTCCTGCCGTTCGGGATGATAGGTTCCGATCAGAAATTGCGCGATGACATAAAAAATTATTAGGCCCCCAAATACGATTTTATTAAAGTCGAATCTTCTCATAAAACATCATGACCGGCGCGACACGGATAGCGACCGCCGCCGTTCTTGTTTTTATGTCGAATCCACCGCCCTGACACCCATAACCGTGCGGGGCGGATGTCCACATCCGCCCCGTCCGCTTTTCTCTATAAAAAATCCGCCGCCTTCACGCTTTATACTGCTCGGTGATTTCGTCATTGGCGGTGGCCTCATGAACCCGGAATTCCTGCACCGGCAGGGTCGTGTCGCGAACCATGTTTATCTTGAATCCATGAACCTTCATTATCTTGTTCACCCGGCTGATCCCATCGCCCAAAAGCGTCTCCGCCAGGAGGGGATTAATGATTAAATTAAACTTCTTATAGCGCCCATCCACCCGGGCCCGGTTGAACCAGCGTTCTATCTTGGTGGCCACCGTATCCCGCGATAGTATCCGCCCCGCCCCGTGACAGTGCGGGCAGGGTTCCGAGAAACTCAACGTCAAAGACGGCCGGATTCTTTCCCGGGTCATTTCCAGAAGCCCGAACTCGTTGACCGGATTGATGGCCCGCTTGGCCCGGTCGTGGCGGAAGAAATTCTTGAATTCCTCGAATAATTTCCGACGGTTTTCCCGGTTATACATGTCGATAAAGTCACAGACAATCAAGCCGCCGATATCGCGAAGTCTTATCTGGCGGGCGATTTCACGCGCCGCCTCCAGGTTGGTCCGAAAAATCGTCGTCTCCTGGTCCTCTTTGCCGACAAACCGCCCCGTATTAATGTCGATCGTCACCATGGCTTCCGTCTGATCGATGACCAGATACGAACCTTTTTTTATCCAGACTTTGCGGTCCAGCATCTTTTCGATTTCCGGCTCAACTTTGTACAGGTCCAGAAGCGGGGTCGCCCCTTTGTACAACTCCACGCGCCCCTTGAGATGCGGCATCACCTGCCGCACATAACCCATGATAGCCCGATACTCGGTCCGATTATCGACCAACAGCCGCGTGACATCCTCGGTAAATATATCGCGGATAATCGACGTCGTAATCTCGGCTTCCTTGTGAATCAGGGCCGGGGGCGTCATATTTTCCGATTTCTTTTTGAGACGCACCCAGATTTTCTGAAGACGCTTGATATCGGAACGAATATCATCCTCATCGCATCCTTCGGCCTCGGTCCGCAGAATCAGCCCGAATCCTTCCGGCCTTAAAGGATACACCAATTTCTTAAGCCGTCGTTTCTCGCTCCAATTGGAAATCCGCTTGGAAACCCGAATATGGTCGTCGTCCGGTACCAGCACCAGGTATCGTCCCGGAATCGAAATCTCGGTCGTCACCCGGGGGCCCTTGGTTGAAATCGGTTCCTTTATTACCTGTACCAGGACATCCTGGTTATCGCGCAAAACCGTCTCGATTCCGGCCCGACGGCGTTTCCGAACGATATCGGCCGGGGCTTCTTCGTCGACAAACTCGGTATCGTCGTCGTCGCGATCGGATTCCTTGCCGATATCCGAACCGTGCAAAAAGGCAGCTTTTTCGAAACCGATATCGATAAAGGCCGCCTGCATGCCGGGCAGAACCGTTTTTATTTTGCCCTTGTAAATATTCCCCACCAAACGCTCCCACTGGGGGCGTTCCACATACAATTCCACCAGGCGATCATCCTCGAGAATGGCCACCCGGGTTTCGTACTCCGAACAATTAATCAGTATTTCTTTTTTCATTAATGCTTTAACCTTGAATGTTTCTCTCGCCCAGTATTTCCCCGCCCTGCGGGCGATAACCCCTTAAAAATTCTTCGCCGGTTATCCGGCCTTTGCCTTCGGGCTGAACTGAAGTCAACTCCACGGCGCCGTCGGCCACTGCCGCCAGAAAGCGTTTTTTATCTGAAATAATGGTCCCCGGACGATTTCCCGCCGGACCTGCGTAAGCCACTTCCCGGGCTTTCAGGATTTTTATTCGTTTCCCCTTAAAAATAGTATAGGCGCCCGGAACCGAAGACATCCCGCGCACGAAATTGACCACATTTCGTGCCGGAAAACCCCAGTCAATTAAAGCGTCTTCAGGAGTTAGTTTCGGGGCCGGCGAAACCTGCGTACTGTCCTGCGGTATAGGCGTGGCCTGTCCCGATTCGATTAAATCCAGGGTCTTAACCAGAACCTGACCCGCCATCTCCGACATCCGCAGGTATAATTCGTCGAAAGTCTCTTCCGGACCGATATCGATTTTTTCCTGATAAATTATCTGGCCGGTGTCCACCTTCTGCTCCAGGAAAAAGGCCGTTAAACCGGTTTCCTTTTCGCCGTTTATCAAAGCCCAATTGATTGGCGCCGCCCCGCGATATTTGGGTAAAAGGGAGCCGTGAAGATTTATCGACCCAAACGGCGGTATGGAATAAAGAGAACGCGGCAGAATTTTGAACGCCACGACCACGAAAAGATCGGCGCCGATACTCCGAAGTTCGTCACCAAGTTTCCCATCCTTCAGTGACACCGGCGTAAACACCGGCAAACCAAGGGCTTGCGCCGACAACTTCACTGGGGTGGGAAAAACCTTCAATCCGCGACCCGAAGCCTGATCCGGACCGGTGACTACCGCCAGAATTTGATGTCGCGCACTATGGTGAAGATACTCCAGCGGCCGCCGGGCAAATTCCGGCGTCCCCATGAAAATGACTTTCATCGATTTTCGATTCGCGGCAGATGTGACGAAGGTCGCGCTTTTATTTATGAAGCGGCGGCCATCTTGCGAAGTTTCCCCTGAATCAGGGCCCGGGATATAGACGACAAATGATCGATAAAAAGAATTCCCTCGAGATGGTCGTATTCGTGCAAAATCGCCCTCGCCAGCATGCCTTCGGCGGTCAACTCAAACGGTTGACCGTCAAGGCCCAGGGCGCACACGGTAACTTTTTCCGGCCGCGATACATTCTGAAACAGGCCGGGAAAGGACAAACATCCTTCTTCAAGAGCCACTTTCCCCGAGGCTTCAACGATTTCCGGGTTGATAAAAACCCGGACCGACTCGGTCAAATCCAGAGGCGTTAAATCGGTAATAAAAATCCTCTTGGCCACTCCCACCTGGGGGGCCGCTAAGCCGAGTCCGCGGGCATCTTTGAGGGTGGCGATCATATCCGCCACCAAATCTTTGGTTTTCTGGTCGACTTTATCGACCCCTTTGGTCTTCTCCCGCAACACCGGGTCGCCGTATATGACGATCGGTCGCACTGCCACGAAAACTCCTTAAAACGTTCCCTTAGTCCACCTTAGCCGCGATGGAAGACTTCAATATCTCTACTTTGACTTCTTCGCTAATCTTCAATACGATAATATTCTTCTCATCGTTGATAGCGAAAATGGTCCCGAAAAATCCGCTGTTGGTGACAATCTTGTCGCCTTTTTTCAGTTCCGTCAACAGTTTCTCGTGCTCTTTCTGACGCTTGCGCTGGGGGCGAATCAATAAAAAATACATGATGAGAAAGAGCGGGATAAGCATCCCCCAGGTCGCCAGAAACGAACCGGTGCCTCCCCCTGACGCGGCATTGGGGTCGGCCATGAACAACAATAAAAGAGGGCTCAAGTTATCCTCCTTGAAGGTTATATCGGCGGTCTGTTCAAAAACTGAACATATATTTTGGGGCCGCCGCTTCCTGTAACTTTATAACCTTCCAATATATATGTAACCGCCAAAACCCACAAGTGGTTTATGAAGGGGGACAAATTTGGCCCTAATTATTAGATTAGTAGCCCACCCGAAGGGTTGGTAATATTACGAAAACACTTAATTTAAGAATTCGAAAGAAAATCCAAATAGGCCAAATAGGTTTGTCCGGTGGCCGATCCCCTTCAGGGGTCGGGACTACAAATACCGTGCGGGGTCGATGTCCACATCGACCCCGAATCGACACCCTGGTGCCCCATCCGCTTGGGCCTGTTGAAAAAGTACCGATTCTGTCATTGCGAGCAAAGCGAAGCAATCTCATCTTTATGCAAGTCATTGTCATTGAGATTGCTTCGTCGGCCGACCTTTCGGTCTGCCTTCCTCGCAATGACGTCTCGAGGGTTTTTCAACAAGCCCCTTGCTGTGGGTTCTTCAAGAATTGAATCTATATTCTGGCCTAACCTCGACTTGATCGGAGAACTGCCCCCCCGCCCATTAACGATTTACGCATTGTTAGTTTTTCGTTAGCCCTCTTGCCGACAGCAACCGCGCCCTTAATTTAACGTAGTTTTATGTAAATGACCTTGCTGACGGAGGAACTATGAAACCGCTCGACAAAAATATCACCGCCCTGACCTGGCATCCCGCCAAAGGCAACCGCCACGAACTTCGGGTGGGCGACGATATCTACGCCGAACTGCATCGCCACAGCATTTTCGGCTCCTTGACAACCGGAGAGGTACTTTCCGGAAAATTCTCCTTCAAACGGATGGGCTTTTTCAAGCCGTACATCACCGTCCGTCAGGACGGCACCGAAACCGACCTGGCCGTCCAAAGGAAAGCCGGGCGCGGCGAGGAAGAACTCCGCTTCACCGATGGCACCGTCTTTGTCTGGAAAGCCACCAAAGATAAGAAGAAAGAAAAGGGATATTATGACTCCAAAGGCAATCTTCTGGTCGGATTTATCCCAAAACATGGTTTGATGAAATCATCCTGCGAGATCCGTCTGACCCCCGACACCGCAGCCTGTCCTCAAATACCCTTGCTACTCATGGCCGGATGGTATCATCTGATATTAGAAAATGAAGATGAAATCGCCATGATGACCAGCGTCATCGCCACCGCCAGCTGTTTATAATCTCCATTTAGACTGTCCGGTGGCCGATCCCCTTCAGGGGTCGGGACTTTTTCTTTGTCCTTGTGTTGAATGCACCCCCCCAATAAAAAAACCGCCAGTTCCTCCGCCTGTTTGGCAAGTCGGGAACTGACGGTTAATATTACTCTAAATTCTTCACCCCGGTGCCCCACCCTTCAGGGTGGGTTCTTCCCGGTTCGAATTATTGTTGTAACCTGCCTACCAGCCGCGATGCTCTGTCCCGGAATCTTCCGGCTTGGGCGGTTCGGGATTCGACCCCTCGGCCGGTTTATCTTTTTTGCCTTCGCGGGCATCCATTACCCTGGTAATCAGGGCTGGAATCGCCTCAATCAGCGTTTCCAGTTTCCCCGGACGCGCCGGCAACAGGGAGACCCGGTCTTTATCGATAATAATGAACGCCGCCGGTTCCACCCGGACCCCGCCGCCGCCCCCGCCGCCGAAACCCGATTTACTCTGGTCTTCGCCCTGCCCGCCGCCGGCCCCGAAACCGAGCGTCACCTTGACCACCGGGATAACGGTCTTGTCCCCGGCCTGGATCGGCTGGCCCACGACCGTCTGCGAATTGGCAATATTGCGGATTTCACCGACAATGTCTTTCATAATTTCAGAAACTCTGTTGTCCGCCATACACGGTTCCTTTCCTTTGGACCTTGAATCGATTCTTTATCTTGTCACCAATAAAGATGGTGAGAAATTGCATGACCATTATAAATATATGCACAACCCGTATTGAAACAATACCTTTTCCGCGGAATTTTAATTTTTCCGCCATAAAATCGGGACGGAACCGGACATGCCGCATGATCGGCCGCCACACGCCCGCCAAAACCCAGTAAAAAGCGTAAACCTGGCCCGTATAAAAGGGGTCCCGAACCCCTCCCGTGATATCGATATCAAGATATTTTATGCGAATTTTCCCCAACAGCCGCCCAAGCGGGTCCAGATACCCCGAATGAATCATCGAAATATCCCACGGCCGCCTTTTCTTTTCGCCCTCTTTGACCGGGACCTTCGGCTTTTCCTCCGAAGACTTCGTCTTTTTCCGGAACGAATCAAAGCCGTATCTCTTGACCCCCGCGCCGAACAATTGAAGGGTGATATCCCGGCTCAAAAAATCGGCCCTGACCCGGATAAAAGTATAAGCCAGCGAAACCCACCGCTCCTTTTCATCGAAAATGAAACGCAACTTCAGCGAGGATAACAGCAGCCACAGTATCGCGGCCGCCAGAAACAATATGACCAGATTAAGCACCATCTCTTCTTATTATACTTATCGGCAGGATCAATGATTCGATTATTATTGCTTAAATTTTGCCCGACGACGGACACTGCGGGCTCAAGACACAATTTTGACAATCCGGCTTACGCGCCTGACAAACCGCCCGGCCGTGGTCGATTAATAAATGGGAAAGTATTATCCAGTCCCTTTTATCGATAATCTTCATCAAATCCTGTTCTATCTTCAGAGGTTCTCTGTTTCGGGTCAAACCGAGCCTTTGAGCCAAGCGGGTCACATGGGTATCAACCACGATCCCCTCCGCCTTCCCGAACGCCGTCCCCAGCACCACCGACGCCGTCTTGCGCCCCACCCCGGGAAGTCCGGTCAACTCCTCCAAATTCTCCGGCATTTTCCCCCCGTGAAGATCGATAATTTTCTGCGAGGCCTCCCGAATCGCCTTGGCCTTGTTGCGGAAAAACCCCGTGGAACGGATATCGTTCTCCAGTTCCTCCTGCGATACCCCGGCAAAATCTTTGGGTGTTCGATATTTCTCGAACAATCCCGGCGTCACCTTATTAACCCGTTCATCGGTGCATTGCGCCGACAATATTGTCGCTACCAGCAACTGATGCGGGGTCTTGAAATCCAGCGAGCATTTCGCCCTGGGATAGGCCTTTTTCAACATCGCCACCAGGCGAGAAGCCCGTTCTGTCAGTTTTGCCTTTGTTTCCGCCATATCAGATACTCAAAATGACGACCCGGGAAATTTCGTTTAAATCTTTGATGATATTTATGGAGCGATAGACCTCGAACCGCTGGCTGTAACTCATGACCGCATTGGCCTGGTCATGGCCGATTTCGAACATGAGCCGTCCCCGCTCTTTCAAGAAATCCGGCGCCTTCTCGATTAAGTATTTTATCATATCCATCCCATCATGTCCCGAGGTTAACGCCAGTTTCGGATCGGCGTGCACTTCCGGCGGCAGACCCTCATAATCCGGCTCGGCGATATAAGGGGGGTTGGACAAAATCAAATTGAAGGCCCTGCCTTTTTCCAGTCCCTCCATCCCGTCCGACTGAATAAATTCGATACGATCATCCACTTCATGCAACCGGGCATTCTGTCGCGCCACTTCCAGCGCTCCCGGCGAAATATCCACCGCCGTGACGCGCGCATCCTCCAGTTCCGAGGCCACCGTCACCGAAATTACTCCCGACCCGACCCCGACATCCAGCACCCGCGGCGCTTTCAAACCCTCGTTTTTTATGTAATTTATCGCCAGTTCGCAGAGCACTTCGGTTTCGTAAGTCGGGACCATGGCTTCGGGCGTCAAAACAAATCTCCGGCCGTAAAAATACATCTCCCCCAGAATGTACTGCAGGGGATAACGCGAAGTTCTTCTTTCGATAATCCCGTGGAATTTTTCAAGGAGGGAATCGTCTATCAGTTTTTCGCCGTTGAGATACAAATTGAGGCGGTCGGCATCCAGAAGATATTCCAGGACCGTTTCGACCTCGGCCTCGGCCGAATCGATCCCCGCGGCGCGTAATTTCTCCCCCGCCGCTTTCATCAGCCGCAAAAATTCGGCTTTCTCCATGAAAATATTCTCGCCCCGCCGCTAATCCGGAAGAGCCATGAAACCCGAAACCATCAAATTGTTGACTTCCGGGCGGGTGGCACATCCCGACCGGGCATGGCCGGTATATCTCAAGGGCGGGCGATAGGGCCGCCGCGGGAGACTTGTCTGGCTCGCCCAGGAATCCCCCCAGGACAGTTTATCCGCGAGAATGACCCCGCTGCCCAGCGTCAGAGCCGTTTTCAAAAAATTGCGCCTTAACATTTGCTGTCTTCCTCTTCTTCCGCCACCAGGTCGAAATTATTTATTTTCATGGCCGGGACTTTCATCAGAACCGAATACTGCGGGTAAACGATTCTTTCCGCACTCAACAATTCGATACTCGAAAACGCCTCCAGAAGCGACTGGTTGGTGCGCATATTCTTTATGGCTCCGGCGACTTCACCCTTTTCGATTAAAAATGTCCCGTCGGCGGTCGTCCCGGTAATTTGTGTGCGCATGGGATTGAGAAAATTGATATACCAGAAATGCGTGATTAGCACTCCCCGCTCGACCGATTTGATCATCTCCTCCAGGCTTCTTGTCCCGGCCGCCACGGACAGCGCCTTGGGGTACGGCCCGTACGCATTGGTCGGCTCCAGGGCATGCCCCGTCGAACTCTCCCCCACGAGGCCGGCGCTGTAAGAATCATGCACCACCCCGCGGGCAATCCCGTTGGATATCAGCGGCACCTGCTTGCGCGGAATACCCTCGTAATCGAACGGCATCATCCCCAAATCCGGATCCAGGGGGTTTTCCTCGACATTGAAATTATCCCCGGCCATCTTTTCCCCGATTTTCCCCGACATAAACGACCGCCTCTGGCTGAACGTCTTGCCGCCGAATCCCATGAAGGACAGCATCAAAAGCAACTGCCCCACCGCCGCGGGCTCCAGGATGACGGTGTACTTGCCATCCGGAAGCGTCACCGGCTCGCGGGAAAGCATCGCCTTTTGCGAGGCCGTCAGGGCCAGCCGGGAAACATCGATCTGCGAGGCGTCGCGGTTAAAGGCTTGCGACCACCCCGAATTTTTTTCCTTGCCCGACAGCGTTAAAGATAATTGAGCATTGTTGCCGGTAAAATATCGTTCCATGCCGCGACTGTTTTGAACCGCCACCGCCAGGTGTTCGATACGATAAGCCCCCGACGCCTCCAGGTTTCCCTTCTGGCCGATACGGGCGATCGTCTCGATCGCCTCGGCCCGTTTTTCCGGGCCGAAATTGGTAGTCCCCGGCGCGGCCTGATTTTCCGGCATCGCCACCGGATCCCCGGCCGGGAATTCGGGAAGTTTGTCATCGGCCGGGATATACTGAATAATTTCCTGGCAATCGGCCGCCGCTTTTTTTATTCCCTCGGGTGAAAGATCTCCCGTCGAAACCACTCCCAGTTTTTTATCTCTTATCGCCCTTATATACAGCGTCGTTTCTTCTTTATCGATATTGTCCGTGATGCGGGATTCGGCGAAACGCGATAATGTCAACCGCTCCTGCTTGATAACCGCCTCGGTCATATCGGCCCCCGACGCCGCCAGCGCCTGTCGCAATAAGGAGAAAGCCTTTTCCTTGTCTATCATACTCACTCCCCAATCGTCACGTTAGCGAATCGGGCCGGGGCCGCCCCCTGCGCCGTCTTGGCGTTCTGTCCCGGCTGACCCTTGCCACAGTTAGGCGTGCCCCAGATGCGGTGCACGCTCTGGTCGGCAATACCGGTGCAATTATTCCAGAATTCGGTGGTGCACCCGGAATAAGTCGGATTTTTTATCGGCTCGGCCAGTTTCCCCCCCCTTATCAGCCATCCGATTTCACACCCGAATTTGAAATACCGCCGCTCGTCGTCGATCGACCACGATTTTACCCCATCCATGTAAATCCCGTCGTCTATCTCCGATAAAATCTGCGCGAAACTCTTATTTCCCGGCAAAAGATTAAGATTGGTTATTCTTACTATGGGAACATTGCTCCAGCTGTTGGCCCGCATCGCCCCCGTCGAATTTTTCCCGATCCGCGCGGCGGTCTCCCGCGACGACAGATAATTGATCAGCAGGCCGTCTTTTATCAACTCCGCCCGCTGCGCCGGAACCCCTTCGTCATCGTAACCGTACGAGGCCAACCCATGCGGCAACGTGGTATCACTGACGACCGTAACCAAATCCGAGGCATACTTAAGTTGGCCCAGTTTATCGGTGGTCGCGAATGACGTTCCCGAAAAGTTCCGCTCGGCCCCGAACACCCGGTCCAGTTCCAGGGCATGGCCGATAGATTCATGAATCTGAAGCGAAACCTGGTCCCCCGACAATAACAAGGTCGTCGCCTTTTGCGGACAGGGCTGCCCCCCCTGCATCATGGCCACTTCTTCGGCCAGCCGGGGAATCGCCTCTTTCATCTTCAATTCTTCCAGAAGTTCATATCCCTTGGATTCATGTTGCCCGGAAGACGTGGGAAAAGAGCGTTCGTACCGCTCGCGGTGCGACACCGCCGTCCCCAGCGATAAACCCGCCCCGCTGTGGATTAAAATTTGCTCGACCTCCGAACCTTCGCTGGAAACGAAATATTTATCCACCTTTTCGAAAACGGCGAAAACATTCCGGGAATTCAGGTTCCCGCCGCCGGATTCGGCCATGGCCCTGTCGATATCCATCAAGTACGCGATCTTCTGCTCCAAAGGGACCGTGAAAGGATCGATTTCATGGGGCGTAATGAATTTCCCCTTGGATACCTTCAACGGCGCCAGTTTGACCGGCTCCCCCATGACCCTGGCCGAGGCCTCCGCCAAAGCCACCGCCAGAACCGCTTTTTCCCCGACGGATTTTTCCGTCAGATTATCGGTGGCCGCAAAACCCCAGGCGCCGTTTTTAAGTACCCGAATTCCGACTCCGTAATTGGCGCTCCGTTCGATCGGCTCCACCGTCCCGGTCGATACCGACAGACTCTCCGTTTCCTGCCGCTCCCAACGGACATCGGCGTACCCGGCGCCCGCTTTCCGGCACTGATTTAATATCAACTGGACTAATTTGGTGCGCTCCATTTACCCTTCCTTATCAATCCCAAAAGATAAAGACCAACTATGAGTGCTGTCAAACCATAAGCAAATAATGCCGTTATGGGAATCGAAAATTGAATCGAATGGGGAATTATGTAAATCGATACCACCAGCGCAAATCCCAGTATCCCCAGCCATCCCAATACCCGACGAGAAAAATAATTGGCGTCGGTATTGTCTTTGCGGAAAGCCCCCGGCATGGACAAAACCAGAAATACCAGATAAAATAATACGATTTGCGTCTTATTGTCTGTGAAATCCCAGCCGAACGGAATCCCCTCCCACATCGTCCCGAAGGCATAATAATTCATGGCCCAGCCCAAAGGATATCCCCCGATAAAAACCGACAGCAGGGCCAAAAGAAAATTCCAGCCCATGGATTTTACGGCCGGGGCTCCCAAGACTATCCTTACGGCATCGAAAAAACCGAGGGCGGCGAAATAAACCGCCACGAACATCAAAAATATGTGAGGTAAAAGGATGTAATCGGGGACATGACCCATAAATTTCAGTTTGGCCGGTTTTGCTTTATCCGCCGGAACGGTCGTAATCACTTCCCCCGTCGCCAGATTCCTTATTTCCAGAAAGTAAAATGTTACGGTCCCGACATCGCGCGGAGGCAACTTGGCAATATATACCTGGGGATTATCTTCATGGGGCCCCATGGGAATCGAATCCAGATGGGAAAAATCGGGAATATTCCCTTTGTAGTAACCGTACCGGAAAACCACTGACAACGGTATATTTTCGGGATTCCGTATCGTCACCGGCACATAATCGGGGTCGCCGTCGATTATTTTGGGGACGGTTAGGTGTTCTACCTGTATTCCCCCGGCGGTCACATCCATTTCCACCGGTTGAGTGACGGTCAGACTTCGCGATACCAAAAGCAAAATGACGGTAATAATTGCCGCCGCCGCATATCGGACAAAACGCATATTTACCTCCTGTGGATCAATCAGGTTTGGCCGGCCAAAGACATCTTCCTTTCGTGCTCCGCCTGCTTTAAAGCCTCGATAATCTCATCGAGGTCGCCGTCGATGACCGTATCCAGGCGATGCAACGTCAGGCCGATACGATGGTCGGTCACTCGCGATTGCGGGAAATTGTACGTGCGGATTTTGGCCGAGCGGTCGCCGGTGGAAACCATGGCCCGCCGCTCCTGTGAGATTTTCTGATTCTGTTCTTCAATCGCCCGGTCCAGGAGACGAGCCCGCAATACCTGCATCGCTTTGGCCTTATTCTTGTGTTGCGACTTCTCATCCTGGCAGGTTACCACCGTGCCGGATGGTATATGCGTGATACGCACGGCCGAGTCGGTCGTATTGACCGATTGTCCCCCCGGACCCGAAGATCTATAGACGTCCACCTTGAGGTCTTTTTCTTCGATATGAATGTCCACTTCCTCGGCCTCCAGGAGCACCGCCACCGTGGCCGCCGAAGTGTGTATGCGTCCCGAGGACTCCGTCACCGGAACCCGCTGAACGCGATGAACCCCCGATTCGAATTTCAGGTCGCCGTAAGCCCCGTCGCCATTGACCATGAAAATAATCTCTTTCAAGCCCCCGATACCTGTCGGATTGGAAGACAAAACCTCCACCTTCCACCCTTTGCCCTCGGCAAAACGCGAATACATCCGGTATAAATCGGCACCGAATATGGCCGCTTCATCGCCGCCCGTGCCGGCCCGGATCTCCACGATGGCGTTGCGGGCATCACGGGGATCGCGGGGAACCAAAAGTTTGCCCAGTTTCTCTTCCAGGGCCGTCTGCCGCGCCAGGTTGGACTCTAACTCCTCCTGGGCCAATTCCTTCATCTCGGCATCCTCCGCGGTCCCGATAATTTCCCGGGCCTCTTCAATGACTTTTAAACATTGACGATATTCCCGCCCCAGGATCACGATTTCTTCCACCTGTCGGCGTTCCCGTGAGAGACTTTTCAGTTGCCCCTGGTCGCCCAGGACCCTGGGAGTGGTCAGTTCCTGATTTATCTCTTCAAAACGTTTTTCGAATTTCTCAACAAGTTCCAGCATAAATAGATTTCACCCGATTATAAAAATTTTATGATGCGGTAGAATAAAGCGGGCGGGCCGCTAAAGGCAAGTCTTTTTGACCGAAAGTTTGGATTCGGTTATGCCCAGGGCGCTTTCCAGCGCCACGATGGCTACTTCCATTTGAGCCGGCGACGGCTCCTTGGTGGTTATCCGCTGCAGCCATAAACCGGGACGGATAAGCACCCGCGTCACGGCGTTATCGCGCGTCTTACCGGACAGTTTTAGCAGTTCATAAGCCGCCCCGGCCACAACCGGCAGAAGCGAGAAATGAAGCGCAAATCTCTGCCACAGATTGGGAGCGCTGCCCGTGACGAAGAAATATACCGAATCGGAAATGGCGTAAATCAGCATGGCAATCAGGGCCACGATCAAAATATAACTGGTGCCGCACCGTGGATGCATCCGGGGGTAACGCTGCACGTTTTCCGGGGTCAGTTCCTCCCCGCTCTCGAAAGCGAAAATCGACTTATGCTCCGCCCCATGATACTGGAATACTTTCTTGAATTCCCCGAAGTGAGAAATCCCCCAGACATAAGTCAGAAATAACAGGACCCGGATAACCCCGGCCACCAGATTGAAAGCCACGGCATCCTGGTTGACATTCAATAACGTGGAAATGGCCAGCGGAAGAAAAAAGAAGATGGCGATCCCCATCAATACCGCAATTATGGCCGTGCCCACCAGAACCAGGCTGGAAGAACGCTTTTCCACATGAATATATTCTTTTCCCTCCGCCATCGCCTTTTCTTTTTCCATCTCCCGCACCGCCACATCGGCGGAAAAATTCAACGTCTTAATGCCGATAATCAGCATTTCGAAAAAAGTGACGACACCCCGAAAAACCGGAAGCCCCAGTAAACGATAGCGCGCCGAAAGCGACTTATATTCTTCGGATTTTACCAGAATTTCACCGGAAGGAATTCGGACGGCCGTGGCGATCCGGTTGTCGGATCGCATCATGACTCCTTCGATGACCGCTTGTCCACCCACCGCCAGATCAGGCATTAACTATCTCCGCGATAAACTTTCCCAAAACAACACAAGGACGTGCATATTCACGATTATATACGCACCGTCCCTGCGCTTCTTTGGCTTGTTTATCGCACGCGGCAGCCGCCAGGTGTCAAAATTATCAGGCCGGACTCTTCTTTTCGGAGTTCTTGTCCAGCCCGTATTTGCGCCGATACCGATCCACACGTCCCGCCGTATCCAGTAACTTCTGACGTCCCGTGAAGAAGGGATGACAGTTGGAACAGATTTCCACCCGGATATCCTTTTTCGTGGAGCGCGTTTTTATCACATTCCCGCAGGCACACGTGATGGTCGTATCGAAATACTTGGGATGAATCTTTTCTTTCATAATAAGCCTCTTTCCCTCGGGTCTCCCCGCCATCAAATTAGTCTGGTAATTTAACTCCTATTTACGAAAAATCAAGCGAAAATCGCATACTTTGAGTTAATCGCCGGTCGTCCAGAAACTTATGGGGGGCGCCGACCTTTCGGGCATCCTCTAACCTATTGCCTGCCAATTATAAATTCCGTCGCTTCCGACACCGCGGAAGCCCCCCGGGATTATTTAGCGCTCCATAAATCCCGAAAACGTGATAAATTATTCTTGGGTTGTGGGAATTAACCGATTCGATGAAAACCGGACATCCGCCCGCCGTCATCTACGCCTTCCGAAAAACATGAATATTATGCGGCGACTGTTCCGTCAGAGGCGTTTTATCATAATCCCCGAATGACTCCGCGTGTTCCAGTCTCACCGGCGAAGCCACACCGATCAGTTCTTCCAGAGTATAATACTTCTGCGAGACGCCGAAAAGGTGATTGCGACGCGTTACCGTATCCACGGCAAAATCCCGGATTATCTTGGTCCTTGTCTCCGGCAAATAAAACTGCTCCCGATGCACCAGCGCCGGATGAGAAAAATAAAAGGGCTCTTTTTCCATATACCACTCGACATAACTGGCGCGGTCTTCTTCGCCTAAGGCATCCAGGTGAATAATAAAGACCCCTTCTTTCTTCAGGGCCGCGGCCGCCCGCTCAAATACCACCCGGCAGTCGGAGGGAGAAAAGTGAGTCAATTGGTTGCATATTAAGAAAGCCAGGTCAAAAGTCTCCCGGTAACTTATTTCCCGGATATCCCCCCTGATGAAATCGACCGCAACCCGGCGACGGGCGGCCTCCTCCTGGGCGGCTTTAACTGCCGAAGCACCTATCTCTATCCCCGTTACTTCGGCCCCCCGTGAAGCCAATCCCAGGGCATGACGTCCCCCGCCACTGGCCAGATCCAAAACCTTTCGCCCTCGCTCGGAAACATATTCGGCCAGAAAGGAGATTTCCTTTTCCGTGGGAATTCCCCAGTCGTGAACCACTTTCAGAAAACGGTGCGAAAAACCGCGATCCCCCCACGGGAGGTCCAACTCAAAGGGAGCGGGAACCTTCATGAGGCAGTTCAAATCCTGATTCTTTAATGCCGATTTCCCCATACTATTGAATAAATTCGGAGATAAATCGGGACAGTTAATAGACATGCGGCTTCGACTGACTCGATATCATGTCAAATGTTCGGGAGTTAATCAGGGTATGGGATAATATCCCCAAATGATAGGCAAGATCATGAAAGACGGCGGCTTATGAGTTGCCCCAGGGAATAGGCCTCCGCCAGTTTGGACAAATCCTCCCGGACCGGACCCGTTTTCCAGGAATCATGGGCAAATACCACCTGCCCCAGATTCTCAACCCAGACCCACTTGAACCACCCTGCTATTACCTTCCGCGCACATTCCCATTGTTCTCTCTGGCCGCACACCAATACCATCGCCCCCAACCTCTTTTTCCCGATGATATTCTTGAAATGATTGCTGCCCTCATTCTTGAAATCGGGCGGCCGCAGACAATTACAGCGGTCTATGAACAACTTGGCCTGGGATGAAACGGTATCGAAATATATGGGCGATCCGAAAAGTATTATATCGCAATCCAATACTTTCTGATAAACCGGATATAAATCATCGTGGAAAATGCAATAATCCGGTTCGGGGCTGAACCCGCACGATTGACAGGGGCGGTAGGTGTAATCATTGAGATATATCACCTCTTCCTCCCATTTTCGAGCCGGGTCTTCTTTTATGCCTCGCGCTACTTCGCCCAGCATTATCCCGGTGGAACTGCCCTTAACCGGACTGGCGTTCAGTATCAGAATCTTCGACATTTAATTTCTCCAGTTCCTCCAGCCGTTCGTACAAACTTAGCAGTTCCTCTTCAATACGACTTTTCTCCGCGGATATTTCCAGAAGTCTTCCCCAATCGGATTTGGGCACACGATATAACAATTCGCTCTCCAATTCCGTAGCCTCTTTTTCCAGTTTCTCGATTTTATCCCGGGTCCCGCGAAATTCTTTTTTCAGGCGACTCTTGGCCCGCGACGCCTCCTTGAATTCGACATATTCCTTTTTCCGCCCCGGTGACACCTCGCGCCCGGCCGCCGTCGCCTGCGTATCTTTTCTGGCGCGATAAGCGCTGTACCCGCCGTCATAAATACGCACCGTGCCGTACTCGATGGCAAAAATGCGCTCGGCTATCCGGTCCAGAAAATACCGGTCGTGACTGACCACCAGGTACGTTCCGGTATAAGCCTGAAGCGCTTCCTCCAGCGCCTGCCGGGCATCGATATCCAGATGATTGGTCGGCTCATCGAATATCAGAAAATTGGCCGGATGAAACAACAGCCGCGCCAGGGCCAATTTGGTCTTTTCCCCGCCCGATAATACTGCCACCTTCTTGAAAGCATCCTCGCCGCGGAATCCGAACCGGGCCAGGAATGACCGAAGTCTCCCCGGCTCGGCCATGGGGTCCTCCTGCCATATCTCGTCCAGAACCGTATTGTTTTCGTTCAGATCGGCCAGTTCCTGGTCAAAATAGGCCATGTCCACTTTCTGGCCCAGGCGAATTTCCCCCACCAGCGGCTCCTTTTCGCCGATTACGGTCCGCAACAGCGTCGATTTCCCCGAGCCGTTAGGCCCGATCAAGCCTACCCGCTGACCTCTGTATATTTTAAAATCTATCCCCGCCAGGGTAATCTCCCCGTCATAGCCGACCGCCGCATTTTCCGCCTGCAATACCAGGCTGAAAGAGCGTTGCCCCGCCTGAACCGAAAAACTGGGCCCTTCTTTTTCGGCCGCGGGAAGTTCGATCCGCTTGATGCGCGTCAAATACTTCTGACGCGATTGCGCCTGCTTTGTCTTCTGGCCCGCCATATTCCGCCGAATGAAATCCTCGATCTTCTTGATTTCCTCCTGCTGGTGGCGATAGTGATGCAACTGCAGGCGACGCCGTTCCTCCCGTTCCTTCAAGTATGTCTCGAAATCCCCATAATATTGAACTATTTTCCGCCCCGATATCTCCCAGATTTTTTTGACCACGACATTCAAAAAAGCCCGGTCGTGCGAGACCACGATATATGTCTTGCTCGACCACTTGAGGTATTCCTCAAGCCAGATGGTGGAATCGAGATCGAGGTGATTGGTCGGCTCATCCAGAAGCAAAAGGTCGCTGGGGGCGGCCAAGACCCTCGCCAGCGAGGCCCGGTTGCGTTCTCCCCCCGAAAAATTCCCCAGCCGCTCCTGGTGCCGTTCCGGAGGAAAGCCCAGTCCCGCCAATATTATTTTTACCTCGGCCTCGAAATCATATCCCCCTTCGACCTCGAAGCGATGCTGCAGGTCGCCCAATCTCTCGATTATTTTGGAGGCCTGCGGATCCTTCTCCAATTCATGAGCCACGGCATCGATTTCCCGGTGCAACATCACCAGGTCCTGGCGGGAGGTACATACGAAATCGAACAGGGATACCTCCGGATCGCCCGCGAATTCCTGCTCGATATAACTGATACGGCAATTTTTGGCCCGGAATACCTGCCCGTCCTCGCACAACACCCGCCCCGTGATAATCTCGAACAGCGTCGTCTTGCCGATACCGTTGGGCCCGACCATCCCGATCCGATCCCCCTCGTTGACGGAAAAGGATAAATCCTCGAAAAGCCTCTGGTCCTGAAATTGTCGGGAGATTTTTTCGCCTGATAAAAGTGTCATGATTCGTCTGCGGTCTCGCCTTTCTCGCGGGAGAAAATCATTTCCACGGCCAGAAGCACCGCCGCCGCCCAAAGGAATATCTGCCACAATTCGCGCCCGTAACGGGCCTCGGATACCAGCCGCGCGGCTTCGCCCCCGTAGGGGATATCTTTGTACGCCTCAAGCCCCAATACCTCCGCCAGTCCGGCGTTATCCCGGTAATTCTGGATTCCCTCGGAAGGCGGAAGATTCACCGGGAATAAATCCACCAATCGCTCCCCGCCTCGAAGTTGATAATGGCCGATTGTCTCCACCGGGCGGCAATCGTACATCATCCGCCCTTCCTTTTCCACCCCGCCGATCTGGTATATCCGCCCCCCCGGGGCCGCCATATCCAATACTTCGTAATTCGAGGATTTCCCCGGAAGACTTCGGACCACATTCTCCCCGACAAAATTCCTGATTTCGTACACCGAAAGATCATTCCCCAGATACTCCACCGTCCGGATTATAAACGGCACAAAAAAGGAATGCGAGGCCAGGTCGGTGTAACGCGGCAATAGCGGGACGCTCATAAAGATGGCTCGGCCCAGGCCGAAAGAACTCCCCGTAACCGCCGGTACCCCGTTGGAAAAAAATATCAGTTCGCGGTAATCGCCGCTTTTTTCTATCCGGGGCAGCGCGAAAAACCGCATCGTGGGAAGATTTTCCTTATAGAATTCCGCAAAAGGCTGCAATATGGGATGACTGAAATCGAATCGCTCCAGGGAAAAATAACCGGCGCCGCTGAAATTGACCGGCAAAGATTCGGTCACCCGCAGGCCCAGAATATTACTGAAGGCGGTATTGAAATAATCCCGGTCGGAATTGGGCCCCCAGATCAGGAATAATCCGCCGCCGTCGTCGATAAACCGCACCAGGCGGCCCGTCTCGGCGTTGCCCAGAGCCGGGATGCCACTTAAAATAACGACATCATAATCGTTGAAATTAACGACATTCAATTTGTCCGCTGCAGCCTTTTTGACCGACCAGTACGGAATCGCTTCCGGCGTCGGGTTCAAGGCCAGGGCGGCTATTTCGCCGCCGCCGTCGCTGTCGATTATCAGGACATTGATCTGCTCCGGCAATCGATAACTGAAATAGTAATTATTGTCGGGCGGAAAATCATCGTCCGAAATCTGCACCCGCCCCGTATGAAATCCGGGCCGATTGACGGTATGGTGGAATACCAGAGTCTGCTTTTCCGACGGGCCCAGCCGGAATTCCGTCTGCATGATGCGGACATCGTCGATAAATAGCGAAGCCAGAAGTTCTTCCTTGAGGCGATTATCATAATTTATCACCTCCGCCCGAACCGCATACTCGGCCCCCGTCTCTATCAACTGCCCGCCCAGGTCGACCCCGACAACCCCCGCGTTACCTTCGCCTTCCGCAGGCAGTTCCACGAAATATATCGAAACCCCGGCCGGGATTGAATCCGGCATAATGGCCGCCTCTCCGACCTGCTTATCCGTGACCAGATATAATTCCTTGTTGAGATTTTGCGCCCGCCCCAGCATTTCCAGCCCTTTTTTGACCGCCTCATCGGGACGCCCGATATCATAACCCGGCTCCAATTCCCCCAGAATATTCCGGGCCGCCTCGGCCGAAAAAAACCTCTCCCCGGCCGGGAAATAAACCTGCCGATCATACGGCAACAGACAAATCTCATCGGACGGCCCGAACGACTTTATTATTTCTTCCACCCGCCCCCGGGCCAGATCGAATACACTGCCGTCGCGAACCTGTTTTTGCATGGACGCCGAACGGTCCAGCAATACCACCGCCGATACCCCGGCATGGGCCCCGACTCCGCCTCCGCGTGTGGCCGGGCGGGCAAAAGCCAGAACCGCCGCCAGAATTATCAGCATCCGCAGAATCAAAAGCATTATCTGCCGAAGTTTTATCCGGCGCACCTGGCGCTTTTGCATCTCCTTGAGATGACGCAACGACGAAAATTCGACCACCTTCACTTTGCGGCGCGAGAACAGGTGAATCAAAAGAGGTATCAGGGCCGCCGCCGCGGCAATTAATACTGCCGAATTTAAAAAATTAAACATTATGACATTTTTCCCGGGGCCGCAGACTCCCGGGTGGCCCATAGCTTGCTGCGTGATTATCAATCATCGGGCAATCACTACCATTATCATTCCGTGTGGCAAGCCGGAAACACCGAGCATCATTTGGGCCGGTACGGTTCATCCAGGTAACGGCGACACAATTCGTGATGCCAAACCGCGGCCGGACGAACCAGGCAATTTTGATAATATTCCAGGGCCAGGTCCCGTTTGCCGACCGCATCGTAAAGCCGGCCTAACTCCAGAGTTATATACCCCAGATGATATGCCCGGGTTTCCAGGTATAACGCCCCCTGAAGCATTCTTTCCGCCTCCGCGTATTCCCCCAGTCCGGACAGGGCCTGGCCGGCCCGGAACAAATACGAAGCGTCCGTCGGCGCCTTGGCCAGGACTTCCTTGGTCCAGGCCAGAGCATCGGCGTTGCACCGCCGGGCTTTGACCGAATCGTAATTTTTCCCCGGCTCCCCGTACAGCGACCCCAGGAAAAGCAGAAACTCTATTTTGCCGGGCGTGGATGACTCCCGGGGATAATACTCTTCGGCCAGTTTTATGGCCGCCGCAGTATCGCCCCGGATAGCTCGAATCCGCGCTGTCAATAAATACGAAGTGGCAAAAACGGAATCGCTCCGGAACGCCTTCTCCAGAGCCGTCAGGGCCCGGTCATAGTCACCGTTTATAAGCCGTAGATTGCCGATTATCTGCCAGTACAGGGCGCGCGAAGAATCGATTTCCAGCAGTTTAAGATATCCCTTCTCGGCATCATAATACCGCCCCGCATGATAATAGGCCAGGCTAAGGTCGTTTCCGGTGGCTATGGAATCTCCTCTGGTTTTATCGTACTCCGTCATGGCCTCAAAGTACTCCAGTTGCTTATCCATCTTGTACAGGGCTCCCGCCCGCCGCGAATAATGCTCGAACATGGTCCGCCGCAAACCGACCGTATCGATATATTGCCGCCACCCTTGCTCCAGGCTGTCCAGCGGCTGTCCATAGATTTCCTCGAAATACAAAGGTAGGGTCAAATCGTCCGATAATTCATAAAGTTGCTGGAATTTACCCAGCGTGTATGTTTCCAATAGATACTTGACAAACGAGGCCGCGGCCAATTCGGCGCTTTCGGCATCGGCTTTATAATACCCGGAGGTCGTCAGGAGTGTTTTTAGCGGCGGAAATTTATTCTCCCGAAGAAGCTTTTTGCTCTCATACGGGATAAATTCAAACTGACCGGCCAGACCCTCCACCAGAAACGGCGGCGCATAGCCCCACTGTCGCATCAGGCGCGTCATATTGGTCAGGATCGCTTCGGAAGAGATAAACTCCGGCGAATAAAGGGCGAAAACCTGAAGCCGCCCCGGATCGATGGCATACCCGAACCGCTTGTCCCACCGAATTTCATCCAGGGGGCAGGGACACAGATAGTACTTCAATTTGCCCGGGGACTCGAAATGAAATAACTGTCGAAAATATTGATACTCCGCCTCCAGATAGGCCTTTACCGCCGTCCAGCGAAAATCGCCCAGGGTTCCGGGCACGTAATAGATGTCGAAATACGCCGAAGGCCCCGTCGCGAATTGGCCGGCGCTGTCGACCCGGATGGGACAGGCCATATTTATCGGCACTCTTTCCCGGGGACTTATCAGGAGTTGATAATAAGAGCCGTTTTTGCCGGGGATATTTTCCAGGCGCCCCGGAAGATTGTACTCGATGCGAAACCGCTCGGCGTCCGTATGAGGCGTCTTCCCCACCGTCACCAGATGCGCGGTAAATTCGACAAAACTGGTATCGAAATCGACAAGTTCGATATCCAGCCCGAAATTCACCAGAAAACAATATTGTCTACCCCCTTGTACCACTTCGACCGTATCACGGGTGATTTCGAAATGCTTGTCCATTCCGGCCGGTTTCTGCCGGACAATCAACTCGAAGCGGATTCCCTCTTCGCCCCACAGCGAGCTCCCCGCCATGAATAAGAGAACCCCGACGGCGGCAAAATATTGCCGGAGGCTTTGCGATGACATTAATCCTCCCTGAAGAATTATCTATTCGGCGGTAGGGGGTTGCTCTTCTTCTATTACTATCCGGCTGTCTTTGAGCACCGGCAGGACCGGAATGGAATCGACTTCGGCCGCCAGCGTGACATCCTCGCCAAAACCAATCCGATTCAAAAACCGCCCGTGTTCCCCCTGGGCAATAGTCTCCCTTATGGCCTTCTTGTTGGACCGATACAATAATAACGCCAGGGAGGCGGCATCGTTCAGTTCCATCTGAATTTTGTGTTCCAGAAATAACTTATCGATCAGCATTCCGCCGCAAATGGAATCCTCGATGGAAAACTGCCCGCCCGATCCGGCGCATAATACCGCCAGGTCGCCCTCGCTTTTGGCCACCCGCTCGGCCACCCGGGAAATATTAACCAGCCCCCCGGTCAAAACCAGACTCGAACCCGCCGCCTTATTGTAGGCCCGGGTTCCGTTGGATGTCGTCAGGACGATTGTCTTCCCGCCCACCACCTCGGCCGTGTATTCCCGGGGTGAATTTCCCAAATCGAAATTTTCTATCTTAACCCCGTCCCTTTCCCCGGCCAATAAGGCATCTTTGGGCCCCAAACGAGCCCGCATCTCGGCCGCTTCGCCCGGCTCGTCAAAGGGAATTATAGCCCTGGCGCCAGAGGCCAACGCCTGGCAAACCGTCGTCGAAGCCCGCAGGACATCGATTATGACCACCGTCTTGCCCGAAAGAACCTTCTTCTCTACCGGCCCCGGTACCAAAAACAAATCGGTGCGCATCAACGATGTGTCCCTTCCTTGTAAAACGGCGGCTTCACGACTACCGCCGGGATATTCTTATCCCGAATTTTCACTTCCACCCGGCTGCCCAGGTTCGTCAATTCCAGAGGAAGATATCCCATGGCAATCGGTTTATTCAACGACGGCGAAAATGTCCCCGAGGTCACCTGCCCCACCGTCTTCCCATCGTGCACCAACTCATACCCGTGCCGAGGAAAGGCCTTCCCCTCCAGTTCCAGACATATCAGCCGCCTTTTGGGCTTCTCGCTCTTCTGCTTTTCCAATACCGAACGCGCCACGAAATCACCCTTCTCGAATTTGACGATCCAGGCCAGCCCGGCTTCGATGGGCGTCGTGGTCTTATCGATATCGTTGCCGTACAGCGCCATCTTCATTTCCAGCCGAAGCGAATCCCGCGCCCCCAGACCGATAAAGGTCATGTCGAAATCCTTCCCCGCCCGGACCGTCATGTTCCACATGTCGTCGGCGATATCGGCCGGGATATACATCTCGAACCCGTCCTCCCCCGTGTAGCCGGTGCGCGAAAATAAAACCTTATGCCTGCCGAATGTCGCCGTGGCCACATGGTAATAAGGCATCGCCTCGAAATCGAACGACGATATCTTCTCCATCACCTTCTGGGCCCTCGGCCCCTGCACCGCCAGGAGTCCGTAATAATCCGACCTGTCCTCCAGCCGGACATCGCCTTTGATATGGCTTTTCAGCCAGTCGAAATCCTTTTTCAGGTTCGAGGCATTCACCACCAGCATGTACTTATCGGGCAGGCGGTAAACCAGAAGATCATCCACGATCCCGCCGTCGTCATAACACATGCAATTGTACTGTATCTGCCCCACTTTCAACTGCGAAACATCGTTGGTCGTCATCTTCTGAAGAAAATCCAGCGCCCCCGACCCGGAAACGTCGAATTCCCCCATGTGGGATAAATCGAAAAGCCCCACCTTTTGGCGCACCGCCAGATGCTCGGCCGTGATCCCGCTGTACTGGATCGGCATCTCGTACCCCGCGAACGGCACCATTTTAGCCCCGGCCTCGAGATGATGCCGATGAAACGGCGTCTGTTTCAATTTTTCGCCTTCAACCGCGCCGCTCATATCACTTCCCTCCCGCCTTGGTGTAGTTCAGAAGTCCTCCGGCCAGAATTATTTCCCGCTGACGAGGGCTTAAATTTATTTTGACACTGTACTTCTTACCCTTCGCTTTATTCTCGATTTCCAGGTAGTCGCTGTTCCTGACCGCCTCCCGCACCGAGGCCACTTCCAGCAAATCCCCCTGCGCGATATCTTCGTAATCCGAAGGATTCTCGAATGTCGCCGGCAAAATCCCGAAATTGATGAGGTTGGCCAGATGAATCCTGGCGAAGGCCTTCACCAGAACCAGTTTTATCCCCAGGTACATCGGCGCCAGGGCGGCATGCTCCCGCGAAGACCCCTGCCCGTAATTCTCCCCGCCGATTATGAACCCGCCGCCTTTTTCTTTGGCCCTCTTGGCGAAATCCGGATCCACCTGATAGTACACGAATTCCGAAATCTTGGGGATATTCGACCTTAGCGGCAGCACTTTCGCCCCCGCCGGCATGATATGATCGGTCGTGATATTATCCCCCACTTTGAGCAGGACTTCGCCGGATAGATTATCCGGCAACGCAATATTCACCGGCAACGGGGCGATATTCGGACCGCGCTTGATTTCCACTTTCGAGGGATTCTTCGCCGGCGGTATGACGCCGGAATCATCGATTTTTATGCTCTTGGGAAGCGTAATTTTCGGGAATTTCCCCACCTTGCGCGGATCGGTAATCTCCCCGGTTAAGGCCGCCGCCACACAAACTTCCGGGCTGGCCAGATAGACATTGGCGTCCTTGGTGCCCGACCGCCCCGGAAAATTCCGGTTGAACGACCGCACCGAAACCGCTCCCGAATTGGGCGCCTGGCCCATCCCGATACACGGCCCGCAACCCGCCTCGATTATCCGCGCCCCCGAAGCGATAATATCCGCCAGCGCCCCATTGCGGGCGATCTCCTCCAAAACCTGCTTGGATCCCGGCGAAATCGTCATGGAGACATCGGGATAAACCTTTTTCCCTTTAAGCATTTTGGCCGTGATCATCAGGTCGGATACCGAGGAATTCGTGCAACTCCCGATACAAACCTGGTCGACTTTTATTCCTTTGAGTTTCTTCACCTCAATCACGCTGTCCGGCGAATGCGGCTGGGCCACCATCGGTTCCAGTTTGCCCAAATTTATCTCAATGACATGGGCGTACTTGGCATCCTTGTCGGCCTCGAGTTTCTGATAGACATTCCCTCGTTTCTGCCACTTGAGAAATTCCTTCGTGTTCTTATCCGAAGGAAATATCGAGCAGGTCGCGCCCAGTTCCGCTCCCATATTGGTGATTGTCGCCCTTTGCGGGACCGTCAAACTTTCCACCCCGGAGCCGGAATATTCGATTATTTTCCCCACCCCGCCCTTGACCGTCAACTGCCGGAGAACTTCGAGAATGATATCTTTCGCCGAAACGAACGCTTTCAGTTTTCCCTTGAGATGGACATTGACAATCTCCGGCATTTTCAGCCAGAACGGTCCCCCGCCCATGGCCACCGCCACGTCCAGTCCCCCCGCGCCCATGGCGATCATCCCGATTCCCCCGCCGGTCGGCGTGTGCGAATCGGAACCCAACAGCGTCTTGCCGGGAACCCCGAACCGTTCCAGATGCACCTGGTGGCAGATACCGTTACCCGGCCGCGAGAAAAAAATCCCGTATTTGGCCGCCACCGTCTGAAGATACTGGTGGTCGTCGGCGTTTTCGAACGACGCCTGAAGCATGTTGTGGTCTACGTACGAGACCGACAACTCCGTCTTAACTTTTTGCAGGCCAAGGGCTTCAAACTGCAGGTAGGCCATCGTGCCGGTGGCATCCTGGGTCAAAGTCTGGTCGATTTTGAGGGCAATATCGGCGCCGGGTTTCATCTCGCCGGAAACGAGGTGCGCCGCAATGATTTTCTCGGCTAAAGTCATCCCCATTTATACAACTCCTTTAATGACATCATGTCAAAAAACCCACGGTTCCTACATAGAAAAGTAAAAGAAACCCAGAATGGGGTAATTGTCAATATGATTTTGGGAGGAAGTCTATTTGTGATATATTATTAACCCGGGAATTAGTATGTTCATCCGGTAGCCCACCCGTAGGGTGGTTGACTTTGATTGGGCTGTTATTATGGTTTTTAATCTGACCATCATTACCATATCGATCCGGATTTGGATTGGTTATTAAATAATTGAGCGTTTTTTGAAGAGATGTTGCATATTTGGTGTTCGCGGCAAGATTTACGGCTAAATCTTTGATTACCCACCCTACGGGTGGGCTACCGGACTACATGGGGACCAGCGAATCAATATTCAACCGGTTAATGATATTTTGAAGCCGATGAAAATGATTGTTGATGCGTAAATTGATATAGAATATAAGAATTGTTTTATATCTGGTTTTCATGGAAACAATCTTATAGACTTGTAATTCGAGGATTTGGCTATTAAACCCCGTTTATCGCCAAATCTACAATTACCCACCCTGCGAGTGGGCAACCCACAATAGGATTTTACATTGAGAGTCAACCTTTTGGGCCGTTTCGCTCCCGACAAGCTTTGGGTTATTATTGGACTGGGGGTATTGATCAGGTTCGTATTTATTGGCCTCCTGGAGCTCCTTCCTGAAGAGGCTTACTATTGGAATTATGCACAGCATCTTGATATAGGATATCTTGATCATCCGCCCATGGTAGCCTGGCTTAATTATCTGACGGAAATGGTTCTTGGCAGAAGCGAATTCGCGGTCCGGTTGCCGGCGTTTCTGGGGTGGTTTGTGTTGGCTTATTTTATGTTTCGTTTGACAGAGGATATGGTCGGAAAAAGGATCGCGAAGACGGTCATCCTTCTCCTGGCCATATTGCCGATATACATGTCCGTCGGGTTTTTAATGACGCCTGATGCACCGTTCTATGTCTGTTGGGCTGGTGCGTTATTCTTTCTGTCTAAGGTGATGTTCAATAAAAATCCTCTCGCATGGTATGGTGCAGGCATGTTCCTGGGTTTCGGATTGCTTTCAAAGTATACGATGGGTTTGATTGTGCCGGCCGCGGTCGTTTACATGCTTGCCGATAAAGACGCTCGCCAGTGGTTCAAGAAACCGCATCCGTATCTCGCTTTATCTCTTGGCCTCGTTCTGTTCCTCCCGGTTGTATATTGGAATTCCCAACATCAATGGGCGTCTTTTACTTTTCAGGGACCGCGTCGATGGTCGGGGGGGATAAACTTCAATCTTCATATTCTTATTGGAAGTATTCTTATACTAATTACCCCGCTCGGCCTTTACGAAGCGATAAGAGTTTTTCTGGATCTGAGGAATAACAGGGTGATGATCCGCGAGTTGGATTTGCTGCGATATCGTAAATACTTGTTTCTTGTCATTTTTACATTGGTACCGTTGATTATATTCATAATTCACAGCATTCAGGGCCAACCGAAATTGAACTGGACTGGTCCGGTATGGTTGGCAATTCTGCCACTGATTACGGCCAGGATTTCGGGAATAGGCATCTGGGGTGATCAAGACAAAAGAGGGTCGCTGACCAGACGATGGTTTGTCTCGGCATCCGTTCTACTCGTACTTTTCACGGCAGGATTTGGATATTTAATAATCGGTATGCCGGGCGTAACCAAGAATAGCGGTATAAAGTTTCCAATTGCCTGGAAAACCTATGGCAATAGAATTGAGGAAATCGAGACACGGCTTGAGTATGATACCGATTCGGAACCGATCATCATTGGTTTGGATGAGTATTGGCTGGCCAGTGAAGCGAATTTCTATGATCCCGACGGTGGTGATGAGTTACCTGAAGTTGCCGGCGAGAACTTGGTCGAGGGTAACAGCCTAATGTGGAATTCCTGGATGTCACCCCGGGAAGCGATAGGACGTCATTGCCTCCTTGTCAGTTT
>JBGSHP010000006.1:0-37288 GCA_041752195.1 Candidatus Zixiibacteriota bacterium | reverse complement strand
CGGCTGGACGCGGACGGGCCGGCTTTTCCCCATCCCCTTCACCCTCGCCCTCTTCCTTGGCGCCTTTCTTCTTGCGCGTCACCACATAGGGGACGTCGCGGCCCATTTCCTGCAGTTTCTTCACATCCCAGACGAGATCTTCTTTATTAAAGGTGGCAAACTCATATTTGGGGGCCAATTTGATGGCGTCAAAATTACAGGCCTCCTCGCATAAACCGCAGTAACAGCAAAGGGTATTATCGACATGAAACTGCTTCAGCGAGCGTTTCCCTTTTTCGTCTTTCTCGAATTCGATTCGAATGGCCGCGGTGGGACAACTGCGCATGCACAGAAGACAGGCAGTGCAGTTGAGTTCCCCGGTTTCCTTATCCGAAAGAAGTACCACCACCCCCCGGGAGCGTTCCGGCATGGACCAGCGTTCGTCGGGATATTGCAGCGTGATATGCTTGCGGGGGAAATGTTTGGCGGTAATTCCCAGCCCGATCAACAGGTTCTTTATGGCGTCAACCAACTTTTTCACCAGTTAAACCACCCGGAATATTTCATCCAACCGGCCAGGATCAGATTGGCGAATCCTACCGGCATCAGGAATTTCCAGGAAAATTCCATCAATTGGTCCACGCGGACCCGTGGATAAGTCCAGCGGAACCACATGAAAACCAAAACCAATCCGAAAGTTTTTATTAAAAACCACATCCACGAGGGCAACAGCGGCCCCTGCCAGCCGCCCAGGAAGAGAGTCGCCCCGATGGCCGAGACGGTAAACATATTGATAAATTCCGCCAGGTAAAACATGGCGAATTTCATGCCCGAATACTCCACGAAAAACCCGGCCACCAGTTCCTGTTCGGCTTCGGGAAGGTCGAACGGGGTGCGGTTGATTTCCGCCGTGGCCGAAATGAGATACATCAGAAAAGCGATCGGCCCGAACGGCAGGCGGAAAACATACCATTGGTAAATCTGCGCCTGTGATTGAACGATATCCACCATCGACAGCGAACCGACAAAAAGAATTACCGGCAGAACCGAAATCACCATGGGGACTTCGTAACTGACCACCTGGGCCGCCGAACGCATCCCGCCCAGAAGGGCATATTTATTATTCGATCCCCAGCCCGCCATGAGAAGCGAAATCACCGTGAAAGTGGTGATGGCCAGGATAAAGAGTATTCCGATATTCAGGTCGGAGACGATCAGGCCGTCGCCAAAAGGCATGACGATATAGACCAGAAAAGCCGCCACGAAGGCAATGATCGGCGCCCAGTAAAAAACCGGGCGGTCCGCCGTAACCGGCGTGATATCTTCCTTTTGAAGCATTTTGATGGCATCGACGATGGTCTGAAGCCAGCCGTGCCAGCCGGTCCGCATGGGGCCCAGCCGTTGCTGGATGTGGGCCGAGACTTTTCTTTCCACCCAGACCAGGAACAGTACCACCAGGGCCAGAAATCCGAAAATGACAACCGCCAGTACCGCCAGGGCGATAATATCGACCCAAACCTGCGGCAGACCGGTCGCGGCCAGCTGTTCGTAGAGATATTTAAAAACGCCGGCTAATTCCATTTAGCGGTCTACCTCCGGCATAATGATATCCAGCGAGGCCATGATCGCCACGACATCGGCGATCTTATGCCCCTTGACTATTTCCGGCATAACCTGTAACTGGTTATAAGAGCCGCCCCGCATGCGAACCCGCATCGGCTTCTTGGATTTGCCGTCGGCCTGGATATAAACCCCCATCTCGCCCCGGGAATTTTCTATCCGGCTATAGACTTCACCGGCCTTGGCCTTGAAAGCCGCCGAAATCCGGGCTGTGATATCCCCTTCCGGCATCTGCTCCAGAGCCTGCCGGACAATTTTGGCCGATTCACGCATTTCCTGCATGCGGACTTTATATCGATCATAGCAATCCCCGTTATGGAAAACAGGGATATTGAACTGAAAGCGGTCATAGATGCCGTAGGGGTCGTCGCGGCGCAAATCGTGGCGCACACCGGAAGCGCGAAGCGAAGGACCCGAGACAGCGTAGGCCACGGCCATCTCTTTGGATAACACCCCGACATTTTTATTGCGGGCGATAAATATGGGATTTTCCGTCAGGAGCCCTTCGTAGTCATCGACTCTCTGGTCGAATTCGGCCAGGAATTTTTTGCACTTGGGAACGAATTCCGGCGGAATATCTTTGGCCACGCCGCCGATGCGGATATAATTGTAAGTCAGGCGCTGGCCGCAGGTCATTTCGAATAAATCGAGAATATCTTCCCGCTCACGGAAAGCATACAAAAACGGGGTGATGGCGCCCAAATCAAGAGCGGTGGTTCCGTACCATATAAGGTGGCTGGCGATACGGTTCAGTTCCAGCATGATGACGCGCAGGTACTGGGCCCGCTCGGGAATTTCCACCGCGGCCAGTTTTTCCACGGCCAGGGCGAAGACCATATTGGTGGACATCCCGGTGCAATACTCGAAACGGTCCATGACCGGGATACATTGCGGCCAGGTGCGGTTTTCGCAAATTTTTTCCAGGGCGCGGTGTAAATATCCGATAACCGGTTCGGCCTTGATAATCACTTCGCCGTCCATGGTCAAAACGAAACGGCATACCCCGTGCGTGGAGGGGTGATGCGGCCCCATATTGACCGTGAATTCTTCGGTGCGAAGTCCCTGGGTTGACATGGCCTACAACTCCGGCATCCGTATAAAATCGGGGGCATCCCAGTTCTTGCGCATGGGGTTCCCCTGGTTCCAGTCGTCGGGCAATAAAAAGCGGGTGAGATTGGCATGATTCTTTATATTGATGCCGTACAGTTCCCACATTTCCCGCTCATACCAGTTGGCCGCGGGCCAGATGTCCTGAACGGAATCGACCTCGGCCCCTTCGAACGGCATGGTCAATTTAAAATCAAAACGGATATTTTTCTCGACCGAAGCGACATTATAAACGATCTCGAATTTCTCGCCGGTATCGACGGCGGCCAGATTGCACAGATAATCCATCTGAAGAGTGAGATCACTTTTGATGGTGCGGCAAAATTCCGGGAGAAAAGAATTATCTTTAAGCAGAAAGACCGGCTCCACCGGCCCGGTTTTAAGAGGCTCGATTTTGTCGCCGAATTTGCCCGATATATATTCTATCAACTGGTCGCGATTCATGGTCGGTCGTTCCGTGACAAAGATGTCAACTCCAATCCTGGATTTTCAGGCCTTTGACCTTTTGCTGAAGTTTCAGGCAACCCTCATAAAGCGATTCCGGACGGGGCGGACAGCCGGGAATGTAAACATCGACCGGAACAATATGGTCGATCCCCTTTTCCACGGCATAAGAATCGTAATAGAAGGGCCCACCCTTGACGGTACAGCCGCCCATGGCGATAACGTAGCGCGGCTGGGCCATCTGGTCGTACAGAAGTCTCAGGCGCGGGGCCATTTTTTTGGTGATGGTTCCGGCCGCGATTATTAAATCCGCCTGGCGCGGCGAGGCCCGGAAAATCATCCCCAGTCGGTCGAAATCATAGCGCGACGCCCCCGCCGCCATAAGTTCGATGGCGCAGCAGGCGGTCCCGAATAAAAGATACCAGAGGGAACTGGCCTGCGACTGGCTGAACACATAATTCAAAGAGGTCGTGACAATCCCCCCGCCGGGGAATTTCTCTATATAGGCCGGGACCTTTTTTATCAGACCCATTTAAGGACTCCTTTTTTCCAGGCGTAATAAAGGCCGAAAAGAAGAATCAGGATGAAAATAATCATTTCCACCAGGGCAAACAACCCCAGTTGGCCGAACGCCACCGCCCAGGGAAAGAGGAAAATCGCCTCCACGTCGAACACCACGAACATCAGGGCGAAGATATAGAAGCGGTTATTAAATCTAATCCAGGAATCACCCACCGGTTTTTCGGCACATTCGTAATTTTGGACCTTGGCCGGGTAAGGATTATGGGGGCGAATCAGGCGGGCAAAAAAGAAAGTAAATAAAATCAGGCCGATCCCGACCGCCATGAAAATCAGCACCGCCAGATATTCGGCCACGTCATACTCCCTTTAGCGCCATATAACTTTGTGATAATAATCACAAATTAATTAGCCTAATGAATGGAATTTTTTCGACTTGTCAAGGATTTTTGAAGGAAAAAGCGGTAAGATGCATTTGTCCGCCTTAATTTCAGGCACAAATAAATCCCCCAAGAAGTTTGCCCTTCGGGATCATCAATAATAATATCAAATAAACATTATATATAACCGGCCAGGCACCAATTGCAGCTTCGATAGGGATAGAAGCGATTAGGCCGGTATAATGTCATAAAATAAAAGGGCTTACAGCATCGCTATGGCCTCAATCTCGATCTTGACATCTTTGGGAAGCCGGGATACCTCGACCGCCGAGCGGGCCGGCAATTCCAGGGTAAAATAACGGGCGTAAACTTCATTTATGGCGGCAAAATCCCCCATATTGGTCAGGAAGACGGTGGTTTTTACCACATTTTTAAGTTCGGCTCCCCCGGCTTTCAGGACAGCCTGAAGATTCTTAAGGCATTGTTCGAATTGTTCGGCCGAGGTGGCGCCGATTATTTTGCCGCTTTTGGGATCGAGAGGAATTTGACCGGAGCAAAAGATCATGGTTCCGCACGAAGTCTTTATTCCCTGGGAATATGGTCCGACGGCCGCCGGGGCATTATCGGTTTTAATAAATTCTTTCATAGGCACCTCTGGTTAATTGGTTTGTTATATGAATATAATAATGTACACCTTCGGGCAATATTATTGTATTAATCAAATACGGGAAATTTGCCTTTAATCGCATCAGGTAAAGGATTTAAAGGTATTTCCGATAAACTAAAACATATGGATCACGATTTTATTACCCAGGAATACCAGGAGATCGACGGTCTCGAAACGACTCCCAAACGGAGTTCCTCGTATAAGGCCAAACCGCAGAAACCGCTCTGGCGGGAATATATCGAGGTAATCGGGCTTTCTCTTCTGGCCGCGATTCTCCTGCGGGTATTTATCGTCTCCGCCTATCGCGTCGATTCCAATTCCATGGAAGAAACCCTGATGGAGGGTGATTATATCTTCGTCAATCAGATGGCCTATTCGTTCGAGAAACCCCAGCCCGGCGATGTCGTCGTTTTCAAATATCCCTTAAACCCGACCAAAGATTATATCAAAAGGATTATTGCCATTCCGGGACAAACGGTTGAAGTTGTCGATAAGGTTGTTTATATTGATAACCAATTAGCGGAGATGCAGCCGAACGTGAAAAACAGCGATCCCAAGGTTTTGCCGGCGCAGTTATCGACGCGAGATAATTTCGGGCCGGTCGAAGTCCCCGAAGGGCAGTATTTCGTTATGGGCGACAATCGCGATATCAGCCAGGACAGCCGTTTCTGGGGAATGCTTCCGGAAGCTAATATAAAAGGCAAGGCCATATTCGTTTACTGGTCATGGATCCCTGACCAGGATGTCCCCCATTGGAGCGCCCCGTATATACACTCACCGTTCGTCTTTCTCTATTACTTTTTGACCAATTTCCCCTCTCAAACCCGCTGGGAGAGGCTTTTCACCGCGCTTTAGACTCCATGTCGCTTTCCTTATATATCCACTTTCCTTTTTGCACCAACCTGTGCTATTACTGCGATTTTTATAAGACATCGCACTCTCCGGTTAAGGCCGCGGAATATATCCGGGTTCTCGCCGATGAAATCGCCCTGGTCGGCGGTGGCCTCGAGCGCGGCAGCGGCCGGGTCGAAAGCATCTATATTGGCGGCGGGACACCTTCGCTGCTGGACCCCTCCGATTTGGAGAAACTTGTCTCCACGATAAAAAAATATTTCAGCCTGGAATCGAACCTGGAATTTTCTCTGGAGATTAATCCGGAATCGATTGATGTCGACCGGCTGGCCGCCTTTCAAACCCTGGGGGTCAATCGGCCCGTTTTCGGGATTCAGAGTTTTGAGCCGAAGGCTTTGAAAAGGTTAGGAAGAAAACACAATCTTCACGATACCTACCGGGCCGTTTATCTGACCCGCGCCCTGGGGTTTGCCAATTTCGGGGTGGATATGATATTCGGACTCCCCGGTCAAACGGGGCAGGTGTTGTCGCGGGAACTCGCGCAATTGGCCGAACTGGCTCCACCGCATATCTCCTATTATCAATTAACTGTGGAGAAAGGGACACGGCTGGACGAACAAATTTCGGCCGGAAAAATTAAATTGCCGGAGTCCGACCTCTGCGCCGCCATGTACCGGGCTATCGCCGAAGATTTAAAATTGCGGGGATATACCCGTTACGAAGTCTCCTCTTTTGCCCGCCCCGGTTTCGAATGCCGCCATAATCTGCGTTATTGGGAAGGGGGCGAATATCTGGGGCTGGGGCCCTCGGCGCATAGTTATATCGGCGGTCAAAGGTTCTTCAACCTGTCAAATTTGGAAAAATATATTAAGGCCGTCCGCCAGGGACAACGGCCGGTCCAATTCGATACCCGCGACAGCCAGGCCCGGATGGCCGAGACGATCATGCTCGGTCTGCGAACGCTTCGCGGCATCGACCGTCGCAGTTTCCGAAAGATTTACGGTCGCCAGGTCGAGGAAACGGTCAATCAGGAAATTTATCGCCGCATGATTGAGATGGGTTTTATCGACCCCGAAGGCGAACATATTCGCCTGACCGAGACCGGGCTTCCCCTGGCCGATGAAATAATCCGCCGCCTGGTGGAATAAACCGCCGGCATTGATATAATCCTCCGCCGGATTCCTGTCAGGCCTGAAACATTTTTTATCTTCCCCCCGTCTAATATATCGAATCGCCATAAAAAGGAGTTGTCATGAAAAAGAGCCTGCTCTTTCTGGCGGGAATGTTACTCTTGGCCGTCGGTTCCCGGGCCGATTATATCGAAACCAAAAATCTTAATCTCGAGGCTGTCGATATCCGCGAATTGGAAATCGATGCCGGCGCCGGTTTTCTGGAAATTCGGGGGATGGACAACCTGACTCAAATCGAAGTTTTCGCGGAAATTGTCATGGAGGGATTCGATGACGACGAAGCCGTGGAATATATCGAACGATACATGAAACTGGACCTGGCTAAAAAGGGCACGGAAGCGCGCCTGAACGCCTTTTTCGAGGAAAAAGGATTCCATTTCAATTTCTTTGGTAATCAATCGTCCCAGATCAATCTGACCATCAAGATGCCCAGGAACTTGATGCTTAATATCGACGACGGCTCCGGGTATATCTCTATTCAAGATATGGCCGCCCGAATCAAAATCGACGACGGCTCCGGCGAAATCACGCTCATGGATATTAGTGGCGATCTGGTCATCGAGGACGGCTCCGGTGAAATTGAAATCGAAAATATCACCGGTAATATCGAACTGGAAGACGGTTCCGGCTCGATTAATATCACGACGGTCCGGGGCGGCGTTTATATCGACGACGGCTCCGGGGATGCCGAACTGGTCGATATCGACGGCGAGGTGGAAATCGACGACGGTTCGGGCGATATGAGTATCCGTCAGGTGACCGGCAATGTCCGGGTCGATGACGGCTCCGGGGATATCCGCATCAACGGCGTTAATCAGGATGTGGAGATTGTCTCCGATGGTTCCGGCGGGGTGCGGATTACCAACGTTGACGGGCGGGTTAAAGGGGATGTGGAGATATAATCGGAATAATGGGAGTTATTTGATATAGAGCCATTAAGGCAAACGACCCTTCTTTTTGTTTTTTTATCTCTCCTGTGTCAGGCCGGCCCAAACAGCCGGCCTGATTTTATTGGAGATGTTACTTAATTACGCCGACAGGGCCGACATTGGTGTTCCGTCAGTTCCTGCCGCGCCGCTGGCGTGGTGTGAACTGACGGCAAATAAAATATCGCGAGAGTCTAACTTGCTGTCAGGTCACAAATCCCGCAGAGCGTGATTCAGGACCTGACAGAACCCTTTATGCCAAGGCATCTTTACGCCGGTGGGGCCGACATTCCTGTCGGCCATTATATAGGCCGGACAGGAATATCCGGCCTGCCGAATCCGGTATTTCTCGCCTTAAAAAATGACACTCATTTCCCCTCCTTATTAATTATATTAATACTCCTTAATTGGAAGCGCCATGGAACTATTCGATAAAAACGACCGGCCGCGAAACGAAAAAACCGCCGACTCCCCTCTGGCCGACCGGATGCGCCCGCAAAATTTCGACCAGTTTATCGGCCAGGAAAAACTGGTCGGGCCGGGAACGCCGTTCCGCCGGGCCATCGAGGAAGACCGGGTCGGGTCGTCTATTTTCTGGGGGCCGCCCGGCTCGGGCAAAACCACCCTGGCCGAACTTATCGCCCGTTCCACCCAGGGGCAATTTTTGCCCTTTTCGGCGGTGACTTCAAAAATCAGTGAAATCAAAGAGGTCATCAGCAAGGCGAGAAATTACAAAAACCTGTCCGGCCGCAAGACCTATATCTTTATCGATGAAATCCACCGCTTCAACAAAGCCCAGCAGGATGCGTTCCTACCCTATGTCGAAAAAGGCGATATTATTTTATTGGGGGCCACCACGGAGAATCCCTCGTTCGAGGTCATCTCGGCCCTATTATCGCGGGTCAAAGTCTATGTCTTGGAGAGGCTCACCGAATCAGACCTTAAGAAAATTGTGGAACAAGCGGCGGTCGACAAAGAGCGCGGTTTGGGGGATATGAGTATTAGTCTGGAACCAGATGCCGCCGAATTTATGGCGATCTCCGCTGACGGCGATGCCCGCCGGGCCTTGAATCTTCTGGAAACCTGCGCCAGTGATGTCGGCTCGGACGGCGTTATCACGGCGGCCAAGGCACAGGAGATTCACCAGAAGGGTGCGCTTCTGTACGACAAATCCGGCGAAGAACATTACAATATTATTTCGGCCTTGCACAAATCCGTTCGCGGCGGCGACCCGGATGCCTCCCTGTACTGGCTGGCCCGGATGCTGGAATCGGGCGAAGACCGCCTGTATATCGCGCGAAGACTTATCCGGATGGCGATCGAGGATATCGGCCTGGCGGATCTTTCGGCTCTGACACTGGCCCTGGCCGCACGCGACACCTATCATTTTCTCGGCTCCCCCGAAGGGGAATTGGCTCTGGCGGAAACAGTTATTTATCTGGCCTGTGCCCCCAAGTCCAACGCCGCTTATATGGCTTATGAAAAGGCCATGAAGGATGTGTCGGAAAAAGGCTCGCTCCCGGTGCCGCTTCACATTCGTAACGCCCCGACCTCGCTCATGAAAGCGCTCGAATACGGCAAGGGATACAAGTACGCTCACGAGTTCGAAGACGCCCTGACCGACCAGGAGCATTTCCCCGAGGAACTGGCCGGGACCGTTTATTACCAGCCCAAAGGGGCCGGACGCGAGGCCAAAATTAAGGAATATCTGGAAAAATACCGCGAGTATCGACGAAAGATGAAGAAGTCCGGAGAAAAGTAAATCTCCCATCGTAAAATATCTCCAAACGAACGACATACAAAATTGTTAAAAGAATTATGCATATGAAAAATCTAATTACAGGAATATTCATATTATTATTACTGGCCGGCGGCAATGCCTCCGGGCAGGCGACCCTTATCCCCATGGACAACACCCAGGCCAATCATCTTAAGGCCTATGGAATCGCCTACAAGGTCCTTCAGACCGGCAAAACCGTGGAGTGGTTGCTGAATTATCGGGGCGGCTCGTTCGTTTTCGACAACAACCCCGATATCGACCAGCAATGTCTTATCATGGGGGTGACCACGGAGCAGGTAAGTTCTGCCGACCTGGCCGATATTTACCGCACCATCGAAGTCGAAAATATGGAGCGGGTGGTGCTGGAAAAGGCCCCGGCTATCGCGGTCTATCAGCCGGAAAATCTGGAGCCGTGGGACGATGCTGTCCGCCTGGCCCTGACCTACGCCGATATTCCGTACGATTTAATCTGGGATGAAGAGGTGATCTCCGGGGCGATGGAAAATTACGACTGGTTGCATTTGCATCACGAGGATTTCACCGGGCAGTACGGCAAGTTTCATGCCTCCTTCGGCAACCAGTTATGGTATCGCCAACAGGTGGAGATAAACGAGGCCCTGGCCCGCAAACTGGGGTTCCGCAAAGTATCCCAGATGAAACTGGCGGTGGGCAATGTCATCAAGGATTATGTCCGTCGCGGCGGGTTCCTGTTCGCCATGTGTTCGGCCTGCGAGACGATCGATATCGCTTTCGCGGCCGAGGGGCTGGATATCTGTCCGCGCGAATTCGACGGCGACCCGGTCGACCCGGGGGTGCAGGAACGTCTCGATTTCGAAAAAAGTATGGCCTTTGAGAATTTCGTTATCACCCTTGACCCTCTCCTCTATCGCCACAGCAATATCGACACCTACCCCGACCGGCTGGCGCGGTTCCCCGAAGCCCAATACGATCATTTTTACCTGTTCGAGTTTTCCGCCAAACTGGACCCCGTCCCGACCATGCTGGTGCAGGACCATGTCGGACGGGTTAACGGGTTCATGGGGCAGACCACCGGATTCCGCAAATCGCTTTTGAAAAAGCATGTCACGGTTCTGGGCGAGGTGGAAGGGTACGACGAGGTCCGCTATGTCCACGGCAATTTCGGACGCGGGACATTCACGTTCCTTTCGGGTCACGATCCCGAAGACTACATGCATATGGTCAACGACCCGCCCACGGATTTATCGCTTTATAAAAATTCGCCGGGGTACCGTCTGATATTGAATAATGTCCTCTTCCCCGCCGCCAAGAAAAAAGAGCGGAAGACGTGACGGGGGCCAAAAGGCCCATTCTGTTTTTATCCCTTAGTTAATTTGTCGGTTCCACCTCAATTTTGTCATTGAGTCTAATTTTATCATTACTTTTCTCTTTTTATTATTCTCGCGCAGGCCCACAAATGGGTTCGTTTTGATATTTTTTGAGTTTCAAGGGACATAATCTCTCGAAAGGCGACATTTTATGCCGACCCCACCCCGGCAAGGCCGGGAGTGGGCCACCTTAGCCTGGCGGTTGGCAGAACAATAAATGGGTTTGTTCCGTAACTTTTTATATTGGTGAAAGTTTGGGTCATCAGGCGTAAATTCCATATAAGTTTATGACATATAATCAAGTGCCATGAATTGGGTTCGTTTTGGCAAATTTTTGAGGGTCGTTATTTTCATTTTCATGTCCGGGTATTTCCTGAAGAAAATAAATCAGATCCGTCAAATTCCTGATTTTCTTGAAAAGCCGTCTCTCCCAATAAAAAAGAACGCGGGCGGGTAAATAAAAGCGTTCGCGAGCGTCAGCATAACGGCGACACAGCCAGAAGGAGTCAACGATTTTTCGGACAATCACTTCCTGAAAATTGTCGGTGGGATTAAGGTTTTCCCGGACAATATCCCGGAGATGGTGATAATCACCGGAATTTTCCTGCCATAGGTGCGAAATGACAACCGGCTCGGAGAGGTAAAGCCCATGTTTGACAGCATTATAGCGGGACACCGCTTTGCCTTCCGGCGTTTTTGGTCCGGTGGATTTGCGGGCATTACGGCGATTGGCGAGCCGCCTTCGAAAGCTAATGGGCATAATTGAAAATATTCCTCTAATAATAGAGGGCGGTGTCAAATCACCATCGAATTAATAGCGATTTTGCAGGGGGGGATTATCAGTGGAATAAGGAATCGCAGTATCCGCCTTAAGCGGCGGTGTACCGAGGCCTTAATTAAGGAAAACTAATCCTGCAAGATCCAGGTCAGCGGCCGTTGGTTAACACCAATTCCCGGGTTATTTCAAACGGTTCGGATAATTCCTGACGTAAAACCAGGGTTTGATTCTCCAGGCGATACTGGAATATGCCTTCCAGGCGAAAAGCGGCATTGGTGCCCGAACTTACGGATAACCCGCCGAATGAAACCTGCCCTTTTTGAGGGAAATTATAAATCCCCTGCCCGCCGGGAATGACCGGGGTCTGGACTTTGCCGAACGGGGAGTTATCCTGATCGGATAAATCATCAGGGGGCAAGGTCAGAGTGTAAGAGAACTCCCGTTCTCCGAAAGTGACCACCGCCAGGGCGGTTTGGGCCACGGGCCAGCCGTCGGCGCCGGGAAATTCGACCGTGAACTGCCCGCGCCAGGTTCCCGACAGATTGACGCTTCCGAGAATGGGGCCAGGATTGGGGTCGGGATTATCGGAGACCGGGTTATCGGAACAGGCGGTGAATATGAGTAACGACAGGAGAACTAAAGTAATTTTTTTTAGCATGGCTGTTTTCTTTATAGAGAAAATTTAAATATTACGGTATTTATATCGGCAAATGCGGTCGATTATTTTATATAGAGAAGGAATAAAAAAGCAAAGCGGGTCAAAGTAGGGGCAACCCCTCGTGGTTGCCCAATTAGCCTGCCGGGAACGGAATTGGTTCGATGACAATGTGGGTATCGCATGGCACGAAACCGCAGGCATCCAGGTGTCATCCCAACGAAAGTTGGGATCCAGTTCCTCTATTCGGTATTTAATAAAAATTAAGACTGGATTCCAGCTTTCGCTGGAATGACAACAATCGGTATTCGATGAGAACAAAAACGGCAGGTGGCCGACCTCTTCAGGGGTTGTAATCGTAAACCGAAGACGAGCAGTTGAGGACACTTGCCGCGCACGGACACAATTTGTAGGGCAGGATCCCTGCGATCCTGCCACTTAAAACTTAAATGGTTTTATTTTACTTTTTCAACACTCCCCTTCGCGGGGATGACGGAGGCTATAAGCCGACGAATCCTGCGGGTGGCCCACCCTTCAGGGTGGGTTCTTTCCAGAGAAGGAAAGGCTGAATAATTGAGAATTTTATATGATTAATAAAGTATACAACGGCACTATCCCCCTGTGGCATTTCGAAAATCTGTCGAAATTCCCGGAGATTTTTCAATTTGTCACCAGCCGCAAGGGAGGGTTGAGTTCCGGAAGATATGCCTCGTTCAACCTGGGGTACACCGCCGGTGAGAAAAAAGAAGTGGTGCAGAAAAACCGCCAGGTTCTGGCCGAGACAATCGGTATCCCAAGGGAAAATTTAATCACCGTCCGGCAATCTCACACCAACGTTGTCCGCATTGTCGGTCCCGAAGACAAAGCCTCGGGCCCGGAGGCCTCACCCGCCGATGCCATGATAACGGACATCCCCGGCAAATGCCTGACCGTGATGGTGGCCGATTGTGTCCCGATTTTGTTGTATGACCCGATCCGGAAGGTCATAGCCGCGGTGCATGCCGGGTGGCGCGGAACGGTCAAAAAAATCACCGCCGAGACCATTCGCGTCATGAAAGAAAAACTGGGGTGTGCTTCGGAAAATATCATCGCCGCCATCGGGCCCTCGATTGGTCCCTGTTGTTATGAAATCGGCCAGGACGTGGTCGAGATGGTCGCCCGCGAACTGGGCAGCCGGGAATCTCTGCTCATCGAAGGCGACAAGGTCGCCCTAGCGCGGTTCGATTTATGGGAGGCCAACCGGCGGCAGTTGATCGAAGCCGGGGTAAAGTACGAAAATATCGAGAACCCGCAGATCTGCACGTCCGATAATACCGAGCACTTTTATTCTTATCGGAAAGAAAAGGACGGCACCGGCCGCTTCATGGCCGGGATCATGTTGAAATAATTTTTAGCCCCAGCCCAGGAGTCTCCCTCCCTGGTAAATGACGAAAGCGCCACCCCAGGCCAGTATCAACTGCATGACCGTGGAAAACCACATCCATTTCCAGCCGATTTCCTTGCGGATAACCACCACCGTCGCGATACAGGGGGTATATAACAGGACAAAAATCATGTAGGCATAGGCCGCCAGAGGCGTGATGCCTTCCTCGGGATGCCGGAGAACCTTGATCAGCCCGCCGATATCCTCGGTCTCCCCCATCTGGTACAGGACACCCAGAGAGGAAACGACCACTTCCTTGGCGATAAAACCGGGAACCAGGGCCACCCCCATCTGCCAGTTGAATCCCAGCGGCGCCACGAGGGGATCGATAATCTCGCCCAATCTCCCTATGTATGAATATTCGAGTTCTTCGGCGGACTTCAAATTTTCGAGGCGGGCGATTTCGCTGGCGGTGACGTCGCCACTTTCCGTAATCCCACTCTGGAGTTGAGCGATTTGGGTATCATAGTCAATTGAGAATTCGGTCTTGCGGGGGAAATACCCCAGGGCCCAGAGGACAACGGAGGCGATCAAAATAACGCCGCCCATCTTGTGAAGATACAGTTTGGAGCGATCCCACATATGAATGAGAAGCGATTTGCCGGTCGGCATTCGGTACGGGGGTAGTTCCATGACGAAGGGAGTGGTCTCTGTGGGCAGAATGGTTTTCTGAAGGATTCGAGCCATGGCTATGGCGGCAATGATGCCAATAAGGTACATGGAAAAAATAACGGTGCCGGCCGTGGCGCCGAAAAAGGCCCCGGCAAATAGAAGATACACCGGCAATCGCGCACTACAGGACATGAGCGGCACCAGAAGAATGGTAAGGATACGGTCCCGGGGGGATTCCAGGGTGCGGGCCGCCATAATGCCGGGGACGGAGCATCCGAAACCCATCAGCATGGGGATGAACGATTTGCCGTGCAGGCCCAGGAAGTGCATCAGGCGATCCATCAGGAAAGCCGCCCGGGCCATATAGCCGGAGTCCTCGAGGAGGGCAATCCCCAGGAAAAGGATAACGATATTCGGCAGGAAAACTATTACGGCCCCGACCCCGCCGATTATGCCGTCGACGATAAGATTGGACCAGATCGTGGCGGGAAGAATCCCGGCCACGGCGGCCTGGAGCCAGCCGACCCCGGAATCGATCCAGTCCATGGGGTACTGACCCAGGACAAAGGTGGCTTCAAATATGAGCCACATGATTATGAAAAATATGGGATAGCCCAGCAGGCGATGAGTCAGAATATTGTCGGCTTGCGTGGAGAGTCTCATCCGGTCGGTCAGGGGCCGTTTGAGAACTTCGCGGACAATTCCGGCCACGTATCCATAGCGGCCTTCGCTGACGATAATCTCGGGGTCATCGCGGGTGGTTTTTTTCAGGTGAGCCAGGGATTTGTCGAGGGTTTCGTGCAGTTCCCTGACACCATTCCCCGGCACGAGCACCTTGTTTTTGATTTCCTGGTCACCTTCGAGCAGTTTCACCGCCAGCCAGCGGGGTTGACCGCAACCGGAGCATCCGGAACATGCCGAAACGCAACCGCTCAATTGATTGACGAGGTCATCGAGAGCGGGGCCGTATGAAACCGGCGGATGGTGGTGGATCTTCTGGCCGTTTTGGGCCAGGACCAGGGCGGATTCGAGGAGGCTTTCCACGCCCTGCCCGCGGCTTCCGATGGTTTTTACCACCGGCGCTCCCAGAAGGAGGGAAAGTTTATCGACATCGATTTCAATCCCGGCTTCGCAGATTTCATCCCACATATTGAGGTCGACCACCAGATCCACACCCATTTCAATTAACTGGGTGGTCAAATAAAGGGAGCGTTCGAGACTGCCGGAATCGATGACATTTATGACGACATCGGGTTTCTCCTCGAGAATAAATTCGCGGGCGACTTTTTCATCCGGGGAGTAGGCGGTTAAAGAGTATGTCCCGGGCAAATCGACGAGGGTGATATCGTATCCGTTGAAACGGCGGTGACCGATTCTCTTTTCGACCGTAACCCCGGGGAAATTGGCGACTTTCTGATGAGCCCCGGTCAGGGCGTTAAAGATGGAGGTCTTGCCGGAATTGGGATTTCCGGCCAGGGCTATTTTAATTTTTTTGGCGTCGGTCACGCTTGGCTATCACCCAGCACTTCTACATTGACCAGGGCGGCTTCACTGCGGCGGATAGTGATATGCCCGCCGTTGAGATTAATTTCCAGGGGATCATTAAGGGGCGCCAGGCGAACCATTTCAATTATCTCGCCGCTGCGAATTCCGAGATCCATGAGGCGTCGTCTGACAGGGCCGTTGCCGTTAAAGGAAATGACTTTCCCTTTTTGTCCGGGCCGTAAATCCGATAAAATTAACTGCCCTTCCTGAATAACGCGGGGCCGCGTTACCCCGGCGCGATGGCGATGACGATTCATTCCCCACATAATTAAAACGTCCCTTGTCGTTTATGCATCATGTTGTCTACAAAAAGTTGGAGCCGTTCCAGGGTAACGGGACTCAAGCCATGTTCCATCAGGCAGGCGTCGCGTTCCGATAAATCATTCGGTAATCCCAGAACCTTGGTCAAAAAAGTGTGGATAGTGCTATGGGCTCGATAGACTTCACGGGCCTTTTCGCGTCCGGCATCGGTCAGTACGACTTTGCCGTAATGGCGCTGGGTCAAAAGACCGGCCTGCTTAAGACGGGCCACGGCGGCCTTAACGGTGGGCAAGGTTACGCCGCGGTCGCGGGCGATATCGGAAATTCCGACCGATTCGATTTTGGTCGCCAGCCTGAAAATAGTTTCCAGGTAATCTTCTTTGCGGGAACTTAGTTTCATAATACTAATAATATTAGAGTCCTCTAACTTTGTCAAGATTAATACGTTATGTTTGAGAAACTTTTCACAATATTTCGAAATTTATCTTTGCATTGACAATTGTATGACAACCTGGACAATTTTAATCGTAATTTAGGCGCCGTTATGATCAATCCCATTTCCGCCATAGGCGTGGTTTCCCTGAAAATCGGACAGGCTCCGATTGAGATTATCGAGACCTTTACCGTGCCTTCCGAAAAGCGCCCCGATATTCTGGTCGAAGTTAAAAGGGCGCTTAGGGTTGAGGGTCTTCTATATCTGGCTACCTGTAACCGGGTGGAGTTCTGGATCAGCCTGACGGACAACCAGAAGATAATTGAAATGCGAAACGGTCTAATTGACTTTTTCTTCAAGGGAAGGGAAACAGCCGATCGCCGCGGCCTGGAACCATCATGTTTTCACCTGGAAACCGGCCGCGATGCTGTGCGGCACATATTCTCGGTTGCCGCATCCCTGGATTCGGTCGTCGTGGGTGAAGCCCAGATACTGGGACAGGTCAAAGAGGCCTACAAACAAAGCCAGGATTGGGACTTGAACGATTCGGTCCTGGACAGTGTCATGGCGGCCGCCTTTAATGTCGCCAAAAGAGTCAGGACAGAAACTGATTTGGGCAGGAAAGCGGTTTCGATGGCGTCGCTGGTATCGGAACGCATGGAGAGAATATTGGCGGAGATGCCGGAGATGCAGATAGCTTTGGTGGGAACCGGTCCCATGTGCATTAAAATGGCTGAAATCATTCGGAAGAAATATGATTCGCGGCTTATCTTCGTCAATCGAACGGCGTTCAAGGCGGAGCAATTGGCGGAGAAATATTCCGGGCGGGCCGTAACGCTTAAGGATTTTCTGGAAGGGCGGCATCCGGTCGATATAATAATCTCCTCGACTTCCTCTCCCGAACCACTTTTCAGCACGCATAATATCGATAACCTGATTGCCTCGGGGGGACATCTCTATGCCTTTGACCTGGCTATCCCCCGCGATTTCGCAGCGGATTTGGCTTCGGACAGACGTCTCTTCTACTGGGACATTGAGCGTTTGAATGAAAGATCGCAGGAGAATCGGCGCGAGAGGTTTCGCGTCGCCGACCAGGCGCGAAAAATAATCGATGACCAAACGGTGGCATTTGTCAAAAAAGAAATTGCGCAGCTGATCTCGCCTCTGTTTTACGCTTCCCTATCGGAGACGTCGTCGTCGGCCGAAGAGGGCCTGGAAGAATTATTTCGTAAGAAACTGGAACATTTATCCGAAGAAGACCGGCAGATTCTGCATTATTGGAGCCGCAAACTGGTTTCGCGGGCTTGTTTTGCCCCGGCCAAAATACTGGCCGACCAGATTGTCGAAACCGATTTGGAAGATTGCCTGGAACTCGCCACTCTCTTTCGCGGTCAAAAGCGACTGGCCGCGGCCAATTAGCCTCAAATATTATGTCGGTATTTTCAGCCCGGGAAGTCTACTTTTTGTGGAATAATCTACCCTCTTTAAATAAATTGAGACGAAGACGTATAAGTTCTGATATTTGCAAAAGAACCGCGGTCACGATAATGGAGTCAACCATATCATGCTGAACACGGATAAATCGAAGGAACTCTTTGCCAGAGCCGTCAAGTCCTTGAGCGGTGGAGTCAATTCTCCGGTGCGGGCCTTCAAGGCCGTGGGCGGGACACCCCTGTACATATCACGGGGCGAAGGGGCATATATATGGGATGTCGACGGCAATCGTTATCTGGATTTTTGCGGCTCCTGGGGGCCGCTGATTCTGGGACATGCCCACCCGGCGGTAATCGCGGCGGTGCAAGAGACGGCCGTTAAGGGGACCAGTTTCGGAACGGTCCATGAAAATGAAATTCTCCTCGCCGAAAAAATAAAAAAATTATGCCCGCATATCGAATTACTGCGCTTTGTGTCATCGGGGACCGAAGCGGTCATGTCGGCGGTCAGATTAGCCCGGGGATTTACCGGCCGCAACAAAATTGTGAAGTTCTCGGGATGCTACCATGGCCACAGCGATTACCTGCTGGTTTCGGCGGGTTCGGGATTGGCTACTTTCGGGATCCCCGATTCGGGCGGGGTCCCGGCCGATTTCGCCAGGCATACTTTGGTGGCCCCCCTGGATGATACTCCGGCCGTGGAAAAGTTATTCGCGGCGTACGGGCGCGAAATCGCGGCGGTGATAATCGAACCGGTTCCGGCCAATAACGGGCTTTTACTCCAGAAGAAAGAATACCTTCAGTTTTTAAGGGAAATAACACGCCGGCACGGGGCGCTTTTGATTTTCGATGAGGTCATCTCGGGATTCCGGGTCGGTCCCGGGGGAGCCGCGGAATATTACGGCCTCTCCCCCGACCTGTGCACTTTCGGCAAGGTTGTCGGGGGCGGACTTCCGGTCGGGGCCTTCGGCGGTCGGGCCGAGATAATGAATCTTCTGGCGCCCAGCGGCCCGGTCTACCAGGCGGGCACACTTTCCGGAAATCCTCTGGCCATGGCGGCCGGCCTGGCCACTCTATCTTATTTGGAGGAAAATCAGGGGTGGGAAAAACTGGGCGAAAGCGGCGGAATTTTCGCGAGTAATCTGCGGGAGAGAATTAATCCCGACAAGGCCAGGGCGGTTAATATCGGCTCCATATTTTGGGTGGCGTTACAAACTCCGGCTCCATCGCGGGCGGAGACAATCGCCAAAGAGGGAGCGGTCAAATATGCCGAGATTTTTAAAGAGGCCCTGAAGGCCGGAATTTACCTGGCCCCGTCGGCTTATGAGGTTGGTTTTATAAATCTGGCACAATCCAGAGACGACCTGAAAGAGGCCGCGACGACGTTGGCGGATATCACTTCCAGGATATGCGGTTAATATGAAATCGGTCAGTGCGACATCATATCGGCGAACGCTTTATTTATTCATTTTTCTGGCGCTCACTTTTCTGGCACAGGTGGCCTGGTGGATTATCTTCCAGATGCGAACCGCCGCGGATACCTCCCGCCTGGTGAAAGCCTCCCTGGAAGAGCGGCGCGACCTGGCCTTGAAAATGATCAACGACATTTACCAGGAACATTACGTCAATTTACAGATCATGTTATCACTTGCGGATACCGCGGATCCTCTTTCGGAAATAATGCTGCCGGCCGCCTTTTCCGGATTAACCGGCGCGGGAGCAGAGACGGAGTATTCCGATTCTCTGTACCTGGAAATGAAGGCCGGGGAACGCCGGTATTTGGTTTTTATCAATCGGGATTACCCGGTTTCGCTTCTGGGCCGGGACGCACATTTACTTTTTAATGCGACCGTCACGGGATTTCGGGAGAGTCCGGATTGGTTGACTGTGTCAGAAATTGGAGTCGATGCGGCCGGGTTAGAGAGCCTGGAAAGAGGAAGCAGTCGCCATACCCGCATGCTGATCATGGAAGGCGGCTTTTTTGTATTTCTGACGGCGCTGGGGATGTATTTGATTTATGCCTCGCTAAGGCGGAAACGCCTGGCCGAGGAAGAACAAACGCTTTTTGCCCACAGTATCACCCATGAATTGAAAATCCCCATAACTTCCATCGGTCTTTACCTGGAGGCTTTGAAAAGACGCGGATTCGACAGCATCATGGCGGCCGAATTATTCCCCAAAATGAGAGACGACTTGAAGCGCCTGAACGGTCTGATAGATAATATCCTTCAGATAAAGCGGCTATCCGAAAAAAAGCGGGGAAAGACGCCGCTTATGAGCCTTTCGGAGGACCTGAAAGCCTTCGCTTCCCGCGCGGCCGGGCCGATTAAGGCCGCCGGGGGTATCCTGGAGACGGACATAAATCCGGGGATTACGATTGCGGCAGAGAGCCAGGAAATTGCCTGGGTGTGGGAGACCTTGGTGGATAACTCGCTCAAATATGCCCGTTCATCGGAAATGAAAATATCAATAAAATTGCACCGCGAGGGGAATAAGGCGGTTATAACCATAAGTGATAACGGCCCCGGTATTGATCCCGGGTTGAAGGGAAAATTGTTCGAGAAATTCGCCCGGGGCGAATCGGAAAGGACCAGGACCATTCCCGGCAGCGGTTTGGGATTATATATCGCCCGCGAATATGTGCGACGCAACGGCGGCGAAATATCTCTCGAGAACAGGCCGGAGGGAGGTTGTATGGGGACCATTAAATTCGGCGTGAAGTCATGAATCCGAAAAAAATACTGCTGGTGGAGGATGAGCGGCATGTCGCCGAAGGGATTATGCTCAATCTCCAGGGTGAAGGGTATGATATGGTCGTGGCCGAGGACGGCCGCGCCGCTTTGGAAATGTATCGTAAACACAACTATGATCTGATTATCCTGGATATAATGTTGCCGGTCATGGACGGGCTCGAGGTGTGCCGGAAAATAAGGACAGAACTTCTGGGGACGGTGCCCATTTTATTCCTGACGGCGCGGGATACTCTGGAGGATAAAAGGCTGGGGTTGGAAATCGGCGCCGATGATTACATTACCAAGCCGTTCGACCTGGAAGAACTGATTTTGCGGATACGGGCCATATTCCGGCGCCAGGCCTGGTTGACGGCCCCGGAGAAGGCAACGGATATTTACCGTTTCGCGGCCGGGGCAATCGATTTCAAGAATTTCGCCGTAGAAACCTCAAAAGGAAATTTCCATCTGACCAACAAGGAATGCCTGCTCTTGAAGTACTTTACCCAGCATCCCGATGAGATACTGGGCCGTGATTTGATACTGGATGCGGTCTGGGGATACAGCGCTTTTCCCTCCACCCGCACTATCGATAATTTTATTCTTCGCTTTCGGAAATATTTCGAGCCGGACAGCGCTCATCCCCTTTATTTCCATACCATTTTCGGAACGGGGTACAAATTCACGCCCCGGGGGGAAAGCGATCATGACTAAGCGGGAATTATTCCTGGCCAATGCCCGGGGGGAATGGACGGAGAAAACCCCGGTATGGCTGATGCGTCAGGCGGGACGTTATATGGCCGATTATCGCCGGATAAGACAGGACCGGAGTTTCGAGGGAATCTGCCGGACGCCGCACCTGGCGGCGGAAGTGACCCTTCAGCCGCTGCGGGCTTTCGATTTCGACGCCGCCATTATATTTTCTGATATTCTATTTATTCTGGAACCGCTGGGAATTTCTTTAAAATATGATCCCGGGCCGGTCCTGGAACCTTACCTGGAATCACCGGATCAGGCCAGTAAATACCGGGCTTTCGATGCCGCCGGACAATTGGAATTCGTCGGGCGGGCGCTGGTGGAAACGCGCCGGCAACTTGGCCCCGATGTCGCCCTGTTGGGATTTTCGGGAGCGCCCTTCACCCTGTTCTGTTATCTGTGCGGAACGCGGGGGCATTTCGGGCTATACAATGCGGTCAAGTTTCTGACGCGTTACCCGGCTGAAGCGCAAAGGGTCCTGGACATCCTGACCGATGCCGTGGCCGATTATTTAATCATGCAGGCGGAAAACGGCGCCGATGCGGTTCAGATTTTCGATACCTGGGCGGGGGAATTATCGGAAGAGGAGTTTGACATCTGGTCGAAACCCGGCCTGGAAACAATTATCGACCGGCTTCGCATCAGAGGCATCATAAGCGCCTTATACATTCGGGGCGCATATCAACTCCTGGATAAATTGAGCGCCATGAAACACAATATCGCCAGCCTGGACTGGAAAACGCCTCCGGCGGCCGCCATGAGTAAATTAAAAGGAAAAACACTGCAGGGCAACCTTGACCCGGCCCTGATGTTGGGGCCCGGAGAATTGGTCGGCCATAAGGTGCAAAGCATAATGCGGGAAATGCAGGAATATCCGGGGTATATATTCAATCTCGGGCACGGGATTCTTCCGGATACGCCGGAAGAAAATGTCCGTGTCCTGGTACAATCAGTTCGCGAGTTTAAAAGATGTCGTCAATTGACGCCGATTACGAAATAATCAAAGACCTGGTTAAAAAGTATGACCGCCCGGGGCCGCGCTACACCAGTTACCCGACAGTCCCCAACTGGGGCGAAAAGTTCGGTGCCGGGGAATATCGGGAGGCCCTGAAACAGGCTTCCCTGAAACCGCAGGAACCGCTGTCGCTTTATGTGCATATCCCCTTCTGTCGGCGGCGATGTTGGTACTGCGGCTGCAACACCACGGTAGATTGTCACACCGATGATGTCGGCCGTTACCTGGCGGCGCTGCAAAAAGAAATCGCAATGATCGCCGAAAACCTGGGGCAACGGAAAAGGGTTTCGCAACTTCACTGGGGCGGCGGCACCCCGACCTATTTGTCCGAAGAACAGACGGCCGGCATTTTTAAGGCGATGGCGGGCCGGTTCGACATACTCCCGGGGGCGGAAGTTTCCATGGAACTCGATCCCCGGTTAACCGATGAAACGAGAATTGCCTTCTTGAAGAAACTCGGATTTAACAGGCTGTCGTTCGGCGTTCAGGATTTCAACCCCAAGGTGCAGGCGGCGATCGGCCGGAACCAGGATGAGGCCCGAACGGTGGCGTTGTATCAATCATGCCGTCGCGAAGGATTCAGCCGTATTAATTTCGATCTGATTTACGGATTGCCCTGGCAGACCGTGGAGAGTTTCCGGGAAACAATCGATAAAGTAACGGCCCTTCATCCCGACCGGGTGGCGCTGTACAGTTACGCCCATCTCCCCCAGGCGATGCCGCACCAGAAAAATATCGATCCCCAGGCTCTTCCCGACGCCGAAACCAAGTTCGCGCTTTTTTATACGGCCCGGAAGATGTTCGGCGAAGCCGGCTATGTGCAGATCGGCATGGATCATTTTGTCCTTCCCGAGGACGAGCTGGCCGTGGCGGCCGGAGCGGGAAAACTCCGCCGGAATTTCATGGGGTACACCATCGATGCCGCCATAGACTGGGTCGGTTTCGGGATGTCGGCGATCGGTTATGTGCAGGGGGGGTTCGCCCAGAATATTAGCCGCATAGAGGCATATATCGCCCGGATTGAAAGCGGGGAACCGGCGACATTTCGGGGAATAAAATTGACCGCGGATGATTTGATTCGCCAAAAGGCTATTTCGGACCTGATGTGCAATTTCCGGTTGGATATGAAGGAAATGAAGGCGCTTTTCGGAATTGACGGAAGTGAGTATTTTCAAGAGGAACGGTCCGCCTTAAGGGGTTTTATTGAGGACAAACTGGTGGAGTTTCAGGAGGACCGGATAGTAATAACGCCGTCGGGGAAAATTTTCGTCAGGAACATCGCCATGCTGTTCGATAAATATCTTTCTGAAAAAAATCCCGGCAAATCCAAGGCTCAATTTTCCCGGACAATATAGCCGTGGCCGATACCAGAAAAATCGCCGTCGTCTTGATCAACATGGGCGGGCCATCGGATTTGTCGCAGGTGCGAAGATTCCTTTTTCGCCTGTTTAATGACCGGCATATTATAGATATTCCCCAGCCATGGCGCGGGCTTTTGGCCTTCATAATATCGACCGCCCGAACCGGCAAAGCCTCGGAGCATTATCGGGCCATCGGAGGCGGCTCGCCTCTCATTAGGTGGACCGGGCTTCAGGCGGCCAGACTCAAGGAGAATCTTACAGCCAAAAATATCCACGCCGGCGTCGTGACGGCTTTCAGTTATTCCCCTCCCCTGATCGGAAAAACCATGGCGGAATTAGCCCCGGGAAATTACGATTTAATAGTCGGGTTGCCGCTTTATCCCCAGTATTCGAGAGCTACCTTCGGCTCGGTCGAAGAGGCACTGCGCCGGGAGGCGAAACGTCACGGATGGGAACAGAAGTTAAAAATCGTGGCGCCGTTTTATAATCACGGGCTATATATTAAACTTTCGGCGGCGTCGGCGCGGAAGGCTATAATGCGAATTGACGGCGAAAAGCCGTATCGGGTTATTTTTACGGCCCATTCCCTGCCAAAGAAATTGATAGACGCCGGGGATCCCTACCAACATCAGGTTGAGGAAACGGTGCGCCTGACGGCCGAGGCGGCTGGTATCGGAGAGTATTTACTCTCCTACCAGAGTCGGGTCGGGCCGGTGAAATGGCTTAAGCCTTCGACTATTGAAGTTATCCGGGAAACAGCCTCGAGCGGGGTGAAGCAGGTGATCGTGGTGCCGGTCGGCTTTGTCTGCGACCATATTGAGACATTATATGAACTGGATTTGGAACTGGCGCAACTGGCCCGGGAGGGCGGGGTTGAGACATTCGTCAGGGCAGAGGTCCCCAACGATCATGATGATTTCGTGGAGTTGTTGTCGGACCTGGTGATGCGCGATGGCAGATAGCAGGAAGAAGATAGTCATCATAGGGGGGGGAATTTCAGGGCTTTCGGCGGCCTGGTTTATAAAAGAAAAATACGGTTCGAGGGCGGATTTAAGGCTGTATGAAAAAGACAGCCGACTGGGGGGCACGATCGGGACTACTCGCGAAGAGGGGTACACGGTTGATTGGGGCTCCAATGGATTTCTGGATCGCGAACCTTTGACCCTGGAAATGATCGATAAAATCGGTTTGAAAGACAGGTTGTATCCGGCCAATGATAAATCGACCAGGCGGTTCATTTGTCGCGGCGGCAGGCTGTGGGAGATTTCGCCTCATCCGATTAAATTCCTGAAAAGCGGGTTGCTTTCTCTGAAGGGGAGGTTGCGAATCCCGCTGGAATTATTCATTCCGGCCAAAAGGGATAATAGCGACGAGTCGATTTACGATTTCGCCGCCCGCCGTATCGGCCGGGAAGCGGCCGAAATACTGATTGATCCCATGGTATCGGGGATATTCGGCGGCGACCCCCGCCAATTATCTCTGGGGGCTTGTTTTCCAGTCATGGAAAAAATGGAAAGAGAGTACGGCGGCTTATTCAAGGCCATGATAAAAAAGAAACGGGAGAGGAAAGGCAAAAAGGGAGGCGGCCCGGCCGGGCCGACGGGTCATCTGACCAGTTTTCGGGGCGGGTTATATACGCTGATTGAAAAGTTCCAGGAGCTCCTTGAAAAGCACATCACCCTTAATACCGGGGTGGAACATCTTACTCGTGCGGAAAACGGCCGGTATCTTTTGACGTTTTCCGGCCGGGTTGAGGAAGCCGACATTATTATTCTGGCGGTACCGGCCTATCATGCGGCACGTATTTTGAAAACGATAGATAATGAGGCGGCCAATGACCTTTTAAAGATCCCCTACAGCAATCTGGCCGTGGTTTGTCAGGGGTTCCGTCATGAAGATGTAAGGCGTCCTCTGGACGGGTTCGGATTTTTGGTGCCTCATTCGGAGAAGATGAGAATATTGGGTTCGATTTGGACTTCGGTCATATTTCCCGAACAGGTCCCGCCGGGGACGGCTTTATTCCGGACCATGCTGGGCGGAGCCCTGGATAATGAAATAATTCGCCAGGAGCCGGAGAAACTGGCCGAGATGACTATTTCGGAAATGTCACCCTTGATGCAATTCAAATGCCGCCCGATATTTCAGCGGGTTTTTGTCTGGGACAGGGCCATTCCTCAATATACTCTGGGGCACCGGGAGAGGCTGGAAATACTGGAAAAGCGCCTGGAGGCGGCGGGGAATATATTCCTGGCCGGTAACGCTTATAGTGGGATCGGGCTGAACGACTGTATCAAGAGATCCTATAATATTGTCTCACAATTAAAGATGGATTAAGAGATATTCAATAGGACATGAACGGTTAGGCAGGTTTCAATTCGTGATTAGTTAAGACTTTAGGAATTTTATGAATACCGGGCGGAATGGTGACGATTCCGCCTATATTTTTGCCCTAAAATCGACTCTTGAACTTGCCCGCTTATAATAAAGAAAAATCAGGATTGGCCGATTTTAAATATAATCCGGGGAGCTATCATATCTCTCTGGCGAATATCGGGTTCGCACCGGTTGAGTATCCGGGGCGAGCGTGACTCTTAAATAGCGAGGCCCTGGGGCCGGTTCGGGAGAATAAAATGAAATTCAACCCCCTGAATAAAATTATGCGATTGCCCCATATAGTGTTAGCAGGGATCGGGGCCGGTCTTTTTTATTGGATTATCGATGCCGCCATCATGACCTTTCTTTTCCGGGAAGGGAATATACTGGAAAGCATTTTTATTCCCTCGGCGGAGCAGGTCTGGACTCGCTTTTTTATAATGTTTTTGCTGGTGGGCTTTTCCCTGGTACTTCAGGCCATCATAAATAATCGCCGTCGAGTGGAAAAGGCCCTGGAGGAAAGTGAAGAGCGCTTTAAAAAGCTGATGAATGCGACCTTTGAGGGAATAATCGTTCATGATGAAGAAACGATTCTCGATGCCAATCCGGCGGCGGCCAGAATATTCAATTACGAATTGAGCGAAATTACGGGGCAATCCCTTTTGAAGTTAATCGCCGAAGAATCCCGGCTCATGGTTTCGGAGACTATCAGATCCGGTCTGGAAAAACCATATGAGGCTTTGGCCGTCAATCGCGAGGGAAAGCAATTCCGAGTCGCGGTTTCCTCCCGCCGGATATTGTGGCGCGGAAAGGTGGTCCGGGTCACAGCGGTCCGCCCGACGGTAATAGACTCCAAGACAACCGGGGCGGTGACGGCGCAGGATTCGGATTATTTCCTTCTTTTCAATAATAATAATGATCCTCTTTTTGTTTACGGCCTGGGCGAGGACAATCGTCCGGGGCGATTTATTGAGGCTAATGACATCGCCTGCCGTATGTTCGGGTTCACGATCGAGGAACTGACCGAAAAATCGCTTCTGGATTTTATCGTTCCCGAGGAAGCCGATTCTTTTTTGCAAATCTGCCAAACACTTCCCGATTTCCGCTATACCCTGTTTGAAACCGAGATTGTCAATCGCAAGGGTCGGCGAATTCCGCTGGAAATAAGTACTCATTTATTCGAAAAAGACGGCGGGGCCTTGATTATTTCTTCGACCCGTGATCTGACGGAACGACGCAAAGCGGAGGATTCCCTGAAACAAAGGGAAAAGCGCTATCGGACACTGTTCGAAAACAGCCCCATGCCGTACTGCTCTCTGGATGAATCGGCGTCGATAGTCGATGTCAACGGCAAGTGGCTGGAGGTTTTCGGATACTCCCGGAGCGAGGTTACGGGCAAACCCCTGGGACAATTTGCGGGCGAAGAAAGCGCCCGGTTTTTCAACGCTTTGTTCGGTAAAATTCGGACGGCCCAGGCGGTTCATAAGATTGAACTCGATATCAGGCGCAAGGACGGATCGTTTTTAATTTTCGCCGTTGAAGGCAATGTCGAGCGCGACGACATGGATGGGTTCGTCCTGGCACATTGCGTTTTTTACGATATCACCTCGTACCGCAGGATCGAAAACGCCCTGACGCATTATGAAGAGGGCTTGAGACATCTTCTGGATAATGTCCGGGAAATAATTTTTACACTCACATCTGAGAGGAAGTTTCTGGCCATCAACAGGGAATTCGTGTCCGTCACCGGCTGGACCAAAGAGGAATGCCAGGGCCAGAAACTGGACAATTTCGTGCATCCCGACGACGAGGAGATGGTCAAGAGGGCTTTCGGCAAGTGTGCCGAGGGTGAGGCAATCCCGTCGATGGAGATACGCCTCAAAAGCAAAACGGGAGAGTATCTTGACCTGGAACTGAATTCTCATGCCATTAAAATCAGCGCTCAAACATATGCCATCCAGGTAATTTCGACGTTACCGCCGCGCCAGGAAACGCCAGGGAAATCACCCCAAAAATCCGAAAGCGGCTATCAAAATATACTGGACGCCATGCCCGATTTCATGGTCGTGGTCGATACGAATCTTAGAATTTTATTCGTCAATCAAGCCTGTCAGGCCTGGCTGACAGGAATCGGCCAGGGACATCTTCAAGCCGGCGATAATCTCCTGGAGAAGATTTCGACCCTGAAAGGAGAAATCGAGGAATTGCTTCCCCGTGTTTTTGAAGACAGGGAAACGCAGATTACGGAAGTGGTACTATCGCTGGGCGAAAACCGATTAACGGCGGAAATTCGCCTGATCCCGGTGATGGAACAGGGTCAACCGGCCCGAATGGCCGTGGCGATTCGGGACATCGGGGAGCGAAAACTGGTGGAAGAGACCTTGAAGCAGTCGGAAGAAAAGTACCGGGGCCTGTTTGAAAACATGGAAGACGGGGTTGTGGCGACGGACACCCAGGGCAAGGTCATTTGGTTCAATCCGGCCGCCCTCAAGATTCTTCAGACGTCTGCTGAAAAATTCATAGGTCAGCCCTTTGCGGGAAAGGCCTGGCCGTTTATTTCCCCGGAGGGAAAAAATCTTGACCCGAAAACCCACCCGGTCAACCAGGCACTGCATGAAGGCCGATCCGTAAAAGGAATGGTTCTGGGCTATCCTGTTTCCGGCGGTCAAGGTACAAAGTGGCTTAGTACAAATGCCATGCCGTATTATCGTGAAGGTGGCGAGCGCCCGGAGAGGGTTTATATTACCTTTACGGACATCACGGAACTGAAGATTTCGCAACGACTATCTTCGATTCAGCGCGACCTGGGTATCGCTTTGACAGGGGCCAAGACTTTCGAGGAGACATTGAGACTTTGTGTCGAAGCCGCAGTTCGGGCGTCGGAGATGGACTGCGCCGGCGTCTATATGCTGGATGAAGTCACCGGAATATTAAACCTGGCATACGCCGAAGGGGTATCAAAAGATTATCAGCGGGCCGCGGCGGTGTTTACCGGCGATTCGGAGCAATCGCGCACTGTCCGCATGGGCAAACCTTTCTTCTCGCACATTAAGGAATTTTCCCGGAGCAGCGACGATCCGGCCCATAAGGAAGGGTTACGTGCCCTGGCGGTACTCCCGATCTATAATGAAAATTCCGTGATTGGAAGCCTGAATGTGGCATCCCATGATCGGGATACTTTCCCCGAGGAAACGCGTCAAGCGTTGGAGGCCATTGCGATTCAAATTTCCGCGGCGCTGGCCAAGGCGAAGTCGGAAGCTGCCATGAAAGAGAGCGAAAAACGATTCCGCCAGATCGCGGAGAATATCAAAGAATGTTTCTGGATAGCCACGGTCGATGGCGGCCAGGTGATTTATGCCAGTCCGTCTTATGAGACCATTTGGGGCCGGTCGTGCGAACAATTGTACCAGAATCCGCGGTCCTGGCAACTGGCTATCGCAGACGAAGACCGGCAAATGGTCACGGACGCCATGAGCCGCCGAGTCAGCGGCGACTATGATATAGAGTATCGGATACGCCGTCCTGACGGACAGGTACGCTGGATTCGCGATCGGGCATTTCCCGTGCGCGACGATTACGGGGAAATATACCGGATAGCCGGGATCGCCGAAGACATCACCAATCGCAAACAGGCCGATGAGGCTCTGGTCGCGGAAAAGGAATTATCCGACGGCATCGTCAAAACCGCCCAGGCCATAATCCTGGTTACGGATAATGAAGGAAAAATCATCAGCATTAATCCGTACATGGAAGAAATTGGCGAGTATGAACTGAAGGACGTCATCGGTCAGGATTGGCTTAAAGTATATGTCCCGGACGATCAGCGTGAGGTCATGCGAAAATTACTTCGTCTCACCCTGGAGGAAATGCGAATAACGCGCGAAAACGGAAGTCTTCGAACCCGCCCGGGGAAGATTTTGGAGATCGAGTGGCATTGCAAGGCCATGAAAAATTCCCGCGGGGATACTCTGGGAGTCCTGGCTATCGGGCAGGACGTCACGGAAAGACGAACGGCCGAGAGCGCACTTCGGGAAAGCGAAATGAGATTCCGCAGCCTGTTTGACAATATGTCGAGTGGCGTCACGATTTTTGAAGCCGTCGATGAAGGCAGCGAATTCAGGATTAAGGATATCAATAAGGTCGGAGAACGGGTACATCATTCCGGTCGGGCTGATTTAGTGGGGCGCAATATCCGTGAGATTATTCCCAGGATCGAGGATTTCGGCTTGCTTGAAGTCCTTCGCCGCGTCTGGCAGACGGGCCAAATGGAGTTTCGGGCGGCATCGCCTCATCGCGAAGGCCAGAGCAGTCGCTGGTATGAAGATTATATCTTCAAATTGCCCACCGGCGAACTGGTGACGATTTATGACGATATCACGGAGCGTAAACTGGCCGAAATCAAACTTCGCTATCAGGCCGATCTTCTGGAAAATGTATCCGACGCCATAATATCGACCGACACGGAATTTGTCATCCGGAGTTGGAATAAGGCCTCGGAGATGATCTTCGGGTGGAAGCGCACGGAGGCGGCCGGAAAAAATCTGGCGGATTTGTTGCGAATGGAATTTCCGGGAAATGATCAGGCCGGAGTCAAAGAGCGAATTTTCCAGTCCGGCGGCTGGAGCGGCGAATGTCTTCAGCAGGATGCTTCGGGCGAAAGGCGCCAGACTCTGGGATCGATGACGCCACTGCACGATTCTTCGGGCAAGGCCAGAGGGATCGTGGCGGTCTTCCGGGATATAACGGATTTCAAGCAGACCGAGGATAGTCTTCACAACAGCAAGGAATCTTTGAAAGCGGTCTTCAGCAACGCCGCGGTGGGGATCGGCATCTTTAACACTGACGGCCGATGGACCGAGGTTAATCGGTGTCTTTGCGATATTACCGGCTATTCTGCGGAAGAGTTGTGCCAACTGACCGTGGTCGATATCACGTATCCCGACGATCGCGAAATATCGCAGCGGAATATTGACGATTTGGTCCAGGGTCGACGGGAGACATACAGTTCCGAAAAGAGGTATTTACGCAAGGACGGGCAGATATATTGGGTTTCGGTATCGGCCAGTTCCATACGGGATAAAGACGGCAAGACGGAGGCGCTCCTGGGGGTAATTTCGAATATCAACGAACAGAAGCGCCAGGAAGCGGAATTGCGTCAAAGCGAGGAGCGCCTTCGACTGGCGGTACAAAATGTGCCGGTCATGGTTGCGGCTATCGATGAAAACGGCAATTTCATCGTCTGGAATCATGAATGCGAGAAAGTGACCGGTTACCCGGCCGACAAAATTATCGATAATTCCCGGGCGTTGAATAAATTATATCCCGATAAATCGGAATTGGAGAAATTCAAAGAAACTTTTGGTAGCCAGGGCAGTGTCAGGAATCGGGAGCATATCATCACCTGTCAGGACGGCTCCAAAAAAGTCATTTCCATAACCAATGTCTCGGGCAGTCATCCTGTTCCGGGCTGGCATACCTGGGGAATTGGCATAGATATAACCGACCGCAAGGCTGTCGAAGAGGCGCTTCTCGAAAGCGAGGCTCGTTTCAGGAGCATTGTCGAGTCTTCGGTCGACGGGATCATCCTGATTGATGAATCGGGCCAGGTGGTGGAATGGAACTCGGGGCAGGAGCAGATAACGGGATTGCGCCGGGAAGATGTCCTGGGGATGCCGATTGGGGATGTCCAGATGTTAACGACCCCGGAGGAGAAGAAAACGGCTGAAGCCAGAGACGTAGTGGAGCAGGCAATTATTGCCATAGCCCGGACTGGGGATTCGGAATATTTGGGGAAATTTATCGACAATGAAATAATCACTCCCCAGGGAAATCGGAAATTAACGCAAAACCTGTTTTTTACCATCAAGTCCGATCTGGGCCACAAAATATGCGTCATCAGCCGCGACATAACGGAAAGCCGGCTACTGGAAAAGGAATACTACCGGGCACAAAAACTGGAGTCGGTGGGGTTGCTCGCGGGGGGTATCGCGCACGATTTCAATAATATACTGACGGCCATACTGGGGAATATCAGTCTGGCGCGGATGAGCGCGCGGCCCGAGGATGAAATATATCGCCGTTTGATAGAGGCCGAGAAGGCCTCGGAACGGGCGCAGGACTTGACGCGCCAGTTGTTGACCTTTTCGAAGGGCGGCGCCCCCTTGAAAAAGGTTATCTCTATAACGCCTTTGATAAAAGAAACCTGCGAATTTGCCTTACGCGGATCGCGCAGCAGAGCACATTATGAATTTCCCGATGATTTATCGGCCGTTACCGTCGACGAAGGTCAGATCAGTCAGGTAATCAATAATCTGGTAATCAACGCCGACCAGGCCATGCCCGAGGGCGGGACAATAGAAGTAGCCGCCCAGAACGCGGTCGTGCAAAACGGCGACCCGATACCGCTGGCCCCGGGGAAATATGTCAAATTAACGATTAAGGATGAGGGGATCGGTATCAGCCCGGAGAATATTCGAAAAATATTCGATCCTTATTTTACGACCAAGAAAAAAGGGAATGGCCTGGGATTGGCCACGTCCTATTCCATTATCAAGAAACACGACGGTCATATCGCCGTGGAATCCCGACCGGGAGAAGGGGCGACCTTTTCCATATATTTGCCGGCCACCGAAATCTCACCGGAAGTCAAGATAAACAAGGATGATATCGCCGTTCACGGCGGCGGCCGCATCCTGGTCATGGATGATGAAGAATCAATAAGAAATGTGACCGGTATTACACTGGAGAAATTGGGGTACGAGGTTGAATGCGCCTCCGACGGAGGCGAGGCCCTGATCAAGTACCAGGCGGCCCTGGCGGCCGGGCGCAGATATGACGCTATTATCATGGATTTAACGATCCCGGGCGGCATGGGCGGCCAGGAGGCGATGGAAAAACTGCGCGAGATCGATCCCGAGGTACGGGCGATTGTCTCCAGCGGCTATTCCAACGATCCGATCGTGGCGGAACATATCCGCTACGGATTCAGCGGCGTAATTCTCAAACCGTTCAAGGCTTCGGAACTGGGCCGGGTGGTCAAAGGGGTAATTGAGGGATCGCGAAGCAAAGTGCCATCGGTTTAGAGGGAATTTAAGGTTTCGTCAGTTCACATCCTGCTTTCAGCGGGACAGGAACTGACGGAACATCAGTACATGAATTCCGGGTAATTAGCATATAATAGAATAGGGGCACATGGTTATGTGCCCCGTTTTTATTATCACATATAATTTATCTGTGGTGGCGGCTGATAAATTCATCGACCTCGGGAATCCCACCCTGTAGTACCAGGTAGCCGTCAAAAGGTTCACGTTCCGTGATGTCGTAGGTAACCGGGGTGAGCATCAGGCGGCGGACTTCTTTGGGGTCGGTGGTCTGCGCCAAAACCCAGCCCAGTTTGACATAAGCGACTTCGGGAAGCATATTCTCGGTGGGAATGACCCCCAATTCCATCATATCGCGGCCGGTGTCATAGACGTACATCTGCACATATCCCCAGAGGGTTTGCACCGTCATGAAGACGGCGATTCCCTTCTCCTGGGCTCTTTTCAGGGCGGGGTACAGCGGTTTATTGACATGGCCCAAACCGGTCCCGGCGATGACTATCCCCTTGTAGCCGTTGTCGATCAGGGAATCGATTATATCCGGACGCATATTGGGGTAGTAATAGACAATCGCCACCATTTCTTCGAAGACCGCCTTAATATCGACATTGCGGTCATCCCGGCGACGGCGGTACTGGGAACGGATGGGTATCATCTGTCCCGGTTTGACCATGGCGACGGGAATATCGCCGATAGTGCGGAAAGTCGAGCGGTATGAGGAATGCATTTTGCGCACACGCGTGCCGACATGAAGCAGATTGTATTCATCGGAGGTCGGCCCGAACATGCAAACCATGACTTCGGCGATATCGGAATGCCCGGCGGTCCAGGCGGCGCAACGAAGGTTGTAGGCGGCGTCGGAGGAAGGGCGGTCGGAAGAGCGTTGCGAGCCAACCATGACGATCGGCACGGGGCTGTTCTGGACCATGAAGGATAATATAGCCGAGGTGTGATGCATGGTGTCAGTGCCGTGGCCGATGATAATACCGGCGACGCCGTTGCGGATCTGGGTGCCGATTTCCTCGGCCAGGGTTATCCACTGCGACGGACCCATATTTTCGGAGAAAACGCCGAAAAGTTTTTTGGTTTCGAGATTGCAGATGTCGGCCAGTTCCGGGACTGCGCCGTAGAGTTCGCCGGGAGTGAAAGCCGGGATAACGGCTCCGGTGCGATAATCCAGACGGGAGGCGATGGTCCCGCCGGTGCCCAGAAGAACGACGCCGGGTTTATTGGGTGAAACCGGGAACGCTTTTTCTGGGATTTTGTAGATAGCTTCCTTGTAACTGCCTTCCTTGATTTCCTGAATACGGTCGGCCCGGATGCCGATATTGTAGCCGGTTTTGAGTTTCAAGACAATATGGTCGCCGTCGGCGGTCTCGGAACGGGGCAGGATAACCCCCTCGAAATCGCCTTCGTCGGTGCGAAGAGTCACATTGGCCCAGACGCGGCCTCCCAGGGATTGGAGGACCTCTTTGGCCCGGCCTTTATAGCCTTTTAAGGCGGCATCGTTCATGGTCATAATTCCTTTGCAAAAACCGCCGCAAGTAAGGGGAAAAAGGGGGTTCTGTCAAGGGGGGATTGAGGACAATAAGCGGGATTACAGGGAGTCCGGTTTATGGGTCTTTTCGGGGCTAATTTTAATTTTTTGCCCCAAAGGCTTTCGAGAAGAATCTGCCTTTTTACTATCGACGGGGGTTATCACCCCTTTGATCTTTGGCTTGGGAATACCGGCCGAATCCGGATTAGTGATAACCTGGAATTTAACACCCGTGGAAGTATCATATTCCCATTTGGTTTTGTCGCTATCCGGTGATTCGATAAAATATTCGGCGCAGATAAAGCAAGTATGAGTTCCATATTCACGGTAACTATTCTGGCAGGGAAATAGTTTACTCGGAATGCAGGGGACTTTCTCACCGGACGTAATGACGGTTATGCCAACCTGACATATGCCGGGACGGTTGGCCCTGAAATTGGCGGAGAGTTCATAAGTAACCTCGGCCTGTAATTTACCGGTAAGTATCGTATCCCCAGAGATATACTCCTGGGGGAATAACAAACTCATTCGCGCGATGGCCCCGGCGTTCGGGTTATCCAGATATTCGGTCTTTTCGTTTATGGTAAAAGTAATAGTCACATTGAATATTTCGCCCCATTTCGGTTCCGGGTCGATTTGATAATTGAAACTGATATCCTTTTGAGGGACATCCATTATGGCGCAATTACCTCCGCAAGGATGGCATAAGAAGGTCATAATCACCAAAGCCAGGATTTCATATGGCGTATACTTGCACATAAAAACCTACAATGAACCAAACAGAAATTTGTCCATCATGACATTTATACAAAAATTCTGTCAATTTCTTCCATCTTTTTGCTTAATTTTATAATTCCGGTAGCCCACTGGTGGGGTGAGTAGTTTTCTATCCGGCGATAAATCATGCACTATGGCCGATTAACGGCCGGTTCGATTTTAATAATATTAATCCTTTGCAATGGTAGTCTGGTAGCTCACCCATAGGGTGGGTAATTTTCTATTTGGTAACAAGTCATGCGCAATGGCCGATTAACGCTCGGTTCAATTTTAATAATATTTATCCCTTGTAACGGCAGCCTATCAGAAAATATAATTTATTATTTGCCAGCACAATATTTTTTTGGGATGGCCCCAAGACAGTGTTCGTCCCATGTCAACCACCCTACGGGTGGGCTACCGGATTTAGATTGAAGAACGTCAAAACCGAAGCGGTATGACCTTTCCCCGGTTTGGTGGACACCTTTATTAGGTTAAGTATTCCTCTCCTCAAAGTCAACAGGGCTTAAATATCCCAGGGTGGAATGGCGCCGAATCCGGTTGTAAAAGACTTCAATCCAGGCGAATATCTTCAGTTGAGCCTCGTCACGGCTGCGGAACCTTTCGAAGGCAACATATTCATTCTTCAGGCTGCCGAAGAACGATTCGACACAGGCGTTGTCGTAACAATTGCCCTTACGGCTCATACTGCAAACCATCCCGCTTTCCGATAATAACCATTGGTATGAATCGCAGGAATACAGCACATCCCGGTCGCTGTGATGCAATAAGCCCTGTGCCGTATCACGCCTCGCCATTGCCTGGCACAAAGCATTCGTCACCAGTTCCGGATTGAGATGCGACGACATTCCCCATCCAACCACTTGGCGACTATAAAGATCGATGACCACCGCCAGATACAAATGACCCTCGGCCGTCTTGATATAAGTGATGTCCGATGCCCAGACGCGATTCGGCAGCAGCACCTGAAACTGCCGATCCAGAACATTCGCCGCCGCTGGTTTCCGCTTACCCGCCTTCGTCAAACGCCGAAAGCGAAGAGTCATCTTCGCCATAATCTCATGACGCCTCATCAGACGGGCCACTCGATGACGACCGCAGGAATAACCCCGGGCACACAACTCCGCGTGCATCCGCGGAGAACCATAGGTCCCACCAACATCTTCATGTATCACGCGCATCTCTTCCACCAATCGACGATTCGCCAAACTACGGCGACTCTCCAATCGCTTCTGCCAACGATAGTAGCCGCTGGTCGAAACACCAAATAACCAACATAATCCTCGAACCGGATAAGTCCTTGACTGATCAACTATCGCTTGGTATTTCGTCTCCCGGTCGGAACCTGAAAGCCCAACGTTTTTTTTAAAATCTCCACCTGGCGTTTCAAGTCCTTGTTCTCCCGACGCAAACGAAGTATCTCCGAACGCTTTTGACGACCCGATTCACTGTAATAATCAGCCCCATTCTCTCGAACCTGATCCCGCCAGCGACGAAGCATGCTGCCGCTGATCCCCAGCCCCCGAGCGACCAATTCCAACGCTTGGTCCGAACTCTCCAGCAATCGTACCGCTGAAAGCTTAAAATCCCGGTCATATTGCCGTCGTTTCTCCCCCATTTGGACACCTCCTTGAATTATTCCAGTATAATCCATGCTTAGTTTAGTGTCCACTCTTTCGGGGGAACCTCA
>JBGSHP010000005.1:0-1611 GCA_041752195.1 Candidatus Zixiibacteriota bacterium | reverse complement strand
AGTTTGTAATCCGCCGGCGACCCTTCATACCAGTAATAGATGTTCTTTTCTGGAGCGCTGGAGTCGTATTGATATTCGGCGCGTTCCGCTTCGAAGTCATAGTGATTGTAGACTACGTCCTGAATGACGGCAATGCCCCGCCGATGGCATTCCCGTACGAAATGACGGTATTTGTCCCGCCCCCCGGCACTGGATTCAATACAATAATGATGAGTATTGCCGTAGCCCCAACCGGCGGTGCCTTCAAACTCCGCCATAGGTAACAGTTCTACAGCATTAACCCCCAAACCAACGAGGTGATCCAAAAATTGGATGGCATCAGCCAGATTGCCCGGGCCGGGCTTGCCGAACCCTAAAGAACCGACGTGCAACTCGTAAATGACCAGGTCTTCGAGAGAAGTTGGCACAGGCAAGCCGTGGGTGATTTCAGAAGCCCAAAACTCCGCCTTGGGAATAAGGTTCGGTTTCCTTCCCCGAGGTGTGGAGTCAAAATCCCGTCGCACGACATCGGGATCTATCACCACACTACAACTCAATCTGCCATTCAGGTCGTCAGGCGTTCCTGACCATGGTTTGTAGGGGTGGGCAGGATTTACGTCACCTTTACCGATCTGACTGCGGGAAAAGATATCGGTACGATAGACTTTCTTTCCCTCGGCGTTGATGATACGATACATATATGGCAGGCTCATAAAATCATCGAAGTCCCCCTGCGGCCCGCCTTCCCAAATACCTTCCGCCGCGGTTTTCGTAAGCACAATAACGGGCTTGGTTGGATCAATCCCACTATCATCATCGCCTATATAACCTTTGTCGACATCGCCAAATACTACATCCACCTTTTGGGCGTTGGGCGCCCAAACGGCAAAATGAAGGCCAGGGGCAGCGCTCCCCGGCGAGAAACGTTTATTTGCCCCCAGGCGACGGCAGTAAGTGAAATAATAGAATTCGATCTGGGGGCCGACCGCGCCGCCGTTGAGCCTGAACTGACGATAGCGTTCGGTGGAATCGACATCATGCACTTCAGTGGGGATGCCCCAAAAATTTGCGCCCTGCGGTCCATCGAGAATCACACCCCACTTGAACGTCTTGTCAAGGTCGTCAAGGTTTAGGGAAACCGAGGCGGAAAACATTGGACAGCCATCCGAGCCGATTTCCTCCTGCATGGGAGATTCCGTCCAGTCTTCCGAATAACGGCCATTGCCATCCCAACTGCCACGCAGCCTGGGATTGCGAAAAATTGTCCGCTTTAGGCCGGTGAAGTAATGAAATTTCACTGTTTGCGTCGCCATATGCTTCTCCTAAAAAAGCCATAAAGTTTCTTGACGAATCTCCTGCACAGGAATTTGGCTTGAGGTGGGAACCTGGGCTCGAAATACTGTCCCAGCGGGAATATCGAAATATTTCTAATTTTTGGGCTTAGTATTAATATATTAGCATTATATAAATTTTATATATTATATATATTTTTCTTTATTACTTTATTTTATTATTATGTCTATTTTATTAAAAGGATTTTAAAGCAAAGTACGAGTTGAGCGTTCTCAAAGTGAGGCCGGCGCCTGGGCCGGATTGATATCAGAAGGTGATACCCCGACCTGGTTCTCCGGG
>JBGSHP010000004.1:0-1575 GCA_041752195.1 Candidatus Zixiibacteriota bacterium | reverse complement strand
GAAGAGTCGACAAAAAGCGATCTCTTCGTGGTTGTCGGCTCCAGTCTGGTTGTGACGCCGGCCGCCGATATGCCCGGGGAGGCCCTAAGGGCCGGAGCCAAACTGGTTATCATCAATGCCGGGGAAACCCCTTTTGACCGCATGGCCGATTTGCGTTTCCAGGAGCAGATCGGGGAAGTTTTACCACCGGCCGTCAAGCGCCTCAAAATATTGATGGGTCTGGCATAGTCTGGTTTCTGCAGCTGAAACCGGCAGACGGTAACTTCCGACTAATCCCTGACCTGGCTTACTTTGTTGGTTTAATGAAATCGGTCATCTCTTTCCACAAAGAGGCCTCGGCATAAAACGGCCAGTCGTTATGGCCCGCCCCTTTGATGACCCTCATCCGCTTTTTACCTTCGGGGAGAGACTGATATAAATGATGGGCATGACGAATAGGCAGGATTTCATCCCGCTCCGCGCCGATCAGGGAAATTTTTCCTTCAAACGATTGAAGATTGCCGATGTTGTCGTATTTATCGGTAAGAAACAGGGACACCGGTAGAAAAGGGAACAAAGATTTGGCGACGGAGGCCAGCGTATCCCAGGGGGTAATTAATACCAGGCCGGCGATGGGAACTGAAGTGTGTTTGGCGACAGCGGCGGCAACGCCGCAGCCCAGCGATTCACCCAGCAGATAAAGAGGTCCTCCATATTGTTCATCGGCCAACCGCACTGTTTCCAGTCCGTCGGCGACAAACGGTTTTTCCCCCACTTGACCGGGGCGGCCCCCATATTTCGGATATTCGGCCAAAATAACCCGGAAACCCGGCTTCCCGAGAGGCTCTAAATAGAATCCTCGGTCCAAGGCGGTGCCGCCGTTGCCATGAAAAAGAACCAGGGTCCCGCTGGGCGCGGGCGCTTCCCGGTCTGCGAGCAAACCCCGGTAATCGGCGGAAGTTCTTTGCCAAAGCCGCATATTTTCAACGGCCAATGATTTCGCGGAGGGCGGTTCCGAACTGGGGAAATACAAAAATCTGTTTTGCATATTACAACCTCCCAGAGACATGACCGCTACGATCAACAGCAATTTTCTTCTTGCCCTGGATTAAACTCAAGGCTTGTTTTTTCTCCGTCATGCCGGACTCGAGTCGTTCGGCTTCGCCGAACTTAAAGCAAAGACTCCCCTTGGGGAGTCGGCCGGTATCCAGGGACTTTGGGATTAGCCTGGATTCCCGCTTTCGCGAGAATGACGACCTAACTTACCTGTTTCTCAACATTCTCATGCTTCGTCGGTGCCCAAGCGGGCAAGACGGTTTAATTTAGGGACTCTTCGTTTTAATTTACCAGAGCCGTCCCAAGGTGAACAAAATGGCATGTAAACTTTCCCTGGGCAGATAGGAATATTTTTCAAGAAATTTTGTTTCGGTCCCGCATTCGTCTTCGAGCATCTCCTTCCGAACCGCTTCACTATAATAAGTGATTGTCAAACCCATGATGGAAGTATAACCGAATTGCTATATTGTGTCCCAAAGACCTTTTAATTCCAAATTCCCTCATTAATTTCTGAATGGAATGAAGAACATCCCCCTTTTA
>JBGSHP010000003.1:0-255266 GCA_041752195.1 Candidatus Zixiibacteriota bacterium | reverse complement strand
CGGTAAATGGCGTCGAAGGAGAACAAAGAAATGACAGAGACGGATCCGAAACCGCAGGCGGTATCGGCCGACACCGGGGCAACTGCGGACGCGGAAAAGGGGAAAAAGGAGAAGTACGTCTATGACGGCAAAACCCCGCCCCTGAATATATTTTTGCATTGGTGCAAGGCCTGCAATATCTGTATTGCCTTTTGCCCGCAGGAAGTTCTGGAACCGGATCGCGACGGCAAACCGGTCATTGCTCATCCCGAGAAATGCACCCAGTGCGCCATCTGCTGGCTGCACTGCCCGGATTTTGCCATAACCTCTACTTTTAAATAAGGGAGCAAACCATGAGCGAATATGCTTCTGCAAAGCCGATGCTCCTTCAGGGAAATGAAGCCTGTGTGGCCGGGGCCCTGTATGCCGGGGTCGAATTTTTCGCCGGATATCCCATTACTCCTTCGACGGAAATAGCCGAGGGCATGGCCCGTGAGATGCCTCGTATAGGCGGCAGGTTTATCCAGATGGAAGACGAAATAGCCTCCATTGCGGCCATCATCGGAGCCTCGAATGCCGGCTTGAAATCCATGACCGCGACCAGCGGGCCGGGGTTTTCTCTGATGCAGGAAAATATTGGTTACGCTTATATGACAGAAACCCCCTGCGTAATTGTTGATGTTCAGCGCGGAGGCCCTTCGACCGGCTTGCCGACCAAAATTTCCCAGGCCGATATTCAACAGGCCCGCTGGGGAACTCACGGCGATTACACCGCCATTACTCTGGCGCCATCGACGGTGAGAGGATGTTTCGAAGAAACGGTCCGGGCTGTGAATATGGCCGAACGATACCGCACGCCGGTAGTGGTCTTGACCGACGAAGTCCTGGGGCATATGCGTGAAATGATGGTTATTCCGGCTCCGGGCGAAATGGAAGTGTATAAGCGTCACAAACCCGATGTTCCTCCTGATTGGTACCACCATTTTGAGATTACACCATCGCTGGTAAGCGCCATGGCGTCATTCGGCGACGGGTACCGCTATAATATTTCCGGCCTGACGCATGATCAGGACGGATTCCCCACGGCGCAGCCGAAGGAAATTAAAGAGAAACTCGATAAACTTCGGACAAAAATAATGCGTTACGCCGACGAAATATATCGGATACGCACAGAAATGATGGAAGACGCGCACGTCGCGGTTATTTCGACGGGTACCGTGGCGCGGTCTGCCCTCCAGGCCGTAAAAATGGCGCGTGAAAAACGGATTAAGGTGGGAACAATTCAGCCCCTGACTATATGGCCGTTTCCTGATCAGCCGATCCATGACATGCTTAAAAATGTCAAGAAGGTAATTGTGGCGGAGCTTAACATGGGGCAATTGGTTCAGGAAGTGGCCCGGGTCGCTCCCCGGACCTGCGAAGTGCTGTTTCTCGGCCGCTATGACGGCGAGGTAATGGCGCCGCAAATGATTCTGGATAAGATTAGAGAGGCGGTGAAGTAATGCAACCTCAGGTTCTTAGTTCGGAAATAATGCACCACTATCTGCGCCCCAAGAAGAAATTTCCCAATGTTTGGTGTGCGGGATGCGGGAACGGCATTGTCATGGGCGCCCTTATCCGGGCCATCGATACCCTTAAATATGATAAGGACGAAGTTGTGGTGGTATCGGGCATCGGTTGCTCCAGCCGCATGCCGGTATACCTGGATTTCTGTACTCTCCATACCACCCATGGACGCGCTCTGGCGTTCGCCACGGGTGTTAAATTCGCCAAACCGAGATTGAAAGTTATAGTTATCACGGGCGACGGTGACTGCCTGGCCATCGGCGGCAATCATTTTATCCATGCTTGTCGCCGCAACATCGATATTACCACAATCCTGATCGATAATAAAATCTATGGCATGACCGGCGGGCAGTTCGCGCCGACAACGCCGGGCGGTGCTTTTGCTACCACGGCCCCCCACGGGAATTATGAAAAGCAATTTGACCCGGTCAAATTGGCGATCGGCTCGGGGGCCTCGTACGTGGCCCGGGGAACGGTCTATCATGTTCAGCAATTGGAAAAACTGATCATCGGGGGCCTGTCCAAAAGAGGATTCGCCCTGATTGATACCATCTCCAATTGCCATACTTACTACGGCCGAATGAATAAGGAAGGCGACGCCGTGGCCATGATTGACGCCATAAAAAAGCAGGCCGTTAATATTAAACAGGCGGAAACCATGCCGCCGGAGAAACTTGCGGGCAAATTCGTAACCGGGGTAATTCATGAACATGATGCCAGTGAGTTTTGTGAAGAATATGAAAGTCTGATGCAGCGACTGGCGGCGAAGGGGAGATAACAATGGCTGAAAAGAAAAAGAGCAAAAAGAACAATGATGTTCCGACGGCCCTGGAGCCGGATAGATTCGAAATCCGCCTTTCCGGTTCTGGCGGACAGGGTTTGATACTGGCCGGTGTTATTCTGGCGCAGGCGATTGGGGTTGGCGACGGCAAGAATGTCGTGCAGACACAGTCCTATGGACCGGAGGCACGGGGCGGCGCCAGCCGCGCCGATGTGGTTATCTCTCCCGGGGAAATATATTATCCCAAAACCATGAAACTGGATCTGCTCCTGGCTCTGACCCAGGAGGCCTGCGATAAATATTACCCGGACATGAAAGAAGGGGGGACCCTGGTTATCGATTCCAACCTGGTAACGCAGTTGCCGACCAAAAAGTATTACGGGCTGCCGTTTACGCGATTGGCTCGTGAGGAAATCGGCCATGTGATGGTTGCCAATGTTATTGCTCTGGGTGCTATTGCCGAATTGACGGGAATTGTCTCACCGGAATCGATAAAAGTGGCGGTTTTGGCTCGAGCCCCGCGCGGAACGGAAGACAAAAATACCCGGGCTCTGGAACTGGGTATGAAAATAGCGCGGGAAGCCAGAAAGGGATAGACGGGGAATTATCGTGGAGCGGACATTATTAATAATCAAGCCGGATGCGGTGGAAAGAAATCTTATCGGCCATATTATCGCTCGCCTGGAACGGGCCGGATTTCGCCTGGTCAATATGCGGATGGAACAGATGCCGACTGAAAAGGCGCGAAAATTTTATGCCGTTCATGAAGGCAAGCCGTTTTTGAATGACCTGGTGGCATATATGGCGTCCGGTCCGGTTGTTCCCATGGTACTGGAAAAGAATAACGCGGTGGCGGATTTGCGGATATTGGTGGGTGCCACCAATCCCGAAAAAGCCGCCTGCGGGACAATCCGGCAGGAAATCGGACGCGATGTCCAGCGCAATTCTGTGCATGCTTCGGATTCTCCTGAAAACGCGGCCGGCGAAATTGCCTTTTTCTTTGGTTGATGCGATGGAGGCAGGTGTCCAATACGGCCCGGAAAAGTTAAAATTTAATCTTCCCGAGCAGGCTGGAGTCGAGGATTTTCGATGTTCGATGGCGGGAGGGTATTTCGGTTTTCAGGAATTCACCGAAGCGGTTCGCGAAGCGGAAGCGGCGGTTTTTGCTGTTAGCCAGGCCGATTTGATAATTGTCAATGATGCCTACCGGCCGACACCTACGGCCCTTATAATCGATTGGCTGACGCGCCTGGCGATACTGAATGAGAAAACGAAATTTCTGGTTGCAACCGGGACTCATTCCGCGCCGGATGATAAACAATTGGAAAAGATATTTGGCGTGACGGGCAGAAAATTCCGCGAAAGAATTGTCGTCCATGACTGCCGGGATTATTCGCAGATGGAAGAAGTCGGATTGGATAGTCAATCCCCGGTTTATTTAAATCGGCATTTTATGTACGCGGAAAAAGTCGTCGCCATAAGTTCGGTAGAGCCTCATTATTTTGCGGGATTTACGGGGGGAAGAAAATCCATATTCCCGGGTTTATGTGATTATGATTCGACAGTCCGCAATCATAATCTGGCCGTAAGTCCAGAGGCGGCGCCGATGAAACTGCAGGGTAACCCTGTCGAGAATCACCTTCAAAAACTTATGGCTTTGGTGACAGACAAGCCGGTGCTGGGTATCCAGGTGGTAATGGGGCCGGAAGAAAATATCCACGCTATATATGTCGGCCAATTGCAGGATGCTTTTGACGCGGCCCGTCTTCTTTCCGGAAAGGTTTTCGGTTGCCACACGGACCTGAAATTCGACCTGATACTGGCGGAAGTTTCCCCGCCGTTGGATGCCAATCTTTATCAACTCCAGAAATCTCTTGAAAATAGCCAGGCGGCCGTCAGGGACGGAGGCACCATACTATTGTTCTCGCCCTGTCGGGAGGGGATTGGCTCGGATGCGTTTTATCGGCTGGCGGAGTCAGTTGACGATGAAACGGCAAAAACCGCGGACAGTCGCGACAGATTCGGTATTCACAAAATAACGCGCACCAGAAACATTGCCCGACGGATAAATATATATCTGTATTCGGAATTAGCCAAGGGAATCCCGGAACGGGTGTACTATCGCTCGACGAGGAATCCCCAGGAGGTAATAGATAAAGCATTATCGGGCCGAAACAGCCCGGTTATCGGCCTGGTTCATGATGCCGGGCATACGGTATTGATTTCAGATTAACGGCGAAATATAAACACGAATCTTATGGAGGAGACATGAATCGCAAGATTTCAGTCATTGGAGCCGGAAATGTCGGCGCCAGTTGCGCCCAGTATCTGGCCGAGGCCAACCTGGCCGATGTCGTCATGGTTGACATTCTGGAAGGAATGCCCCAGGGCAAGGCGTTGGATTTGACCCAGGCCGGGCCGATCCGCGGATACAACTGCCGCGTCAGCGGTACTAATGATTATAAAGATATCAAGGATTCCGACCTGGTCGTGGTTACGGCGGGATTGGCCCGCAAGCCGGGTATGTCCCGTGAAGACCTGCTCAAGATGAACGCCGAGATAGTGGAAACGGCGGCCAAGAACATAAAGAAATTCGCCCCGAAATCTTTCGTGGTGGTGGTTTCCAACCCGCTCGATATCATGACCTACCATCTCCAGAAAGTTACGGGGTTTCCGTCTAATCGCGTCTGCGGCCAGGCCGGCGTGCTCGATTCCACCCGTTTCCGCACCTTCGTGGCGATGGAACTGGGTGTAGCCATGGCCGATATCCAGGCGATGGTCCTGGGCGGACACGGTGACACCATGGTCCCGCTCCCGCGGTACACGACCGTGGCCGGCGTCCCGATCGGAGAATTGATCGACAAGGACAGAATTAAGGAAATCTCCGAACGGACCCGTAACGGCGGCGGCGAAATCGTCAAGTTGCTCAAGACCGGTTCGGCGTACTATGCTCCGGCGGCGGCGACGGTGCAGATGGTGCGGTCGATTTTGACCGATGAAAAACGCCTTGTCCCGGCTTCGGCTTTCCTGACCGGCCAGTACGGCATCAGCGACCTGTATATCGGAGTCCCGGTCGTCCTCGGCGCCGGCGGCGTGGAGAAGATTATCGAACTGAAACTGAATAAGTCGGAGCTGTCGGAACTGCAGAAATCGGCGGAGACTTACAAGGGTGTTCTCAAGGAACTGGGTTATTAGAAGGAAAGGATTATCATGCCTCCCAAATACAAACATATCGAGATTCCCTCGGGCGGGCAGAAAATAACCATCAAGAATAAAAAGCTGGTGGTGCCGAATTATCCCATCATTCCCGTCATCGAAGGCGATGGCATCGGGCGGGATATCATGAAGGCCACCCGCCGGGTGGTCGACGCCGCTGTCGAGAAGGCCTACAAGGGCAAGAAGAAAATCGCCTGGATGGATGTTTATGCCGGGGAAAATGCCCAGCGCCTTTATAAAGAATGGCTGCCCCAGGAAACTCTCGAGGCTATCAAGACTTATATCGTGGCACTCAAGGGGCCGCTGACCACCCCCATCGGGGGAGGTTTCCGGTCGCTTAATGTGACCCTGCGCCAGGTGCTGGACCTGTACGCCTGCGTTCGTCCGGTGCGGTATTTCCAAGGCGTTCCGGCCCCGGTCAAGGAGCCGCAAAAAATGGATGTGGTCATATACCGCGAAAATACCGAGGATGTCTATGCCGGTATTGAGTGGGAAAAGGGAACCAAAAACTGCAAAAAGGTGATCAGTTGGCTGAACGGCACCATGAAAACCGGCATTCGCACCGATTCCGGAATCGGCATTAAGCCGATATCGGTCACAGGGACGAAACGGCTGGTGCGTAAAGCTATCAATTACGCTATCGCCCACAAGCGGCCTTCGGTGACCCTGGTGCACAAGGGCAATATCATGAAGTACACCGAAGGGGCCTTCCGCGACTGGGGATACAAACTGGCCAAGACGGAATTCAAAAACGTCTGCATTACCGAAGACGAACTCTGGAGCAAGTACAAAGGCAAACAGCCCAAGGGCAAGATTGTCATCAAGGATCGCATTGCCGACAGCATGTTCCAGCAGATTCTGACGCGCACGGACGAGTACGAAGTCCTGGCCACGCCCAATCTCAACGGCGATTACCTGTCCGATGCCTGCGCGGCGCAGGTGGGCGGTTTGGGAATGGCCCCGGGAGCCAATATCGGCGACTATATCGGGCTGTTCGAGGCCACTCACGGGACGGCGCCCAAGTACGCCGACAAGGACATGGTCAATCCCGGCTCGCTGATACTTTCGGCCGTGATGATGCTGGAGTACATGGGCTGGAATGAGGCCGCCAATCTTATCACCAAAGGAATCGAGCGGACTATCCTGAAAAAGACGGTGACCTATGACCTGCATCGTCAGATGAAAGGGGCCAAGAAGGTATCGACATCGGAGTACGGTACGGAAATTATCAAGAACATGAAATAAGCGGACTTCGATATTCCTTACGAGGCAGGGCCGGTGGCGACATCGGCCCTGTTTTTTATTCGATGTTTTATGGTTTAAGATGTCAGCGCGGCCGGGAAATTCCCCGTAAATCATTGTGGAACCATATAGTGCCATGAGTTGGGTTCGTTTTGGCACTTTGAGGGAGTCATGAAGCGTACCTTCTTTATTTGCGAAACTATTTTCCAGCCCCACCCCGCGAAGCGCGGGAGTGGGCCACTTTCGCTGGGTGGTGGGCGGGACATAAAAATGAGTACGAAAGAAAGATGTCGGGTTTCTCGAGTCCCGCGTCGCGCGGGACTCTCGGAACGCCGACCTACGCCGGACACCCAGCCTCAAATGGGTTTGTTTCACCACATTATTCCCCCGTTTTTCTGTCGGTTTTGGGCTATCAGATTGAGTGGCAGATGGTTGGGGTAAATTTCGATTTGATGAAAATGAGTTTGTTCGGGAGATGGAAATATTGAAAAAGTGGGCATAAGTTTGCTTTCTGATAATATCCCTTCTATATAGGAAGAGGTGTTAAATCACCATCGAATTAATATTGATTTTGAAGGAATGTGTTTTGAGAAAGGCGGCGATCAGGGCACGACTTAAGGTCGAATCGCAAATTACCCACCCTGCGGGTGGGCTACCGGACTTGTCGGGTTTTTTCGGTTTTGGGACGGCCGACAGGAATGTCGGCCACACCGAGGGGAGGTGAGCAGGCAGGAAGCGGAAGGGTGCGGGCATGAAAGTAATGTCAAAACCGAGGCGGTTTTGACCTACAAGAACTACCTGGCTCAAGAATCAACGAGGCCGATGTGGACATCGGCCCCGCACTAAATGTCAAAACTACAAGAACTGACGGAACATTTGGTATTATAAATGGCAGACAAGGACGTCTGCCATGCACATATTTTCGACTAAAAATCCGCCTAAGCCGGATGGGATTCTTCGCAAAGTAATAATAAGAGGCGGAAGCTGACGCTTCCGCATTCCACATCATTATCATTTACTCCACATCATCTATTCCAATTCCTCGTCGTCGCCGGTATCGGGCTTTTTCTTTTCGGCCTCGGGGTCGATCAGGGGCAGGCCCATGACGAAGCGATGCATGGCGCGGGCGGCAACTTTACCGGCCCCGGCCGCCAGAATCACGGTCGCGCCACCGGTGACGATATCACCGCCGGCAAACAAGCCCGGCCGCGAAGTCATCATAGTCTTAGGGTCGACCACGATATTTCCCCAGCGGTTGGTTTCCAGTCCCGGCGTGGTCTGGGGAATGAGAGGATTGGAGGAATTGCCCACCGCTACGACGACCGTATCGATCGGCAAAATAAAATTGGAGCCTTTAATCTCAACGGGACGGCGTCGTCCGGAACTATCCGGTTCGCCCAGTTCCATGCGGACACATTCCATGGCTTTGACCCAGCCGTTTTCATCACCGATGTACCTTATAGGCGTGGTCAGGAAATTAAACTGAACCCCTTCCTGTTCGGCATGATGGATTTCTTCGGTACGGGCGGGCATCTCGGTCCGGCTTCGGCGATAAATAATATAGGCGTTTTTGGCGCCCAGGCGAAGGGAGGTGCGAACCGAATCCATGGCGGTGTTGCCGCCACCCAGGACGGCCACGTTTTCACCCACGAAGATGGGGGTATCATGGGACGGAAAATCGTACGCGGCCATCAGATTGGAACGAGTCAGAAATTCATTGGCGGAATAAATGCCGTTGAGGTTTTCCCCTTCCAGGCGCATGAAATTGGGCAGACCGGCGCCGGTGCCGATGAAGACGGCGTCGAAACCGCTATTCAGGAGTTCATCGACCGTATCCAATTTCCCCACGACAAAACTGGTGTGGACTTCGACCCCCAGTTTTTTGAGATAGTCCACTTCGGAGGCGACGATACTCTTGGGGAGGCGGAATTCGGGGATGCCGTAGATAAGGACTCCGCCGGCTTTATGGAGAGCCTCGAAGATAACGACTTTATGTCCCAGTTGGGCCAGGTCAGCGGCGACGGTCAGGCCGGCCGGGCCGGAACCGACCACGGCGATTTTTTTGCCGGTTGAAGGCGGCAGATTGGGTATTTCCACGGCGCCCTGTTGGCGTTCATAGTCGGCCACGAATCGCTCGAGATTACCGATACCGACGGAGCCGTACTTTTTGGTCAGGACGCAGACCTTTTCGCATTGTTCTTCCTGGGGGCAGACGCGGCCGCAGATGGCGGGGAGGGCATTGGTTTCCTTAATTTTTCTGGCGGCGCCGATGAAATCGCCTTCGGCCACGAGCGCGATAAAAGCCGGGATGTCGACTTCGACAGGACACCCGGCGGTGCATTTCGGCTTGGGGCAGGCGATGCAACGACGGGCCTCGGTCATGGCCAATTCCGGAGTGAGCCCGTGGGGGACTTCACGGAAGTTTTTGACGCGTTCCCGGGGATCCTGTTCCGGCATCTTTTGCCGGGGGATGGCCATCCGCTCTTTCCGCGACAATTCATTTTTTTTCTTTTCGTCTGACATATACCTTCACCCCGGCTATTTGCTCAATTTATCCGCCTGCTGGTCGAGGCGGCACTGGTGGGCTTTAAATTGATCGTAAGATATTTTTTCGTACTTCTGGTACATTTTCATGCGTTTGGTCATTTCTTCGAAATCGACCTCGTGGCCGTCGAAATCGGGGCCATCGACGCAGGCGAATTTGGTTTTGCCCCCGACCGTAACGCGGCAGGCGCCGCACATGCCGGTGCCGTCGACCATGACCGGATTCAGACTGACGTAGGTTTTTATTTTCGGTTCGCGGGTGGTATTGACGACGGCTTTCATCATCGGGACCGGGCCGACGCAGATAACCATGTCGATTTTCTCGCCGTCATCCATCAATTTTTTCAGGACCGTGGTAACGAAGCCGTGGGTGCCATAGGAGCCGTCGTCGGTGGAGATCAAAAGGCGGTGGGAGGCTTCGGTCAGTTCCTTTTCGAAAATCAGCAGGTCTTTGGTGCGGGCGCCGATGATGGTCGTGACGTCATTGCCGGCGTCTTTGAGAGCCTGGGCAATGGGGTAGATGGGGGGGATACCGACGCCGCCGCCGATGCAGACGCAACGGCCGAATTTTTCGACATGGGAGGGAATTCCCAGGGGGCCGACGACATCGGCGAAAAAATCGCCTTTTTTCATGGCGTTCATGGCGGCGGAGGTTTTGCCGACTTCCTGTATGACGACGGTCAGGATGCCGTTATTGCGATCCAGGCCGCCGATGGACATGGGCACCCGTTCTCCCATTTCGTCTTTGCGAAGGATGACGAATTGTCCCGCTTTGGCCTTGGCGACCAGGTGCGGGGCCTCTATCCGGAACAAGTGAACTTTTTCACATAACTGATACTTATCCACGATTCGGTTCAAGGGGCCTCCTGTACTATCTTACCGGGGGTTATTGCTCTTTTGGTGATTCATCAGCCGCAGGGTATCGCGGGCGATAACCAGTTCTTCGTTAGTCGGGATAACCAGAATCCGGGCGCGGGAGTCGTCGGCGGCGACATCGGCCTCGACCGCCTTGGCGGCCAGATTTTTATTCTGGTCGATTTTTATGCCGAGGTATTCCATTCCCTGGCAGGTCAGGGCGCGGACATCGGGGGAGTTTTCGCCGACACCGCCGGTGAAGACCAGGTTATCCAGACCGTTCATGGCGGCGATGTACGAGCCGATGTATTTTTTCAGGCGATAGCAATATATTTCCAGAGCCAATTTGGCGTTGGTATGACTGTCATTGGAGGCCGATAGGATTTCGCGCATGTCCGAAGAGACTCCGGAGATGCCGATCAGCCCGGAGTGTTTGTTCAGAAGGGTGTTGGCTTCGTGCAGGGATAATTCCTCGCGCCCCATAATATGGAGGATGACGGCCGGGTCCATATCGCCGCAGCGAGTACCCATAAGGAGTCCTTCCAGAGGCGTAAAACCCATGGAGGTGTCGACCGACTTGCCGCCGTCGACGGCCGTTATGGAGGCGCCGTTACCGAGATGGCAGGTGATGGTTTTGGAATCTTCATAAGCCTTGCCGCGCATGGCGGCGGCCCGGGTGGAGACATAATAGTGCGAAGGTCCGTGGAAGCCATAGCGGCGGATACCGTAGCGCTTGTACAAGACATAAGGAATGCCGTAAATAAAAGATACCGGGGGCATGGTATGGTGGAAGGCGGTATCGAAGACAGCCACCTGGGGCGCATTGGGAAGGGTTTTCATGCAGGCATTGATCCCGCGGATATTATGGGGATTATGAAGCGGCGCCAGGTCGATAAGCTGGCGGATTTCGCGCATAACTTCGCTGTCGATGAGAACCGATTCGGAGAATCTTTCGCCGCCGTGGACGACGCGGTGGCCGACCGCCGCGATTTCGGATTTATCCTTGATGACGCCGTGATTCTCGGACATCAGGATAGAGATGACATATTGGACGGCGACGATATGGTCGAGGATTTCTCCGGTGACTTTGACTTCGGGGCGGTCGTGGGGTTTATGGGTCAGGACGGCGCCGGTCATGCCGATGCGCGAAACCAGGCCCTTGGCCAGGACGAATTCCCGTTCCATTTCGATAAATTGATATTTAACCGAAGAGGATCCGCAATTAACGACCAGTATATTCATATTTCAACTCCGACTTTCCTGATTCTGATTATCCCTGATGCGATTGCCCTCGGCATCGTACTTAAAGAAGCCCTGGCCGGTTTTGACGCCCAGATTTCCGGCGCGTACCATCTTGCGCAGGATGGGGCAGGGATTGTATTTGTGTTCCGAAAGTTCACCCAGAAGATTTTCCATCCAGGACATGACGACATCGAGGCCGATCATGTCGGCCAAAGCCAGGGGCCCCATATTAAATCCGTAGCCGAGTTTCATGGCGTTATCGATGTCATCGGCCGTGGAAACACCTTCCATCAAGACATGCATGGCTTCGTTGAGAAGGGGAACGATGATGCGGGTCGTGACATAGCCGGGATATTCGTTGACCAGAATCGGGGTTTTGCCCAATAGTTCGGCGAATTCCCTGGTTTTGCGGTAGGTATCATCGGATGTTTTCAACCCCCGGACGATTTCCACCAGCGGTATCTTGGGTACCGGATTGAGGAAGTGCATCCCGATGATTTTATCGGCCCGATGAGTTACGGCCGCCAGTTCGGTAATCGACATGGTGGCGGTGTTGGTGATGAAAATGGTTTCGTCGGGACAGAGATTGTCCAATTTCCGGATGAGTTCCAGTTTCAGGCGTTTTTTCTCGGGGATGGCTTCGACAACAATGTAGGCTTCCTTGACGACCTGCAGGTCGGTGGACGGCGCGATACGGCTCAAGATGGCTCTTTTATCGGCGGCGGTCATGCCCCATTTTTCAATTTCGCGGTCGATATTTTCGCCAATCTTCTCCACACCCTGAAGTGCCCGCGAGGCGGTGCGATCCAGGATGATAACTTCGGTGCCGGTGGCGGCGATACATTCGGCGATGCCGCGTCCCATGACTCCCGCCCCGACAATAATGATTCTATTTAAAGCCATTCTTTTTTTTATCCCTACCAGTTTAATTTTCCCGCTAATATATGGCCCGAAACGTCATCGGCCAACTGTTTTTTGCCGAGGTAAGGGATATCGAACCGCCCATTAAGGAAAATCGTGAATGACCATAAGACTTTCAGGGAATAGGGATAATGTCGATATTGTAATTATCGGTTTCCGGTAATACAAAGGCCCGATCCGATAATGAAAAGGTGAAAGGATAAAGCGTGGAGAAGACAATTCTTGTGGTGGGCGGCACCGGAATGTTGGGGCGGCCGGTGACGAAGCGGCTTTTGGCGGAAGGCTTTGCCGTCCGTTTATTGACGCATTCCCCGGAAAAAGCCCGAAAAATATTCGGGAATAGTGTGGAATTGGCGGTAGGCGATGTAACGCACCCGGACAGTCTCCTGGAAACGATGAATGGGTGTGATTCGGTTTATGTCAACCTTGGCGCTAAATTTATTCCGCAAGCCTATGAGAGCGTGGAACATCGAGGCACGGCCAATGTGGCGAGGATGGCCGCGCAAAAGGGGATAAGAAGGATTGCCATGATATCGGGTTTATATGCCGATTCCCCTGATTCTCCCTGTAAGTATATTGCCGCCAAAGCCCAGGCCGAAGAAGCGCTCAAGAAATGCGGCGTTCCCTATACCATCTTTAAGCCCTGCTGGTTTTATGAGAGCCTGCCGAAATTTGTCCAGGGGGGGAAAGCGATAATAGTGGGGCGCGGGGATAGAACTTTAAGTTGGCTTGCGGCTTCGGATTACGCGTCCCAGGTGGCCCGCGCACTTCAGACCGAAGAAACCTTGAATCGGACATATTATATTAAGGGACCGGAAAAATACACTCTTGCCGAAGCGCTCGTAAAATTGTGCGAGATGGTTTATCCCGAGTCAAAACTTTCTTATATTCCTTTCTGGCTGGCGCGGGTGGGATCGTGGTTTACTTCCCGGAAGGAGATGAAGGGTTTTATAGAATTTATGGAATATTTCGAGAAAACTCCGGAGCCGGGGGTGGGACAGGAGGCGGAGAGGGTTCTGGGTCGGGCGACCACGACCCTGGAGCAGTGGGTGCAGAGTCTGGGGATCCGTCCGCAAGAGGCCGGTTCCGGCCTGAAATAGCGCTCGTGGCAAAAAATTTCTTGACAGAATCATCACTTTGGTGTATTGTTTTTGTTTACTATATAACGACTTAAAGCGAATGGCAGGAAGATAGAGGGCGATTAGCTCAGTTGGTTAGAGTGCTTGCTTGACATGCAAGAGGTCACTGGTTCGATTCCAGTATCGCCCACCATTTTAAGCGGGACGCGGCCCGTATAACACCAAGGCCTTGCCCCGTTTGTATTTAAAATAGCGATATGAGTGATATTGTTAAAATTCAATTTCCGGACGGATCCTTGCGGGAGTTTCCCCGAGGTGCGACCGGTCTGGACGTAGCCAAGGCCATTTCGCCACGTTTGGCCAAGGAGGCCATCGCGGTAAAGGTCAACGGCAGTGTCCAGGATTTACTGGCCCCGATAGAGAATGACGCCCCGATTAAAATCCTCACCTTCGAGGATCCGGAAGGGCGCCAGGTTTTCTGGCATTCTTCGTCGCATATCATGGCCCAGGCGGTTCTCGATTTATTTCCGGGAACGCGTTTGGCTATTGGTCCGGCGATAGAGGAAGGATTCTATTACGATTTTGAGGTCGAGAAACCGTTTTCTCCCGAGGATATCGAGCGCATTGAAAAGCGAATGGCGGAAATAATCGCGGAAAATGCGGCTTTCAAGCGGGTCGAAATTTCCCGGTCGGAGATGCTGGAAAAATATCGCAGTGAAAACGCCGTCTATAAGGTGGAACTGCTGGAGCAGGATATATTGGACGAAAAGGTCACCTATTATCAGCATTCGCATTTTACCGACCTGTGCCGCGGGCCGCATATTCCTCATACGGGGATAATCAGGGCCTATAAATTAATCTCGTCGTCGGGAGCGTACTGGCGCGGCGATGAAAAAAACAAAATGCTGCAGCGGATATATGGTATTTCCTATCCCAAGAAGAATCTCCTGGATGAATATCTGCTCCGGCTGGAAGAGGCCAAAAAGCGGGATCATCGGGTCCTGGGCAAGCAACTGGAATTGTTCCATATCACCAATGAGGTCGGGGCGGGATTAATTTTATGGTTGCCCAAAGGGGCCACGATTCGCAATGAGATCGAAAATTTCTGGCGGGAAGAACATATTAAAAACGGCTATCAACTGGTATATTCGCCGCATATCGCCAACCTGGAGTTATGGAATCGTTCGGGGCATACTTCATTTTATACCGAGAATATGTATCATCCCATGGATGTGGACCAGTCCCAATTCCAGATAAAGCCGATGAATTGTCCTTTTCATATCATGATGTACAAATCGCGGCGGTGGAGTTACCGCGACCTGCCTTTACGCTGGGCGGAATTGGGGACTGTTTACCGGTATGAAATGCCGGGAGTGCTTCACGGTTTGATGCGGGTCCGGGGTTTCACCCAGGACGACGCCCATCATTTCGTGGCGGCGGATAACATGGAAGACGAGCTGGTGTGGCTGATTAAATTCTGCCTGCACATATTGAATCCGTATGGTTTCCGCGAATATGATATCTATCTTTCGACTCGTCCCGGGGACGCTATCGGGGAGACGGCCGACTGGGAAAAGGCCGAAATCGGGTTGCGGCGGGCGTTGGATTTATTGGGTCTGAAATATTCCGTGGATGAAGGCGGCGGGGCTTTTTACGGGCCGAAGATCGACATAAAGATTAAGGATGCCCTGGGTCGCAGCTGGCAATGTTCCACGATCCAGTTCGATTTTAATCTGCCTTTAAGGTTCGATTTAAATTATACTGACCGCGACGGGTCGATGAAACGGCCGTTTATGATTCACCGCGCCCTTTTGGGGTCGATCGAGCGGTTTTTCGGGGTTTTGATAGAGCATTATGCCGGCAAATTTCCGCTCTGGCTGGCGCCGGTGCAGGCCCGGATTTTGCCAATCACCGATTCTTTCAACGAAATGGGCCAGAAGGTTCTGGAGCGGCTAAAGGCGAGGGGCCTGCGGGCGGAAATTGACGACCGTTCGGAAAAAATCGGGCATAAGATACGCGAATCAGAGTTGCAGAAAATCCCGTATATGCTTATAATAGGCGCCAGAGAAGCCGAATCCGACAGCGTGGCGGTAAGGCTTCACGGCGGCAAGGATTTGGGACCGCAAAAAGTTGACGAAGTTATAGACCTTATGCTGACGGAAATCAGGGAGAAGAAACTCCCTGCGACTCATGCTTAAAGGGAGGATGTTATAGTCAAGAAGTTTATTCGGGTCAACGACATGATCAATATTTCCCCGGTACGATTGATCGGGCCGAACGGGGAGCAGGTGGGGATAATTCCCATCAACGAAGCCAAGGCCCGTGCCCGGGATGCCAACCTGGACCTGGTGGAAGTATCACCGGATAGTCGTCCGCCGGTCTGTCGCGTGATGGATTTCGGGAAATTCCAGTATGAGCAGTCGAAGAAGGCCAAACTGGCGAAGAAAAGGCAGCATGTCGTCCAATTGAAAGAAATGCGATATCGACCCAAGATTGACGAACACGACTACCAGTTCAAGACCAATCACGTCAAAGAGTTTCTGGAACAGGGCAGCAAGGTGCGGATATTCGTGCGGTTCGCCGGGCGGGAATTGGCGCATCCTGACCAGGGCAAACAGATTCTGGATCGGATTGCGACGGAGCTGATAGATATAGCCACCATTGGCCAGGAAGCCAAACTTGAAGGCAAGAGAATGACCATGATCTTGAATCCGAGGCCGGAAGTGGTTAAAGCCAAACAGCAACAAAGGAGCAAAGATGCCAAAAATAAAGACAAACCGGTCGGCGTCGAAGAGGTTCAAGAAGACCGGGTCGGGGAAAATCAAACGGAATAAGGCGTATCATTCGCATATTCTGGAAAAGAAAAGCCCCAAACGCAAAAGAAACCTTCGCCGGGCGACTCTGGTCAGCCCCGCTGACAGAAAAAAAGTTGGGAAACTAATTCCGTACTGATGGTTCTTACGGTATTTAAAGGAGACGCATGCTATGCCGCGTGCCATGAATAATGTCGCCGCTCATCGACGTCATAAAAAGGTTTTAAACCGGGCCAGGGGCAATTATGCCGGCCGGGGAAAATTGTACCGCACCGCTATCGAGACGGTCCATAAGGGAATGGCGTATGCCTACCGTGACCGCAAGGTCAACAAAAGAAATTTCCGTCGTCTGTGGATTACTCGAATTACGGCGGCCGCCAAAATTAACGGCATGAATTATTCGACCCTGATCCGGGGTTTGAAAAAAGCCGGGGTGGCGCTGGATCGCAAGATGCTGGCGGACATTGCCGTCCGCGATGCGGCCACTTTCGGACGCCTGGCGGATATGGCCAAGAGCGCCTAAGAATTTCCTGTAGACAAATATATGTCCGGGATAGGGGACGTTCACAGGATATTGGCCGAAGCCCTCGCCGCCGTGGGATCGGCCCAATCCCGTCCGGAACTTGAAGCCATCGGCGTCAAGTACATCGGCCGCAAAGGGGAGATTACGTCCGTTCTCAAGACTCTGAAAGATCTTCCGCTGGAAGAGCGGAAGGCCTTTGGAGCCGCGGCCAATGAGGCCAAGGTAAAACTGGAGACGGCCATCGCAGAGGCCGTGCAGAAATTCGCCGGTCCGGCCCTAGACCCCACTTTCGACCCGACACTGCCCGGGATCGTGCATCGCCTCGGGGCCATACATCCCATCAACAAAACCATGGGGCAGATTGTTGATTCCTTTCAACGGATGGGGTTTGCCATCGCCAAGGGTCCGGATATCGAGACCGAATATTATAATTTCGAAGGGCTGAATTTTCCCCCGGATCATCCGGCGCGCGACATGCAGGATACCTTCTATGTCGAGGGCGGATTGCTGTTGCGGACCCATACCACGCCGGTGCAGGTGCGGACGCTCGAAAAGGTGAAGCCGCCCGTCAAATGCATTACGCCGGGAAAGACTTTCCGCAACGAAGCCATTTCCACCCGGGCTTATTATGTCTTTCACCAGGTGGATGGATTTCTGGTGGACGAAGGGGTGACCATGGCCGACCTGAAGGGGTGCCTGGTGGCCTTTTGCCGCGATTTTTTCGGAGAAAAATTAAAATTACGTTTTCGCCCCAGTTACTTTCCCTTTACGGAGCCGTCGGCGGAAGTCGATATTTCCTGTTTCCTCTGTAACGGTAAAGGGTGTCAGTTATGCAAGTTTGCCGGCTGGCTGGAGATCCTGGGCTGCGGCATGATCGATCCCAATGTGCTGGCCAAGGTCGGTTATGATTCGGAAAAATATACGGGGTATGCGTTCGGCATGGGGGTGGAACGGATTGCCCTTTTAAAATATATGGTCAAGGATATTCGCCTTTTATATGAAAACGATATCCGTTTCATAAGGCAGTTTCTATAGATGAATGTTCCGTACAGCTGGTTAAAGGAGCTGGTTGATTTTTCCTGGTCGCCGGAGGAATTGGCCAATCGCCTGACTCTGGCCGGGGCCGAGACCGAGGCCGAGCGTCTGACCGATATTCCTTTCGATAATATCGTCATCGGTCGGGTGGAAGAGATTTCGAAGGTGCCGGGCTCGGATCATTTGACCCTGGCAACGGTTTTTGACGGCCGGGAAAAACTGGCCGTGGTCTGCGGGGCGCCCAATGTGGCGGCGGGGCAGAATATTATCCTGGCCAAAATCGGAGCCGAGCTAAAAGGCGGCTTTAAGATAAAAAAAGCCAAATTGCGGGGCGTGGAATCGTTCGGGATGATCTGCTCCGAGCGGGAATTGGGCATATCCGACGACCACAGCGGAATCATGGTCCTGGAAGATAGTTTCTCCCTGGGGGCGCCGGCTTTCGAAGCTATCGGACTGGATGATCATGTCTTAAGCCTTGATTTAACGCCTAACCGGGCCGATTTGCTTTCGGTTATGGGCGTGGCCCGGGATGTGGCCTGTCTGGCAGGAAGCAAAATCAAGTATCCGACATATATGCTGGAAGAAGTCCGGGACGAAGCCGCCAAATTTATAAAGATCGATATCGCCGACCCGGAAGCCTGTCCGCGGTACGCGGCACGCGTTATTCGCAATATCAAAATCGGACCTTCGCCCTGGTGGATTAAGCGCAAACTATTATTATGCGGTATCCGCCCCATAAATAATGTCGTGGATATCACCAACCTGGTGATGATGGAGATCGGGCATCCTTTGCACGCATTCGACTATGACCGGTTTTTAAGGAAAGAAATCCTGGTGCGGCGGGCCCAAGAGGGAGAGAAATTCGCAACTCTGGACGGCAAAGAACATGTTTTAACCCCGGAAGTACTGTTAATCACCGACGGTGAGAAGGGCGTGGCCTGCGGCGGCGTTATGGGAGGGCAGGAATCCGAGGTTTCCGATAAAACGACGACGGTCCTTCTGGAATCGGCCTATTTTAATGCCCCGACCGTCCGGCGGAGCCGTCAGAAATTGGGTTTGATTACGGAAGCGTCAATTCGTTTTGAAAAGGGGTGCGACCCCAACGCCGTGGAAAAAGCGCTCGACCGGGCGGCTTATCTTTTGGGAGAATATACCGGGGGCGAGATTTTAAACGGGGTGGTGGACTGCTATCCCAATAAAAAATATCCGGTCGTCATTAAAGTCCGTCCGGAACGGGTCAATGCCGTTTTGGGTACGGATATCCCCAAAAGTCGCATGGTGGAAATTCTCCAAAATATCGAATACGGTATCAAGGACCGCGGGCATCTGGAAGTTACCGTCCCCACTTTTGCGGTCGATGTCACCCGGGAAATAGATGTCATTGAAGAAATCGTGCGCCTGGAGGGTTATGATGCGGTTCCGACCAGGGATAAGAATAAGGGTCCGTTATTTTCGCCCTATCCGGAAGACGAGCAGTTTTGCGATAATATTCGAAGGATTCTGACGGCCCAGGGGTATGACGAGATTTACAGCGGCGGCATGGCCGATAAAAAATTACTGGAACAGGTGAGCGGCGCCCAGCCTGCCGTCGAGATTTTAAATCCCATCGCCGACGATTTGACGGTGATGGAAAATACGATATTGTTTACTTTGCTTAAATCGGCCGGACACAATATTGCCCATCGCAATGTCGATTTAAAACTGTTTGTTATCGGCAAAATATATAAACCCGGCGCGCCTCCTTTGGAAGAGGAAGAAATCGGAATATTGGTGACCGGAAAAGGGGAGGACACCTGGTATAATCGTGGCGCTTCCCTGGGATTCCATGATCTGAAAGGGGCCGTGGAGGCATTTTTGGGTTGGAATCGAATTACGGTGAAAGGATATGAACCGGCGGCCCGGCCGGCGCTTGACGCGGCGGAGTCGATGGCCATCCTGGGAGCCGACGGGGAACTGGGGTATATAGGGGCGGTAGGAGAGAATATCGCCCGGCTATTTGACGTCAAACAGAAATTATGGGTGGCCGTTATAAGTTTTAATAAGGCCCGGAGGGGGATAGGTCCGGTAAAGCCGTATCAACCCCTGCCCAAGTATCCGGCGGCCCCGCGCGATCTGGCGGTGGTAGTCGATGAAAAGGTTCGGGCCGGAGAATTGCTGGATAAAATAAGTAAAGAGGGAGGGAGCCTTCTGGAGAGCGTTTCCATTTTTGACCTTTTCCGGGGCAAGCAAATCGGCGATGGGAAAAAATCGTTGGCTTTTTCCATGGTCTATCGTTCGCCGGAGAGAAGTCTGGAAGCGGAGGAAGTAAATGCTTTGCACCAAAAAATCGCCGAATCGCTGAAAGAGGGATTCGGAGCGGATATCCGCGAGGCATGAAATGGCAGATAATCTGGATTTATTGGAAAAAAAGATAAAAAGGGCGATTGATTTAATAGATAAATTGACCGCCGACAATAAGTCACTGGGTGAAGCCAATGAGGCTCTTGGCGAAAAGGTGGCCGATCTTCAGGTCCGATTGGCCGAATTGGAGGGTCGAGAAAAGGAGATTTCGGAGGCGGCCAGGGCGCGTATTGAGGGGATTCTGGAGCGCCTGACGGTTCTGGAGCAGTTATAGAACAAATATAAAGGCCTTGACTTTACGTATATAGAAAAGTTTATTTTTTGATGTAATATGAGAAGAAGTTCGGAAATAACCTTAGTCGAATTTTAGGATATCAGCAAAAGTGGTAACAGGATGCCCGATTTAATGCCCAACAGCCAAGCGGTTAAAGTTATCATATTTGGCGAGGAATATTCAATCCGCGGTGCCGATGACCCGGAATATATAAGAACCGTGGCCGCATATCTGGATAAACTTATGCATGATGTGGCCGCAAAAAACAGGAATATGCCGCCTAATAGGATAGCCGTTTTAACGGCTCTGAATCTGGCCGGGGAATTATTCGATTTAAAGAAACAATTTGTCGATAGTTCCGTGGCCCTGGATAGCCGGGCTTTAAATATCCTGGAGATGCTTGACAGCCGGTTTCCCTCGGAGTAGGCCGGGCTGTTCGCGAGAATCCGTCATTCAGACTATTTCCCAATTCTTCTCTTCCTCACATAACTTATATATAGATTCACTTCGCGCTTGAAGCACGCGGGGTGAGGAGGATCCATGAACACCATGCTTTTAATGGTATTGATCGGTGTTCTGGCGTGCATAGCCGGTTTCGGAGCCGCCTGGGTGATTCTGCGCCGCATCGGTGACAGAAAAATCGCCCGCGCCGATGAAATCGCTACCCAGAAAATCGCCGAGGCGGAAAAAGACGCCGCCATGAAGAAAAAAGAAGCCCTTCTGGAAGCCCGCGAGGAATGGTATCAGACCAAGACGGCTTACGAGCGGGAAATTCAAAATAGAAAAAATGAAATCCAGAAAACCGAAAAGCGGCTCTCGGACAAAGAATCGTCCGTGGATAAGCGAACCGAGCAATTAGATCGCAAAGACAAGGAGATTCAGACGCGGGAGCGGACCCTGGTCGGCCGCGAAAAGGGGATTTCGGTCAGAGAGCAGGAACTGGATCGGACGCTCCAAAAGCAGAATGAGCGTCTGGAAAAGATCGCCCAGATGACGGCCGAGGAAGCCAAGCGGGAATTGAAGGAAAACCTGTTATCCGAGGCTAAAATCGAGGCCGGTGCCATGGTCAAGGAAATTAAAGAGAAGGCCGAACGGGAAGCCAATAAAGAAGCCAAGGAAATTATTCTGGCGGCTATTTACCGTTGTGCCGCGGATCATGTCGTGGAATCGACCGTTTCCGTGGTGAATCTTCCCAATGAAGAAATGAAGGGCCGCATTATCGGCCGCGAGGGCCGCAATATCCGTTCTTTTGAGACCGCCACCGGAATCGATGTTATCGTCGACGATACGCCCGAGGCGGTGATTCTGTCGGGGTATGATCCTATCCGCCGCGAAATCGCCAAAATGGCCCTGGAAAAATTAATCAAGGACGGGCGGATTCACCCCACCCGGATTGAAGAAGTGGTGGAAAAGACCCAGAAGGAAATGGAAATGATAGTCCGGGAGACCGGCGAGCAGGCCTGTTTCGATGTCGGGGTTCAGGGTTTGCATCTGGAAGTGATAAAACTCCTGGGGAAACTGAATTACCGTACTTCCTACGGACAGAATGTGCTGCAACATTCCAAGGAAGTGGCTCTGTTGTGCGGCATAATGGCTTCGGAATTGGGCCTGGATCCCAACCTGGCCAAGCGTTCGGGGTTATTGCATGACGTCGGCAAGGCCATCGACCGTGAGACCGAGGGGACGCATACTGAAATAGGGGCCAATTTCCTTTCCCGTTTCAGCGAAAATCCGTTCGTTATCAATGCCGTGGCGGCGCATCATGGCGATGTCCCGGCGGAATCGCCGTATCCGGTCCTGGTGCAGGCGGCCGACGCGGTTTCGGGGGCCCGTCCCGGGGCGCGCCGCGAACCTCTGGAAGCCTATATCAAGCGCCTGGAAAAATTGGAAGAACTGGCCGATTCCTTTAAAGGGGTCTCCAAGGCTTTTGCCATTCAGGCGGGACGCGAGGTCCGGGTGATTGTCGAATGCGAAATGGTTGACGACCTGGAGGCCTCCATCCTGGCCGGGGATATTGCCAAGAAAATCGAACAGGAAATGGAATATCCGGGCCAGATAAAAGTAACCGTCATCCGGGAATCCCGGGCGACCGAATTTGCCAAGTAAAGGAAGTTAATGTCATCATTCCGCGTTTTATTTTTCGCCGATTTGGTGGGCCAGCCGGGCCGATACATTTTGTCCGAGATGTGCAAGCCGCTGAAGGAGCGCTACCAGGCCGATTATGTCATCGCCAATGTCGAGAATGCCGCCGGGGGATTCGGCATAACCCCGGAGATGTCGGAAAAGATATTCAAGTATGGCGTCAACTGCCAGACCTCGGGTAACCACATCTGGGACCGGATAGATATTTTAAGATATATCGCGGAAGAGCCCCGGCTCTTGCGGCCGGCCAATTTCCCGGCGGGGGTTCCCGGGTCCGGTTCTTATATCGATGAAGCCAATGGGACCAAAATCGGCATCATCAATCTGATGGGCCGGACCTATATGAAAGAAATCGATTGTCCTTTTCAGACGGCGGACCGGGAAATCCTGAAGATGAGACATCATGTCAATGTTATCATCGTTGATTTTCACGCCGAGGCAACTTCGGAAAAGCAGGCCATGGCTTATTATCTGGACGGCAAGGTCTCGGCCATAATCGGGACTCATACTCATGTGCAGACGGCCGACGAAAAGATCTTTCCCCGGGGTACGGCTTATATCACCGACGTGGGCATGACCGGTCCGCACGACTCGGTCATCGGCATGGCCGTGGAGCCTTCGCTGGGGAGATTCCTGACGGGAATGCCCAAGCGTTTCACCTGCGCCGAGGAAGATATCAAAATCTGCGGCGCGGTGGTGACGGTTAATGCGGCCAACGGCCGGGCCGAGGGGATCGAGCGATTTCAGATAAAGTACGGCGGTTGACCGGACCGGGGAGGGTAGGTGATGGCGGCACAAATTATCGATGGCAAAAGCGTCGCGGAGGCGATCAAGGGCGAATTAAAGGGGCGGGTCCAGGGCCTGAAAGAAAAGGGCATTATTCCCGGCCTGGCCGCTGTCTTAATCGGCGAAAATCTCGCTTCGCAGACTTATGTCGCCAGCAAAGCCAAGGCGTGCGAGAAGGTCGGGATATATTCCGAAGTTATCCGCCGACCGGCCGAAGTTTCCCATGATGAGGTCCTGGGGATAGTCCGGGACCTAAACCGTCGCAGTGAAATCGACGGTATCCTGGTGCAATCGCCTTTGCCCAAACATATCGATGAATTCGCCATTACTCTGGCGATCGACCCGGCCAAGGATGTCGACGGTTTTCATCCTCATAATGTGGGGATGATGCTGATCGGCCGTCCCGGTTTTTTGTCGTGTACTCCATATGGCATCATGGAATTATTGAAGCGGTACGGTATTAATCCCGCCGGCAAGGAAGTCGTCATCATGGGTCGATCCAACATAGTCGGCAAGCCGATGGCGGCGCTTCTGGTGCAAAAGCAAAAAGGCGCCGACGCCACGGTTACGGTTTGTCATTCGCGAACCCCCGATATGCCACGAATAACCCGCCGGGCCGATATCCTGATAGCCGCCATGGGGCAGCCGGAATTTGTCCGGGGGGATATGATTAAAGAGGGCGCGGTCGTTATCGACGTGGGGGTCAACCGGGTCGAGGATGCGGCTTCGACCAAAGGGTACCGGCTGGTGGGCGATGTGGCTTTCGAAGAAGCCGCAGCCAGGGCGTCCTATATAACGCCGGTGCCGGGAGGGGTCGGGCCGATGACCATCGCGATGCTCCTGACGAATACGGTCCAGGCGGCGGAGAATCGCCGCGGGAAATAACCCGGCCGGACCTATAATAATCGGACTGGATTTTGAACGTCAATCTGCCGTTAATATTAATATGAACACCGTTAAGATAACCGTGGCCGAAATCGATCCGGAAAGCCGGGTCGCGGAATTAGAGGTGGAGGGTATTCTGGATACCCGGACCAGTCCGGAATTGGAGAAGGCCCTGGACAGCCTGATCGATAGCGGAATCCGCCTGATAATCATAAACCTGGTGGCGGTGGAGTATATCTCCACGGCCGGGTGGTGCGCGATTATATCCAAGGCGTCGCTCATGCGTGAAGGCGAAGGCGAATTTTATCTGGCCGGAATGATTCCCAATGTCCAGGAAAATTTCGCGGAGCTGGAATTTCAAAACCTATTTAAGACCTTTGAAAGTGTCAAGGCGGCCCGCCAGTCACGTCCGCAGATTTTAGCCTCCAAATCTTAAGTCCACGTTATTTTTCATCCGACGAATAGATGGGGCAATTTAAGTTCTTTTATGGCAGGGACTTATTTTAATTGACAGGGAATATTAAAGAAGGTAACTTTCTTTTTTAGGTAGTGTTATAACACTATGCTGCAACTAACTTTAATTGTATTTTTGGTGGTATTGTCGACCACTCTGGCTATTCTTTTGTGGCGTCGTCGGCGCTATCAACAGGGTAAAATTCTTATTGGCGGCGATATAATAGGCCAGTTCCTGGCGGCCTCCATTGAGAATAGTCGTAGCGGTGATTTCACCAAAATCGTCGCCCATATTAATGGAATCTTGACCAATCATCTCAAGTGTGATCGAGTCATGTACTTGAGGAATCGCCGAGGACGCCTGGGGGCCCGGTATTGGACCGGTCTCGAATCCAGGGAGGTCGAGAGATTTTCCCTGGTGCTTGCTGAAAAAGGAAAAGAGGAACTGGCAAGAATCGGAAAATTGGTACCGCTGGAATTCCTGGATGGCATCATTCCCCGGCCGGAGCTCGAAAGAATTCGGGCGATGAATTTTAATTACCTTTTTCCGGTGTCGACTCGCGGCCAGTTGGCCGGAATATATTTAATGCATACCGAGTTGGCGGCCGACGATCCCGCGCTGATATTTTTTACTTCGGCTTTGGCCTACAGCCTTTCCGCCGCCGATCATATCCGGCTCCAGGAGAAAAAAATTCGTCGCATGGAAAACCAGCAGCGTATGACATTGGTCCAGACCTCGATCGATAATTTCGGAAAAGGGGAATACTCCCGGCTGTTGCGGATTAAAAACAGCCGCCAGTTGGTATCGGAACTATTGAAGCAACTTAGTCGTGAAGGAAAGATTGCCCAGATTGCCCTGTATGCGCCGGATGATGTCCAGGAAATTTTATCCGGAAACTGGCCGATGAAAGAGGCCGTGGAGAAGGCGCTTAAGGATGGTTATCGCTTATTGGCCGGCGGGGGACGTTCGGAAAAGGTATATGCGGTGGCGGAGTTATTTAATAATGAAAGCGGTCCCGAAAACAGGCTGGCGGCCCTGGCGGATGACAATGTTCAGTACCTGGCTGCCGTTCCCTGGGTGGATAATAAACGAGCCATATTGGCCTGGAGCGGGGAAAGGGCCGATTCGGAGAATTCAGGAAAACTGCTGGGTTTCTGGAAAAGCGCCCTGCCTCTGGTGGAACATATCCGCCGTTTCGAACGGGCCGAGGAAATGTCATATACGGATGGCCTGACCGGAATGTATAATTTCCGTTATTTTCAAAAGCGAATGGTCGAGGAATTCCAGCGCGCCAAGCGCTACGGCCATTCCCTGGCCTTGTTGATATTTGACATGGATGAACTAAAACAGGTTAATGACCAGTACGGTCATCAGGCCGGGGACAGGCTTCTGCAGACTTTCGCTCACATATTGAAAGAATCGGTTCGTTCTATCGATGTCATATCGCGATACGGCGGCGATGAATTTTGCCTGATTTTACCCGAAACCACCCGCAACCGGGCCCTGTTATTCATGGACAGAATCCAGAAGAAGATTGCCGGGAGCCCTTTATTGCTGGAAAATTTGAAAAAGGAACAAGCCTATACGGTATCTATCGGCGGCGCCGTTTATCCGGTGGATGCCGACTCGGTGGAGGGTTTGATTCACACGGCGGATATGGCCCTGTTGCAGGCTAAGGCGGACGGACGCAATTGCGGGAGGCTATATTCCTCGGCCTATGAGAAAAAGCCTTCCCCTTAAGCAATTTTTATTAGGCCTGAATCCAAAACCTATATATAAATGTTTATGCAAATATGGCCCCGGCCGATTTAATTGTCGGGAGATATAATAACGAGGCAAAACAGGATTGTTATGAGAAGAAATATTATTGACGGATTGAAAACGGTGGTTGTCACAGCCATGTTGGTCACGGGACTTTTTTCCGGAGCCGCGGCCCAGAGTGTCGAAGCCTATCAGATCGGGGCCGAGGATGTCCTGGAGATCGAATTCTGGCAGGACGAAAATCTTAATGCCCAGGTGCGCGTGACCCTGGACGGGAAAATCACGCTCGATATTATCGGGGAAATCGACGCCGCGGGTCTGACGACCTCGGAACTGGAGAGGAATATTGTTCGCCAGATGGCGCGATACAATAAGGCCGTGTCGCAGGCCGTGGTGCGGGTCGTTGCCTATAATCACCTGAAAGTGTTCGTATCGGGCCAGGTGGTTAATCCCGGCAAATATACTTTTGAAGTGATTCCGGATCTCTGGACGATAGTCAATGAAGCCGGGGGGATCACCGAGACCGGGGATTTAACGCGGGTTCGGATAATCCGGGGCGGCCGCGACGCCGGCAAGGTGGAAGAGGTAAATGTCGGGGCGATGGTTTCGGGGGGTAAAATCGGGGAATTGCCGAAGATTCGTCCCGGCGATACCATTGAAATTCCGCGGACTTTTTCCGGATTGCCCGGCGAGGCAATCGTGGCCACCGAGGGGCGGCGCAATGTTTTTTACGTGGTCGGCGAGGTGGGGACTCCGGGGGTTCACAATCTTGACCGGAGCCTGGATTTAATGGAAGCGATCGCCCTGGCGGGAGGGCCGCAAACAACGGCTAACATCAAGAAGATCAGCGTGATATCCAAAGACAGACTGGGCACACAGGTTACCAAATTTAATCTTAAAGAATATGCCGAAAATCCGTCCGCCAGCCGATATAGTGTACAGCCCGAAGATGTAATTTTTCTGCCCCAGAGCCGGACGCAAGTTTTGGGTTTGGGTCTGACGGAATGGGTCGCCATTGCCGGTGGGATCACTTCATTCGTCTTATTGGCGGAACGGCTAAATTTGTTCGGCATGGGCGATGAAACGAATTAAACGCCAATCGGGAAAATTCACTTTGGGCGGTATAACCCTAATCCCGGAGAGGTAACATGCAGGCTTATCGACTAAACAGCCGCATTACGGACGAGCAAAAGGAATTTCTCGTACAAACGGTCAATGACGCCGAACACGGAATAATCCGGACATCTTTGTTCATAAACGGGGAATATGTCGACTCGGAGATTTTGCCTCATCGCGAGGATATATCCGAGGAGGAAATCCTGGAGCTGGTCAAGATCGCCCACGGCGAGAAAAAAACCGAGTTGGAATTGCTTTTGAAAAATTACCGCGAGGTTCTCAAAAACGGTTCCCCGGAACTGATGTGCCAGATGGGCAAGGCGCTGTATTTTCGCAAGATGTTTACGGAGGCCAGTCGCTTGATGGCGACGGCCGCGGCGGCCCGGCCGGAGTTACATGAAGCCTTTTACTATATCTCACAGGCCCAGTTGGCGGCGGGGAATATCCGGGAGGCGATCAAAGCCGGGCGCAAGTGCGTGGAACTAAAACCGGCCTTCGCCGACTATCGCAATAACCTGGGTGAAATTTATCTGACGGCCGAATCCTGCCGCGAAGCGGTGGAGGAATTCGACGAGGCGATCCGGAGAAATGTCTATTATGCCGATGCCTACTTCAACCTGGCCATCGCGTTCGTGCTCAATGCCGTTAAAAATAAGACACCGGATCTGGCCGGCGATTATACGGCCAAGACCACGGATATGTTGAACAAGGCCTCCCTCATCAATCCCTTTTATAAGACCTCGGAATTCGATGAAGCCCTGGCCGCGTTGCAACGCAATGACGTCAAAAGGACGCTGGAGCTTTTATCACGGGTACGCCAGGAGCAAAAAGAGAAACAGCGGCAGGAAAAAACGCTGCAGTTTCAAAGATACATGATGCATGCCGACTGGCTGACCCAGGGGAATATTGAGGAACGGATCGCGGACCTGGCGCGAGAGATAGAAAAAAATCCGGGATATGTTGACCTTTATTATGAAACGGCCGTATGTTATCTGCACCAGGCCAAATTCGGCTGGAGCCACGCCCTGGATTATTTCCGAAAGGCCCTGGCGATAAACCCGGAATTGAAAAAAGCCCGGCGCGCGGCCGAATTGGCCGAGGAACAACTGGCGCAATTGAACGATACCGTCCACGATATAACGGATAGGAACATGTAAGGCGGGAAAGCGTTGGCAAAGAAAGAAAAAGGCACTCCGATAACGACGATATATGATGTGGAATCGCCGGAGGCAACCGAATTCCGGCGGATATTGCATAATCTCAACAAGTCCGGAAAAGGCGGCGAGAAAAAGACCATCCTGGTGACGTCTTCGACTCTTTCGGAGGGAAAGTCGCTGGTTTCATCTTTTCTGGCCATGACCTCGGCCCATCATAAAGGACGGCGGACGCTCCTGATCGATTTTGATCTGCGTCGTCCCACCCAGCATCATTTGTTCGCCATGGAGCGGGATAAGGGTGTCGCGGAAATTATTCTGGATGGTCTGTCCCCGCGGACGGCGGTTCGTCCCACGGAATTCGAGAATCTGGATATTTTGACGGCCGGCAAATATATCAATAATCCGACCGAAATAATTTCCGGAGCCAATGTCCATATGATTATCGAAGAAATGAAATATTATTATGAATTTATTGTCGTTGATTCGCCGCCCCTGATTCCGGTCATGGATTCGCTGATCATTCTCGAAGAAGTCGACTCGGTGATTCTGGTGGTAAAAGCCGGCGCCACCCAGAAGGCGGTGGTCAGCCGCGCACGACGGTCTTTGGCCGCCCATAACGGCAAGATAGTCGGGGTCGTGGTTAATAATTTAAGCCGAACCCTGCCATATTATTACAATTACAATTATTACGGTTATCATTACAAACCCTCAAAAAAATAACTGCTTTGAAGGGTTGGTTTCTGCGTAAAATCGACAATATGGTGAGTAATATCCTGACTGTGGATTTGGAAGAATGGTTCGTGGTGGAGAACCTCAAGGGTGAGTTCAACGCGGCCGAATGGGAAAACCTGCCCGGCCGGGTCGAGGAAAACACCATGGCGCTTCTGGAGTTGTTTCGCCGGCACCGGGTCCGGGCGACCTTCTTTGTTCTCGGCTGGATTGCCCAAAAATACCCGCACTTGATTGGTGAACTGGCTTATTCCGGCCATGAGATAGGCTGTCACAGTTTCGGGCATAACCGGATCGACCGAATGGATGAAAAAGCTTTCCGCCTGGATACCGAAAAGGCCCTCGACGTCATCACCCGGACGAGCGGCCGTATTCCCCTGGGGTATCGCGCGCCCAGTTGGTCCATAAATTCCAGGATACCCTGGGCCTGGGAAGTTCTCGCGGAATTGGGGTTTAAATATGACTCGTCGGTGTTTCCCATCAAGCATGATATTTACGGCGAGCCGGGGGCACCTCGCGAGTTTTTCCAGTTACCCCTGGCCAGCGGCCGGACCCTTTATGAACTGCCGGCTTCGACCGTAAAATTTTTCGGTCGCAATATCCCGTTCGGCGGCGGCGGGTATCTTCGCCACTCGCCCTATTGGTATACTTCGCGATTGATAAAAAATGAAAACAAGGCCGGGCGACCGGTCATGGTTTATATTCACCCCTGGGAAATCGATGAAAATCAGCCGCGCCTGAAAAATTTAAGCGCCTTCCAGAAGTTTCGCCAGTACGGTTCCGTGGGGACTTTGCGCCTGAAACTGGAGAGACTCCTGGAAGAATTCGATTTCGCCCCGGCGGCGGATTACGTAACTCGACAGACGCGCCGTAAAATAGGATTTGAAACGCGATGAATAAGAGCCGAGTCGCTATCCTGAAGGTCAGTGCCGAGACTATCCTGGACGATTATCGCCGACTTCTGGAATTGATAGAGTATAAAAAGCAACTGGATTTCAATCAGGATACGATAATCAAACTCAATTTATCCTGGACCAAGTATTTCCCGGCCTGTTCTTCGCAGCCCTGGCAGGTCGAAGGGTTGGTAAAGACCCTGGTGGAGGGCGGCTTTCCTCCCCATCATCTGCTCCCGGTTGAAAACAAGACGGTGGTGACTCATCCCTGGAAAGGGGCCGCCAATAATTTATGGCTTCCAGTTTTAAAGAAGTACGGACTGAAGTTTACCGCCCTGCCGGAAGTGGAATGGGTTAAATATTCTTTCAAGGAAAAACTGTTGAAATTAAACGACATTTTTCCGGAAGGAATAGAAATCCCCAAAATGTATATCGGGCGCCAGATCATACATCTGCCGACGGTAAAGACGCACGGCCATGCCGTCACGACCGGGGCGATAAAGAATTCTTTCGGCGGACTTCTCCGCGAGGTTCGTCATTATGCCCATAAGTATATGCATGAAGTCCTGGTCGATTTGATGCTTATGCAAAAGGAATTGCATCCGCGCCTGCTGGCCGTGATGGACGGGACGGTGTGTGGCGACGGCGCCGGGCCGCGCACCATGATTCCGCGTGCCAAGAATTTCATTCTGGCGTCGTCGGACCAGGTGGCTATCGACGCCGTGGCGGCCAAAATGATGGGCTTTGATCCCCTGGCTATCCCGTATCTGCGGATGTGCCAGGAACGGGGCCTGGGGACGGCGGATTGGCGCGAAATGGAACTGGTCGGCGACGATATTACGGGGGTGGATTTCGGATTTAAGACCAAACGCTCCTTGGTCATCTGGGGCGACCAGATGCTTCGCCGGGGGCCGCTTCGCTTTCTGGAAAAAATCGCCCTGCATTCGCCCCTGGTTTTCTGGGCTCCCCTGGCCAGCAATATCTACCATGACTGGTTTTGGTACCCGACGGTGGGGAGGAGCCGGATTCGCCGTTTCGGGGCCACCGAGTGGGGCCGTCTTTTCAAGAAATACAAAAATTCCTGATTTTTTAAAAATTGCCCGCTCCTGACGATTTTATAATTGCCTCTTGACTACTAATTGTATAATTGGTAAATAGTTAGTCTAACCAGGAGGAGGATAACCGTGAAAAAATTGCTGACCTGCATAATTATATTGACGCTCATGGCGCCGGCACTCCAGGCCCGCAAGGCCAAAAAGGCCGGTGATGTCGTGGAAGGGACTTACACCGACGGCGAATATAATTTTTCATTAAATGTCCCCGATGCCTGGAATAGTTCCGTCAAGAAAGGCAAGGGGCACGTGCGGCTGGTCCTGACCAAGAAGGAATATGAAATCCCCGTGGCCTTCCAGCATGCGCCAGCCTATACCACGGTCCCCAAGGTGACGGTGTATGCCGATACCACGGCGATGGATGTCAATGTCTTCGTCGATTCGGTCATGGCCGATGCTTACAAGAGCGATCAGAAAAAGGAAATGCTTCAGGAATTCAAGATATTGTACGGGGACTACAAGCATAAGAAGCGGACCCGGCTGACAGTCGACGGCGTGGACGGAGTGATAATTTCCGGAGAGCAGAGATACACGATCCAGGTTCAGCGGGCCGGATCGGAATCGGATAAAGGGGACGTGGTTACGGATTTCTATTCGGGAGCCGTGCTTTTCGCGCGTAAGGGCACTACTATTATCATGATGCATTTCATCTGTGAAAAGAAATACTATGACCACCTCGAACAGGAATTTCTGGGACTTGTTAACGGCCTTAAATTCTTGTCCCCCGAAGGCGAATCAGAGGAAGAGGGTTAAGCGCATTCGGGATAGTCGACCGGGCGGAAACGAAAGCGGTTGACACAGCCCCGGTGGGGTCGCTAATTTGGGCCGACGAATAAGGACGAAATCCCGTCTTTAGGAGGATATATGTGGATTTTCAGGTCGTTCCTGATCCTGATCATAATCCTGGTTATAGTTGCTTTTGCCATGCATAACACCGGGCCGGGCCAGACGGTAGATATCAATTTGGTGCTGGCGAAGAGGTATAATGTTCCGGTGATAACCGTCGTTTTCTGGGGATTCATATTGGGGGCGGCGGTGGCCTGGTTATTGTTCGTGTCGGTTTACCTGCGGTTATCCAATCAGTTGCACAAAGCCCAGAAGTCGGCCAAGGGACTGGAAACGGAGGTGTCCGCCTTGCGGAACAGGCCTATTGAAGAATCCAAAAATCTTCTGGACCAGGGCGGGCTGCGGGAATAATTATGGAAACTCTTCTTCTGGCTGTGATTTTGGCCGTGGTCGGCCTGGCTGTCAGTTACACTTTTCTCGACAAGTATAAAAAGGAAAAGAAGTCTTCGGAACCGCAAACGTATGTCGAGGGTTTGCGGGCACTTCTGGAAGGGCGCGACGAACTGGCCTTTGCGCGGTTTCGCGAAGTGGTGGCCGATGACAGCGCCAATGTCGACGCCTATATAAGAATCGGGAATATTCTTCGCAAATACGGCAAACCCGACCGGGCGCTTCAGATTCACAAGGATCTGACCTTGCGTCATGGATTGACCAAGGAAGATAAGATCGCCATCTTGAGCGCACTGGGGGATGATTTTGCCGCGCTGGGAGATTTTGCGTCGTCGATTACGGCGCTTAAGGAGATAATTTCGCTGGAACCGGGGAATCGCCCCGCCCATGACAGGCTCCTGTCCGTCTATTGCCGCCTGGGGATTTGGGACGAGGCTTTCGAGATTCGGGAAAATCTCCTCAAACTGAACGGTGACAAGTCCCGGAGCGGACTGGCTATATACCGTTATTTTCAAGCGAAGAAGTTGTATGACGACAAAAAATTTCACAAGGCGCGAGTACTTTTCAAGGAAGCGATCGGATTCGATGAAAAGTGCGTCCCGGCCTATATCTGGATCGGCGATTCCTATATTGCGGAAAACCGGCTGGAGGATGCGGTCGATATCTGGCGGAAGATGCTTCGAGCCGTTCCCGATGAGGCCCACCTGGTCATGGGGCGGATAAAAAAGGCCTTGTTTGACTTGGGCCGGTTCGGGGAAATTTCGGAAATTTGCCGGGAATTGATTGAGGTCTCGTCATCCAATCTGGTAGCGCGTTTAACCCTGGCGGATTATTATACCAAAAAAGGGGAAAACGCCATGGCCATAGAGCATTTGCGGACGGCGGCCGATAATCATCCGGAATCATACCTGCCACATCTGGAATTGGCCAAGTTATATCTCATTTCCAAAGACACCCAGAGACTTCGGGAATTAATAGATCGTCTGGATCGCAACCGCGAATCTCGCGAGTACGAATACCGATGCCGAAAATGCGGGCATATTGCCAAGGAGAAAGTGTGGCTTTGTCCCAAGTGCTACGCGGTCGACAGTTTCGCTCGATAGCGGCGGTATTTCCGGTCTTGCTTTCATTAATCTTTCTTTTGCCCCGGCCGGGTTATGGTTCCGTTACGGAATTGATCCGCCAGGGGCAGATCGATGCCGCCCGCGAGGAATTGGCCAAGGATGCCTCGGCCACGCGCCGCAACGGGGAAATACTCCTGGGCCAGGGGATGCTGGAAAGCGACGGGACAGCTTCTCTGAAATTTCTGGAAGCCGCCCTTAAAACGGGGACACCGGCGAATTTGATAGAGGATAACGTATATTTAATGATGCAATTTTACCAGGCGGCCAGGGATTATAATCAACTTCTGGAGACATCCCGGTCTTATCTTCAGAGATGGGAAAACGGCAAGTATCGTTCGCAGGCCCAACGTTATTCCGCCCTGGCCCTGATGCAGACCGACAAGGGTGAAAGCGCCAACCGCTTTCTGGAGAATCTCATTCAGGAAAATAAGGGTGAAAGCATCGGTCTGGCGGGTGAAATAGACCGGGCCGTATATCGGTATAAGAACGGCGAAGTGACGTCGGCCCAGAAGATCAGCCGTCGCCTGGCCGACGGCCGGCGTGATGAGGCGGTGGTGCCGGCCTTATATCTTATGACCTGGCATTATCTGGAGCAGGGCCGGGTCGATGAGGCCATACTATATTATAATCTGCTCAAAGAGGGGTATCCCCTGGCGGTGGGGTTGGACGACCTGGTGGAGCGGTTCGGCAAGGTGGAGCGGCGTCCCGAAGAGAGGCTGGCGGAAGAGATAACGGGGACGGTCTATTCCATTCAGGTCGGTGTTTTTTCTTCCCGGGAAAATGCCCGCAAGTACGCCGAGGGGATGAAAAAGTACGGCGAAAAAGTGGAAATAAAGGACAAAACCGTTTCGGATAAAAAGTACTCCGTGGTCTACGTGGGGAGATTTTCGGCGATGGCCGAAGCGCTGGCCTTTAAGACTCGGCTGGAGTCTGCCGAAAACGCCGCTTTTCAAATCATTACGCGATGAATGCCTTATCCGCTGAAAATGACGGCCTGACGCCTCTCATGCGTCAGTACTATCGGATCAAGGCGCAATATCCCGACAAGATTCTTTTCTTCCGCATGGGCGATTTTTACGAGATGTTCGGCGATGACGCTGTCAGGGCCGCGCCCATTCTCAACGTGGCGCTGACTTCGAGGGGGATCCAGAACGGCGAGAAAATTCCCCTGGCCGGGGTGCCCTATCATGCCGCCGACAAGTACCTGGCGCGGTTATTGAAAGCCGGGGAAAAAGTGGTCGTGGTGGAGCAGGTGGAAGATCCCCGGACAGCCAAAGGAATAGTCAAACGGGAAGTGGTGGAAATTTTGACTCCGGGAACAGCCACCCTGGAGTCGTCCCTGGAGGAGATGTCGGCCTCATACCTGGCGGCCCTGGCGTTCGGCGCCGGCGACCAGGTGGGCCTGGCGTATATCGATCTGACGACCGGCGAGTTTCGACTGGATGAAGGCTCCGGCGATAATATTCTCGAAAAATTATACGTGCTGGCCCCGCAGGAAGTGATTTATCCCTCCGGTGAAAATGAACCGGAATTAATAACGCGGTTGCGCCGGAATAATTCCTTCATTTTATCGGGCTACGAGGGGTGGAATTTCGATACTAAGACGGCGGTGAGGGAATTATCCGATTTCTGGGGAGTTTCGAGCCTGGACGGTTTCGGGGTCGGGGATAAGCCCGTCGCCCTGGCGGCGGCGGGGGCGATTTACCGGTATCTGCGGGAGAATCACCGCGAGCGTCTGGACCATGTCACGAAAATCAGTACAGTCCAATCCGACCGTCTGATGCAGTTGGATTATAGTACTATAAGAAACCTGGAACTGGTCACCAATCTCTCGGAAAACAGCGAGCGAGACACCCTTTTTGGGGTTGTTAATCGGACGGTCACGGCGGGCGGAGCGAGGCGACTTCGCCAGGCGATTCTTCGCCCCTTTATCACGCTCGAGCCGATACGGGAACGACAGGCGGTAGTGGCGGAGTTGTATCATCGACGGGATACCGCCGGGGAGATACGCGAGAGTTTTAAGGAAATCCCCGACCTGGAAAGATTGGCGGGGCGCCTGGGGATGCGTAAGATCAACCCCCGGCAGATGGCCTCGTTGGGACAGGGGTTGACTATCATGCCGAGGATCGCGGGGTTCCTGGGAATTATGGAAAGCCCCCTGTTGCGGAAATTACTGGCGGCTTTGCCCGATTTTACGCAGCCGGTGCAGAGGCTGGGCGCCGCGCTGACGGAGGAGCCGCCCCTGACAGCCAATAAGGGAGGCGTAATCCGCGCGGGGTATGCCCCGGAATTGGATGCCCTGGTCAATTCCATTCGCGATGCTAAAAGTTATATTGCATCATTGCAGACGACCGAGAGGCAACGGACGGGGATATCGTCGCTTAGGGTGGGATTTAATAAGGTTTTCGGATATTACATCGAGGTTACCAAATCGCATCTGGATAAAATCCCGCCGGATTATATTCGCAAACAAACTCTGGTAAACGCCGAGAGATTCATAACCGCCGGCCTGAAGGAAAAAGAAGAATTAATTCTGGCCGCCGAAGAGAAGATATTCGCCCTGGAAGAGAGCCTGTACGTCAAACTGATGGATGAGATTGCCGAGGACCTGGAGGATATTCTCCTGGGGGCGGAAATAATTTCCGAAATCGACTTGGTTTCGGCTCTGGCCGAATTGGCTTACGATAAAATGTACTGCTGTCCGGAAATAAGCGAAAAACCGGTGCTGATTATCACGAGCGGAAGGCATCCGGTGATCGAGAATATTCTTCCCCCGGGCAGTTTTATACCCAACAATGTGACGTTGTCGATTGAAGGCCAGCGAATAATGATTTTGACCGGGCCCAATATGTCGGGGAAATCGACCTATCTTCGGCAGGCGGGGCTGATCGTTATCCTGGCCCAGATAGGGTCATTTGTACCGGCCGAGAAGGCCGAAATCGGCCTGGTGGACCGGATCTTTACGCGGGTGGGGGCTATCGATAATCTCGCCCGGGGGCAATCGACGTTTCTGGTGGAGATGATCGAGACCGCCAATATCATGCATAATGCTTCGGAACGCTCACTGATTCTTCTCGATGAAGTCGGGCGGGGGACTTCGACTTTTGACGGCCTGTCAATCGCCTGGTCGGTGGTGGAGTATATCAATGAGCATATCCGGGCCCGGACGGTGTTCGCCACTCATTATCATGAGTTGACCGGACTGGCGGCTCTTTACGAGCGTATCGTGAATTTCCAGGTGGCCGTTAAAAGGTGGGAAAAAGAGGTGATTTTTCTTCATAAGATTATTCCCGGCGGGTGCGATGATTCCTATGGAATCGAGGTGGCCCGCCTGGCAGGGTTACCCAAAATGGCTCTCGGACGGGCGCGCGAGATTCTGCGGCTTCTGGAGTCGGGAAAATTCAACCAGTCGGAATTGGCCCGGGGATTGCATCGGGAAATAATGCAAAGAACGCTTTTTGACAAGATCCCCTCGGCCGTGGAAGAAGAAATTCAAAAAATAAATCCCGAGGCGCTGACGCCCCTGGAGGCTTTGCGTATATTGGATAAACTCAAAGGGATGCTGGATGAAGACTGATTCCGCGGCCAAAGACCGTCCCTGGATTCGTCCTTTACCGGAGCGCCTGATAAATAAAATCGCGGCCGGAGAAGTAATCGAGCGACCGGCGGCAGTCTTAAAAGAACTGGTGGAAAATTCCCTCGATGCCGGCGCCACGCGGATAGAAATAAAGATCGATAAAAGCGGCCTGAAATTAATAGCCGTCATCGATAACGGTTGCGGTATCGATCCGGAACAAGTCGAGATTGCCTTCGCCCGGCATGCCACCTCGAAAATCCGAAGCCTGGATGACCTGGAATCGCTGGGCAGTTATGGTTTCCGGGGTGAGGCTCTGCCTTCGATTGCCAGCGTCTCCCGAACGCGGATGATTACGCGTGCTTCCGACAGCGAGGCCGGACAGGAGATAATCATTGAAGGGGGGGTGGTGCAATCCCTGAAACCGGTGGCGTCTCCGGTCGGGACCACGGTCGAGGTATCGGATCTGTTTTTCAATACTCCGGCCAGGCGCAAATTTCTTAAAAGCGAAATCACCGAAGCGCGGCAGTTGACCAGGACCGCCACGGCCATGGCCCTGGGAGCGGCCGGGGTCAGATTCAGTTATTCTCTGAACGGCAAGACGATATATGACGTCTCCGGCGAGGATTCTCCGAAGGCCCGGGTGGGGCAGCTGGTGTTGGGGCAGAGGCAGGCCCGCCTGGCGGAAATTGAAAGCCGTACCGCCGGACTGGAGATTGCCGGATATCTGGCTTATCCGGATCAATGCCGCCAGAACCGGTATGGACTTTATCTGTTCATAAACGAACGCTATATCCAATCGGTGACCCTGGCCCATGCCGTCCTGGCCGGTTACGGGGAGATTTTGCCCCGGGGCCATTACCCGGTCGGGGCGATATTTTTAAAATTGGATCCGGAACGGGTGGATGTCAATGTTCATCCCACCAAGGCCGAGGTGCGCCTGACCGATGAACGTCAAATGCATGATTTATTGTACGAAGCGGTGAAACGGTCTTTGCGAAGCGCACCAACGAGTAATGCTCCCGCCCCGATGGCTTTATCTTCGGAATCGGAAGGCCATAGAACCTTTGAGACTTATCCCGAAAATCGTCCGCCGGTGCAACAACCGGCCGCCTCGTCAATTAAAGACTCTCTGCAGACAATTGCCCGGCTTTACGGGCCGCCCACGGAGGCCGATTCCAGGGCCGATATTAAGGCGCTTGCGGACGGGATGCCACACCTGGGGGAGGTGTCGCTTCAACCCGACCAGGTGTCACGAGTTCCGCTGGAGGGATTATTTTATCTGGGACAGTTCGGCGATCTGTACCTGCTTTTTCGTACCGGCGAGGAACTGCTGGTTATGGACCAGCATGCGGCGCACGAGCGAGTCCTTTACGAACGGCAACTTCAGATCTTCCGCACCGGGGGAGCGGTCTCCCAGCAATTGTTGTTTCCGTTGAATATCGATCTGGCTCCGGATATGCAGACGGTTTTCGACGAAGCCGGAGAAATATTGCGCGCCTCCGGCTTTGAGGCGGCGCCGTTCGGGAGTGGAACGGTTTTGCTGTCGTCGGTTCCGGCGACACTGACGCGCCGCTCCCCGGAAAAGACGTTCCGTCAGATTCTGGCGGATATTGAGGAATATCGCCGTGAAGGGGCGGAAATGAAAAAGGCGGTCGCGCAGTCGATTGCCTGTCGCGGCGCGGTCATGGCGGGAGATAAATTGAGCGAGGCTGAAGCCCTGGGGTTATTTCGCGACCTGCTTAAAACCGAGACTTCATCGGTCTGTCCCCACGGGCGGCCGATAATTTATAAGATAACCAAACATGAACTCGACCGGAAATTCGGCCGGAAATAGACTTTTGGTGCCGATCCTGACGGGGCCGACCGCGTCGGGGAAGTCTTCGGCGGCCTATGAGTTTCTGGAAAAACATCCCGGCTTTGAACTGATTTCGGCGGATTCGCGTCAGATATATAAGTATTTAAATATCGGGACGGACAAGCCAAATCCCGAGGAAATTAAAAAATACCGAATCGGTTTGGTTGATTTTGTCGAGCCTGATTGCCGCTATACGGTATTTGATTTCAGGGAAGACGCCCTTGGGGCCATGGAGGAAATCAGAAAGCGCGGCCGTATTCCTCTGATTTGCGGGGGGACCGGGCTCTATATCCGGGCTCTGGCGGAGGGGATCGTGGAAATTCCCGAAGAAGGAATGGAAATAAGGAAACAATTGGAGGAAGAGGCGATCACCCTCGGCCCGCAATATCTATATGAGAAACTTCAGAAAGTTGATAAGGTCGAAGCGCAGGTAACCCATCCCCATAACCTTAAGCGGATAATCAGGGCGCTGGAAATATATGAATTGACGGGTCGGACCAAAACGGAGATATTGGCCGGCGGCAATCAACCTAAAGGTGAATATAATTTCGAGATTATATGCTTAAATCCGCCCCGCGAAATACTATATGAGCGTATAAACCAAAGAGTCGATTTGATGATGGAAAAGGGTTTGATGGAGGAAATCAGGATTTTAGTGGATAAGGGGTTCAAGCCGTCGTTGGAAAAACTTAATGTCATTGGCTATAATGAATTACTTCAGCATCTGGACGGGGTATTTTCCCTGGAGGCGGCCATTAATTTAATAAAGCAGAACAGCCGCAGATATGCCAAGCGCCAGGTGACCTGGTTTAAGGGCATGGCCGGGATTGTATTCTGCCGGGATGCCGGGGAGGTTCAATGCCAATTGGAGAGGCTGGCGGGCTAATAGCCGGCAATTAAAAACTTGACACAAGATTTTGCAATTTGGTATATATGGCAACGGGTTAGCAGGATTCCTTTTTAAAGAAAAAGGGGCTGTGGCCGATAATAAAATTAATATGAAAAAAAACGAAATGTATTAGACATAGGGACATGGCAAGACATGAAACAACAGACAGGGATGCTTTGGCTTTTACTTCTGGCGGGGCTTTTTTTAGGCTCCTGCACTAATCCTTATCTCCGCCCTCCGGGCGATGAAGACGGCGATATCGAAGAAGTTATCTCCGATGAAGCCGTTACCGATTCGGAAGAGGCGGAATTTTCTCTGGATCGGATTGGGGTCGTGGCGACAGAGGACGGCACCGATTCGAGCGCTTTTATCGATACCGTCGTCGCGGTGGACGATTATGTCTGGCGCCAGTTAAACCTGGCCCATGAATATTGCCTGATGGGGGTTCTGGCCAACAGCGAATCGATATGGGATGAGGCTGAATATTATTTCGAAAAGGGCTTGAGTATTCTGGGGGATCTGGACATTGAAACGGAAGCGGAGACTGTGACCGAAGAGTCGGTCCGTTATAATCGTATCCTGGCCGAAATTGCGGCCAATTATAAAATTACCCTGGTCTCCCTGGGAAGACTTCCGTCGGATGTTTCCGCCGATGCCTTGATGGCGCGGTTTTCGGAAATAAATCATATCAAAGTGGACTCGTCGGCCTTTAAGCGGCTGGAGGAGTATGCCGAGGAGGAAGTGGCCTTCAACGTTCCGGTGATAATGAATGAGCGGGTCAAAAACTGCATTTTGTATTATCAGACGGTTGCCCGCGATGCTTTCCGGACATATCTGGGCCGCTCCACCAAATTTATTCCCATGATAGAGAGGATCTTCCGGGAAGAGGGAGTGCCCACGGATATCAAGTATCTGGCTCTGGTGGAATCGGGGTACAATCCCAAGGCCTATTCCTGGGCCAAGGCGATGGGGTTGTGGCAATTTATCGCCTCCACGGGGCGCACTTATGATCTCAATCGTAACTGGTGGTATGACGAACGCAAGGACCCGGAAAAGGCGACTCTTTCCGCGGCGCGTTTCCTGAAGGACCTGTATGAAGAATTCGGCAGTTGGGAACTGGCCATGGCGGCCTATAACGGCGGCCCGGGCCGGGTCAACCGTACCATCAAATCGCAGAAAACCCGCGATTTTTGGAAAATGCGCCTGAAAAAGCAGACCATGGACTATGTCCCGTTTTTCATGGCGGCGGCGCATATATCCCGCAATCCCGATGAGTTCGGGTTCGTGGATATCCAGTATGAACCGGAGTGGACCTTTGACGCCGTTGAAATCGATAAAAGTCTGGATTTAAATATCGTGGCCGACGCCGTGGGGTGTACGGTTGCGAATCTGAAGGAACTCAACCCCGAACTTCTCCGGGATTTCACGCCTCCGGCCGAGGGTGGCTACAAATTACGCATTCCCCAGGGAAGCGAGGACAGATTCTGGGCCGCTTATGAAGATATGCCCAATTCCAAGCAAACCTCCTGGGTGAGACATACCATTCGCCAGGGGGAGACAATCTCAACCATCGCCAAGAAATACGGTATATCGCAGTATTCCATTTTAAGCGCCAATAACCTGTCCAATCGGGCCAAAATATATGCCGGCAAAACGCTGGTAGTCCCGGTTCCCAACGACCGGGGTTATTCCACGCCGCGCCAGCAAAACCGGGCCTTTTCTTCCGATGGCGGGGTCTATACGGTTCGCAGCGGCGATACGGTCTGGGATATCGCCAAGGCCTTCGGGGTTTCCTCCGAGCAATTGCGACGCTGGAATAATCTGGATGGGGAAGGGCGGATATTTGTCGGCCAGAAATTGAAAGTCAGTTCCGAGGGATCGGAAAGTTCGGCCTCGGCGCCGTCGTCGTCGGGAACCGCCGCCGAGGATACTTATGTGGTCAAGAAAGGGGATTCCCTGTGGGATATCGCGACGCGTCTGGGGATCTCGGCGGATGCCTTAAGGCAGGCTAACGGACTGGGCCGGCGGGGGTATATTTACCCGGGACAGAAGCTTAAAATCCCCGGGACGGCGGCCAGCGATCGGTTTATGGTGCACACGGTAAAACGCGGCGATACCGTTGCCGGGATTGCTTCACTCTACGGCACCACCGTGGATAAGATAATTTCCTGGAATAATATCAGTGATCCCCGGCGAATCGGCGTGGGTGACCGTCTTAAAATTTATGGTAAGAAGTAATTAATTATGGCACGGAAAAGAGATATAATTATTGCCGTGATAATCGGGGCTTCATTTTTTATCACTATTTTATTCTTTTTTCTGATAATGCTGGGCTCGCTGACCGACAGCGGCGAGATATCTCTGGGCGGGTACGGCTCGAAAGTGGCCGTGGTCGATGTTTTCGGCACCATCAGCGAGTCCGAAGATATCGTGCGGCAATTAAAAAAGTGGGGGGAGTCAAAGAGTGTCCGGGCCATAATTCTGCATGTTGATTCACCCGGAGGCGGAATAGCGGCCTCTCAGGAAATCTACGGCGAGATAAAAAGAATTCGCGAAGAAGAGGGAAAAATAGTCATCGCCGCCATGTCCTCGGTGGCGGCCTCGGGAGGATACTATATCAGTTGTGCCGCGGATAAAATTATGGCTAATCCGGGGACTATTACCGGTTCAATCGGGGTCATTATTCAGTTTCCGACGGCCGGCGAATTGATGGAAAAAATCGGGATTGCCTTTGAAACCATAAAATCAGGCGAGGTCAAGGATGTCGGGTCCCTGAATCGGCGTATGACGGACCGGGAACGTCAAATGCTGACAGCCATGGTCATGGATTCTTATGAGCAGTTTGTCGAGGCCGTGGCTGAAAACCGGGATATGGCCAAAGAGGATGTCTACGGTCTGGCCGATGGTTCGGTTTACAGCGGCCGGCAGGCGCTGATGATGGGCCTGGTAGACACCCTGGGGAGTTTTGAGGACGCCATTCGGATGGCGGCTGATATGGCCGGAATTCAAGGCGAGCCGGAAACGGTTAAGGAAATAAAGCATAAAGAGGGGCTGTTTGACCTTTTGGGGAAATTAAATACCAAAATGGATCAAGTACTTTTGGGGCGTAATTCAGGGCCGGAGGTCTTATACTTATATTAACCTAATAAAAAGTATTGACTTACGAAAATAAAGATGTTAAATTTCCCGCCGTCGATTTCCCGTTAAAGGAGCACGTCGGGAAGGATAGCCGGTAAGCCGGCTAGTAATTCAAAGGATTGAGAAAGAAAGTAGTGTCAATTTATAAACCGGCAGGTTTTGAGGGAGGAAGGAATGACCAAGGCTGATCTTGTTGAAAAGGTAGCCGAAAGGACCGGCTTAACCAGGACCGACGTCGCCGTGGTTGTAGATTCTTTTCTGGAAACGGTCAAGAAGGCAATGGAAACCGGCAACAATATTGAGATTCGCGGCTTCGGGACGTTTAAAGTCAAACTCCGCAAGGAGAGGAAAGCGCGTAATCCCCGGACCGGCGATGTTGTCCCGGTGCCTGGTCGAAAGGTCCCCGTGTTTAAACCTTCGAATGAATTTAAGAATTTGATAACCAAACTGCCCGTTTAGGAAAGAGACTTACGGGTGGATTTCTGGAGGATTAATGCCCAGCGGTAAAAAACGCAAGCGGATGAAGATCAAGACGCATAAACGCAAAAAACGCAGAAGAGCCGATCGTCATAAAAAGAAAATAAGATAATCCGCCCTTAATACTGATATTGGAAAACAGTTCCCAATATGCGGGAACTGTTTTCCATTTATATCGAATTTTCTTTTAAACATACCCACCAAGTTATCCGGCCTGAACCTGTAAAGCCATATTGAATAAGCGGTTGTCCAGCCGGCACTTTTCGCCGCCCAATGCTTGTAAGAGGCATAGCAGTTGCTTTTAACGGCGGTAATGAAGAGCGCCAAAAGATTCTTGCTTATTTTTATTTTGCTGCCGGTGGGCCTGTTTGTTTTCGGCCAGTTGCGGGCCGCCAATGTTTATGACGTCCTTGTCAATGACGACAACACGGGCACGGAACAATCCCGACCGCGGGTGGCGGTAGGATATTCGGGTGAGATTGTCGTTGTCTGGGCCGATAAGCGAAGCGGTCTGGGACAAATATATCTCCAGTATTTTGACAGCACGGGAACCCCAATAGGTTTAAACCGGCGGATAAGCGGTGATGCCACATCGGCGCCGCAGTTCGAGCCGTCTCTCAATGCCAATTTATTGGGCCAGTTTGCGGCCGTATGGAAAGATTACCGTAACGGTGCCTATCCTTTCAATCCTGACATTTATTACACGCGGTTGAGCGATTACGGACCGGGCACCAATATTTCCGTAACCGGTCCCCGGGCCGATTCCACCTGTCAATCCCCCGACGTGGCGGTTCTTCCCAATGGCGACCTGGTTGTCGTCTGGGCCGATTATCGCAACGGCAATTGGGACATTTACGGACAAAGACTTCAACCCGACGGCACCGCCGTGGGGGCGAATTTCAAGATAAACTCCGGCACCGGTGTCAATCAGCAACATGCCCCGCGCGTCGCGGGCTTATCCGACGGCGGCTTTGTCGCGGTGTGGTATGATAACCAAAGCGGGGATGATGATATCTACGGCCAAAGGTATGCTTCGACGGGTACGACGCTCGGCGGGAATTTTAAAATTAACGATGACAATACTACCAAACGGCAGGTCTCGCCGGTGGTGGCCGCCGACGGTAACGGCCGCTTCTTTATAGCCTGGGTGGATTACCGCAATGGCGTTTATCCGGCCAATCCCGACATTTACCTGCGGCGTTATGACGCCGCCGGGAATCCCCTGGGGGCATCGGTAAAAATTAATCCTTCTTCGGATGAGACGCCGCAAAAAGAAGTTTCTCTCTGTTCGGATCGGATGGGCAATCTGGGCGTGGTCTGGGCCGATTCTTCTTCTGGGCAGTGGGATGCCATGGCCCGTATCATCGAAAATGACGGGACGATGGTCGCCGGGACATTCCTGGTTCATCAGAGTAACATCGGGCGACAACTGCAGCCGGATGTCGCCACCGACGGATATAAATTTTTCTTCGCCTGGGCCGATTCCCGAAGCGGTGATTTTGATATCTACCTGACCATACGCGCATATAATAATCCGACCATTTTGGCGTCGCCGGGTTCATTTCAATTCTATATGGAGCGTGGCGGGCCGTTGCCGTCGTCGCAGACCCTTGCGCTTACCAATGCCGGTTATGGAGAATTGCGATGGGTAGCCCGCAGCGGAGCCGAATGGCTGACCCTGACGCCGTCTTCGGGTCTGACACCGGCGCAGGTGGCGGTGACGGTCAATACGGATACTCTGGATTACGGGCGCTATGTCGGCGAAATCCGCCTGATTGATTTGGATCATGACGATTCCACGGAAGTTGTCAGTGTGGTCCTTAATGTGACGGCTCCGATCATGGCAATAAGTCCGGATACTCTTCATTTTCGAGCCCTGGCCGAGGTCGGCAACCCGTCGCCACAGGCGTTCCAGGTGGTCAATTCCGGAACGGGAAATTTGAATTACGAAATAGAGACCGGGGAAACCTGGGTGGTATCGGATAAAATAAACGGGACAGCGCCGGATTTAGTATATATCAGCCCGGAAATTGCGGGTCTGATGTACGGTAATCACACGGCGCCGGTTATATTCTTTTCTCCGGAATCCATAATTTCCGCCGAGACAGTCTGGGTAAAATTGGAATTGGCCGGGAATATGCCATATATCGATATTCAACCGGATACCTTGCGGCTTTTCGGAAATATAGGCGAGTCCTTAAGCGGCAAGGCTGTCACCGCAAACCTTGGTTCGGGGTCCTTATCCTGGCAGGCTTTGACCGGCGAAGAATGGATGGATATTTGGCCGACTTCCGGCGTTGACTTTGATTCCCTGACAATCACCGTTTTGGCGGAAGGCCTGACCAGCGGATTTTATCGCGGGGAAGTAGTCGTATCTGATAGCGCCTCGTTTAATATCGAAGACAGGTTGACGGTCGAAGTTTCACTCTCATCCGGGGATACGATCGCCTTTCTGAACGGCAATGTAATGCCCTCCGGAATTGGCGTGATTCCTTTGAGCCTTACGATTACCCAGGCGATAAAAGGGGGGTATGTGCCTTTCGATTGGGAAGATTCCCTGGCGACGCTCGATTCCATTGTCATTGATCCGGGGCAGATGCCCGATTTTGTTGATTATTTCAGTCGGGCAGGGGACGGCAAAGGGGAGATTGGATTTCGGATTTCATCTCCGTACGGCAACGACAGTCTGATTTCCGCGGACGACTACACCCTGGCTTATCTCTTTTTTACGGCCGGGGCCGGGGAGGCTTTTGTTCATATCGATACGGCCACCTGGGATAGTACTTCGGCTTATATCCTGAATCAAAACTTCGCCAAGGCAGTTCCCTATATCATCCCCGGGCAACTTATTATTGGCAACCCCACGGATGTAGTCGACGAAAGCGAAAATCCCCTGCCTCTGGGATTATCGCTGGGACCTGTCTTTCCCAACCCTTTCAATGCGGGAACAAACATAAGTTTCTCAATGCCCGAGGGCGGTGAAATAAAAATGGCCGTCTATAATATTCTGGGACAGCAAATTCGGACCATTTTAAAGGGTCACTTACCGGCCGGGAGAAACATGATCCGCTGGGACGGCTTGCTGGATAACGGCCGGGTGGCGCCAAGCGGTGTCTATTTTTGCCTTCTGGAATCGAAAAATGAATCCCGAGTGGCCAAGATGGTGCTTCTTAAATAATTTTTAGATTTTCAAAACCCCTTGTCATTCCGTAATTTCCGAAACAAAGCCGACGTGGTTTCGTTGATATAAGTAGATATCTGTGACATAAAAAGGAGTAGTCTGTGAGAACCGCCATTCTAATAGTATTTCCTATAATTTGTTTTTTCTGGGGGCTAAACCCGGCCATGGCCGAAAAAAATCTTATTTACGGGAAGATTTATACCGACGACGATGAAATTCTGGAAGGTTTCATAAGGTGGGATAAAAATGAGGCCACCTGGGATGATATTCTTGACGGCGACAAGGATCGCGAGGACAGACGTCGCAGCAAGGCTCGCCGGTATCGGGATGAAAGTGATGATGACGATGTTGTCATAGAGGAGAATAGAGTCTCCATTTTCGGTATCACGATCTTTTCTGAAGGCGGCTTTTCAAGTCAATCTTCATCCGGAATCAGAATGGGACATATTCAGACGCTGATACCTGATGGCGATGATGAAGTCCAATTAATTTTAAAATCAGGGGACAAGGTTTATTTGGAGGGGGGCTCGGGGGATATCGGCGAGGATAACCGGGAAATACTGGTGGATGTCAAGGATGAAGGAATCATGGAGTTGGACTGGGGCGATATCGAAAAAATAGAATTTTCACAAGGGCCCTCGGAGGCATCGCGACTGGGCAAGAGGCTTTTCGGCAAAGTCGTCACTTCGCGAGGGGACGAGTTTACCGGGTTTATCGGGTGGGATATCGATGAGGCTTTCGATACGGATATCCTGGACGGCAATGAAAAGGGAAAAAAGCGGAAGATAGAATTCGGCCGTATCGCCATGATTGAAAGGCGAACTTCGCAATCAGCCCTGGTGACTCTGGAGGGCGGACGGAAGATGCGTCTGGATGGAACCAATGATGTCGATAACAGCAATCGGGGAATAGTCATATCTGATTTGAAATTGGGACGGGTCGTGGTCGGCTGGAACGATTTCGATTATCTGGAGTTTATGGATCCACCCCATGGTCCGGAATATGGCGAATTCGACGGCGGGGGGAAGATTAAAGGGAAGATATTCACGGAGGATGGAGAGACGTACAGCGGCTTTATCATCTGGGATAACGATGAATCTTATACCTGGGAACTTTTGGACGGGAAAATAGACGACGTCAATTTTTCAATTGAGTTTTCATTTATAAAGGCCATCGAAAAGGATCGTCGTTCAAGCAGCCTGGTGACGCTTCGTGACGGCCGGGAATTCCGTCTTGAAGATTCCAATGATGTCGATTATTCAAACAATGGGATAATCGTTACGCGGGACGATGGAAAAGAAATCGAAATCGACTGGGATGATTTTAAGCGGGCCGAGTTTTAAATACCGAATCCTAAATTAAAAGAGAGCTTCCCTGGCAGGGTTTAGAGGGGACCAGTTTAAACCCTTAGGATCCCAAGAAAGAACTCTCTTTGATATAAAAAATACGGCATTTCTCCGGTTTGTCAAGTTTTCCCTGATATTTTAAGATTTTGAGGGCGGCAGATCTTCGTCGGGTTCTACATGAACCAGAATATCGGCGACTTCGGGAAATTTATCCGTCACGGCATTGCGGATAACATGCGCGATTTCATGTCCTTCCCGAACCGTAATACTCCCCTTAACCAGAATAGCCACATCAAGATAATAATCCTGCCCCACCATTCTACCTTTTAGCCAATTAACTTCGACGACATCGGCCAGGCCGGCGATAAAGTCCTGGATCTCCAATTGGAGATGCGGCTCCGGGGAGCCGGACATCAGGGTGTGAACATTATCCCGAATAATTCTGACGCCCTGTTTCAGGATAAAGACGGCTACCCAGAGCCCGGCAATAGGGTCTAAGATTGGGTATTTTAGCTGGGCCACCAAAATTCCTGCCAGAGTCCCGACAGAGACAACGACGTCCGATATATGGTCGCGGGCGTTGGCAATCACGGCCGGGGATTTGAATTTGCGGCCGACGTCCAGAGTGTATTTATATAAGATGCTTTTTAGCAGGATCGTAAATAAGGCCGCCGCTGTCGCCAGATAGGTCGGCTTTTGAAAATCTCCGTGTCGGATGGTATCGACAGCTTCCCGACCGATATAGGCGCCGGTTACAAAAAGGATGATGGCCACAAAAACCGCCGCCAGAGTATCGGCGTTACCGTGACCGTAGGGATGATCGCGATCGGGCGGTTTGACGGCGATCCGCAGGCCCAGCCAGACGATGATATTCGCGACAATATCCAGAAGAGAATTTAAGGCGTCGGCCACCAGCGCCTGGGAGCGTCCGATTATCCCGGCCGTGATTTTTAAAATAAACAGGAGTATATTGGCGAAGAGGCTAAGCCGGGTCGAGCCAATGGGGGAGTTGAGATTCAGTAAAACCTTCTTTAGTTAATAACGACTATTTCAGGCCGAATATATGACTATTAAGAAAGAGGGGCAATTAAAATGAAAAAGGCGGGAATCACATTCCCGCCTTTCTGATTATTCCGTTATTATGTCACCCTTGTCCCAGGGCGGTTTTCATTTCGGTAAGTCCCTTGATGGTGTCTTCCGCGCCAGGGATTAACTCTTTTGCCTTGGGGTTTTTCTTGGCCACTTTGAGGAATTGGTTCCAATAGGTGATTATCTGGTCGATGTTCTCAAAATTACCGTCTTCCTTCTGATTCATACTCTGATAGGAAATGGCCATATTGTATATCGCCTGATAATTATCCGGTTCGACGCCGACCGCTTTTTGGTATGCCTGGAAAGCCAGGTCATGGCGTTCCTGATCCTGGAAAACCTGGGCCAGCCCGTTATGGGCGTTGAAATAATCCGGTTTTAACTGGATGGATTTATTATAGGCTTCGATGGCTTCGCTGGTCTTTTTGACCTTGTGCAGGCCCTTGCCCAAAAGATAATAAGCCAGGTAGTCGTTATTGACCAGGGCGATATATTTATTCATCTGGTCGATAAGGGCGCCCCAGTTTTTCTGAACATGATAAAGGAGGCCCATATCCTTCATGACTTCGGCGCCATTGGGATTGAGGGTCAGGGCCTGTTTGAAGGCCTGTTCGGCCTCCAGATAGGCGTTTAGTTTGTATTGAGTACGGCCGAGATTTGCCCAGGCATCGGCATTTTCCTTGGATAGTTCCGTAGCCTTCTTAAAATTAACCAGGGCATCCTGGTATTTTTTATTCTTGAAGTAAATTGCTCCCAGATTCAATTGGGCATCGGCAAATTGCGGATCCTCCTCAATCGCGGCTTTATACTCCACGATGGCCAGGGAATCCTTGCCCTCTTTCTCGTAGGTCAAGCCTTGATTGAAATTTTGTTTGGCCTTTTCCGGATCGCCCGCCCGGGAAGACGATGCCAATACCATTCCGCATAAAAAAGCACAAATAAATAAAAGTCTCCAGGGGCTGGTTGCTTTCATCATTTCACTCCTCTTTTAATATTCCTAAAAATTCTACAAATTCCGCATCAATTTGTTTGCAAAAAAATTCATCAGGCTTTAAGTCGGGCCGCAATATCGGGGTATTTCAAACCCAGGATGCGCGCGGTCAGGACGGCGGCGTTTTTGGCTCCGGCCTTACCGATCCCCATGGTCGCCACCGGAACGCCGGACGGCATTTGGGCGATCGACAGGAGCGAATCCAATCCATTTAAACTGGCCGGGAGAGGAACGCCGATTACGGGCAAGGAAGTCCTGGCGGCCACGACTCCCGGCAAGGCCGCGGCCATCCCTGCCATACAGATTATAACGTCAAAGCCGCTTCCTTGTGCTGTCCGGGCCAGGTTGTCGGTTTTATCCGGTTGACGATGCGCCGACGAAATCTCAATATTGCCTTCAATGCCGTAAGTTTCCAAAGACTTGCGGCATTCCTCGGCATATTCGAGGTCGGATTGGGAACCAATCATAATAAGGACCTTTGGCATCATATCCCCACTGTTTTAACAGGCATTTCGGCTTTATGGCCGATATCTCGACGATAAACCATGCCTTCGAATTTGATGTTTCCGATTACATCGTAGGCGCGGGCCAGGGCCGAAGGCAGATCGTGATCGATCCCGGTGACCCCGATTACCCGGCCACCCGAGGTCAGCCAATTTTTGCCGTCACGCCGGGTGCCGGCATGAAACAGGAAGCACCGCTTATCGCTGTAATTGCGCAAGCCGGCGATTCTTTTGCCGATTTCGGGATTTTCCGGGTAACCCTTGGAGGCCATAACCACGCAAGCCGCGGAACCGTTATTCCAATCGACCTCGCCTACGGTATTTAGATTGCCATCGGCGACGCCTTTTAAAATCAGGGCCAGGTCGCTTTTGAGAAGCGGCAGCACCGCCTGGGTTTCGGGATCGCCGAAGCGGCAATTGAATTCCAGAACCTTGGGACCGGCTTCGGTAATTATCAAACCGGCGTAGAGGACACCCCGGTAAGGTCGTCCTTCTTTTTCCATCCCGGAGACAGTCGGTTCGAAAATATGCTCGCGGATAAAAGCCATGGTTTCTTCATCGAGAAAACGAGCCGGGCAATAGGCGCCCATGCCGCCGGTGTTGGGCCCGGTGTCGCCATCGCCGAGTCGCTTGTGATCCTGCGAAGGAAGCATATAACGAATGGTTTTGCCGTCCGTGAAGGCCATGATGGAAACTTCCTGCCCTTCCAGAAAGGTTTCCACGATGATTTTTTCACCGGCCCGTCCAAATTTGCGGTGGGTCAGAATATTGTCCACGGTTTCGACCGCCTCGTCCTGGGTGCGGGCGATAAAAACCCCTTTGCCGGCCGCCAGGCCGTCGGCTTTAATGACGATTGGCTTGGCCGCCGATTTGATGAAGGTGATAGCCTCCATGGCGTTGGTGAAAACCTGAAAGGGGGCGGTGGGAATATGGTATTTGCGCATGAATTCCTTGGAGAAAGTCTTGGAGCCCTCCAATTCGGCGGCATCCTTGGAAGGGCCGAAAATGCGCAGGCGCCGTTTCTGGAATTCATCGACTATCCCGGCCGCCAGAGGTGCCTCGGGGCCGACCACGGTCAGGTCGATATGGTTTTTCCGGGCAAAATTGATCAGGCCCTCAAAATCATCAGCCTTGATATTGACTGTTTGGGCAATGAGGGCGATACCGCCGTTACCCGGGGTGGCATAGATTTTTTTCACACGGGGGGATTGCTTCAGTTTCCAGACCAAAGTGTGTTCGCGTCCCCCGGATCCGACAACAAGAACTCTCATAACGATTTATTCCTTAAAAGTATAATCAAGTAAAATAACGTCTTCAGTTTTTATTTCAAGAACTTTTTAGGGCTCGAATCGATAGTAGCCGGACATGGATTTTTTATTATCACTTTTAATTGTCACATTATCAAGGTTTCCCCCTATGAAGACGAGAATTATTATTGACATCTGAACATCTGTGCAGTAATTTTGGTCAGGTTGAAAAGAGAATAAAAAAGTCGCTATAGGGAGATAATATATGGTCAAGGATACCTTAACGAGGCGCCAGCGGGCGATTCTGGAATATATCGAAGACTGTATTTCGCGGTTGGGGAAATCGCCGACTATCCGGGAAATCGGGGAAAAGTTCGGGATTACTTCCACCAATGGGGTGCGCACTCATCTGGAAGCGCTGATGCGCAAAGGGTATATCCGTCGCCAGAAACTTATTTCGCGGGGGATTGATTTAGTGCGGGAGCTGGCCGGCCCGGTGAAAAAAGTGCCCATAGTCGGCGCCGTCCCGGCCGGTAATCCTATTACGGCCATTGAAAATGTCGAAGGCGAATTGGCGCTCGACGCCAGTTTTCTTCCGGGAGGGGAGACTTTCACCCTGCGGGTTCAGGGGGAATCCATGAAGGGGGCGGGGATTTTCGACGGCGACTATGTCCTGGTCAAAAAGCAAAAAACGGCCCTGGCCGGGGAGATAGTGGTGGCGGTGATAGGCGAAGAGGCCACGGTGAAGCGGTATTTTCCGGAAAAAGAGCGGATTCGTCTGCAACCGGAAAACGAGATGTTCACGCCGATAATCGTGGATAAAAATTCGCCCCAGTTTTATATCGCCGGCAAGGTGGTGGGTTTGTTGCGGAGGATAAAATGAAACGGGCGCTTTTGTGGCTTGTGATTTTGCTCTTGATGCCGGTGGGGTTCGACGCCCTGGTGACGGTGACACGGCTGGGGTGAAGAGGGGAGGGGAAAACACTGATGATGGGGATGACCCGTGCACGGCAGACGTCCTCGTCTGCCGCAAATGAAGCATAATGATATGGCCGTTAGAGCAAAAATAAATATCGACGGGCCGGGGATGGTCTTTGTAACCACTTGCGTAATTGATCGCTTGCCGGTGTTTAGCATGGAATCTGCGGCGCGAATGGTATTGGCTCAATTGCAAGAAATTCTGGCGTTTTATAAGGTTTCTCTGGTAGGCTACGTTTTAATGCCGTCGCATTTACATGCTCTTTTGGGACTACCGCAAATGGAATTATTATCCCAATTCATGCAGAGTTTTAAAAGCCTGTCATCGCGTAAAATTAAGGAAGGTGATTTGGGTGTTTTCGCTTCAAAATTACGGATTCGAGATAAGTTTCACCTATGGATGCCACGTTTTGATGAAGTAGTTATTTACTCGGACAAACAATTACATCGGAAACTGGAATATATGCATAATAATCCCGTGAAAGCCGGGGACGTTAAAAAAGCCATTGATTGGAAATATTCCAGTGCGGTCGATTAGATGGGTAACGAGGTCGGAATTCTATCAATTGATAAAAATTTCAGATGGCAGGAAGAAATAGCGGCAGACGGGGACGTCTGCCGTGCACGGTACAAACTCACCGGGGATGACAAATAAAGTGACTTTTGGCGAAAACCACGGGGACGTCTGCCGTGCACAGATCGCTGACCTTGGGTTTCGAAGGGCGGTTTTGACAATATTATGTGCCAATCCATAATACAAACAGGAGAGATTCCCGACTGCGCGGGAATGACAAAAAGTGATGAAGGCTAACGACAGGCAGAATTATCTGACAACTCGGGGGACGTCTGCCGTGCACAGATTATGTAATTTGTAGTCGTCGTTGTTTAAGGTCGTCAATAGATTGTATTTCAGGGGCGGTGAGTGAAGGCCATGTATCAGGATCTGGATGAAAAAATAGAGGTGGTCGCCCTTTTCGAAAACCACAAGATGAAACCGATGCGGTTTCGCTGGAACGGGCGGGTGTACAAAGTCAGCGAGGTCACCGGCGACTGGAAAACCGATGTCGGCGCTTTCAAGGTGCACCACTATGCCGTAGTCGATGCCGCCTCCAATTTTTACCAACTCACGTTCGACGAACGCCAGACCTGCTGGAGTATCAGCAAGATATGGGTGGAATAGACCGCACCAGAGCCTGGCCCAAAGTCATCATGCATGTCGACATGGATGCCTTCTTTGCGGCCATCGAAATGCGCAACATGCCGGTTCTGAAAAACCGTCCGGTCATTGTCGGGGGGGACCCGCGTTTTCGCTCGGTGGTCTCCACCTGCAATTACGAAGCGCGGCGCTATGGGATCCGCTCGGGGATGCCGGCGGCCGAAGCCAAACGGCTTTGTCCGCAGGCGGTCTTCATTTCCGGCACCCTGGGAAACTATGTCTATACCTCGGCGCAACTGATAAAAATATTCGAAAATTACACGCCCATAGTGCAACCGTTGTCGGTGGATGAGGCGGTGCTCGATATCACCGGGTGTCACGGGCTATTCGGGACGGTCGAAAGTCTGGTAGCGGCCATGAAAGGAGAGATAAAAGAAAAACTGAAACTGACCTGCTCGGTGGGAATATCGCCCAACAAGTACCTGGCCAAGTTGGCCTCGGGGGAAAATAAACCCGACGGCATGACCGTCATGGATGAGGCTGATTTTCAAAAACGCTTTTACTGCCGTCCGGTGGAGTCGCTCTGGGGGGTCGGCGAGGCCACCAAAAAAGCCTTAAATAAAATCGGCATATTCAATGTCGAGGATCTGGCCCGGTTCGAGGAGAAAAAACTCCGCGGTCATTTCGGGGAGTGGGGGACATTCCTGGCCAAAATTTCAGGGGGCAAAGGAGGCATGGAAGTGCACCATCTGGATGATCTTCCCGATGAAAAATCGATGTCTCACGAAACCACCCTGAATGAAGACTTGTCCGATATCGACAGGATATATGCCGTGGTCCTGTGGTTGTCCGATAAAGTGGCCAAACGTCTTAGAAAAGGGGGATTCAAGGCAAAGACGATAACGGTCAGGGTCAGGTCGGCCAATTTTGAGACTATCACCCGCGATATAACCCTGGCCGTGGCGACCGATCAGGTAAAAGTTATTTATAATACCGCCCGAAAATTGATTCCCCGTCAGTACGGGTCCCGGATTAAAGTGAGGTTATTGGGTGTCAGAGCTTCCCATCTGGTACGGGAGAATTCTTCGGAACAGATGGAATTGATTCCCGATGTTTCCGGAATCAAAAGAGAGTTGACCGGTCTGGTGATGGATAGTCTCCGTGAAAAATACGGCGATTCCGTGATAAAATGGGCCGGGACAAAACTATTTTGATTTAACATCGCTTCGTCATTGCGAACGAAGCGCAGGAATCTCATTTTTCTCCAAATTATTGTCATTGAGATTGCTTTGTTGCCAGAAAGGCTGACTCCCCGCAATGACAATCCAGGAGTTTTTTTATACTCCCTTATGCGGTTGACTTCTCACTCCAATTTATTATCTTCCCTCTGTAAGGTATTAACCCTAAAGGTAGAGTATCAGTTATGAATCATACCTCCGCTCCAGAAATTTCGGTTTCTCCCGAAAAATGGAAATTAGCCGCCCATGTCGGCGAATTATCCACTTCTATCATACGTGAGATTCTGAAGATATCTTCCCAGCCCGGTGTCGTCTCCTTTGCCGGGGGACTTCCGGCTCCGGAGATGTTTCCCATTGCGGAATTAAAACAGGCCGCAGTCGAGGTGATCGACGAGTATAAGTCGGGTGCCCTGCAATATTCCCTGTCCATGGGGATTCCGCAATTGAGGGAGGCGATTGCCGACCGGGAGACGCGGCTGGGAGCCAAATCCGGACTTGATAATATCCTGATTACATCCGGATCCCAGCAGGGTATAGAAATATGCGCCCGGGCTTTTGTCGATCGCGGTGATTATATCCTTTGCGAATATCCCACGTATGTCGGCGCTTTGCAGGCGTTTAACTTCTACCAGACTCGCTATGCCCCGGTCGAGATGGACAATGACGGCATGCGGGTGGAGCAGGTGGAAGCGACCATAAAAAAATATCATCCCAAATTGATTTATACGGTATCGACGTTTCATAACCCGACCGGAATTACCATGGCTCTGGACCGGCGTCGGACCCTGGTGGAAATAGCCGCCAGGTACAATATTCCGCTGATAGAAGACAATCCTTATTCGGATATCCGTTTCGAGGGCAAACCGGTGCCCAGTCTTAAGGAACTCGGCGGCGAAGGCGTGATTTCGCTGGGGACATTCTCCAAGACAGTCGCCCCGGGACTTCGCATTGCCTGGATGAATGCCTCGGAAAAAATCATGAAGACTTTCGAAAAGGTCAAACAATGTTCCGACCTTCATTCCAACACCTATACGCAATTTATGATCAATCATTTTATCCGCTCAGGACACCTGGAAACGCATATCCAGCGGCTTAAAAAGGACTACGGCGCCAAACGAAGCCGGATGCTGGAAGAAATCGAAAAGCATTTTCCTTCGGAGATAAGCACGACTCGTCCCGAGGGCGGGCTTTTCCTCTGGGGAGTAATGCCCAAAGCGATGTCGGCTTCGCGGCTCCTCGATGTCGCCATACAGAGGAAAGTGGCTTATGTGTACGGGACGCCCTTTTATCCCGACGGGAAAAACGATAATACTTTCCGGCTTAATTTTTCCAATGCCACGCTGGACGGCATTTCCGAGGGAATTAAGCGGTTGGGGCAGGTGTTCCGCGAGAATTTGTGTAAGTGAAATTTCGGCCATAAATACAAAAAGCCCTGCCCTGAAAGGCGGGGCTTTTTACTTTACATTGGGATTGGGGCGGCTATCTTTAGGACTATGAAAAAAATCGCCTTTCAAAAATATCACGCCCTGGGGAATGATTTTATCATAATCGACCGGATGGGCCAAAAGACCGAAAAAGCCGGTATCGTCGCTTTGGCGCGGGAAATCTGTGATCGGCAAACCGGGATAGGCGCCGACGGAATACTGATACTTCATAAAAGCCGGGCGGCCGACTGTCGGTTCGATATCTATAACGCCGACGGCAGTTGGGCGGAAAAATCCGGCAACGGCCTGCGGATTGCCGCGGCCCATATTTTCTCGCATTATTTTAAAAAGAGGGAATTGTTCCTGGAAACGGCCCGCGGAGTGGCGCGAGCGCAGATAATCAGGTCCGGGCAGGGGAATTTTCTGATACGAGTCTCGCTGGGGAAGCCCGATTTCCGGGCGGCCCGGGTCCCTTTGAAATCCCGGCATAAGTTTCATATTAACCTGCCTCTGAAAATGGGGAAAACCGAAATTGTCCTGACGGCCCTGTCGGTGGGGAATCCCCATGCTGTTATATTTGTCAGGGACTTCGGGTTCGATTGGCAGAATGTGGGACGGGTGATTGAAATCTGCCCCCATTTTCCGCGACGGACCAATGTGGAGTTCGCCCGAATCGTGAACCGTAAAAAGGTAATTTTAAATGACTGGGAAAGGGGCGCCGGCGCCACGGGATCTTCGGGAACCGGAGCGGCCGCCACGGTCGCGGCGGCGGTAATGAACGGTTTTATGGACAGAGAGGCCGAGGTGGTTTTTCCAAGGGGCTCGCTTTTTATTGAGTGGTCGGAAGTCGATGACGAGATTTTTCTAACCGGCCCGGTGGAACCGGTGGCCGAAGGCAATTATCTTCTAAAATAATTATTCAGCGTGACTCGCCATAATCAGGATATAAATAACCGGGACGACATATCCGAGGATACGAAATCGCTCCGCGGCCGGATTAATTACGCCGTTCGTGATTACCTGGAGCATCTGTCCCTGTTTTCCCGGAATGTAAGATTATATCTGACCGGTTCTTTCTTCTTGGGTTTGACTTTCTCCTCGTATCTTTTACTTTTAAATCTATATTTCCGCGAACAGGGGGTAGGCGAGGCCTTTATTGGAAAGGTCCTCTCGTTCGGAGCCCTGGGCATGACCCTGGCCTCGATTCCGGCGGCGATTATTCTGCGACGAATTCGTTTGAAAGGGATCCTGATTTTCGCCTCCGTGGTTTATTCGGGGGCCATTTTCAGTCTGACGCACTTGCCGATATCATCAAATCTGGTGATGCTCTCTTTTCTGGGAGGCGCCATGATGTCGTTCAATCGGGTTGCGGCGGGGCCGTTTTATTATCGTAATACAGGTCAAAAAGAGCGCACCCATGTATTTTCCCTGTCTTTCGGGGTGATGTTGTTATCGAGTATGATCGGGTCCCTGCTTTTCGGGTGGATGGTTTCGGCCTTGAGCACTTATCTGGCCGACCCGATTGCGGCCTACCGCTGGACTTTTTTGGTTTCCTGCCTGTTTGGTGTCGCCGCGATTATACCGTTCGGCATGATAAAGGCCGCGGATCCTTCGGAGGAGGATCGCGGTGCGGATTTATCATGGTCGCTGTTTAAAAGGCAATTTCCCCTTTATTTCAGATTGTTCCTGCCCCATTTTATCGTCGGCACCGGGGCGGGATTGATAATTCCCTTTCTTAATCTCTATTTCAGGGATCGTTTCGGACAGCCCACGGACAAGATCGGAATATTCTACTTTGCCGTCAACCTGACCATGCTTCTGGGAATATTGGCCGGGCCGATCCTGGTGCGCAAGGTCGGCATGATCCGCTCCATCGTATTTACGCAACTTCTTTCCATGCCGTTCATGGTGATTCTGGCTTTCACCTATTCTCTGCCGCTGGCGGTGGCGGCGTTTCTGATTCGCGGCGCCCTAATGAATCTGGGGGTGCCGATCGGCACCAATTTCGGCATGGAGATGGTGGCCAAAAACGAACAGGCCCTGGTCAACGCGTTACTGGCCCTGTCCTGGAATTCTTCGTGGATGATTTCCACGGCGGTCGGGGGGAAATTGATAGAAAGCCATAGCTACGAGCTGCCCCTTTTAATCGCCGTCGGGTTGTACTTGGTGTCGTCGGTTAGTTACTTCTACTTTTTCAAAAATTCCGAGAAAAAGACTTCGACCGGTTACGTGGTGGAGATGTCCCTGACATGAAAACTCATGATTATGAATTAACCCCGGATGAAATCGCCCTGATGGTGCATCATGCCCTGCGGGAACTTCATCCGGAAAGTGAAATCGACAGCCGCTTGATTCGGGCGGCGGTAACCGTTGAGAGGGACGGCCTGCTGGCGGTCAGAGTGGCCGGCCTGGCGACCCTGTTGGGGTCTGCGGCGGAAGAACTGGCCCGGGAATTATATCTCGAATTGAATATAGAATGGGAAAAAAACTGGCACGACCGGGCCTTTTTTAATATCGTTCTCAATGGCGATACCATATTTTTCAGGAAAGCAAAGTGAGATGAAATTTTAATGCTCAAAGATAGATTTAAATATGATATGGCGGTATTGACCGCCCGGGCATTTGCGGAGACGGTTCCGGAATTATTCCAGAAGGATCCGCAGATGCCGATATTCCGGGCGGAGGATATTTATGAGCGGATCGAGAAGCCGAAAAATCCGGAAATGGGCAATTTTGCCCTGCCGCTTTTTGAGTTCGCCAGACTTATTAAGGGCAACCCCAATGAATTGAATCAGCGCTTGACGGATTTTCAGAATCGTATGGCCCTGGCTGATCCCGATCTGGCGCACCTGACTTTTTCCGCCGCCGGAGGATTTAATAATTGCCGCATCAAAACGGCGGCCCTGGCGGAGGCAGTCTTAAGGGAGGTTCTTCAGAAAAAAAACGACTACGGCGCCAGCGATATGGGTATGGGGAAAAACATAGTCATCGATTATTCCTCGCCCAATATCGCCAAACCGTTCGGGGTCGCCCATTTACGAACCACCGCCATCGGGCATTCTTTGTACCGGATTTTTAAGAAACTGGGTTATAACTGTATCGGAATCAATCACCTGGGCGACTGGGGAACGCAATTCGGGAAGTTGATCGTGGCGTACCGCCTGTGGGGGAGTGAAGAGGAACTGCGGGGGGATCCGATCGGGAAACTCCTGGAGTTGTATGTCAGGTACCATAAGGAAGAAGAATCCGATTCTTCGCTGGCCGATGCCGCCCGGGCGGCGTTCAAGGCGCTCGAGGATGGGCATCCCGAAGAAACCGAACTTTGGGAGAAATTTCGCGATTACAGCATTACCGCTTTCGAAAAAACTTATCGCCGGCTGGGGATAAAATTCGATCATTACAGCGGGGAATCGTTTTACAATGACAAGATAGAACCGGCTCTGTCCCGCCTGGAAAAGGCCGGACTGCTGGAAATGTCACAGGGAGCGCTGACGGTCAATCTGGATAAGTATCATCTGCCGCCCTGCCTGTTGCGGCGCTCGGACGGTGCCACCCTTTACGCCACGCGCGATGTGGCGGCTGTCCTGTACCGCTGGGAGACATTCCATTTCGAAAAGGCCCTTTATGTCGTGGCTTCCGCCCAGCGGGATCATTTCCAGCAGGTTTTTAAGGTGATTGAACTTCTCGATGAGGCCGAGAAGCATCTTCCGGAAGAAAAAGTGGCCCTGCATCTGGTGCATGTCGATTTCGGATGGATTAAGTTTCAGGATGATATCATGTCCACCAGGAAAGGGAATATCGTCTTTCTGGAGGATGTCCTGGATCGGGCCGCGGAACTGGCCCGGGAAAAAATCGTCGAGAAAAATCCCGAGTTGCCGGATATCGATAAAATTTCCCGCATGATCGGACACGGGGCGGTTATTTTCGGCGATCTGGCCAGCCGGCGGCAGAAGGATATCAATTTTGTCTGGAGCGAAGTATTGAATTTCGAAGGCGGGACGGGCCCCTATCTTCAGTACACTCATGCCCGGCTGTCGTCGCTTATCCGCAAATATAACCGGGATATCGGCCCCGATGTCGATTTCAAGTTGCTGGATAATCCCGAGGAATCCCGCGTCCTGGACATGCTTTATCATTTCCCGCAAATCGTCTATGATTCCGCCCGGGAATATGAGCCGTTTATTATCTGCTCGTACCTTCTGGAACTGGGGAGCGCTTTCAACCGGGTCTATCAGCGAAAGGACGCCGATGGCCGGAGCGTGAAAATTATCTCCGATGATAGCGCCTTAAGTTCCGCGCGGATGGCCCTGGTGGCCTCGGTCAGGACGGTAATAAATGAAGGACTCCATCTCCTGGGCATAGAATCCCCGGAAGAAATGTAATATCGAAAAGTCATGACAACGGTCAAACCCATCAAGCAATTGCCGGAAAAATTATCCGTGGGCGGTGATTATCGTCAGACGGCGGCGGCACTTTTTCTGGGTGCCCTGTCCCGCGACGGTGCCCGCTTGAATAAGTACAATCGCAGTGCCGACACTTTTCGGGCAATCACATTTCTTCAGGATTACGGGTATCGCATCGAACGCAACTCCGAGGAAATAAAAATATACCCCGGGCGGACGGGAGTTAATTTTGAAGGGGAATTCCTGGAACTGGATACCGGGCCGTATCCTCTGGCCCTGGCCATCGGATTACTATTGGGGCAGGCTTATGTCGGTGCCCTGCGTTTTCACGAGAGCGTAAACGCCGATTTCCTGGATAAAGCCGTAAACCTGTTGAATTCTCATGGGATAGATATCTCGCTGGAAAGCGAGGAGAGAATTCTGGTCTTTCGAGGCAGTTCGATTTCCGCGCTGGAAACATCTCTTTCATCTTCTTTATCTCACTACAAAGACCTGTTGCTGATGATGGCATTGGGAGCGGGTCAGAGAGTGATAGTGAAGGAAAAGAAAATATCCGGGAATGTCCTGGAACAATTGATGGAAAAAATGAGCGGGCGGACAGAAGTGCAGGAATTCAAACCCCGCCTGGTGACCGACCCCCGGGATCCGAGGAAAAAAATCCTGGAGACCGTTTCGGAATTCAAACGGGAGATTGCCCTTGCGCATGGGACAATTGTCCCGGGCGGGGATATCGAAATGACTTCCGATAATCATGCCGTCCTGGCGCTTATCCTGCTGGCGGCCCTGAAAAGACAGAATCTGGTTATCCCCAATGTCGGCCTGAATGAGAATATGCGGAATTTTATTAAGGTCGCGGAAGCGTCCGGGCTTAAGATAAGCCGCAGGGGAGGACATGCCCTGGAAGGGGACAGGCTGGTCGATTTGGAAATAAAGGGATGCGATCTGAAGAGCCGAAAACTTTCCGGTGAAATGGCGGAAGGACTTCTTGAAGAAACACCTTTCCTGGCCGTAATGCTGTCTGCGGCGGACGGGACCTCGGTGTTTCGCGATATCCGGGAATATGTCGATATTGCCGTCAATCCTTTGGGGGAAATTGTTCGTCACCTGGAAAATAACGGTATTAAGGCCGGAGGGCTGGACGACGGCCTTATTTTAGAGGGGAATCCCTCGCAGGAGCCGGCCGATATGGAGCCATTCCAAAATCCGGATATCGCCCTTGCATTTTACATGGCGGCGTTGGCCGGGCATGCCAAAAGCGAGTTTCCGTCGCTGGATTTGATCAGGTCCCGCTATCCTGATTTCTTGGAGAATGTCCAAGAGGCCGCCGAACGGGAAATACTGATCCGCACCCGGTCTTGATGCCGCAACAATTTTAGATCTCAATAGTTGATTATGGCAAGGTGAGGGTGGGGACTTTGTGAATCAATATATCGTCCCCCGTAATTAATCATGGCCAAAGTACAAAATATAACGGACGGTCCAATCTATTCCACCATTTTCCGGCTGGCCTGGCCGGTGATTGCCTCCATGTTGCTGGAATTTGCCCTGACGGTCACCGACTATTTCTGGGTGGGGTTTCTGGGCACTCCCCAGCAGGACGCCATCATGACCTCGATGATAGTCAGCTGGACCATGTTTACGACCATATCTATTATCGTGACCGGATTGACCGCCACCGTTTCCCGAGCCATCGGCGCCGGCAATAAAGAAGAGGCCTCCTATCTATCGCGGCAGGGGATTCAAATGGCGATCGGCCTGGGGTTGGTATTTTCGGTATTGGGAATTAATCTGGCGCCTGTCATCATGAAATTCCTAAAGGCTGGAGATAACGTAATTGAGATGGGGATCCCCTATTTGCGGATATTTTTCATGTCCCTGGTACTATATTACGTTATTGACGGTCTGGGGGCGATTTTCAGGGCTTCGGGGGACACTAAATCGCCCACCATCGCTTACGCCACGGCGACGATCATTAATATAATTCTGGATCCGCTGTTGATATTCGGGGTGGGGCCGTTTCCGAAAATGGGCGTGACCGGCGCGGCGGTCGCCACTTTTATTTCCGTGGTAATTTGCTTTTTGATCCTTCTGTTTATGCTTTTTAAGGGGAGACTGGAATTTCCCTTGACGGGCTGGTATCGCCTGAAACCTCATCTGGGCACCATGCTTAGAATATTTAAAATCGGACTGCCGATTTCGCTTCAAAACCTCACTTTCGTAATGGTCTATTGGTTTATTGTGCAAATGGTCCACCAGTATGGTGATGCCGCCGGAGCGGCCATGGGAATCGGCAACAGGCTGGAATCGCTGTCGTACCTTGTCGCGTTCGGTTTTTCGATCGCTTCCTCTACCATGGTGGGGCAAAACCTGGGTGCGGGGAAACCGGATCGGGCCGAAAAATGCGCCTGGGGCGCGGTTTCGATTATAATAGCGGAGACACTGACCGTGTCCGTTTTATTTCTGACGATCCCCGCGGCTATTGCCTCGATTTTCACCCAGGATCCGCAGACCCAGGCCATTGCCAAAGATTATCTTATGATTTTGGGGTTATCCCAGGTTTTCATGGGGATTGAAATCGTGCTGGAAGGATCGTTTTCGGGAGCCGGGGATACGATCCCGCCCATGTCGGTATCGATTCCGGGTTCTATTCTGCGCTTGCCGATCGCCTATTATCTATGTTTCACGGTCGGTTTGGGCATTAACGGCATATGGTGGTCCCTGACCATTACCTCCGTCCTGAAGGCCATCGTCCTTTTTTTCTGGTTCCGGCGCGGGCGCTGGAAAAAGAAAAAAGTGTAGGGATGATAAGGCCTTGACATCGATTGAATACCACTCTAAGTTTATTCCTTATGAATGTGGGCCTGATTGACATGATTCAGGAAACAGGGCACCCGGCGCCGCCGGGACACCCGGAAAATTCCTTGAGATTGAGAGCCGCCCTGAAGGTGCTTTTGGCTTCGGACCTGGCCTCCGGTATCGTCACCGTCACGCCCGGCGAGACGGACACGGCCGCTATTTTCAGGGTCCATGCCGATTATTATATCCGGGAATTAGAGAAGATATCCCGTGAAGGTGGCGGTTATTTCGACTCCGATACTTATATTTCCTCGGGAAGTTATGCGGCGGCAATGGAAACCGCTTCAGCGACTATATGGGCGGCGGAACAAATAGCCGAAGGGACGCAAAAAAGGTTTCTTTTGGCGGGGCGTCCTCCGGGGCATCATGCGGAACGAGACCGGGCCATGGGTTTTTGCCTGATTAATAATACCGCCGTCGCCGCCGAGCATCTGGTCGACAAGTATAATTTTGAGCGGGTGGCGATAGTCGATTGGGATGTTCATCATGGCAACGGCACGCAAAGCATATTTTATGAACGTGCGGATATTATGTATATATCCCTGCATCAATCGCCGCTTTTTCCCGGAACCGGGGCAACCTGGGAAAAGGGTGACGGCCCGGGACGGGGTTATAATTTGAATGTGCCGATGGCACCCGGAACCGGCGAAGAGGAATATTTGGAAGCGTTCAATAACGAGGTTTTACCGGTCCTGGACAGATATTGTCCCCAGGTCGTAATAATAACGGCAGGATTTGACGCTCATGCGGACGACCCTCTGGCGGGACTGAATCTGACCGAAAAAAGTTTTGGATATATGACCAGGGCATTGGCGGATATTGCGGATAAGTATAGTGAGGGACGAGTTCTTTCACTTTTAGAAGGGGGATATAATCCCGAAGCCAACGCCAGATCGCTCTACGAGCATATAAGGGAGTTACAGAAAAACTGATGGAAAGATTTATCCGCTTTGAAGCGGCCGAAGGCAGAGAGTGGGGGAAATTCGAAGACGGGCGAATTATCAAAATCAGCGATAACCCGGCTCGGGGATATGATATTATCGGCGGCGAATTTGAACCTTCGCAGGTTAGATTACTCCCGCCGGTGCAACCGACCAAAATCGTATGTGTCGGACTCAATTACCGGGCTCACGTGGCGGAGTCGCAATCGGCCACCAAAATACCCGAAGAACCGGTCATTTTCATGAAGCCTCCGTCATCTCTTCTGGGGCCGGGAGGGAAAATAGTCCATCCCGAAAGTTCCGAACGGGTCGATTATGAAGCCGAACTGGGGATAATCATGGGTCAAAAATGCAGTCAGGTGGCCGAGGTGGAGGCCGAGGATTATATTTTCGGTGTCACCTGCTGTAACGATGTCACTGCCCGTGATCTTCAGAAAAAAGATGTCCAATGGACACGCGGCAAGGGGTTCGATACTTTTTGTCCGGTAGGTCCCTGGGCCGTGACGGGACTGGCCTATAAAGATCTAAAAATAGAATCGTTCCTGAATGGTGATTTGCGCCAATCGAGCCGGACCTCGATGATGATCTTCCCCATTGCCCGGTTGATTTCCTTTATCTCCAAGGTCATGACTCTGGAGCCGGGAGATTTAATCTTGACGGGAACTCCCGAAGGAGTCGGACCCATGAAGCCGGGCGATCGTGTGGAAGTCCGTATCGAAGGGATAGGCTCGCTGGTTAATGATGTTGTATAAAATTACCGTCACAACGCTGTCATTGGTCATTTTGATTCTGTCGGCCGGCGCCAATGGAGCGGATACTCTATTTATTTCGGCGCGATTGGATACTCTTCAAAAATCCGTATCCGGATGCCTGACCGTAGCGCTGCCATCGTCACCGCCCCTGACTTCATTTGAATTCCAGTTGTTCCCCAATGTTTTTGCCTCGCCGGAAACGCCATACTATTCGCTTGAATCCAATAACCGCCGCGCCGGTGATTCTTCAGTCTGGGGCGGAATGACCATCGATTCCATTTACCTGAATAAGATAAACGTTTCGGGCGACCTCGAAATCGATTACACAAAGGGAATTCTCAAGGCGCCCCCGGATAGGGTTTTAAATAACGGCAGGCTCGCCATTTATTTCCGGACTGCGATTACGCGTTCCGGCGACCGGCTTTCCCATTCCGGACGTGATTATCTATTGGATGGATGGTTCCCGGCCCCGGCCATTTTAAATTCCGACGGGACATGGTATAATCCATATTATGGTCCGATGACGGAATTGGTGGGGGACTTTTATCATTACGATATTGCGCTGGAAGTTCCCCGCGGGTATGTGGCGGCCGCGTCATCGATGACTTCCGGAACAGAATCTGGTGGAGATTCCCTGGAAATCCTAAAGTATAATTTCGGCCCGGCCCATGATTTTGCCCTGGCGTTATCTCCGGATTTTCTAATAGATTCCAGCCACCTGGCGGGGATCCCTTTTTATATTTATTACCGTGATTATGAACAGTCGCTTCTTCCGCGAGTCCGCCTGGCGGCGGAAAGAACTCTGGAATACCTGTCTAAAAATGTCGGGCCGTACCGTTATCCGAATTTAAGCCTGGCTTTTGTTTCGTCCGGTTATTTCGGCGGGGTGGAATTTCCGGGACTGGTCGTGGTGACTTCGCCACGGGGCGGGCCGGTTCTTTCGCGAATGCTGGAAATGACCGTAGTGCATGAGATTACGCATCAGTGGTTTTATGGGATGATGGCCTCCGACCAATCCCGAGAACCCTGGTTGGACGAAGGTTTAACGAGTTATTTTTCGCACGAAATTATACTATCGACCTGGGGCGAACGGGCGAATCTTATCGATTTCTGGGGCCTGGAGGCAACGGAACGAGGCAGGCTTCGCACCGGCCTGGCGGCCATATCACAGAAATACGTATTCAGCCAGCCGGCCTTTTCATTCGCGGAACCGAGCGGGTATTACAATTCTGTCTATGATCATGCGGCGCTGGCGATGGAGACGCTCGATAACGTGATGGGCGATTCGCTTTCGGGCATTTTTTGGAAAGAGTACTATAATAGATTCGTCTTTCGACATGTCAGCGGCGAGGATTTCCGGGCCGCTCTGGCCGAAATCGCCGGTGATAATTATTTGCGATTATTCGACAAACTGGCCCCGGAGCCGCCGCGGTGCGATTTATCGGTCTTGCGGTTGTCGAATAGTCCGACCGATTCGGGCGGGATTAAGACCCTCCTGATTTTATCTTCGAGTATGATTCTCGACTTCCCCATAGAATATCGCCTCTATTTCAGCAATGGGGATAGTCTCATGGGACACTGGGAACAGAGAAATTTAACCGAAGAACTGGTCTTTAGCGATTCCCTGCCGGTGCTGGCGGCGGTTATCGACCCTGAGGGGAAGTTCGCGGTGGACGGCGATCTTTTAAATAATTGCCTGGCGGTCACACCGGATCATCGACCGGGTCTTCGGCTGGCCTCGGGCCTGATGTTTTTGATAGAATCGCTATTCAGTTACCTGGGCGGATTTTAGCCATGGAAATATTCCGTCACATAAGGCAACTCTGGCAATCGCGCGGACTTCTGTTTTTAATTTATGCCATTAAGGCGGTCGCGGCCTTGGTGACGGTAATGCCGATTTATCTGACGGTAAATTCTCTTCTGGCGCACTCCTCGTTTTCGCGGACCCTCCTGTCGGGATGGGACATGTCCGTACTTCTGGAGATTTTCATTCGGCGCGAGGAGCTGTTATCCATGTCATTGGCTATGGTAATAACGGCCGCCGTAATTTATCTGGTTCTGATGCAGTTTATCAACGGGGGGCTTTATTTCGCGGTGGTTTCGGGAAGAACCAGAGAAATGGAGTGGGGGGAGTTTTTTGCCGAATGCGGACGAAATTTCAACAATCATATGAAAATCACCCTGTTGATGCTTCCGGTATATGTTCTTTTATTTATGGCGGCGGTATTTTTTGTGGGGATAATAGGCCTGGCCGGCGGCGACATGGTGGGAACACCGGCCCTGATACTCAATCTTTTCAAAGTAATCATAATTTATCTAATCCTGCTGGCGGCGTCGTTTTTCTCCGATTCGGCCCGGGCGACTTTGGCGGCTTTTCCCGATCATTCCTTCCGGGAAATTCTTAAAATCGCCGCCGATTATTATCGTCCGCGAGTGGCCCGGCTCACGCGTTTGTTTCTATTGACTTTTTTGCCCTTTTTATTGATATGGCTGATAGTTGAATGGCTGACTGCCACGATTGTCGGAAATTGGGGCGGGACGGTCGGCCTGGTTCTGGAATTTATTTTGTTTCAGGTTGCGGCATATTTGCGGAGCGGGCAAAAACTGTGGTTCTTAATTTTCCTGGGGAAGGATTTTCGCTCGAACCGGGAGGGGCGTTTTGTGCCGGAGCAGGTGGAATTGAAACTGGGATGAATTTGACCGTCGACCGGGGATGTTATCAACTTATCATCAGGCTGAATCGGTCATGCCAAATTGAGGTGGGGGCGCTCGGTCAAATGGAGTTTAAAAAGGGATATTATATTTACACCGGTCGGGCCTTGAAAGGCCTGAAAGCCCGAATCGGAAGGCATCTGCGGACCGAAAAAAAACGGCATTGGCATATCGATTACCTTCTGCAAAAAGGCGTTATAACATCCGTTTTATTATTTCCGGGACGCCGCGATGAATGTAAAATAAACCGGGATATGTTTGAAAGGCAGAAGCGGTCGGCCTGGGTCCCGCGCTTCGGGTCCTCCGATTGCCGATGTTTCAGCCATTTAATATATGTTCCGGAGAAGCCGCGCTTATGACGAGAAAATTGTATCAGGATGATTCCTGCCTGTGGGAATTTTCGTCACGGGTCAGGGACGTCAGGAGCGGTGAAAGGGGATTCGAAATAATTCTCGAAGCCACCGCTTTTTATCCGGAATCGGGCGGGCAGTTGGCCGACCGGGGGACATTGGATGATAATGAGGTCCTGGCGGTTATCCTGGATGAAGAAGATAATATAATCCATGTCTGCCGGAACTGGACGGCTCTGCCGGGGACGGAAGTAATTGGGCGGATAGATAAAGAGAGACGACTGGAGCGTATGCGCCAGCATACGGGGCAGCATATTCTGTCCGGAACCTTTATCAAAGCCGCCAATATTGCCACGGTCAGCGCCCATCTGGGTGATCCGGAATGCTCGATTGAACTGGACTGCCGGGCGCTTGACGATGAAATACTGGCGCGAGTGGAAACACTGGCCAATGAGGTGGTTCGCGATAATTCCGGCATCGACATCGGATATTTCGACCGGGAGGAGTTGGAAAAACTGCAGGTGCGCAAAATCCCCGACCGCCAGGGGAAACTCCGTATCGTCAGTATCGGTGAGCATGATCGCACCGCCTGCGGCGGGACACACTGCCAAAGGACCGGGGATGTCGGCTTGATAAAAATTATCGGAGCGGAGAAAATTCGTAACCGGGTTCGTTTGACATTTCTGACCGGGGCGGCGGCGGTGACCGACGGAATACTTAAAAATAATGTGGCCAATCGTTTAAGCATGCACCTGACCTGTCATATCAAGGACCTCCCGGAAGCGGTGGAGAAACTTCAGAGTCAAAATGCCGAGTTGCGCGGCGAAATCGGGCGACTTAATCGGGAACTTATGCCGTTTGAAATCGAAAAACTCCGCCAAAAAGCGATTTCCGTTGGTCCTTGCCGGATTATTTTCGAAAAGCGCGAAGGCTCCGATCCCAAGGCTTTGCGAAATCTGGCCGGGGAATTGGCCAAAGATACCGGGACAATCGTGATATTTATGTTTGGGGATAAACTTTTAATAGCCGCGTCGACCGACGCCCCGCTTAATGCGGCCGGGATGGCTTCGCTCTTTACGTCGAAAATCGGCGGCAAGGGGGGAGGCAATCCCGCCCTGGCCCAGATTGGCAATATCGCCGAAGAACTAAGGACTGATTGCCGCGAAAAATTTTTAGCACTTCTTGGCCATGAACTGGAAAAATAATAAAACACGAAAACAGGTGTGCTTGCTTCTGGTCCTGGCTCTGGTTTTGCCGCTGACGACCTTTTCGGCGGAGGAGCCGATTATCCTGGAGGAGTCATCCTTTTTTGATATTATTCGAGGCGCGGCTCGTGATACCATCATAATCGGCCAGGCCCTGTTAAGCCAGGGGACGGGGACTCTTAGGGCCGATACCGCCATCTGGATAAAAGGGGAAAAGATCATTCTCGTTGACAGTGTGATAATCCGCGATTCGCTTTATACGCTTACCGCCGATCGAGTCGAATACAGTATCCCCTATCGCCAGGCCTATGCTTTCGGTGACAGAGTGGTAATCGTTTCGGAACGGGATTCCATCATGGCGGTCGGCACCGATGCCTGGCTGGTTCGGGATTCCTCCCTGTTTCGCATGACCACTCGTCCCAATCTGTTATTGAATTATCAGGACAGTCTTCGCAAGATAAGCATCACGGCGGATCGGATTACATTTGATTCCCGGAGCAAGATAGGCTATGCCGACGGCCGGGTGGTTATCAACCAGGAAGATACCGAGTCGCGGTCGGGGCGGGCCATCATGTATCTGGATGAAGAAATACTTTTGCTTCTGGATTCCCCGGAAGCGACCAGGCGGTCCTCCCAGATCAAGGGGGATACCTTGATCATGTTCATGAAAGAGCGGTCGCTCTCGCGCCTGCAGGTGACGGGCAAGGGGGAAGGGAAGTTTCGGGAACCGACCCGGAAAGATTCCCTGCTTTTCGATAATTCCACCCTGACGGCCGCGGCAATAGATTTTAATTTCAAGTACGGAGAATTGGATAATATAATCGCCGGAGGTCAGGCTTATTCATTCTATGAGCCGGGAAGACTCGACAGTTCGAATCTGGTTAAAAATACCGTTTCCGGAGACAGTATAAAATTATTTCTGAAAAATGAAGAAATCAACCTGATACAGATCATTGGAGGGGCCGAAGGTGAGTACCAGCAGGGGAATCTGAAAGCCGATTCCGGCGGGCGTTATATCGCCTGGGATACGGTCTTTTATAAATCCGACTCCATCCGCTATCAGCCGCAGGATTCGTTGATCAGTCTTATCCAAAACGCCGCCGTGAGTGATAATAAAGTCTCCCTGTTGGCCTCGCGCATTGATTTTAATACCGACCGGGAACTGGTGACGGCCTTCGCCGACTCGATTCTGGTCGGGGACAGCACCATTTATCAGCCGGTGGTCTTAAAAGACGAGGGCCAGGAGATGTTCGGCCATTACCTGGAATACTCGTTAAAATCCGAGCGGGGCATGATTAAACAATCGAAATCTACACAGGATAACAGCATTTATCGCGGACGGGAGCTCTATCGGGCGGAAAAAGAGACCTTTTATGTCACCGACGGCACCTACACTTCGTGCGATCTGGACAAACCCCATTACCATTTTTATTCCCGTCGTATGAAAGTGATCCAGAATGACCGGGTGATTTGCCGCCCCGTGATTTTTTATATCGAGAGTGTGCCTCTGCCGCCCTTACCTTATTTTGTCTTCTCCCTTAAGGAAGGACGCCATTCGGGATTCCTGCCGTTTCAATTCGGCAGTTTTTCGCGGGGCAACCGGCGAATCGAGAATGTCGGCTATTACTGGGCGGCTTCGGAATACTGGGATTTGCTCGGCTCGCTGGATTACTACGAAGGGTTCGGGTTTAAGTATAACGGGCAATTTCGATATAATGTGCGTTATAAGTTCAGCGGTTCTTTAGCGGGCTCGTACAACCGGGAATCCGATATCGATAATGACTATAATGAGGTAAAAAGCACGCGCTGGGAATTCCGCGCCGACCATCATCAGGATTTTTCGCCGACCTTCCGCATGGACGCCAGCGGGACATTCATCTCGGATAAGGAATATTACACCGACTTTTCGCTCGACGAAGACGACCGTCTCAATCGCAGCATTAAAAGCCAGGTGGCCCTGTCGAAGAAACTCGGTTCGGCCTCGCTGACGGCGCAGTTTGTCCACACGGAGGAAATCGACCAGGAATCCCGGACCGATCAACTGCCCGCGGCCGGCCTGTCCCTGCCGTCGCGGCCCATTTTCGGTTCGCCGAAAAAGGATGAAGAGGGAGTTCTTCAGAAGAAGTGGTATCATACTTTTTATTCCGGTTATTCGGCCTCGCTTAGAAATTACAGCCGGCGAACCATCACCAGCGATAGTCTTCGCACTCGCAAGGAATATATTACCTTGACTCACAATACCGGGGTTACAGCGCCCTTTTCAGTTTTGAAACATGTCAAATTTAATCCTTCCTTGAGTTATAATGAAACGTGGTACAAGATATTTGAAACGGATCAGAGCCAGGCGGCCGGTATCGATGCCGAGACCACTTACCGGCGGTGGGCCTATGCGGCCTCGGTCAGCGCTTCGTCCGATCTTTTTGGGACCGTTTACCCTAATGTCGGCGGTGTGGAAGGTCTGCGCCATGTCCTGACGCCCCGGATAGGTTTCAGCTGGTCCCCTGAAATTGAGCGCCATGATAAGATAAAAAGTTACACCGGAGTCGGCGGCGGGGGCGCCCGCTCGGCCAGTATCGATTTATCCCTGCAACAATTATTTCAGGCCCGCCTGAAAGGGGAGGAGGAAAGCCGTAAAATTGACCTGGTTACCTTGAACAGTGGCGTGAGGTACAATTTTGAGGCCGAGGGTCGGAAGTTTTCCGCTTTGAGCAGCAGCGCCAGCACCTCGCTTCTGAAAAATCTCCGTGTTTCGGCCAATTGGGTCCATGATTTGTATAAACCGAACAGCACCGAATTGAATTTGTTGTCGCCCTATTTGTTGAGTTTTAATATCAGCACGACATTCAGTACCAGCGGAATTATCGGCGAAGTGGCGCCGCCGCCGCGAGATGATTCCCTGAAAGGCCCCGGTGAGGCGTTGGCCAAGGCTTCCACGCGCCAGAATTGGAGCCTGTCGCTGACGCATTATTACGGTGAATCGGGCCGGGGAGCGGCCTTCACCAAGTCTCACAATTTACGCTTTAATTTCCGAACCGGCCTGACCCGGAATATGAATATAAGTTACAGTCAGTACTACAGTTTTGATCGCCACCGGACCATCAGCCGCTCGCTGGAAGTCTATCGCAAGATGCATTGCTTTGAGGCCCGTTTTACCTGGAATATCGATCGCAATCCCCGCGGCTATGGATTTCTTATCAATGTCATCATGATACCGCAAATAAAGTATGAAAAATCGGAGACCGGAATTCGGGATGCCTTCTTCTAAAATCCCGCAAAATTTCAGGTTTCGGGTATTGAACGAGCCCTTAAAAGGGGCCCGAATTTTGGGGATGTCGCCGCAAAGTTTTTGTTGACAGGGCCGAAGGGGTGTGAGTTCTTGAAATGAGTTTCGGATTTTTTAACCCTTAATTTAAAGGAAGTCCGCCATGACCAAGGACGAAATGATTGCCCGGATTGCCAAGGATGCGGGAATCAGCAAGCGCCAGGCGAACAGCGCCCTTCACAGTTTCATGGAGAGTGTTACCACTAATTTAAAGAAGGGCAAAAAAGTCAGTTTCGTCGGATTCGGGACCTTTTCGGTTTCCCGACGGAAGGCCCGGATCGGCCGCAATCCTCAAACCGGCGCCAAGATAAATATCCCGGCCACCAAAGTACCGCATTTCCGCGCCGGCAAGGCTCTTCGGGAAGCCATAAAAAAATAGGCTTTCCGCCATATTCATGACCTCCAGGGCAGGGAGAATATCCCTGCTCTGTTTTTTTAGCTATTGACCCTGTCGTCATTGGGACTTATGTTAATTTCTCGTATGAAAGGGAAGCGATAACATGGCGGCGCGCCGCAAGCAGTCCAAGAGCAATTCGGGCCGTAAAAAGGTCCTCGGTGGGCTTTTAATCGTTCTGGCGCTATTACTTATGGTGTCCCTGGCGACTCATATTCCGGTCGATGATCACCTGATTGAAACCAGCGACAATCCCTTTGCCGTCGATTTCGCCAATCAAGTGGGAATCGTGGGCGCGCTATCGGCCTATATCCTGATGTTTTTCCTGGGGTGGCTGTCATTTTTCATTCCCATACTTTTAATCAAATTTGCCACGCCGCTTTTTGGCTGGGAATGGGGGCGGCTCAATCCCGCGCTCTGGACTTCGCTGGTTATCGGCCTGTTTTTAACGATTATGGTCAATGTGTACCGGATCGTGGAAGCCAATCACACTTTGAATTACACGGCGGCGGCGGGGGGGTATTTCGTATTCTATTTGGGCCGGTTTTTTATCAAGATCGCCGGTGAGACCGGCTCCTATATAATTCTCCTGGCCGGCATTTTGGCCGGGCTGACTTATCTGGCCTGGACCTATGAGTTCATTGCCGGGTTCTTTGCCTTTATCGGCAATATCGGACGGCGTCTGGCCGAATGGGTGCATCATCGCGTGGAAAAGGCCTCTCAAAGAAAAGCCTCCCGAAAAGAAAAAAGAGTAAAGGAGGAAGAGGCTCTCGACGAGGTCGAGAATTTCGAAGAAAATGCTTCGGTTCCGGAAATTCCTGAAGATATCCGCGATGAAGTTAATGCGACGGGTGAACACCGCAAGGTCATTGTCAAAAAGAAGCCGTCGCCGACAATCTCATTGGGTGTCGCCACGGCCGATTATCATTTCCCCACTCTTGATCTGCTCAATGAGAATCCCCAGGACGAAATAACGGTCAGTCCGGAAGAATTGGCGGCTACCGCCAAAGCGCTTAAGGATACACTGGAAACATTTGACATTGCTATCGAGGGTCAGATAGAGAAATACCCGGGGCCGGTGATTACACGATTCGAATTTAAGCCGGCAGCCGGGGTTAAAATCAACCGTATCGTGGCCCTGGCCGATGACCTGGCCCTGGCTTTAAAGGCCAAACGGATAAGGATTGTGGCCCCCATACCGGGGAAGGCGGCTGTCGGCGTCGAAATCCCCAATCGCCAGGCGCATCTGGTCTGCCTGAAAGATATTTTGTCTTCGGAGATATTCGGCAATCCCCAAACCAGACTTCCCCTGGCCCTGGGTAAGACAATTTCGGGGAAACCCTACGTTACGGATCTTTCCCGGATGCCGCATTTGTTGATCGCGGGTGCCACGGGATCGGGTAAATCCGTTTGTATCAATGCGGTTATTACTTCGCTTTTGTATCGCTTACATCCGCGGGAATTGAAATTTATTTTTATCGACCCCAAAATGCTGGAGTTATCCGTTTACGCCGGTATCCCTCATCTGGGCCGCCCGGTGGTGACCAACTCCAAGAGAGCCGAAAAGGTCCTTTCGGATGCGGTCGTGGAAATGGAGCTCCGCTATAAAAAGTTGGCCGGGGTGGGGGTGCGCAATATCCAGGATTACAACACCAAGCAGAAAAGCGAAGAAGAAAAAATGCCCTATATCGTCATCATCGTGGATGAATTGGCGGATATGATGATGGCGGCGGCTTCGGGACGAACCGAGATGTTGATTACTCGCCTGGCCCAGATGGCCCGGGCGGTCGGCATACATTTAATTCTGGCCACGCAAAGACCCTCGGTTGATGTCATCACGGGTCTTATCAAGGCCAATTTCTCCGCGCGGATTGCTTTCCAGGTGGCCAGCAAGGTCGATTCGCGGACCATTCTGGATGCCAACGGGGCCGAAAAATTACTGGGTCAGGGCGACATGCTCTTCCTGCCCCCGGGCCAGCCGGAGCCGATCCGGCTGCATGGCGCCTTTATCTCCGGCGAAGAGACCGAACGGCTGGTGAAATTTATTCTGGATCAATTCCCCAAAATTGAAAAGGCCGGAGAGGAAAAGGCGGCCGAAGCAGAGGACGGCGGCGAGGACGACGTTGATCTCGACGACCCCCTGTTTCTGGAAGCGGCCCAGACGGTGGTACGCCATAAACAGGGATCGGTCTCTCTATTACAGCGCAAACTGGGTATCGGTTATCAGAGGGCGGCCCGCCTGATAGATCGTCTGGAAGAGGCCAAAATCGTGTCCTCTTATGACGGCAGTAAGGCCAGGGAAGTTCTCGTGGATAAGAATTATATCGATCAATTGACGGCGTCGCGTTCCATGGGGGAGCGGAACCCCGAACAAGCCTGAACCGTATAAACGATAATGAGAATAATCAGATTATTATTGGTCGGTCTCGCCTTTTTTGCCGGCCAGGCGATTTTGGCGGGCGAGGATAATCTGGCCAGAATTAAGAGGGATTTGGCCCAGGCCGCTTTGGTCAGCATGGAAGTGGAAATAGAAATCCATTCCGACATTTTCGAGGAAATCCAGAACAGTCGGGGGGAAATCCGGGTCGCCGCCGACGGTCGCTATCGGGCTGATATCAACGATGATATTTACCTTTTTGACGGCAAGAGCATCTGGGAATACTCCAAGGACAATAATCAGGCCACAAAACGAGAAATTAAAGAGGGTGAGGTCCTGACCAATCGCCTTGACTTTATCCGCAACCTCGATGATTACTTCCGAACGGAGCCGATTACCCCGGATCGCCACTATCGCCTTATCAAGGCTGTCCCGCAGTCTGAATCGTTTTTGCCTGACAGTATGGAGATTTACCTGGACAACACCGGCAAGAAAATTTCCCGAATGGCCTTTCGCGATATCAACGGCGATTTGAATATTATCAAAATCTCCCGCCTGAAAGCGCTTACGTATTCGGATCCTTCCCTTTTCCGGGCCGATTTCCCCAAGGGTACGGAAATAATCACGCTGCCCTGAAGGTTAACATGAAATTTTATATAAAGCGTCTGGGTTGTCCCAAAAATGACGTGGACGGCGATTTCCTGGCCGGGTGGCTTATTGACAAAGGACATGAAATCACGTTTGAAGAGGGCCAGGCCGAATTGGTAATTATCAATACCTGCGGCTTTATTCTCCCTGCCAAGGAGGAATCGATCGCCGAAATCATGTATTTCGGCGGCCTGAAAAAAGAGAATAAGATAAAGCGAGTTTATATTACCGGTTGTTTATCGCAGAGGTATGGCCGGGAATTGTTCGAGCAGATACCCGAAGTCGACGGTGTTTTCGGTCTGGGTGAGATCGAGGCGCTGGCGCTGGCGATTGGCGATGACCGTCGAGTTTTGTCGGTTTCGGGGGAAAATATCCGGGATGTTTCCTTTAACCCTGCCTTTCCGCGTTTTATCGATAACCGCAAACCGTACGAATATTTAAAAATCGCCGAAGGATGCGATCGCCGCTGCAGTTATTGCGCCATCCCGGATATTCGCGGGCGCTACCGCAGTCGCGGCATGGCGGAGATATTGGCCGAAGCCCGGTTTCTGGCGGCCGGCGGCAAGAAGGAATTGATTCTGGTTTCCCAGGAGGGAACCGGCTACGGGCGGGACTGGGGTGGCGAGGGGAAAATTCTGGATTTGCTGAAGGAATTGGAAAAAATCGAAGGTATCGCCTGGATTCGTCTGATGTATTTGCATCCCCAGGCCGTATCCGATGGGCTCGTGGATTATATGTCGAGTTCGGAAAAAGTCCTGGGATATTTCGATATTCCGCTGCAACATATAAATGATAAAATTCTGCACGACATGGGGCGACCGATTCGAAGAGTCGATATTGAAAGACTCCTGGCGAAAATCCGCGCCGGGTCGCCGAAGAATATTATCCGTACCAGTTTTATTGTCGGTTTCCCCGGCGAAGGCGAAGCCGAATTCGAAGAATTATATGATTTTGTCGGCGATTTCGCCTTTGACCGCCTGGGGGTGTTTCGATATTCTCCGGAGGAAGGCACCCCGGCCTTCTTGAGGAAGAAGAAAGTTCCGGAAAGACTCAAGGAAGAACGCTACGACCGGCTGATGTCGCGCCAGCAGGGTATCGCTTTCGAAAAAAATATTGCCTTGATTGATACCGTTCAAAAAGTTATTATTGATGAAATCAGGGATGATGGCCCGGCCATGGGGAGGACCCCCGGTGATTGCCCGGAAATCGACCAGACGGTATATGTCCAGAGCCGGGGCCATAAAGTCGGCGATATTGTCCCGGCCATGGTTACCATGGCCGAAGGGTACGACCTTATCGCCACGGCCTGACAGGTGATATTATGATACAGTTTGATCGTTTGGGGATTTTTCTATCGAAACCGCTGGCGCTTCTATTTGTCCTCACGTACCTGTTCCAGTCAGTGGTCATCTATTACCTGGTCGACGATAAGTTTAAACTCCATAAGCAGATCGAGTTTCAGCAGACCAGGATTTCCGAACTGGAGGAGAAACTTCAGATTTTACAGGTTATCGAGGATTTCCAGATAGGTTTCAGCGACAGCGAGAAAGTGGAATTAGCCAATGTCATATCCGGGGAATGCGATAAATACGATTATGATCCCTTATTTCTGGTGGCCCTGATAATCACGGAATCCTCTTTTAAGCGGAACGAGGTATCGTCCATGGGCGCCGAAGGCCTGATGCAGATTAAGCCGCATGTGGGACGTTCTCTGGCCGGCAAGATGGGGATTGACTGGGAGGAGGGCCGGACTCTATTCGAGGCGGAAAGCAATATTCGAATGGGCGCGCGGCACCTGTTCGAAATGATTCTTAAATTCAAAGACGTCCATAAGGCGATTATTTCATATAACCTGGGAGAGACGGCGCTGCGCAGTCAAATGCGCCTGAACCTGCCCCTCCCGGAATCATACCTGAAGAAGGTCATGGACAATTACAACATGCTGAAGGAGCGGTACGAAAGTTGAAAGCCAAATTAGTCATTCTGGCAGTGGCGGTGGTTTATATAGCCGGCCTGGCCGGGTGCGGTGCCCCGGGAATAAAGAGCGCGCCCACGGCAGGAGAACAATTCCTTCTGGCCAAGAAGGATTACGACAAGAAAAATTATCTGGCGGCCATCGAGGGCTTTCAGCGTACCATATTCAATTTTCCGGGAGCCACGATTGTGGATACGGCCCAGTATTACCTGGCCCTTTCGTATTACGGAAACGAAGAGTATGAACTGGCCGCGGTCGAATTCGGGCGGTTGATGGCCAATTATCCACGTTCGGATTATAATGACGACGCCCAGTTTTTGGCGGGCATGTGTTATATCAAAAACACTCCCGGGCATTATGCTCTGGATCAGGAAGATCTAAAAAAGGCCATTACCTCCCTGGAAGATTTTATTATCGATAATCCCGATTCGCCGCTGGCCGAGGAGGCTCGAAAAGCCATCGGGGAGGCTCATCTGAAACTGGCCAGGAAGGAATATGACAACGGCATCACTTATTTCAAAATATACGATTACCGCGCCGCCCGGGTTTATTTCCAGTATGTCGTTGACGAGTACACCGATACGCAATACGCGCCACTGTCCCTTTTTAAAATTGGCGAATCTTTTTTTAAGGAAGACAAATTTACGGAAGCCCGGGATAAATGGAATCAATTCCTGAAGCTGTTTCCGGATCATGATCTGACCGGCAAGACCGGCGATTATCTTCGAAAAATCTCGGAAAAATTAGCGGATAATGACACAACGACGGCATCCAAATGACGGGGGCCGCTGGGGAATAATGGGCGGGGCTTTCGATCCGATCCATTTCGGCCATCTGGTGATGGCCGAACAGGCTCGGCAATCTCTGGCCCTGGACGGAGTCTTTTTTGTCCCGGGGTTCAAGCCGCCGCACAGGAACCAGGCGCCGGCGGCATCATTTGAAGACCGGCTGGCCATGGTGCGGCTGGCGATTGAGGGCAACGAATACTTCTCGGCGGGCGAAATCGAGAAAGAGATACACGGTCCCGGATATACTTATGCCTTATTGAATCTCCTGAAGGAGAAATTCCCGGGTGTGGCCTGGACCCTTTTGCTGGGAGCCGACAACCTGGCCATATTCGATAGTTGGTATCGCCCCGAAGAGGTTATGACGTCGGTCACGGTGGCGGTGGCCAATCGAACCGGGTTTGAGCCGCTTGCGAGTCAAAATCGCTGGGCCTCCCGGGTGAGGATGTTTCAGATGCCGCCCATCGGGATATCTTCGACTATTATCCGGCAGGCCGTAAAAGATGGTCAGTCAATTCAATATCTGCTTCCCGAAGACGTACGCTCCTATATACTGGACAAGAGGTTGTATCGATGACCGCGCCGCGGTTTTTCCTTATCGACGGCTCGGCCATGTTTTACCGGGCCTATTTCGCCTTTATCCGCAATCCCCTGATCAACTCCAAAGGCGAGAATACGTCGGCGACGTTCGGTTTTATCAATTCTCTCATGAAAATCATTAATGATGAAAATCCGGAATATATGGCGGTCATTTTCGACACCAAAGAGCCGACTTTTCGCCACAAAAAATATCCCGAGTATAAATCGACCCGCGCCAAGATGCCTGACGACCTGGTGATGCAATTGCCGCGAATAAGGGAGGCGGTTGAGGCCCTGAATCTCCCGGCCCTGGAGAAAGAGGGATTCGAAGCGGACGACATTATCGGAACTCTGGCCCGGGCGGCGGAAAAAGCCGGATTGGAAGTCTGGATAGTCTCCGGCGACAAGGATATGTTTCAACTGGTATCGGACCGGGTGAAAATATTCAATCCCGGCCGGGGTACGGCGCCGTCGGAGAAACTCGATGCCGCCGGCGTGAAGGAAAAATTCGGAGTTCTCCCGGAAAAAGTGGTGGATGTTTTATCACTGATGGGGGATAGTTCCGACAATATTCCAGGTATTCCCGGCGTCGGCCCCAAGACGGCAATCGCCCTGATTGAGGAGTTCGGAGACCTGGATAGAATTCTCGAAAATGCCGCCAAAATCAAGGCCAAGGGAATTCGTCAAAAGGTCATCGATAACAAGGATAAGGCGCTGTTATCGCGGGAATTGGCGACCATTGAGACGGCGGTGCCGTTGGCGTTTGATACCGAGACTTTTCGACGGGGGAAAATAAATTTCGAAAAGGCCAAGAATCTTTTCATGGAAATGGAGTTTCGCGGTCTTCTGGAGCAGTTGTCCCGAACCGGCGAAGGAGAGGACCGGGGTCCGGAATCCCTGACGGTGGAAGTTCCAGCCACGGCATCCCGAGCTGAGTATCGCTGCATCAATACCCTGGCGGAACTCGAGCAACTGGTGCGGGAACTCTCGCAAAAAAAAGAAATCGCATTCGATACCGAAACCACCTCTCTGGATTCGTTACGGGCCGACCTGGTTGGGGTTTCACTTTGCGCTGAGGCGGGCCGGGCATTTTATCTTCCCTTCGGTCATGACGACAATAACGGCAATCTGCCTCGAGGGGAGGGGCTTCGCCTGTTGAGTCAAATCCTGATGGATAAAAAAGTCCAGAAATTCGGGCAGAATACCAAATATGACCTCGAAATTTTGCATCGGGCGGGACTGGAAGTCGAACCGTTGTCTTTCGACACCATGCTGGCCTCATATGTTATTAATCCTTCCGGACGGCAGCACGGGCTCGATAGCCTGGCTTTCGAATACTTTAACTATCATATGCAGCCGATAACGGATCTTATCGGCAGCGGCAAGAACCAGAAATCCTTTGCCTCGGTGGCAATTGATAAGGCTACCTTCTATGCCGCGGAAGACGCCGATTATACTTTTCGCTTGCGATCAGTTTTGGCCCCGAAAATAGAGGAATTGAAACTTAATAATCTCTATTACAATATCGAACTTCCCCTGGTCAAAGTCCTGACGGCGATGGAAGAGGAAGGGGTCCGGATTGACGCCGGATACCTGGCCGAAATGTCCCGGGGAATGGAAACTCAAATCGAGAGACTAACGCGGGAGATTTATACCGAGGCAGGACAGGAATTTAATATCAATTCCACGCAACAATTATCCACGATTTTGTTCGATAAGTTAAATCTTCCACGGAAGGGCAAGACCGCCAAGAAAACCGGGTATTCGACCGATGTTAAAGTTCTCGAGGAATTGGCCCAGGTTCACGATTTGCCGCGCCTGATTCTCGATTACCGGCAACTGGTGAAACTGAAAAATACTTATATTGATGCCCTCCCGGGGTTGATTAATCCCGAAACCGGACGAGTGCATACTTCGTACAATCAAACCGTGGCGGCGACCGGGCGGTTGTCTTCGACCGATCCCAACCTTCAGAATATTCCGGTCCGCACCGAGATCGGCCGTCAAATCCGCCGGGCGTTTATTCCCCGGAATGAGGAATACACACTGCTGGTGGCCGATTATTCCCAGATTGAGATAAGAATTCTGGCCCATTTTGCCGAAGACCAGACCCTGATTCGGGCCTTTAAAAATAATGAGGATATTCATGCCCGCACTGCCGCCGAGGTTTTCGGGGTCGATATCCGCGATATCACGCCGGAGATGCGACGCTCCGCCAAGACCGCCAATTTTGCGGTTATTTATGGCGTTTCCGCCTATGGCCTGTCGCAGCAAACCGATCTGGATGTGAGCCAGTCGAAAGAATTTATCGAGACATATCTGGCCCGCTACCCGGGGATAAAAAAATATATGGACGGGACGATTGATGCGGCGCGGCGCAACGGTTATGTGACGACCTTATTCGGCCGTATCAGGTATCTTCCGGAAATCAACGCCAAGAATTTCCAGGTGCGGCAATTTGCCGAGAGGATTGCCATCAATACGCCTATTCAGGGGACTGCCGCGGATATGATTAAACTGGCCATGATCGATATCCATAAACGAATGGCCGGGATGAAGTCAAAAATGATCCTGCAGGTTCATGATGAACTTATATTTGACATGCACCGCGATGAAGCGGATTCTCTTCCCGCTCTGGTTAAAGAGCGGATGGAAAAGGCCGTCAGGTTGATGGTTCCGGTAGTGGTGGATATCGGAAGCGGCGCCACCTGGCTGGACGCCAAATGAGCGGCTCAAGATGCTGATCGGGATTACCGGGCGAATCGGGTCGGGCAAGAGCGAAGCCGCCCGCATTTTGAAAGGGCTGGGGGCATTCATTATCTCCGCGGATAAAGTCGGGCGAGACGTAGTCGAAACCAATCCCGCCTTGCTTAAAAAGTTGGTTAAATTCTTCGGTTGGCAGATAATCACGTCCCGGGGAAAGCTCAAACGCCGCCATTTGGGCCGGCTTGCATTTTCATCGCCTGAAAACCGGGTCAAACTCAATAAACTGGTGCATCCTTATTTGTTAAAAGAACTGCAGAAGCAGACCCGGGAGGCTGTCAAAAGACATGACGTAGTGATTATTGATGCGGCTTTGCTTATTGATTGGGGTTGGCAGGAAAGGGTCGATTTGACGCTATTAATTCATTGCGGGAAACAAACGCAATTGAGCCGGTTGATTCAAAAGGGATTGACCAGGGAAGAGGCGGCGCAACGACTCAAATCCCAGTTAAGTTACCGGGAATTAAGGCGTTTTTCGGATATCGTCATATTCAATAATCGTGATAGGGATTATCTTCAAAATCGCCTTTATAAGTACTGGAAGGTTTGGGTTAAATCCCGAAATAAGTTGACTTTATCCCAATAAGGCAATTAATTTCCAGAAAATTTTAATATTTTACAGATTTGAAAAAAGTCTTGGAGGAGAAATGCCTCTGATTGATTCCAAAACGGGCCAGGTAATCAAAGATTACTCCGTTGACCAGCTTAAAGAGCGCGCCAATTATATGCGCGGTCTGGACTTGATTTCCCTCTGTTCAGCCAAATCCGGCCACTCCGGCGGGACTTTGTCGATGATGGACATACTTTCCGTATTGTATCTTAAGATCGTACGGCATGATCCCAAAAATCATCTATGGGACGGACGGGATCGGGTAATCTGGTCGGCCGGGCATAAAGCGCCGGCACTGTATATATCGCTGGCGGTTTCCGGGTATTTCAATGAAGTGGAACTGGCCAAATTGCGCATGCTGGGTTCGCCTTTGCAGGGCCATCCGCATCGCAAAGATCTCCCCGGTGTCGAAATATCCTCCGGTTCACTCGGCCAGGGCTTGCCGGTGGCCCTGGGCGTGGCCATGTCGGCGAAATTAGACGGCAAGGATTTCAAGGTCTACGCCATTACTTCGGACGGGGAACAGCAGGAAGGTTCCATGTGGGAAGCCTACATGGAAGCCGGGAATTTCAAACTGAATAATCTCATCGCCATCCTGGACCGGAATCAACTTCAGATTGACGGCCGCACCGAAGATGTACAGGCGCTGGAACCGCTGCCGGAAAAATATAAATCCTTCGGCTGGGACGTTATCGAAATAGACGGACATAGTATTCCGCAAATTATAGAGGCTTTTGAAAAGGCCGGGCGTTCCTCTGAAAAGCCGACCATGATTATCGCCAATACCGTCAAAGGCAAAGGTGTCAGTTTCATGGAAGATCAGGTCGGTTGGCATGGCAAGCCGCCGAGCCGGGAAGAGATGCTTAAGGGTTTGGAAGAACTGGGCTTGTCTAAAACCTTCGATCTGGATAAATATTTCAAGGCCGGAAATGACCACCAGGCCGCGGTGGAAAAGAAACTGGCCGACAAGATGCCCAAATTCAAACACGACTATTGGTGGAATAAACAGGAGAATATGAAGGTGGTCATGGACCCGACTCGTATGGGTCTGGGTCGGGCTCTGGATGAATTCGGTGGCGATGAAAGAATCGTCTGTATCGGGGCCGATATTTCCGGGTCCATTACCATTTCCGATTTTTATAAGAACCATCCCGAACGCAAGAAAAGATGGCTTTCGGTGGGTGTTGCCGAACAAGGCGGAACAACCCTGGCGGCCGGTCTGGCCAAAGAGGGGAAGATTCCCGTTTTCGGCACATATGGGGTATTTTCATCGGCTCGAAACCTGGATCAACTGCGCGTTTCGGTCTGTTATAACGACTATAATGTCCTGATTGTCGGCGCCCACGGCGGTATCTCGGTGGGTCCGGACGGAGCCACGCATCAGGAATTGGAAGCGCTCTTTCAAATGTGCGGCCTGCCCAATATGCATGTCGGTGTGCCCTGCGATGCCATCGAAACCAAACGGATGGTCAAAGATATGCTCTTTGAAATTGTCGGCCCGAAATATATCCGTTTTGCCCGTGAAGCCACTCCGGTGGTTACCGACGAAAAGACGCCTTATAAGTGGGGTAAGGCGACCATTTTCAGATTCCGCGGCGAAAAACCTAATTTCAAGGACGCCTTCGAAACATATCTGGCCGAAAACTATAAGAATGAAAATGAAAAGCTGTCGCTTGTTTCCTGCGGCCCGGAATTACCCGAAGCTTTGCGGGCGGCCTGGATTTTGAAATCGGATTATGGCCTGGAATCGCGTGTGATTGATATGCATACCGTCAAACCCTTGGACAAGAATGCCATAGTCCGGGCGGCTGAGGAAACCGGAGCCGTGATTACCGCCGAAGAACACCAGGTGGGAGGTTTGGGCAATCAGGTGGCCGGGATAATTCTTTCCGGTGTCAATGGCGGTCAAGGCAAGGCCGTCAAATTCGCCATGATCGGTGTCAAAGACCGCTTCGGCGAGTCGGGGTTGCCCTGGCAGTTGATAAAAGAATTTGAAGTCACGGCCGAACATATCGCGGATAGAGCCCGGCGGCTACTTAACCTGGGCTGATACCAGAGTCATGACCAGCAGGATGGAGGCGCTATGAAATACGCGGAGAGATTGAATAGACTGGGCACGGAGACAGCTTTCGTCGTGCTGGCTCGGGCCAAGGAATTGGAAAAGCAAGGCAAGAAAATAATTCACCTGGAAATAGGCGAACCGGATTTCGATACGCCCAAATATATCCGGGAAGCGGCCGTCAAGGCCCTCTGGGATGGATATACCCATTATAATCCGGCCGCGGGCTATCCGGAAGTACGCGAAGTTATCGCCGCCGAAATGAAAAGAACCCGGGGCTTCGAGGTTCCGATCGAGGAGATTGTTATCGTTCCCGGGGGCAAACCGGTCATGTTTTATGCCATTTTTGCCCTGGTGGACGAGGGTGACGAAGTCATTTATCCCAACCCCGGATTCCCCATTTATGAATCGTTGATTAATTTCGTTAACGCCAAAGCCGTGCCCATTTATCTTCGTGAGGAAAACGATTTTCGACTTGATGTCTCCGAGTTGGAGAAACTGGTCACACCCAAAACCAAGTTAATAATCATTAATTCGCCGCAGAATCCGACCGGGGGCATTTTAACCCGCGAGGATTTGGAGCGTATCGCCCGTCTGGCGGTTGAAAATGACCTTTGGGTTTTATCCGATGAAATATATTCGCGGATCATCTATGAAGCCACTTTCGAATCGATAACCCAATTCAAAGGGTTGCGGGAAAGAACCATAATCCTGGACGGCTTCTCCAAGACGTACGCCATGACCGGCTGGCGAATCGGCTACGGGGTAATGAACAAGACTCTGGCGTCGCATGTGTCCCGGCTGGCCACCAATTGTACTTCTTGTACAGCTTCTTTTACGCAGATAGCGGCGGCCGCGGCTTTAAAGGGCCCGCAGAACGATTCCGAACAGATGGTTGCCGAATTCAAGAAACGTCGCGATGTCATTGTCGACGGTCTCAATAAAATACCGGGGATATCCTGCCGAAGGCCGCTGGGGGCCTTTTATGCCTTTCCCAATATCAAGAAACTGGGGTGGAATGCCAAGAAACTTCAGGAACACCTGCTCGACAACTATGGCGTGGCAGCCTTGGCCGGGACGGCTTTCGGGAGTTTCGGCGAGGGTTATCTGCGGTTTTCCTACGCCAATTCGATTGAGAATATAAAAGGGGCCCTGGTTCAGATTGAAAAGGCGGCAAAGGAATTGGAATCCAAACGGTAAAGTTTTTTCCCGCCTGTCCGAAAATTAAACAGAGAATGGGAATTTCCGGTCGCTTTCCCGACCGGAAACGACTTTGTTTTTTGTTGACAATAATTTAACCAATCTGATTATTGTTAACAACGTAATTTATATAGGGTTGGAGCGTACGGCGGGCATGGGAAGAGTGGACAGTCAGAGCCGGAAATTATACCCTCACTTAGTAGCCCCTACTGTAAATAAGAGCAGTTAAATAACCATAATTTAACTTTTAACCTATGCGCACAGGGAGGTGAATGCGGGTGGAATTTGTTAATGTCATGGAAATCATAGGAAATCTTTATGCCTTTTAAGGGAATGGAGGGTTTGAAATTGAGGAGTAAAGTACTTCTTCTGGTATTAATGCTGGCAATGGCGGCGATGATTATGATGCCGCTCGACGCCAGCGCCGCCATTACCGGCAAAATGTCCGGTAAGGTGATCGATGAGGAAACCGGCGAGCCCCTGCCAGGGGTGGCCGTTTCGGTCGTCGGAACAAGAATGGGTGCCTTATCGGACGAAAACGGGGAATATATCATCCTGAACGTTCCCGTAAGCACCTATACCATCAAGGCTTCCTTGATCGGTTTTGCGGAAGTGGAAGTATCGGATGTGGCCGTTTCGGCCGAATTGACCTCGTACACGGATTTCAGTCTTTCCAAGAAAGCCCTGGAATTGGGTCGGGTAATCAGGGTCAAGGCGGAACGTCCCCTGGTTTTGAAGGATAAAACCACAACGGTGCAGATTGTCACCAGCGAGGATATGCAATCCATGCCGGTGCGCACTTTCGCCGATGCGGTAAGTTTGCAAAACAGCGTGGTCCGCATGAAAACCAATGTGGACGTGCGTCAGCGCGGGGCCCGCGCCGCTGCGGCCAACAGTTCGGAACTGAACCTTCGCGGTGGCCGTCCCCAGGAAGTGGCCTATTATATCGACGGATTCTCACAGCAGGATCCTTTGACCGGACTTTCCACCAGTAACTTGAGCAAGAACTCCATTAAGGAAGTCTCGGTGACTTCTGGCGTTTTCGATGCCGAGTACGGCCACGTGGCCTCGGGTATCGTCAACGTGGTGACCAATTCCGGTTCGGAAGTTTATCACGGCAATCTGGAATTGCTCACGGATAATCTGGTTTCGGAAAGCTACGATCATAACTATTACAATGCCGACGTCAGCGGCCCGATTCCCGGCCTTGAAGATGCCTTTTTCTTCGTCTCCGCCGAACGCCGGTTCTTACGCGACCGCGACCCCTCTATCAAAACCGAGGAATTGTTTAATAAGTATGAAGTCGTGGATCGCTATGAAGCCGTCGCCGGCGCCGATGCCGCCAATAAGTTTCCCGTAAAGGAAAACCCGTGGCGACTCCCGGCCAACAGCCTTTCGGGCTGGTCCGGTCAGGCCAAGCTGGATTTTGCGTTGACCAATAACGTGAAGTTGGCCCTGACCGGTAATGCCTCCATTGACTGGTGGCAGGAATATCGGCATGCCTGGTTATTCAACTATGAGCATAACCCCCGTTATCGTGACAAAAACTGGGGTTTGAACGGTAAAGTAACCCATACTTTCGGCGAAAACGCTTATTACAATTTGAGCGCTTCGTATTTTTACACCGAACGCTATGCCGGCGACGGTGTGAATTTCATGAGCCTCAATAACTATGAGCGGGCTTACACCAATCCGGAATGGGATGATAATAATATCTTCCGCGAATGGTTTGACACCACCTCGGTGCCGGGGGATACGGTCCAATCGTACTTCGCGACATACACCCACCGGGAGGCGTCTTACTATGGCTTGAAAGGTGACGTCAACAAGCAGTTCGGCTCGCATCATACGGTTAGGGCCGGATTTGATTTCCAACTGCATTCGGTTCGTCAAATTCAGGTCCTGGGCGCCACCCAGGGGTTTAATTATAACCGTTACGATAATTTCGGCTACGATAGCCTGGGCCGGGATTATGACGGCGACGATTACCGCACCCGCAAGAAAACCCCGAACAACCTGGGTGTATTTCTGCAGGATCGATTCGAATGGCGCGGCCTGATTATCAGCGGCGGCGTGCGTTTCGACCGCTTCGACTATAACACCCTGCGCATCAAGGACCTGCAGAATCCCCTGGATCCGGAAAACCTCACCGGCGTGGACACTCTTGATCCGGGTGACCTGGCCGACAGCAGGGTCTTTACGAAGGTTTCCCCGCGTATGGGGATTGCTTTCCCGGTTTCGGATAAGACCCAGTTGCATATCAACTACGGCAAGTTCTTCCAGCGTCCCAACCTGAATAATCTCTATATCAATTATCGCTTTATGGCGGCTCGTATCGGCGCCGGTTCTTACTATCCTTTTGCCAGTCCCAACCTGGAACCGGAGAAGATAACACAGTACGAAGCCGGTATAACTCACCAGTTGGGCGTCAATACGGCTTTCGGCATAACCGCTTACTACAAAGATATTCAGGATCAGACGCAGATATTCCATCAATCGCCGGCCTCGCCGTTCGTGTATGATTTCTATTCCAATACCGACTACGGCACGGTTAAGGGGGTCGATTTCAATCTGGTTATGCGTCGGACGCGCAACATCAAGGTCAATCTGAATTATACTCTTTCCTGGGCGACCGGCACCGGTTCTTACGATCAGACCTTTTATAACATAGCCTGGAAAAATCCGCAGGGGACACCCAAGATAACCAATCCTCTGGATTACGACCAGCGTCATAATATTACCGGGGTTTTGGATATTAGAACCGTCAAGGGCGAAGGACCGCTTCTGGGCAAGGTTCGTCCTCTCGAGAATCTTAGTATAAACGCCATTGTCAAGATGGCCAGCGGGACGCCGTATACTCCGACCAATCCTTATGACGCCGCCCGCGAAGGGATTTCGGTCAACCAGGAGCCTACCGGCGGTATCAACTCGGTTAACCTGCCCTGGTCGACCAGCGTTGATCTGAAGGTAGAGCGCCGCTTCAACGTCGGCCAATACACCCTGACTCCTTATGTCTGGGTTCAGAACCTGTTCAACTCGGAAAATGTCTTCCTGGTTTATGAAGGCACCGGCGAGCCCAACACCACCGGCTGGCTGTCAACCGTCGAGGGCGAGCAGTGGGCCGCGACCAACGATGAAAGCCTCTACCGGATGAAGGAAGAAAACCCCAAGAATTATGGTCGCCCGCGGATCGTTTATGTGGGCATGCGGATGTCATTCTAAGGGAAGGTGAGGAATAAGAAATGAGGAAAATAACCATATCGGCGCTTTTGACAGCGCTACTGATGACATTGACGTCAATCGCGGCCCCGCCTCAAAATTGGAGTCCGGCCAAAACCGGCGGTTTTGAGAGTGTGGCCGAAGTGGACAATGAGACTTTTATTGACGGTAATAAAATTCTCATGTTCGTCACCAATCACGGCAACTTCGGCCGCGATCTGGCCGGGGTTTTCGGCAATGATTATGGGACCTATTATCCCTACAGCACTATTGAGGCTATCGAATCAGGGGAATCTGATGCCGGGCCCGTATATGCCGCGGGGTTATGGGTAGGCGCCATCGATTCGGCCACCGGGGAAACTCGGGTAATTATCGCAGAATACAGCGATGAGTACGTGCCCGGCCCGATGGCGGGTGGCACGTTCCTGCCGGATAACGCCGCCTTCCGCACTTATAAACTCTATGCGGACAGCGGATATAACAATCCCAACCAGGACTGGCTGGAATTTCCGCACGGTAAGACCAACCAGGACGGCGATGTCAATCCCGACCATGGCGCACCCTGGGAGCCTTACTATATCATTGATTCCGAAAGCGGCGATACCACGGGTATAGACACAATTCCCAAGATGATCGGTTCCCAGACGCTCTGGGCGGTTTATAACGACGCCGATCCGGCTCAACACGTAAACAATAGCGGTGAAACCAACCCGCTGGGGCTGGAAGTTCGTCAGACGACTTTCTGCTTCAACCGCGAAGACGCCCTGGGCGAAATCATATTCTTCAAATTGCAGGTTTATAACAAGGGTGGCAATACCCTGGATTCCTGTTTCTTTTCGATCTGGTCGGACCCGGATCTGGGTGGTTCGGGCGATGACCTGGTCGGTTGCGATACGACCTTATCTCTGGGGTTCTGCTATAATGCTACCAACTCGGACCAGGATTATGGTTCCAATCCGCCGGCCGTTGGGTATGATTTCTTCCAGGGACCTCTGGAATACACCGGGGATGATATTGATACGGCCAGAATGTGGGATACCACGTTTGCCGGGTATCGGAATCTTCCCATGTATTCCTTTAATAAGTACATCAACGGTACCGACCCCGATGATTTCCAGCAAACCTATAATTACATGAGAGGATTAAATAGCGACGGAACGGAATATGCTTATCTGGGACTGCCTACGCGTTATTTCGTATCGGGTGACCCCGTTAGAGGTTCCGGAGATCTGGATATCGCTCCTGCGGACCGCCGCCTGATGCTTTCCACCGGTCCCGTAACTTTCCGGCCCGGAGATTCGACGGAAATCGTCGCGGCCATAGTGATTGCACGCGGTACCAATAGACTGACATCAGTTTCAAGAATGAAATATTATGACCGTTTTGCCCAGTTTGCTTACGAAAACAATTACGAAATTCCTGAACCGCCGATACCGCCTATCGTCTCGGTCGATCAGGAAAACGCCAGAATAGTCCTCTCGTGGACCGATACTTCGGAGGTCGATCCCGGAACGTATCCGTTTGAAGGCTACGGCATTTTCCAGGGCCCAACTGCCGCCGGTCCATGGACACAGATTACCAATTATGATATTGCCAACAGCGTCGAGGACATTTTTGATGAAGTCTTTGACGATGCTACCGGCGTTCTGGAGATTCGCCTCGTTAAAAACGGTGAAAACCTGGGTATAAAGCGATTCGCCGTCATTGATCAGGATGTTATTCGCGGCGGCCCGCTTCGGAATTCAACGACATATTATTACAGGGTGGAGGCATATTCGTACAATCCTGATGCCGAAGTCGGCAAAACCCAGACTTCGGCTACGGTAGTTTCGGCCACGCCGCAAGGACCGATAGCCGGAAATGAATTCAGCGTCTTCTCCGGCGATACGCTGGAAGTGGAGCATCCTGCCGGTGTCTCCGGTGGTATTGTTCTGCCCATAGTGGTCGACAGGGCGGCTTTAACCGGGGATACTTATCGAATAATCTTCGAAGATACGCTCGGACTTAAGGTTGATTCCACCTACGATTTCGCCAACGATGAATACATTTTCGATTCCGTAAATATCGGTTGGCATCTGGAAAATGTTACTACCAGCGAGCGTTTGCTGGAATACCAGTGGAATCAAACCGGCGACGACGATTACATGATTGTCGAGGGATTCGTGGTTAAGGTGTCCGGGCCGCCGACCGGTTTTGCCAGCATGCAAGTGGTGGCCAATAACTGCGGCGAACTGGACCCGCCTTCCGCCGGCGCTTTTGATTTTGGAAACTTCCCGACCGGGACCGACGCCGACGGAGTTCCCCTGCGACCGGATGACGCCCAGCAGTGCGTTGGCTCCGGATTGTGGGGTATTCATACGGCCGATGACGGCGGCACGTCGGGCGGAGGCACGCGCGCTTTTTATGAGGCTTTCTTATCCCGTGCCACTCGCGACGGGGCCAATTTTGCCCGCATCGATGCCTATGATTTCGAAATGCGTTTCACCGGCTCCAATGATGAACCCGAAGTTGGCGGCAGTTATGCTTTCGAGGCGTTTGACGGCAGCGCCAATGTCTTCTGGGTGCCGTTTGAGTTGTGGAACATCGGCAAGGGGACGCCGGATGATCCTTCGGACGATTTCAAAATGATTCCTCACATCATCGACGATGGTGAGGATGATATTTTCGCTCTGGAATCCTGGGGTACTGAAGCCAACGGCGGCGGGGATCTGGAACACTCCGTATCCGGTGGTGACAATGATCCTTATACCGATTGGGTGTACTGGATTAATCCTGTGGATCAGACTGCGGGTACGGCTGGATACGATGCGGCTGAAGCCCAAATGCTGGCTGGTACTTGGACAGCTGCCCAGGGCGGAGGTGAAGTTCTGGCCCGCGTGGTACTGGTAAGTTGGAACGGAGGCGTGGAGCCCCCCTTCGATCAGGATTGTCCGGAAGAAGGGACAGTATTCCGCTTGTCTACCCTTAAGCCAAACACTCCTGCGGATACTTTTACGTTCGTGACGGAAGTCCTGACGGTAACCCAAAATGAGGCGGCGCTGGATGCCATCAATGTGGTGCCCAATCCGTTTTATTTGAATGGACCGTTTGATCCGGCCCCCGGCAATACACAAATCAGATTCCAGCACTTGCCGGCGACCTGCACCATTTCCATCTATAATCTGGCCGGAGACCTGGTCGATCAGATCGAAAAAGATGATCCGTCGACTTCGGTGGCCACCTGGGGTGTGAGATCGTCGAATCTGTTGCCGCTGGCGTCGGGGATTTACATCTATGTGGTCGAAGCCCCGGGGTTCGGTTCCAAAGTCGGTAAGATGGCGATCTTTACCGAGGTAGAGGTTCTGGATATTTACTAAGCGATGAAGGAGTACAAGAATGAAATTTAAGATCTTATTCATATTGGTAGCTCTTCTCGCCGTAAGCCTTACCTCGGTTTACGCCGGGAACGAGCGGAGAATCGGCACGGCCGGCGCCCAGGAACTGCGTTTGCCTGTGGGCGCGCGCGGAACCGCCATGGGCGGGTCGATTGTAGCCGATGTTTATGGTGTCGAATCAATGTACTGGAATCCGGCCGGATTAGCCAATCTGGTCGGGACCGAGGCAATGTTTTCGCACCAGCCTTATATTGCCGATATCGATGTCAATTATGCCGGTATTGCCACTTCGATCGAAGATTTCGGATCGATTGGTTTTTCCGCCAAGGTTGTCTCCATCGGGGATATACTGGAAACCACTGATGCCTATCCGGACGGAACCGGGCGTGTTTTCAGCCCGACTCTTTCGGTTATTTCCGCCAGTTTCGCCAAGGAATTGACGGCCCGGGTTTCTTTCGGTACGACCATGCACTATCTCAACGAGCGCATCCACGAAGTCACGGCTTCGGGCGTGGCTTTTGATGTCGGATTTATTTATCGCCCCGATTGGCAGGGTGTTTCCATGGGTCTGGTTATTAAAAACTACGGTCCGGAAATGAAATTCTCCGGCAAAGGTTTCTATGATGCCGGCGACGGCCACCAGGTGGCCGCCGAGCCGCAGAAATTCGATCTGCCCAGTTCGTTCAATTTCGGTCTGGCCTGGGATTTCCTGGCCGCCGATAAAAACTTCGCCAAGGCGACCGGGAACTTCATGTCCAACAACTATTCCCAGGATGTCTGGCAGGGCGGGTTGGAATACACTTACGACGACGGCAAATGGGGCCGCTATTCCCTACGGGCGGGATATAATTATTCCGACCAGGAAGAATGGCAATATGGCTTCACGGCTGGCGGCGGGGTGACGCTTAAGGTAGGTACCACCGATGTTACCTTCGAATATACCTGGAGCGAAACCGACAACGACGCTTTCGATGCCAACCAGTATTTTACAGGTAAAATCAACTTCTAAGAGTTGACCAAAAAAAGGCCGGGTGTTTGAAGACATCCGGCTTTTTTTATTGCTGTTTTCATAATATTCGTCTTTAATTAGTCACGTTATGCAATACGGTTTTATCATTAGAAATGTCACCGATATGCGGGCCGAACCGGCCTTCCGTTCGGAGCGCAAAAGCCAGTTATTATATAACGAGCCGATTCACTACAAAACCGTTCGGAACGGCTATCTTCTGGCGTTTCAGGATGACGGCTATACCGGCTGGGTGGATAGGCGGGCCGTATTGGTTGTCGAAAAGAATGACTGGGAGAAATATAAAGGCCAATTGGCGTGTAATGTCCGGGCCTTGACGGCAAGGATAAGTCCGGTCGAAAAGCCCGACTATCTTGTTCCACCGTACCTTTTTTACGGAAGTAGTCTGCCGAAGGTCAACCGGAAAGGCAATCGAGCATATTTCAGAATTGCCAATAATGCGGTTTATCATACCAATCTTAAAAATATCGAAAAGACGGGTGTGGAAATTGAAAGTCCGGGCGCATCTATAGTCAAGGAGGCGCGTCGTTTCCTGGGAACCCCGTATCTTTGGGGCGGCGTGACACCGTTCGGTATCGATTGCTCCGGATTGGTGCAAATGATCTACCGCAGGCACGGGATATATCTTCCGCGTGACAGCCAAGATCAGGCGAGATGCGGCCGGGTGATTTCGAGGGAGGATTGCCGGCCCGGAGATTTGTTGTTTTTCAAAGGTCATGTGGCCATCGCCATGCATGACCAAAATATTATTCACGCCTCTTTGGCCGAAGGGGGGGTGGCCATAAATTCACTAAATCCGGATAAGTCGGGATTTCGGCCCGATTTATTGGATATTTTTATCTCGGCCCGGAGGGTTTTGCCGTCGTGATGACCGTTTTCCCTCTGGAAATTCCCCTGAAACACGCCTTTCGTATCGCGACCGGAGAGACGAATAAAATTCGCAATTATTTCGTGCGCCTCAATGACGCTTTTTTTGGGGAGACCTCGCGCTCGATTTATTATGGCCCGTCGGAAGCACAAATCGTTGAAGATTTCGAGAAAGCCCGGGAGAATTTTGCCTTCGGCGAGAAGGTTGACACTTCTCTGCTTTATGAACTGAATTCATTCCCCATAAATAATTCCACGAAGACCGCGTTAATCGGGGCGACTTTACATAAAATATCGGCCGCGACCGGACAATTTCCCTGGAAAATACTCGACTTGGGGGAACCGCCGGATATGCGAACGTCTTTTACGATTTCTATCGACTCCCCGGAAAAAATGCTGGGCGAGATAAAGCAATCACCCTACCCGATATTGAAAATAAAATTGGGTTTTGAAGAGGACGAAGCGTTATTGCTCGGCCTTAGGGATATTCCCAATAAGATATTCCGAGTCGACGCCAACGGCGCCTGGGAACCGGAGCGGGCCGAGCGAAATATCCATCTCCTGGAAAAGTTGGGAGCGGAGTTGATTGAGCAGCCGACTCACCCCGATTATATTAAGGATTGGCGATATTTAAAGGGTCGAAGCAAAGTTCCCCTGATTATGGATGAGGGCTTAAATACTCTCGAGGATTACTTTAAATATGCCGATTATATCGATGGGATTAACATCAAAATGGCCAAAAGCGGCGGAATTATAGAAGGCGAAAAATTGGCCCGGCAGGCGGCAAAAGATCATAGAAGCATAATGTTGGGGTGCATGCTGGAGACTTCTATCGGGATTTCTCAAGCCGTCTACTTATCGTCTCTGGCCCAATATTATGATCTCGATGCCCCGCTGCTTCTGGAAAGAGATGTCGCCGTCGAGTTGAAATATGATCGGGAACGTATCTCCGTTGACGCCGGCATTATCGGCGGACCCCGGATTTCGCCGGAGTTTATCCATGTTTAGATGTCTTTCACTGGTGGTAATTTTATTCCTGGGATATGCGCAAGTCTGGGGAATCTCGCCCATAATTAATATAGTTTATCCCAAATCAGGCGATACGCTGGCAGCGGTCGACTCCTGCTTTATTCTGGGTTCGGTAACCCCCGGCGCCAGGCTGACGATTAATGGCCAGCCCATTGAAGTGCATGCGGCGGGTGGTTTCCTGGGATTCCTGCGCCTAAAACCGGGACCATTTAACTTCAATTTGAAGGCCATTGCAGGAAATGACACGACCACATTGGATTGGCCGGTTCAGGTGGGGCCGATCCAATCAGGGGAGACATATGACTCGCTTTTTATAATTAACGGATATCCCGAAGGGGATAGCGTCTATATTTCTTCAGGGGAACGCCTTCGCATCAGTTTTCGAGGGACACCGGGTTGCCGGGCCTGGTGCAAGATTCCTGGTTTGATTGATTCCATCCCCATGATCGAGGCAAACAGGGAGAGCAACGTCGGGTCGACCGGCAGCGCTTTCGGGCAGGTCAGTTCCATAAATACGAAGCAGGGACTTTATGAAGGGTTTTATGACTTGCCTTGTGCGATGTTTTCCGATTCCCTCTATTTAACTTATTTTCTGAAAGCGCCGGAAGTTGAGTTTGTCTTAGAGTATTTGATTAACAAAAAGTCGCAACTGATTGATTATAATTACATTAAATTATTGCGGCTGAATGGTCGAGTAATAACCGCCAATTCCCAATATCGCGTTTATCTTAATTCCCCGGAATTTCCCCGCCTGGTGGAATTTGCCGATTCGGTGCAGACTCTGCGGGTTGCCCCGCAAAAGGGGTATCTGGCTATTTTCCAGCCCAAAGGTATCAAAGCCCTGGCCGTGGGCAGGGAAGGGGATTGGTTGAAATTGCAATTATCTCCCCATCAAATCGGATGGGTAAATAAAAACAGCGTCAAATTTCTGGCGCCCGGTACACCACCGCCAATTTCATATTTGAAAGCGATCCGGACTTTTTCCTTCGCCGACAAACTGGAAGTCAATATTCCCCTGGCATCCCGGCATGCCTATCATTTCGAAGAGGAAGACGATCGGACACTATGTCTTTATCTTTATGGCGTGATATCCGACACGGATTGGATTCGTTATGCTTTCGATGATCCCGATTTGGATTATATAACCTGGTCGCAGCCAGAGCCGGAATTGTATTGCCTTAGGATGACCTTCCAAAGCCCCATCTGGGGGTACGAATTTGATTATGACGGAAATATCCTTAAGGGAACATTTTTCAGGGTCCCGAAGGATTTAAATAAACTCAAAGGAAAGAAAATCGTCATTGACCCGGGGCATTCTCCCGACGCGGGGGCCATCGGTCCGACCGGGCTGACGGAAGCCGAGGCTAACCTGGCAATTGCCCTGAATCTCGCGGAGAAACTTCGCGGGAAAGGCGCCGAGGTCGTTATTACCAGATCCGATGCTTCTCCGCTGCCGCTTTACGACCGGCCCCAAATTGCCCGGGCGGCCCGGGCCGACCTATTTGTTTCCATCCATAATAATGCCCTGCCCGAGGGGATAAATCCTTTTGTCAACAATGGGGTTTCGGTTTATTATTATCACCTGCATTCGAAAAAACTGGCGGAGGCTATCCAGCGGGAATTGATTCGCGAGACCGGGTTGCCCGATTTCGGGTTATATCACGGTAATCTGGCCGTGAATCGCCCAACTCAATATCCGGCGGTTTTGGTAGAGTGCGCGTTTATGATAATACCGGAGCAGGAAGCGCTCCTGAAGACCGAGGCTTTTCGCAATAAACTGGCTGTGGCCATTACCAGGGGTATAGCCGAATTTTTGGGGAAATATGACCGAAACAAGTAAATCATCGGATAAAGGGGTTTGGCTGATTTATTTATCCCTCATCGCGGCGGCGGTTATGCTTCTGGGCGATGGATTGGGCATCGCCTTTTTAGCCAAGTTAACCACCCGCCTGGGAGCGACCATTCTTCTCTCCGCACTTTTTCTAATCGTCGGGGACGGCCGCCCGACCGGATTTATCGCCACCGCCATCATGGCTATCGCCTTTGTAATAACGATTTTTCAATAACCTCGATTTTATATCGCTTTTCCGCCTTGACTATCTTAAAGGATTCCTTTCTATATGGGTCGACATTTAAAGCGCCGAAGGCCTATTATTGACATGACTCAGACTGACAGCAAAAAAATACCTGCCGATTTCACCCAGGGTTCGGTACTGGGTTCCATAATCAAGATGGGAACCCCTTCCATGATAGGTTTTTTGACCGGTCATATTTATTATATGGTCGATATGTGGTGGGTGTCGCGATTGCCGCGGAAAGAGGCGGCCGTGGCCGCCATTACTATTTTTTCCAATGTAGCCTGGGTTTTTTCTTCCATAAATTCTCTAATCGGTCCCGGTTCGGTGGCGGTAATATCGCGTCGTTACGGAGAAAAGGACTATGACCGGGCCGAAGCCAATATTAAAGAAACGTTTTTGCTGAAATGGTTTTTCGGGACTTTGTTCGGTTTGATTGGCTTGCTGTTTGTGGAAGACATTGTATATATGGCCGGGGCCCGGGGGGAAACTGTCGCTCTTAGCGCCGCGTACGGCAGGGTTGTTTTTATGGGCATGGGGGTTTCCTTGTGTACCTATTCGGTATATACGGCCCTGCGTGGCGTGGCCAATCCCAGCCTGGCCATGGGCATTATGATCCTGGGCGCCTGCCTAAATCTGGCCCTGGACCCGCTCTTTATATTCGGTTATTTCGGATTTCCCGAACTGGGCGTGGTAGGGGCCGCGGTGGCCTCGGTTATCTCCTATGTTATCTCCTTTTTGGTCGGCCTGATACTGTTTATGTTCGGCAAAACCAATGTGCGTGTGCACTTAAAAGGTAAGATCCCCATCTCCCTGGAATCCATGCTCAAGATAATCCGCCTGGGGGTTCCGGCCTGGTTGGGAATGTTGTCTTTTTCCGGAGCGCGGCTGGTAATAATGCCGATGATCGCCATCTTCGGGAACGGGGTTATTGCCGCCTATGGCATCGGCATGCAAATCTCGGCTATCGGTCATGCCATACTGGTGGGAATCGGCCTGGGGCTGGCTGCCTTAATCGGTCATAATCTCGGTGGCGACAAAAAAGAAAGGGCAAAGCGGACAGCCGATCAGGCTTTGCTTCTTTCGATTGGTATAATGGTGGCGTTGGGCATGGCCATTTTCGCGCTGGCCCGGCCGATTATGCGGATATACTTTGAAAATACCGAGACAATCGCCTATGGCGTGACGGTCTTGAGAATCCTGGCCGTCAGTTTTCCCTTTGTGGGGATTTACATTATGCTGGAAGAGATATACGCCGGCGTGGGCTTGAATTCCCCGGCCATGGTGGTAAGTATCGGTCACGCCTGGGTTATAGAAATTCCGGCCATTTATATTTTAACACAGGTATTTGACTTTAATCAAGATGCTGTCTGGTGGTCTATCACGGCCGCTTCCATGCTCTCCGCGGCCGGCTTTTATTGGTACTATCGACGGGGCCAGTGGCTGAATGTCAAAGTCTGACGCATAAGACTACCAAATGCCCAATTCATCTTTGGCGTAATCCGACGCCATGGTTTGTGGATCATAGGGCGGTTCCCAGACAACTTCAACATCGACCTCGCCGGCGCCCTCCAGTTGTTTGACCGTCAATTCGACGGCGCCGACCAGTTCCGGTCCGATAGGACAGGCCGGGGAGGTCAGGGTCATTTTGACTTCCACATCGTTATTCTCTTTGACAATTACAACATATATCAAACCCAAATCGACGATACCGATATGGATTTCGGGGTCTTTTATGGGCTTGAGAGCCTCGAGAATTATCTCCTTGGTTAACATAATAGGGTCCATTACTCGGTTCTGGAAATTTCGGCTTTTTGTCCGGCCTGTCGGGCTTCGAGAGCATCGATTATGGTCGTCCAGGATAATAAGGCACACTTTATTCTGACCGGGAATTTGCTTACCCCTTTTAGAGCCTCCAAATCGCCAAGGTTAATGTCCTCGGACACCTTTTCACCCTTAAGCATGGCCTTAACGGCTTTGGCAATCCTGATGACCTCCTCAAGCGATTTGCCCCGGACAATATCCGCCAGCATGGAACCGGAGGCGACCGAAATGGCACAGCCTATGCAATCGACCGAAATATCATCGATTTTGCCGCCGTCCAGCCTTATTTTAAGATGAATATCATCGCCGCAGGCAGGATTATAGCCTTCATTTTCCAAGTCGAAATTATCGAGATTTTTATTTCCCCGCGGATATTTGTAATGGTCCATCAGGATATCGCGGTAAAGGTCATTCAATTTTTCATCCATGCCCGAAATACCTCCGAGCCGCAAGTAGGGCTTCATGTAAGGTGTCTATGTCATTGGTGTTATTGTAGATATAAAAACTGGCGCGGGTCGTTGAGTTAACCCCCAAAAGACGTGTCAGGGGTTGAGCACAGTGATGACCGGCCCTGACGGCGATACCCTGGGTATCCAGGAAAGTCGCCATATCGTGAGGGTGAATTTTATCGTCGGAAAAGGCAATGGCTCCGCCGCGATGTTCCGGATTGAGAGGACCATAAATCGTCAGATGTTTTAATTCGCTCAAGCGGGACAAGGCATACGCGGTCAATTCTATTTCATGTCGCCGGATATTTTCCATCCCCAGGTTTTCAAGATAGTCCAGGGCCGGAGCAAAAGCGACGGCTTCGGCGATAGCCGGGGTACCGGCTTCGAATTTCCAGGGGAGAACATTCCAGGTCACTTTATCGAAACGAACCTCGCTGATCATCTCGCCGCCAAAATTAAAGGGAGGCATGGCCTGAAGTAATTCTTCCCGGCCATAAAGGACACCTAGTCCGGTCGGCCCAAGCATTTTGTGGGCCGAGAAAACATAGAAATCCGCCCCGAGGGATTGCACGTCGACCGGCATATGCGGCACCGCCTGGGCGCCATCGATGAGACAGACCGCTCTTTTCTTATGGGCCAGGGCGACTATTTCTTCGACTTCGTTAATCGTCCCCAGGACATTAGACATATGAGTCAGGGCAACGATTTTGGTTCGGTCATTGATAATCGTGTCAATCTCAGATAAATCCAGGTAACCCTCGCTGTTGATAGGTATATAAACCAGTTCGGCCCCATTTTGTCGGGCCAGTTCCAGCCAGGGGATAAGATTGGCGTGATGCTCCATCCGGGTGATGACAATGCGGTCGCCGGGACCGACATTTTGACGGCCGTATGTATAGGCCACCAGGTTAATGGCCTCGGTGGCTCCGCGGGTATAAATAATTTCTTTCCTTTTGCCGGCATTTATAAAGGTCCGGATTTTATCACGGGTGTTCTCAAAGGCGTCCGTGGCTCTTTCGGCAAGAGTGTGGAGACCGCGATGCACGTTGGCGTTGTCCGATTCGTAATATGCCTGCAGTCTCTTTATGACCGCGACCGGTTTCTGGGTCGTGGCGGCATTATCCAGGTATATTAACGGGTGGCCGTTAATGGACTGCCTCAAGATAGGGAAGTTCTGTTTAACTAAATCAGGATCAAAGCCGCCGCCGGGCACTATTTTGGGGGCAGGTATGGCCGTCGTTTTTTCGCCGACTTTAGACATTATCTCATTCCCTCGGTATGGCCACCATAACGATTCCGTTTTCGATTTTGACATCATAAGTGTCAATCCCGACCACGGCCGGCATGGATTTAGCCGCCCCGGTTTTTAGATCGAACCTGGCTCCGTGACGGGGGCATCGCAGGCAATCTCCGACGAGGTCGGCTTCGCCCAGATCGCCGCCGTCGTGCGAGCAGAGATTGGCCAGGGCATATATTTCGCCATGATATTTCGCCAGGACCAGGCTGGTGCCATTGGCATCATACGGGCGTACCTCGCCCTCGGCAATTTCCTCGGCCCGCCCCAACGCGATATATTCGCCGACCATCAATTACCGCCTTCCAATTTGGTGAACACCAGGCGCCGCATGGTGTCGCCCAATTCCGAGGGAATCTGGGCCGCAGTCGGCTCGATAAAGCCTTCGATAATCATACGTACCGCTTCTTCATGATTAAAACCGCGGCTTTTTAAATAAAAGAGCATGTCCGGGTCGAGCGGGCCCATGGTGGCGCCGTGCGTACACTGGACCTCATCTGTTAGTATTTCCAGTTCTGGGATTGACTCCGCCCGGGGACCCTTATTTAAAAGGAGATTGCGGTTAATCTGGTAAGCCTGGCAATTACGTGTTTTTTCGTCGATTTTAATCAAGCCGGTATAAGCCGAAGTCGATTTGTTTTTCAGGATGACTTTGAAATCGATATTGGAGTATGATTCCTCCGCCTGATGATGATGCAAAGTATGATAGTCAAAATGCTGGCTGTGATCGGCGAAAACCACGCCGAAAAGCCGACTATCGCTGCGCGGTCCGGCCAGGATGGTGCCGACATTGGCTTTGGAATTACCCCCGCCCAGGCCGCCGTATATGGAATATAGCGAAGTCTCTCGTCCCAGGCGCGCTCTTTGAGTGAAATAACAATTATATGAGGACGGCATATTCTGCAGGGTGATATACCTCACCTGCGCGTAATCATCGGCGAATAATTCGGTAACACCATTAAACAGACCGGCCTTATCCGAGTTATTGCCGGAAGAGTAGTCGTCGATAACCGTGGCGCGTGAATGTTTGCCTATGACTATCAGGACCCTGAAATATGGATCGGATGCGGTCGGCGAATAACTCATCCGAATCGGTTTTTCGACGACGACATTATCCGGAATACATAAAAATACACCCTTTTTCCATAAGGCCAGGTTGGCGGCCTCGAATTTCCCAAAATCAAAACCAATCAATTTTCCCAGGTAATTCGCGGCCGGTCGGTCGGCTTGAAAGGCGGCCGCGGCCAGAGATTCCAGAATGACTCCCTGACGAGTCAAATCCGTCGAGATTTTAAATTCCTGGGTACCGTCGAAATTTGAGGTAACCTCGGCTTCAAAACTCGAATCCGATAATTCACGCATGACGGGCTGAATACCGACAGTACCTGTCGCAACCGTCGAATCAAGGTTATTATCAACAAAATTCTCCGGTTTCGTATACCGCCAAAGATGCGCCACCCGGTCGGGGAGAGGCAGGGAGTGGAATGATTCCCAACTCGTTTTGCGCAGATCATAAAGCCAGGACGGCTCCTTTTCCGCATTTTCGCGGAAACTGATTTCAGTATTATGATGCAAGGTAGTTTTCATATTTCTTCTTATCCACGGCGGGGAATTATCCCACCGACCCTTCCATTTCAAGTTCAATCAGCCGGTTCAATTCCACGGCGTATTCCATCGGCAGTTCCTTGGTAAACGGTTCGATAAAACCGTTAATTATCAAAAGACGGGCCTCATCCTCGCTCAATCCCCGGCTGGTCAGGTAAAAGAGTTGTTCTTCGGCCACCTTACTGACCCGGGCCTCATGTTCGATACGGACATTATCGGCGTCGATTTCCATGGTGGGATACGTGTCCGAGCGGGAAGCACCGTCAATGAGGAGGGCATCGCACTCCACCGAGACTTTGCTTCCCACCGCCTGGGGGTGAACCTTGACCAGGCCGCGATAAGAGGCCCGGCCGCCGGCCTTGGAGATCGACTTGGATGTGATTCGGGAACTGGTGCGGGGGGCGGCGTGAATCACTTTGGCGCCGGCATCCTGGTGTTGGCCGTTGCCGGCAAAGGCGATGGAAAGAATTTCTCCCTTGGCGCCTTCGCCGACGAGATAGACGCAGGGATATTTCATGGTTAAGCGTGACCCGAGATTGCCATCCACCCATTCCACGGTGGCGTTCTTATGCGCCACGGCCCGCTTGGTAACCAGGTTTAAAATATTATGGGACCAGTTCTGAATGGTCGTGTATCTTATGTAGGCTCCCTCCAGGGCAAGCAGTTCCACCACCGCGGAATGCAACGATTCGCTGGTATAAGTCGGCGCCGTGCAACCCTCAATGTAATGGATACGCGAGCCCTTATCGGCGATAATCAGGGTTCTTTCAAACTGCCCCATGTTCTCGGCATTGATTCTAAAATAAGCTTGAAGGGGAATTTTGACATCGATACCCGGCGGAACATAAATAAATGAACCGCCCGACCAGACCGCGGAATTCAGGGCCGCGAATTTATTGTCGGTGTTGGGTATGATCGTGGAAAAATATTCCTTTACCAGGTCGCCATGTTCGCGAAGACCGCTGTCCATATCGAGAAAAATTACCCCCTGTTTAGCCAGGTCCTCATGAAAGGAATGATAAACCACTTCGGATTCGTACTGGGCCGAAACCCCGGCCAAAAATTTCCGCTCCGCTTCGGGGATACCCAGTCGTTCAAAAGTATTCTTGATGTTATCCGGGATTTCCTCCCAGGTTTTGCCCTGATTTTCCATGGGTCTGATATAGTAAAATATATTGTCGAAATCGATGTCGTTTAGAATCCTGGTATTTCCCCAGCGCGGCATCGGCTTGGAGAGAAATATATCCAGTGACTCATGACGGAAGCGACGCATCCATTCCGGCTCTTTTTTCATGCGGGAAATCATTTCCACCACTTCATGGTTGATTCCCCGGGCGCCTTTATGGAAATACTCTTCCGGATCCCGGAAACCGTATTTCTCGGCGTAGTTATCGCCGATATCGGCGATATTGTTATTCTTGATGATTTCGGCCATGATCAAGCCCCCACTTTCTCAAGATTCTTGCCATTCAGCCAGTCGTACCCCTGGTCTTCCAGTTGCAGGGCCAATTCGGGCCCGCCGGAACGAACGAATTTGCCGTTTATCATGACATGGACATAATCCGGCTTGACATAATTGAGCATCCGCTGGTAATGCGTCACCAGCAAGACGCCTTTGGTCTCCTCGAAATAGTCGTTGATGCCATCGGAGACAATTTTGAGAGCGTCGATATCCAGGCCGGAATCGGTTTCATCGAGTATCGCCACCCGGGGTTCGAGCATGGCCATTTGCAGAATTTCCAGGCGTTTCCTTTCGCCACCGGAAAATCCGTCATTGAGATACCGCCCCGCGAAGGAAGCGTCAATTTCCAGAAGTTCAAATTTGCCCTTTAGGGTTTTGCGGAAATTGCGCATGACTTCGCTGTCTTCGCCATGCCGGGCCTTTAAAGCCGCCCTTAAGAAATTGGCGACGGTCACACCGGGAATGGCCTGCGGATACTGGAAACCCAGGAACAGGCCCTTCAAGGAACGCTCGGTCGGTTCCATCTCCAGGATGTTTTGACCGTCCAGCCAGGCCTCGCCGCCGGTGATTTCGTAGGCGGGATGCCCGGCCAGGGCATTGGCCAGACTGGATTTGCCGGATCCGTTGGGCCCCATGATGGCATGTTTCTCGCCTTCTTTTATTTCCAGGGTGACGCCCCGCACGACTTCTTTATTTTCCACGGTGACATGGACATTGTCGAGTTTTAGAAGAATCTTGTCGCTTTTCATTTTATTTCGCTCCGTTGTTTAATTTTCCGGTAATGGTTTTAGGGGGGTTTCGGCGCCGCGAATAATTTCGAGCATCTGACCCTGGTTTTGACAAAGATCCGCCAGAGTCACCCGTTGTAATACCCCGCTTATATAATTATCAAAATTACTCCAGATATGATGGACCGTGCAGTCTTCGGTATGGACACAATTCTCACGGCCGCCGGCATGACGATCGCAATGAGCCGAGCCAAAAAGCGGTTCGCCGAGAGCATCGAATATCTCCTTCAGAAAAATATCTTCAGCCCGCCTTGACAGAGTGTATCCCCCCTGGCGTCCTCGGACGGCCTTGACCAGACCGGCCTGCCGAAGAATCATCAGCAACTTGCCGGCATAAGGGACAGATAACCCCTCGCGGGCGCTGATATCGGACAGGGACAGGGGCGTTCCCCGACCCTCCCGGGCCAGGATAATCATGCACCGAAGTCCGTATTCTTCGAGGGCCGATATTTTCATTAATTATTCCTCATTTCAGAGGTAATACGAATACTTTACAAAATAGTATAGGATAAAATGGATTATTTATATCTAATTTTGTAAGTCGTGGCGAGGGTGGGTGTTGCCGCGGGCCGAAGCGGCCAAAATAGAGCCGTTCTTTACCTTTTTATGGCCAATCCGAGACCATCGCGAATGGGGATAATATTGGAAATCAGGGCGGAGGAAGCGAATAACATACTATTAAATTTCTGGATACTCCGGGTGGCCTTGTCCGGGCTTTTGGCGAGGACGTTTCCATTCCATAAGACATTATCGCTGATGAAGATACCGCCCTTTTTCAGACGGGGAAGGGCCAGGTTCAGCGCGTCCGGATAGCCCTCTTTATCGATATCATTTAAAATAATATCAAATGGGCCGGGGAATTTTTTAAGAATTTTCAAAGCGTCGCCGATTTGGAAATCCAACAGATTTTCCAGACCCGCACCCTTGAAATAATCATTTGCCAATTTCCGGTTTTTGCGGTCGTTATCGGTGCAAATTATCTTGCCGCCTTTGCGCAATCCTTTTGCCATCCAGAGCGCCGAATAGCCGAATCCGGAGCCCATTTCGAAAATATATCTTGCTTTGGAGATCTTAACCAATTGAAGCAAGAATACTCCCGCCTGTGGCCCGATAATGGGGAATCCGTTTTTCCCGGCATATTGTTCCATGTTGTCCAGTATTTCATCACGCGGCGCCAGGCTTTCGATAATGTAGCTGTCGATCCGTTTATTAATTATATCCATACTTGAGGTATCACTTTGTGCGATTATCTTAACTTATTATATGATTGGTGCTTACCGGTCGCCGGATAGAGTCATGTTGCTGTTGTTTATCTTGTTGTATCCGAAAATCTTAGCAATGGAATTTATCAGGCTCGACGCCACCGAATCGTGATGAAAAGGTTTCCCGGCAATCTCCGCGAGGGAACCGACTGGATATTTGGTTATTCCACAGGGAGTTATGAGTTTAAAATATTTCATGTCGGTATTCAGGTTTAAAGCCAGACCATGAAAGGTTATCCATCTGGAGACTCCTACCCCTATGGCGCAGACTTTGGTATCTCCAATCCATACGCCCGTCAGCCCTTGTTTTGTGGTGCCTGTCAGTCCCAAATTGGCGAGGGTATCAATTACTACTTGCTCGAGTTCCCGAAGGTATTTATGCGCGTCTTTATCTCTTGAGAATAGTGAGATAATGGGGTAAGCCACTAATTGCCCCGGACCGTGAAAGGTTATATCGCCTCCCCGTTCGACTTCGAATAGGGCAACCCCCATTTCTTGGAGTTTTTCGGGCGATACCAGAAGGTTCGCGGCCTCCGTGCCTCTGCCTTTAGTTATGACCGGATTATGCTCGGTAATAAGCAGAGTATCGGGAATCTTGTTGGCGGCGCGGTCGATAACCAATTGCCTTTGGAGTTGCCAGGTGTCGGCGTAATTGGTGCGTCCCAGATTCAGGACCTTAAGCGATATTTCGTCGGTCTTTGACAATGGCTCTTTTTCCGGCAGAATAGTCATAGTTTGATCAAGGGAACATCCCTTTAGCGGATTTGTTTCCCAATTTATAAACAAGTCAAATTAAGGCAAGAGAATTGCGGAAGGGAGGAGCATGGAAATAAAATGTAATATCGGCAGGACCGATAAAATTATCCGCCTTTTAGTCGGTCTGGGGATTGTTGCGGCCGGCCTTATCACCGGGAGTTGGTGGGGGCTTATCGGATTGATTCCTCTGGCCACGGCAATTTTCGGGCGGTGCGGGCTTTATTATCCCCTGGGAATTTCCACCATCGAGAAAAAGTAGTAATGCCTAACTTATTGTCGGACGGGTCGGACAGATTTTCGGCCCGCTTTTTTTTAGTCTGATTTCCAACATTAACCGCAAAAGGCGCCGTATTTTGGGTATTATGAGCCTTGCGCTATTTTATAAAATATGGATTTTAGACTTATATAATCCATAATCGGCGGACACGAGCGATTAATATGGAGGGGAGATGTACCCGGAATTAAAAGATAAAGTTGCCCTGGTCACCGGCGCCACCCGCGGATTCGGGCGGGCGATAGGCCTTAGACTGGCCGCGGAGGGAGCCGCCGTCGTCGTTAACTTTCGTCGAAGCATGTCCGAGGCCGCCGAGGTTGTCGCTGAAATTGAAAAAAACAGCGGCCGGGCAGTTGCCATCAGGGCCGATATTGGCCGTGAGGAAAGTCTCGACAAATTATTCGCGGAAATCAAAGAACGCTTCGGGAAACTGGATATTGTAATTGCCAACGCCGCCTTTGGGGTTCCGGGGAAACTTATGGAAAGCAATGCCAAGTACTGGGATGTAACCCTTGCTGCCTCGGCCCGATCGCTTCTGGATATGGCCCAGCGGGCTTTGCCCCTGATGAACGGCTGGGGGAGAATAGTTAGTATCACCAGCGACGGCGGCCAGCGAGTAATACCGGGCTACGGCGTAGTCGGTCCGGCCAAGGCGGCCCTGGAATCACTGACGCGCGGCCTGGCCGTGGAGTTGGCTCCCCAAGGGGTCATCGTGAACGGTGTTCTGGCCGGTTTAGCGGATACCAAATCGGCCCGTTCCATACCCGGTGCGGTGGCTGTCATGGACCATGCCCGCTACCATACGCCGTTGGGACGAATCGTGGAAGGGGATGATATCGCCCGGGTGGTGGCCTTTTTGTGTTCCAACGAGGCGTCAATGATCTGCGGGCAATTCCTGGTTGTCGACGGTGGCCGAAATATAGTCGGCTGAATTATCGGGGATTTCTCCAAAACCCGTTATATTCGACGGGGATGGCTCTCACGGCATCTTATATTCTCTCCTTGTCTCTCTATTCCGATCATTTATATTAATCTCCGGTAAAATAAAACTCTGTGATTGGAGCCGTTATGAAAGCCATAAACCCCGCCACGGGTGAGATCATTAAAGATTATCGCGAGCATTCGCCGGAAGAAGTCAAAGAGATTATAGAAAAAGCCCAAATTGAATATCAAAGTTGGCGTCAACGATCATTTGCGGAACGCCGTGCCTTGATGTTTAATGCGGGCAAAATTCTACGCAAAAATAAGGACAATTATGCCCGCACCATTACCCTGGAAATGGGCAAGACCATAACGGAATCGCGCGGCGAGGTGGAGAAGTGCGCCTGGGTGTGCGACTATTATGCCGAAAATGCCGAGAAATTTCTGGCCGACGAAATAATAGCGACTGATGCCTCCCGGAGTTTTGTGGCGTTCCAGCCGCTAGGGCTAATCCTGGCGGTGATGCCTTGGAATTTCCCCTTCTGGCAGGTTTTCCGTTTCGCCGCCCCGGCCCTGATGGCCGGCAACGCCGGGCTTTTAAAGCATGCCTCCAATGTCCCCGGATGTGCCCTGGCCATCGAAAGCATCTTCAGCGAGGCCGGTTTCCCGCCGAATTTATTCCGAGCGCTTTTAATCAATTACCGGCTGGTGGAAAATATAATAAAAGACGATCGCGTCAAGGCCGTGTCGCTGACGGGCAGTGAGCCGGCGGGAATGAGTGTGGCTTCAATCGCCGGGCATGAATTGAAAAAGTGCGTTTTGGAATTGGGCGGCTCGGACCCGTACATTGTTTTGGAGGACGCCGATCTTCCGGCGTGCGTCAACACTTCGGTGGCGGCCCGCATGTTCAATACCGGCCAGAGTTGTATCGCCGCCAAGAGGTTCATCGTGGTGCAATCACGCCTGAAAGAATTCGAAGAGCGGCAGACGGCTCTCATGAAAAGCCTGAAAGCCGGAAATCCGCTCGAAGAAGATACCAAGGCCGGCCCGCTGGCCCGCCCGGACTTGCGCGAAGATCTGCATGAACAGGTAATGCAGTCGATTGCGAAAGGGGCCAGGCTATTATGCGGCGGGAGAAAAATCGACGGTCCCGGGGCATTTTATGAACCGACGGTGCTGACCGACGTGAAAAAAGGAATGCCGGTCTACGAACAGGAGACTTTCGGGCCGGTCGCGGCCATTATTCCGGTGGCCGATACCGACGAGGCGATTAAGGTGGCGAATGATTCGGTTTTCGGATTGGGCGGCGCCGTCTGGTCGCAGGATTTAAAGAAGGCCGAAGAGGTCGCCCGGAAAGTGGAAACCGGAGCGATGTTCGTTAACGGCATGACCAAATCCGACCCGCGACTGCCTTTCGGCGGCATAAAAAAGAGCGGTTACGGGCGGGAGTTATCGCACTATGGAATTAAGGAGTTCGTGAATATCAAAACGATTTGGATAGCGTGAAATCTTATAAAATTACAAGGCAGAGAAAAGCGGCAGAAATCACTCCTGCCGCCTTTAATCTTCAGTATTGTCAATATGACTATCTCACTATATCCCACATCGGATCCCAGGGGGGAAGAACGATGAGGGGCTTTTCATAAATCTCCAGTATTTCCTTGGGGACATATTTTTTCTTCACGACAACATCATAAACATGCTCGGTAAACCAGGAATCGTAGAGGGTCCAATAACCGCCCGAGCCTTTATCGCTGCCCCAGGAATTTTCCACCATCCATTTGGCCGGTTTATTTTCCTTGACGTCCACGCCCACAAAAACCATGGCATGATTGGCGGCGCTTTCGCGGTACAATGACCGTTCGGCTTTGGTCATGCTCATATCTATATCGTAAATGGCGTCGTAGTCGTACAGACCGAGGGCCATGATGCCCTTATCGCGGCTTTGGTCCTTGCCCACATCGCAGGAGAAGAATACCGGTTCGCTGTCCAGAAGCGATTTCATGGCGACTTCCTTGAGGATTGAAATATCGGCGTTGGCGTACTTGATATCGTCGCGATCGAACATATTTCTGGTCATGGCAATGGTGTAATGATTGCCGAAATCCCGCGAAGGGTCATTATAAATATCGACATACTCTTTCAGATCGATACCGACGAATTCCTTATAGAAACTCCGGGGCGTGTAAGTTTTCATTTCGCTGACCACGGAGTCGCGGTTTTCGAAGCGATATGGAAAATTATGGGGCGGTTCACCCAGGTTAACCACCAGCATCCGGTAGACACCGGCCAGCATTTCGTTTTTGGCGGCGCGAAGTTCCGCCTCGGATTTGCCTTCCGCATACAGACGGCGCAAATGGGCGGCGTCGGCGCGAAGTTTCCGGCAAACCAGGTTGTTCATGCTTCCGGTACTGCTGGAACTATTGGTTTCGGGCATGACATCTTTGGGGACGACGCCGTATTTATCGATAAGGTCGACCACGTATTGCCAGTAGCCGCCGTCGCCGAAGGGATCCTGAAGGACTCTCATTAATTCTCTATCCAGGGGATCGCGGTCACGAAAGGCGATAATATATTCCAGAAAAGTATTGGCTTTCTCCATCTTGTCCCAGAAGGCCAGATAATTCTGGGAAAATTCGAAACTGTTGAGTTTGTATTTTTCCATGACGGCCGGGCGAAGGATATTCAGACCGGCAAACAGCCAGCAGCGGCCGCTGGACTTTTGATTGGTGATGCCTCGGGCCTTGATTTTGTTGCTGAAAACTTCGTTATGCTCCTGCAAAATATCCCGATTTAAGGCCAGGTTATTGATATCGGTGTTGGTAAGGGCGTTGTACATCGAGCGGGTATGGATGTCCATCTGAAACGACTCCCGGAGAGTATCCACCAGCTCCGGCGTCAATGCTCCCGAACCGGCCAGGGCCAGGGGAGCAATTAGGAGACATAGAAAAATGGCACTAAATCCGATGACATTGAGGCGGGAAAGCATATTATTTCCTTTCCTGACAGGGGCGTTATTTATCAGGGAGAAATATATGTTTATAAAAGAGCGGTGTCAATCGACGCCGGAATTTCTTAAATAAGAAACCCCGGAGCAACCGGCGCCGGGGTAAGACTGAATGTGATTTTTAAAGCCTGATATTCTAATATTTTACGGAGCATCCATAAGGAACGGTGTTCCGGGTAGTCACCTCTTTGCCGGCCTGGGATGATTCCAGGGCGGCCTGGATATAATTGGCCGCGCCTTTTATATCCTCAAATTTAGTGGTGGGGCGATCATCAATGGCCCCGGCGTAAATCAGCATTCCTTTGGGATCGATCACGAACATATGCGGCGTGGTTTTGGCGTCATACATCCGGCCCACTTTGCCGTCGGCGTCGATTAAGTAAGCCATCGCCGCATAGCCTTCGGCTTTCATCCGTTCCATTAATTCCTTTCCGGCAAAATGTCCTTGTTTGCCGGGGGCGGAAGAACATATCGACAGCCAGACAACGCCGTTATCGGCCATCATTTTCTGCATTTTCGGCATATTTCCCGAGCCGTAGTGTTTTTTAACAAAGGGGCAGTCGAAATTAACCCATTCCAGAATGACATATTTCCCTTTGAAAGAAGATAAAGAATATGATTTACCATCGGCGGCAGTCAGGGCGAAATCCGGCGCCGCCTGTCCTACCATGGCGGTCGTTTGAGACGATACGGGGGCCTCTTTATCTTTGGCGACTGCGGAAAATATAGCCACCCCGAGAATCATGGCCAGGGCCGTGAATATTACTTTGCGAAACATAATGACTCCTTTCGGCAGAATCCTTATAGGTGATGTTTACATTGTTGACGGTTTATTGGCGATGGAATTGAGTTCTTTTAAAACTATCCCCGGCGTCAATATTTCGGGCAGAATCACAGGTGTCGCGACGCCGGGGTAATATAGGATATAAAGGGGAACGCTGTTGCGGCCGTGGGCGGCCAGGGCGCGGGTAATATTTTCATCGCGCGAAGTCCAGTCGGCCTTAATTGCGGCCACATTCAATTCGGCGAATTTGTTTTGCACTTCATCGGATCCAAATGCCACTCGCTCATTTACCTGGCAACTCAAACACCAGGCGGCGGTGAAATCGACAAATATGATTCTCCCGGATTGACGCAATTCGGACAGGCGATCGGGCGAATAAGATTCCCATTTAATACCCTGACCGATAATTGAATCGGATGTATCCGGTCGCCTTTCCGTGCGATCGATTCCATAAAGCCCCACGGTCAACCCCAGGGTAATCAGAAAGGCGAAAGCCGCAGCCGAAGTCAGGCGCTTTATTCGTCCCAGGGCCAGATTTCCCCAGCGGCCACGAAGCCAGGCGCCAAAGGATAAAAGTAAGAGCGCGGCCAAAAGCATAATCACAGCATCGGCGCCGGCCTGCAGGCTAAGCACCCAGGCCAGCCATAGAATTGTCCCCATCAATAAAAAGCCCATGATATGTTTCAGGGTTTCCATCCATTGCCCCGGTTTGGGCAAAAATCTTAATAAACCGGGAAAGGCTGAAAGGATGACAAAAGGCATCGCCATCCCTATTCCCAGAAAAGTGAATATTAACAGGGAAATCACCGGCGGTTGCGATAGGGAATATCCCAGCGCCGAGCCCATGAAGGGTGCGGTGCAGGGCGTCGCCAATATCGTGGCCATGACACCATTGAGGAAAGAACCGGGGTAACCTTCACGCGTGGTTTGTGCCAGGCGGCCGGGAATGGTCTGGCCGATTTCGAAAACCCCCAAAAGGCTAAGGGCGAAAAGGAAAAGAAACGACGACAGGATAACCAGAAAAGCCGGGGATTGAAGTTGGAATCCCCAACCGAGCGATTGTCCTCCGGCTTGAAGTATTAACAAACCACCGGCCAAAATCCAAAATGAGACTATAACGCCCAGAGAAAATATAAATCCGTGCACCACAGAGGTCCTTCGGCTTTGATTGGCCTGGTTTATGATACTGAAGATTTTCAGCGATAAGACCGGCAAGACGCACGGCATCAGATTCAATATTAATCCTCCCAGGAATGCGAACAAAAGGGCGATCCCGAGATTGGAAACGCCTTCCGTATCGGCAACGAAGTTCACGGGCTTCATTTCCACAGAAATTTCCATGGCCTTTTCCGAATCGGGGCCGCGCCAGCCGGAGGGGGTAGTTAGAATTCCGTTCAACTTATCGGGAAGATAATGGACACGCATATCACGTGAGATTGACAGTTGATAGGATTGTCCCTCTCGGGTCAGGGTGGGAATAAGCGAATTGGCGACAACGCCCCGGTTATAAGGAAAAAAATCCACCGTGGATAACCGGCCGTCAAACCAGTCAGGCGCGGTCAAGGTAAAAATTATCACCGTATCATTGTATTCCCCGGAAATATTCCAATCCCCGGCCGGGATCGGCAACAGCGCTTTGGCATTGGTGAAATCCTCCGGATGGGGGGAATTGGGAATAGTCTTTCCATCAGCGATATTTAAAGTCAAATTCAAGTCGGCCCTTTCCGGTATACAGACTTCTTTACAAACCAGCCAATCGGCGATGGCATTCAGAGTGATTTTATCGCCCGGCTTGAGATCCAAAGGGGCCGTAATTTCCGACAGCAACGAGACTTCGCCTTCGTAACCGAAATTCGTCAGGGGAGGCAGTAAAATACGTTCCGGATAGGGCCACATTATTTCGCCGGTGGAGAATCCCGGGGGCAACTTCCAATCAATCGAGGGCGGGGCGCCGGCATCGCCGGGATTCCGCCAATAGATGTGCCACCCGTCGTCCACTTTCAATTTTAGAGAGATGAGAAATGATTGCCCCGGATAAATGGCTGGCGATTCAGCCGTCAACTCCGCCCGGACATGCCCGACCCGGTCGGACTCGGCATGGAGAAAAACTCCCCCGGATATCAACAGGCATAAAATAGTGCTGATTATCAGTCGCAATTTATCCATTTACTTTCCCACGTTGAGGTCTAACATGGATAATATTAGTCCATATATAACCTGCAAATAATAAACGTTTTATTCGCGAAATGGTTCCAGCAAATAAGTGGGCAATAAAAAAGCCCGGGCGGGCTTTAGGTATCGGGATTATTCGGAGATATCAACCCAGGGCAACATCGAGCGTCATCATGACGGCAAATCCCAGAATGGCTCCCCAGGTCGCGGCGTGAGTGTGGCCGCCGATCTGGGATTCAGGTATCAGTTCTTCAACGACCACAAATATCATGGCCCCGGCGGCGAAAGCCAGGGCATAAGGCAATATCGGGCGGGCAATAATAACCAGGGCCGCACCCAGGACGCCGGCTATCGGCTCCACTAAACCGGAAAATTGACCATACATAAAACTTCTGGTCGAGGAAACACCTTCCCGGCGCAAAGGCATGGATATGGCCATCCCTTCCGGGAAATTCTGGATACCAATACCCAGGGCCAGCGCCACCGCCCCGGACAAGTCGGCCGAGGGAATTCCGGCGGCGATGGCGCCGAAGGCCACGCCGACCGCCAGGCCTTCCGGGATATTATGCAAAGTAACGGCCAGGACCAATAGTGTTGTCCGTCGCCAACTGGTTTTGGGTCCTTCCGGTTCCCCTTTGGGCATCATGGGATGTAAATGGGGGAGTATACGGTCAACGAAGCGAAGGAAAAACGCACCCAGCAGGAAACCGCTTGCGGCGGGAACCCAGGCCGGCAGGGGGCCCCCTTCGCTCATTTCTATAGCCGGGGCTAAAAGCGACCAGAAACTGGCGGCAATCATCACTCCCGCGGCAAATCCGAGCATGCCGTCCATGGTTCTTCGGCTCGGCTCACGGCTTAAGAATACCGCCGCCGCACCCAGTGCCGTAAGCCCCCATGTCAAACAGGTCCCCATAAGGGCCTGCCAGATGGGATTTAACCCGATAAACCATTCTATCATGATCGATTAAATACACATATTCGGTGCTCTTTGGCAACGATTATTTAAAAGGAGATTTTCACATCCTGTTTGTCTTCATCCGCGGCCTTGAACAATTCCTTCCTGGTATAACCGAGCATCCTGGCAATAAACAAGTCGGGAATCTGCTCTATACGGATATTGTAGGTATTGACGGAGTCATTATAGAATTCCCTGCGGTCGGCAATCTGGCTTTCGATATCGCTGATTCTTCCCTGGAACTGGGCGAAACTGCGGTCGGCTTTCAATTCCGGGTAGTTTTCCGCCACGGCAAAAAGGGATTTCAGGGCCGAGGTCATCATGTTGTCGGCGCCGGCCTTGTCGGCGACCGTCTGGGCCGACATAAACGCCGTCCTGGCCTGGGTAACTTTCTCCAGAACCTCCCTTTCATGTTTCATGTACCCTTTGACCGTTTCCAGGAGTTTGGTCAATTCGTCATGCCGTTGCTTCAACAAAACGTCGATATTGCTCCAGGCTTTTTCGATGTTGTTTTTCAGGCGGACCAGGCTATTGTATATGGAGATAAAATAGCCGATGACGATAATAACCAGCAATAGCAATCCCAGGCCGATAATTCCCAATATGGCGCCCATGTCAATCCTCCTTTATAATAATCCCGCCAGGTGCAGGATAAGCGCCGCCCCGCCCATGACGGCGATTATGCCGCCGGCGTAGGCGCAAATCATGCTCCACTTCAGGTTTTTTAATATATCGTTTTCGGTCTTGTTGGAAATAATGTATGTCTTCTCGTTATCGCCCCGTTTAATTACGATATTGCCGGGGGCATTTTTGTCTGTGGCGGCCGTGCCTATTAAGAAAAGATTTTCTTTAGGTTCCAGAAAATATTCCGTATAGCGGCGATCGCCGACACGGTTCCCCAAAGAAAAGAATTTGCCGGTCTTGATCGGGACCAGATTCAATTGGGAAGTATCGATGTAGTCTTCATCATTTTTGTCCCACTCCTGAATGGCGCGGATAAATGGCACCAGGCTTTCCATGAATCCGGCCTTCTGGAGGAAGGCGCGCTTGGCGGCAAGGCTGATTTCGGCGCCATCGGGCATCACCAGAATACGCCCGGTATCATCGACCGCAAAGAAGGGGATTCTTTTCTCGCCGGAGGCGATATTATCCCAGGAGTATCTGGTTTGAGTTCGTCCCTTGGAACTTACCGATGTATGACGGCGGTATTCCTCTATGGTATAGCGGTAATAAACGCAAGCCACCTGGGAAAACGGCGTTTTCATGGCAATCTGCGGTTCCGCCAGGCCGTGGATCTCCACCAGTCCCATGGCCACGGCCCGAACCTTGGAGCGGGGGATATCCCGAATAAGGCGATATTTGTGCATTCGATTGAAGCCATAAAATAAAAGAGCGATTCCCCCCAGGGGGAGAAGCCCCGCCAGAATTATGGGAAGAGGCTCATTCATTTCGCAGAATATAGAAATCCTTCCTTATCCAAGTCCATATAAAAGGGGGTACCCCTTTCCAGGAATACCCCGTCTTGAGAAAAATATTCGAATCCCTACAATTTAATCATTTCCACCCGCCGATTATTGGCTTTTCCTTCGGAATTATCATTGGTATCAACCGGCTTGGATTCTCCCCAGCCTTTTGATTCCAGGCGGTCGGCCGCGATACCGAATTCGCTAACTATATAATTACGAACTGATTCGGCGCGTTTGCGGGAGAGTTCCATGTTGAAATCATCGGCGCCGTCGCTGTCGGTATGGCCTTCGATGGAAAGTCTTAAGGCGGTGTCATCGGTCAACAGGTTGCCGATTTCCTGAAGAGTCTTATAAGATTCACCCTTGATGACATCGGAGCCGGAATCGAACAGAATGCCGTGCGTAACGATTTTGCCGGTTTCATCCAATTGCTGGCGCATGGTTTTGCCGCCTTCGGCGACTCGGAATTTGCCGGCCAGCATGGGATTACCTTTTTCGTCCCAGGGATCAAATTCCAGTTTTAACATGACCGGTTCGAAATATTCGATATCCGGGATATTGGCCACGCGCTCATTATCGATATAGCATTTCATGGTCGTCTTGGTGGCCATGACGCGAATAGTATGTATCCCCTTACCTAATTTGGCCGGCAGGGCTTTGCTGGCTACCTCTTTGTCGAAAATAACCACTTTCGTGTTTTCACCGTCGGTGAGACTAATCGTCGATATAGTCTCTTCATTGGCATCCAGGATATGCAGATGATAAAAATGTCCGCGCTGCTCGGCACCATTGCTGTATATTTCCCATTCAATGGTATAGCGATCCGTGAGACCGGCGTTCATTTTGGGACGGATGGTGCCCCTATCGCTGCACATGATCAGGTTCAAATCACCCTTTTGAGCGATTTCAAAGACGCCGTCGATTAGTTTCCACCGTGACGGAAACTCGCCGATTTCCTCGCCGGATAAATCATCGTAGAAAATGGTCTTATCACCCGGAATAAAATCGAATTTGGTGAATAATTTCATGTTTTCGGCGGCAGGCTTGGAGGCGCCGGCACCGGTTTCTCCCTTGGAACCGGAACCCTTTTCACCCCTGGCTTCGCCCGCTGACGCTCCGCCACCGGCCCCATATTCTTTTGTATATTGACCCTGACCCTGATAGCGGTAATAATCCTTGGGAATTTCCTTGGCCATTTTATCGACCGCCTTGGCAAGAACATCTCGAACGGCCGACTCCATGGGTTCATTGGAATAGGCTCCTAAGGCTCCGGCCAGGGCGACGTCATTAACCCAACCGCCGCCCGCGGCCTCGGCGCTCCACTTGGAGGCCTTTCCTTCAAGAGACATGGCCTTGATAATGCGGCGTGTCCGGATATCAATGAGTTTGATATCCATTAAAATTTTCGCCTCTTTTTTACTTAAACCGACCTCTCCGAAGGCCTTTTTCTTCAATCCCCCCAGCATGCCGCCGCTGCCGCCGGCGTCGGGCTCAAAGCCGGTGACGGCCCCGGAGACCAGAATATCCGCCCCTTCCATCAGGCCTTTATCCGCGCCGCGGCCTTCCTCGACATACTCCGATTCTCCCAGTTCGATTTCATCGATTAATTCGTCGACCTCTTCCTGACTGGCTAGGACGATAAATTTGTCATTGTTGCTTAGGGCCGTGGACAGCATCTCGCCGATCGCTTCGGCAATTTCGCCCCCGCAATCGGCCTTGTCTTTTATCTGGCCGACCGCGATACGGGCCTTATTTCCCTGATAGGTGAGCTTGTCCTCGGCGTCAGCCATGGCCGGTGGTGTCGCCAGAGAGACAATTAAGAAGAAAATGACAAGCGCCCCCAAGGCTTTAAAACGTGACATACACATACCCTCTTGACTGATGTTTATGACATTTTATGATTATTTTTGTGATTTATATATAGGACAATCCAAATAATTTTGTCCATAGATATTTTGGGATTTATTGAAAATTGACTAATGGCAAAAGGGGGAGGGGCCGGCCTTGAATTTGAAATCGATTAAAAATATGATATCGAGAATGTTAATTTGACCGTCGTGATTGACGTCGGCGGCCGCTTCCCGCGCCGGCCGGGGCCCATTTTTGAATTTATAATCGATCAGAGCCAGGATATCCAGGATATTGACATTATTGTCCGCCGTGACATCGCCGCACACTCCTTCGACATTTATGGCCCCGGCCCGGAATTCCGGGAAAATTGACCAGGCATATTCGTCGGAAAATAAGGTCGTCCGGATTACCGGCTCCTGGGTCGGCCAGGTGGTGGAGTCAAGGGGAAGAAAATTGCCCCCGGGAATAGCCCTCAGGGAATAGAAAAGGCGGCAGAAGAGCCCATTTCCGGTCGGGATGTAACCTTGCCAATCAGGTATCCATAAATCAAAAAGCCCGGCAGAGTCAACCGAAATAATATCTTCAAAAGGGATATAAGAGAGGCGGCTTCCGATCAGGGAAAAGGAATCCAGAACAAGGAAGGTGTTATCAAATCGGATGACCAGTTCGACCGCGCTAAGCGGCTCATCATTGAAAAAATATACCGGAATGACGGCCCGGCCCGGGGAATAGGCATTGGTATGTTCTACCCGGATAGTATCCCGCTCCCCGGGGTCATAAGCCAAACCAATCCCCGTGTACAGCAGAATAATGATCAGGACTCGAGCCGCGTAAGTCAAAAGGCGAGCCATTATATTCATCAGAAGCATTATTGTAAGACCATAGCCAATATATACTTTGGCCGCAAAAAGTCAAGGAATGCTTCCAATGGACGGCAAAAATACGGCCGGCTCACCACCGAAAACAGGGTCATCCCCCCAGCGCTTTAATTGTAAAACGCCCCTTTAATTCCGGTATTACGAATTCCCCATCCTTGCGGATAAGGCGATTATCAAAGCGAATTTCACCGCCGCCATAATCTTTGCGCTGAATACACACCAGGTCCCAGTGGATTGCCGACTTATTGCCGTTGGGCGCCGATTCGTAGCATCGTCCCGGGGTGAGATGGAAAGAACCGTCGATTTTCTCGTCAAAAAGGGTATCTTTCATCGGCTCCTTAACCATGGGATTGACTCCCAGGGCGAATTCCCCGAAAAATCGGGCGCCGGGATCGGTATCAAGAATCTGATTCAGTTTCTTTTCATTGGCATTACAGGTGGCTTTGGTAATTTTCCCTTTGGTAATTTCGAACCGGATATTTTCATACACGGTGCCTTCATAAAGGGAGGGGGCATTATAAGTTACGACCCCATTCAGGGAGTCTCTGACGGGCGCCGTAAAGACTTCGCCGTCAGGAATATTACGGTGACCGTCGCATTTTATGGGGGCTATCCCTTTGATAGAGAAAGTCAGGTCTGTTCCGGGGCCTTTAATATGGACCCGGTCGGTTTTTTTCATCAGTTTGACCAGGGGATCCATCGCCCGGGACATTTTGGCGTAATCGATGCAACATACCTCGTAGAAAAATTTTTCGAATTTTTCCTGGGGTTGTTGAGCCAGTTGGGCCATGGCATCGTTGGGGAAACGCATCGCCACCCAGCGCGATTTTTTTATTATCTGGTCGGCCAGAACCGGCTTGTGGAAATATTTCTTGTAGGCCTCCATTTTTTTGGCCGGGATATCACTTAAATCGAATGGATTATTATGGCCGGCAATGCTGATAAAGCAATTGCTCTTCTTGGCCAGAGGCAGGTAAAAAGCGGCATAGCGTTTTATCTGTTCCTCGTTGTTATAAAGCAGAAATTGACGGGTGAGAGCGTCATCATTGTAATGCCAGAAAGGGACACCTCCGGCCTGGGTGACTTTTCGAATTAGGGCCTTACCCAACTCCAGCGAGGGAATCCCCCTCATGGAGATAAAGACGATATCGCCTTTCTTGACGGCGCAGGAGTATTTGACCAGTATTTCTGCCAATTTGTCATTGCGGGGATCGAGCATCTTTTTCCTCCGAATATATGTAATCCAATTTGAAAACGAGTATAGTGAAAGGGGCCGATAATGTCAAAGGGCGGCCGGAACGAAAGATCAAACCATTTACGTCTAATTCTTGACGGCGCTGATATTTTGGATTATAATGGGCGGACCAAAGCCCCCAAAAGGGAAGGCGTTGTCTGGAATCGCCTAATTGCCGGAGTGGCGGAATTGGTAGACGCCAGGGACTTAAAATCCCTTGGGTCGTCAGGCCCGTGCCGGTTCGAGTCCGGCCTCCGGCATTTCTAACCGGGAAGAAATAGCCCCTAAAAAGTATGGTATTGGCCGTCGGATTTTGGTCTTGCCATAATTGTATCAAAACTCCTGAAAAATAACTTGAAAAAAGGATAAAATCTATTATAATTATTTCAACGCCCAAGAGTTACGAGAGCACAATCATTGTCTATGACAATGGACATCAGGAGGCCCGCCATGAGCCCTTACCTTAAATCATTAGCAGTATTATCTATAATTGTACTGGTGCTGTCGCCCGCCTTTGCGGACGAACCCAAAGGCGAGAAAGTTACGCAATCGACCTTCACCGATTTTGACGGCGACGGCATCCGTGATGACGCCCAGGATACGAATAATGATGGCATCCCGGATCTGGGCGAACCCCCGGAGGAACCGTCGAAAGACAATAGTCCGACGGAAACAGGTTTATTTTACTCCGAGGCGGCCCAGGAGGAAGTGGAAAAGTCGCTTTTGAGCGAACGCGATAAATTTCAAAAGCGTAAATTTGCGGTTCGAGGGCACAGCCAGAATCGGGGCGATTTCGGCACCGGCGGATTCGGTCCCGATGAGGGCATGAGTTCCGCGGTCAGTAGCGCCTGTCCCGGGGGAGTCTGTCAATAACAGGAGCCGCATAAAATATGAAATATCTCAAACTTGGTCAGGTTATCACGGTATTTGCGTTAATTTTTCTATCACCTGCCGTCGTTCAGCCCCAGAATTCCCTTTATGACCCTCTTCATCTTTCCGAAAATCTGGAATTTGAATTGGGTTTTCTAAGCGGATATACCGGCAATCTTCTGAATGATTCCGTCGGTGTGGAAGATGCCCAGACAGTTACTCGGGGGTCGATCCGTTATTACCCCTGGGCGCCGCTGGAATTGAACTTTGACAACGAATATACCTACTACAATAAGACTTACAATTTGAGTAGTTATCACGGCACCTTCGGGGCCACCTATATTCCCACCCCGGAAGAATCCCGTTTTTCGGTTTTTCTATCGGCCACCTTTGATATCAGGCGGTATTCGGAAACGCGTAAGAACTTCAATAATGATAATCTTGACCTGGTGGCTTCGGCGGGATATCGAATTGCCGGGCCATTAGCGTTGCGGATAGGCACGGCCTATCATTCCAATTCCTATATCAATTCCAAAGTTTCCAGTAAGAAGAAATGGGAGTTTTTCTCCGGCCTGAACTCTTCTTTTTGGGGTTCCAATACCATTGATTTCGAAGCCGGTTATTCCAACATGGACTATTCCTTTATCCTGGATACGGTTTGGAGTATCGATACCATGTTTGTTGATTTGGATGTTGAGGATTATTATTCCGACGGCAATTTATATGCGTTTTATCTTTCGCCGCGATTTTCCCGTTCCCTCGGCTCCAAAACCGGCATCGGGATTGAATACGATTACCATAAGTTCAGCAATCCCGATCATGCCGTAATTTTGTTATCCGAAGTCGAGTTTATTTCGCCTTTTGCCAATGTCTGCGAGGGGAAATCGGTAACGGCCAACATCAAGACGTATATGGTGCCCGGGTTTATCATCACGACCGGGAGCGGGTACTGGGAAAAGCAATACTTAAAAATGCTTCAGGGAGATATTAACTTTACCCCGGTACTTTTTGCTCGAAAAAGAATGGATTTTCAAAGCCGCTGGTTTTTAAATATGGAACGCCCCATTAATCTGGGACAGGGCGCGATTCTTAAGCCGGTTTTGAATCTGGATTATACCAACAACAATTCTTCTCATGGTACTTTCGATTACCACAAGTGGTCGGTGAATGCCGGAATAACATATTTGTTTTAGAGGCTTAAGTTATAGCCGAGATTTTTACTCGTATGAGAAAATAGGATTATAATAGTCTTGAATTGAATAACTGAATTTGATGTAACTTATACTAACATAAACTCAAACCAAGAGAGGTAGCACAAATGTCGAATCGTTCACAACTTCGATGTTGTCTTGGAGGGGTGGTTATTATTCTGTGCGTCTGGGCGACATTCGGCGCCGGCGTAACCCTGGCCGGGGAAGTGGCGCCATTCAGTCGTATAGACGGCAGTTCGAACCAATCGACCATCGTGGTCGGTGAGGGTCAAATAACCGAGGCGGGAGAAAAAACCGCTTATGCCGGCAAACTGCGCATTTATGTAATGGAACCTTCCGGCCGTTGGAAATATGACAATGGGGGTGCGACGATAGAGCATGCTTTTGTCGGATTCGCCGTTGATGAGGTTCTCTGCTTAAGAGATTCATACAGCGGTTCCGTGGTTTATTATACTCCTTTTACGGTTACCAGCGGGAATATTGCCGCGGTCGGGGCCGTTTTTAATCCCACCCCTCATGCGGCCTATGCCGACCCGCCCAGTGCCAATCCTTTCACGGCCTACTGGGTGGATGCCTGTGCCACGGCCAAACCCGGTATCCCGGGGACAGATACTGCCTCGCTGGGTTATACTCATACGGTTATGGTCGAGCAAGGGACCGCCACCTGGTGTCCGTATTGCCCGGCTACCGCAACCGCATTAAAACAGCTCTACGCTCTGGGAACGTACAATTTCCAATACATTGCTCTGGTTGGCGATATGATCACCCAGGCCGATACCCGACTGGATCAAATGAACTGCGCCGGTTATCCTTCGTGTTTTATGGATGGCGGCCATGGTGTGATAGTCGGCGGTTATTCCTCGATGGTTCCTTACCGAGATTTAATCAATCCGGCCGGACAAAGAACCGTCCCGGATATTGATCTGGATATTACCATGACCTATATCGATAACCGGCACCTGCAAATCGATTATGTCGTCACCAACCATGAATGGACCAACAGCGCTCCGAACGACCCGGCTGCGCCCACCGGCGACAATCTCTGCCCGCGCGGTGAATCCACCAATTCCACTTGCAGCGCCACCGATCCGGATTGCCATCAGGTCTATCTAAAGATGGATTTCGGTGATGGGACCATAACCGAATGGTACGGGCCTTATGCCGGCGGATCCCCGTGGACCGATGCGCACCAATGGAATACCCGTGGCGTTTTTGAAATCAAGTCTCAAGCCAAGGATGAATTGGATGTCGAATCGGGATGGTCGCCGACCATGTCATTGGAAGTCTTCGAATGCGGTGATTTTAATGACGACGGAACCGTCAATATTATCGATATTATTAATTTGATAAACTATAAATTCAAGAACGGCGCCGCGCCGCGTTTACTTGACGCCGTGAATACCAATCAGGATGCCGCCGTGAATATTCTGGATGTAATCGTCCTGATAGATTATAAGTTTAAAGCAGGAGCGGCGCCCAATTGTCCGTAAGCAGAAGGCAATTTTGACTGCAATGGGGAGCCCCGGCTCCCCATTTTTATAGGGACTTAAATGACGTCGATTAAAACAAACAACCCCAAAAGGTTGCATGACTTTGCACACTGACTATCAAGGCGGTCATCATATTTTATTTTCCAACAGGATATGTTTTTAAACGTCAATAGTTTAATGGCATTATGGAATATCATGAAAGGCCGTCTAATCGGGCATCCGCTTTGCTGGTATTGAATACTAAATGATATCGCTAATTAATTTGACGGTTTTGACAGTAGGCAATAATTTTAAAACCATAAAAAGTATGGGAAGGAGAATGTATGCATTTTAGGAAGTTAACGGTTCTGGCTGTTTTCTTTGTCCTGCTAACCATGGGGCAGAGCTGGGCGGAGATGATAGTCCGCGCCGAATCCCCTCAAGCCTCCGGAGGCACGATCCCTCTTGATGCCGACTTTTCCATTGATGTCTGGATTGACCAGAATGGTAACGATAACGGTGGCGGCGGATTTTCCTTCGGTTTTTACGGAACCGGCACTATTCAGCACGTAAGTGTTACGGGTGGTGATCCGTCTTATCCCAGCATTCAGTATATCAATAATTTTGCCACGTACTTTGGCCCCGGATTGATATTCCCGGCCGGCAATGGCTTCGATGGCAATTTCCCGGATTCCATTAATTTCAGCTTCCTGACCTTCGGGGTCGGGCTTCCGGCCTCCAATCCCGACTTGCCGTATATCCGCTTCAATATGCATTCGATGGGAATCGGGACCATTTGCATAGACTCCATTACCCACCAGTCGCTCACGGACTGGGATTGGCTGTTCCCGGATTATATCAGTCCCGTGACTTTCAACGGGCCTTATTGTTGGACGATCGGATCGTCCGATAATCCCCCGCAAATCGTCTGTCCCGGAGGTATTGTCATAGGCTGTACCGACTTTACCGACCCGGCCCATACCGGCATGGCGGAAGCCACCGATGACAGCGGCCTTGAGCCGACGATAGATTACTCCGATGCGGTTAGCGGTGTTTGCCCCGTGATTATTACCCGCACCTGGACGGCTACTGACGACCAGAATCAAACCAGTTCCTGCGTGCAACAGATTACCATAGAAGACAATGACGCACCCGTTATTACCTGTCCCGCCGATATCACTGTCCAGCAGAGCGATCCCACGGATCCGGGTTTCACCGGTTCCGCCACCGCCACCGATTGCGACCTTAATCCGACGATCACCTATTCCGACCTTATCGATGATAATATCATATCCCGCACCTGGCGGGCAGCCGATGACTGCAATAATTTCTCCGAATGTCTTCAGACTATTACCATCGATGTCGGTACTGATGTCGGCGATGAGACCGGAAATAATCTCCCTTCGGAATTTGCCCTCTTGCAGAATCATCCCAATCCGTTCAACCCCGCGACGAGCATCGAATTTGCCCTGCCGACAGCCTCGCAGTGGACATTGTCCATCTACAACCTGATAGGGCAGAAGATAACCGAATTTCGCGATCATAGTGAAGCGGGCTATGTGACCATTCAGTGGGACGCTTCCCGGATGCCTTCGGGGCTATATTTCTATCGCCTCGAAGCCGGGTCGAATTTTGTGGCAAGCAAAAAGATGATCCTCCTGAAGTAAAAATAGCGAGCAAACGAGATTTAAAGGGCCGGTTTTAAGCCGGCCCTTTTTTTGTAGGCATGGTATAAATATTAGTTGATATTATCCTCCATTATTTTATATTATTATTATCTATTAATGGGGAGATATAAAACGGCTAAATCGATTTGCCTCGGGGTGCTGCTGGCCGTTCGGCTATAATTTTTCTTAAGATGAAGTAGGGGGAGGCTAAAATGTCCCGCAAAGTCTTTGTTTGTCTGGCGATGTTTCTTCTATTCGTCGGCCCGGAAGCAATGGGTTATTTGAGTTTTCGGGCCGTCTGTCCGGAAGCCGCGGAAGGGAGTATCCCGGTCTCATCGGATTTCAGCATCGAGATATGGATGGACAGTGATTTGTGGCTTTTGGGCGGCACTTTTTCAATATGTTTTTCCGGCAAAAACGGTCCGGCCCAGATCACTCATGTGGAATCCGGAGGCGCCGGTGTTTTTCAAAGTATCGATTATTTGAACAACTTCGCCGAGTATTATTCGCAGGGAATGATCTTTGTCGACGAGAATGGTTTTGACGGAAATCTCCCCGATTCCTTTAACCTGGCCTTTTTATCCTTTGTGGGTATACCCGCCGAAACACCGGATCAGCCCTATGTCAGATTTAATATACGTTCGGATGAGCCGGGGAGAATTTGTATTGATTCCTGCAAGAGGCCAGGGGAATCTGATATGGAATGGCTTTTCGATTGGGAGTTTCAGCCGGTAACATTTTCCGGGCCTTACTGCTGGACGATCGGGGAAGTCCCCGATGCGGCCCCGCAAATCGAATGTCAGGATACAATCAGCCTGTATTGCGACGATTACGGCCAGGTCCAGATAAATTCGGTACCCCGGGCGGTCGACGACAATGATCCTCACCCTTTGATAACCTATGAAGATGATACTTCGGGAACCTGTCATCGCGAGTTGAATCGCCTCTGGATCGCCAGCGATAGTTCCGGCCAGAAAGACTCCTGCCACCAGATCATTACCATTGACGATGGCGGGCGGCCGGTCATCAATTGCCCGACTGATTTGGAGGTTAATCCCGACGATAATATAGACCCCGCTTTTACCGGCTATCCCGAAGCCTGGGATTGCGACCCTGACCTGGTCATTGATTACATTGACTATGAATTTACCCCGGGCATAATTTCCCGCCTCTGGCGGGCCACCGACTGGTGCGGGGGGACCTCCGTCTGCCTGCAAACCATCACGATCCGGACGGGCGGAAACGATCCCACCGGGGTAGTCGAAGAAGATGTCCGGGATTTACCGCAGAAATACGACCTGTATCAGAATTACCCCAATCCCTTTAACGCCGCCACCGAAATTTCATTCGATCTGGTCAAAAGAACACCGTGGAAGTTGACTGTTTTTGACCTGTTGGGGAGATTTGTATCCGAGACCGTGGGGCAAGGCGGCCCGGGCACGATAACAGTAAAGTGGGACGACGCCGGGAGTTCTTCGGGGATCTATTTTTACCGTCTGGAGGCGGGTGGGGAATTTTCGGCGGCCAGGAAGATGATTCTTTTGAAATAATTGCCCCGGGAAGAGTCGGCCCTCTCGCCGATTCGGGGGGGGATTTCCAATTTTATTTAAACACGGGAATCGGGTCCGGGAATATTTCTATTGAATTTTGCCGATGAAACCATAAATTGTGGTTTCCAAGGCCACCGTAGCTCAGCTGGTAGAGCAGCTGATTCGTAATCAGCAGGTCAGCGGTTCGATCCCGCTCGGTGGCTCTTTTTGTGGGGCCTGTGAATAAATAGTCAATTTGCCCACGGCCACTTCCGGATATCCGTAAAATAAATAATTTGTTTTTGCCTGTTAGCCCCATTATCGGATTTGGGATAAAGGATTTCCCCCGGTTCGAAGAAATTCGAAATTACTTTACCATAACCATTTTTCGGCTTTGCGAGAAATCATCGGCTTGAATGCGGTACATGTACAGGCCGGTAGCGACAGCCAGGCCGTTATTGTCAAGACCATTCCAATCCACGGCATACTTTCCGGCCGGCATTTGGGAATCGAGGAGAGTCGCGGTCAACTGACCGAGGACGTTATAAATTTCCAGTTTGACATGGGCCGTGCGCGGCAGCGAATATTCAATGACCGTATTGGGATTGAAAGGATTGGGATAATTCTGACTCAATGCGAATTTTTCAGGGAGGGAGCCGTCATCGTCTTCGTCATCCGTATCCAAAATAAAACCGGTCTGGGAAACGGAAAATTCCACGTTGGACAAATTGGAGCCGTTCAGGGCTTCATCGTATGCCTTCACTGCCACACAGTATTCCGTTCCCGGAGTCAGATCACAAAGTGTATGACTTTGGCTCTGCCCGGCCGGCAGGGGGGAGGGAGGGCTGACACAGTAGTCAGCCTCCTCCCAATTGGAACTGGTGATAGTATCGTTGGAGTAAAGAATCAGATAATAACTGGCCGTTCCCTGGCTGCCATTATCCCCCGGCGCCGTCCAGGTAATGGTAATCTCGCCGCCATTATCTCCCGGGAGGGCGGACAAGTCCATAATGTTGGACGGCGCGACATTATCCAAGGTGGTGGCGTCGGGGACGTTTGACAGGCCTGACAGGTTGGGCACTTCATCGGCGGTCCGGATCGCGAAATAATACCTGGTGTCCGGAGTCAATCCGGTAACGGTGAAGTTCTGGGATGTCCCGGCCAACAGCGGTGCCGGTTCTCCGGTCGCCTGGGTGGCCTGGTTCCAATTAGCCAAAGTAATGGGCACCGTGGCATACCTGACATCATATTGGGCCGCGGTGCCGACGGTGCCGTCATCGCCGGGGGCATGCCACTGCAGGCGAACCCCGGTGGCCGTAATCTGATCCAGGGTCAGATCGGCAATGGCTGACGGAGAAGTCGATTCGGTGGTTGTCGCCGCACTGGCGATATTGGATAATGCCGACCAGTTGGGGACTTCGTCGCGGGTTTTGATGGCAAAATAATAAGTCGTGCTCTGGCTTAATCCCGTTACGGTATAATTCTGGCTCGTCCCTGCAACCAGAGGGGTCGGCTCATTGGCGATCTGGGTGGCATTATTCCAGTTGGCCTCCGTAATGGTGGAAGTCGCATAACGGATATCGTATTGGGTGGCGGTGCCCACGTTACCGTCATCACCCGGTGCCGACCAGTACAAAGAGATACTGCTTAAAGTCGGGCTCCCGGCAGCCAAATTGGCAATAGCAGACGGGGGAGTTGTCTCTGCCAGAGTGGTTCTCGAAATAATGTTGGACAATCCCGACCAATTGGGCACTTCATCAGCCGTTTTAATGGAGATATAATAGGTTGTCGACGGCTGTAGACCGGTAATTGTAAAGGTTTCGTCCGACCCGGCCACCTGGGGCGACGGCTCACCGCTGGCCTGGCTGATAGTATTCCAATTGGCTTCAGTTATATTCGCCGTGGAGTACCGAATATCGTAGATGGTAGCCGTCCCGGTATTGCCGTTATCCCCGGGGGAGGTCCAGTGCAGGGTAACCGAAGTTGAGGTCACATTTTGAGCCGCGGAGTTCCCTACCACCAGAGCCCAGAGAATAAGAAGCAGGGCCAGGGAGGCCAGGGGGAGAATCGGTCGCGGCTGGACCTTTCGACTAGTTCGAGCAGTTTTGCTCATCGTTTTAACCCCTTTCAGAATGGTTTGCGCTTTAATTCACATGAAGGGAGTAAGACAAAAACCGCTCCGGCTCCGGCACGAAATTGTATTGCGGTATGGCACAAGGAATTATGCCATCCCAATGTCCCTTTTTGAGACGCCCGAGACTTCCTGTTTCTGTTTGAAATTGGAGCAGTGACCAGGCTCTGCACAAAGGCCCCGAAGTCCCGTTGGATTATGAGATTATGATTGTTTCAAAAACGTAGTCAAAAGAGCACTTATCCCAATCCCATAGATTTGGCCGAACTTCTCGTAGAGCATTTGAAACCAAGGCCCCAATATTAATTATGAGGTACTAACATGAAATCAGTTTGGCTTATCACCCTGTTGCTTTTGGCGGCAGGTGTTTTCGGAAAGACTGTCACCCGGACGGTGGAATACAAACATGGCGAGGTAACATTGGAGGGATACCTTGCCTATGATGATGCCTCATCCGGCCGACGGCCGGGAGTTCTGGTCGTGCACGAATGGTACGGGTTAAACGAAAATGCCAGAATGAGAGTCGAGAGACTGGCGCAAATAGGCTATATCGCTCTGGCCGTGGATATCTATGGCAAAGGTATTCGTCCCCAAAATAATGAAGAAGCCGGGGCCCAGGCGGCAAAATACAAAGGGGACAGGCCATTAATGCGGGGCCGAATTATCGCCGCACTGGAGGAACTGCGCCGTCATCCCCTGGTTGATAGTCAGCGTATTGCCGCTATCGGATATTGCTTCGGCGGCACCACGGTCCTGGAATTGGCGCGAAGCGGGGCCGATATTGCCGGTGTCGTTTCCTTTCATGGCGGTCTCGATACGCCTGATCCGGCCGATGCCCGCAATATTAAGTGCAAAATCCTGGTTTGTCACGGGGCCGACGACCCCCATGTCCCAATTGAGCAGGCAACCGCCTTTCAGAATGAGATGCGGTCGGCGGGGGCCGATTGGCAGATGATTTATTACGGCGGCGCCGTCCACAGTTTCACGAATTCCGGCCTTTCCACGGATAATTCGCAAGGCGCAGCCTACAATGCCGACGCCGACCGTCGTTCCTGGGAAGACATGAAACAGTTTTTTGCCGAAATTTTTAAATGATGCCTGCGGCCGGGAGGGCCCATGATTGGATATCTCCGAAGAACGAAACCGATGGCCAGAAATTTCATTCAACGACGGCTTATTACCGCATATACCAGGCCAAATCCTTTCTATCAGGCGCCGGTTTATGTGGTTCTTCCGGATAGCCGACAGGAGTGATCGTGGCGATATAATGCTCCCTGGGAATGCCCAGCCAATCTTTTATATCGTCACGGTCCATGGCCGCAATCCAGCAGGTTCCCAGGCCTTGATACCAGGCCGCCAGCAAAAAATGGTAGGCGGCAATACAACCGTCCTGGACAAAGCGCTGTGACAGGGACGGGTCGGCGATTATGGCGACGGCTATCGGGGCCTTGGCGATCGGGGCCGTGGAAGTACCTCGCGTTTCGGAAATGCGGTAAATTAATTCGCGGTCGCGAAGAACTCGAAAGTAAAACGCCTGATTATTTCGGGCCGTTGGCGCAAAGCGGCAATTATCGAATATTTTCTGCAATAACTCTTCCGGGACATCATCCGGCCGGAAACTTCGGATGCTCCGCCTTTTCAATAGTAATTCATCGCCGGATAAATATCGATCAATAGGATGTAAAAAGTGCTGGAATTCAATTTTGCGTCCCTCCGGGTCCTCAATAAAGAAATGATAGATGTTATACTTTTCTTTAAGATGGGGACGATTTATGGCTATTTCTTTGAGTGAGGCATATTTGCCGTCAATTGTGGCGTTATCTTCATAAAAAAAGGTAATAATCCCGCCTGTTTCCGCTTCATCCCGGGCACAAAATCCAAACAGAAGATTGCCTTGGCGAAAGATGGTACAACCCTCCTGTCGTAACCACAATTCGCATCCCAACCTGTTGATATAAAAATCCTCGATATCCTTCAACTTTTTGGTTTTATAAAATATTATGCCACCCATGATATGCCTCTATTTTATTTTGTCGAATATATAGCCGCCCTTTTCGGCTCCCCAGACCTGAACGCCGGTGGAGTCGAAACCTTTGTCCCAGCTAATCAATTGCTTTTCGTCGAGACTTACCTCCGACGTGGCGTATGCCGCTCCTCTCAAGTCACTGCCACAATCTTTCCCGATGGTACCGCCCGCAAAGGCTCGCCCATCGAAATGCAAAATGATAGAGCAGCCTTCCCGCAAGTCAAGAGAATCCGGCGTAATTTCGGCCAGTGGATTTTCCTTATTTCCGGCGCCGATAAAACGCGCCGGATCGGGAAGCGTATAAACATCACTGCGAAAAGTGGAATCGTCGACCTGGGTTAAGAAATAGACCCGCTGCCGGTAAGGCTTGGCTTCGTGGCCGGCCACCGCCTGCTCGACATAAAACCAAAACCCGCTGGAAAAAAACTGCCAGACAGGGGTCATGGTCAGGCGGATATCCAGATAAGTGGTGTCTTCGGCGGCCTGTTTGGCGCTGGTGAATGAACCGTTCAGCCAGGACGCAAGCATTGGCAGGGTGGCGCCGGTCTGCTCCCGTGGCGGTTCCGAGGCTTTGAGTCCATAGTCCATGATTGCGAGGGCAATGAGGATACATATTATCCTGTATTTCATAATATAGTTCTCCGGAATATTGGTTGCGGCCAATTTAACTCTCAATTCATTTGCGGGCAAGAATTTTCAAACTCGCCCGGCCCCCGGGACGTGACTAATCTACATTATCTGGACGAAAAACTAGTTGACAGGTCTGGTAATTGCGGTAAATTATATATAGGCTTGCCATCAGGATGACCCGGCCGGTCATTCTATAAGTTGTTTCTAATGTTAGTGTGAATAACGACTTACCGGTCTTTGTTCGCCTCATGGGTTTTCTGGTGGGCTGGGATAGTAAATTAAATCGAATCAGACCTGTTTAATCTTTATAGCCTTTTGGGAAAAAAGGCAATGATCTATTCCCAAACCATGAGCAGGTCGGCATATCGGAACATTTATGCTCTACCTTAAAAAAGTATCTATAATTAATATTCATTCTTAAACCATTCATTTCGGGAGGACTGGTAATGACCAAAAAGTTCATAGTCATGATTATCCTCATGACTCTGGTAAGCGCGGTGCTTCTGACGGCCGATACGGGTTTAAAGAAGCAGGCTGTTTCCGTACCTTTTGAGCAATTATCTTCACCGGCTTCACGGGCCGCTTGTACCATGACCAAGTTCAATGGTACCCCGGCGGGCGCGTATTCGGGATTCGTGGCCGGGGAGAGAATAGTCACTTATTATGATCCGGCAGTTTTATGTGGGGCTCCCGCCTATCCCATGGAATTGACCGCCTTTTATTTTCCTCTCTTTACCGGCACTTCAGGGGTTTGGCCGGTTACGGTGGATATCGTCGTTTTTGGCCAGGCTGATCCCGCCGATCCCTGTGCGGGGCCTGGCGCAGAATTATGCCGATTTCAGATAATATGCCAGGAAGCGGATTTTGCCTATCCTAATGTCGGCACGGCCGTGTTCCCGGCACCCTGCTGTATCAATGGACCGGTGTTCGTGGGTATTGAGTATATTAGCCCCGGACCGTTTCCTTCGGTGGTATTCGATAATAATCCCACTCCGGTAACCTGCGATTTATGGGATTATTACAACCAGGTTTGGTACGAATGGTATAACGCCTGGAATCCGCCGGTTCCGGGTTACCCAGTTTTCTGGGTGGAAGGGGAGACGGTTTCCACCGTTTGCGGAGCCTGCAATTGGGCCGTCGGGGATCCTTACAAAATGCATTTTCCGCAACTTCCCGATGAGACCGGCTGGGATGTCAACGCCACTATGCCCGATTTCATGGCCGATGATTGGCAATGTTCTGAAACCGGATGGGTTAAAGACATTCATTTCTGGGGATCATGGAAGGACAACATAATAGGGGAAATCTCAAACTTCATAGTTAGAATTCATTCCGACCTTCCCGTGGGTCACCCTAATAACCCCAATCCTTACAGTATGCCGGGTGAAATTCTCTGGGAACGCCCCGTTACCGATTTTACGGCCCTGCCGATTCTGGGGACAGCCATGGAAGGCTGGTATAATCCGGCTACGGGTGAGGTTCTTTATAACAATCACCAGCAATACTTCCAGTATAATATCTGTCTGCCCAGCCAGGATTGGTTCTGGCAGGATGCCGGCACCATATACTGGCTAAGTTTATCAGCCATGGTTTCCGGTCCCCAAACCGCACAATGGGGATGGAAATCATCGCTTAATCACTGGAACGACGACGCCACCTGGACCGACCCCACGGGGTTGGGCTGGCAGGAATTATGGGAACCGGGCGAAGTCTTGTCAAATCCCTTTAATATAATTATCGATCCCATGGGGAATTTCACGGGCGGTGGTGGTGGTGGCGCCTATGGCTCCGGCTGGTATTTTTATCCCATGGAAGAGTGGTGGAATATTTGGTTCTATGATCATCCGCTTGATCTGGACCGTCGCAAAATAGGCCGGATAGAATTCGACATCTTCCCCATGGACCCCGGTATGCCGCAGAGTTTCGAATTGGCCGTCAACTGGTCGACCGATCTTTGGACAATCGAGGGCCGGCCACCGCTTCCCGGCGATGATGAATTGCTTTTTATCGGGCGGAAAACCTTAATTGGCTTTCAGGGTGTAATAGTCCCTGGTCACTATGTTCTGAATTACGTCATCCCGGACTATAATCCCGAGTGGGTTTCCGTTGACGTCCGGGGATATAATTTCCAGATTCCGTCCGGCATAATTACGCATATCTGCCAGGGTTCCATGGACCTGTCCTTCGTAATTACCGGCGGTGTGGAACTGGGCGCCTGCTGTCTGCCCAGCGGCCTGTGCGTTCAAACCGACATGAATACCTGTATGCAACAGAGCGGTATTTATCAGGGTGACGGTAGTGTCTGTATGGGCGATCTCAACGGCAACGGTATCGATGACGCCTGCGAAGGCATCATCCCGACCGGCGCCTGCTGCTATGGCGATGGCACCTGTCTCACCACGACCAGCGCCTATTGCGCCTCAACGCAGGGAACTTATCAGGGTGACGGCACCGCCTGCGAGGGTGACATCAACCCCGTCAACGGCATTGACGATGCCTGCGAAAACGGCCCCTTCGGCGCCTGCTGTCTGCCCGGCGGCGGCTGTGTCCAGGTCGAGGCCGCGGAGTGTCTGAATCGCGGCGGCACATACAATGGCGATGCCACGACCTGTCTGGGTGATGTCAATCCCCCGAACGGAATCGACGACGCCTGCGAAGTTCCCGAAGACCTGAAATGGAATCAGCCGCCGGATCTGGCCCCCACGGGGATGGATGTCAACGCCACCATGCCCTTGATCCTGGCCGATGATTTCCTGTGCACGCAAAGCGGGCCCATTAAGGAAATCCATGTCTGGGGTTCCTGGCTGAACGATATTATGCCGGGCGGGCCGGCCAATGTTGCTTTCCGGCTAAGCATTCATCATGATATACCGGCCGGTGTGCAACAGCCGTATAGCATGCCCGGGCCGGTGGTATGGCTGGGTAATTATGGTCCCGGACAGTACCTGGTCAGACCTTACGCCATCGAACTGGTGGAGGGTTGGTATGACCCGGCGCAGCAACTGTACCTGCCTTTCGGCGATACCCAATGCTGGGAATATATATTCCAGATTCCCGAGGGTGAATTGATTCAGCAAGGCACTCCCAACCTGCCCGTTGTATATTGGCTCGACGTTCAGGCCATTAATATGACCGGTGAGGGTACTTTCGGCTGGAAAACGTCGCGTGTCCATTGGAACGATGACGCCGTCTGGGGTATGGGTGAAGAACCGTACCTCGGGCCCTGGAATGAATTGAGATATCCGGCTCAGCATCCCTTCCATCCGCAGTCAATCGATTTGGCCTTTGCCATTTACGGTGGTCAGATCTGCGATTGCACACCCGGAGATGCCACCGGGGATGGGATTATCAATATTCTGGATATAGTCTACCTGATTGACTTCAAGTTCAAGGGTGGACCGGCGCCGGCGCCATATCCTCTCTGCCAGGGCGATCCCAATTGCGATTGCGTCGTCAATATTCTGGATATAGTTTACCTGATTGATTTTAAATTTAAGGGCGGTCCCGCCCCATGCACCTGCTTAAACTGGGTGACTTCCTGTGGATGGCCGTTGAGGAAGTAAATTTCCGCGGCATCAGGAAAGAAAAGGGCCCGATTAAATCGGGCCCTTTTTATTTATTGGCGAAAGGCGATTAATAACCGCCGAACTCCATCTGGGCGCCAAAGGCGATTTGAAGCATCTGGGCGGAAGGATCGGAAAAAACATAGTGAAGTCGGGGCATTCCGAAGAGTGCCACCTGTTCGGAGATATACATGCGATAGATTATTCCGGCATGGATGCCGATTCCGTCCAGGCCGCCATAATACCCCAGCCCGCCGGTAAGAAACATGGCGTTTTTATAGGAGTAATTCAGATTGTATAACATGCTTCCCAGCAAATTCAATTTTGTCTCGCCGTCGGAGCCGAAATCGTACGACTGGAATCCCAGTTCGCCGCCCAGAAGCAGTTTTTCATTTATCCCGTAATGGAACATCCCGCCCAGGCCGATTCCGGCGGAAAGATCGACACCGCCAATTTCCTTGAAAGCATCACCCATGCCGAAAGCATATGAGAGATAGCCGCCGCCTATCTTTTTCCCCGTATAATCCTGTGCCGAGACAATCCCGGAAATCATCAGAATCACCAAAATAACTGCTAATGGGACCTTTCTCATGATACCCTCCAGTAACCTTATAGAGTGTTAAAAATATTTCCGCAGAAATTTAGTCCGGAGAAAAGAGACTGCAAGATAAAAAATATCAGACAGGAAACGCGTAACCGTGGATTTTAAGGAGTTCCCCAAAATGTATCCAGCGGTTCCTGAAACTGGATGAAAAATTGTCTTTTCGACGCGTCAACTCATTGCAGAGACGGGTATAGGAATCTTCATCGGCAAGTGGCCGTGCGGCGTCATGTTGAAGGAAAGCTTGCAGCCCGTCGGCGGCCATGGCGTTATCATGCCAGGCACCCAGGACCTGGTGCATGGCCCGCAGTCCCTCGTTAATGTCTTTTAAAGCGGTTTGCTCCGGGTGCAATATTTGGTTAATCTCAAGGCAATAGCGAGTCTCTTTGGAAAGAATCCGCATCTGATGATAGTCTTTTTCGTCAAACTCCGGAGCGGCGCCTGATTTGACGAGTTTCTCCAGCAAGATCAGATAGCATCTGTGGAGTCTTTCCTCTATAAAATGGTCATCGTGGAATTTTATAATTTCGGAAACCCTATTCCAGCTGACATCCAGGATATAAGTGTCGAATTTTCTGTGAGCCCTGGTGAAACCACGCCGCGAGTCGACTTCCTTTTGTTTCAGATAATTGAAATATTCCCCGATACTCAAGGACGCTTCCCGGTTCAAATTTCCGGCCAGTTCCTGCCGGATATGAATGTCCCTTAAGTAACCGGCGGCCCGGAATAGTCTTCGTATCTTTCGATATTCCCCCCGGGCATCAAACCCCGGATATATTTCAGCCACGCAATTATAAAACGCCCGCAGCCTTTTGATTTCCACGCGGAGATCATGAATCGCCGCCACATTGAAATACCTGCCGGCAATCTCCAGATGTTTTTTGATGGCCTGCGAGCGGTCCAGAGGATATTTCAGGATGGCATCATGAATCATCACTTGCTCCGGGCGTAAAATTAAATCGCCGGGTATGTTTAATATATCGGATTTTCCGAAAATCGGTTTCGATATTTCTGGTATAATATCCGGACCATTCCGTCGGGAAGTCCGGCCAGAGGGACCAACATGTCTTTGACACGGGCCCATTTCATGACCGCCAGATAAATCTCGGCGGCAGGAATAATAACGTCGGCGCGATCGGGTCGAAGTTGAAGAGTCCGAATTCGCTCTTCCAGCGTAAAACCGTTCAAATATTCATGGATACTCTTAAGTTTCTTATAAGAGAGCAGTTCTTCTTCACCTTTTCCCGATAATCGAAATATTTTGTTAATGTTTCCGCCGGTGCCGACTGCGGTGAGGGGGCGGTATTTCCTGGTATTCGATTTTATCCAATCTTTCATTTCGAGCCATTGAGATTCTGTGACGAGGTTTTTGAGAATTCTGATACCGCCGATGTCGACGGAGCGGCTGGCGATGATTCTATTATCGGCCCAGAGGGTCAACTCGGTGCTGCCGCCGCCAACGTCAATGAATAAATAGGCTCGATTGGGATCCGGAAAGCGCAGGGGGTGGTTGGAGCAAATAATCTCCGCCTCCCGGCGGCCGTCGATAATTTCCAGTTCCACGCCGCATTCATTTCTGATAGCCTCCACCACCTCCTGGCCGTTGACGGCATCTCTCATGGCCGAGGTGGCGCAGGCCCAATAATCCAGGGCCTGGTAGGCCTCGATGAGGTACCGAAACCCTGAAATGGTTTTAATCAGGGCGACGGTCTTTTCCGGACTGATCCGGCTATTGGTGAAGACTTCTTCGCCCAGACGGAGGGGAATCCTGACCAGGGATTCTTTCTTGAATAAGGCGCCCTCGCCGTTTTCGAATACTCGTGATAAGAGAAGTCGAACGGCGTTGGTACCGATATCAATGGCGGCGAATTTCATAATTTATGCCGGGTTTCCAATGGTCCTGATTATTTCGGCTTAAATCTTCTGTTCGACTTTTGATTCCGGCAGAGGGGCTGGCGAATGAAGGCGTTGCAGATAATCGTAAATCAAAAATTGCGCCCGTAATTTCGAGTCGGGGGCTCCTTCGCGGAATTTGTTTTCCAGGCGGCGGTCAAGAATGCGGGCTTTGACATTATCGTTTTGCTGAATATCCAGATAGTCCTGAAGTTCTTTTTGCAGAGCCTTATCATAAACAGGGCAGGTTACTTCCACGCGATGATCGAGATTCCGGCGCATCAGGTCGGCCGAAGAAATGAAGTACCGGGGATCGCCATTATTGCCAAAAACATAAATTCGTGAATGCTCCAGAAACTTATCGATAATTCCAATGGCTTCTATGTTGTCACCTATACCGGGCAGACCTGTCTGAAGCGCGAACATCCCCCGTATATTGAGTTTTATCCTGACTCCGGCCTGGCTGGCTTCGTAAAGAGACTGGATTATTTCATTGTCCACCAGATTATTCAATTTGAGATGAATGTATGCCTCGCGTCCGGCCCGGGCAAGTTCCGTTTCCCGGCGAATCATGGAAATAAATTCGCTGCGCATATTAAAGGGCGAAACCAGAAGATGTTTGAATGACGAAGTCTTGTAATTGGTCTCAAAGAATTCGAATATTTTCTTGACTTCCTGGGTCAGACGACGGTCGGTGGTCAGGAGCGTGTGATCTCCGTAAATACGCGCCGTATCTTCATTAAAATTACCGGTGCCGATGACGGCATGATATTCCGGCTTGCCCTTAATCCGGGAAGTGATAAGGCACAGTTTGGAATGGACCTTAAGGCCCGGAACCCCATGGATTACCGTAACGCCTTCTTCCTGGAGTTGGTTGGCCCACTGAATATTGGCTTCTTCGTCAAAACGGGCTTGTAATTCCACCAAAACCGCCACGTTCTTGCCGTTTTTGGCGGCGTTTATAAGCGCATTTATAATACTGGAATTTCTGGCGGCTCGATAGATGGTGAATTTTACCGAATTAACATTGGGATCAATGGAGGCCTCGCGCAAAAGGTCAATCAAATAATCGAATGATTGGTAGGGATAATGCAGCAGAATGTCTTTCCCGCTCATGGCTTTCATTATACTCTGACGCGGTTTCAAGTCCCGATGCGGAAGCGGCCGGATAGCTTTATAGCGCAAGTGTTTTAAGCCGAAATCCGGGAAATTCATGAAATCTTTGAAATTATGATACCGCGCTCCCGGAATTAAAGTATCCTGGCTGTTGAGGCGGAGACGTTTCACGAATATATTCAGTAAGGGCTGGGGAAGACTGGCGTCGTAGACAAATCGAATCGGCTGCCCCTTTTTCCTCTGACGTAACCCGCTCGTTAGTTTTTTTACCAGGCTTTGGGAATAGTCCGCCGTCATATCCATTTCGGCATCGCGGGTTAATTTAACCGTGTAAGCCATAAAACTATCGAATTGGAATATTGAAAAGACATCTTCCAGGCCGTACCGAATAACGTCATCAAGGAGGATTATATACCTGTTTTCATTATGTTGAGGGAGAATCAAAAAACGCGACAAAGCCGGGGAGGGAACCTCAATAAGGGCATATTTGGTTTCGGCCGGGGCGGTCTGGCGGGACATCGTCACGGACAGATATATGGCATGGTCTTTCAGGTCCGGCAATTTTCTTATATCATCCAGGATAATAGGGAAAAGCCGGTGACGAACCTCATGCTGAAAGTAAGACTTCACATATCGCCCCTGCTCCTCGTTGAGCTGGCTTTCATTAACGATGAAAATTTTCTCGGCGGCCAGTTCCGTCAGAATATCCTGATAAATCTTATCGAATAGACGATGTTGCTCCAGGACAATATCCTGCACCTGTTTCAGGATCTTGTTGGGGTTATGACCGATATATTTTTTGGCTTTTTTCCCGAGTAAGGTCAGCCGTTTCAGGGTCGCCACCCGGATTCGGAAAAATTCGTCAAGATTGGACGAAAATATGCCCAGGAATCTTATTCTTTCGATAAGCGGGACATCCCTGTTGGAGGCTTCCTGCAGAAGACGGGCGTTGAAGGATAGCCAGCTTAACTCCTTATTGGTAAACATCGAAGGCATATTGTTCCGCGACTGTTAAAATATTATTAAGAATCCATTATATATGCTTTAATAATCGGTCGATTTTCACAAATACTAAACTGCCGGCCGGTCGGTATCCGGCGGGGAAATTACTCCGGTTGGTCGAGCCGGCTTGGGCTCTTGCGGCCGGCCTGTTCAAAGAACCGACGGGCAAGTTTGGAGGCCGCCCGGCGTAATTTTTTTTCAAACGTCTTTACGGCCATCGGATTCACTTTGTCGAAAATCGCATATAGCGAATCGTATATATTATTTTCCACCGACATCAGAATATCGGGGGCCGGCCTGGCGATAAATTCTTTTCTATCGGGATGATCATAAAATTCGGCTCGACCCGAGCCCGGACCGATTTCCTGCCAATTACCGTCAAACTCCAAACCCACCACTCCGGCCTTGGGAAGTTCACGGACGAACGAATGATCCAGGAAACGGGCGAAATCCGTAAGGCCGGGATTATGGCCGAAAATAAAGGCCACTCCCTGTGAAGGAGTAATTTCGCGTATGATGTTTAAATAAGTCTCGCTTTCGGCGGAATCATATAATATCCCATTAAGCAATATTTTCTGAATGGGATAATGACAGATGTCCGCAAAAATATGGGCGGTCTCCAGGGCCCGCGAGGCCGGACTGGAGATAATCAAATCGGGGATGAGGCCGGCTGATCGCAGTCTTGCCGCCATTGTCCGCGATTCTTTTTGACCCGAATTTGTCAGAGGGCGCTCATAATCGGTCAGAAACTCCTGCTGATCGGCGGCCCGAGCATGTCGAATTAAGTATAGATTCTTCATTTTTGTTTATATTGACCTGAAAATTAGGATTATTTCCTTTTTAAAGTATTACGCAGTCAATGTCCGTCGGAATTCTCTGAAATTCACGACACCTCGCCCTGCCGGGACTTTCTTATGGCAGGGGCGGCCGACCGCCCAGGCGGCGCCAAGCCCGATGATAAATCTCAAGTGATTCCCAGGTCTTCGGTCCCGGCGTGGCGCATCGGCGGATGTCCATATTGTCCTCCAGGTCGGCCAGTTTTACGCGAATCGCCAGAGGATTATAACTTAAACGTTCAATATAGTCATTATAGGCCTCGCCCGGATTTTTGGAAATGGCCAAAACCGCCGCGATTATACCTTCCGGAAAACCCTCCCGGCGCAAGTCCTCTGCGGTGTAATCGGTATCCTCAATTATGTCGTGAAGCGCGGCCACCGTTTTTTCTTCGATGGTGCTTACGCGGTTTAAGACTCTTAACGGGTGCAGGATATAGGGAGCGCCGTATCGGTCCTGTTGTCCGAAATGAGCCTGGGCGGCAATTTTCAAAGCCTTGGCCAATAATTCCATTTTTCGCCTCGCTGATTTGGGTAATCAATAATCAATCAAAATTCGGATTTCGGCACAAGAAAAAAAGAGTCGAAATCGCCCGCTTTCCGATGCTTGACAATGGCCCCGGACGTCAATATATTGGGCCCTTATATTCGGCGGTGTGTGGAGTTATAGATTTTCAATGACCCGGCCAGGCCGGGCCCAAGGCGGGAGAAAACCATGGCTTCAAAAAAAGCCGGGGATATCATGATTCCCATCGATAATTATCCCAGCGTCAAACATAATACCACTTTACGCGAGGCAGTTCGAGTAATCGAAGAGGCCAAACTCCAGGTGGAAGGGCGGTTTTCGCTGCCGCGTGTTCTTTTGGTGTTTAATGACGAAGGCAACCTTCTGGGATTGGTTCGAAGACGCGATATCATGCGCGGTCTGGAGCCGAAATTTCTTAAAACCATGGCCGTCCCGGATCGGCGCCGTCTGTTCGAAGTTGAAATAGACCCCAACCTGGTGGACCTTTCCACCGGAAAAATCGGCAGCGCCATGCAGATACAGGCGGAACAGCCGGTATCCGAAGTTATAATGCCGGTTGTGGCGACCGTGGGTATCGATGACCACCTGGCTAAAATAATTTATAAAATGGTTAATCGGGATCAAAGCCTTCTGCCGGTCATGAAAGGGGATAAGGTCGTCGGTGTGGTGCGCAGCGTTGACGTTTTCCAGGAAGTCGCCAGATTACTTTTAATACAAGGCCAATAAATAGAAAAATTTAGTCGGGATGGGTGGGCATGCTGGATAAGGCAAAAAACAACCAGAAGGGCGAACGAAACCAGGTTCATCGTCTCGCCCGTGTCGTCCGTGAAGTCGATGCCAAGCGAACATTTTTTCTGTTGCTTGGCGTTTTTCTTTTCTGCCTGATTTATTTTTCACCGGAATGGTCCGATGCCGTCGATCCCAAGGGCCAGCATTTCCCCCTGTCCAAGCAGGGACAGGCCGCCCTGGGACTGTTTTTCCTGGCCGCAACCTGGTGGGTTTTTGAAGTTGTCCCCATCGGCATCACCAGCATTGCCATCGGTGTCACCCAGGCCATGTTTCTTATCCGCGATGCCCGCGTGGCTTTCAGCGATTTCATGGACCCCTCGGTCTGGTTCATTATCGGTTCCCTGGTTATCGGCATGTCCTTTTCCAAGACCGGGCTGACCAAAAGGATGGCCTATAAAATGCTCAATATGGTGGGGGAGAAGACCTCGATGATTTATCTGGGGTCATTTTTGATGGTGGCGATTTTAACCCTGATCATGGCGCATACCGCCGTGGCGGCGGCCGTTTACCCCATCCTGATGGCCATATATGCCCTCTATGATGAAGATAACAAGCCGACCAAGTTTGGGCGGGGATTATTTATCGGGATGGCCTTCGTGGCCGGCGCCGGGAGCGTTATGACTCTTCTGGGTGCGGCTCGTGGCGCCGTCGCCGTAGGCTTTTTTCGCGACATATCGGGCCGTGAGATAGGCTTTTTTGAACTCTCATATTATATGATGCCGATCGGCATTATTATGGTGTTCATTCTTTGGGGGCTAACCATGGTCTTGTTTAAACCGGAACACAAAGTGATTCCCGGTTTACGAGAGCGAGTGGCTATTTTAAATAAAAATCTGGGGGGAATGACCAAAGTCGAGATTCTGACACTAATTATCGTGGCCGCTGTTTTAATTAGCTTAAGTCTTCGGTCTTTCATCCCCTTCTTGGCAAAAATCGATAAGACGGCCATTATGCTGGTGGCGACCCTCCTATTTTTTATCTTCAAGATTTTGACTATTGACGACCTGGAAAAAATCCCTTGGAATATCGTGTTGCTTTTCGGGGGGGCAATGAGTATCGGTTTCTGTCTCTGGCAGACCGGCGCTGCCAGCTGGCTGGCGGTTCAATGGCTGGGATATCTGCAAAATGCCGGGTGGTTTCTTTTCGTTATTGGGATTGCCTTTTTTGTATTGATTATGACTAATTTCATTATGAACGTGGCCGCTATTGCCATTTCCATGCCGGTCGCTTTGGTAATTGCGCCCTATCTGGGAGTTGCCCCGGAGGTTATTATATTTTCCTCACTGGCTACGGCCGGAATGCCCTTTCTACTGCTTATAGGCGCCGCGCCCAATGCCATGGCTTATGAAAGCCGGCAATTCACCCCGGGGCAGTTTTTTGTGGCGGGAATTCCCGCCTCGATAATTCTTATGATTGTCCTGGCGGTATTCGTCAAGTTTATTTGGCCCATGATGGGCATGCCGGTGACAATTACGCCCTGAAAAAGTCGCCCCTATTCCCGAGGTGTCATCAATTGGGTTTTGATTGGTCTTGAATTTAGCCTTGGTGTCGGCCTGGGTATATAAAGTAATACTTTATATATAGTTATTAACTTATAGTATAACAACAGAAAATATTGAACATGATTAAAGCGGCTTCCCGGGAAGGCGGAGCCGCTTTGACTATGGCTTTTAAAGGCAACCGCGGAATTATTCGCTCTTGGCCGTATCGGAACTCGTTATTTCCAAAACTTTAACATCATATATTAACGTTTTTCCGGCCATCGGGTGGTTGACATCGACCAAAACGGAATCCTCTTCGATGCCTTTAATTACTGCAAACAAAGGGCCGTTGGGGGTGTTGATGCTGAACGAACGGCCTATTTCCAGAGCAAACGTATCCGGGAAATTCCCCTTCGGAAGTCTTCCCATCAGGTCGGGACGAACGGGGCCAAAGGCGCTATCGGGGGGTAAAATAATATTGGCGGTATCGCCGATTTTCAAACCGATCAGTTTGTTTTCCAGGCTGGGAAATATCTGACCCTGGCCGAGAGTCAGTTCCAGCGGCTCATTAGCCAGAGAGGAATCGAGATAAGATCCGTCGCCATCACGGGCGGTATACTTTAATTTTACCGTATCGCCGGCCTTGATTTGAGGCTCGCTTGTGCAACCGAAAAAGATCGCAGTGGCCACCAGGATAACAACAAAACCTGGGAGAATTTGGCGCATGGCCTATTCCTTTCGAATAAAAGAGGGTTTTAAATTCATAATTCGCCCAACATGCTTAATTTAAATGCCGGGCGCAATGGGAAAGGCCATATTTTACTCAAAATCGGAAAAAATATTATAAGTTGACCCCAATTATCCGGATATCTAAATTCCATTCATGGTTATTCCCCGGCTTATATGTTATTCGCAGTCAATCGAAGAAACGGCCGATAAACATATATGAAATATAACGGCGGGCGAAAACGAATATGACAGGGCACATTCCCCAGGATGGGCTTTTCCGGACGGAATTGGAAAAAAGAATTCTCGTTCTCGATGGTGCCATGGGGACGATGATCCAGGGTTATGGCCTGAAAGAAGAGGATTTTCGTGGCCGCCACCTGGCCGACCATGACAAGTCCTTGAGAGGCAATAATGATATTCTCTGCCTGGCCCAACCCGATATCATTGAACAAATACATACGGCTTATCTGGAGGCCGGGGCCGATATAATAGAGACCAACACCTTCAATGGCAGTTCCATTTCCCAAGCGGATTATGGCCTCGGTAACCTGGCATATCAGATAAATCTGGCCGGAGCCGGAATCGCACGGAAAGCGGCTGACGGCTTTTCGACCCCCTCCAGGCCGCGTTTCGTGGCCGGATCTATCGGGCCGACCAATCGCACGGCCTCTCTTTCGCCTGATGTCAATCGTCCCGGACTTCGCAATATTACCTTTGACGCTCTTTCCCAATCATATGCCGAGCAGATTCGGGGGTTGGTCGACGGCGGGGCGGATATACTCCTTATTGAAACCATTTTCGATACTCTGAACGCCAAAGCGGCCATATTTGCCGCCCTTAAAGTCTTTGATGAAAAGAAGATTAATCTTCCGCTCTGGATTTCCGGAACCATCACCGACCGCAGCGGCCGTAATCTCAATGGGCAGACAGTGGAGGCTTTCTGGATATCGGTTCGTCACGCCCTCCCTCTGGTTGTCGGCCTTAATTGTTCCTTCGGTGCCGGTACCTTACGGTCTCATATAAAGGAATTGGCGGAAAAGGCGGATACTCATGTGGCAGTTTACCCCAACGCGGGGCTTCCCAACGAGTTTGGCAAGTACGAAGAATCTCCTGACTATATGGCCGGAATTATCCGCGAATTCGCGGAAAGTGGCCTGGTCAACATCGTGGGCGGATGTTGCGGCACAACCCCGAATCATATAAGGGCCATTGCCGGGGCCATCGCCGGGCTTCCTCCGCGCCGTGTGCCGGGAATAAATCCCTGGTGTCGATTAAGCGGCACCGAACCGGTGGTGATTCGACCGGATTCTTTGTTCGTCAACATTGGCGAACGCTGTAATGTTTCCGGATCGAGTAGATTCAAAAAACTGATCCTCGAGGAAAAATTCGAGGAGGCGGTAGAAGTGGCCCGCCGCCAAGTCGAAAACGGCGCTCAAATGCTGGATATTAATATGGATGATGCGCTCCTCGACGGCCCGGCCGCCATGACTCGGTTTCTCAATCTGCTTATCGCCGAGCCGGACATTGCCTGTCGTCCGTTTGTCATTGACAGTTCGCGGTGGGAAATTATAGAATCGGGCTTGAAGTGTCTGCCCGGCAAGGGCGTGGTCAATTCCATAAGTCTGAAGGACGGGGAAGAGGAGTTTATTCGCCGGGCGGAACTTATTCGCCGCTATGGCGCCGCTATTATTGTCATGGCCATCGATGAAAAAGGCCAGGCCGAAACGCCGGAACGCAAAATAGAAATTTTCGAACGCAGTTATTATATATTGACTCAAAAGGTTGGCTTTGCGCCTGAAAATTTAATTTTCGACCCCAACGTCTTTGCTGTCGCCACCGGTATCGAAGAACACAATAATTACGCGGTCGCCTATCTTGAGGCCTGCCGTCGAATAAAAAATCTGTTCCCCCATGTCCTGGTCAGCGGCGGCGTGAGCAACCTTTCTTTTTCGTTCCGCGGCAATGATACCATCCGCGAAGCCATGCATGTCGTGTTTTTATATCATGCCATTAAGGCCGGGATGGATATGGCCATTGTCAATGCCGGGCAACTTCCCATTTATGACCAAATCCCCGGCGAGTTGCGCGACGCGGTCGAGGATGTTGTCTTGAATCGGCGGCCTGACGCCGCTGAAAGACTGCTGGACCTGGCGGGGACGATCAAGGGCAAATCCCGGGAAAAAAAGGAAGACCTGTCCTGGCGGGGATTGCCCGCGATGGACCGTTTATCCCACGCCCTGGTTCATGGCATAGATAAGTACATAATAGAGGATACGGAGCAGGTTCATCGGGAAATCGGCGATCCAGTGAAGGTCATCGAAGGACCTTTGATGGCAGGGATGAACATCGTGGGCGACCTGTTCGGCTCGGGAAAGATGTTTTTGCCGCAGGTGGTAAAAAGCGCCCGGGTGATGAAAAAAGCGGTGGCCGTCTTGACCCCGTACCTGGAACAACAACGGGCCCTGTCGGGAAAAAGCAAAGGGAAAATAATCCTGGCCACGGTAAAGGGAGATATTCATGACATCGGCAAGAATATCGTCGGCGTGGTTTTGAGCTGTAATAATTTTGATATTTTGGATTTGGGTGTAATGGTCCCCGGCGATAAAATACTCGACGCGGCACGGGAAGAAAAGGCCGATATGATCGGCTTAAGCGGCTTGATCACGCCTTCTCTCGATGAAATGATAAGCGTGGCGGCCGAGATGGAAAAACAGGGCATCAGTATTCCACTCCTCATCGGAGGCGCTACGACCTCCAAAAAACATACCGCCCTTAAAATTGCCCCGGCCTACCATGGCCCCGTGGCTTTTGTGCCGGATGCCTCGCGGGCGGTGGGGATCGTCAATAATCTGTTTGGTACGGGGCAAAGGGAAAAGTTTCTTGAATCGCTCAAACAGGAATATGCCGAAACGGCCCGGAAACATCTCGATAAAAAAGCCGCCACCGGAATTATGCCTTTGGCTGAAGCCCGCCGACAGAAGATCGACCCGGGATGGACCGGATATGTTCCGCCGCGACCGTCATTTCTCGGTGCCAAAGTTTTCGAAAATTACCCCCTGGCTGACTTAATTCCTTATATCGATTGGCGGATGTTTTTGCGCGCCTGGAATATTCCCCGACATACACCTTTCCGTACCGATTCGGATAATATCGATGCCCAAACCGAGATTCTACTCAAAGATGCCAGGGAATTATTGGACAAATTGGAATCGCAGGCAATAATCAAGGTGCGGGCGGTTATCGGGTTTTTCCAGGCTAATGCAGTCGGCGATGATATCGATTTATTTCGCGATGATTCCCGGCACCATGTAATTTTGCGGGCGCATCATTTGAGAAGGCAGGAAATATCCGGCGAAGCCAGCCCCTGTCCCTGTTTGAGCGATTTTATCGCTCCTCTGGAAACCGGAATAGCCGACTATATCGGCGTTTTTGCCGTATCGGCCGGATTCGGTGTCGAAGATTATTGCCGCAATCTGAAGGATCGTCATGATGATTATAATATTATCATGACCCGGGCGCTCGCGGATCGATTGGCCGAAGCCTTGGCTGAAAAAATGCACGAGCGGGTCAGAAAAGAGTTCTGGGGATACGCCGCCCATGAGAATCTCGGCCAGGAACAATTATTAAGAGAAAAGTTCCAGGGCATTCGCCCCGCCCCGGGCTATCCCGCCTGTCCCGATCATACCGAAAAGGGCCCCCTGTTTAAATTGCTCGATGTGGAAAAAAGCATCGGAATCAGTCTGACGGAAAGTTTTGCCATGATTCCCGCGGCATCGGTCTGCGGATGGTATTTTTCTCATCCCCGGGCAAAATATTTCGCGGTCGGCCTGATCGATAAAGACCAGATTCAGGATTACGCACAGAGGAAAAATAGGCCGCCTGCCGATATAGAAAGATGGCTGAATCCATATCTGGCCTATGAGCCGGGAGTGATAAAACCGGCGCGTCTTGAGACAAACGGTTAGTCCGGGACAGACTATTATGTATGTTGTCGAACATCTCGAAAAAGCCGCCAGGCCTCTGTTCAGTTATGAAATTATCCCTCCGCGACGAGGCTCCAGCGCCCGCCAGATTCTGGATATCGTTGAAAGACTGATCCCCTTCGAGCCGCCTTTTATAGATGTCACCAGCCACGCTTCGGAAATTGTCTATGAAGAAAATCCCCAGGGGCAAATTACCCGCCGGGTGAAAAATAAGCGTCCCGGGACCATCAGCATTTGCGGGATTATCCAGAATCGCTACGATATCGATACCGTTCCGCATATTCTCTGCCGGGGGTTCGATAGCGAAAAAACCGAAGATGCCATGATTGAGTTGAATTTTCTGGGGATACATAATGTCCTGGCTATCCGGGGCGACGACACCGGCTATACCCTTCCCCCGGAAAAGGGAAGAGCCATAAATGATCATGCCGTGGAATTGGTCGGCCAGTTAAATGAACTGCGCCGGGGAAAGTACCTGGATTGCGTGGATAATTGCGACCCTATCCCGGTCTGTATCGGTGTCGGCGGCTATCCGGAAAAACACGTGGAAGCCCCCAATTTGAAGACCGATCTGCGGCATCTAAAGGCCAAGGTCGATGCCGGAGCCGACTATATCGTCACCCAGATGTTTTTCGATAACAAAAAATATTTTGAGTTCGTCGGCAATTGCCGGGCGGCCGGTATTAACGTTCCCATAATTCCGGGATTAAAAGTCCTGTACAGCCATAAACAATTATCCCGTATTCCCAGCCGTTTTTATGTCAATGTCCCGGATGAACTGGGCGATGAAATGGAGCAAAATCCGCCATGGGCCGCGGAAATCGGCATCCGCTGGGCCGTCAAACAGAGCCGGGAACTAATTGAAGCCGGCGTTAAGTGTATTCACTTTTTCGTGATGAACGATGTCGACTCCGTGGCGCAGGTCGTGGAAAGACTGCGGAAATAACGATTGTCTACTTTTCCCGGATAAAATGTGTCGCCAAAATTAAAACGCTGTCAGGATATGGCTACCTGACAGCGTTTACTTCGGCAATAATTCTTCACTTCAGCAAGAGCATCTTCCGGCTGGCGATAAAATTCCCGGCTTTCAGGCGATAGAAATAAATTCCCGATGCAGCCGGATGTCCGGAATTATCCTGACCATCCCAGTTGATGGTATGCTCTCCAGCCTCCATAGATTCGCCTGCCAACGTCCGGATCCTGCGTCCCAGGATATCGTAAATATCCAGAGAAACCTCGGCTCGCGACGGCAAATTAAAGATTATGGTCGTGGCCGGATTAAAGGGATTGGGATAGTTCTGTTCCAGGCGAAAGACATCCGGCAAATTCGCCATATCGTCGCCGGCGATATCGGTACTCACCTTATTCAGAAGTACGGCGGCCTGATTTTGCGCCTTCAGGGCGACCGCCAGATCCAGGGTTTCATCGCCGTCAAAATCCGCGGCCACCAGGGAGGCCGGTTCCGCACCGAGATACCGCCCGGGCTGGGCCAGGAATTCCCCGCCGCCCGTATTTTCCAGCAGGGTTAGCGTTCCGGAAGCGCGATTGAGGGCGGCAATATCGAGATCGCCGTCACCGTCGAAATCACCCCGCGTCACCGCCGCCGGTGATTGCCCGACCGGATACTCATCGTTCGACAGAAAGCGCCCCTTGCCGTTATTGAACAAAATCGAAACGGAATTCCCCAATTGATTGGCTGTGGCCAGATCAATATCGCCGTCCCCGTCAAAATCTCCAGAAGTAATAGCCACCGGATACATGCCCGCATCAAACAATCGCCGGGCGCCGAGATATCCCTGGCGATTATTGTAATACACCATAATTGTGTCATTATTTAGATCGCCGCCGGCCAGGTCAATATCGCCGTCATTGTCAAAATCACCCAGCGTGAACGACGATACCCGGGTGATCGCAATATAATTATTTCGAGGCTGGAAGGATCCGTCGCCGTTATTGAGGAAAATACTGTATTGCCCGATTCCGAAGGAAGGACCGAAATCAGCCGTGGCCAGATCCAGATGACCATCGCCATTCAGGTCCGCGGCTTTAATTTCCAGAGGGCTGTCGCCCGTTTCCAGATTGGCAACCAGATCGAAGCCGCTTCCGGAATTCTTATAGACGGATAACGACGCCGCATTTTGATTCACGCAGGCCAAATCCACCCATCCGTCGCGGTCAAAATCTCCGGCCGCCAACCCCAGGGGGCCGCTGGCGGTACTAAGTGCAAGCGGCGAATTAAATTCCCCGTTGCCATTATTATATAATATCCAAACCTGGTCGGATTCGAACCCGGAGATAATTAAATCAACCCGGCCATCGCCGTTTAATTCCGAGGCCAGGACCGCGAACGGTGCCTCGGGGGATGCAAGATAGGCAAAGGGCGGTTCAAAAGACGTCTCCGACGGCTTCGTTTCTATGTCAAAACTCCAGGAATAGCTGGAGTTTAAAAGTCCCATGGCCGTCGAGAGGACTATTTCCACTCTTTCGCCCGCAAGGAAGGGACTGACCGGAGTGATGCTTAATTGCCGTAAAGCCGGATCATACTGCACGGCATTTTCATGGATACCCGAAAGGAATCCGCAGGCCAGGATTTCGGTGCTGCCGATGGCGTCGTCATCAAGCGCATTGTCATAAACAGCCTGCATTGAAATTTGCGGGGAAATATCCGCCCGGTTCGGCAAAGGCACCGTGCTCAAAACATGGTGCGGTTCGCAAACGTCGCCGACACCATCCCCGTTGGAATCATCCTGTTCGGGATTAAATTCATCCGGGCAATTATCGACATCGCCGCAGACGCCGTCATAGTCGATATCGTCGTCCGGATCATAAGGGCATTCATCGCAAAGGTCCCCGGCGCCGTCGCCGTCCGAATCCAACTGGTCGGGATTATAATGCCCGTAGCAATTATCGCAGGAATTGCCGATACCGTCATTGTCGTTATCATCCTGGTTGGGATTGGGATACTCGGGGCAGTTATCGATATCACCGCAAACCCCGTCGGCATCGACGTCATTCAGGACGTCGTTCGGGCAGGGATCGCAGATATCGCCCAGCCGGTCCCCGTCGGAATCGGCCTGGTCTTCATTAAATTCATCGGGGCAGTTATCGAGAATGTCATTAATGCCGTCGGCGTCGTTATCGATTTTGCTGTATCCCTTAAGACAAAAACTGGCGGAAGTATCGACAAAAGCCAAATCATGCCAGTCCAGGTCATAGAAGAAATAAGTTTGCTCCGGCCATGTCGTGGAAACAACCGTGGCCTGGTATTTTTCGCCCAGAGTAATCTCGATATCCGAAGTCCTGTCATAAGCATACCCGCCGTCGGATAATTGGAGATAAACATAGAATTTGTCGGTCGCCAAAAGTTGTAACGGCTGGGTTAAATTAACAGTGTGATATCCCTTGTGTTCTATATAACCGGAAACGGACGAAACCTCGTTCTCCAGTTCTTTGCCGTTGAACGAGCTGAAGATTTTAGCGACATAATTGACGCTGTCGACGGCCGTGTAAAAGCCCACCGCCTCCAGTTTTTCCGAACCGCTGATAGAACCCTGGGCGGTGAAAGCGGCGAAAACGGCCTCGCAATCGGTTTTGGTATCCCGCCAGCCGTGATAATCGTAGGAATAAACCTTGTCGTATTGCATCGGCTCGATGTCGTAAAAGGAAATCGCCCCTTCTGTGGGATGCTGACCGCAATACTTGTCGTAATAAGAAACCCAGAAGTATCCGCGTATCCCCCAGCTGATTCCGAAACTATTTTTACATAGCCAGGCCCCTGGTTGAGGAGCCGGAGTGTTCAGATTATCATCCCAGCCGATAATGGCGACCGCGTGGTTGGTGAGGCGGGGGTCGTCGGGCGGCTGGTAATGCATATAATCGGACATTAAATCTTCTTCAAAATGGATAGCCGTAGTAATAGCCCCGTGCGTCATTAAGGCATTCTTGATTTCGTCGATACGCTCCAGATCGGGCCCGGCCGTCAGCCATTCGACATGGCGAGGAAAATAATAGTGATAGGAAGGAGATTTCCGGGTCGGAGGCGTATAAAAAGACTGGCCGTCAATATCCCTGACAGCGCCCTCGCCCCGCGAAAAGTAGGCGGTGGCGATGAGACAATCACCGCCGCCGTGAACCGCAAGGCCGTTCCCCGAAGGCGGGTTTATATCCTCATTATAGTACTGGTTAAACCCATTCCACCAATCCAGATGGTATTCAGCCAGATCCGGGGAGCCACTCTCGCCTTGGGCGGCCCATTCGCCGTTTATTAACAAATTACTTTCCAGAGATGCCATGGTGGCGAAAATCCAGCACGTCCCGCCTTCCTGGTTTTTAACCGGTGAAACGTAATTTTGCCCCTGATAATTCCGGAGATCGAAATAAGGGGGAAGACCCTGCGAATAGGTTGAGACGGTTATCAAAGTCAGGGCCCCCAATAGTTTTATAACAGATTTCTTCATCAATCCTCCGATAATTTAATCTTTGCCAAAATATCCCATATTGATAGGTTTCCGGGGGGCGAGGGCTATCCCGGAAATGAGGGCTAATATTTTAGACGTTAATCCGGGCAAAATTATTCAATTTATTTCGAATGTTGTTGTTATTCAGCAAATCTGCAAAAATTTACTCAATCAATAGCTTAATCAATAATGTAATATACACGGCGACTTGACAAAGCGTATGCAGTTTAGATATATTTAGATGGAAATAATCCAGGAATTATCGGGTTTTCGGACGGCAGGGTTTTTGCTCGAATATTGTCTGGAAAACCCTCTAAATTCGAGGATATAACGGATTTCGACCAACCCCAGCCCGGCAGGTTAAATATGGGAAAATATAACCCAACTAAAATAATCCTGATTGTCTTATCCAGTTTGTTCTTGGCCCAGGCGGCCTTCGCCCAGGGAAGTATTTTCGGCAATGTATTGAATTCCGATGGGGTTACCCATCCACAACCAGGGCAATTAAACTTTTTCGGATATGTTGAGAACACCGACAATGAAATTAAGGTGGAATCCTGTATTGGTTCCGGATATGACGAAGGTTTTTGGTTTGATAATTTTACCAACTATTTACCGCCTCCCGGTGCGGGGGATCGTTTCGATTATCATTTCTTTAATTTCACCAATGGCGAAGGACTTACTCTAACCGGTACGATATCCAACCAGTCCATTCAGCAGGAAGATATAACTCTTGCCCCGGTTACCTGGCCGGCCAAACCCCTAAATCTCACCGGGGGGTCCTCGACGCAAACCACCGTAACCATTACCTGGGATGCCGTCGTCGGAATAACGTATCATATCTACCGCCGGGTATACCCATCCGAGGGCTCCTTTTTCCGTATCGATGATCCCACCGGCGATTTGGGCAATACCGGCATTTCCGGCGGGCAATATGTCGATAACTCGGTGACCTTAAATGCGACCTATGATTATATCATTATCCCGCAAAATAACGGTGGGAATTTCGGTCCCCATTCCGATATTGTTACCGTCACGCATTTAGGCTTCAGCGACCCGGTAATTACCTGCCCGGCCGATATTGTAGTCGCTTGTGGCGTAGCCACCGATCCCTCCCAGACCGGCCAGGCCACGGCCGTGGATGACGACGATCCCAGCCCGGAGATAACCTTTTCCGATACGGAAACGCCGGGGACCTGTCCCCAGGAAAAAATTATTACCCGGCTCTGGACGGCCACCGATGAATCCGGGAACAGCTCCCAATGCACGCAGATTATTACTGTCGCGGACGATATCGCCCCGGTTCTGACCTGTCCCGAGGATATCAATATCCCCTTCGGCTCTCCAACCGATCCCGCCAATACGGGCACGGCCGCCGCCGTGGATAATTGCGATCCCACGCCGGTTGTTTCTTACACCGATGTCACCGCCGAAAATGTTATTACTCGCACCTGGTCCGCGGAAGATGCCTGCGGCAATATCCTGACCTGTGCTCAAATAATAACTTTTATCGATGTGACCCCGCCCCAAATTACCTGTCCGGCGGATGTCGCGGTTCCGTGCACCGAAGATTGGACGCCGCACGAAACGGGCGAAGCCACCGCCACGGACGACATCGATCCTGACCCCATTATTACTAATGATGATGTCTACGTCGAAGGCGACTGCATGCAGGAAGTCTTTCTCACCCGTACCTGGCATGCCACCGATGATGCCGGCAACACCGTTTCTTGCGCCCAGGTCATTCATATAACCGATGAAGTGGCGCCGTCTTTAACCTGTCCGGCTGATATAATAGTGCCTTTTGGGTCGTCGACTGCTCCTTCCGTGACCGGAACAGCCTCCGGTATGGACAACTGCGGCGGCCCGGCCATCGTCTCTTACACCGATGCCATATCCGGAAATATAATTACCCGGACCTGGACCGGCGCCGATCCCTGCGGTAATACCGTGCAATGCACGCAGACGATTACCATTGAAGGCTCCGCCGATCCCGTCATCACCTGCCCTGTCGATGTTATAATCGCCTGTGGCGCTTCCACCGAGCCTGTCAATACCGGCATTGCGACTGCCACGGATGATAACGACCCCAATCCGGTTATTACTTATTCGGACGAAGTTGTCGCCGGTGGCTGCCCCCAGGAATTTGTCATTACCCGCACCTGGCGGGCGGAAGATATCGATGGAAATGTGAGTACTTGCATCCAGAATATATCGATAACAGATGATCTGTCTCCCGCCATAACCTGCCCCGAAGATATCACCATTCCTTATGGTGCCTCGACCGAGCCGTCAGCGACGGGGTTTGCCACCGCCATTGACAATTGCGATGCCGCGCCGATCATTACCTTCAGCGATATCGTGAGCGGTGGGATCATCACCCGCACTTGGACCGCCGCCGATCATTGCGGCAATAGCGGGCAGTGTATCCAAATAATCACGATTGAAGGGTCCGCCGACCCGATTATTACCTGTCCGGCCGATATTACCGTCGCCTGTGACCAATCCTCGGCTCCGGACATTACCGGAACCGCGACCGCCACGGACGACAATGATCCGACCCCTTCGATTATTTATGTCGATGCCGTCGCGGGTGGCGCCTGTCCCCAGGAATTTGTCATTACCCGCACCTGGCAGGCGGAAGATCTCGACGGCAATATCAGTACCTGCCTTCAGTATATTACCGTGGCCGACGATATGGCGCCGGTAATTACCTGTCCCGACAACATCACGGTTCCTTTTGGGTCCTCAACTGCGCCCGAAGTGACCGGATTCGCCACGGCCATTGATAATTGTGACAATGCACCGGTAATAACTTACAGCGATATTTCGAATGCGGGCATAATTTCCCGCACCTGGGTGGCAACCGATGATTGCGGAAATTTTCAACAGTGCACACAAACGATCGATATTCAGGGCTCGGGCGACCCGGAAATCACCTGCCCCGGCGATTTAATCATCGCCTGCCAGGAATCGACCGATCCGTCCCATACCGGCTTTGCCACGGCCAAGGATGATAACGATCCGGAACCGATGATTACGTACAGTGATATCATCACCGCTGGTGGTTGTCCCCAAGAGAAAATCATTGTCCGCACCTGGGTCGCCGAAGATGACGACGGCAATTCATCTTTCTGCGACCAGACCATTACCGTCATTGATGAAATCGGACCACAGATAACCTGTCCGGGCGATATTACTGTCGACTGCGCTTCCTCAACTCTTCCGGCCGTAACGGGATCGGCCACGGCGCTGGATAATTGCGACCTGTCGCCGTCAGTCACCTATTCGGATTTAATTCAGAATAATGTGATTAGCCGAACCTGGACGGCCTCCGATGCCTGCGGCAATTTTTCGCAGTGTCTTCAGACGATTACCATTGAAGACACCACCCCGCCGCAAATTTCTTGTCCGAGTGATATTACTATTGCCTGCAATGAAGCCACCGACCCGTCGTTTACCGGTACGGCAACGGTAACGGATGATTGTTCCTCTTCGATAACCCTTACCTATGCCGATGCCGTTTCGGCCGGGACCTGCCCGCAGGAAAGCACGATATCGCGTACCTGGACAGCGTCGGATGAGTTTGGCAATGAAAATCAGTGTCTTCAGATCATAACGATTATGGATGATATTGCGCCGCTGACCCAGTGTCCCGAGGATATCACTATTGCTTTTGGCCAATCAACTGATCCGTCCAATACCGGGATGGCTACCGCGGTCGACAATTGCGATGATAATCCTTCGATTTCATATATCGATGCCGGCGATGAATATAATATCACACGTACCTGGACAATCTCCGATGCCTGCGGAAATACCGCCCAATGCTTGCAAACCATTACCATACTGGCATATGCCGGGCCGGTCTGGTATGTATCCGAGTCCGGGGACAATAATAATCCCGGCGATGAGGAACATCCTTTTGCTTCCATTAAACATGCGTTGAATATATCTTCGGCCGGTGACACCATTATGGTGGAACCGGGGAATTATACCGGAAGCGATAACCGCAATATTGATTTTACGGGCAAAGCCGTGACGCTGATGTCAGCCGAGGGGGCTTCGGCGACGATTATCGATTGTGAAGGTACGGCTCAGGACGGATGCCGGGCTTTCATTTTCCGGAACGGGGAAACGGGATCATCTATCCTGCAGGGCTTCACCATACGGGGCGGATATTCCGATTCGGTCGGGGCCGGTATCTTCTGCGATGGCGCCTCACCCCGGATACAGGAATGCATAATCGAAAATAACGAAGCCGCCCGGGGCGGCGCCGGACTCACCTGCCGCCGGATTTCAACTCCGACTATAGTCGACTGCACTTTCCGAAATAATGTCGGACATATTTATGGAGGGGCGATATACAGCTCCCTCTCGCAACCACAAATTGTCAATTGTGTTTTTGAAAATAATGAGGGTGGTTCTTACGGTGGGGCCGTTTTTATGGCGCAGTCCGCGCCACAGATTGAAGGATGCCTTTTTGTCGGCAATCAAGCCGGTTCATACGGCGGCGCCGTAGCCATGCAATATTCCGGCGGCATAATCGAGAACAGTACCTTTTTCGATAATTCCCTGATAAACGGCACCAGCGGCGGCGGGATATTTTATCTGGAGTCGGCCAATCCGCAGATTTCCAATAGTATTCTGGCTTTTAGCGGACAGGGAGAAGCCGTCTATTGTTATAACGGCTCTAATTCTCCGTCGCTTTCCTGTACCGATATTTTCGGCAATGTCGGGGGCGATTGGAACGGTTGTATCGCCGCCCAGGCAGGGCTCAACGGCAATTTTTCAGAGGACCCGCTCTTTTGCGATCCCGATTTCTCCAATTTCCGCCTGACGGAGAATTCTCCCTGCGCACCGGCCAATAATGCCTGCGGCGAACTCATCGGGGCTCTCCCGGTCGGCTGCACCCCAACCGATATCGGAGACGAACCCCGGGCCGAATTGCCGTCGGATTTTCGTCTTGAACAAAACTATCCCAATCCTTTCAATCCGGCCACCACTATTGCCTTCCAGTTACCCCATCGCCAGGCGGTCCGCCTGGAAATATGTAACCTCCTGGGGCAGGAAGTGGCCGTGTTGATTGACGATATCCTCGAGGTCGGCCGCCACGAAGTCATCTGGGATGGCCGTGACAATTCGGGAGCGACGGTTTCAACCGGAATTTACTTCTATCGACTCCGGGCCGGTTCTTTCAGCCTGGCCCGAAAGATGGTATTATTGAAGTAATCCATGACTGGCGGGATGAGTGTAGGGAAGACTCTTTGTCGGCCGGTTATTCCTGACGAAATCTTTAAAATGATGCCTGAATCAAAAAAAGCCCTTCGGGGCTTTTTTATTTAAATGCCGGAGGTCGGAATCGAACCGACATGATGTTGCCATCGGGGGATTTTGAGTCCCCTGCGTCTACCAATTTCACCACTCCGGCAGGTAGTCCTAATTAATAAAGCGACCGCTTCGGTGTCAAGATGTAAGTATATCGAAGTCCCACGATTTATCAATAATCCTTTTCCATCGTTTATCAAAAATGATAGACATCGGACGAATCCTCGGGATTGCCATATCTATCGGATGGAGAACCCGGCCTGACATAAAGACCGGCCGAGGGATGAAGCGGGCAGGTTTCCGTGGGAGCCGCGGTCGTGCGGTAAACCTCCCGGGCCACTTTACTGCACCTGTCCGTGGCTAATTTCCCCGACTCCAGGCAGATATCCAAAAAGGTGATCCCGTCCGGAATCTCAAAATCCATTATGGGAAGAGTGCTGTGGGCCGCTATCATAACCTTGGTCCAAATGGGCACGGCATTGGCCGAGCCGGTCTGATTTTCCCCCAAAGACGTCTTATCATCAAAACCGACCCATACCCCGGTCGTAATTTGCGGCGTAAATCCCTGAAACCAATTATCGCAGAATGAATCCGAGGTCCCGGTCTTGCCGCCGGCTGGCCGGGAAAATCCGAGATTCCTGGCATTGCGGCCGGTGCCTTCATCCACCACCGATTGCAGCAGATTCACCATGATATAGGCTGTCTGCGCCGAGAGAACTTCCTCTTTTTGTATGTTGCTGTTGTCTTCCAGGATATTGCCGTAACGATCCATGACTTTTAATATAAAGCGATACGGGATTTTTATTCCCCCATTGGGGAAAACGGTATAGGCCGAAGTCAATTCGATCGGCTTGACTTCGCTGGTTCCGATAGCCAGGGAGGGATTGGCCCTCAAAGGCGTGGTAATTCCCATCTTTTGCGCGTAAAAGATCACCTGCTCCGGTCCCAGGCGCAGGAGGAGCTTGATGGCGATAAGATTACGGGAAAGCGCTAATCCTTTTCGCAACGTCATTTCACCCATGAATTCATTATCGAAATTATGGGGGCGCCAATCCGGGGCTCCGGGAATTTCCAATTTAAGTGAGTTGTCAAAGAAAATATCCGAAGGGTTAAACCCGTTATCCATGGCGGTCGTATATACAAATGGCTTAAAAGCCGAACCGGGAGTTAACGTGGCCTGGGTAATCCGGTTCCATTTTGACTCCTGGAAGGAACGCCCCCCGACCAACGCCAGAATATTGCCGGTCGTGTTTTCTATGGATATCACCGCCCCCTGAACCTTCTTATAAATCCGAATGGGATTTCCAAAACTATCGACCGTATCGGGAAGTACCAAAGTATAAGACGGATGGTCGGGTGGATAGCGGTTTTCTATCCGCGCTTGCTCCAAATCCAATTGTTGCACCAGAGCCGATTCGGCCGCTTGTTGTATATCCCAGTCCAGGGTCGTAATGACATTGAGCCCGCCGGAATAGAGCGCCTTTTCTCCGTACTTATTCAAAAGATACAGGCGGATTTCCTCCGTGAAATAAGGTGCCCGCCCGAATTGTTCGGTGGGGCGATGAAACTCCATGGGCATATTGCTCAAGGAGTCGTACTGGGCGCGGGTAATTCTCCCCCAATCGTAATAGGCATAAAGCGATCGATTCCGCACCCGTTGTGCCCCTTCCGGATCCTCAAAGACGTTGGCCGAGTACCGGCTGGGCCCCTTGAGAAGCCCCACCAGAAAGGCGCACTCGCCGACGTCGAGTTCCTCCGGCTTTTTATCGAAATATACCCGGGCCGCCGCCGATATGCCGTAGGCTCCCCAACCAAAATAATATTGGTTGAGATACATCTGGATTATTTCTTCCTTGGAATAGGTTCGTTCCAGTTTTACGGCCGTCAGGGCTTCCTTGATTTTTCGTTCCAGTGTTTCCTTGCGATCCAGAAAGACCATGCGCGATAATTGCTGGGTAATGGTGGAAGCTCCCTGGACTATTTCCCAATTGGTAATATTAATCGTCAGGGCTCCGAACACCCGACGGATATTTACTCCCCAATGATTGAAAAACTCCCGATCCTCCACGGCCATGAGCATATCAATCAGGTGACGCGGCATCTGCTTGTAAGGCGTGATTACTCTGTTTTCGCTGTAAAAGTCCTGAAGCAGGGTTCCGTCAGAGGAATAAATCCGGGTCTTCAGCGATGGTTCGATATTATGCAGGCTGGTAAATGAGGGGAGATCTTCCTGATAAACACGATAAGTGCGGTACCCCACGATCATCAGGAATATTCCCAATAAAATCAGAAGTATTATTCCGGAGTATCTTACCCGGCGGCTGTCCACGAATTTTGCAGGATTAAATATTTTCATAGTTTCAATTAATTGCCTATTGCGGTCGAATAGTCAAGTTTAAAAGACCTTTACGGCCCAATGCCGGGCCCGTTTATCATCTTATACACGTTTCGGACGGCCGGGATGTAATATTAGACCTTGCCTAACGATTGGCAATTATTTATTCTGCAATTTGTCTTAAATGACGATGCCCTAACGGATAAAGTATTTAAACCGATAAAGAAAAAGAAATGAATAATACCAGCCAGGAATTTGAAAGACAATGGCGGATACTTAGCCGGGGCGCGATCGATATTCTTCCCCAAGAGGAATTCCGTGAACGCCTGGCCAAATCCATTCGCGAAAATAAGCCCCTTCGGGTAAAACAGGGGTTTGACCCGACTGCGCCCGATATTCACCTGGGACATACCGTCGGCATCAGAAAACTCAAGCAATTCCAGGACCTGGGACATCAGGTGGTCCTGATTATCGGGGACTATACCGGATTGGTGGGGGACCCCTCCGGTCGCTCTTCGACCAGACCGCAATTGACCTATGAGCAGGTAATAAAAAACGCCGAAACTTACCAGAATCAGTTTTTTAAAATCCTGGATAAAACCCGCACCGAAATTCACTTTAATGGGGAATGGTTCGCGAAAATGACCTTTCGCGAAATAATGGAACTGGCAGCCCGCTTTACCGTGGCCCGGATGCTGGAACGTGACGATTTCGAAAAAAGGTATAAATCCGGCAGTCCGATTTCGATCCATGAGTTGTTTTACCCCTTGATGCAGGCCTACGATTCGGTGGCGATAAAGGCCGATGTCGAAATCGGCGCGACCGAACAGAAATTCAATCTCTTGACCGGACGGGAAATCCAACAGGATTACGGCGTGACCCCCCAACTGATTTTAACTCTGCCGGTTCTGGTCGGATTGGATGGACATCAGCGGATGTCCAAGTCGATTGGCAATTATATCGGTATCGATGAGCCCCCGCGGGAGATGTTCGGAAAAATTATGTCGATCCCGGATAGTCTGATTTACTCTTACTTCGAATTGGTCACGGATATCGCACTCGATAAACTGACCGAGATTAAAGCACAACTTGAAGATATTAGTAATAATCCCATGACATTGAAGAAGATGCTTGGGGTCGAGATTGTCTCTATGTATCATTCGGGAGAAGCGGGGAAGGAAGCCTGCGAGGAATTCGAAAGAGTCTTCTCCAAAAAGGAAATACCGGAAGATATCCCCGAATTCAATATCTCGGCTTTAACGGGTAAAGTCTGGATAGTGCGCCTTTTGACTGAAACCGGCCTGGCCAAAAGTAATGGCGAGGCGCGACGCTTGATTCAGGGCGGCGGCATTTATATTGACGGTCAAACAGTAACCGATGAAAACATGGAAGTGGAAGTTGCCGACGGAATGCTTTTAAGGGCAGGCAAACGCCGCTTTTTAAAACTTAAAAATACCGGGAACTCCTAAGCCAGGGCAGGAATTCAATAAATAATGTCTACCAGGATTCCGATATTTGTCTGTCTCTTATTTGCGGGCCTGATATTGGCGTGTTCCGGGGGAAAAACGATCAAAGCGCCCGTTCAGGCGGAAATTGCCCCCGCGGTGCCGGATCCGTCTCTGGCCCGGCAGGAACGAATCGATAATGCCACCTATAATCATTTCATCAATGGCTCAATATTCGAAGCCATGGGGGAATATTATGCCGCGGCTCGAGAATACGCGGCCGCTTTGGAACTCGCCCCCCGGTCATCGCAGATTCGGTATTCCTACGCCAACTCGCTGTACATGCTCAAGGATTTCGCCGGGGCCGTCAAACAATTGGATAAAATAAAAGAAAAGGACGCTTCAGAATGGGGTCTTCTGGGCGATTCCTACAGGGCCCTGGGAGTTTATGATTCATCGATTACGGCTTATCTCGAGGCCGTCAAATTCGATAGCACTCTTTTAAACGCCTATTATTTTATAGGAGCCTATTATCAGCAAATGGATAATGTGGACTCCGCCATCTGGGGGTATCAGAACGTGGCCCGCCTTACGGATAATTATCAGGCTTACCAGCAACTGGGAAATCTTCAATTAAAAGCCGGCTATATCAAAGAAGCTCTTAAAAGTTATAATGAATCATTCCACCGTGACTCCACGGCCATCAATCTGCGTTCGGTATTGGGCCTATCGGCCATTTATGAAGAAAGCGGCGACAGGCAAAAAGGGAAGTCCTTCATGGAATATGCGGCGGAATTGGCTCCCGATGATCTCATGGTTTTGAACCGGCTATTCGGTTTTTATCAGGAGGATCAGCAATACGTCGAAGCCGAGAAAGTCGGCCGAAGACTGGCAACCCTGGCTCCCGACGATATCGGTATTGCGCGCAGGCTGGGAGTAATATATTTCGAACTCGATTCGCTGCGCCTGGCCGATTCTGTTTTCAGCGATTTGTTTGAACGGGGTGACAGCCATATCATCACCTATTACTATGCCGGCCAGACCTCTTTTCGGCAGGATAATCTTCCCCGGGCGCGGGAATTATTCGAGTACCTGACGGTTTCGGCCGATTCGGTTATCGATGGCTGGATGAACCTGGCCATGGTGTACCATAAGATGGATTCGCTCGACATCGAAATAGGCACTTTCGAAAAGGGCCTGAAATATATGCGCAGCGCCCCGGATTCGGTGGTCTTAATGTTTTCCCTCGGGGCGGCCCTGGAAAGAGCCAAAGAATATGATCGAGCCATCGTCGCTTTCGAAGAGGTCCTGAAAATAAAGCCGGACCATGGACAATCCTTGAATTACCTGGGTTATATGCTGGCCGAGCGTGGGAGCAGACTTGATTATGCCCGGAAACTAATCGAAAAAGCCCTAAAAATAGAGCCGGAAAACGGCGCCTTTATTGATAGTTATGGCTGGGTTCTATACCAGGAAGGCAACTATAAGCGGGCCCTGGAAGAACTTCTTAAGGCCTACCAGTATATCAATAATGACCCGATAATCATGGAGCATATCGGCGATACTTATCGGGCCCTGGGCGAGCATGACAATGCTTTCAAATTCTGGCAGAAGGCCCTGGAAAGAGCGCCGGAGAATCAAAAATTAAAGGAGAAGTTATCCCGGTGAAGGATCTGTCGCGACGGCTTAAAATCCTACTCTGTATCGCCGGCATACCCGTCGTAATATTATCGGCCTGCGCCAAGATCGCGTCGCCTCCGGGCGGACCTGTCGATAAAACCCCCCCGCAAATCATGGCCACCGTGCCGTCGGCCGACGCCGTGAAGGTCGCGGCGGATAATAAAATCACTGTCGTTTTCAGTGAGGATATCGATCGTAATACTATTGCCGGTGCGATACATATTTCGCCTCACCCGGAAAAAGAGGTGGAATTTAAATGGGCCGGGGAGACTCTGAATATTATTTTGCCGGGTACTTTTGACGACAGCACTACCTACATTATCTCTCTCGGGGCAGGTATAAAAGATATGCGGGGTAACGCCCTGGCAAATTCCCATAATTTCGCTTTTTCCACCGGTGAGAAAATCGACCAGGGGGAATTATCGGGCGCGGTTTTTCGCGACGGCCAACCCCTTTCGGGAGTATCCCTGGGGCTGTTTCGCATGCACGACATCCCGGATTTTCGATATGATTCCTTATTCCCCGTTTACCTGACGCAAAGCGGAAACGACGGCCGATATGAATTCAAATATCTGCCGGCGGGAAATTACTTCGCTCTGGCTTTTATGGATCAAAATAAAAATCAGAAATTCGATTACCCCAGGGAAAGTTTCGGAATGCCCGATAGAATGGCATCGGTCGCTGACTCCGGCCCGGGCCCTCGCCTTAATTTTAGTCTCATCATGGAAGATACCTCGCGCAGCACCGCCATAATATCCGCTTCTTTAACCCTGGATTACCTGGTAAAAGTTCGTCTCGCCCGCGACTTACCGGCCGACTCGATTGCAGAGCATGTCGATAAGATTCGGCTCGAAACCGTCGATAGTATCCCGCAATTAATATCCATCGCCAAAGCCATCAAAGAGACCGGGGAAAAGGGGATAAGCAGTATTCATGCTTATTTTCCGATACCTCCGGAAGGCCGCTACCAGGTGAAACTGGATTCGGGTTTCCCCGGAGTTAATAAAACTCCGGAGCCTGTCAGTCCGCCTTTCGAATTTAAATTTTCCGGAGATAAAACCCCGCCACGGCTGGAAAAATTCTCACATGAGAATAAAGGCATCTTTCCCACCGATAGCCTTATCACGCTCCACTTTTCGGAGCCGATGTCTGCGGCCGATTCCCTTGCGGAAAGTATCTCTTTTTTGATCGATTCCACAACGGTGAAACCGGCCCTTACGGAATGGGTGAATCCCTTTATACTGGAGATAATACTTTCCGGATTGGACTGGGGCGACGGCGTTTCAATGTTCCTGGATATGCCTCGGATTTTTGACATAAACGGCAATCCCCTGGGGGACACCGTTAAGTCTTTTCAATTTCGAGTTTTTGACCGGGATTCTCTCGGCGAGATATCCGGGCATATTGCAGGAAAGGCTCCGGAATCATCAGTCGGAAATGTCATCATGACAATCCGTGATGTGGCCGGGAATTTGACTTTGCAAAGGACCATTGCGGCCGATTCCTTTCGAGTTATCTTGCCGCCCGGCCAATACATATTGAGCGGTTTTATGGATAAAAACGGCAACGGGCGTTTGGATCCGGGTTCCTGGGAACCTCGTCAATATTCCGAGACCTTTTCGTTCTTTCCCGATACCGTGCGCGTCCGTTATCGCTTTGAAACCGCCGGCCTGGAATTTATCCTCGAATAAAAAAAGGCGGGGGATTCCCCGCCCGGATATCATATAATTCAGAAAATCCTTATTGAAGTTCGCCCCAGAGTTTCAGGACCACCCGTCTATTTTTAGAATGGGCATTTCTTTCATCGGGAAGCGCCACCGGTTTGTATTCCCCCTGGCTGACCGTGAACATGCGGTATAAGGCGACACCATAGTTATCAATCAAGTATCTCTTGACCGCCTCGGCCCGCTTCTGACCCAATTCAATATTATAAGTTGATGGCCCGGTCTGATCGGTATGGCCGACCAATTCCAGTAAGGCGCGGGGATTATCCGTCATTTTAACTCCCAACTCCTCCAGGTTGTCCTTGGCCACCTGATTCAATTCAAAACTATCGAAATCGTAGTATATGGTCGCCTCCCAGATAATCTGATATTTTTCGAATCCGGCCGCCTGATTCAGGGCCATATTGGTTTTTTCGGTCAATTGGGCCGAAAGCGTTTGTAGTTTCTGGATATCATCGGTATTCAAAGCCGCCTTGGCCTTCAATTCATCAATCTGGGCCTGCTGCTCGGTCCGGGTTTCATCCACTCGTTTGTTGACATACCCCTTACTGGCGCACCCGGAAATCAATAAAGCGGCCAGTCCCAGAAAAAGCACGGCAGTCTTAACCCACATAATTAATCCTTTCCTTTTATTTCATCTTCGATTTAACATTTTACGCTTTAAAAAGTTCGCCTGTCAAGGTAAAAAATCGCCCCCTTACTGCTTCAACGCTCCCGCAGTTATTCCCGAAATAATATGTTTCTGGAAAAACAGGAAAACCAGCAGAACCGGAATTACCGCCAGTGACGACCCGGCCATCAGATGCGGCCAGTCTATGGCCTGGTGGCCCTGGTACAGGGCTAAGGCCACAGGAAGAGTCCGGACCGCTTCCGAACTGGTCAGAATAAAAGGGTAAAGAAAAGAATTCCAATTGGTCAGAAAGGTTTGAATCGCCAAAACGGCCAGCGCCGGTTTGCAGAGGGGCATGATAATCTTAAAAAGAATCGTGAATTCCGAGGCGCCGTCGATGCGGGCCGCTTCTTCCATCGATCTCGGGAGAGAATCGACATATTGACGAACCAGAAATATACCCATGGGATTTACCAGAAAGGGGAGGATCAACGCCCAGTAAGTGTCATAAAGCCCGGTCTGCCGCATCATTAAATATAAGGGGATTATAATAACATGGGCCGGGATCATGAGCACGCCTATCATGGAATAAAACCAGAAATTCTTGCCGATGAATTTGTACCTGGAAAAAGCGTAACCGCTCATGAAGCAAAAGAGAATATTTCCCAAAACCACAATTCCCCCGACCAGGACCGAGTTGAAAAAATAACGCATCATCCCCAGGGAAGACATAATATCGCCGTAGGCGCCGATATCCCATTTCCCGGATAGCAAATCGGTCCATCCCAGATCCGATGCCAGGGGCAAGAATGAGACACGAAACATCCAGAAAAGGGGAAAAACCATTGCCGCCAGCACCATAAACAGGATTATGTATTTAAAGATTTTCACGTAATCTGCCCCTTGCGAAACAGCCGGAATTGAACTAAAGAAAACAGGGCAATTATAATAAATAAAATATAGGCAGCGGCCGAGGCATACCCGAATTCAAAGCGATTAAGACCGGTTTCATATATGAAGTACACGGCGGTCGAAGTGCCGTAGCGCCCCCGGGTCATGACGAATATTTCGATAAAGATTTGAAATGATTTTATGGTGTTGATGACGATGATAAATAACGCCACCGGCTTCAAGAGCGGTAAAGTTATGTGGAAAAATTGCCGGATTTTTCCGGCTCCCGACGAAGCCGCCGCTTCGTACAATTCAATCGGAATGGCCTTTAATCCCGCCAGGAATAAAAGCATATAGTACCCGGCCGACATCCAGATATCCATGGCCATAATGGAATAAAGTGCCGTCCGACTGGACAGCAGGAAACCATATTCGGGAGGGTCGAATCCGCAGACACGCGCCAGGAGAAAAATATACCCACCCCGTGAAAAAAGATGCGAGAAAATCAGGCCGACCACCACCAGGGAAGTCACCGAGGGCATAAAATACCCGGCCCGAAACAGAGTCCGGCCGGGGAATCCCCTTTCTATCAGGAGCGCCAATAGTAGCGCAATAACGGTCGTAAGGGGAATGGTCCCAAAAACAAATATGAAGGTGTTTATCAGGGATTCCAGGAAAGCCGTATCACCCAATAATCGCGTGAAATTATCGAGCCCGATCCAGTTGAATTCCGGCCGAAGCAGACGATAATCGGTGAAACCGAGGTATAAAGAAAAAATCAACGGAAACAGCCAGAAAATACCGAAGGTGGCTATCCAGGGTGAAGCGAAGAAATAGGCAAGTGACGAACGCCCTTTCATTTATTTTTATCCATGTATTCCTGGATCTTCTTGTTGGCTTCGTACAATGTCTCCGCCATGGGCGCCTTTTCAAACAGGATTTTCTCCAGAGTCTTTTCAATCAAATCTTCAATGTTTACCCACTGCGGATCGGCGGGCGGCATTTGTGATAAATTAATCTGTTTGACGAATGTCTGCAGATTGGGGTCGCTCATGAAAAAACTATCGGCGGCAGCCGTCTTGCTGGAAGGATTGGCCGAAAAATTGGCCCGGCAGAATTGAAGTTGTCTTTCGGGGGCAGTTATGAAACGAATAAATTTCGCGGCCTCCTCTTTATGCGGCGATTGGGCGCTGACGGCAAGGTATTCTCCCCCCAAAAAAGATTTTCCGGGATACTTGGGACCGGGGAAGAGAGTGGTTATAATCTCAATATTACGATTTTCCTTTTTTATTCGCTTTAAAAGCCAATCCCCGGAAATGATGACACCGACTTTGCCCTCCAGGAAAGCATCCTCCAGCCCCCGCTGACTGTCGACCAGGGAACAACTATCATGCAGTTCTTTGTAAAACTTCATTGCTTTATAAGCCTGGTCACCGGCAAATCCGGCAAACCGATCGGTGTAACCGAAAATAGCCCCGTCCATGGACCAGAAAAACGGCAGGAATTTCTTGTAAAGCCGATGCTTTTCGGCCGCATTGGAACCGAACCCGTATATATCTTCGCCAAGAGAATCAACCGCATAACATAATTTCTTCAGATCGGGCCAATTCAAGGGAATGAAGTTCGTATCAAGAGCTGTCCGTTTTAATAACCCCCGATTGATAAACAGAACTCTGGTTCCCATAATCCACGGGTGGGCATAAATATCATTATTGTGAATGGTCGGATTCCAGCCATAATAGGCGCCGGTATCGGCCAGAACGGCGGCGGTAATGGGCGCCAGTTGATTATTGAAGGAAAACTCCGGTATCCAGTCGGACCCCAATTCCACAATGTCGGGGGCCGCGCCCGAGGAAAAAGCCACCACAATTTTCTCATGGCCGTTGGCCCAGGTCAGGTCCGTCAACTTTATCTTTACATTGGGATTGGCTTTTTCATAGTCGGCCACCATCTGCTCGATAGTCGGGCGGATATCCGGATCGGTCCAAAAATGCCACCATTCCAGGGTAATGGGGCCGGTTGGCTGGTCCTTTTTGCCCTCGGAACAGCCTTGCCACAAGATAAGCGCCGCCAGAAACCCAACTGTCAAAAGTGATACCCTTATTAGTCCTGTGTTTTTCATATTATTCCTGATTTCGTTAGTATTTAATTGCCATCCATGTGAGGGAATTAAGATATAATGGGGCGAATGTCAATTTTAAATTTTGGTTAAGATGCCGGACAGTGCCGGAGAATGGCAACTTTTGAGGATATTTCAACGAAAATATCAATATATTTAATGTTATGACCTGCCCCAGGTGTAAGACAAAAATGAAAGAACTCAAACGTTCTTTTCATAAAAAGCGGAAATGGGTCTGCCCCGAATGCGGGCGAATTCGTTTTCAGAAGACTGCAGGCAGAAAAAAGGCGATTTAACTTAAATTATTTATCAAGATGGAAATCCGTGTCGGCACCTCGGGGTATAGTTTCGAAGACTGGCGGGGCGTATTCTACCCGGAAAAAATCGAAAAGGGGAAAATGCTCGACCATTATATAAATCACTTCAATACGGTCGAAATTAACTCCACCTATTATCGGGTGCCCCATCCCCGGGTGATGGCCAATATCGATAAAAAGGTTCCCGACGGTTTCGAATTTGTCGTCAAGGTGCCGCAAGCCATGACCCATAAACGCCGGGATTGGGATAAGGAAGTCTCCGCTTACAGGGATTGTCTTAAGCCTATGGAAGACTCCGGCCGTCTGAAAGGGGTTCTGGCACAATTCCCTTATTCGTTCAAGTTCGACGCAAGCGGCCTTGAATACATAAAGTCCTGTCGGGAGGTTCTATCTCCGCACCCCCTTTTCGTGGAATTTCGCCACCAAAGTTGGGTGAATCGTCAGATGTATGACGCCCTCAAAACCGCCGGCGTGGGATATGTCGCCGTCGATGAACCGCCCTTACCGGGACTGATTAAGCCGGATTTATTCAATACCACCGATGCCGCCTACCTGCGGCTCCACGGCCGTAATAGCGAACATTGGTGGCAGGGCGGCCCACTTCGGTATGATTATAATTATTCCAATGAAGAACTCGACGAATGGAAAAAGAAAATTGAGCAGTTCGCACTCAAGGAAAAAGCCCAAAAACTATACGTTTTTTTCAATAATTGCCACTTGGGCCAGGCAGTTAAAAATGCCCGTGAAATGATCCAAAAGTTGAATTTATGAGTTTTTTTGTTGACCATCCGCACGCTTCGACTAAATTTATACCCTTTATGGAGAGATGATGCACGAATATTTAAAACTGGAAAATATAAGCAAACGTTACGACGACAAAATCGCCGTCGATAATCTATCCTTATCCGTTCCCAAAGGTTCCATTTATGGCGTTATCGGTCCCAATGGAGCCGGTAAAACCACCACCATCCGCATGATCATGGATATCATCGCCCCGGACGCTGGAAAAGTCCTGATCAACGGCCAGAATGCCGTCGCGGATTTCAAAAATAAGGTGGGGTATCTTCCCGAAGAACGGGGTCTTTACAAGAAAATGACACTGGAAGAAATAATCAGTCTCCTGGCTGAAATAAAGGGATGTAGTCGCAATTTTATCAATGAACGCATTCCGATCTGGCTGGATAAGATGTCCCTGGGTGAATATCGCAAAAAGAAAGTGGAAGAACTGTCCAAAGGCATGCAACAAAAATTGCAGTTCATCACAACCCTCCTCCATGAGCCGGACTTAATCATACTTGACGAACTTTTCTCCGGTCTCGATCCCCTCAATATTGAATTGATAAAAAATATCCTCCTCGAAGAAAAACGCCGCGGGACCACTATCTTATTTTCCACCCACGTAATGGAGCAAGCCGAAAAATTGTGTGATTATATTTGCCTTATAAATAAAGGGAAAAAGGTCCTCGACGGCCGCCTGGCGGAAATCAAATCCCGTTTTGGCAGAAATACTGTCCATGTCGAGGCCGAGGGCGATACTTCCTTTGTCCGGAGCCTTCCGGGCGTGGAAAAAGTGACGGAATTCAATAATTACTTGGAACTGAAATTGAATGAAACCGCCGATAGCCGGGCTATTCTGAAAGAAATAGCCGACCGCCTGATGGTTCGGCGATTCGAAATGCTGACGCCTTCGCTTTACAGTATTTTTATCGATATTGCCCGGGTTGATCCCGATGAACTCACCAGGAAAGAGCCGGCCCTATGAATAAATTATGGATCCTGATTAAAAGCGAATATAATCAAGTCGTCAAAAAGAAATCTTTCCTGATAGGTATCCTTCTGACGCCTCTTTTTATGGTGCTGGTAACAGTCGTGCCGGCCCTTCTCATGGCCAAAAAATCGGCGACCACGGAAAAAACCGCTATAATTGATTTGGACAAACAGGGGATAGGGGAGAAGTTCAAGGAAAAACTGGCCGAGTATAAACTCGATGACGGCGGCCCGGCCTATGAAGTGGCCGAGATATTAACGCCCGATCCTCTGGATTCGGTCTCAATCGCGACCATGAAAGCCCGCCTGGATTCATTGATTCTGGCCAAAGAAATAAAAAGTTACCTGGTTATTAGCCCCGATATCGAAAATAAAGACACCGCCTTTATTGTGGCCAAATCTTTCGGATTCCGAACCAGCGGACGATTTGAGCGTCGCTTATCCGATATCGTGGCCAGTTTACGCCTGGAGAAGGCCAAAGTCGGGGTCAGTATCGATTCGGTTCTTCATCTGACACGCTCGGTTATTTTATCGGAAAAGGCCCCCGGCGGCCGGGAACGGGACTTTCTGACGGTTTATTTGGGCGGCATTATTTTCGTCATGATTATTTTCATGACCGTTATCGGATATGGTCAAATTCTGATGCGGGCAATAATCGAAGAAAAAAACTCCCGAATTATGGAAGTTCTGGTGTCTTCGGTTTCATCTTTTCAGTTGATGGCCAGCAAAATCATTGGCCTGGGCCTGGCCAATCTAACCCAGGTGGCCATTTGGATTGTAATCGGAATGGGTATTTATGCCTTCCGGGGGAATCTGGATATCAGGGCCGATATCGCCGAGATTCTCTTCAACCCCGTCTTTATCTTCTTTTTCGTGGTATACCTGATATTGGGCTATATAATGTATTCCTCCCTTTTTGCCCTGATTGGGGCCATTGTCAACACCGATAAGGAAGCCCAGAATTTTATTTTTCCCATAACCATGTCCTTGATATTTCCGGTTATTCTGGCCAGTTATTTTATCCAGGAGCCAGATTCCACGACCGCCATTGTCCTTTCCTTGATACCCTTTTTTACCCCCACCATGATGATTCTGCGCCTGAGTTTCATGGGGGTGGAGACTTTCAGCCTGTCCAACCCGATAATTCTTGAGGCCATAATAGGAATAGTTATCACCGCCCTGGCCGATATATTAATAATATGGGTAACCGCGCGAATATTTCGAATCGGCATCCTCATGTACGGAAAAAGGCCGACTCTTCCCGAGATTGTAAAATGGGTGAGACACGGGTGATTAAATCTCGAAGATCTCGCCTCCGGATTTTAATCTGGAGTTTCCTGGCCATTGCGGCCTTTGTTATAATCACGCATAATGTGATCTATAACCAGTCCCAATCGGTTCCCCTGGCCCTCATAAATCTGGAAAAGGAACCCATCTTCAGTTTTGATCTGCCTGACAGCAACCTCTGCGGCGGCATGCGGCTGAACCTTAAGGCAGCCATCGCAATCGACAATCATACCCAGAATGTCCTTTATTGCTATAATGCCGATAAAATACGCTCGGTGGCCTCAATCTCCAAACTCCTGTCAGCCATGGTCATCCTTGATAACTATCGCCCCGATTCTATTATGACAATTACTGCCGACGACGCCCGAGCCTCTTCACGCTCGATCTTTCGGGTCGGCGACAGAGTCACGGTCAGGGATTTGCTCCGCGGCGCCCTCTTGATATCCGATAACCGCGCGGCCCGCGCCGCGGCTCGCTCCGTTCAGGAAAAAACGGAGGATTTTGCTCATTTAATGAATGAAAAGGCGTTGGCCCTCGGTCTGAAAAATACCGTGATGTTTGAGCCGACCGGCCTGGACGAACGCAATAGTTCCTCGGCGGCCGATGTCGCCCGGTTGATCAATCTGGCGGCCCAGTATCCGGCCCTGGCCCAAGTCACCAGCCTGAAAACCTGCCAGATTACCATCACCAATAAATATAATAGAGTCCGCAAACGGGATTTAGCCAATACCAATAAACTTGTCTTTTCCAAATATCGGGTCCTGGCCGGGAAAACCGGGTATATCATGGAGTCCGATTATTGTCTGGCCACAATTCTGGAAGATAACGATGGCGACCAAACCACGGTCGTGGTCCTGGGCGCTCCGGGGCCGCAAACACGATTCCGTGAAGCCCGCCGCCTGGCCAGTTATGCTTTCAACAAAATCGATCAGAGTAAACTCACCGGTCTTTAGAACCGGCAATTCATTAGCCGAAATTTCCTAAACTGGTAAGGCGATGACGACCCGGCATCCGAAAATCCGTGCCGCAATGGCCGATGACGCCGAGGCAATCGGCGAATTGGCCCGGCAGTTCGCGGTATATTTACGGCTTCTGGGCGATACGACGAATTTCCAGTTCGATGCCGGGACTTATCTGCGCGATGGCTTCGGACCCAATCCTGCCCTTTCGGGATTAGTTGTCGAAATCGACGGGCAGGTTATCGGTTATCTTTTATATTACTTCGGATACGACGTCGACCGGGCGATAAAACTCCTGCACATTGCTGATTTATATGTCCATGAAAGGGCGCGAATAAACGGCGTGGGGCGCGCCCTGATGCGCGAAGCGGCCAATATCTGCCGCCAAAAAGGGGGGACAGAACTCGAATGGGCGGTTTTCGCCTCAAATAAATTGGCGGCGGAGTTTTATGAGCGGCTTGGGGCCGAATACATAGACGACATGAAATACATGCGTTGGAAAGTCTAAAGGATAAACACACATTGAAGCAAAAGGGGTGGCGGCTCGATATGGATCATTAGGGGCAGTTGGCGACTTGTTAAGTTAGTTCAATATCGGGATGAGGGAGGCAATATATCCATTTGGAGATATAAACACGCAATAGTATGTCCTAAAAGATATATTATGTAAACTTATATTATTAATTCAATTTATATTACTGCCCAATCCCATAAACGTCAGCCATCTTTATTTTATTACTATATTCAGAAGTTTCCCGGGGATATAAATGGTCTTGACTATCCTGCCCTCGCCCAAATATCCCGCAATGCGATCGTTCTTTTTTACGACGTCCATTACCTGGGTTTCGGACGTGTCTTTTTTAATCTCAATCTGCCCACGCAACTTGCCGTTGACCTGCACAGCAATTGTAATGGTATCGAAAGTCAGCGCTGATTCATCGGCCAGCGGCCAGGACGATCTGAAAATACTGCCTTGTTGCTTACAGACGGCCCACATCTCCTCGGCCATGTGCGGAGCCATGGGCGCTATCAGTTGTATTGATTTCAAAATTATATAGTCGTTCAAAGCGTCATTTTTATTATCCGAAGGGCTGTAATCTCGCATCAATTCCATCAGCGCCGAAATCATGGTATTAAATTGAAGTCTTTCCGAGTCCTCGGCAACCTTTTTGATGGTCTGATTCAGTTTTATATAAGCCGCTTTTTCGTTCTCCGGCAAGTCATTCAACTTAAAGTATTGCTTTAAGTCGGGGTTGCTGTCGCGATAAGATTCCACCATGGGGTAAAATCGATTTATTACGAATTTTTCCACCCCGGTAATGACATCATCGGACCACAAAACTTCTTTTTCGCTGGGCGCTGTGAAAAACATCCCCAGGCGGGATATATCGACACCCCGTTCATCCATCAGGGTTATGGGCGAAACTACATTCCCCCTGGATTTCGACATTACTTCGCCCTGTGAATCCATAACCATGCCATGGTTAAATAAAATCGAGGCCGGCTCCGGGTCCTTAACCCAGCCGATATCAAATAGAAACTTCTGGAAAAAGCGGAAATATATCAAGTGCCCGGTGGCATGGGTAATGCCGCCGACATATCTGTTGATAGGCATCCATTTCGTCGCCTTTTCGCGCGAAAACGGCTCGGAAACGTTATTCGGGTCGATATAGCGCAAGTAATACCACGATGAACAGACAAAGGTATCCATGGTGTCCGGATCCCGTTGAGCCGCTTTCCCACACTTGGGACACTTCACATTCATAAATTCGGGGACATCGGCCAGCGGCGAACGCCCTTTGGGCAGATAATTCTCCACCGGTGGCAGGAGAACCGGCAGATTTTCTTCGGGCACGCCCACAGCCCCGCAATCCGGGCAATGGATAATCGGAATTGGCGCTCCCCAATATCGCTGGCGTGAAATCAGCCAATCTCGCAATTTAAAGTTCTTCTTGAATCGTCCGTAATTATTCTTTACCGCATATTCGGTTACGGCCTTAATGGCGACCTGTCCGAATTGGCCGTCAAAGTGCGCAGAATTTACCATAATTCCATATTCGGTATAGGCGTCGGTCATCTCGGCCAGATTCAATTGGGTATTGGCGTCCGGATGAATAACAATCTTTATGGGGATTTTGTATTTCTTCGCAAATTGAAAGTCCCGACTGTCATGACCGGGAACTGCCATTACCGCCCCGGTTCCATAATGAGCCAGGACATAATCGGCCACCCATAATTGCACCAATTCGCCGTTGAAGGGGTTTACGGCATATTTTCCGGTGAAGACACCGTCCTTTTCTCCCGTGGCGGCGGCACGATCGATTTCCGAACGCTTGACGGCTTTCCGGCGATAGGCTTCAACATCCGCCTTATATTTTCCCTCCAGATTCAAACGCCCGATTATGGGGGATTCCGGCGCCAGGGCCATAAAAGTTACGCCATAGATGGTATCGGGGCGAGTGGTATAGATAGGCAGCCTCTCCCCTGTTTCCTTGATAATGAAATCGATCTCGGCGCCATAAGAACGGCCGATCCACTCCTTTTGCATGGTCTTGACATTTTCCGGCCAGCCGGGGAGTTTATCCAGATCGTCAATCAGTCTATCCGCATATTCGGTAATTTTGAAATACCACTGCGTCTGCAGTTTCTTTTCGACCTGGGTATGACAGCGCTCGCATTTGCCGTCGACCACCTGTTCGTTGGCCAGGACGGTTTTATCCTCCGGACACCAGTTGACCAGTCCTTCCTTTTGACAGGCTAATCCTTTTTTGAATAACTGGACAAACATCCACTGGGTCCATTTGTAATATTCGGGGTCGCAGGAGATAACTTCTCGCGACCAGTCGAAGGAAATGCCGGTTTTCTTTAATGTATTCCGTGAAACCTCGATATTCTTATAAGTCCATTCAGCCGGGTGAAGCCCGCGCTGGATAGCCGCCCGCTCCGCCGGCAAACCGAAAGCATCCCAGCCAAAGGGATGCAGGACATCCTTGCCTTTCATCATTTGGTAACGGGCTACGGCATCGCCGATGATATAATTTCGGAAATGCCCCATATGGATATCACCCGAAGGATAAGCGAACATCACCAGCATATAAAATGTGTCCCGGGAAGGATGCTCGGGAGCCTGGAATATTTTATTATCTTCCCAGTATTTTTGCCACCGGGATTCAATTTCTTTAAAATTGTACTTCATCGTCCGGGCGCTTTTTTCCATAGTTACATTATCCCTGAATTAATTTTAAAGGGTCAATTTAAACCCTTACCCCGGTTATTTCAAGTCTATTCGGTAAGATAACTCCCGGGCTTAAGTGAGCATTTTGTGAGAACCAAAAAGGTTTTGCCAGAAAATAGTCCCGCCGGCGTAGGTATTCATAATGGCCCCCTTTATCTTCTCAATTCCACTCCCAATCCCCCCCTCAATTTTATTTGATACTGCCAGAGGGGTATCGAATCTGTAGACCGGGTAACGAGGACTGGTAAAGCCGGTCGGTGACCTTTTGAAATAAGTCATGGAAAATCCCTTTTCGTAGTCACACTCCAGGGCCACTTTCTCGACCTGGTCGTCAAATCTGCCGAATGGATAACTTACATAATGTATTCGTCTTCCGGCGTAATCTTCAAGTATTTGTTTAGAGCGTGCCAGTTCCATCAAAAGTCTTCGGCGCCCCCGGTTCTGAAGGGTCTGGTGGCTGAAACCATGCGACCCAATCTCTATCCCGGTAGACGCCATTTCCTTTATCTGGGCCGGATTAACATGCGGATTGGGAAACAAAGCCGAAGTGTAATCCCAGCGATTGGGTAACCCGATATAGGCCGCCGGTATGAATAACACGGCAGGTATTGACCGTTGCCTTAAAAGAGGATAAACATGAATGTAAAACATCTCGTAACCGTCGTCGAAAGTCAAGCAGACCGACCGCGCCGCGGAGTCCTTTAAATAATCGCCCATAGACAAAAAGGCAGTCCCTTTTGCCTCCAGAAAATCCAGCAATTCCGCCAGTCTCCTGGGGGTATAGCTGTTGGCCCCTCCCCACAGCCCGGGCGCAACGTTGTGAAAAGCCAGTATGGCCATTCGTTTATTTGACTTTATTTGTCGAGAATGGAATAGTCTACCGGATTGAAATCCTTTTCGCTCCCCGGGCCCAAAGAAGCCAGGGTCAGGCCGGATGACGAAAAGGTCCGGCGGGCGCATTCAATAATATCTTCAGCTTTGATCTTATCGACCATTTTCAGAATTTCACCCAACGACATATATTCGCCGGTAAGGATTTCCTGACGCCCCAGACGGTTCATCCGGCTTCCCGATGATTCCATGGCCAGGACCAGGCTTCCCTTGATTTGAGTCTTGACTTCATCCAGTTTTGCCGGGGTCAATTTTTTAATTTTGACTTTGGCCAATTCCTTAAAGGTGGTCACCAGGGCCTCGCCCAGTCTCTTTCTTTCGGCTCCGAAATAGACCCCCAAAATGCCACTATCCCGGTAAAAGTCGGTAAAGGCAAAAATCGTATAGGCCATGCCCTTTTGTTCGCGGATTTTCTGAAATAACACCGAAGACATCCCCGCTCCCAAATAGGTATAAAGACCGACCAGGGCGAATCTCTCGGGGCTGTTAAAGGGAACACCGGGGAAACCCAGGCAAATATGATTTTGCTTACTGCCGTTACGATTTATACTCCACGATGGCTCCTGCGGCATTTGCGCCACGGCACCCCTCTCCCCGATTCCCCGGGGATAATGGAGCTTTTTTTTGACAATATCGACCAGGCGACGATGAGACACGTTCCCCGCGGCCGCCACGACAATTCTCCCCGCGCAATAATGATGGCGCATGTACTCAAGAATATAACGCCTCTTCAGGGCGCGGACACTTTTCTCCGTCCCCAGGATAGAATGCCCCAAAGGTTGCCCTCTCCAGAACGCTTCCGAAAATATTTCATGAATCAAATCTGAGGGATTCTCGCGAACCTCATGAATTTCTTCGATTACCACGGCCTTTTCCCGTTCCACATGCTCGGGTCGCAACAGGGAATTGATCGTCAAATCCGAAAGGACATCCATGGCTTCTTCCAGATGCTCGTCAAGTACATGGGCATGAAAACAGGTGTGCTCGCGGGAGGTAAAAGCATTGAGATTTCCCCCCAGGGCCTCCAGAGACAGGGCGATATCGGCCGCCGTTCTGTTTTTGGTGCCCTTGAAAAACATATGCTCAATGAAATGCGACACTCCGTGTTCGCCGTCGCTTTCATCGCGGGAACCGACATCGACCCAGATGCCGATCGCGACCGACCGGGTCGACGGCATCCGCTCGCTGACGATACGGATGCCGTCCGACAGGATTGTCTTGTTGTATACTATATCCCGTTCAGGCATCATGCCATTTCCCATTTTCTACAACAGCACTTTGCGCGACAATTTCACCTTACCTTCAGGATCGATGCCGATAACCTTCACGGTTACCTTATCGCCGACCCGGTAATAATCTTCCACCCGCTCCACGCGCTTGCGGTCGATTTCCGAGATGTGCATCAGGCCGTCGGTGCCGGGAAGAATCTCGACAAAGGCTCCGAAACTGGTGATACGACGGACCGTCCCCTCGTACACCTTGTTCACTTCCGGTTCCTCCACGATGGCCAGGACCATCTCTTTGGCTTTCTCGCCGGCGGTGGATTCCACGGAGGCGATCAAGACCGTGCCGTCATCGCTGATATCGATTTTGGCGCCGGTGGCTTCGATAATGGAACGAATCATTTTGCCGCCGGGACCGATCACCTCGCCGATCTTCTCGATCTTGATCTTCAAAGTGATGATACGCGGGGCATAAACGGAAATCTGGTCGCGGCTGGTAGAAATTACCGCGTTCATTTTGTCCAGGATATGAAGCCTTCCCTTTCGGGCATGTTCCAGAGCCGTGGACATGGTGGTAGTATCAATGCCGCTGATTTTAATATCCATCTGGAAAGCCGTAATTCCTTTGGCGGTTCCGGCGACCTTGAAATCCATATCGCCGAAATGATCCTCATCGCCCAGGATATCGGTCAGGATAATGACCTTGTCTTTTTCTTTTATCAAGCCCATGGCCACCCCGGCTACGGCCTCTTTGATCGGGACACCGGCATCCATCAGGGACAGCGAGCCGCCGCAAACCGAGGCCATCGACGATGAGCCGTTCGATTCCAGAATATCCGAGACAATCCGGATGGTATAAGGAAACCGCTCTTCGTTGGGAATAATCGGTTGCAGGGCCCGTTCGGCCAGAGCGCCGTGACCTGTCTCGCGACGGCTGACGCCGCGGATGGGTCTGACTTCACCCGTGGAAAACGAGGGAAAGTTGTAATGCAGCATGTAACTCTTGAACGATTCCCCTTCCAGGTCCTCGATCTTCTGTTCGTCGATCTTGGTTCCCAGAGTGACCGTCACCAGGGCCTGGGTTTGTCCGCGCGTGAAAATGGCCGAACCATGCGTCCTGGGGAGAACGCCCACCTCGCAGGTGATGGCGCGGATTTCCTCGGGAAGACGGCCGTCAATGCGGCGATTTTCCTCGACGATCATTTTTCTCATGACAGCCGCATCGAGATCATGCAGAATACTGTCAATGGCTGATTCGGAGTCCTCGAATTCGCCGGTCAGCGTTGCCATGACCTCTTTTTCCAGGTCGTGTTTTTTATCGCGGCGTTCGTCTTTATCCGCAATGCGATTATATTCTTCCAGGCGCGCCTGGGCCATGGAAATTACCCGGGCGTTCAATTCGGCATTGGGGAAAACGGACGTATATGCGAATTTGGCCTTGCCTGCTTGATTCATTAAATCCTCGATGAGGGCCACAATTTCCTTGATATGGCTATGACCGAATTCCAGTCCGGCCACCATATCGGCTTCTGAAATTTCCCGGCCGCCGCCTTCGACCATGGTTATGGAGTCCGCCGAGCCGGCCATGGTTATATTCATATTCGAAGACTGAAGATCTTCATAAGTGGGAAAAGCCACGAACTGCCCGTTTACCCGTCCGACGCGGATGCCGGCGATAGTTTTGGTGAAAGGAATATCGGAAATGGCCAGCGAGGCCGCCGTCCCGATCAGCGACAGGATATCGGCGTCGTGCTTCTGGTCCGAAGAAAGAACGAAATTATGGCATTGCACTTCGTTCTTGAAATCATCGGGAAACAAAGGCCTGACGGGCCGGTCGATAATGCGCATGGCCAGGATTTCCTTTTCCGTGGGGCGTCCCTCGCGCTTAAAAAATCCCCCGGGAATCTTGCCGGCGGCATACGATTTTTCCCTGTAATCCACGGTCAACGGAAAAAAGTCCTGCCCTTCCACCGGATCGCTTGCCGCACAAACGGCCGAAAGCACCACCGTATCGCCCAGCCGCACCCAGACCGAGCCGTTGGCCTGCTTGGCTACTTTTCCCGTCTCCAAAGTCAATTTCTTGCCGCCAATTTCTTTTTCTACAATATAAGTCATCAGTCACTCCCGCCTTATCGTCTGATATTTAATTGATCGATCAACTGCCGGTAACTCTCAATGTCGCTGTCCTTCAGGTAATCCAGAAGACGGCGACGCTGGCCGACCTTTTTAAGCATGCCCCGCTGACTGTGGAAATCCTTCTTGTGTATTTTAAGGTGTCCTGTCAGGGCATTAATCTCTTCCGTCAGAATAGCCACCTGGACCTCCGGCGAACCTGTGTCCGTGTTATGCAGACGGTACTTTTGAATAATTTCAGCCTTTTGCTCTTTGCTGATAGACATGTCACTTCTCTCCTTCGTGCAATATTCTCAATACTTCTTGTTTGTCATTCTCTATTTGAGCCACCAATTCGGCGGTACTCGTATATAACCTGTTTTCACGTATATAATGCTTGGGATAGCAGAAAAGCATTTCGCCGTAAATATCCCGATCGAAATTGAAAAGGTTGACCTCAACCGTACGGGCGTTTTCGGGATTAAAATGATTGGTCCCGATGAACATCATCCCCGTGTACCATTGGCCCCCCAAATCCGCGGTGCAGGCATAGACGCCGTCATGAGGCAAAAGTTTCCGGGAATAGTAGGCGATATTGGCCGTAGGATAGCCCAGTTTTTTGCCCAGGCCGATCCCCGAAACGACTTTTCCCCCGATGGGATATTCATGCCCCAGCATTTCCAAAACTTCTCCCAGTTTCTGCTCTTCGAGAAGCCGGCGCAGGCGGGTCGAGGAAATCGGGCGCCCCTCGCGTATTATGGGATTAACCACTTCCAGTTCGAAACCGTACTGGCGGCTCAAAATCATGAGGTCATTTATGGTGCCGGAGCGGTTCTTGCCGAAGGCATGGTCATAGCCCACGATCAGTTTCTTCAGTTTGAGTTTCTCGATCAGATAATCCCGAACGAATTCTTCGGCCGTAAGATTCATGAGGGTACGGTTAAATTCCAGCACCAGAAGATACCCCTGGTGATAGCGCCGGAACAACGCCACTTTTTCTTCCCAGGAAGTCAACAGCGGCGGCGGTTCATGAGGAGTGACCAGCACCCGGGGATGCGGCTCAAAAGTCACCGCCACGGCCGGAAGATTTCGCATCGCCGCACATTCCTGTAACCGTCGCAATATCTCCTGGTGGCCCAGATGCAACCCGTCGAATGTCCCCAGCGTGACGACTACCCCCTTGTCCGCAGGGGGAAAATTCTCAATGCCTTCAATAATTTCCAAACTCAATTCAATACCCTGACATATTTAAAAAAGGGTTTTCCCTTGATTAATTCCAATTCTACCGAGTTTACATCGGATGTACCCACGGCCATAATGCGGCCGCTCGAATCTTTAAGGCAAATGAAATCCTGCGGTGAAAATTCTCCTTCCACCTGGAGAATATCTTCTCTTTCCGGCGTTTTTCCCGACAGGACAAACGGCTCAAATTCCGGTTTAATCTTAAGTGCCGGAAATAATAAGGCTTTTTCAATGGGAATAATAAATCTCTTCAGGGCGCCGGCCTCGCGGTAATTTTTTACCTGGCCAAGAGTGAGGGCCTGGTCCACGGAGAACGGCCCCACCTGCGTTCGCCGCAGACGCGATAGATAGGCGCCGCAGCCGATTTTATCCCCGATATCATTGGCCAGAGAACGAATATATGTCCCCTTGGAGCAGACCACGCGGAAATCAATCCGGTTTTCTTCCTGCTTCGAAAATTCAAGTTCCTTGATTTCAATTTCCCTTTCCGGAGTCGTCACCTCTTCCCCGCGTCGAGCCTTTTGATACAACCTCTCCCCGCCGACTTTCACGGCTGAATGAGCCGGTACTTTTTGGGTGATTTTGCCTTTAAACGTCTCCAGAATATTCCGAATACCGGCCTCGCTCAACTTCGGTACCGGGGCGGGGATATCGTCCTTCATAATTCCCTCGGAGTCAAAAGTGCGCGAGCGTAATCCCAATGTTATTTGAGCCTCATAGGCTTTATCCAGATCATCCAGGAATTGGGCAATCTTGGTGGCCCGTTCCAGGCAAATTACCAGCAAGCCGGTGGCCCGGGGATCCAGCGTTCCAATATGCCCGATTTTCTTCTGTCCCAATGTTTGCCTTAAACGGCTGATGACATCATGGCTGGTCACGCCGAATGGTTTGTCGCACAAAAGCAGCCCTTCATATTTTATCATGAATGAGCTCCTTCAACTCCCGCAGCAGTTTCTGATGCGATTGAGCCAACGGCAAATCCATGAAACAGCCGGAGGCATTAATATGACCTCCCCCGCCGTACTTCTGGGCCAGGCGGGAGACGTCGAAATCAAATCTGGAACGCAGGGAAATTTTGGTCCCGCCTTCGGGGAGTTCCTTCAGGAGCCCGCCCACCAGGGTGTTCCTGCCGTACAACGTGAATTCCGCCAGCCCTTCCATATCCCCGGGGCGAATCTGATGCTTCTGCAGTATCGCCAGGTCGGCCCCCATCAGGCAAATCCTGTCATCATCGTAAAAATCCATCCGGCTGACCAATTCCCCTGTGAGTTTTAAAATGTGGGGCGGGATAGAGTAGTAAATGCTATCACAAATCCGTCGGGCGTTAATACCGTAAGTAAGCAAGGTCCCGGCCAGTTCCATGGTTCGCGGCCCGGCCGATTCATATCGAAAGCGCCCCGTATCGGTCAACATGGCGGCATATAGCGCCGTGGCCGTTTCCGCATCCATTTTCCAGCCGATATCAAGGAAAAATTCCGTTATCAATTCTCCCGTGGACGAGGCCCTGTCATTGACAAGATTATATTTACCGAATTTGCTGTTATCCGGATGATGATCGATATTTATCACGGTGGTATCGGTTCCGATCCACCCGGCCGAATTGCCGATTCGTTCCCGATTGGAGGAATCCAGGATGACGGCGACGTCAAAGCCATTCTCGATTTTTACCCCTTGAGGATGTATTATATCTTTTATACCCGGAAGGAATTCATATTTGTAGGGCACCTCGCCGTCGCACAATATTACATACTTCCGATTCTGCCCTTTTAAATAGCGAGCCATGGCCAGAAGCGAACCCAGGGAATCGCCGTCGGGATCGCGATGTGCGGAGATCAGAATATGCCGGCCGATTTTAAGCGCGGCCGCTATCTCATCATGAATCTTTATTTTCTTCTTTGTCATTTCTTTCCCGGGATAATTCCTCAATCAGGCGGCTCACCCGCAGACCGCGTTCCAGGGAGGCGTCAAAACGGAAACTGATTTCCGGCATGGTGCGGATTTTCAACATCCGCCCGACCTGGGCCTGGACGCGGCGCCGGATATTCTTAAGGCGGCGCGCGGCCTTCTCCTTTTGTTCTTCGTCGCCCAAAACAGTATAGTAAACTCGGGCATAACGCAGGTCGTCCGTCACTTCCACATCCGTGAAAGTGACCAGTGCGCCGCTGCCGGCGAAATCCTCTTCAAATATGGTCTGAATATCGCGAAGCATCTGGCTGCGCACTCGTTCCGACCTTTTATACTGATTCATGACAATCACCTATTTTTACAGGAGCTCCACCTGATAATCCAACAGGACGACTTCGGGAGTACTCTCAATATGCCGTATCACAGCGGCGATTACCTGATCGGCGTATTTTTTCTCATTGGTTACCACCGCGGCTCCCAGTCTGGCGGACCGGAGAACATCGTTGTATTCAACCTCGGCGACGGAAACATTAAATTTGTTTCGCAATCGCGCCAGGAGCGACCGGACAATCTGTCGTTTTTCCTTTAGAGAATTGACGCCGGGGAGGTTCAGGTCGATTTCCACCGTCCCAACTATCAATCTGCACCTTTAAATCGCGTTACTGCTCCAATTTCCGAGCCGTTTCAACCAGAGTGAAGGCTTCGATAGAATCGCCCACCTTTATGTCATTAAAATTCTCCAGGCCGATACCGCACTCGAATCCGCTGGCGACTTCCCGGGCATCATCCTTGAAGCGCCGGAGCGAACTCAAGGCTCCGGTATGAATGACCCGCCCGTCGCGGACGATATGGGCTTTATCCGACCGGTGAACCGCCCCTTCTTTCACGAAACATCCCGCAATGACGCCGATCTTCGGCACCCGAAAGACCTGCCGTACCTCCGCCACCCCGACCAATTTTTCGGTAACGTCGGGAGAGAGCATCCCCTCCAGGGCCTTGCGAACGTCATTTTCAACTTCATATATAATGCTGTACATCCTGATATCGACTTTTTCTCGATTGGCCGTTTCCCGCGCGCGGCCGTCGGGACGGACGTTAAATCCGATGATAATGGCACCCGACGTCGTGGCCAGAAGAACGTCCGATTCGGTAATGCCGCCGACACCTTTGTGAATTATCACGGTGCGGACTTCCTCGGTGGCGATCTTCGCCAGAGTCTCGGATAGCACCTCCGCCGAGCCGTCGACGTCGGCCTTGATTATCAGCCGCAGTTCCCTGACCTGGCCCTCTTTTATCTGGGCATATATATTTTCCAGGGTGGCCGGCCCGAATCCGCGTCTGATATCATGCTCGCGCTTTACCTGCATTCTTTTTTGGGCGATCTGACGCGCTTCCTGGTCGTCCTGCACGACCATGAAACTGTCCCCCGCCTGGGGCACGCCGTGCAATCCGGAAATTCTCACTGGCGTCGAAGGCCCCGCGACTTCCAATACCTGATCCCGTTCATTATGCATGGCCCGGACATGTCCGAAATGAGGCCCGGCTACGATCGGGTCGCCGATCCTCACATTGCCCTTCTGTACCATGACGGTACAAAGGGGGCCCCGCCCCTTCTCCAGGTTGGCCTCGATAACCGTGCCCTGACCCCGCATATGGGGATCGGCCTTGAGGTCCAGAAGGTCCGCCTGCAACAGGATCATTTCCAGCAACTGATCGATTCCCTGTCCGGTCTTGGCCGAAACCTTGATCATGACGGTATTCCCGCCCCACGCTTCCGGATTTAAATTCAACTTGGCCAATTGTTGCATGACTCGGTCGGGATTGGCGGCGGGCTTGTCGATTTTATTGACGGCCACGATTATGGGGACACCGGCGGCTCGGGCATGATCGATGGCCTCGACCGTTTGAGGCATAACGCCGTCGTCAGCCGCCACCACCAGAACCACCATGTCGTTGAGCTGCGCGCCCCGGGCACGCATGGCCGTGAACGCCTCGTGACCCGGCGTATCGAGAAAAGTTATGCTCCCCGCGGACGATTTGACGGTATAAGCGCCGATATGCTGGGTAATGGCTCCGGCTTCCATGGAGACGACATTAGTTTTGCGGATATAATCCAGAAGCGAGGTTTTACCATGATCCACGTGACCCATGACGGTGACGATGGGAGAACGCCGCTCCATGTCTTCTTCGGCTTCCGCCTCCATTGCCTCTTCGCCGATTTCCTCGGCCTCGCGAATATCGAAACCGCATTCCAGGGCCAGGGTTTCGATTGTCTCCAGATCCAGCCTCTGGTTGATGGAGGCCATCATGCCCAGTTCAAAACATTTGGCAATGAGTTCGGCCGGCTTCAGATTCATCTTGACCGCCAGTTCGGCCACGGTCATGAATTCGTTTACTTCGATAATATGATCGTCGGCGATCTCCACCCCTTCGTCGTCCCGGAACCGCTTTTTATATTTTTTCAGCCGCTTGGTGCCTTCCATGGTGGCGATCGTCGCCTTAAAACTCTTGACCACGGCTTTGCGATCGACTTTACGTATCTCTTTTTTCTTCTTGCGGTCGCGTCTCTTTCTTTTTTCGGACCGCGTCGGCGTTTGCACGGCCACGGTTTCGGTCGGGCCCGGAACCACGGGCGGCCGATCTCCCCTGACTCTGCCCCTTATGGCACCGTCCGGTTGGGACTTCTTTTTGATAATATCCCTTTTGACCGCCTCTTTTTCCTTCACCGCTTCTTTTTCGGCTTCGAACTTGCGGCGAATGGCATCCATCATTTCATCGGTGGCCACCGACATATGGGACTTGGGTTTAAATCCGAGATCATGCAAAATACTCATCAGAGCATTGGAGGAAATATTACGTTCCTTGGCAACTTCATATATGCGTAGTTTGGACATTCTCGACTATTCCTCCTTGTACGATCCTTGGTTAGGCCCCTGACTCATGAGCGGAACTGCGGGTCGATTTTTTGGAAGCGGTATCCTTGCCTTTTTCCGACTCTTCGGCTTCCTTACTGCGGCGTTTGGCTTCCAATTCGGCGATAAAAGTCTGGGCCTTTTCCAGAAGATTTTCGGCCGTTTTCTGGCCGATACCTTCGATTTTTATCAAATCATCGACCTTGGCCTTGGCCAGTTGCTGAACCGTATTAATGTCCGCCGAAACCAGTTTTTCCTCGAGTTTGGAGCCGATACCTTCCATGCGACCGACAGCCACCATTTCCTCCGCTTCGCGCTTCCGCATTTCGTTATATTCGCTCTCGGACATGATGTTTATTTTCCAACCGGTCAGGCGCGACGCCAGCCGGGCATTTTGGCCGGCCTTCCCGATGGCCAGGGACAGTTTGTCATCCTCGACCGCCACCGTCATGGCCCGTTCATCGTCATAGACTTCAATATGGACAACCTTGGCCGGAGCCAGGGAGCGGGTGACAAAAACCTCGGAGTTGGAACTATACGGAATTATATCTATCCGCTCGTTATTTAATTCCCGGACTATCGATTGCACTCGGACACCCTTGATTCCGACACAGGCGCCCACCGGGTCGATTCTTTCGTCGGCGGAATAAACCGCCAGTTTGGTTCGCTCGCCGGGTTCCCGGGCAATTTCCTTTATCTCTATGACCCGTTCGAAAATCTCCGGGACTTCCAGTTCGAATAGCCGGCGCATAAAATCATTACTGGCGCGGGATAATATAATCTGGGGGCCGCTCAAACTTTTTTGGACGTCCAGTATCAAAGCCCGGATACGATCGCCCTGCCGGTATTTCTCCCGCGGAATCTGCTCCTTGACGGGAAGAATGGCCTCGGCCTTGCCCATATTGATGATGAGATTTCCTTTGTCGATCTGCTGCACGGACCCGCTGGCCAATTGTCCGACCCGGGATATATATTCGTCGTAAATTTTATCGCGTTCGGCTTCGCGGACTTTCTGGATCAGGATTTGCTTGGCCGTGGCTATGGCATTGCGCCCGAATTCCTCATCCACATCCCGGAATATTTCCATTTCATTGCCCAACTCCGCGGATTCATCCAATTCCCGGGCTTCCACCAGCGATATCTCGCGCATCCGGTCGGCGACCTTTTCTACCACCTTCTTGATGATAATCATGGTGATATCACCGGTTTTGCGGGATAGTTCGATGGAAATATTATCGTAATCCGGATAACGCTTCTTGGCCGCGGCCAGAAGTGATTCCTCGACCTTGCCGATAACCGTTTCGATATCGATATTTTTTTCCCGGGCAATCAGTGCCAGGCCTTCCAGAATATCGTACGCCATTTAGGTTGACTCCCCTAAAAAATTATTTTCCCCATCCGGACGGTTGTCAGCTCCAGTTTCCGTAACCCGTCTGCCATCATTACCTCAATATAATCATCACCGGCCGTCATAAGTTTCCCTTGAAGCGGCGCCTGCGCCGGATCCTCAAAATATACTTCCACCGTTTCGCCCACCCGGCGACGGAAATCCCGCGAAGTGTGCAGGGGGCGATCCAGGCCCGGTGAAGAAACCTCCAGAACAAAGCCTCCGGGCAAAATGCCCTCGTCGTCCAGGACCTTTTCCACTGCCCGCGAAACCCGGGCACAGTCTTCCAGTTTTACCCCGTTATCTCCGTCAATGAATATCTGAATACGACTGCTTTTTTTAAAATGCGAAACCTTTATTTCGAGCAGGTCGAATCCTTCTTGAGTTACCGGGGCAACAACCAAATTTTCCAATTCCAATTTAAGGTTCATTAATCCGCTATAAACCGCAACCTGTTAATTAATATAACCTTTCATAATAAGTTCCGGACGACTAATAGGCAAACTATTTCGATGTTAATTAATACATCCCGGCCAGTTCCGCCTCAACTTCCTTCCCGATCTTTTCCATATCCGCCAGCCTTTTTTGGCCGGTTTGGCGGTTTTTTAGTTCAATTTTACCCTGCTGAAGGGCTTTGTCCCCAATAATAATCTGGACCGGAATACCAATCAGATCGGCATCGTTAAATTTCACGCCGGCTCTCTCGGGACGGTCATCCAAAAGGCAGTCTATTTCCAATTCCGCCATTTGGGCATAAATCTGTTCCGCGGCCTGGCGATGTTCCTCCTTGGCGTAATTCAGGGGAATTATCTCGGCCGCATAAGGGGCAATATTCCGGGGCCAGATTATGCCGTGCTCATCGTGATATTTTTCTATGGCCGCCTGGGGGGTGCGCGTAACGCCGATTCCGTAAGAGCCCATTATAAACGGATTTTCCTTGCCTTCGGCATCGAGAAAAGTGGCCTTAAGGGCGGTGGAATATTTGGTCCCCAGCATAAAGGTGTTGCCGATTTCAATGCCCTTCTTGGCCTGCAAATGGCCGCGGCCGCAAGCCGGACATAATTCTCCCTCGGCGGCGTTAATTATATCCGCAATACTTTCCGACTGAAAATCCCGGCTAAGATTAACATCAACGATATGGGTGTCATCCTTGTTAGCCCCGACCACGAAATTAGTCAGGCCGGCAACCTCCCGGTCTACTACAAAAGGTATCTTTTTCTTAAGGCCGATCGGCCCGGCAAATCCAACCTTGCAACCGGTGACAAATTCAACTAAAGAGTTAGGTGCCAGCTCTAAATCTATGGCACCCAAATGATTTTTGAGTTTTGTGGCATTGAGTTCGCGATCCCCTCGTATCATCGCGGCCACCGGCTTATTATCCGCCATAAAAATCAGGGTTTTTACCAGTCTTTTGGCCGTCACATTTAAAAAGGCCGTAACCTGTTCAATGGTGGCTGCTCCCGGCGTGGGAACCTCCCGCCGTGGCTTCAGCTCCTTATCCGGCGGCGTAGGGCTGGCTTCTTTCGAAGTAGCCTTTTCTATATTGGCGGCATAATCGCATTGATCGCAAAACATAATGACTTCTTCACCGCCGGCCGTATCGACAATCAACATAAACTCATGGGCCGCCTTTCCCCCCATGGCTCCCGTATCCGATTCAACCTTGCGGGCGTCCAGGCCGGCTCGCTTAAAAATCGCGAAATAGGCATCGACCATTTTCTTATAGGACAACTTGAATGATTCCTCATCGGCATCGAACGAATAGGCATCTTTCATGATGAATTCGCGACCGCGCATCAAACCGAATCGGGGGCGGATTTCGTCGCGAAACTTAACCTGGATCTGGTAGAGATTCAAGGGCAACTGCTTATAACTGCGCAATTCCCCGCGAAGAAGATAAGTCACTATTTCCTCGTGAGTTCCGCCTAATATCATCTCGTGATTGTGGCGATCCTTCATGCGCATCTGTTCTTTGCCGACCGTGTTGTAACGCCCCGACTCCTGCCATATCTCGGCCGGGTGAAGCACTGGCATGGTAATTTCAATGGCTCCGGCCCGATTCATTTCTTCCCTCACGATTCGCGAAAATTTCTCTATAACTCGTTGCATTAAGGGAAGATAAATATAAACGCCGGCGGCCAACTTGCGGATATAACCGCCGCGTAAGAGAAGTTGATGCGAAATTAATTCCGCTTCCCCTGGGATTTCCCGCAAAGTCGGAATATACATTTGCGACCAGCGCATTTAATAATCCTGTTTTTTTGTCGTAAAATAGGTTAATCGCCTAATTTAAATTTTTATATCTTTTTGTCAATCAAAATGATTGGGCGAATTCCCGGCTTTCGATAACCCTAAAGATGAAGAATATTCAAAGTAGATTACAGCCCTGAACAACCGCCCATATTTTTTAATGCAAATGTATTTCACTGCCGATTCGAAACAAGAGTGATAGGGAGCAAAATTGAGGAAATTAAAAAGAATAGGCAGGGCTGAACATCAAACCTGGGTTTCCTGGGGCACAATCGTATCTGACGGCTTAATATCGACATTCTGCCCGTTGAGACGCACGATCTGCCCGGGTGTGCCTACCACGGTAGCATTGTCGGGGATATCCACCATATAAAGAAAAGTATTGGCGCCGATCCGGACATTATTTCCGACCGTAATCGGGCCCAGAAGAATCGCCCCGGTCCCTATAAAGACATTATTGCCGATGGTCGGGTGACGTTTACCACCATGTTTTCCGGTGCCGCCCAGAGTGACGTTATGAAAAAGAACGCAATTTTCGCCTATTTCGGCCGTTTCGCCGATTACGATACCGGCCCCATGATCAATGAAAAACCCCTTCCCGATTTTCGCACCGGGATGAATTTCAACCCCGGTAAAGAAACGGGCTATCTGCGATATCAGACGGGGTATAAAAGGAATCCCGATGCTATTCAAGGGGTGAATCAGGCGATGGACCAAAATAGCCTGAAGGCCCGGATACAGAATAAATTCGATATTCTTTACGGCCGGGTCATTACGATAGATGGCCCTGATATCTTCAATTATTGTCCGAAATATCATATTTATTGATACGTATCGGACAATGCGGCGTGATAATTAACTTCAATTCCCCTGGAGCAGGTTCTGAAGACCCTCCCCAACTTTACTTTTTATCATGTCGCCCCGGGAAAGGTCGAGCATGATATTGGGGCTTTTATAACTTCCCCCGATTTTGAAAGGAACCTTGACGCGATTGGTGCCGCTTTGCTTCATCAATCCGGCCAGACCTGACACGAGACCCGATTGCGAGAGAAGGTTCTGGCTCATGCTCTCCGATAACAGGACCGTCCCGGTATAAGAAAGTGTCCCATCGAATCCGGCCGAGCCGCCCAGCACCCAGTCTCCGGTCTGTGTCTTCACGGCAAAATCATCTATCTTGACCCGCCCGTTTTCGACGCTGAATTTCGAGGCCAGATCCCGGACCGCTTCCTCACTGGGCAATTTAATTTTCAGTTCCTCGGTCATTTTCTTTAACAGGTCAAGATTGACGATTTTCCCCTCCTTTAGCGAAGCATCCCCCTTCATATTCAACGATTGCATGATTGGTTCCGGTTCCCAGCCGCGTCCATCGAAATTCCCCTGCATATCTATTTTGCCGTAAAGATGCCCCGCCAGGCCGGTGAAACGGGTCATGAAATCATTTACTTCGATCTTGGATGCAATATAATTCCCGAAAAAACGGGGATTTTCAAAATCACTTATATCCAGGGCCACCTCGCCATTGAGTTTGCCGGTATAGACATCGGCGTTTACATTTTTGACGTAAATGACCCGATCCTGAATGGTGATATCGCCCATCATATTCGTAATTTCAACCCGGGAATATATCAGTGTATCGATCACGCCCTTCCCTTCCCCATTGATATCCGGAATCGGCAACGGTGGCAGGGAATCGACCGTGATATGGGTGTGGTCGACATCGGCCCCCACGACGGCTTCGGGAAAGAGTTTATCATAATCGAAGCGGCGTGATTTCATCTGAAAAGTGAGGAACGGCCGAGGCGCCTCCCCGGAATAACCGGGAATCAGCCCGGGCAGGGGATCCGTCAATTGCCCCGTAAGGGATAAGTCCGAAGAAGGGAATTTGACGTCGAATTTATTGAGGGTCATGGCATTGCTTGAAAAGGCGGCCTCCATTTGAAATGATTCCACCGGTTCGGGAAGACCTTCCGCCGCGTAACTTCCATCAATAATGGCCAGGTTACCCGACAGGCTCATCCCCCCATAATCTTTTATCTTGCCCTGGGCCCTGATATCAAAGCGCATTTTGCCGGTCAGGCTGATTTTGCTCTTCTCAGGCAGGAATGGCCCCAGGGCGGCCAAATCAATATCGCCTTTCAGGGCCGCATTTAAGTTTGGATTGGCCAGATTAACAACGGCCACGGTCCCGGAAATATTTCCTCCCGGAAGTCTCCCCTCCACTATTTCCAACCGGGCATTACCAGGGTCGGCTTTCCCCTTTAATTGGCCGGCCTCAAAAGCGCCCTTGAGACCCTTTTTGGCCAGAGCGAAATCATCAAATTGATATTCAACTTCCCAGGCCAGCGATTCCGCGCTCCGGGCATTGTATTTTACCAGCGCCTTGAGTGTCAATTTCCCATTAATATCATAAGGCGCCAGAGCCGCCTTATTTTTCTCAGGAACCAGAGACAGCAGCCCCCCGATATCGGTTTTATCCGCACTTATTTCGGCGTTTAGAAAATCGAAACTGTCAATGTTGGGGATTCCGGCCTTTACATTAAAGGTCAGGCCGTTGATCTTAATTTCGGTATCATTCAAGGCCGCCTGTTTTTTGTTCAAATCGGCCGTGGCTTGATATGATGCCTCCAGTACCAGTACGGGTAATTTCTCCGCCGCCGAACGATAAATAACCGAATCCGTCTTTAGATCGCCGGATAAGTTAAATATTCCTGTCGAAGGATTCTTAAGTCGGGAGTTTAATTCCAACCCGTGAATAATCACGGTCATTTGGGAAGAATCATTGATATAACTTATAAAAGCATCTTCGAGAGTTAATTTTTCAAAGGAAAAAGCCGCCGCGGCTACTTTGCCTTCGTCAGGCAATTTCTCCACAGACGGGATATTCGCCGGCGAAGCGGTTGCCCCAAAAGTATAATTGGTCTGGCCCGACGCCAACTTTAATAACTCCACCCTGGGTCGCACCAGAATAATGCGATCTATGGCCACTTCCCCTTTCAGCAAGGGCCAGAATTTCACCTTGATATCCAGCGCCGAGGCTTCCAAAAACAGGCTCTTGGTGAATCCCTCGGGATTGGCGATTTTTATTCCCTCCAGATATGCCCCCAACCCGCCCCACAGAGATACGGAGACATCCTCAATAACCACTTTGCGGTTTATCGCCGCCGTAATTTTCTCCAGGGCCAGATCTTTTGCCCTTTCTTTGGGGAAAAAGATATAGAGCGCCACGATACCAATTATAAGAATCGCCAGAAGGGCAATGCCGGCAGTCATTAATATTTTCAATGGTTTCGCCATAAAAGTTCCCCGTGGATTACGATTCGTTTAGATTGAGAAAGACCCCAAAATCTCGTTACTTCTGTTATCTTTATTTAATGGTTTACACAAACCACATAAGTTATTAATGTATAACGTTATAATATATTACTCAAACAATACAGTCAATCACGCCTCAACCGATTCCCCGGGGTTTATGATCACCACCTTGGTCTTTTTCCCTTTTAGTTTGGCGGCGAACTCCTTTGGTTCGGCGTCAATTACCGGCCAGGTGCGATAATGAATGGGGACAACCTTCTTGGGTTTGAGAAAATCCACCGCCATTACGGCATCCTCGACACCCATCGTGAAATTATCCCCGATCGGCAAAAATGCCAGGTGGATTTTATTCAATTGCCCGATAAGTTTCATATCCAGAAACAACCCGGTGTCGCCCGGGTGATACATCGTTTTCCCGCCCATGGTAATGATAAATCCGCAGGGGTTACCGGTATACTCCAGGCCGTCCCCGGCCGCCGAACCATGATGGGCGATGGTTAACTTGACTCTTCCGAAGGGGAAATTATAGGCTCCCCCGATATGCATATTATGCGCCTTGGCCCCCTGTTTGGAGACGTAAACGGCCAGTTCATTGGGGGCTATTATAGTGGCATTACAACGTTTGCTGATGGAAACAGCGTCGCCCAGGTGGTCGCTATGACCGTGTGTCACCAAAATATAGTCAACTTTGATATCTTCGGCCTTGACTGTGGCCTGGGGATTACCGGTCAGAAAGGGATCGATAATAATACTATACTGCCCGTCCGTGGCCATGACACAACTGTGGCCCAGGTAGGTGGCCCTAAGCATTTTTATCCTCCTTAAAATATTACGCTTTACCGGATATTATACTGACAGAGGCGGGGGTTCAACTATTTTTTTGCGGAATCGATAAAACCGCCGCCCAGAATATAATCATCATTATAGAAAACGGCGGCCTGGCCCGGTGTAATGGCCCGTTGTGGCGTATCCAGAGAGATTTCGTAATGGGAGTTTTCCAGCGGTTTTATTTCGGCCGGCGCAGGGGTATGGAGATACCGGACTTTGACCTCGGCCCGAAACGGCGCGGAAGGCCACTCAACGGCCTGCCAATTGACATTGTCCACGATAAACTTATCTGTCAGCAGGGCGTCTTTGTTGTCCGTGACCACCACGCGATTGGCATTCCTGTCAATCTCCTTCACATAATAGGGGCGGTCATGAGCGATCCCCATCCCTTTGCGCTGTCCTATGGTAAAGAAAGCGATCCCCTTATGTTCACCCACCACATGACCGTCCTCGGCAACAATCTCTCCGGGCAGAAATCCCTGCCGGGGTGAATTTTTCCATTCGCTAAGAAAGCGACGATAATCATGGTCGGCCACGAAGCAGATATCCCGGGACTCTTTTTTCTCCGCCGTTTTAAGGCCCCATTCCGAGGCCATCTTCCTCACCTGCAATTTGGACTGTTCCCCCAGAGGAAACAGGGTCCGGGATAAATACTCCTGGGGCAGTCGCCAGAGGAAATAAGACTGATCCCGACTGGCATCGACGCCTTTGCGAATATAATACCGATGCGTGTTCTTATCCTGCGCCACCCGCGCATAATGGCCGGTGGCGATATAATCACATTCCAGGGCGTCGGCCTTATTGATAAATTCCTTCCACTTCAATTCCGCATTGCAGAAAACGCAGGGGTTGGGGGTGCGGCCGGAAGCATATTCGGCGACAAAATAATCAATCACCGTGGATTTGAATTTCTCGATGCAGTTCAGGACATAAAAGGGAATTTCATACTGGTGGCAAATCTGATGCAGGTCATTCACCGATTCCAGCGAACAACATCGGCCATCCTGAAAATTATCCCCCCCGACATCTTCGTAATCCCATAACTTCATATGCGCGGCGATTACGTCGTATCCCTGTTTCTTCAAACCGACTAATGCCGTCGAGGAATCCACCCCGCCTGAAACCGCTACCAGAACTCTCTTTGCCATACTCCAAAAAAAAGGGCTGGAAAACCAGCCCCGTTCTCCAAACTCATTTACATATCAACTGGTTTTTTGATATAACGGCGACATGGCCCGCAACCGTTCAATAATTTCAGGCAGGCAGTCCAGCGTGTAATCGATATCTTCCCGGCTGGTAAAACGCCCCATGGAAAAGCGTATCGAACCCTGGGCCAGTTCCACCGGGACACTCATGGCCGTCAGAACATGCGAAGGCTCCAATGATCCCGATGTGCAGGCCGAACCCGAGGCCACCGCCACTCCCTTCATATCCAGGGACAATATTATCGATTCCCCTTCGATATATTCAAAAGAAAGATTAACCGTCGAAGGCACCCGCCGTTCATTATCACGCGGGCCGTTCAGGTAAACCCGGGGAATTCGCTTCTGGATTTCGTCGATAAAGTGATCGGCCAATTGGGCCAGGCGGTGATGTTCGCTTTCCCGCAAGGAATCCGCCAATTCCAGGGCGGCGCCGAACCCGACAATTCCGGGAACATTTTCCGTGCCGGCCCGGCGCTTCTTTTCGTGATGTCCCCCGTGAGATAGCGGCGTTATTTTATGGGCGCGTTTGATGAATATCACCCCCGTGCCCTTGGGGCCGAATATTTTATGCCCGGACATGGAAAGTAAATCCACGCCCAGAGCCTTGACGTCAATCTTCACCTTGCCGGCCGTCTGTACGGCATCGGTATGAAAGGCCGCCCCGGCCCGGTGGGCGATTTCGCTCAAGGCCGCGATATCCTGAATGGTCCCCACCTCATTGTTGGCATGCATGATAGATACAATACTTGTCTTATCCGTCACCTTTTGCCTCAAAATATCAGGCGAGACAAAGCCTTCTTTATCGACAGGAAGATAATCAACCGCAAAGCCTCTTTTTTCCAGGAATTTTGCCGCCTCCAGAATGGCGTGATGTTCGATACTGGAGATGATGATATGGTTTTTCTTCTTCTCCTGGTACCAGACCGTACCCATTAAGGCGATATTATCGGATTCGGTGCCTCCGGACGTAAAATATATTTCCGAAGGATCCGCCCCGATTACCGCCGCAACTTTTTCGCGGGATTTTTCCAGAGCCGTTTTCGCTTCCCGGCCGAAGGTATGGACCGAACTGGCATTGCCGAAATGCTCCTTGAGATACGGCAACATGGCCTGAAGAACGCGTTCGTCAACGGGTGTCGTGCTATTATTATCGAGATATACCTGGCGCAAAATCGCAACCTCTGCTTATTTGTATGTTAACCAAACCGCATTAAAATAGTCAATTTTCACCGTTTGTCAACTGACCCCTTATTTATCAAGGGCGAAATATATACGCCTTAAAAGGCGTAAAGGATGGTCAGATGGAAACGTTCGTCGAAGGAATAATATTTGGTTTTAATGCGGCGGGCATAATCCAGGCGAATCGGCCCGGCCGGGGATAAAAACTGAAGCCCCGTGCCGTAGGAAAAAGCCATCAGGTCCCAGTCGATTTCTTCCTGATTTCGAAAACCGTTACCGCCGTCCAGAAACAGCGAGCCCCAGAATTTGCCCAGAATCGGATATCGGAATTCCAGATTGCCGATTAATAAAATATTGGAGCCCTCCGGTATGGAATTGCCGTTTTCATCGATAACCTGCGGTCCCAGCCCTTTTTCAGAAAACCCCCGGATAGAATTGGCCCCGCCCAAATATAAGCGGTCGTCAATCGGAACCGATTCCGATTTGCCGAATTCTCTGACAACCCCCAATTTGAAACGCGTCGCCATAATCCAGCCCGGCCAGACCACCTGATAGCGCGACCAACTGGTTTGAAAATTCAAAAAAGAATCATCGCCGTTGAGAATCCCCCCCACATACTCCCCATGTATGGTGGTAAATGACCCTGTTGAAGGTACAAATAAATTATTGCGGCTGTCACGGGTTATGTCCGCAAATACCTTACGCTGAACACGGATACCCTCTTCCCGCTTTAAAATTATCTGCTGCTCTTCCGAAAGCCCGTAAATGTTAACCTCTTCGTATTCAAAACCGGTTTGGATAACCAGTTTGGTGCCGATTTTGCGGTAAGTCGACGCCGTCAATGACCAACTTTGCTTGCGGTAATCCTGATCCTCAATCGGTGTCCGCACCCCGGGAGATAATTGGGCCGAAAGCGTCAAAGGCATCCGAATGCCCAAAAACCAGGGCTCCGTGAGCCGCGCCCGATAAAAATGCTCTTTAAGACGCCAGTCGGTAATGACTATGAAGGCCGACGATGCCGTCAATTCCAGGCGGCGTGACCCGAAGAGATTTCTTTTGCCCCAGGAGGCCGCGAGGGTCCAGGTCAAATCTTTAAGTGAATCCTGGGCGGCGCCTGTTTTTAGCGAAATATAGTGGGGTTTCTTTTCCTTCAGATTCAAGATGAAATTCGGATTGAGGCGGTCGAAAGCGGCCGGATTTACTTTATCGTCCGGATTAAGAGATAGCGTCAGGTAATTACCGCTTTCCAGAAGACGCTGTTGGGTATTGATGATTTCTTTGCGGCGGTAAACATCCCCGGAGTTTATGGTAATTTCCCTATTGACCACGGCTTCTTGATATTCTTTTATACCATTCACATGCACCGGCCCGAAATGGACCAAAGAATCGGAGATGACGGTGAACAGGATGTCCGTCTGTGGTGGCTCTGTGAGCGTATCCAGGGAATAATTTATGGATGCGTAGGGATAACCGTTATTGGCCAGGAGGGCCTTCATTTCCAGAACCACTTCCCTTGCTTTGAAGGGATTTAGGACATCGGATTTCCGGAATTTTCCCCCGACTTTCTCCAGTTCGGCTGACAGTTCCTCGGGATATTCCCCGGCAAAAGTGACTTCATCGCATACGAATTGGCGCCCCTCCTTAATATTTACGATAATCTTCGCGGTACCGGAATCAGGCAGAATGGGCTCGAATTTTTCATCGACCTGGACGCCGAGGAAGCCCTGGGACAGGTAAAGATATTTAATGCCCGACGTATCCCGCCAGAGACTTTCCCTCTGTAATTTGCGGCTTCGGTCGCCACGGATGGCCCGTAAAAGATTATTCTCCCGTGAAAACATCTGCGAACGGATTTTTTTATCAGAGAAAATCTCTTTGTCATTGCCCTCTACAATTATTTTTTTTATCGAGGGCTTGCTGTTCAGCCATCGAATTAAATCCCGTTCGGTTTTATCCTGGGAATAAACCGGCCCCGTCATAAGCACTAATTGTGCGAATATGAAAAACATCAGAAGTCGCACCATTTCAGTACTCCCACCGGAAGTTCATTAATAGATCATACAGATTTTGCTCATTGACCCGGCCTTCCAGAACCATGAACTTTTTCAGGCGATACTCGAAACCTACCTCCTGCCCGGCCGTCCCCGTCACCCCCGAGCGGCCGTAAACATAAAGACTGGGAAGAGTATAAAATCCCAGGGTCACCCGGGGATCGAATCTCTGACCGTAGACCGGCTCAATCTCAAGCGTCTCCACCCCCAGGGTACGGGAACCGAACCGGGAAACTTCGGTACTTAAGGCATCGGACAACCCGGTAAATATGCGGTCCTCCATTTGAAAGCCCTGGCTGTTGCCGTCGGTACTGCCGGCATAGTCGGTAAACAGGAGCGTGGCGATTTCCTCGGTCGTAAAACGAGAGTCTTCGGCGGCATTTATGATCGGCTCGTCCAGGGTTCCAGTAACTTTAACCATTAAGTCATAATTCTCGTTAATCGCCTCCCCGCTTATGGGGTCAAGGCCGCTGCCTCTGATTCTGGTCGAAGCCAGGATATCCAGGCGCGGGTTGGGGTATTCAATACTTTCATATGAAATCGTGCTGCCCTGTTCGATGCGGAAAGCCCGCCCGGCGGCGTACGCCTTGCCGCGAATAATTTCCAAGTCACCGATAAACTTATATGTCCCGGCCTCTCGAACGAGATTTATGGTTCCCCCTAATTCAGCATCGATGTCGTCGTTTTTTATCCAGACATTGGAGACAAATTCGGTATTAAGATTTAAATTCCAACTTTTCTCCGCTTCCAATTCCGACATTACCACCCAGCCCTGATCCTTTTCCGCGAAATTCTCCCGCCACTGGGCCTCGATAATTCTGACATCACCCGCCGCCAGGGGAGGTGTGGCTCCCGATAAAGTCAGGTCGGCATCGGCCAGGGCCTTTATATCGCCCAGTTCGTAATGGGCCGGGAAATTTCGTATCATAATCTTTAAATCATAATCAAGCGTATCAGCGGTTAAAAGCGTTATAATTCCTGTGGCCGCCACCGTTCCGGCCTGCTTTTTACCGTTATTGCATACCGCCGAGGCCGAAACCACCGAAATTGTCTTGCCCTCCATTTGAAGCGCCAGATCGACATTTTCCAGAGGTAAAACCAAATCGTAAAGTTTTAGTTTGCCGTTTTTCAGGGAGGCCGTTCCGTTTATTCGCGGTTTTAGGGGTGTTCCGGTCAGTCTGAAATCCGCTCCAAAGTCGCCGGTGAGTTCATCCACTTCATCAAACATCAGGCTGACCAGATCCAGACGCAGGTCACTGGCGGTTATGACGATATCCTGATTTTCTTCGGGAAAACGGTTGGCCACTTCAGTCAGCGAAAGGTCGATGGGATATCTTCCCCTCGCCAGATATCTTCCCTGCGGACTGCGAATATCGACCGAATCGATGATTATGGCCCGCTCGGCATAGTCGCAGGCGGCAAGCATATTGCCCAGGAATAAACCCTTATAAAATATCGAGTCCACCCGCCCGTAGAATCTTACCTGCGGTGAATCAAAGGTGCCCGAAATATCCATATCTCCCGATAAGAACCCGGCAATATCCAATTCCTTATCGAATAATTCAACCCAGGGGGTAATATTTATGTTTCCCGCGGAAAGCACCAGGTCCAGGCTCTCATCTGTATTAATACGCCCTTCCCAGCCGATAAAGCCAACCGGGCGAACCAGTTTGAATTCGGAAAACTCATATCCCAGAGAATCGATTTCTATTTCAATCCGGCTGTCGTTACGAAGTCCCTGTTCAAAAAGACTCATGATTAAATTATCGATATTCAAAACCTGGGGATAAATATCATAGCGCAGATTCCCGTCGGCATAGGCCGTCGTGTATTCATTATAAAAATCAAGCGAAGTAAACCGAACCGTTTGCGAATCTATTTCCATGACCAGAAAGGCGGAATCCATGGGAAATTCGTACACATGACCGGAATCAAGATAGACCGTCGCCTGGCCCACGCGATCATACAGGAAATTTTTCATGGCAAAATCGATCTTGGCCTGGGTGGCAAAGACGCCGTAAATCCAGAGCGAGTCGGATATCAATATTCCGGCTAAATCGGGATTTTTTACATTGCCTGAAAAACGAAAATCAAAACGCCCGCGACCGCCCATTTCCTCGATAAACAGGCGATTATTAAAGGCCGATAAATCTCCCAGGTCGGTGTAGCCTCCGATATCTATCAGGCCGTCATATTCTATTTTCCCGGAAGCATAAAATAGATTGTTACCGTACCGCAATTGGAAACCTTCTTTAAAGACAATGCTATCGGTCGTAATGGTCATTTCTCCGGCCGCAAAGGAAGCATCATATTCATCGAAGAGCGGTTCTTCCAGCGCCACCACCAACTCAATGGTCAGATTCTTATTATTAAGACCGCGCCCTTCCAGGTGAACTAGCCCCCCCAAATCCGATTCAATAGAGCCTTCAACCAGATTATTGAGATTGAAATGCCGCAGGTTCCCGGTGAGAAAATAGCTTTCGGGATGCGACCCCAGATTCAAACGGCCGGAAGCCTCAATCAGGCAACCCTTGAGGATGTATCCATTTAACGAATCGAAAGTAATAATTTTGTCCTTGTATGCAAAATCAGCCTTCAAGGAGTCGAAATTCCGCCCCATAAATAATCCCGAAATATCCACCGTGCCGGATATCTTGCCGCCCTCAAGATTCACGATACCCTGGGCGGCTACGTTCCCGTTCAATTTCGCCCCCAGAAATGAGCCGATATCTTCCAGGTCAAGTGAGGGTGAATCGAAAATTATGTGTGCCGAGGGATTCTTTTGTAATACGGCCTGGCCGCTCAAACCAACTTGCGAACTGGGCGTGGTCACGGTCAGGTTTTCGAAAACAATATTATTGCCGGCAATTGTGGCCTTTCCCCCGCCCGAGGATATCGTCAGCCGCTCATCTGATGAAATATAACTTAAAGCGTCGATGGCCAGGGCATAGGTGTTCTCATGGATGGCCAGATGGGCCTTGACTATGATATTCTCAAAAGCCAGAGTATCTTCCGGAAATTCCAGGCGCAGATTAAGATTGTTCAGGCCCAGTTCTGATAATTCCAAATCAAAAGAGCTTTGCGCTTCGGGTCCTTTTTCGATGGCCTGGGGAATCAGCCAGCCGCCTTCCCGCGTTTTCCTGATGACAATCACGGCGGAGTCGATAAATATTTTTTTAAAACGAATTTGGCCCTGCCATAAATCATAGGCATCATATTCGGCGATAAGGCGGGGGATGCGGGCGATTTCATAATTGACCGTGCCGTCATCGTAAAAAATCACAATATCTTTTATCTCCAGGAAATTAATGAAATCCCCATTAATTTCGCCGATATGCAGACTGGCCTTGTATTTGCCTTCAATGGCTTCCGTCAATTCCCGATTGACGATATATTCCATCCCCCCCAGGTGAAAAATCCCCAGGTACAGACCCAGGATAATGAGGAGCAGAGCCAGAAAGAAGTATGAGATTATTTTACCGCGGCGTCCCATGGCTGGCGAAAATCCTTTCCATTAACCGTTCGGCCTGTTTGCAGGCGACCTGCCCGGCCAGAGGCCTGATATCATTATTCACCCTTCGGATTTCGGAAGGCGTGGCCCCGACATTCAGACTACCCCGAATATGGGAGTTCAGTTGTCGGTCGCGTCGGTCGACTATCAGGGCCGCCACTTCGGCCAACTCTCTTTCAATATTATTCAGGCCGGGGCGATTCAACACCTTGCCGTATCCCTCCAGGACCATCCAGCGAAATATCTCCGGCGAAACCTGCATGAATTTATCCCGAAGCAGATCGTAATTCTTTCCATATACCTTCCGGCAAAGCCGGATACCTTCTTTATACCAGCGGGTGGATTCCTCTCCGGAAATTCTTTTAAAGTCATCGGTAGAATTGTCGGCATTATGAGAACCGAATATCTCCTGAAATGCCAGCCCGGCTTCAATCATTCGCGGAAACCCCAGAAATAGATAACTCTGCAATATGGTCTCATACAGGGCCGTCCGATTGAACCGGGTCTCCTTTAAATATTCGAACAGGGAATACATGTACTGATGTTTCCCCCGGGCAATGGCGGCCGAGGTCAGCCCGATCAATCTTATACGGCGGCCCTTTTTATCCGAGCCGATTTCTTCAATATGGTCCAGCCATGCCTTGCGATTCATAATAAGAACAAAAATAAGGGCGAGACTATGCCGGTGGCAACATCAATCTCCAGGACTTATTCATTCCGGCAAAAAAAAGCCGCCGAAGTGGGCTATTATTTCCCGTTCCGGCGGCAGGCGTTAGCAATTTATTTCCATCAACTGTCGGCGTTAACCTCCCGAATTAGAAGCGTCTCCGGTTGCGCCGGCACCATGAAATGCTGTGATCCGGTCGAAGGTATAATAAATACCGGCACCGGAATCATCGGCCGTCGCGATTGTATCCAATCCGTCTGGCCCGCAAAGGAATTGAAACTGGATTGCCCCATAATCCGACCCATTAGGTCCTGAATACGGGTCGCCCGATTCAATTGCTTTTGGAAGGCCCAATGTTCATTGACAGGCTGGACCGTCAGATAACTGTCATCGAGTGCCGCTTCGCCCAAAGCCATCAAGGGATCGTCGTGGCCCTGAAAATTACCCAGCCCTCCGGCAAAAACGAAAGCTAGGGCAAAGCAAACCACGGCCAGAACCGGGGCCACCCGATTAACAGTAAAAACCGGGACACCCTTGGGTAAATAGGCCTTGGTCCGGGTTTCCTGATGACGGGCCTCGGCGATTCGATTTAAAAGGCGGCTGTTAAAATCGGCCGAAACACGGGTTGACGGTAATTCTTCAGCCAATTTGAACAAATCGCGAACGGACGCCTCCTCCCCGCGGCAAGCCGGACAATTCGCCATATGATCGGCTATCGCCCGAGCCTGTTTTCCTTCCAGTTCACCTCTACAATAGGCTGACAGGAAGGAGCGTACCCTTCGACAATGCATTCGATTCCTCCCTTCTTGGCTTTAATTTATCTCTCAATATTGATCTGGCACGATTCACACGGGACTTCACCGTCCCCAGCGGTATATTCATGACCCTGGCCACTTCTTCATAAGGCAATTCCTGGACATCTCGAAGCAGGAACGCCAATTTATACTTCTCCGGCAAACCTTCTATGGCCCGATCCAGAACCTGGGGAAGATTGGTCGGCATCACCATCTCCACCGCAATCTCGGTTTCGCTTCCCTTCATATCGAAAATATCAAAGAATTTAAAGCGTTTGCGTTTGCGCAGTTCATTTCGCGCCAGGTTCAAAGCAATGGTATATATCCAGGTGGAGAAACAATGCCGGAAATCAAACGATTGCCGATGCTGATAGACTCTCAAAAATGTCTCCTGGACAATATCCTCTGCCTCCTGCTGCGAATTCAGCATCCGATAAACGACATTCATCAGGCGATCTTTATAACGGTCGGTTATATCATTAAACGCGACCATATCCCCATTCTGGACTCGCCTTATTAGTTCGTGGTCCTGGTGTTTCTCTGTTTCCTTATCCACGATTCACCTATGATTTAAAAATGATACAAACCACCTACGGATAAGTTCCGCCATTTTTATCTTTATCCGTGACAACAACTTCGGATTATATAAAAATCCTCCACGGATACCCCATAACGTAAAGCAAAAAGGCGGCCAGAAATAGCAAAATATACGGCACTGTCATAATTCTGTAAACCGCCGACAGTTCCGATCTGAAATATTCATTGGTCAAAATCAGGCAAAAATGGGTCGGCGAAAGCATCATCCCCAAATACCCCGACATGAAGGCAAGAAAGATGTTCGATAAATTTATATCAGGCTGATATAGATAGCCGGCCAAAATCGGGTATGACAACCCTACCAGCGCCGCCAGCATGCCCGTCAGCATCCCGGCCGTAAACGAGACGGCTATAATAACCGCCGCCGCCGGCAGCCCCAGCATGTCGGCCGCCTCCGGAATGGAGTTGACCGCCCCGGATATTTCAAGCATTTCCTGGAATGACATAATCCCCACAACAAGGGCCAGAAGCCGCGGTGAAAACGCCTGTTTTAAACCGTCCCTGATTACCGCCCCCGACGGTCTTTCTAGTATTAAGAGGAGCAATATCGAAATAAATATGGCAAATACCAGGTCCAGCGAGGTCACCGCATATAAAAAAATGGCCAATATAATCGGCCAGAGACACCTTAAAACACCCTTTATGGAATCGAATAGACTGATGGAGGAAGTTCCCTTGCTTTCCACCCGACGAAGAAAGAAAAAATACCCCAGGATCAACATGACGAAAGTCATGGGAGCCTGAAGTAGCGCTATGGTCCCGATCGGCAGATTCGTCAAAGCCGCCGCCAGGATAATCCCCGGATAAACCGGCCACCAGAATTCAATCAGATGACGCGCCCAGTAATTGACGGCAGTGGCAAAGGCCGGGGGGTATTTTTCAGGGGGCAGAATCTTATTAATCAACGGCGCCGACAGGAGCGCTCCTCCCGGCATCGGCATCATGCCCACCAGCATCGGGAGAAGCGTTACCGAACTGCGTATTCCTCCGGGAAATTTCTGTCCCGCCTGCACGAGGCGGTCCAGGTAACCGATTTCCTTGAGGATTTTGCCCATAAAGGTGATGAGTATTATCACCGCCAGAATTCGCAGGAAGTTGTACGAGGTTATTACGTCCCAATATCCCTGCCCGATAGCCGCGAAAGAGGCTCCAAAAAATAGAGCCGTGGCTATTCCGGCCGCAAACAGGATATAACCGACAAAAAGGTTTTTTCGCAGGGCGATGACTATCGCCAGAAATACCAATCCTAATTTCAGCACGCCTATCATAAGCCGCCAATATACGCCAAGTATAGGGGCAGTCAATAACCCTGTTGTCATTCAGATGGCTTATTAAAAGTGCATTGTATTTTACCCTATGCCCAAATTATGTGCGATAGCCCCCCGTTCCTGCCTGAATTGACGTTTGGCAGCGGATAAAAAGCCTCGACTTTCGGTATCCCATTTGCATATAACAATAATGAGTTGGGATACTTAATTTTATGTTGACGCTAGGTCATAATCGGGATAATATCGCCAGTGGCAAAACGGTTACCACATGGAGGGTTAAATGCGCAGTTCCACCATTAAAATAATGGTGTCGGCCGTGGCGATGTTTCTAATGGCATCCGCCGCCATGAGCCAGGATAATGAATCCCGTTCTTATTTGGATATTCAGCCCCGGGAATTGATCGACGCTCCCACCGCCTGGACTCTTCCCCGGGGTTGTTTTGATTTCGTCCTGCGGGTATATCCCAAGGGGGGACTTTTGGCCTCGACCGGAATTGGCCTGGCCGGCCGCTTTATGATAGGGATTTCCTATGGCGCCGACCGTATCATATCCGAAGAAGACGCCAGCGAAAATCCTCGCCTGGAATTTAATACCAAATTGCGCCTGGTTGACGAGCAGTATTATCTTCCGGCTATCGCTATCGGTTTCAGCTCCCAGGGGCAGGAATCATTTAACCGTGACCTCGACCGCTACACTTACAAATCCAAGGGATTTTATGGCGTCGTCACCCGTTCGCTTTACCTCTATCAGTGGTCGGTGGGCGGCCACGCCGGAATTAATTACTCGCTGGAAGACGATGACGGCGACGGCGGCATGAATCTATTTTTCGGTATCGATACCCGGTTTAATCAGGACTTCGGACTGGTTATGGAATATGATATGGGATTAAATGATAATAACTCCTCGCAACAATTTGGCCGGGGTCGGGGTTATCTAAATATGGGTTTAAAGTGGATTTATTCCGAAAACCTGGAAATAGAGGCCGTGTTTAAAAACTTACTGAATAATCGCCGCGGAGTGAATACCTTCGGCCGCGGTTTACGCTTGACTTACAGCGAGTTCTTATAATCTGATAGAAAGGCGGTGAGCCCGTTTTGCCTATACAACGCCTTACCCTTCACGCTTTGTTCATAATGATCACGCTCCTGACCCTGGGTGGATGCTACACCATCTTGAGCCACCCCGGAAGCGAGGAATCCAACGCAGAAATCGAACAAAGCGCCGACTGCCTCTCCTGTCATACCGAGTATCACGAGTACCCTTATGGCTATTACTATGGCTATTATCCCGAATATTGGTGGTCTTCCCCACGCTGGGGACATTATTACGCCTACCCCTGGTGGTGGGATTATTACTGGCCCGAAAATACCGGCGACAATAATGATGAACAACTGGCGCCTCGTTCCTCCCGCGGCGAAAAGGCCGTCCGGCGAGAGTCTCTCCGGCCGCCCTATAGTTCCGGGGTCACGTCGATAGGTAGAGAGGGATCCCTTTCGTCACCGTCTTCAACCGAGCAAACCCCTTCCACCGGGACTAAGACTCCCACGGAAAATCAGGAAAAGACCAAAACGGAACAGAAAAAGGAAGATGACAGCGACCGCAAAACGCCTCGCCGAAGCGGCGACAGGAGACAATGATGAAATTTCGTATCGCATTATCTATTATAATGATAACATTGGTATCTTCAAGTAATAGTTTATATGCTCAATATATTGAGCAGGTCGAAGAAATCACCGCCGGAAATCAATTCGGCTATGGCGCCCGGCAGATGAGTATGGGGGGAGCCGGGATGCTCCTCAATGACGGCACCGCCTTATTTAATAACCCGGCCAATTTGGCGCGAATCCCCCGCATCGAAATAAACCTGGGGATGGCGCATCAGAAATTCACTGATAAATCTTCGGTTCGTAATGTCCGCCGTCTGGTTGACTACACGGGCGTTATCACTCAAAGCCAGATTTTGACCCCTCGTTTTGAAGGTTTCGGGGCTTTTGCCGGCGAAGCCGAAAATGACAAATCGAATACCCGGCTCAACTCCGCCATCTTAACCGTTCCTTACCCCACTTTTCGCGGCTCTATGGTATTTGGAATCGGCATGGTGCGCACGACCGGATTTGACAGGGTCTTTCGCCTGTATCACGAGGATACCTCGGCGGCCGGAAATATCGTCGAATACGCCAATGAATTCCAATCCGGCGGATTGACTCAATGGGGAGCCGGATTTGGCGTCGACCTCTCCCCTCGCCTGTCGTTTGGGGCCGCGTTCTACATGTATACCGGTCGGCATGAATATAACTGGGAATATCTCTGGGATTCACTCGGCAATAGTTTCGGCAAAGAAGATTACATTACCGATGACTACCTGGGCTGGAATCTGAAAACCGGCCTGACCATGCAGGTTTCGCCCCAACTGGGACTGGCTCTGGCCGTGGAAACCCCTCTGACCTTGAGTATCGATGAAGACGTCAGCACCACATATGTCGGCGATGAAACCATCTATGTCGATTACAGCGAGTATGACATTCGGCGCCCTCTTTCTTTGTCCGGAGGTCTGTCACTTCGTGCCGGGGAAGCCTTGTTTCTGGCTGATATCGATTATACCGATTGGTCGCAGATGGAATATGATAATAATCCCGATATGGAAATTTATAACAACAATATCAAGGATTACTATCGTGATGTCCTGCGCTGGCGTCTGGGCGGGGAATATGTCATTCCGAACCTGGGCCTCTCTCTAAGGGCCGGGTACTTTAGCGATCCTCTGCCGGTGAAGGACCAGTTCATCGAAACCAACCGGCACGGATTCAGCCTCGGCTTCGGCCTTCTGGTGGATCAGGTTGTCACTATCGATTTGGCGTTTGTTCGCACTATGTATGAACGCAATTCCGATTTTATATATTCCGCCGACTACGATGACAACGACGTGCTCCTGGGCACTCACAATTTGATTATCGATGAAGAAGTCGATATGAACCGGTTATATGTCACCTGCGCCTATCGGCTTTAATTACTAAATCCATTCGTATCTGCGATAAAAAAAGGCCGGACCCGCGTCCGGCCTTCCCGTTTTCATGAAACATATACTCTATATTTGTTCCCAGCGCGATAAAACCAGTTTAACGAATGATTCCACTTCCTCCAGAACCTTTTCTTTAAACCGCCGCGCCTGCTCGGGATCGAATGACGGGTACCCCTGCCCTTTTTCATACAATAGAATCGTTCCGGGCACCGGATAAATATCGGCGCCTTCGCGGAATTCATACGCCATTTCCGGCGAGTACAGGGATTTCTTCACCAGATTCTCGTCGATGGCCTGTACCATGGCGGTTTCATCGAGAGCCGCATGGCCCCCATGCTCGCCAAAGAACTGCCGCGTCATATCCATGCACAGTTCCCACCAGTGAATCACGGCTATCTTGACCTTGTACTCCGCAAAATATTCCAGGGCCGCGTCCTTGAGAGCCGCGTTATTGCCTCCATGGCCGTTCATGATGATGACTTTCCGGAATCCGGCGTCGTGCAGGGACTTTAATATTTCGTAGACGAATTTCTTAAAGGTCGGCGGCGTAACCGTCAGGGAGCCGGGATAGCCGTACAACGACCGGGTAATACCGTAGTTCAAGGTGGGCGCCATCAGGGCATTGATTTTCTCGGCCAGGTGAAGGCTGATGGCCTCGGGAATTAAATTGTCCGTCCCCAAAGCCGCCGCACCGTGGGCCTCCACGGTCCCGACCGGAAATATGATCGTATCGATTTTACCCGGAACCAGGTCCTTAATATCGCGCCAGGTGAGCCTTTGCAGTTGTCTTTCCATCGCGGTCAGATGCGTCTTTCCATAACCCGTTTTAGAACCATCTCCGTTTCCTTGGCCGACATTTCATCCCCCTCCAGACGGAATTGATTTATATCGCGAACCAAAAATTCCAGGTCCTCGGCATGTTCCACCGCGTACCACATTTCCAATTCCGACCAGGACAGGCCCTTTTCGCGGAAGCACGCCACGACTTCGGAATATATATCCGGTGAACGCCAATCGAAACGAGCCAATTCCACATGATACTTGCTATTCATGCCTAACAAATAGTACCGTCCCTGTACCGTCGGCCCGAAAACCGCATCCGATTTGCGTAATAATTTCAGGGCCATCTTCAGCAACTTCTCGTTAAGGGTGGGCGTCCGGCTTCCCACGAACAGGACATTTTCATAGCCTCGCTCGAAACAATCCTGAAAGGCCTGCTCCATCTTTAGACCCCAGCGCTCGGGAGTCAGGGCGGAGATTTCAAGATCTTTTTCCAGGGCCGAGGCTTTCCTGCCTTTTAATCGCTTTTTGAGATAATTGATGATGGTTTCGACAGCCTTATGAGTGGCCGGGGAATCGCCGTAAAACAGGCGGACATCGAATATATTCAAGCCCAGGACATTTACCAGCGTATCGGCCAGGAAGGCCTGATGCATAAAGAAGACATCTTCCTGGAGAAACCCGTCGCCCAGGCTTATTTCCGACCCGTCTTCCACCGTTTCCTGGACACAGACGGCCAGGACGGCATCCTTTTTTGGTTTACTCGACATAGATTATCCACTCATCCCATGGTCGCGAAAATTCGTGATAATATATAATACCCTTCCCGGCCGGTCAAGGGACGAGGCGTTTTTTTTGCCTTAATGCATTCCTTGACTGCAAACCCATTTTGTGGATATTTCATCCAATCTCGCCCAGGGACGGGAATAATTCCAAAAGATAGGTGGCGATTCTCTGAAGCAGATTGAAAAACACCAGAATGCCCACCGCCATTAAAAGCCCGCCGGAAATAATTTCGACAGCCCGGAAATTTCTCTTTATAATGCCAAAAAATCCAATTAGGAAATTGAAAAGTAAGGCCGTCAGAATAAACGGCAGACCCAGTCCCGCCGAATAGAATACGAGCAGGATAATGCCCTGTGTCACCGTCTCCTGCGCCGCCGCCATGGTCAGGATCGACCCCAGAATCGGCCCGATGCACGGCGTCCAGCCAAACGCAAAGGCCATGCCGATAAGCCCGGAGCCGACCACCCCGAACTTTTTATCGGAAGAATGAAAGCGCTTTTCATAGTTCAGGGCCTTGATACGAATCAGCCCGGATACGTGAAGCCCGAAAAGAAATATGAGGACTCCTGCGACTTTATTGAAAATCTCGAGATTCTGAAAGAGCCAGGTCCCGATAAAAGATGCCGATGCTCCCAGGGATATGAATACCAGAGAAAATCCGAAGACGAAAAATACGGTATTGATAAACACTCGACCCAGGTGACGGGACGCCCGGGCGCGGTCGGTCAATTCGTCCATGGATACGCCGCTGATAAAGGAAATGTATCCGGGAATCAGGGGTAAAACACAAGGCGAAACAAACGAGAGAAGTCCCGCCAGAAAGGCGCTCAAATATCCGACGCTTGATTCAAACATGGTGACCTCATAGTTATTTGTCAGGAATAACTATAAGCAAATGCAGGGGGAGGGTGCAAGCACTAATTAACGGGATTTGGATACCAGCCGAGGCAAAACGTCTTTTACCGCGGCATGAAGTTCTTTGCGGTCGAGTTTTTCGAGAAGCCGCTTGGCCAGATGATCGGCCAGTTCATCAACCAATTTTTCGGCCAGGCGATCCATTTCATCTTCAGACAGGGGCGATTTGGCGTCTGACGCCGCCTCCTTATCCAAAATCGATGATTCCGATGCCCCTTTTGGCATCGAAAAATCCGGCTCTGCAGTATTTGGGGCCGGCAAAGGTTCCGGTATCGGCGCCGGGACATTCGATGAAGGCTTATTATCCGGCTTTTCGAGATTATTCAGGTATTCCATCTCTTTTTTAAATTCGGCGATGAATTCGTCGACATTTCCGTGCGAGATTTCCGTCTCCTCGCGATTTTCCTCGCCAGGCGCGGGAGAGGAAGTCTGCGGAGCCTGCGGCGCATTCGATTTTATGGGATCCAGCGACGCGCCCGTTGCTTCCTTGTCCAATTTGTGATCCTCGCCGGAGACAGGAGCGTCAAAGCGGATATCCGCGGCTTCTTTTTGCATTTCATCTATGAACCATTCATAGTCATGAAGCCCCTTTTTATCAGCCGGTTTTTCCGGATGAGGATCAACGGCCTCGTTCCCCGTCAGTCCATAAGGATCGTCCGGGATTTCGATTTTCGATGAGGCCGACATCTCCGGCTTTTTCTGCTTGGCTTCCGTCCGCTCATGCCGCCCGTCTTCACGAATCATCAATGATTCCACCCGCTGTGATTCGCCGGACTTTTTCTCCTTGGCGGTCGGCTGCGCAATCCCGAATTCCTGCGGCTTTTCGCTTTCCGAAGGTTTACGTGACCTGTGGATGGTCGTGGTCTTGTCCATCTCCTCGGATTCCTCAACCTGCAGATTATCCAACCCCAGGGCGGCATCGAGAAATTCATCATCCACGGCGGAAACGGAGAATGGATCCACGGTTGATATTTTTTCCTCTTTTTTCGGTTCGTCTGATGAACCGGCAAAAAGACGGACTCTCTGCAGAAAATCGCTCGGATCGAAGGGACGGGGAAGTATGACCTCATCCGGGTACGGCAAGGAGCGGCCGTCCGGATCGGCAATCAATAACAAGGGGATACTGGACGTCGTCTCATTCTCATTGAGAATCTCATAGAGGAATATTCCCTGCGCATCTTTAATATCCGCGCCCACGATAACCATATTGGGCTCGGATGTAATAATCAGTTCCTTGGCCTTTTCGGCCGTTACGGCCGAAATCACATCATAGCCGTTTTGATGCAGGATATTCTCGGTAATATTCCGAATCGCCTCGGATAATTCGACCACCAGAATTTTTTTGCGCATGGCTCTCCGGGGGTGCTACTTGTCCTTTCGAGACAGTATCTGGCTTGCTTCCTCTAGAAATCGTCGGTCTTCGCGGGATATATTTTCGATCCCGACCTCATTTATTTTATCGAGAATACTGTCCACTCTTTTCATTATTTCTTCGGCCTTTTGGCGGTTTTTCTCCAGTCTTGTTTGATCCCTTTTGTGCCGCAACGACTTAAAAAACATTAAGGGCTGCCGAAAACGCCAATCCAGCTTTAAATAGGTCAATCCTACCAGGGCCCCTCCCAGGTGCGCCAAATGAGCGGTCCCCGCTCCCGAAGCCAGAAAATTCAAAACCGCGAAAAGAGGTATCGCATATCTGACTTTCATCGGAAACAAAAAGAAAATGAGTAAGTAGCGATCCGGGAACATTAGCCAATAGGCCGCCAGAATGCCATAGATGGCTCCCGACGCACCGACTATGGGAATCGCCAACCCGCTATTGAATATCAAAGACAGGGCCGCTCCGCCCAAACCGCATAAAATATAGAATAAAAGAAACGGCCGGGAACGCCAGGTAAACTCAATCTCCGTCCCGAACATCCACAACGCAAACATGTTAAATAAAATGTGGAAAAAGCCGCCGTGCAGAAACATGTACGTCAAAGGCTGAAAAAGAAGATTGGGAAATTCCTGAAAAAATAACGACGGCGTCAGCCCGAAGTAATAAACCATCGGGAACTTAATCAAATTCTGAAGGACAAAAACCAAACCATTGATAATGATCAAATATTTAATGACCGGGCTTATGGCGCCGGGGCCAATTTGGAGCCCCCCCGGCTCACTATAAGGCTGGTAATGTCTCATCTATGTTTCTATCGGCATCAGGGGCAGTGTCTATTAATCCCATAATATCCGGTGAAAGGCGAATGTCAATACAATATAATGACTCAATGTGAGGGCTTTTCCGGCGGGTCGATTTCCCTTGGAGCCGGTCGCCCGGCGTCAACTTCACCCAACTGGGTGTCACAACGATCCGGCATTCAGGTATGAACCCCGTGGCGCGGCAGAATTATCCTGACCAATAAATACCAAACAACGATAAAAACCACGATGGCCAAAATATCATAGATATCCATAAAAACCCTAACCCGTCGCCTCCAGGCGGCTATGCTCCTTCAACAGGCAACGATCCATGACCATAATTAACCCCGCTTCTTCCCCCCTTTTGAAGGCCGACGGAGAAATAACACCCTCCTGAAGCCAAACCGAGCGGGCTTTTATTCGGATGGCCTGCTCCACCAAGTCCGGAGCGGCTTCCCCCTTTCTAAAAATATCTACGATATCCACCGGCTCGCCGACTGCCAATAAATCGGGAAATGCCCGCTCTCCAAGGACTTCACTTATCCCCGGATTTATGGGAATGACGCGAAATCCCGCCTCCTTGAGATATTGAGAAACCCGAAAACTGGGCCTCGAGGGATTCGCCGATAATCCCACCACCGCAATAGTCCTGGACCGTTCAATGAGTTCTTTTATAACTTCCGGGGCCGGGTTTTTCCAGGCGGCCCCGGTCTTATCATAGGTAGGCATTACCTTACGCCAGAACCTGGTCCACTTTTTTCATTAGTTGGGCCTTGGGAAGGGCTCCGACCACCTGCTCAACCAGTTTGCCGTCCTTAAAAAACAACAGGGAAGGTATCGACATTATCCGAAACTGCATCGCCACCTTGGCATTGGCGTCGACATCAACCTTGGCAACTTTCAACTTCCCGTCATATTCCGTCGCAATATCTTCCAGAATCGGGGCAATCATTTTGCAGGGACCACACCAGGCGGCCCAGAAATCGACCACCACCGGCGTCGTGGATTTCAATACTTCCTGCTCAAAGGTCTCGTCGGTCACTTTTACCGGCTTGCTCATATTTAATCTCCCAAACCTTGTTGGTTAATACGTTTTTTATCATAACATAAAGTCTAGTGGTTTGTTCCCAGCATCATACGGGCCGCCAGAGAAACCGGCACGGAGCCATAGGATAACAGGCGGTCATGAGTCTCCCTAAGGGTAGCCCTGGGATGTCGTTTTTTATAGGCTTCCAGAAGTTTCGTTATTTCTATTTTGCCGGCCAGATAACTTGAAGGCTGGGTTGGATTTTGAGTATAACGGCGAATTTCTACCCGGGCGTTCGCCTCTTCCAGGTGGGCAATCTCCGCCAAAATTTTGGCCGCCTGGTCAGGTCCCATCTTGCCGCAATGCAAGCCGACATCAATGACCACCCGGCAGGCTCGCCAGAGTTGGTCTTTCAATTGAATCAGATGCGTCTGCCTATCCCTTAAATACCCTTCCTTGCGCATCATTTCCTCGCAGTACAAGGCCCACCCCTCGATGAATACCGAGGAACCGTAAAGCCGTCTTATTTTTGACGCCAATTGATGACTGCGGGTGATTTGCAGATGATGGCCGGGGTAACCTTCATGAAGACTTCGTACCGCGACCGCCGCCCGGCTATGGCCGGACAATTGCTGCTTTCGGATAGAATCCGCAACGCCCGCGTCAACCGGCGTAACCCAGAAAAAACCCTTTTGGTCCGGTTCAAAGGGGGCCGGTCGCATATAAGCGGCGTAAGGTAAAAGCGCCCTCATGAAGGGAGGCGTTTCCACGACTTCCAGGGACTCTTTATCCGGAATGGTGGCAATCCTTTTTTGAATGACAAAATCCCGATTGGTGGCCACTTCCCAACGATAGTATTCCAGAAGAGCCTCGGCCGGAGGACTGTCTTTCTTTATTTTCTCCATCGTTTCGACCCAATTTTCGTCGGAATCGATTTTGGATGCCACCTTTTTGATTTCATCCTGGGTCAATTTAATATACTCGCGCCCCATTTTCTCCAATTCCACGCTATCATATGGCAGAAGATGAAATTCCCGCAGGATAAAATCGAAATGACTCCGGCCACAGGCAAAATCTCCCGAGGCATTAATCTCCTTTTCAAGAAACCTTCCGAATTCATCGAAAGCCTTGGAAGCCAGGGTCGCCGAAGCCAGCAATTCGTTTTTTAATATTCCGGCCTCACTCGATGTCTTCATCATGATTTGACTCAAGAATTTCTGCCCGGAGAGTATTAATTGAAAAGCCAGGTCATTCCAGACGGAAGGCACAGCACATTCGATACGAAGATTTTCCTGTGCTTCCTTCAGATACCGCGGTATCTCCTTCAGGCGGGAACATAAGTGACGAATCCTTTCACCGCGCGGCGCATATTCCCTTATAAGCAGTATCATGCAACCCATGACGGCGCAGTATATATAATGCGATGGATCCCGTCGATATCGATTGTAAACATTGAACTCGGCAATTTCCTTTTTTAAAACCCCCTTTAAAACCTCCAGGTCCAGGCGCCTGTCCTGGTCAAGCAACGGCTCCGTTTCAAAGTCCGCCAGCGAAGCCAACGTCGCTTCCAGAAAACTTTGATGTTCTCCCAGAGCGGCCGGCGAGACATGATCAAAGTCATGATCGTAGAGGTGTATACCGGCGAAGGTCGCCTGGATGGGAAAAGTCTTCCAGACCCGATCCAGAAAACTATCCACAAGGCGATCAAAGGCATGATTGTCGGGAACGGTCATAACTATCAGAATTTATTGATTTTATCCTGTTGCCGAGAGCGGCTTCGTGCCTGGTCGACAAATGCCTCCAGACGGGTTTCTTCCCCGGAATCCTGAAGCCCTTCATAACTCATATTTAACCAGGGCATATCGCCCAGATCTTGAGAAATCTTACGTGACAGTGACGAGACAATCGTTCCCGGCATGCAATTAAAAGGCATACAGTTGATTATTCCGCAGGCCCCCTTGGCGGCAAAATCAATGGCCTTGCCGATGGATAAAACGGCTTCCCCGCGGATTTCCACCGGCAGATATGGCGCCGCCAGGGATATTACCCTGGCGATGCCGAGTTCCTCACTGATATCGACATGACGCCGAAATTGCTTTTCCAGATTGCCTTCCACCCGGTGTTGGTATATCGCCTGCAATTTTGCATGTACGATACCCTTATAATTCTTTTTATAAATAGAATCCAGATAGAAAGTATGAGAGGTGTAATTTACCCACTCGCCGAACGTCGCCAACTGGACTTCCGCGCCCAACGCCTCCAATTTGGAAATCAGATGATTATTGGAAAAGCGGTTGTTTCTTAAATATATCTCGCCGACCAGGCCAATAAGCGGGCGGGGTGCTATTTCGGTCTTGATGGCGGCAAAATCCCGGGCGGCGCTTATCGCCAGTTTCTTGAGGTCGCCCCGGGAAATTATACACGATTGCATTTCATCCAGATACTTCTGGTAGACTTCTTCCGCCACACCCTTCACCGTTTCATAAGGCCGGATTTTTAAAAGACACTTGATGAGATTATCGACGAAAACTATTCCCGCCCAGCCGGCCTTTCGAAAATCGCTCTTCTCCAGCCCGAAATCGGCATACGAAGTCCGCGAATTGGGCGAATAAATGGGTATATCGCCATATCCCAGGTCGTCCAGAATCATACGGTGAAGTTGGCTATATTGGCCGAACCGACAGGGACCGTCGGCGGCCGGCATGAAGAATATTGCCTTACTCCGCTCAAATCCCGGACGATTTATTTCCCGCAGCATATCCCCCGTCGTAACGGTGCACGGAAAGCATTCCTTGCCCGAAGTAAACTTCTTGCCATAAAACAGACTATCCTGATTTGGTTCATCCATCACTTTAGCCTTCAGGCCGCATCTTTCGAAGGCTGCCCGGACGGCATAAGCATGGTCGCACATACGCGGTATCAAAATAAATTTGTCCCTGGCTGCATAACTTTTATTGACCGGGGTAAAATCCGCCACCGGCGGCGCGAAATTATAAAATCGTAACGAATCCAGGAAAGCCTCGACCCGGGTTATCATCCCGGCATCGGCCGAGTGCTCATCCATTTCCAGCTGGAGATACGGTTTCCCAATCATGGACCGCCGGAAGAAATGGGTAATGAAGGAATCCGGACCGCAGCCGAATGACGTCAAATAAACCGCGAACAAGTTGGGATGGCGTCGAATGTAAGCCGAGGCGGACATGATTTTCCGCCCATATAACCAGTACATACTTGATAAATCTTGCGTGTCCAATCTCAGGGGCAGGAAATCAATCGGAATGGCCTTGATGCCCATGCGGCGGATTTTTTCCGGAATATCCAATGACAGCCGGCGATCAAAGCCATTGTACGGACGACTTACAATTACCAGGCACTTTTCATCCGGCTTGATTTCCGCCAGAATCTTTTCCCCTTCTTCGCACAGGGCCTTGCGATATGCATCATAGGCCTTGAGGCCGTTGGTCACTGCGGTTTCAATGTCTTTATCCGACAACTTAAGTTCCCGGGCCAGAAGTTTCATTTGGGCCGGGTAGCGGGAAATTTCGCGATGCATCCGAATGGGAAATCCCAGAAATTTCACCCCCAGAGTGTCAAAGTCAAAACGGGCCGCGATCGTGCTGAAAATCGATTGCACATAAGGACAGATGGAATTCCCTTCCTCTTTAGTTCCCTCCTGTGTGGACTTTACCAGGCCCGGAAGGAATATGAAATCCACCCCCTTCTTTATTAAATTATCCACATGGCCAAAGGTCATTTTAACCGGGAAACAGGTTTCGGCGGCAAATTTCTCCAGCGCCGCTTCCACTATTTCATGATTGGAATTATCGCTGTTGACTATTTCGTACCCGACAGTGTCAAAAAAGGCCTTCCAGAAGGGATAGAATTCAAAGAAATGCAAAACGCGCGGGATGCCCACTCTTCCCCGGCTGGCTTTCGCGGGACGTTTTTCCAGGTAATTTTTGACCTGCAGCCTTTGCCGCAGGGCGAAATAATCTCTTACTCGTGTCTGCTTTCCCTGGCGACGAACATCATACTTCTCGCAGCGACTGCCGTAATACAGAGGATTTTCGCCTTCGACATCGACCTGGCGAATTTCACACATGTTAGAGCAATCTTCACAGGTAAAGGTGGAAACCGAATAATGGCGTTTGGACAGGTCAAAACCCTTGAATTTCGTCCCCTGGCCGTTATCGGATTCCATGGCCAGGATGGCCGCGCCAATCGCCCCCGTGATGTCATGATGAGGGGGAACGGTTATCTTTTTGCCTGTTAATTTTTCGAAGGCCGCCACGACACCTTTATTCCAGGCCACCCCCCCCTGGAAAAAGATATTATCCCCGATCCGGCGATCACCCACAACCTTGGTCAAATAATTAGAAGCAATGGAATAGGCCAACCCGGCAATGATATCGTCGGTCTGCGCCCCGCGCCTTTGATGACTGACCAGATCCGATTCCATGAAGACGGTGCACCGTTCGCCGCACCCCACCGGGCATTGCGCCTGAAGGGCGCGGTCGCCGAATTCCCGCTCGATATTGATGGCCAGTTTCTCGGCCTGCTCCTGCAGAAATGAACCGGTTCCGGCAGCACAGGCTTTATTCATCTCGAAATCGATGACCGTCTTATTCTGAAGGGCGATGTACTTGGAATCCTGACCCCCGATTTCAAAAATCGTGTCAACCGTGGGATCGATATTGATGGCGGCCGTGGCCTGGGCCGTAATTTCATTCTTGATTATATCCGCCCCCACAAAATCCCCCGTTAAATATCGACCCGAGCCGGTCGTTCCGACTCCGATAACCTTTACGCAGCCACCGATTTCTTCGCCAATTTCCGTCAAGCCCCGACGAACCGCCTCTATCGGCCTTCCCTCCGTCATCAGGTAACGACGCGCCACCACATTTTTGTCGCGATCAATTAGGGCCAGATTGGTCGACAACGAGCCGACATCTATTCCCAGATATACTTCCAGGTTCTCAACTTTCTTCTGATAGCGGCTATTGGTGATCCCGTAAAACTTGGAATCCGGGTAATCGAAGGTAAGCCTCTCGCGTTCACTATTCGGCGTCTCACGATAATTCAAATAGGCCGTGATTTTTTCGGTATCTATGGTCGCCCTGGCCTCGCCGTCGGAATTACCGGCCAGCCGCGCCGCGCCAATCGCACCCATAACATTGAAATATTCGGGGATTATCAGGTCCTTATCGCTAATTTCCAATATTTCCTTAAAGGCGCGAACCACGCCCGGATTGGCCGCCACTCCACCTTCGAAAGCCACGGGGGGGATAAACTTTTTGCCCCGGGCTATGGCGCTTTTAAAATTGCGGGCGACGGCAAAACACAGCCCGGCCACGATATCATAGTCGGGCGTGGCAATCTGCTGCAAATGAATCATATCGGACTTGGCGAAAACCGAACACCGCCCGGCGATCCGCGGCGGATGTTGTGATTTTAAGGCCAACTGCCCGAATTCATTTTCAATCGATATCTTCAGCCGCCCGGCCTGCTGGTCAAGAAACGATCCCGTCCCGGCGGCGCATATATTATTCATGGAAAAATCGAGAACGGCCCGTCCGGCTGAATCCAATTGCAGGAATTTGGAGTCCTCGCCCCCCATTTCTATGACCGTCACGGCCTGCGGAACCAGATCATAATTCGCCGTCGCCAGGGTCGTGATTTCGCCAAAAAAACGCCCCCCCAATATTTCACTGCAGGTGCGTCCCCCGATACCGGTCGTCCCCATCCGGATAGGACTCTTCAGGAATTCAGGAAACTCATCTTCCAGGAGTTGCTTTAATGTTTGAAACGGCCGTCCCTGAAAACGGCAATATCTAGTCTTGAGGATCCGACCGTCCGAATCGCATACGGCCACCTTGACCGATACCGATCCCACGTCGATCCCCAGCATGAGTCTGTCAAATTCCATTTTGGCTCCTCGGTGTCGGGAATCTATTCTATAAGATTTTTTCGGAGTAAAAGCAAACACTAATTTATACGTCCGATTGGGGCTTTGCAAATACCCCGGATTAACTTATATTACGCCTCACTTATGCGCATATTGATTCAAAGGGTGAATAAGGCCGAAGTCTATATCGAAAACCAGGGAACGGTCGGAGCCGTCGACCGTGGATTCCTGATTTTGTGCGGTTTCCGCAAGGGAGACAATGAATCCCTTTTGCCCAAGGTGGCCGAAAAATGCCTGAACTTGAGAGTCTTTGAAGATGATCAGGGCAAGATGAATCTATCTCTTCTGGATATCAAAGGCGATATCCTGGTGGTGTCCCAGTTTACCCTGTACGCCGATTGCAGAAAAGGACGCCGGCCGTCTTTTGACACTTCCCTCCCTCCGGAGCCGGCCGAAGATTTGTACAATGCCTTTATTGATATCTTGAGCCGTTCCGGTCTCAAAGTGGCCGGGGGTGTTTTCGGTGCCAAAATGAACATTAACCTCGTAAATCACGGTCCCGTGACCATTTGGCTGGATAGTGACGACTTATCCTGAAATATCCAAACTGCTCGAAAGATATAATCTGGTCCTGGCTTCGGGTTCTCCCCGAAGGGTTAAAATTTTAACCGAAGCCGGGATTCCCTTTCAGCAGATTATACCGGACATTGACGAAAACCGGACCAGCCAGTCTCATCCCTACCGTATCGCCGAGGAACTGGCCCGGCGAAAAGCGGAATCTATTAGAGATAAACTCCAACCCGAAGATATCGCCCTGGGTTGCGATACCATTGTCGTTCTGGATAATAAAATTCTCGGCAAGCCTCAATCCCGCGAACAGGCCCGTCAGATGTTGACGGCTCTCTCCGGACGCAAGCATGTGGTCTGCACGGCCGTATCATTGTTGACCGCCGGTGACAAATCCCGGACCCACTATGAATTGACCGGCGTTATTTTTAATCCCGTAACCGATATGCAAATAGACGCATATATCGACACCGGGGAACCCATGGACAAAGCCGGAGCCTACGGCATACAGGGAATGGGGTCTTTTTTAGTTGACTCCATTATAGGAAATTTAGATAATGTCATCGGCCTGCCCATGACATTGATTGAGCGCCTGGCAGGTGAATGGGATAAAAAATAGAAAAAAGGTTATGACGAATAATTATTATCTCGATATTGGCACCCAGCTTAGGAAAATAAGGCTGGAGCAAAGACGCGAAATCAAAGATATATCCAATGATTCGCGAATTTCGGAACGATATCTGGAAGCCATCGAGGCCGGCGATATCAAAGTTTTTCCCTCGACGGTGTACTATAATCTCTTTGCCCGGGCATACTGCAAGGAATTGGGCGTGAATCCCGACAAACTCTTTGTCGTTTCCACTGAGGAAAGCCTGGAACTGGAAAAAGTCGAGGCCGCCCAGGATCCCCTGAATCAGGCCGAGATGCGCGGGTTGGAATTTCAGGTCGATGAAAAAAAGACGGTCGGCCGAGCCGTCTTCTGGGTCGGTGCCGTTCTGTTACTGATTATTGCCGTCGTCATTGTCTTCTATCTGACGGAATTTGCCGACCGTGAAAGCCCTCCCCCGGTCCCGCAATCCCCGGCCGGGGATACCGTCATTTCCACGGATAGCGGCATCGTCATGCCTGGCGAAGTCATCGATAGCGCCATGGTCGTCTCCGCGCCCCAGGAACCGCCGAAAACGGAACCGGTGGCAAATCCCGAAATCATGACGCTTAGAATTGAAATGCACGATTCCTCCTGGGTCCTGGTTCTGGCCGATAACGACACGGCCCTAAACCGGACTCTATACTCCGGCGATACGCGCCTTGTCAATGCCCGTACCCGATTTCTGATCTCGGCCTTTAATCCCGGCGCCATGAGCCTGAAACTCGACGATAATCCTTTGCGAGCTCTGTCGCCTCTGGGAAGACCGGTCCGCAATGCCGAAATTAACCGTGACAACAGGAATGAATTTTACTCCTCCCCTACTCGACCATAGGACTTAATACGGTGACTGCCCTTAAAAATTATCTGGCTCGTTTTCTAATCAGATTGAGAATGAAGAATTTTCCCGTGGTGAGTATTTCCGTGCCGGCGGACTTTTATAAAATTACCGGCGTGCTTATTTGCCTTCCGCCGGGACAGCGGGAGTTGACCATGATTAAAAATCTCCTGCCGCAATTGCAGCATTTATTTTCGGGCCTGCAACTGACCCTTCTGGCATCACCGGAAAGTTCCATATTCAGTATTTTCCCCAGGCGCGGCCTGAACATATTGGCGCCGTCGAAAAGCCACCACAATTGGGCCGGGCTCCCCAAATCGGCCTGGCTTGAAACTCTGAAGAAGGAAAAGTTCGAGATGATTCTCGACTTTAATTTGACTCCCAATTACTTTGTCCAGGGAATTCTCCTGAATTTCCCCTCTGCCATCAGGGTGGGTATCGCCAACCAATTGGGCCACCCCTTTTACAACTTGGAAGTGAAAACCCGTTACTACCGCGACGAAAAGAATATTTACAAATCATTGATTGAGACCCTTGACCGGTTGTTTCATCCCCAGAATACTGCTGACGAAACCGCCAATAATTAGTTTGCGAGGTTGAAGTGTATCTCAAAAGACTCGAGCTTTTAGGCTTTAAATCTTTTCCGGAAAAAACCGTGATCCGGTTCACTCCCGGAGTCACCTCCATCGTGGGACCCAATGGCTGCGGCAAAAGCAATGTTCTTGATTCCATGCGCTGGGTCCTGGGCGAGCAGAAAGTGTCGCTCTTGCGCGGCACCAAGATGGAAGAGATTATCTTCAACGGCACCCGTGATATGAAACCCCTGGGCATGGCCGAAGTCACCCTGGTTATCCAGAATAATAAGGGCCGACTGCCGACGGAATACGGCGAAGTCCAATTGACCCGCAGGCTGTTCCGTTCCGGCGAATCGGAGTACCTGCTCAATAAGATCCCCTGCCGGCTGAAAGATATTACCGATTTGCTCATGGATACCGGCGCCGGCGCCCACGTATATTCCATGATTCAGCAGGATATGGTCGATGCCATCCTGTCGGATCGTACCGATGACCGAAGGTTTCTTTTTGAGGAAGCCGCCGGAATTTCCAAATACAAAAGCCGCAAGAAAGCGGCCCTTCGAAAACTTGAAGCCACCGAACAGGATCTGCTGCGCCTTCAGGATATCGTGACCGAGGTCACCTCCCAGGTAAATTCCCTCAAACGCCAGGTTCGCAAGGCGGAGAGACACCGGGAATTGACCGAAGAATTAAAAGCCTGGGAACTATACCTCTCCCAAAGCGCCATCGGAAAACTAAATCAGGAAAGACTCGAAAAACGAACCGAGGTCGATAAACTTACCAGCGAATTAATCCGCCATGAAACCTCCATGGACAGCCTGGCGGCGCTTCAGGAACAGGACCGCAAAAACCTGACCGACCTGGATCGTGAATTGGCCGATCTCTCGGAACGCGTTTATCAAAAATCCGAATCCGCCCACGCTCTCGAAAAAGAAATCAGTATTTTGGGCGAGAAAAAGTCCAATGCCAGAATTCTGCGGGAAAAAAACACCCAGGAAATCAGCGCCTTAACCGGCCGCCGCCAGAATTTAGGCGAGCAGATCGCACAAACCGAAGAATCATTATCCGTCCTTGATAAAGACCTTTTATCACTGGAAACTCAAGTCGGCGAGAAAATGACGGCCTCGGTCGAGGCCGATAACAAAGTGCTCGCGGCACGGCAGGAACGGGATAAAGCCAATGAACGCTTGATGGATATCGAATCCCGCCTTAGCGCCGAACGCAGCGACGATACCAATATTAAGGCCCAGGAAGATGAAAATACGGCCCGTCTTCAGGAAATTGCCGTTCAACTGGAAATCCTCGGCGGAAAACTCAAAAATTTGCGCGGGCTCTTGGGCTCGCGTCAGGATGACGTTCGCCGCCTTAAAGAAAAAGGGTTGGCCCGGCAAAATGAGCGGGTCAATCTCGAAAATGAAATTTTACAGGGGAATCAAACCCAGGAAGACATCAGTGGACGGATATTGGAGCTGACAGCCGCCCTGGAGGCGGCCGAGGCCCGGCATAAGTTGCTTTCCGAAATGATGGCCCATTACGAAGGATTCGGGGCCGGAGTAATTGCCGCTATCAGTTCGCGCGAACAATGGCCGAATTTGATTGGTACCGTGGCCGACCAACTTACACCTGACCGGGGTTTTGAGACGGCCATCGAAGCCGCCCTGGGTGAAGCCGCGGGCTATTTAATCTGCCGGGATCGCCAATCCGCAACGGACATAATTTCTTATCTTAAAAAGGAAAGAAAAGGCCGTGCCGGTATTTTGATCCTGGATGACGCCGCGGATTTTGCCGAAATAACGCGTCCCGATATTGCCGACGAGGGATTTCTGGGATGGGCGGATACGAGAATTAAATACCCGGAAGGCATGAAAACCATTGCTCATCTCCTCCTGGCCCCCATTGCGGTCGTGACACCCGAAGCCGCCGAGCGTATTTTGCCGATGCTTCCCCCCTATTTCTCACTGGTTACACCCGAAGGCGAGGTGCGCCACAGCCGGGCCGTCCTGACCGGCGGCTCGACCGATGAGATTTCCCTCCTGGGTCGCAAAGAAAAAATTTCGGAACAGGAAACCAATATCAAAGCGCTACGGTCCGAATTGGATCATTTCAGAGAGGAACGCAACCACCAGACCGGATTATTGGGCCAGAAACAGGCCCTGCTGAAATCCCTTGCCGAAGAGATCGCTTCCATATTCGAGGAGACCTCAGCTGCCGAAAAAGAACTCACCGCCGCCGGATTTGAAATACAATCGGCTGAACAGGAAGTCACCCGCCTGGAAACGGAAAAGAAAAGAGTCTCCGAAAAACTGGACTCCCTGAGAGTCCGTCAGTTGGATCTGAATTTGAGCCAGGACCAGCTTTTGAAGAAAAAAGAAGAACTGGCCGCCGGCCTGGCCGTATGCGATGAAAGTATCCGCCTCCTGGAGACCGCCGCCGAAGAACAACAAAAGGCGTTATCGCGACTTCAGATCGCGCAAGTGGAGCAAAAAAGCCAGCATCAACAACTGGAAAGCCGCATTCGACATATTCGCGAACTGATAGATGATATCGAACGCAATTCCGAAACCAAGAGCCGGGAAATCGTTAATGCCGAAACCGATGCCGAGCGCGCCGCCGAACGGATTATTGTCCTGGAAGGCGAGTTACGCAAATTATTCGAGGAAAGAACGGCCCTGACGGAACAGCAGATTTTATGTCGGGAAAACCGCGATACGCTTCAGGCAAAACTCGATGAGCGGGAAAAGGATATTAAGTCCGCCCGCCAGGCCCGTGAAGAAATCAGCAGAAATCTCCACGTCATCGATATTCGCCTGACCGAAATCGAAGGCGAAGTGAAAAACATAGAATCGCGCATTCGCGAAGAATACGAACTGGAATTGTCCCAGGTCGCGACTGCTATTCCGGATCCGAGCGTCCCCGAAGAATCACGCCGTCAAAGAATGCAGGAACTGAAAGAACAGGTCAGGAACCTGGGTGCGGTTAATCTCCTGGCGCTGGATGAGTATCGTACCGCCGACGAAAGACAAAATTTCCTTTCCACGCAATTGAACGACCTGCTGCAGGCCCGAAGCACTCTTCAAAGTACCATCGTAAAAATAAATTCCACGGCCAAAAAGCTGTTTCAGGAAACGTTCGACCAGGTCCGAATTAATTTTCAGCGGGTCTTTGAGGAGTTGTTTGCCGGCGGTGAATCCGACGTCAAACTCATCAATCCCGACGATCCCCTGGAATCACCCATCGAAATTATCGCCCGCCCGCGCGGCAAAAAACTCCTCTCTATCGCCCAGATGTCGGGCGGTGAAAGAGCCCTGACGGCCATAGCGTTGCTCTTCGCCATTTATCTGGCCAAGCCGTCGCCCTTCTGCGTTCTCGATGAAATCGACGCCCCCCTGGATGATGCCAATATTCATCGCTTCCTGCGCCTGATTAAGGCCTTCTCGGATCAAACGCAATTTATCATCATCACGCATAATAAAATCACCATGGAAGCCGCCGACGTCCTTTACGGCGTAACCATGGAAAAGCCCGGCGTCTCCAAAGTGGTTTCGGTTCGCTTTAATGAGGATGAGAGCGGCCAGGTCACCGATACCGACGCCGCCGCTATCCTGTCCGGGGATCAGATGTCCGTCCCCGACAGAATTATAGAGCGTTTGAGAGCCACGGCGGCTATTCCCCTGGACCCGGTCGAAGACTCCGAAAATAATTAGGGGCGGACATTCATATGTTTTCCGGCTTTAAGAAATTAAAAGAATCCCTGACAAAAACGCGCGATGCCCTGTTCGGTAAAATCGAAAAATTGGTCACCGGGCGGGCTATTGACGATGAACTTCTCGACGAACTCGAGGAGATTCTGCTCAAGGCCGATGTCGGCGTAAAGGCCACGGAAAGGGTTATCGAAAACTTACGCGAAAAAGCGCGGCAAAATAAAATCAACGAATCTTCGCAGGTGATGGCCCTGTTAAAGGATGAAATCGCGGCCATTCTGGAACGCAATCGCCGGGGATTGGATCTCGACGGCCCCAATCGGCCGCAGGTGTGGCTGATTGCCGGGGTTAATGGGACGGGCAAAACCACCACCGTCGGTAAATTGGCTCATTATTTCAAAAGCCAGGGCCGGGATGTCATGGTCGCCGCCTGCGATACCTTTCGCGCCGCCGCCGTGGAACAACTGGAAATTTGGGCACAGCGTTCCGGTGTTCAATTTATGCGGGCCCAGTCTGGCGCCGACCCCGCCTCGGTGGCTTTCGATGCCGCCTCGGCCGCCAAATCGCGAGGCACGGATATTCTCCTCATCGATACCGCCGGGAGAATTCATACCAAAGCCAATCTGATGAAGGAGTTGGAAAAAATCCGCCGCGTCGTGGAAAAAATCATCCCCCCGGCGCAGATTTTTACCCGCCTTATAATCGACGGCACCACCGGACAAAACGCAATTTCCCAGGTCAGGGTCTTTATCGATGCCATAGGCTGCGATGGCCTGATTGTGACCAAACTCGATGGCACCGCCAAGGGTGGCGTCATGATTGCCATCGCGGAAGAACTTTCCGTCCCCGTGGATTTCATCGGTTTGGGCGAAACCAAAGAAGACCTGGAGCCTTTTAATGCCCGCAATTATGCGGACGCCCTCTTTTGATGCTCAAAGAACTGCCTATAAAGACAAACCTTCGCCTGGAACTTCTGGATATCACTTCTCTGATTGCCGGTGTCGTCGGCGAGTCCGGCGTCATGGAAGGCCTGGCCATCGTCACGGTCCCACATACCACGGCGGCCGTTACCATAAATGAAAATGCCGACCCCGACGTCACGCGCGATATTTTATTTAAACTGGCCGAAACATTTCCCCAGGATGACGCTTACCGGCATGCCGAAGGCAATTCCGACGCTCATATTAAGTCGTCGCTGGTGGGGTCGTCCCTGATCGTGATTATTACCGGCGGGCGGCTTCTCCTGGGAACCTGGCAGGGAATTTACTTCTGCGAATTCGATGGACCGCGTTCGCGGCGTCTGCATATAAAGGTTATATCCGACTGATGATTTCAATCAATATAATTGCCGTCGGCAAAAATAAAGATCCCTGGGTGGAAGAATCCATCCGGCATTACCTGAAGTTTCTTCAGAAATACGCCAGAGTGAATATCCTGGTCATCCCCGATAAAAGCAAATCGGCAAAATTGCCCCCCCTTGAAATAACCAAACTCGAGGCCTCGCAGATTAGGTCGAAAATCGAATCGAAATACGTTATCGCCCTCTCGGATAAGGGGCGAAAATTCGACTCCGAACAATTCGCATCCTTCCTTGAAAAAACCGTCTCCCAGAGCGGGGGTAAAATCGATTTTCTTATCGGCGGCGCTTTCGGCCTGCATGATGATTTGATTCATGAGTGTTCGCAATCGATCTCTCTGTCCCCCCTGACCTTTTCTCACCAACTGGTTCGCCCCATTTTGCTGGAACAATTATATCGAGCTTTCACCATCATCCACGGTGAAAAATACCACAAATAAAAAGCCCCGCCTGGCGCGGGGCTTAATCGCGGTTTACTGTATTCCCTTACTTAAGCAGTATCATTTTCTTGGTTTCGGCAAAATCGCCGGCCGATAACTGGTAGAAATAAATTCCCGAAGCCACCGTGGTGCCGGTAGTATTGGTGCCGTCCCAAACTACCGTCGTCCGGCCCGGCTGGGCATCACCTTCGAAACGCTTCACCAACTGCCCGGTGGCATTGAAGATGGTCAACTGCCAACGGCAGGCCACCGGCATGACCAAATCTATCGAAGTCGTTGGATTAAACGGATTGGGGTAGTTCTGCGACAGGACGTAATCTTCCGGCAATATCTTGGAAGTAATCAGCGTCGGCAATTGTTCGCCGTTATACCCGACAAACACCGCCTCCTTAATCTGAATCCGTCCCTCGCCAGCCAGAGGGATATTAACGAGATTCCCCAGGCCTTGCTCTATCCGCTGACCCTTTTCGAAACTGTAAATCAACACGCGAATCTCATTGCCGTCGATCCGATAAAGCATCGACATGTTCTCCGCCATATCGCTAAGAACCGGAACTTGTGGCACAGTACCCTCATAATCAAAGACCAGCAGCGCCGCGCCGATATCGTAATTGGCATCGGTTCTAACGACCAGTTCGGATTGATCGATTTCCGCAGCCAGCCGTACCCGGGCTCCGTCGGGAGCTATCTTCGGGTTGGCCGAAGCATCCCCGACAATGACGCGAATCAGGTAAACCAGATCCGCCACCGTCAGGGGCATACCGTCAGCGTTGACATCCGAAGCCGCCGTTTGGCCGTCGACATTCACCGTAAAGGCCGAGAATCCGAATATAAAGAAATTGGTGAATACCACGGCATCGCCGATTTCGTACGATACCCCGTTAAGGTTGAGGTCCCCGCGATCGTCGATTTCGCTGGGGTGCTTCACGCAAATACCGCCGTTATGGAATTCCACACAGCGAATCGGCGTAATTTTGTCTCCGACCAGACATTCGTCCGGGGCACCGATATAGTCGATACGGTTGCTTTCCGGGAACAAACCCTCATCGGCTTCGTCCCAGATGACACTGCCGAACGGATCAAATAAAATGGCATCGATATATAGTTTATTGCCCGTGGGATCCGAAAAGGCGTTGTCACCGCAATCCATCCAGAAGAACTTGATGGGTAAATACTGGCCGCCGATATTCTGGTCGTGTGTCAGACGCATATTTACCAGGGCGATATCGCCGTCGGGAGTCAGTTGTTCCTGCGGCGGATGATTGGCGCCGTCGGCCCGGTCGGCTATGGCCACCAGGCGAAGAAGCCCGGAGGGACAACCGCCGCCGCAGCCCGAAGTCTCGATCTTATAGGTAAAATACTCCCAGCCCGATATGGCCTGTCCCAGAAAAGCCGAGACAAAGGTCATTACGGAAGCATCGTAACTTATCAGAAGATCATAACCGCCTATAGATTCTATCGCCTCGGCCCGAATATGCACCGGAACGGTGTACCCCACGACATAGCAGGAATCGGTGACGATGGCGACATTGATGCACGTTTCGCAAACGTTGGACGGATAAATCGTGACATTAAAAGTCTTCGTTACGGTCTGACATCCGTCATCGACCTGTATGCAGAATTCATAGGTAGCGTCATTGCTAATCGGCGTAAAGCATACTTCCCCGCTATCCGGTTTGGCCGCGATAAAGGTCCCCGGCCCGCAGGTCTTGGTGATAGTCACCGGATCGCCGTCGGGATCCACGGCATATATACCGTCGATACAAATAGTCTCGGGATCATCGGTACAAGATGGAATAAGCACGTCATTAGGAACCGTCAAGACCGGCGGCTGATTGCCTTCAACATTGATAAAGACCTGGCATTCATCCGACCCGCAGAAATTCTGAGCGATAATATTCACTTCTAAAGTCCCGGCTTGGCTTACAGGCACACAAACCATCCCGCCACTGTATGAACCGGCCGGCTGGATCTGGACGCTGACATTGGAGCCGCTGATCGCCACCGGGAAGCAGATTTCGTCGATTTCCGGAATACAAACCAGAGTATCGATATCTTCCGGACAGGATATCACCGGAGCGCTTTCAATGGCGACGTTCACGCGAACCCGGCATTGATCCGTTCCGCACGGAGCCGTGGCCATGACATTAATGACATATTGACCGGAAGTATCGGCAAAGAAAGTCAATTTCCCGGTACTGAAACTATATGTCCCCAGGGGCGTTACCGTCACCTGCGCCGTTGCCGGCGTTATGGGCAAGGTAACCGATACATTTCCCGGAGCGCATAAACTGGCCGTTATCGGCAGATCCGGGCAGGTTATTTCGGCCACTGCGCCAAATGTGACGTGAACCACAACCTGGCATTGATCCGACCCGCACGGCGCCGTCGCGTTTATATTGATGCGGTACGTCCCGGCCGTATCCGCCTGGAAACACAATTGTCCATTGGCATAAGTTCCGAGCGAGGTCGTTATTTGCGCCGAAGCCGGCGTAATCGCCACCGGGACGCAAACCTGACCGGGATTGCAGAGCATTCTTTCAAACGGCCCTGTCGGGCAGGCGATATCGGCCACTTCCCCCGTCGTAATGACGACACAAACAATATCCGATGAAGTCGCTTCACAATCATCGGTCGCCGTTACCGTGAGACAGGTCTGCCCCACCATCGTCGGCGTAAAACAGATTTGACCGGTTTCGGCGTCGTAAAATCCGCCGTGAGATACCGTGATTTGACCGATATTATCATTGGCATCACTGATGGTAACCGGCAGACAGATTTGTTCAAAACTACACTGGAAATATTCCGCGTCCGCGCCCGCATTAACTATCGGGGCGCTGTTAAATTGCACGGTCACGGCAAAACTGCAGGCGTTTTCACCGCATTGATTGTTCGCGGTTACGGTGAAAACATAGGTTCCCGCCGTATCCGGCGTAAAGCAAAATTGGCCGTCACTATATGTCCCCAGCGGCGATACCGTAACCGCCGCGTCGGCGGGAAACACCCTCAGCGGCCGGCAGATCGGCTCCGGCGCGCAGAGAAATACCGTTTCATCCTCGGGACAGGTAACCAGCGGCTCGGCGCCGATGGTCACTTCGAAAACGACAGTGCAGTTATCGATACCGCACGCGGTTTCGGCCGTAACACCTATTTCATATGTTCCCGATGTCTCGGCATTGAAGCAAATATTGCCTTCGCTATACATACCGCCGGTCACCGTTATGGAAGCGCCGAGCGGGCTGACGACTAATTCCCGGCATACTTGTCCGGGTTCGCATAAAAATACGGGAATTGGCTCCAGAGGGCAGGTGATTTCCGGCTGATCGCCGAAATTGATATTGAACTCTATCGTGCACTCGGCCGTTCCGCAAAGACTCTGAGCTGAAATTTCAATCTGATAAGTCCCCTCTGTTTCCGGCGTAAAGCAAAGTCGCCCGTTACTATAAGTCCCCAGCGAAGTCGTTATCTGGGCGTCGGCCGGCGAAATATTCAGGTCGTAACAAATTAATTCCGGTTCGCACAGGAAATACGCCGACGGTTCCGTGGGACACTCAATTAACGGGGCCTGATCAAAAATCACCGTATAATGAACGGTATCCGCCGAAACGGCCCCGCAGTCATCGGTGACAGTGGCAATTATCTCATAAACCCCCGGCTCTCCCGGTGTAAAACAGATAAGCCCCGTTTCCGCAGTATATACTCCTCCGCTTATGGCGATATCCGTAATATTATTTTCAACGTCGGATAAATTCATTTCAAAACAGATTTCTCCGCTTTCGCACAGGAGTTCTTCGGTATCCTGGGGAAGTTGCACCACGGGCGGGGTGTTCAAGGTCACGTTAATATTGATTTCGTCGATATCGACAGCCCCGCAATCATCCATGGCCTGCAAATTAATGGTGTACAATCCGGGGCCGTCAGGTGTAAAGCAGACACGTCCGCTGATCGGATTATAAGTCCCCGAAGGCGTCACCGTGATAGACTCGATATTCTCATCGACATCAGTAATCCCGGCCGGAATGCAGATTTCCTGCACGTCGCATAAAGTAACTTCAAAATCAGGCGCCATGATCACCAGCGGGGCCGTATTAAGCGTCACGTCAACCGTGAATTCGCACGTTACCTGACCGCAGGCTGTCGCAACCGTTATTCCCAGATCTTTGGAAACCGTGCAATTCGTGTGGAATCCGATAGTCTGACTTTCCGCATCGAACCAGGCCGATGACGGCGTTACCGTTACTTCGGCGCCCGGGGTAATGCCCGCCACCGGAATTATGATGTTACCCGGCTCGCAAATGAACACTGATATATCATTGGGGCAAGTCACTTCCGGCGCCTGGCCGAAATCCACGATAAAGGTCACCTGGCAATGAGCCGATCCGCAGGATGTTACGGCGGTGACATCGATGGTATAATTCCCCGCCTCTTCCACGAACAGGCAAAGTTTGCCGTCGCTGTATGTGCCTTGCGAAAGTGAAATCTGGGCAGGGGCCGGAGTTATGGGAAGGTCGATACAAACCAGGGTCGGTTCACAAACCTCGAAATTTACCGGATCCATCGGGCAGACAATGGCCGGAGTCTCACCCATTTCAACGGCAAATATCACGGTGCATGAGGTCGTCCCGCAATCGGTTACGGCCGTAACCTCGACAGCATACTCTCCGCCGGATTCGACATCCAGGCAAAGTTGTCCGTCAACGAAGGTCCCATTCGACACCGTCACCTGAGCCCAGGCCGGAGTAACCGGCAGGTCGATACAAAGTTGTGTCGGCTCGCAAATATCAAACGGCACCGGAGTGGTCGGGCAGACAATCGCGGGCGCTTCACCCATATCAACTTCAAACGTCACGGTGCAATTCGCTGTGCCGCAAACAGTCGTAGCGCTGATCGCTATTTCATAAACTCCACCCGCTTGAACATCGAGGCAGAGTTTGCCGTCGCTGTAGGTCCCCTGGGAAAGTGTGATCTGCGCCTCGGCCGGCGTGATAGCCAGGTCGAAACAAACCAGCCCCGGCTCGCATAAATCGAAAGGAATCGGCTCCGTCGGGCAGGCAATCGCCGGGAACTCATCAATTGCGACATCGAAGGTTACCGTGCATTGATCGGTCCCGCAATCGTTGGCGGCCGTAATATCTATGCTATAGGTTCCGGACTCGCTTACGTTCAGACATAAAACCCCGTTACTATAAGTTCCCTGGGAGACGCTGATCTCTGCGTCTTCAGGCATTATTCTTAAGTTATAGCAGACTTCCCCCGGCTCACACATTTGAAACGCTACCGGCTCGGCCGGGCAATCGATCACCGGCGGATCTTCATCGGTAACATTAAAGACTACCGTGCATTCGGCCGTCCCGCATTCATTGACGGCCGTCACCAAAACCGAATATGTCCCGCCGTCATCGACCGGCAGGCATAATCTCCCGTTGCTATAAGTCCCGGCGGAAACAGTAATCTCGGCCCCCGCTGGAGTTATAGGCAGATCCACGCATAATTCCGTCGGTTCGCAAATCGTAAAGGCAAGCGGTTCCGTCGGGCAGGTTATCGCCGGCGATTCCTTGAATATCACATTAAATATCACCGTGCAATGAGCGGTGCCGCATTCATTGGCGGCGGAAACTTCTATGACATATTCCCCGGCCTCGGAGACATTCAAACAAAGTTGCCCGTTGACATAAACACCGTTCGAAACCGTGATTTCCGCATTTTCCGGAGACACGCCCAGGTCAAGGCAGATTTCCTGGGGCTCGCACAATTCAAAAGTTATCGGTTCGACAGGGCAATCGATCGCCGGGGCTTCTTCCATGTTGACGTCCAAAACAACGGTACACTCGGCTGTCCCGCATTCATTGACGGCCGTCACCAAAATAGAATATGTCCCGCCGGCGGCGACATCCAGACATAACTGACCGTTGATATAACTGCCTTCGGAAACCGTTACCACCGCATCCTCCGGCGATATCGGCAGATCGACACAAAGTTGGGTCTGCTCGCAGATAGTAAAAACGGCCGATTCGACAGGGCAAACAATTTCGGGAGCATCTTTAAATACCACGTCGAAGACTACGGTACATTCTGTCGTGCCGCATTCCGTCGAGGCCGTCACATCAATATTATAAATACCCGCCTCTTCGGCATAGAAACACAGCCGCCCATCGACAAAACTCCCCTGCGAAACGGTTACCTGGGCTTCCGGCGGAATGACTCCGATATCCGTGCAGACTTCCCCGGGACCGCATAGGGTAAAACTGACTGGTTCCGTGGGACAATCAAGGACCGGCTTCTCTCCCATCCGGACATCAAACGTGACCGTACATTGGGCCGTCCCGCACTCATTCGTGGCCGTAACTTCGACATTTAATAAACCTTCGGCCTCGGCCACCAGGCATAACTGACCGTTGGCATAGGTCCCCTGGGATACCGTGATCTCGGCTCCCGACGGAATAATCCCCAAGTCGTAACAGATTTCGCCCGGCTCGCAAAGATTCACGATTACGGGCTCCGTCGGACAATCAATGACGGGCGCTTCTTCTCTGGTGACGTATGAATAAATCCGACAAGTATCGTAGCCGCAGGCCGTTTGAGCGAAAACATCCACCCGGTAATACCCGCCGGTATCGGCATTAAAGCAGACAATCCCTTCGCTATAAGTTCCATTCCAGACCGATACCTGGGCGTCGACCGGCATAATCGGGACTTCGATACAAAGTTGGGTCGGTTCGCATATCGTAAAATTCAGCGGTTCCGCGGGGCAGGTGAAATGGGGCGCCTCGCCCATTGTGATATAAGCCGTTACCTGACATTCCGCCGTTCCGCACTCATTGGAAGCCGTCACAAGAATATTATAAGTGCCGCCCGTATCGGCCGGGAAACAAAGCCGTCCTTCAGTGTAACTTCCGAACGACACCGTTATCTCCGCATCTTCCGGGCCAATCGGTATGTCCAGACAAATCTCGGTCGGCTCACAGATAACTTGTTCAAAAGGTTCCGGACATTCAATCACGGCCCCCTGACCGACCGTGACCGTCACGATAGTCGCGTCGAAAGCCGTCAAGCCGCATTCGTCCGTGGACGTCGTGGTAATCTCATAACCCCCCGGACCTTCGGGCGTAAAACAAACCGTCCCTTCCGATTCATTATAAGAACCGGCCGGAGAAACGGTTACTGCGGTAATATTGCCTTCGGCATCATTTAGATCTACCGGGAAACAAATTTCGGTCGAAAGACATTGCTCGACGGAAAAGTCATCGGCACTCATTACCACCGGCGCCGTATTTACGACGGCCGCGACCACGGCCGTATCGATACCGATGGCGCCGCACTCATCGACCGCGGATATGGTAATTTTATACTGACCCGATGCCGGAGGCGTAAAACAGACCTGGCCGGAGATAGAATTATAAACGGCTCCTTCGGGCAAAACCGTTACTGAATTGATATTATTATCGATATCGCTGATGCCGACCGGAAGACATATCTCCTGTGGCAGGCAGCCTTCAACCGCCCCCCCCGCCCCCATTATTACCAGCGGCCGGGAGTTCATGGTCACGTTTACGGTAAATTGACAGACGGTTTCTTCCGGAAGCGGCGGCGTGGCCCTGTCCGGAGGCGTAATCGTCACGGTGATTTCTTTCTGCACAGAACAATCCGTAAAAAAGCAAACCTGGCCGGTCTCATAATTAAACCAGGCGGAGGAAGGCTCGACAACAACGGTATAATTTTCGGGAATTCCCGCAATCGGAAAACACAGCGTATCGTGTTCGCAAATAAAAACGTCGATCCACTCATCCGGGCAGACTATTTCCGGCGGTGCTCCTCCGACTTCAAAAATGACATACGCGGTATCGGTTCCGCAGGTATCCGCGGCCTCGACCGTCATCTGATAGGTTCCCGGGTAAGTCGGAGTGAAAGTCAAAAGGCCGGTTCCGGGATCGATTGCCCCTTCGCCGGAAACCAGGCTGTAGGTGACAGGGTCATTTTCCGGGTCAACCGCCTCGAAATCGTACGATACTTCGGTCTCCGGTTGGAGAACCTGAATCGTCTCATTCCCATTCGTGAAAGCCGGACCCTCGTTGAAAAAGACGAAGTAGGTCTTAATGGCATAAGTGGTATAGCCCTGGCTGTCCTTGGCCTTAAAGGTGACATTGAATCCACCTTCATTAAGCGGCGTGTAGGTATAATAAGCGGTTGCCGGTGAAGTCGTCGGCGTCGAACTCAATGTCCCCGGCCCCTGATGCAAAGTAATCGTGATTAACTGGTCGGAGTTGGGGTCAATGACGGTAAGGGTATCGTAAATCGTCTCGCCTTCACAAATATAAAATGTGTCCCGATCTTCAAAAGGAAAAAACTCCGGAGGATATTGCGGCGGGCAGGTGGCGCATTCATTATAAAGCGGCACGCCATTTTCGTCGTACCCGGCGGGGACAGCCACCGCCCCCGATGAAGTATCGCTTGAAACCGAAGAGGCCCCGCCCTTATATCCCGATGATGTCTGGGCCATAATAGGCGATGCGATAAATAAACAAACAAGGAGAGTTAATAAAACAGGCGGGAATTTCCGTTCGAACATATTTCCTCCGAAAGACATAATATTCATATCAGGCGATGTTGTGCACCCCGGTGAAGGGAACCTGTGAGGGTATTATGGCGTTGTATAAAAAGGCAAATAAGCCCAATCTCAATTCTATTACTTAAATTATAGCCTAGCCCGGCGCCATAGGTGAGGTATAAAGCGCCTTCGCAAGTACGGCTGCGGCAAAACTTTTCTACCTTCAATATATTTTCCATAGGCTCTAAGTCAAGGTCTTTTTGTGGTTCCCAATCTTTCGGAATCCCTTTAAATTCAATATGTTAGAATATGATAAGGGGTGCCTGGCTTTAAAAACGGACAAAGTTCCCCAAAATCACTCCCTGGCAATAATTGACAACTCCCGAATAGGGTTTTCATCGGTTCCCTTCGATGCAATTTCCTTGCCTTTCCCCCAAATCAATCAGCATCCTGAAGGAATTGCGACTTGGAGGCATAAGTGCGCTTCTCGCGGAGTCGTAACATATTACGAAGCCGTATGTTACCGGGTACAACAAATGTTTTGGATTAAGCAGGGCAGCTTAGATAAAAGGGAATGAATAATTGGAAATTAAAACCCCTATGGTCGGCTATGCTCGATAATGCCTATTATTTGTATAATCATGCACATAATTAAGAAACGGCCGAGATAATAATCTCGGCCGTCTTCTACCGTTTAGATTTACTCTAACTAATTTCCCGCGTCCAGAATTACCGGCAAGCCGTTTTTGGAATTCCCTATTATCACAATCTTGGTATTGGGAGATTCGGCCAGTTTTTGGGTCGCCTCTATCCCTTTCCAAGTGAGAAGCGACGGGGTAACGCCGGAGGCCACGATTCTCTGAAAATCGGCAATTCCCTGTGCTTCTATTCTCTTTCTCTCCGCCTCCTGTTTTTCCTTAATCAGAACCGAGGTCATTTTCTCCGCGTCCTGGGCGGCCTCCAATTTGGCGTTGATCGCCTCGGAGATTTTTATCGGCAGGACCACGTCGCGAACGATTACATTTTCAATCATGACATATTTATTGGTTATCAGGGCCTGCAACTCCGTCAGCAATTCCAGGGCGATCTGTTCGCGCTGGGTGGAATATATTTCTTCCGGTTTATACCGTCCGGCGACACTGCGGGCCACGCCACGCAGGGCCGGAGCGACCGCGATATCATAATAATTGGGCCCGACCGTTAACTGCAGAGAATCCAGTTTGTCGGCAATGGGACGAAACCAGACCGTGGTTTCCAGCCCGATAGATGCCCCATCGGACGAAAGGACATGTAAATCCTCTTTGCGTTCATCCAACTGAATCTTATAAATAAACATCTGATTCCAGGGCATATGCCAGCTGAATCCTTCGGGGTAAATTTTCCCCATTTCCGTTCCGTCGCCGAATTTGTAATAAAATACCGCCCGGTGACCCGAAGGCACCTGGGTGCCGCATCCCGCCATAATTGATAAAATTACCGGCAAGACGGCCAGAGTCGCGAGTTTTCTTAACATCAGATACCTCCATGTAAATATTTAAATTCCATAACTGCCTTAAACTGATTAAGGTGATTCTAAGTGAGAATGAAGAATATATCAAATAAAAACAGACGGCTCGTTAAATATCCAGGGCATACGGTATAACATAATCGCCGATTTTTACCATGGTCGACTCCACCGCGCCGCCGCCCAGCGGACGAGTCCTGAAATTATAACTCGCCGTATCGCTGTCAACCACTATCAGGTGATAATAGCGGCTGGAAGCCGTGGGAATTTGCCAGGAAACCTCGAAGCGTTGGCCGTTCGGCGTCAGGTTATTATAGGCCTGCATTTTTTCTTCGGCATCCTCGGCAAATAATCTCTCCCGAAATCTGGAACTGAACGTCAGATTTTCCCCCAGTCCCAGCCTGGCAATATCATGTTTAAGAATAAAATAAGAGCCCAGTTTGGCGTCCGGTTTTTGTACGATATTATAGGGCGTGGCCGGAATGGAATCTCCTTCGGAGCCCTTGAAATATCCGTCAATACTGTAATTCAGGCCGGAATACCCCCAAAAACGCCACCCATGGTACTGATACCCGTTGCCGTACAACTTCAGAAAATAACAATATCTCTGCAAGCGGTTTTCCAGTAAATAGGCTTGCGTCGTATCCGCCCCTGATATGCGGTACACCTTCCCCGTGTATTTGTCGTCAATCGTTACCACGGCGTCGATAATATCATTAAAGCCCAATATCGTATCGATATTGCGATCGATATTAAAGCCATATGTCCGGGTGACATTGTCAATCACATAAAAATAATCGTCGCCGGATTCATCGAGTTTGAACGAAGCCGAAGAATCCGGGTAGATGTCCCGGGCAAACAACTCCTGGCCGTCGATATCGTTATCGATGAAGTTACGCATTTCCCGTTCCCAGTCGATTTCGGCGATTTCCTTCTCACCGCATCCCGATAATAGGACCAGGGCCAGGGCTCCCCCCGCGATTGTCTTTCCCCAATAAGATTTCGACAACATCATTTTCTCCGGCGCAAGTTTTTCATGCGCTCCTTCAGGTTTTTGATCTCATCCCGTATCGCCGCGGCGGTTTCGAATTCCAGATTATCCGCCGCTTTTTTCATGGCCTTCAACAGGAAGGCTATCTGATCTTCCCCCGTCATCTGGACGAAATAATCGGGCCTTTCGACCTCGGCCTTTTCTTCGGTTCGCGAATCGGCCAGAAGGGTCGATTGAATTATTTCATCCCTGGTTTTGAAAATCGTCTCGGGATTGATATTATGCCGGGTATTGTATTCCAACTGTTTTTGACGGCGACGGTCGGTCTCATCGATCGCCTTCCTCATGGAATCGGTTATTTTATCGGCGTAAAAAATAACCTCGCCGTTCTTATTGCGCGCCGCCCGGCCGGAGGTCTGAATCAATGACCGTTCCGACCGCAGGAACCCCTCTTTATCGGCATCCAATATCGCCACCAGGGAAACTTCCGGCAAATCCAGCCCTTCGCGCAGGAGATTTATTCCGACCAGAACATCGAATTCCGCCAGCCGCAAATCGCGAAGAATCTCGGTGCGGTCGATAGCATCGATTTCGCTATGAAGATACCGGACGCGAATATTCAACTTGGCCAGATAATCGGTCAAGTCTTCCGCCATCCTCTTGGTTAAGGTCGTCACCAGGATCCGTTCCTTTTTCTCCACCCGGGCGCGAATTTCCCCAATCAGGTCATCAACCTGTTGCGCCGAGGGCCTGACACTTATGCTGGGATCGACCAGTCCCGTGGGACGAATAACCTGTTCCACGACAACCCCGGCTGTCTTCTGCAATTCGTAATCGGCCGGTGTCGCCGAGACGAATATAACCTGGTTGACAAGCGATTCGAATTCTTCGAAAAACAAGGGGCGATTGTCCAGGGCCGACGGCAGACGGAAACCATGCTCCACCAGGACTTCTTTACGCGAACGATCCCCGGCAAACATGCCCCGTAATTGAGGTATGGTCTGATGCGATTCATCGATAACGGTTATAAAATCTTTCGGGAAAAAATCCAAAAGGGTGGCCGGCCTTTCCCCTTTCTGTCGCCCGGTTAAATGCCGGGAATAATTTTCGATCCCGGAGCAATACCCGATTTCGCGCATCATCTCGATATCATATTTGGTGCGCGATTCCAGCCTCTGGGCCTCCAGAAGTTTACCCAGGGAACGCAATTCGCCCAGCCTCAAAGCCAATTCTTCCTCTATATCCCGCACAGCCCTTTCCAATTGCGGCGGCGCCGTCACGAAATGCTTGGCCGGATATATGGCCGCCTTTTTTCTTTCACCGATTATTTCCCCGGTGAGAGGATTTATTTCCGTTATTCTCTCCAGTTCATCCCCGAAAAGTTCCAGCCGCAGGGCCGTTTCGGAATAAGCCGGAATTATTTCTATGACATCCCCCCTGACCCTGAAATTGCCGCGCGAGAAATCGATATCATTGCGATTGTAATGTATCTGAATCAACTTCCGGATAGCCTCGTCGCGATCCAGGCTCTGCCCCGTTTCCAGGAATAATAGTTGCCGGGCATATTCCTCGGGCGAACCCAAACCGTAAATACAGGAAACCGATGCCACAATTATCACGTCATCGCGTTCCAGAAGCGAAGCCGTCGCCCGAAGCCTCAAGCGGTCGATATCCTCGTTTATGGAGGTGTCTTTTTCTATATATGTATCAGTCGTGGGCAAATACGCTTCCGGCTGATAATAATCATAGTAACTTATAAAGAACTCCACGGCATTTCTGGGAAAGAAGGACTTCAATTCCCCATAAAGTTGTGCCGCCAGAGTCTTGTTGTGGGATATAACCAAGGCCGGGCGGCCGTAATCCCGGATGACATTGGCGATTGTAAAGGTCTTGCCCGAGCCGGTTACCCCCAACAGAGTCTGATATCTCTCTTTTTGCTCCAGGCCCGATAAAAGGCGTCGAATCGCCTCCGGCTGGTCGCCATTGGGGGAATACTTTGAGGCCAATTCAAAAGAGGCTCGAATCGCGGGCCCCGCCTTCTCGCCGACCCGTAAATTTGGCATTTTCTCCTTCATGGCTTCAATATATCAAGGACCGCAGAGGCGGCAATCATTATTTAAACGCCAAATCGCCGCCGCCGGTTTCAGCCGGCCAAAGGTTGGAACCACTCTCCACCTTGGACGTTTAAAGGATATGTTACATCCAAAGGTATGGCCAATTCACAGACTGTACAGTTTTGTCTTGACAGCGCCCGTTAAATGTTTAACTTATTAAGCTTTAATATAGTAGAATAGTGTTGAAGATACGGAGGTAAACCGGATGTATGCGGTTTTTGAATCGGGCGGCTTTCAGTTTAACGCCCAAGAAGGGACTTTAGTCAAGATACCTTATCTTAAGGCTAACGCCGGTGATATGGTAACTCTGGATAAAGTTTTATTCGTTAAAATAGGCGATGATGCCCATATCGGCGGTCCTTACCTGGCCGGGGCCAAAATCGAGGCCGAAATTGTCGGCGATGGCCTGGGCGAAAAAGTTATGACTTATAAGTATAAGAAGCGGACCAAGTATCGCCGCACCAGAGGACATCGGCAAAAATACAGCGAAATTCGGATTAAAAAAATAGTTCCGCCGGAACATTGAAATCCATATCCGCAAATAAACAGACCCGGCCCCCAGCCGGTTTAAGCCGATATAGCCGACTATTGGTTATAGCCCTGTGGTCGGCTATGCTTATAGGCGCGGTTGCCTCCGGACAAACTTTTAACGTCGTCGATGTAAAAGTCGAAGGCGCCGTACTGGCCTCGCCTTCCCTGATCCTGTCCGTGGCCGGGATTAACCCCGGCGACCAATTAACCGCCTCCGTTACGCAGGATGCCGTCAAAAGGCTTTACGGACTCGGTTTCTTCCATGATATTCAGATATTGGCCGAGGAAACCACGGGCGGCATTATCCTCACCATCCGGGTTAAAGAATTACCCAAATTGAACAGCATCATCTTTAAGGGCAACAGCAAGATCAAGGAGAAAGACCTCGTCGAGAAAATCAAATTGCCCCCCGGCGGTTTTCTGGCCCCTCATGAGATTTATGAAAAAAAGGCGGAAATTATTGACCTCTATGCCGAGAAAGGGTATTTCCTGGCCGATGTCACACCGCTTCTGGGATACTCCGAAGACAGCACCTCTGTCGAGGTTACCTTTCAAATAAACGAGGGCTCCAAAGTCAAGGTGGAAAAGGTCGTTCTGACCGGCAATGAACGTATTCCGGCCGACAAAATTGTCGGCAAAATGCGCAATCGGAAACGAGGCTTCCTGAAGTCATCGAATTTCGACAAGGATAAATTCCCCGAAGACAAAGAAAAAATTATTCAATACCTGCATGAACTGGGATATATCGACGCCTACCTTAAATCAGATTCCTTCGCCATAGATACCGCGGCCAACCGCATGTCGATCTTTATCGATATTTATGAAGGCCCCCGCTATTATTTCGGCGGTGCGACCTTCGTCGGCAATACAATAATCCCCGAAAACGCCCTAAAGCGGGCCCTTAAATTCCGCAAGGGAAGTTATTTCGACCAGGAAAAATACGACGAATCTATTTATGAAGTGTATTACCTATATCAGGAAGAGGGCTACCTGCACGTCCAGGTACAGGACTCCCGCAAGACTGAGGATTCCCTGATAAATATTACTTATGAAATTATCGAAGGCGTCCCCTCCGAAGTAAACCTGGTTCAGATAATCGGCAATACCAAGACCAAAGAAAAAGTCATCCGGCGCGAGATGTCCATCCGCCCGGGGCAGGTCTTTCATCGTTCCCTTTTGATCCGCTCCGTCAGAAATATCATGCAGTTGAATTACTTCGGCAATGTCGAGCCCGATATTGTGGATCTGCCCTCCGGCGACGTCGATGTCGTCGTTAAAATCGAAGAAAAACCGACCGGCCAGGTTTCGGCCGGGGCGGGATACTCCGGGCAGGATAAATTCGTCGGAACCTTCGGCTTGGGAATTCCCAATTTTCGAGGTATGGGCCAGAATCTTTCCTTCAATGTCGATATCGGCAGTCGCCGCAACTCCTATTCCGTTTCGTTCACGGAGCCCTGGTTTATGGGTACCCCCACCTCAATCGGCGGCGACCTGTACTTCCTGAATCGACGCTGGTACGAAGACTATACCGAAGGACGGCGCGGCGGATCTGTCAGATTGGGACGACGGCTGAAGTGGCCCGATGATTATTTCCGCGTTTATGCCCGCTATCGTCTGGAAGACGACCGCTTTTACGAGTTCAGCGACGACTACAAACTTACCAATTCCGAATTATATCGTAATTTCGTTCAATTCGATTCCGCCTATTATAACGACCAGGGCGGGGTCGATTCCGTTAAAACCATAGACTATAATTTCTATACCTACGGTGACCCTCTGCCCGGTTCTCTTCAGAGTTTCGGCGAAGACTGGTTTACGTCCTCTTCCTTAACCTGGAGTATCACGCGTGACAGCCGGAATCTGCCGGAATTCGCCACCAAAGGTTCCATTGTTTCCTATTCCCTCTCCATGACCGGCGGCATCCTGGGCGGTTACTGGAAATACCAACAGCACGAGATGGAACTGGCCAAGTTCATACCTATCATCGGAAATATCGCCCTGGCGGGGAAGGTAACCCTGGCCGGGATACATGCCGGTGACGACAACAAAATCCTGGAATCGGATCGCTACTCACCGGGAGGCACCGGCTATGATGCCATCGTTCGCGGCTATGACGACGGCACCCTGACACCGGATACCGTCGGGATCAGCGCTATTACCTACCAGTATTACAGCAGTGACGAATTGAACGTCCGCCCCGATCTGACCGCCGACCCCGACAGTACGGCCGACTCCACCCGAACTTATACCGCCCGCGTCCGGGGCAAGTATATGGTTGCCGCCAACCTGGAATTGCAGGTTCCTCTTATCTCCAATCAACTCTACCTTCTGGGCTTTTTCGACGCCGGGCGTGCCTGGCTGCATCGCCGCGATATCAAATTAAATCAGGTCTATCGCGGCGTCGGTTTTGGCTTCCGATTGGTCGTTCCCGGTATCGGCACTATCGGCTTCGATTTCGGTTATCCTCTCGATGAGCGCCCCGGACAGGATAAAGGCTGGAAACCTCATTTCCAGATAGGAACAACTTTCAATCGTTAACGAGAAATAATATCATACAAGGAGCATGAAGGCATGATATCCAGAAAATCAACAATTATCCTCTTGGGCTTGGCTCTTTTTATTCTGGCCGGTGTCTCGGACATATCGGCTCAAACCATGAAATACGGGTATATCGATTCGGACAAGATTTTCGCCGAGTACACGGAATGGGCCAAGGCGCAGGAAGAATTTAATACGCAGTACAAGGTCTGGGACGACGAGGCCAAAGATATGCAGGCGGAATTGGAGGAACTGATCGACGCCTACGAACGGCAGGCCCTGATTCTGTCCGATATCAAGAAAAAAGAACAGGAAGCGGCGATCGAGGCCAAACGCCAGGCGCTCGATGCCTTTACCAAGAGAGTCTTCGGCCCGAGCGGCGAAGCCGAAAAAAAGAATAATGCCCTGATTAAACCCCTTCTGGAAAAGATTAACGCCGCCATTGAACAGGTTGCCACCGAAGGAAATTACGACTTTATTTTTAACTCCTCCGGTTTGGCCTACGCCAAAAAGGACTACGATATCTCGGATAAAATCCTGGAAGTCTTGGAGCAATAATTACAGAGTGGGACGGCTTGGGAAAATTACTTAGGGAATTGGCCGAATCTGTCGGCGCCCGGGTGGAGGGCGACGGCTCGGTGGAAATTGATTCTGCCGCTCCGATTGAATCCGCCGGGCCCGGACAAATTTCCTTCGTCGCCAATGAGAAGTACGCCAAACATCTGGAAACGACTGCCGCCTCGGCGGTCGTTTTACATTTCAATCAGAAATCATCGCACCCGGCCATCCTTCGCCACGATAACCCCTATTTCGCCTTCGCCAATATCCTCGACATACTCTATCGGGATATCCCCGCCCTGCCTCCGGGTCTTCACCCGACCGCTGTTATCTCCGAAAGCGCCTCCGTGGGACAGGAATGCACTGTCGGCGCTTTGACTCATGTCGGGCCGGAAAGTCATATCGCCGATAATTGTGTCATTTTCCCCCAGGTATATATCGGCGCCAAGGTTGTAATAGGCCGGGGCTGCAAAATTTTCCCCGGCGTCATCATTATGGATGATACCAAAATCGGCGACAACACCGCCATTCACGGGGGAACCGTTATCGGGGCCGACGGCTTCGGGTACGCCCGGCATAACCTGGGGATCAAGAAAATCAAACAGATAGGGTGGGTGGAAATCGGCCATGATGCCGAAATTGGCGCCAATTGTACCGTCGACCGCGGCGCCCTGGGACCGACCCGAATCGGAAATCATGTCAAAATCGATAACCTCGTTCAAATCGCCCACAATGTCGAAATCGGCGATTATTCCATTATTGTCTCCCAGGTGGGAATTTCGGGGTCCACCAAGATCGGGCAAAGCGTAATTTTGGCCGGTCAGGTGGGATTGGTGGGACATATTGAAATTAGCGATGGCGTTACCGTGGCGGCACAATCCGGCGTCACCCAAGATATTCCCCCCGGCAAGACTTTTTTTGGCTCGCCGGCACGAGAAAAAATGGAAGCCATGCGGATAGAAGCCTGCTTAAGCCGGCTGCCTGATTTATTCAAAAGAGTAAGAGACCTCGAAAAAGCCGTGCAATCGGATCAAAAAGATCAGCCGCCCCCGGAAAAATCTATTTAACCTTGGCAACGATTACGGTAAAATCGTCGCTCAAGGGCCGCCCTTCCGTAAATTGAATCACTTCCTTCTCCAGATTCCGTAATATGTCTTCCGCCTCATTTCCTCTTTGAGTCAACAGGAAACCCTTTAACCTCTCCTCACCGTACATTTCATTATGATTATTCCAGGCCTCCGTTATGCCGTCGGTGTAAAGGCAAAAAACATCCCCCGTCCCTAATCTTTCCTTACCTTTTTCATAAGTCATCCCGGGCACCGCCCCCAGAAGAATCCCCCCTTCCTGCAACTCCAGTATTTGGCCGTCAGCCCGGGCCAGAAGCGGCGGGTTATGTCCGGCATTGATAAATTCTAGCGTATGCTCGCCGTCGTCATATAAGGCCGCGAACAGCGTGATAAACTGGTCCGGCTGGGAATTGCCGTAAATCAGATCATTGAGATACGTGATAATCTCGCCGAGACCCGTTCCCGACGAGATGAAAGTGGCGGTGCGCAAAGCCGCCTGAACATTCGACATCAACATGGCCGCTCCGGCGCCCTTTCCGGATACATCTCCCACGGCCAAAATCAATCGCTTATCATCGAGACGTATAACATCGTAGTAATCCCCTGCCACTTCGGTGCAAAATAGACTGCGGGCGGCCACTTGCAGTCCCCTGGTGACCGGCAATTCCTGCGGAAGCATCCGTTCCTGAACCTGACGCGCGATTGCCATTTCGGTATCCAGACGTCTCTTAACGACGCTTTCCTCCAGAAGCATGACATTTTCCACCGCGAATGAAATCTGGGACGCCAAAGATTGCAGAAGTTCGAAGTCCGCCGGCTCGAAATCCTTTTCGCCCGTCTTATAGCCCAGACCCAGAAACCCATTGAGATTATTGCGGGTGTTCAGAGGCAGAATCAAGGCAATCTGATTATTTTCGAACCACTTCGATTCTTCGGCCGAAAATTCAAGCCCTTGCCCCTCGGAAATCTCGTCTCGCAACATGGGTCGATTTCCGCGCCGGCGAAGATTTTCTATGAAAGCGGAATTTTTCTCGAACGGTGTCAGCGAGCCGTCCCGCAATATCAGCCGGCTTTCCTTGGGCATTAATAGCGCCGGCCTGACGACCCCGATCCCCAGCGCCGTCTGCATTCGTCCCTCCAACTCCCGCCAGAATTCTTCCTTGTCCGGAATCGTCAGGGAGTTCTGCAGGAAATCGCTTAGCATGGCCCGAAGTCTTACCCTTTCGGGATAAATCCTCTTTTCCATTACCGTGCGGATCTTGCGCTGGGCCGGGGCGAACCCCGCCGCCATTAAAACCGCCAGAATAAGCGTCGGAGTTCTCTTTTCGGGACCCATTACATTCAGGGCTATATCACTCACAAAGTACAAAACCAGGTAAAAAACGGCCAAAAGACCCAGACTGGTAAGCGCGAATCGTGTCCCCCGTCTTAATTTTCCTTCTACCTCCAGAAGTCGATGGCGTCCGATCGCCAACGCGAAAGAAATCGGGATTACCAGTAATCCCGAAAAGACCACAATAACAATAATCGAGAGAAGAGTATTATTAAGAAAACGAAGGCTGAAAAAATAATTCGCCACGGCCATAATGAGAAGAACCAGTAACCCCGACATGCCTATTACCGCACCGGTAAAAACCAGCCTGACCTGTCTCTGATGAATCGGTTCTACCACTCTGTCCCGCGCAAATCCCAAAATAAAAAAACCCACGGTTATCTGAAGAAAGATCACTAACATCAATATTATCAACCAGTATCCGCCGCCTATCAAATTTACCCCCGCCGCGCAAATGGGTACGGGCAGATAACAGAGTAAATACATTAAAACCGGGCGCTCTTTCATCTTTGGATGAGGGAAAGGAAACAGCAATTGCAGATTCAGCCAGAACGCCCCGAAAAATATGGTGAACGAACCCAGCTGCCCGCGAAGAAATTCCATGGTGGGCATGGTATTAGCAACATACAAATCCTGCCCCATCGTGACGGCGCTGATTACGAATCCCGACATTGCAAAACAATATAACGCCAGCGCCCGCACCGCCCCGGAATCGGGGCGTTTCAGAAAAGCCCAAAATCCTACGCCCAGATATGACGCCGTTATCAGAAAGCGTAATAGCAGAATGACAAAATCCCAGTATTTATCGTACCTAAGGGGTTGAGTCCGCAAGATGATGCCGACCGTATCCCCGTCTTTGATGATTCGGGCCGGAACTTCCTTCCCTGGAGCATCCTGCCTTCTGAAATATTGGTTCCAGACTTCATAACTGGCCGTCGAATCGCCCACGGTCAGTATTATATTTCCGGAATCGGGAATAACCGGCCCTACGAAATCGGTAGAATCAACCTTGCCAAAAGTAAAATCGCCTTGTGGTGAATTACCGAAATGGCTGTATATTTCACCCACCTCGTCCCATTTGGGATAAAACTGGCCCTGGCCGAAATAAAAAGCAATGGACAATCCCGCAACGAAAAGACCCAATAATAATACCAGAACTTTAGCGATCTTTGACCACATGATAATTCTCTAAGTAAAAAAGGCGCCTTAAAGCGCCTTTTAACTTAATATAATTCGCCTGATAAAGAAAATAAAAACGTTTGATTTTCCTAGAACGGTAAATCATCGTCTTCAGCGGCCAAATCCGGCTGGGGCGCCTCCGGAGGCATCTCCCCCCCGCTGCCCGATGATGCGCCCGCGCCCTGTTCGCGCGAACCCAGAAATTGAATCCTCTGCGCCACGATTTCCGTGATATACCGCTTGTTGCCGTCCTTATCATCCCAACTTCGAGTCTGCAAACGCCCCTCTATATACGCCGGACGCCCTTTGGCCAGATATTCCTTGGCGATCTCGGCCTGGCGACCCCAAACGACAATATTATGCCATTCCGTCTTATCCTGCATATTGCCTTCTTTGTCGCGCCATTTTTCGTTGGTAGCCATGGTAAAGGAAGCTACCGCCTGGCCTCCGGGCGTGTACCGCAAATCCGGGTCTTTGCCCAAATTCCCGATAAGAATAACCTTGTTTACCGATGCCATACTACCCCTTTCTGAAGGATTGAAAAAATTCCCTAAAATATAATAAACCCCCCGGGGCGTGTCAATCACCTTCGCGGAATCCTTTTTTACTTGTGGTCTTCCGACCTTATTCATAATTTCGTATAATTTTGCCAAAAGGAATATTATGCATTTATTAAGATTAGACGAACGCGAAACCGCCCATCGCCTCGAAACCTTTTTGAGAACCAAACTGGCCGAGTCGCAGGCGAAAGGCTTTGTGCTGGGCCTGTCCGGCGGCATTGATTCCGCCCTGGCGGCGGCCATCGCCGCCAAAGCCGTCGGACCCGACAATGTCCTGGGCCTGATTATGCCCTATAAACTATCTTCCGAAAAGTCCGAAACCGATGCCTTATTCCTGGCCGAACGGCTTCATATGAAAACCCGGAAAATCCCCATCAGCCCCATGATCGACGCCTATTTCCCGGAAATAAAGACCATCGAGTCGGTCCGGGCCGGCAATAAGATGGCGCGGGAACGAATGTCGATTCTCTTTGACAAGGCTCATGAAAACAATCTGCTGGTCCTGGGTACTTCCAATCGAACCGAAATCTGCCTCGGCTATGGCACCTGGTACGGAGATGTCGCCTGCTCCGTTAATCCCCTGGGCATGCTTTATAAAACACAGGTGCGGCAAATGGCCAAATTTTACGATATCCCCGAAGAAATTCTCTTTAAAATCCCCACCGCCGACCTCTGGCCGGGGCAAACCGACGAAAAAGAATTGGGCCTGGAATATGCCATCGTGGATCGTCTCCTGTACTTCATGATCGAAAAAGGAATGACCGAGAGAGCCCAATTGAATAAAGCCGGTTTCGAAAACAGTTTCATCGATAGAACGGTTTATCTCCTTAATAAATATTACTTCAAAAGACACCTGCCGGCGATGGCCGATATCGGTCTGAACCCCATCCCTGATAAAATTGAGATTACCTGAATATATGCCTGAATCCGGCAAATTATATCTGGTACCTACGCCCATCGGCAACCTGGGCGACATCTCCGCCCGAGCCCTGGAAATTCTGGGCGCCGTGGAAGTTGTTGCCTGCGAAGATACCCGGGTCACCGGACACCTGCTGGCTCACTACGGGCTTAAAAAAAGGCTCATTAGTTATCATGACTTTAATGAGGCCCGGCGCGTTCCCCAACTGATCCAGATTCTTTCCGAAGGCAAAGACGTTGCCGTCGTCACCGACGCCGGCTCGCCCGGCTTGTCCGACCCCGCCTATCGCGTTGTCCGAGCGGCCCTGGAAAATAATATCACCATCTGCCCCCTGCCCGGACCGACCGCGCTTATCCCCGCCCTGACCGCTTCCGGGTTGCCGCTGGATCGATTCTTCTTCGAAGGCTTCCTGTCTAATAAATCTTCCGCTCGAAAAAAACGGCTGGAATCCCTGAAAAATCTGGAACACACCCTGGTATTCTACGAATCCCCGCATCGCCTGACCAAGATGCTGGCCGATGCGCTGGACTCTCTGGGCGACCGCCCGGCCTGCCTGGCCCGGGAAATTTCGAAAATATACGAAGAATTCATCCGGGGAAATCTCTCCCAATTACTCGAAATTTCGGGCACCAGAAATATTAAGGGCGAGATCGTGGTTATCATCGAAGGTAACAGCCCGCGAAAAAGGCCCCGCCATGAGTAAGAATAAACTTCTCCCTTTCGATATCGCCATTCTGGGATATTTGGTCCTGCTGACACTTTTGATATTTATTTTTGGACGTCCCCTGTCGGGCTACTTTGACGAGTTATTGATAAACCTGGCCGTCGCCGCCATCGTCCTGTTCGCCGTTTTCTTTTTGGGCAAATTCCAAAATCGAGTGGCCCTGTTTTTCAGACTGCTTTATCCGGGCCTGCTATTCACGTTATTCTATCGCCAAACCGGCGGCCTGATGCATTTAATCTTTCCGGAATTTCTCGACCGCCATCTGGTCGCTTTCGAAACGGCCATCTTCGGAATCGAGCCGACCCTTTGGCTTGACCGCCATCTTAACAATGTTCCCCTGACCGAAATATTAAGCGCCTGTTACGCCGCCTATTATCTCATGATACCGGCTTTTCTATTGGTGCTGTTTTTCAAACGACAGTATCAATTAATAGAAAAATCCCTCCTGGCCGTATGCCTGACTTTTATTGCTTCTTATCTGCTCTTCTATTTTTACCCCATCGAAGGCCCCCGTTATTTTCACGCCGGCCAATATATCAATAATATCACCGGCCCGATTTTCCGCCCCATCGTGGAACTGGCCCAAACGGCCTCGGTTCACGGCGGCTGCATGCCCTCCTCGCATGTGGCCGTGGCCCTGGTTATTAATTATTTTATCTGGAAATTTTACCGCCCTGCCGGTATAATCCTTATGATTATAAATATTGGCATGGCTATGGCTACTTTTTACGGAAGATATCATTATGTTTCCGATGTCGTCGTGGGCACGGCCATCGGCGTAACCATGACATGGGCGGCTTTGAAATATTACGGACGAATCGATGCCAATCGATTTACAGAAAAACAACCCTTTGACTCCCAGGTGAAAAGTGTTTCCTGAAATAGTTAAATTCGGTCCCATAGCCATACGAAGCTACGGCCTCCTGCTATCCTTTTCCGTCCTCCTGGGCGTTTACTATGTTTATCGCATAGCCAAAAAATACGGCCGAAATTTCGACCAGCTCTTCACCGTGGCCTACATTCTCGTCTTCGGCGGCATCCTGGGCGCACGCCTGTTTTATGTCCTGTTTCACATCGACGAATTCCGAGGCCGCTGGCTGGATACCGTCAATCCTTTCGGCACCGATCAAATCGGTATCGCCGGCCTGAATTTATACGGCGGCGTGGTGACGGCCGTCATCCTGGCCTTTATCTATCTTCGCCGAAGAAAAATGCCGGTCCTCGATACTTTTGACATCTTCGCCCCCACCGTCGGGCTGGGTCTGATGTTTACCCGCATCGGCTGCTTTCTGAACGGCTGTTGTTTCGGCACCCCCACCGACCTCCCCTGGGGCGTGGTCTTTCCCGAAGGCTCCATCCCCTGGTACACTTTCGGAACCCAGCATCTGCACCCGTCGCAGTTGTACAGTTCTCTGTACGGCTTGATATTGTTTCTAATCCTCCATTGGCGGCTTAAACGCAAAGCCTTCGACGGTCAGGTGGTCGGGTTACTGTTCATGATTGAAGCCGTTTTTCGCTATGCCATCGAATATATCCGCTATTACGAAGACGCCATGCATATCGATTTGTGGGGAATGCACCCCACTTACAACCATCTGATATCCATCGCTCTTTTCCTTCTGGGATTAAGCATATATATGTGGGGCGCGAAAAGATCAGGATTGCTCGCAACTCCCCACAGAAATTCCCAATAAGGTTTGATTGTGCAGGGCCGATGTCCACATCGGCCCCGAATAAAAATGCGACACCTTTTTATCGCCTGTTTAGAAATCCCGTGGAAATAAATTATCTTTTCCGATTCGATAAGAAACGCGGATAATGTAATAATGACAATCATCGCTAATGGCCGATATTTGAGGCTCTATTTTCCCCTTCCATGCAACCATTCCGCAATTCCCGGCGTAATCAGGCTCAATATGTACGATCGCCATTTAATGGGAAGTAAAGCCCGATGAAACCGGAACGCACCGGGGATGGCTACGCCTTCGCCTGTGCCGTGATCTGCGGCCTGGGGAACATTCCCGTCAAAGCAGCCCTCCTGAATTTGACTCCGGAGTTATTCAATTTCTATTACTTCGTGGCCGCCTCTATCATTTCAACTTTGGCCCTGATTCGAAAAAAGGAACGCCGGGAAGTCCTGTCGACAAACAAAAACTCCTTCGGGCTGATTTCGTTTTTGACTCTCCTGTTCACGGTCGGTATTTACACCCAGATAGCGGCCGTCAAATTGATCGAGCCGGCCACCGTTTCCTTCATGTCGCGCCTGGAAATGGTCTATGTTCTGATTCTGGCCTATATTTTTCTGAAAGAGAGGCTGGGCCGCCTGGAAATAATCGGCGGGATAATCGCCATCGGTGGTGTCCTGGTCCTGAAACTGGGCGCCGGGGTGGAAATTTCCAACGCCGCCACCCTGATGATGATCTCCGCCTTCTTCTTTGCCGTGGCCGAAATCCTGACGAAGAAAAATGTCGATAAAATCGGCACCATGCGTTTCGTCTTTATCCGCAACCTGGGCGCGGTCGTTATTTTTTATCTGCTTCTGCTATATCGCGGCCAGGCTTTCCTCCTGCCGGATTCGAAAACCCTTCTGTTAATTTTTATTGCGGCTTTACTTCTGCCCATTCTGGGAAGAATCACATATCTTCAAGCCTTAAGCCGGATCAATATTTCACGAGCCTCGCTCATCACCCAGGCCACCCCCCTTTTCACGGCCTTGTTCGCCCTTATTTTCCTGGGGACAGTCCCGACACCGACCGAATGGCTGGGCGGGGCATTGATTTTGATGGGTGTCGGATTGGTTCGCCTGTCCGGCCTTAAAATTCCTTTCCCCGGCCCGAAAGCGGTCGTCAAACCGCCTATGTGATGCTATCTTAAAATGGTATGATAAGCGAATGTAATGCTCCCCATTTAGCAAGCGTTTTTTAAGAGAGTCCTCGTGGTCAGATTATAGGTTTCTTCCGTTTGGTTCGGTGTCCGGTACCCCAGCGCCGAATGCAAGTAGTTTTCGTTGTACTCCTCGATCCATCGGCGGAC
>JBGSHP010000002.1:0-211823 GCA_041752195.1 Candidatus Zixiibacteriota bacterium | reverse complement strand
TAATGGCGAAGTTTCGAGAGGGCGGGTTTTAAACCCGCCCTTTTCTTATCTGCTTTCCTCCAAACCCAATATTCCCAAGAGGGCGGGTCACAGACCCGCCCCTACTTTTTTTGAGATAGTCTGTTTTACAATTCCAGGCTGGGCCGGCATTCCTGTCGGCCATATTCAGATATCATAAAACTTAGGCTTTTCGAACCTCACCACCACACCTGCCGGCCGTTCTCGTACGTGAATATCCGCTCTTCATCGTCCAAGTCGGCACCGAGCAAGCGATACAATGCCCCCGCAGGAACGCCTGGAAATGTCGCCAGGCTGTCCCGGGCCGGGGTCTTTCCCAGAGATTGCCAACCCGCCTGCCAATAAAACAGTTCATATTCGCTGCCGGCCACTAACCCGGCGGTTCTCACCCCGTCGGTGGATAGATCCGGCTTGATAACCGTGATGGCATCGAGCACCACATCGATTTTGGCCACTTCGGCGACTTCAAGATATCTGATTGTTCCATCTCTTTCCAATATCAAAGGAAATCCCCAGGTTTCCATCTTCTCATTGACATACAGGCCGGGGATATAAACGACGCCGGTCGCCATGTTTTTAAAAGTAACATTGTCATCTTCGATTTTCCCCCAGTCGATCGGTTTCCACTCGCCGGAGTTGAAAACACAGATATAGGCAATATCGATGCTGTCCGGGGCCGGTTTGTCCAACCGTACCGCAAAATCGGCGACCGGGCCATAAGCGGCTGTGACATCCTTATAGTTTTCTCCGGCCAGCCAGCCGGGAATTTTCTCCTGTTTCCGTTCCCGGAAAACGAGATTGTTTTTCTGTTTGCTGAACATTTTGCGGTACACCTTGGCCGCTTTCCAGTTGAGGGCGTACTTACCGGGGTCGGCCTCGGCCCCCATGAAAGGAATGGCCCGGCTGTCGGGAAGCACCAGCACGTTCCAGGCGTGATTATTCCCGGCGTTAGCCCAGTAGGGGGTATAGTCGCTGGTCACGCCCAGGCCGTTGGCCCGCAGGGCATAGGTGCTGATGTTGGTCATGTCTTCGCATCGTCCCAGGCCGCTTTTCAGCATTTCCGCCAGGCCCTGGTCGGTGGGATGATAATAGTACCGCCGGTCGAACCCGAACCAGGAGCGGACATCGGCATTGATAAAAGCCGCCGCTTCGAGGGCCGACATAGAATCGACCATCCGCGTCTTTAAATCGCGATATTTGTCGCGGAAATAATCCCGCCATAGTTCCAGCGGCTCGTTGCTCCCACGATAGGGAAGAATATATTCGCAGAAATCCTCGAAAGAATAATCCCGCGCCCAGGGACATTCCCGCCAGGTTCGGAAAGATTCTTCGATATGCGTTATGAGATAACCGTCTGTTATCGCGCTGGTATCATAAATGAGGGTGTCTCTTTTAAAATCCAGCGTCCCGTATTTTTCCTCCAGGCTGTCAAAAGCCGCTTCCAGTGTATCGAAATCGGTGAAAGTGGTGGCATCGAAAGGGACAACGTTCCCCGCGCTATCTTTGAGAGCAAAGACGGCGTAGGCATGGCCGTTCATGTTGGATATCAGGAATTCCGCCGCGGCCAGTTTCAGGCTGTCGCCGCTGTCGCGGTAATGTTCCAGCGTGGACTCCAGTTGATTCTGATTCCTTCCGCCCGGCTCGTTTGCACTATTTTGTCCCAGGGCAAGCGAGTATAATATTATCAAAAGGATCAGGTTTCTGATAATCGAATTTTTCATGTTTAACATCTCCCGTTTACCGCCGAATAAACTGGCAACATCATTTGCAGGGCAGGATCCCTGTCGTCCCTCCTCCTAATAGAATAATGTACAACAAAAAACGCCGCCGGAAAATAAATCCCGACGGCGTTGATTTCATTAAAACTTTAAAATCTGTTGCCGCTCAAATCCGTTCCGTCAGTTCCTGTCCCCGGTCAGGCCGGGGATGTGAACTGACGGTAATTTGGGTAAATACCCAATAAAAACAACGGTCAGGTCACAATCCCGCCAAAGCCGTGATCAGGACCTGACCAAATTTCGCGCGAAAGGAAATAATTTACGGCTTCACGGTTTCTTTCACTGCCGGTTGGGCCAGAGTGATATCAAACTTGGTCCCTTCCTTGAGAGTGACCTGGTCCTTATGCAAAAGGGCTCCGGCCACGCCGCCGATGACTGCCCCGGCCGCGGCACCCTTGGCCGCTGTTTCGGTCTTGTCGCCCTTGCCGCCGGTAACCGCGCCCACGACCGCTCCGGCCACAGCGCCGAGACCGGCGTCACGGACTATCGTGGTGCCCTGGTCGCCCGGACGAACTATCCCGGTGCCGTCCTTGGTCACGATATATCCTTCCATGGGAATCGATTTCTCGCCCGGCATCATCAGGTCGGTAAATTTCAACTTGATATAGGCCTTGGCGCCTTCGCTTTTGCCGTCATTGAGGTCGGCTATAACCCCTTCCACCACCGTTCCGGCGGGGAGATTAAGCGAAGTATTCTTATCGGTCGGACCGACCACATTGGCGCGGAACCGGTCGCCGATTTTACTTTCGCCGGTGGAAACCTTGGTCAGCATTTCCAGTTCCATCTGGGTATTGGCATCAAGGACCACCGTCTTCACCACTTCCGGCTGTTTCGGTTTAGGCTGCTCCTGGGCGGCCGGCTTCTGGGCAATTGGCTTTTCCTGGGGTTTCTGGGCTATCGGTTGTTCGGCCGGTTTCTGGGCTATTGGCTGTTCGGCCGGCGTTGTCGTATCCATTAAAGTCTGGTCGCCCATATCCTGCGGCAGGGTGGTATCCCCCATTTGACCGGTATCGCCGGTGTCTTTGCCGCCGCATCCGGCCAGGGTCATAAGCAAAGTCAGCATCAGGGCCATAGCCAATGTTGTCTTGAGGGTTAGAGTCCTTTTCGTCATTTTTCCATCCTCCTTGCAAGTTTATTCACAATTTGCCAATTTTATAAAACTTTACGCAATCAGGAAGCCTTACACAACCCTAAAATACCGATTTTAATCGGAAAATGTGACGCCAGTTGTAACCGAAAGGGCTTGATTTTGTTCCGGAATTAGCGTTAATTTGAGGCCCCGGCGGTCCCAGTAGAAGAAATAACCGCCCGGGGATTAAATGGATATGGGGCAGTAGCTCAGCTGGGAGAGCATCACGTTCGCAACGTGAGGGTCGTCGGTTCGAATCCGATCTGCTCCATTTAATTTTGGCTTTATTAATTTTGGTGTGCTAGACGGGGAATTAGCGGATCCCTGTAACCCGGAACCCGCTACACCGGGGTTGAATTCCCATCGGCGGATTCTGTCCGTTTTATGTATGGAGGAAATAAGCGGCGTTGAGGATCGGGTCCTGTACAATGCCGGCACGCCGAACCCCGCCAGGACCGGAAGGTAGCAACGGTAGGCGAGGTCCGGGATGTGTTGCAGGGTGGCCTGATCGGAGCCGGCTGTTTGCGAAGTCATCTGACGGCGGTTCAACGGTGGGTGCACACCGTATATTTTTTATATGTCCTACAAAGTCTTAGCCAGAAAATACAGGCCCCAGCAGTTCGACGAGGTTATCGCCCAGGAACATGTCACCCGAACTCTCAAAAACGCCCTGACTTCGGGGCGAATTTCCTCTGGCTACCTTTTCACCGGGCCGCGCGGCACCGGTAAAACCACCACCGCCAGGATTCTGGCCAAGGCCCTGAACTGCGTCCAGGGACCCACCCCCACACCCTGCGATAAATGCCCCGCCTGCCTGGAAATTATTTCCGGCTCGGCGCTGGATGTGCTTGAAATCGACGCCGCCAGCAATACCGGGGTCGATGATATTCGGACGCTTCGCGAAAATGTCCGGTATCTTCCCACGACCGGCAAGAGAAGAATTTACATTATCGATGAAGTCCATCGACTGTCCGGTTCCGCTTTCGACGCCCTCCTGAAAACGCTGGAAGAGCCTCCGGCTCATGTCGTTTTCATCCTGGCCACGACCGAGCCCCATAAAGTGCCGGAAACCATCCGCTCCCGAAGCCAGCGCCATGATTTTCATCGCGTGACGGTAGAAATTCTCAAAAAGCATCTGCAGAAACTGGCCGAGGCCGAGAAAATCGGTATCGACGAAGAAGCCCTCTATATTCTGGCCCGCAAGGCCGACGGCTCCGTCCGGGATGCCGTTTCACTTCTCGACCAGATTTCGGCTTTTACCGACCAGACTATCACGGCCGTTCATGTCAACGAGGCCCTGGGCCTTATCGACCGCACTTTTTTTCTGGATTATTTCGCGGCCCTGGCGGCCCGCGATACCGGGGCATCCCTGGCTTTGGTTAAAAAAATATTCGATTCCGGACTGGAGGCCGCCGAATTCTGCTCGGGGCTGGGGGATCATTGCCGGGCTTTGATGATTCTGATCAATGCCAAAGAACCCCGGACCTTGATGGAATTGTCCGACAGCGAATGGGAATCATTTGCTAAGCAGAAAGATTTTTTCTCCACCGGCGACCTTCTGCGTTTCACGAAAATCATAACGGATTCCTCGCTCCAGATAAAAAACGGCATGGATGCCCGGCTCATGCTGGAAACGATGTCTCTGCGGATGGCCACGCTTGATACCACGGTCACCTTCGAGCAAATCCTGGCGCATCTGACGGAACACCAATCGCTGCCGGAGATGCCGTCGGCGCCGGCCAAGGCGACCGACCTTTTCGGCAAGCCGGAGACTTCGCCGGCTCCCGCCAAAGTGACGATCACCCGCCCGGCGGCCTCGGAATCGATTCCGGCCCCGGTCGAGGATATCAGTATCGGCGCCGGTTTGGCCGGGATAGGGCGGCCGCTGAATCTTCCCCTGGTCCAGACCGGATGGCATAAATTTATCGATTCTCTCAAGGTGAAAAACCAGATGCTGGCGGCGCACCTGTCGATGGTGGAAATACGCGAGGTCAAGGACAATACCATCACGGCCGTCTTTCACAATGCCGGAGGGACTTCCAAACAGGTGGTGGAAAAGCCCGACTATATCACCATTATTACTTCCCACCTGCGGGACTTTTTCAAGACCAATGTTAAAATCCGGTTTGAAATCGACGCCAACAAAAAACTGACCGTGGAAAACAAGCCCGAGCCGAAAATAGAAAAAGTGGACAGCCAGAAGATACTTGAGGAAAACGGTCAGTTGAAAAAACTGGTGGAGAAATTCGATGGGGAGATAATCGGGGTGCGGGAGAAAGAGGAAAGTTGATGCGGGTCGGGTTATAGATGTAGGTCGGGTTCCGAAAATCGCCGCGAGGCGAATTGAGAAACCCGACAGCGTAAAATCAATAATTAGAGAATTTATTTATATAAAAGAGGAGCCGTACATACCATGAACAAAGGCGATTTGGGAAATATGATGAAGCAACTCCAGAAAATGCAGGCGCGGATGGAAGAAATCCAGGCCGAACTGGAGAAAACCGAGGTCGAGGGCACCGCCGGCGGCGGCATGGTGAAAGCCAAAATCAACGGCAAACTGGACCTTCTGGAAATCGCCATCGATAAGGAAGTGGTCAATCCCGACGATGTCGAGATGCTTCAGGATTTGATCGTCGCGGCGGTCAACCAGGCCAAGCAAAAAGCCCAGGAAATGCAGGCCTCGCAGATGTCGCAGTTGACCGGCGGCATGAATATCCCGGGCTTGAATTTGCCGTTTTAGGGTAGGGATTAACGCCCCGTTGTGATGAAATAACCCACTCTGAAGGGCTTGTTGAAAAAGTATAACCGGATTAGAAATGGTGTTTTAGCGGATTTGTTCACATTTATTATTCAATCGGTTATAACCCACCCGCCTTGCCCGCTATGCGGTCTTCGCCGGATGGGGCACCAAATATCAGGTTTTTTTAACAAACCCTGATGGGTATGGCACCCGGTCTGTTTGATATGGTGGACGACATCCATTTTAGATATGATAAAGAGTTTAAAAGGCCATGATTAAGTCTTCCGAAGCTGTCAGCCGCCTCATCGCCGGGTTGGCCCGTCTGCCCGGGATCGGCCGCAAAACCGCCTCGCGGCTGGCTTTTCATATTCTCAAAGTCCCCCGCGAGGAAGCCCTGGAACTGGCCGAGGCTATCCGCGATGTCAAAGACCGGGTCGGGTTCTGCACCATCTGCAATAACATCTCCGAAAACGACCCCTGCCATATCTGCTCGGACTCGCAACGCAAAAGGAATATTATCTGTGTCGTGGAAGAAGCCATGGACCTGGCGGCACTCGAAAAGTCCGAACATTTCCACGGGTTGTACCACGTTCTGGGCGGGAGAATCTCGCCCCTAGACGGTATCGGCCCGGATGACCTTAAAATCAAAGAACTCCTGACCCGCCTGACCGACGGAAGTGTCGAAGAAATCGTCATTGCCACCAATCCCAATGTCGAGGGCGAAGCCACGGCGTTGTATTTAGCCAAACTGATTAAGCCGCTGGGCGTGAAAATCACCCGTATCGCCCGGGGACTTCCGGTGGGAAGCGACCTCGAATACGCCGACGGCATGACTCTGTCGCGCGCCCTGGAAGGGCGCCAGGAGATTCATCTGGACAGCCATGAATAATAATTCGCCCCAAAAACTGTCGCTGACTTTATCCGATATGACCGTAATCGGCCTGGTCACGGCCGTGTTCCTGATACTTCTTTTCGGCAATGCGATTACCTCCAACAACTGGGGCATAAGCCAAGTCAATTACCTTCCGACGGTTCTGAAGTATTTATGGATGGTGCTGGCCCTCGGGGCATTGTCATTATTTTTTTATAAGCCGCCGCGCCATTTCGTTTCTGACTTCCTGGCACCTTACCTATGGGGCGAACGAAAATTAATCGGGCGGACTATTGTCCTGTTCCTGGCATTTTTGGTATTCGTTTTATTTAGATTTAAGGCCCAGTTTTTCGGAGAGGGATACCTTCTGCTGGGAAATTTCGCGTCGAAACCGACTCCCTTTTTCGATCCCCTGGCTCCCGGCGGCACCATGGTCCCGTACCTGTTTTATTCCTTACTGACTCTGGCGGGAGTCGATAAAGCATGGGCGGCTATCTGGGGCTACCAGATTGTTTCCATATTTTCGGGATTATTATTTATCGGTTTGATTATTCATCTGGCGGAAAGACTATTCGAGGACAACCACGACCGGATTACTTTTCTCTTTCTGGCGATACTGTCCGGCCTTTCGCTGTTATTTTTCGGCCTCATGGAACGGGCGACGTTAATGCTTCCCCTGACAGTCTTGTACTTTATCGGCCTGATGGAATTCTCCCGGCATGAGAATATCAAACATCTTTTATGGCTGATCGCCTGTACGGCGGTCGGGATTTTCCTTCACTGGCAGTCCCTGGCTTTTATTCCTCCGACCCTTTATGTCCTGGTAAAATTCGTCTTTAAAAAGTGGCGAAGAGCCTCCGTTTTCGGTTTCGGCCTAGCCATGGCTATCGTAGTCGGTTTTACGGCCTATCTTTATATCCGGGCCGGCGGCGATATCGCCCTGAAGGCAAAATTGCTTTCGCTTGATGGGAAACCCCCGGAAGTTGACTACGGCCTGTTTGATATCCGCCGCCTGGTCGATTTATTGAACCTCCTGTTTCTCATCAGCCCTCTTTTCCCGGTTTTTATATTCATGAATCTGGCCGGGATTAAAAGTATTTTAAAGGATACCCGGCATCACCCTTTGTATCTATTGTCTGTCTCACAATTGTTGCTCCTTTTCATCGTCGATCCGCAAAACGGTCTGGCCCGCGATATGGCCTTTCTGGGCGTGTTGCTGGTCGGAACCTTACTTATGCGTTCTTTCATGGCGGTCAAATATCATGGCGAGGCGCGCCTGTCGCGGCATGTCGTCATGGCCCTTTGTCCAGCCGTATTGGTGATGATTCTGCCCGCCTTTTACACCCATCTGTCACCGGCGGCGGCGGAAAAATATCTCGATAATTATATGACGTATAATGAAAATAAATCGGAGCCGTACCTCTACGCTAAGCGCGATTATTATTTCCTTCGCGGCGACCCCACCCGGGCGGCTTTGATAGAGTCTTCCGTCACGGCCCAGGCTCCCGGGGCCCTGGAATCGAAACTGGTTGATGACCTCTACGCTCTCGACCGCATCGGCGAGTCGTTCAAATACACCACGTATTTAATCGAGCAGTTTCCGTTCAACGCCCATTACCGGGTTCAGCGGGGACTTCTCCTGAAATATTATAAACGCCCCCTGGAGGCCGAAGCCGAATATCAGACAGCGATAAAGTTGGCCCCGACCACAGCCGAGAGTTACCATTACCTTTCGGAATTGTACCGGGAGTTGAACCTGGAACATAAATGTATCGAAACTATCGAGACCGGCCTGAAAATTATCCCCGACGATATCAGTCTTCTGACCGACCTGATGGGATATCATTTTCGTACCGGTAAATTTCAGCAGAGCGACAGTTTGGCGGAAAGGTTGCTCTCGCGCGACCAGAATCTTCCCTATCCGTATATGTATCGTGGCATGATTGCCGAAAAATTCAATCGCCAGACCAAAGCCCTGAAAAATTACAATCGTTTTATCGAGATAGACGAGAATTTGCCCGAGGTCCCCGAGATCCGCAAGCGGATCAACGCCATAGTTCTCAAACAACGCGACGGTCTGCCGGAGAATTGAGGGTGATTCCTTAAGTCCGCGAAATTCAGAATTCGCCTTGAGTATGCTTGCGCTGTCATCCCAACGAAAGTTGGGATCCAGTATTATAAATTACACAGACCGCCTAAAAAGATATTCTATTGGCCCGAAATGTTCTCCCAGAAGTTCGCGATCAATATTATCTATAAATACCGTGATTGAACCATATAACTCCCTTACAATTCCAAGAATTTCCCATGCCTCCCTTTTTTCTCTGGTATATGTTAAGTGCGCGACTTGTTTTGCGCAGCGGATTTCAGCTTTCTTTAAAATATCTGATTTTGGTGGTCTGGCATCAAGCCAGTCTTTTGGGCTATCAAAGTAGTGCTCTGCGAGAATGGCATCAGCTTTAGAATCGCCTTTGGATTCATAAAGAAAATCAATTAAATTTCTAACATGGATAGCAAATGAGTTTATGAATACGTTATGAATGGGCCCCTCACCTGATAAACCAAAAGTTAATGCACGACCCATATGATGAAACATCCATATCTCATAACATAAGTGTTCGGAAGCATTGATTAAATCTCGTCTATTCCGTGTTTTGTGACCCATTCTTGAAGTCTCCCCCTAATTTGTTTATTACCCAAGAAACAGATTTATGTTTATCAGGACAATGAGAAGTTGAGGCCGCAATATAAATATTTCGTGCGGGGCCGATGTCCACATCGGCCTCGTCCTTGGTGGCCCACTCCCGCGCTTCGCGGGGTGGGTCTGCCGTCCAGTAAATATCAATACTGGTTCCCCGTTTACACGGGGACGACAATTCGAGTAGTTTTACGGTTTGAACGTTTGGGTAGCCGACCCCTTCAGTCTTGTAGTCTTATAGGTCAAACCCCTGAGATGTGTGTGACCTGCAATTCGCAATTGGATTAAATAATTTCGGCCTAAAAGCAATAGCCAATTTGGAAACAGGCAAAAGAAATAGGTTGATTTATCGCGGGACTTCCAAGCCGGCCAGAAGCGGTAGTGCTAAGGTTAAAGGCCGGAATCCCGAAATCGAAATAGCGAATGGCGAAACTTAGGTGGCTACCAATAACCGCTCCACCGGTCATCGAATAGCCGAAGGCTATGGTATTATCCCAATATAGAAAATCCTCGCCATTACTATGTACAATATCCGGGGCGAGGATTATATCGCAGCCAAACTGTACTGCCCCAAAGGCAGCCAAGTGCCGTGCGGCTTGTCTCTTAAAGCCCAATCCGGTAAGTAAGGGAATATCCATCCAATATCCGGCCTCATATCTGTCAATAATACCGAAATATTCATAATACTCAGAATTATACATCTCATATATAGAAACATCCATCTTACTCAGGAGCAGACCGGTACTGGAAACTACCGCAAATCCATTATCCGATAAGGGAATAAGGTAATCCAAAACAACGCCAAAACCCATGTTAGATCGAAAATCAAAGTCCCATCCCCCGGCCGGGAGAGCGATATTCCCGCTGATGATTATTGTATTATCCGGCAATTGCGCCGTCACCGTGGCACCCCCGAATAATGTTAGGATTAATACGGGTAAAACCAGTCTTTTCAAAATAGCCCTCCTGCAAAATCGCGGCGATTAAGCGCGCGATTATTAATTCACATGTATAATGTATTGCAAAACGGGGGAAAATCAAGCGCCGTATTAATTAAGGTGGAGTTGGAATATTCCGGTGTGGAAAAAAATTAAAATCTTTTGGAAATATTTGAAACCGGATTTATCTTCCTGCGTATAATTCGACAAATGGCGAATTGTAGGAGATATTAAATGCGACACATGGCCGATATCGCCCGGGCTATGGCCGACGAAAACCGGGTACGCATCCTGGCTTCCCTGTTCGACCGCGAACTCTGTGTCTGCCAGATACTTGCGCTTTTTGACCTGGCCCCCTCCACCATCAGCAAGCACCTCTTTATTCTCAAACAGGCCCGCCTGGTGGAGACCCGCAAGAAAGGGAAATGGATCTACTACCGCCTGGCCGACAAAGACGCCGCCCCGGAAATCAAGTCGGCCCTGGCCTGGCTTAAGAAGGGTTTGGCCGAAGACAAAGTAGTGGCCGAGGATTCCCGCAAACTGGAGAAAATTCTTCGGATGGAACCGGTGGTGCTCTGTTGTCGAAGACGAGAGATAGCATGAGGTTGAAAGTGTGCACGGCAGACGTCCCCGTCTGCCGAAAAGAGGCAAACCACAGGCAGGTACGGAAATATGCCGCGCGTAGGGGAGAAACATATTAAGATGTTCCGTCAGTTCCTGTTCCCGACTCGGTCGGGGATGTGAACTGACGGTGATAAGATATGTTGATGATTAATAACTTACGGTCAGGTCACAATTCCGCCTGGGGCGGAATCAGGACCTGACCGAACGATATTAAAATAGTGATAAATCGAAAGGAGATATATATGTCGTCTCAATGGCATGATAAAGAGCGGATTCATGAACAGGTCCGCGAGGGATATACCAAAATCGCGATCGGCAAGAGTTCCGGATGTTGCGGTACCGGCGGCGGGTGCGGGTGCGGCAGTACCGAAGTCCAGGCCGTGAATCTCGGCTACACGGAAAAAGACCTGAAAAGTCTGCCCGATGAAGCCAATCTTGGTCTGGGATGCGGCAACCCCACGGCGCTGGCCTCGCTAAAGGAAGGTGAAGTAGTGCTCGATTTGGGTTCGGGCGGCGGCATGGATGTATTCGTGGCCGGTCCCAAAGTCGGCGCCAAAGGAAAAATGGTCGGTGTCGATATGACGGCCGAGATGATTTCCCACGCCCGGAAGAATATTGCGACCTACCGCGAAAAAACCGGGTTGGACAACGTCGAATTTCGTCTGGGTGAAATCGAACACCTGCCGGTGGCCGACAACAGTGTCGATGTCGTCATCTCCAATTGCGTTCTCAATCTTTCGCCGAAAAAAGAGCAGGTTTGGAAAGAGATTACCCGGGTGCTCAAGCCCGGCGGACGCGTGGCGGTCTCGGACATGGCGCTTCTCAAGCCGCTTCCCCGGGAAGTAAAAGAGATGGTCGAAGCGCTGGTGGGATGTGTCGCCGGAGCGGTGCCGGTCGAGGATACCCGGCGGATGATGCATGCCGCGGGACTAAAAGATGTAGAGTTGACTCCCAAGAAAGAATATATTCAGAACATGGACAGCTGGGAGGATCCCCTGTATCAGAAAATCATCACGCACCTGCCGAAAGGCAAGGCCGCCTCGGATTATGTCACCAGTTTGAATATCTCGGCGCGGAAACGATGAAGGATATGGAAGTTAATAGGTAATCCTTTATGTTCCGTCGGTTCCTGTTCCGCGGGAGGCGGGATGTGAACTGACGGGACTGATGGATATTCGTTCATACTTTTTATGTGCAAGGCAGAAGTCCTCATCCTTTTTATGTGCAAGGCAGATGTCCTCATCTGCCGAAAAAATAAGCCCCGGGCAGGTGAGGGCACCTGCCGCGCACAAACATTTACCTGGTAATATGAAAAAAACCAAAATCCTTTTCCTCTGTACCGGTAACTCCTGCCGCTCGCAAATGGCCGAGGGCTGGGCCAGGCACCTTAAAGGCGATATTCTCGAGCCGTATTCGGCCGGGATCGAAACCCACGGGCTTAATCAATATGCCGTTAAGGTCATGGCCGAGGCCGGTGTCGATATCTCCCGGCAGAAATCAAAAAACGTAGCGGACCTATTGTCTGTCCCTTTTGACTATGTCGTCACCGTCTGCGATCATGCCGCCGAATCCTGCCCCGTATTTCCGGGGCAGGCGAAAGTCGTGCATCACGGTTTCGATGACCCCCCGCGACTTGCCAAAACCGCCCCTTCGGAAGAGGCCGCGCTTGATATCTATCGCCGTGTTCGTGATGAAATAAAAGCTTTCGTTAAAATATTGCCGGACAATTTGGAGGAGAAGTAGTATGTCGGCTGCTGCTTCCGGTAAACGTCTTTCCTTCCTGGATCGCTATCTCACTTTATGGATTTTCGCCGCCATGGCGGTGGGCGTTATCTGGGGATACCTTTACCCCGATATCGCGTCTTTCTGGAATCGTTTCAATGTCGGCACCACCAATATCCCCCTGGCTTTCGGATTAATACTGATGATGTACCCCCCGCTGGCCAAAGTCCGCTATGAAGAAATGGGACGGGTGTTCCGCAATTTTAAAGTCCTCTTTTTAAGCCTGATACAAAATTGGGTTATTGGGCCGATCCTGATGTTCCTTCTGGCTGTGCTTTTTCTTCATGATTATCCCGAATACATGGTGGGGCTGATCATGATCGGCCTGGCGCGATGTATCGCCATGGTGATTGTCTGGAACGATCTCGCCGACGGCGACCCCGAATACGCCGCCGGGCTGGTGGCTTTCAATTCGGTCTTCCAGGTCCTGTTTTATTCTCTCTTTGCCTGGATTTTTGTCACCAAACTGCCGCCGCTTCTGGGCCTGGCCGGGGCGGCAGTCGATATTACTATCGGCGAAATCGCCCAAAGTGTCTTTATCTACCTGGGCATACCCTTCCTGGCCGGCATAATTACCCGCTTCGCTTTGATAAATATCAAATCCAAAACCTGGTATCATGAGAAATTTATCCCCGTCATAAGTCCCATTACCCTGATAGCCCTTCTCTTTACCATCCTGGTGATGTTCTCCTACAAGGGGGAATTGATTGTTAAAATTCCGGGCGATGTCATCCTTATCGCCATCCCGCTGGTCATTTATTTCGTGGTGATGTTCCTGGTCAGTTTCTTTTTAAGCGCCAAGGCTCGGGCCAGTTACGCCCAGGCCACGACCTTAAGTTTCACGGCCGCCTCGAATAATTTCGAACTGGCCATCGCTGTGGCGGTGGCGGTGTTCGGAATCGAATCCGGGGTCGCTTTCGCGGCTGTCATCGGCCCTTTGGTGGAAGTCCCGGTCCTGATTCTCCTGGTTAACGTCGCCCTCTATTTCCGAAAGAAATATTTCTCGGAAGCCCCGCTGGAAATTAAAAAATGCCCTTCCTAAAGGGCAGTTGAAAAACCCTCGAGACGTCATTGCGAGGAAGGCAGACCGAAAGGTCGGCCGACGAAGCAATCTCAATGACAATGACCTGCATAAAAATGAGATTGCTTCGCTTTGCTCGCAATGACAGAATTGGCACTATTTCAACAGGCCCCAAGGCAAGCAACCTGACGCCCCTGTATTAAGAGCACTTGCTCTTATAATAGGGGCATTATTGATTGCCAATTCTATTGGAATATCCCCGCCCGGGATATACATTCCCGCCGGTATGGATTTTCTGACCATTCTGGGATTATCTTTGGGACTGGCCATGGATGCTTTCGCGGTGGCGATCGTGGTGGGATCGCGTCTGCCGAAGGTTTGGTTTCGCCCTTTTTTTCGACTCTCCTTTCATTTCGGGCTTTTTCAGTTCCTGATGCCGATTCTGGGCTGGTGGGCGGGCAAATCCATTGCCGTTTATATTCAGGATTATGACCACTGGGCCGCTTTCGGGCTTCTGGGATTTATTGGAATCCGTATGATATATGAATCGGCCTGCCATAAGCCGGAGGAAAGCCACCTTCAGGATCCGACCCGGAAATGGTCGCTGGTGGCGCTTTCGGTAGCCACCAGTATCGATGCTCTCGCGGTGGGGTTGAGCGTGGCCATGCTGAATGTGTCCATACTCTTCCCCAGTATGATTATCGGTATCGTGGCGGCCGCTATGACCGGACTGGGTATGGGTTTCGGGAAGAAACTGGGGGATAAATTCGGCCGCTGCATGGAATTTCTGGGTGGAATAATCCTGATTGCCATCGGCCTGAAAATTCTCCTGGAGCATTTATGTTCTTGATATTTGACACGGTCATTTAATTCCGATATATTCGACGCGCCATAAGTATAAAGCCTCAAAGGAAAGGAGACACCATGAGAAGTCTTTTCACCGTGTTATTGTCAGGCCTGTTTTTGTTTTCTCTGGCCTGCGCCGAAGAACAGAAAGCTGACACCAAAAAAGAAGGAACCCCTTCCAAAATGGAAAAGAAGTACGAAAAGCGAAATGCCGACAACCCCGAAATTGCCATTGAAACCGATTTCGGCACCATGACCCTGGAATTATTCCGCGATGTGGCTCCTATACATGTGGATAGCATGCTGGCTCGAGTCAGGGCTAAATTCTATGACGGCCTGCTGTTCCATCGCATAATCGACGGCTTCATGATTCAGGGAGGCGATCCCAAGGGGAACGGCACCGGTGACGCCGGCTATAATCTTCCGGCGGAATTTTCCAAACTGCCCCACGTCGAAGGAACCCTGTCTATGGCCCGCGCCCAGGACCCCAATTCCGCCTCCTGCCAGTTTTTCATTTGCCTGGCGCCGGCCTCGTTTCTGGACGGCAAATACACCATATTCGGTCACCTTATGAGCGGTCATGACGCCCTGCATAAGATCGGCAAGGTGGCTGTCGGCGGGCCGGAAAACAGTAAGCCGGTTACCCCGGTCTATATTCGCAAGATGACCGTTTTGACGGATAAGAAGTAGTCTCATTCAGTTTTGGGGGGCACGTCCTAACGTGCCCCCGCCAATGGATTCAATTGAAAAAACGCCTGGTTATACTTGGCTCTACCGGCTCTATCGGGCGCTCGGCGCTGGATATAGTGGAAAAGCATCAGGATCGCCTGGAGATTCTGGGATTGTCCGCTCATGCCAATGTGGAATTGTTCCAGGAACAGGTCAGCCGCTTTAAACCCCAGTATGTGATTCTTACCGACCCGGAGGCTCACGCCAGGTATAAAAGCCATTATCTTCGACCCGAATCGGAACTGCTTCCCTTTGACGAAGGGATCACCACCCTGGCGGGGCATCCTGACGCCGATATTATCCTTAATGCCATTGTCGGGGGCGCCGGCTTGAAGGCTTCCCTGGTCGCTCTGTCGGCCAGTAAACGGCTAGCCCTGGCCAATAAGGAATCGATGGTGATCGGGGGAGATTTAATTAATGATATAATCGATAATGCCGGTGGCGAACTAATCCCCGTCGATTCCGAGCATTCCGCCATTTTCCAGGCGCTTCGTTCCGGAACCTGCGCCGAGGTTAAAAAAATTATTCTTACGGGGTCGGGTGGGCCATTTCGTACCAGGCCGGTATCCGATTTCGAGGATATCACTTTGGAAGAGGCGCTTCATCATCCTACCTGGAAAATGGGGCCCAAAATTACGATAGACTCCGCCACGATGATGAACAAAGGACTGGAAGTCATTGAGGCTGTTCAACTTTTTGGTGTCGACCCGGAAAATATTGAGGTCGTGATTCATCCTCAATCGATAATCCATTCCCTGGTCGAATTTCAGGACTCTTCGGTTATCGCCCAACTTTCGCAACCCGATATGCGACTTCCGATTGCATACGCGCTATTCTTTCCTGAAAGGGTTAAGTCGGGCTTCGGAGAGGTCGATTTAACCAAAGTGGGATCATTGACCTTTGAGAAACCGGATTTTGCGAAATTCCCTCTTTTGAAGTTGGCTTTTGAGGTTGTCAAAAAGGGTGGGACCACTCCGGCCGTATTTAACGCCACCAATGAAATCGCCGTGGCGGCCTTTTTAGGCAAAAATATCCGTTTCCTTAGGATTGCCGAAATTGTTATAGATTGCGTAGAGAAACACAACCCGGGGAAGGCCGCTTCGTATGAAGATATACTGGAAGCCGACCGCTGGGGACGAGAAACGGCCGCTAAAATGATAGGGTTATAATGCTGACGACAATTCTTGCCACGGTTTTTGTTCTGGGGGTTCTGATATTTTTCCATGAGTTGGGCCATTTCCTTCTGGCGAAATGGGCCGGCATTCGGGTGGAGAAATTTTCCCTCGGTTTCCCGCCCAGCATCATCTCCAAGAAATGGGGCGAAACCATCTACGCCATCGGGGCCATTCCTCTGGGAGGTTTTGTTAAAATGGCCGGTGAACAGCCCGGCGAAGAATCGACCCACGGGGAGCCTTATGAATTCATGTCCAAGCCGGTCTGGAAAAGATTCCTGGTGATATTTGCCGGCCCGGCCATGAATTTTGTCCTGGCCATATTGCTTCTGTCCGGATTGTATCTTGTCCGTGGCAAAGAAGTGGAAAAAGTCTTTATCGGTCAGATTTCTCCCGAATCTCCGGCCGAGACCGCCGGAATCAAGACCGGGGATTATATCGCCGAGATCGACGGTATCCCCGTGACCACGTTCGGCGAGATGGCCGAGATTATTCATAAGAAAATCGAAGAGCCTCTGGCGGTGACCTGGTACCGCGGCGAGACAAAATATATCGACACCCTTATCACCAAGCGTGATTATGCCCTGACCTCGGAAGGGGATTCCACCGCGGTGGGGATAATCGGGGTGGGCGCCATGCCGGTTTATGAGCCGCTGGGTCTTTTCGGCGCTCTCGGCGCCGGGGCCGGCCAGGCGGTCTTTTATACCGAGAAAACTTTTGAATTCGTATTCGGCTTTTTCACGGGGAAATCGCGGCCCGGCGATGTCGGTGGACCGTATTTTATCGCCAAGGTGGCCGGGGCCACGGCCCGGGCCGGGTTCGATATTCTTCTCGAATTCATGGCCCTCTTGTCGGTCAACCTGGCGGTCCTGAATATTCTGCCGGTGCCGGTTCTCGACGGCGGACATATTGTCATGCTGGCCGCCGAGAAAATCAAAGGCTCGCCCCTGTCGATGAAAGTACGGATGATTTTTCAGCAGATCGGGATCGCTTTCCTGCTGATTCTGGTCATTCTCATAACCTTTAACGATATTACGCGGTAACGGGCAAGACCACTTTATGAACCTGAAGCCGGAACCGGGGGCGATAAATATCCTGAAACTCCGGACCCGGTCATAGGTAAGATGATTAGGAATAATAGGCCGGAACGACTATATTGACGACCGAAATAATTATAAAAACCGGGATTATATAAGATGTCCAAAGACTTTTTCGACTCGCTCTGGGAAAATATCAAATCGCTCCTGATTGCCGTGGTACTGGCAGTCCTTATCAAGACCTCCATTGTCGAGGCCTACAAAATTCCGTCTTCCTCCATGGAAGACACCCTTTTGATAGGCGATTTTCTCATCGCCAATAAATTCATCTATGGCGCCGAACTGCCCCTGATAGGGGTAAGACTTCCGGCCATCAAGGACCCCGTGCCGGGCGATGTCGTCATTTTCAAGTGGCCGGGCGATCGCACCACCAATTATATCAAGCGGTGCGTGGCCGTGGCGGGCCAGAAGGTCGAGGTTATCAATAAAGTCTTGTATGTCGACGGTAAGGAATTCCCCAATCCGCCGGAATCGAAATTCACCGACTCCCGTATCATGCCCCGGGCCGGTATCCATGAAAACAACCGCGATAACTGGGGGCCGTATGTCGTTCCCAAGGATTGCTATTTCATGATGGGTGACAACCGCGATAATTCTTACGATTCCCGTTTCTGGGGACCGGTTAAAAGGGAATTTATTCTGGGCGAGGCCATGCTTATTCACTGGTCCTGGGAGCCGGATCCCGGTTCTCCAACCGCCGAGGTGAGCGATCCTTTATCGGTGCCAAAATTATTTCTGTATAATATCGCCCATTTCTTCGACCGTGTCCGCTGGGGACGTTTACTGAATACGATCAGTTAGGTAAGTACAATTAAGTATAATATTGATTATAAAAAGGGCGGATGTGGACATCCGCTCTTTTTTATGTACGCTCCATATTTTCAGGGAAGCGGTTAAACACCGGGCGGGAAGGCTTTGTATTTCTCAAGATGTCAAAACCACCCTTCGAAGCTCAGGGTCTGCGACGGGGGGCTGATCTGCAAAGGTCACTTGTCCCCGCGCCGAATCCTCGCCAGGCCGTCTTCGAGCAGATCGGTGGAAATATCCGGTTCGGCGGAGCGGAAAACAAAGCGTACGATCATACTGCTGGCCAGTGCATAGATAACCAGACCACCATAGATTGCCGCGTCGACGGCAAATCGTTCGCGCAGGATCTGGGCAATTACCAGAGTAAATATGAGCGTCGGAAGCATCGGCGTCGCCACGCGCGATCCGACGCGCAGCGGTTCTTTTAATACGATGCGGCGGTGACCCGCCACCACAAACAGACGTATTGGAATCAGCACAAGTACCATGGCCAGCCCCAGTAACCAGGCCTGGAGGGAAAAATCGTCTCTTTCCAGCAGACTGCCGCTATGGAAAAAGTAAAAAGGCACGAAGAAAGAAGCGAATAATTCGACCGCTCCGATCAGTCGTTCCGAGGTTACCGAAGGGATTTGCTGCTGAAAACGCCGCGCGACAACACCGACCAGAAACGCTCCGACCAGATAATAGGCGCCGATTTTTCGCGTGACGAAGGCGCTGATGGTTGCGAGCATTATCAAAAAGGCGAATTCCGAATTGGGAGCGAACGGCGCAATGCGCGAGGTGAAAAACCGGAAAAGCAGAGGAATGAACATCACCAGGGCCAAAATCGCGACCAGAGAAATGAGAAATGTCTCCAGGGTCAGTGATTGCATGGTCAAAAACATGCATGCCAGCGCCACAAGTTCCGTGGCTACGGCCTTGCTTCGAATCCATTCCTTCTCTGCCGGTTTCAAATCCAGAGCATTGATGGAGTCAATAATAAATCCCGTGGACGGAGTTATGACGGCCAACGCGATTAGAAGGCACGGACGATAAGGAAGATTGAAAATTGCCAAAAATGCAATTGAGGTGGTCGCCAGCAAAGCCAGAAAAATTATGATATGCTGGGTCAATATTTTACGGTTCCGATGCAGTTCGGCGATATTAATGTCGAGTCCGGCGTGAAGAAATAGAGTCACGATTCCAAGCGTGGACAACAGCGCGATAGTCGCATCACCCCGGAAATAACCCAGCCCGAGTCCGGCGAAGATACCCAATCCAAAGCCGGAAATTGCCGCCGGCAAGCGATAGCGCTGAAAAAACTTTGGCACGATAAAAATGACGAAAATCAAAACAATATATGTGATTTCGCTGGATTTAAAGTAGTCGAGCAATTCATTAAGCATCGCCATTTATAAAACTCCCGATTCTTATCCACGCGGGCAAGTGGACACGATTGGAATATGGTGAGCTTCGAGCCTTGTAGTCTTTGTCATAGGGCGGATGAGGACATCCGCCCCGCACAGCTATCGTCTGATTAAGTCAAGTCAAATTGAATTTTCTCTATCGACAATTATCCCCATTCTAAAAATCCGTCGTTCCCGTGAACTTGAACGAGCCCAGGTGCACCGCCGGGGCCGACATGCACCCCACCGAGTCCCACCACGAGGGGATCAGATTCACGTCCTGCGATATCCCCTTCACGGTCGAAAAACAGCGCAACATGGAATCGGTGAAGCGCAGATTTTTTATCCCGTGCTTGATCTTCCCGTTCTCGATTAAGTACGTGCCGTCGCGGGTCATCCCCGTCAGCACCGCCCGGGGGGTATCGATATACCCGTTGATGTAATGGAAACGGGTGACCAAAATCCCTTTTTGAATCGAGGCCAGCATGTTCTCGCGGGTTTTGGTTCCGGGAGCGACGAAAATATTGAGCGGGATCGCCCCCTGCCCCTGCTCGTCGGCGGTCAGGCCGTGCCCGGTCGAAACTTTTCCCTCGCGATGGGCGCTGGTGCGGTCGTAGACCACCCCTTTGCCGACGCCGTTTTCGACTATCATCACTTTCTTCTTGGGGACTCCTTCGAAATCGAACGGCATGGCCATGGCCGAAGTATCGACCGCATCGTCGTAGATGGTGACACCGTCGTCCATGATTTTCCGGCCGATATTCTCGGATAAAAACGAAGTTTTCTCCATGAAGGCCTTGGACCCGAACCCGATATAGTTGACCCACTCGAACAGGGCCGCCACGGCGGCCGGTTCCAATAAGACCTCGTACTCCCCGGCTCCGAGCGGTTTGGGATTTTTGGCCAGGAAGGCCTTTTCGACGGCCAAATCGGCCGTGACCACCGGGTCGATATCTTCGACTTTGCGCGACAGGGCCACGCCGTAACCCGAAGAATTCTCGGACATGGCGATCACCTGAAGATTGGCCGAGGTCAGTTGCTGGTAACAGCGCACGCCGGCGCTGTTGAACACCGCGATTTCACCGTCGCCGGTAGAGAACGACCCGGCCGTGGTGAACTTCCGGCGATTGGCCCGGATGAAAACTTTTTTAATGAACTTGGCGCGATCCTTAGGGGCGAATTTGGCGGTGCTGTCGAAATACGTATTAATCTGGGCGTAATTTTCCGGCCCCGGGAGACCGGGGAAATGTTCGTTGTCCTTCTGGAATTTGGCGATCATCATGGCGTTTTTAAGAGCCGTCTTGAGATCGTTCAAAACCGGCGAGTTGGTGGTGGCAACGCCGATCTTTTTACCTTTCACCACCCGGATATAGATGCGGTTGTTGTCTTCATTGACATTCTGATGGATGGTGCTGTTGGCGAAACGGGTCAGGCCGCTTTGCCCGCCGATATAGACTATCTCGGTCTGGTCGGCCTTGCTCGAATTAGCCACCTTCTCAAAAAGCGTAAAAAGTTTGTCTTTGCCTATCATTTGCTCACCCCCACTTTCACTTTGCGGAAACGGGTCGGTGACGCCCCATGCGCCACCCGCGCGGTTTGCATCGGCTCCCCTTTGCCGCAGTTAGGCACCCCCCAGACCCGCCAATACTTCTTGTTGCAGATGGCATCGCAGGAGTTCCAGAACTGCGGCGTCATGCCGGTGTACAGGGGATTTTTGAACATCCGCCCCATTTTACCGCCCTTGATTTCCCAGGCGCATTCTACGCCGAACTGGAAATTGAGACGCTGGTCGTCGATCGACCAGACCTTGTTCATGTCCATGAAAATACCGCCTTCGGTATCAGCCAGAAGATCGTTCAACTCCCACTCGCCCGGTTCCAGATTGATATTGGTCATGCGAATGAGGGGAATCCGGTTCCAGCCGTCGGCCCGCATGGTGCCGTTGGAACGCTGGTCCATCATGGGCGCGGTCTCGCGGCTGGTCTGGTATCCCACGTGAAGGCCGTTTTTAATGATGGGAAACCGCTGGGCCTTGACACCTTCGTCGTCGAACCCGAACGAACCCAGCGCCCCCGGGATGGTGGCGTCGCCGAAAATGCTGACAATATCGGAGCCGTATTTAAGTTTGCCGACATTTTCCAGTTTCATGAACGACCCGCCGGCCAGGGAGATTTCAGTCCCCAGGACGCGGTCCAGTTCCGTGGGATGCCCGCACGATTCGTGAATCTGGAGCGCCATCTGCGGGGCGCAAATAATGATATCGGCCTCCGTATCGGGGCAGTCCTCGGCGGAAAGAAGTTGAATCGCTTCCTCGCGGACAGAATCGACATGGTCGAGGAAATTCATCTCTTCGATAAATTCATATCCCCGGGTGGCGAAATCCCCGCGGTGCGAGTTGGGGTAAGAGCGTTTCTGCACCTCGGCCCCGGATACCGCCGTGGCACTGTAGCCGCCGCCCGATTCGATAATATCCTGCTCAATCCGGGCCCCTTCGGTAGAGCAGAAAATCTTGTTGGTCTTGAAGAAATCCAGGGAGGCCTCGGCGGTCTTGATGCGCGCATCTTTTTTCAGGCCTTTGTTGATGTCCATGAGGAGGGCCACTTTCTCCCTGGTGTCGATTTCGAAGGGGTCTTTCTGGCAGGGGGATTTATATTGGTCCATAAACGGTTCCTGCTCGGCCAGGTGCGCCGGCGGCTTGCCCGGCAGGGCCGAAGATTTGGCCGTTTGCAGGGCCTTATTGGCGGCTTTCTTGATATCGGCATCGCGGGTCGAAGCCACTCCCGCGAATCCCCAGAAGCCTTTATGAAGGACCCGGATTCCCACCCCGACATTGAGGTTCCTGGAAAGGGTATCGACCACCCCGTCGGTGACGCGCATCGACTCGCTTTCGGCGTGCACGAAGCGGGCATCGGCGTAATCGACCCCCTTGGACTTGAGCCAGTCCAGAGCATTGCCTAATTTATCTTTCATTTTTCCTCCTCTTGAAATCCATTCAGTTCGAGGTATTGTCCCCCATCGGGAATAGCCATTGCTCAAATCGGAAAGCGTTTTTTAAAGATATATGCGGCTAATCTATATATTGTTTTGAAAAAAACAAGGGTGGGGGGAAAGGATTTTATCCGAAATGATATGTATATGACATGCATAATTCATGTATAGATTATACATATTCCAGGGAATTCTCGAGGCATGGCAGGAGTTTAGACATTTACTTTGGTAAATTAATAATTATAAAACTTCTTCCCCGCCAGACACCTCCCGGCCGCCTCGTGGCCCATAATAGCGCACACCTTTAGTGCTTTCCCCTGCGTTATTCCCGCCACAAATCCGGCGGCGAAAGAATCGCCGCAGCCGGTGGTATCGCGGCCCTTCGCAAGACGGGGCGGGCGCACCGTTAAATAGTAAGGATTCCCGGACCGGAAACAGGCCAACACGCAACCCCGTGAGCCATCGGTCACGATAAATTTCTTATCTCTCGGTGAAATATTCTTGCGCTCAAGCAGGCTCAAGAGGCGCTCCAGATAATATTCAATCTTTTCACTCTTGATTAACGAGGGACTCAATTTCAGGAGTATGGCCAGTTCCAGTTTGTTCATTTGAATATAGTCGCCGCAGGCCACCACTTTTTCCCAACCCGGCGGGCATCGCAAATACCTTTGACCGTTCGCTCTTTTGCCCAGAGTGAAGGAATGGATATCGATATAGATTTTACCCTGATAAAGTCGGCGGAATTTTTGGAGCGATTTGATATGAATATCACTTCCGGAAATGAAGTTCATTAAGACAATATCGCAATCGAGAAGACCTTCGATTTCCGCAAAGGACAGCCGCCCCACGCCGCCTTCGAGAATTTCGGTTTTGTCTTCCTCGGAGTGATAGGTCAAATGGCAATGGTTGTTTGAAAAAAAGACTTTATGAACATTGTCGAGTCCGACACCGGGAACGGATTTTAATATTCGTTGAATAGTACCAAAGCAATCGGCGCCAACCCGGCAGGCGGGAAATATCGCGGCTTTATGTCCGGATATTTCCGATAAACCTTTTAAATTGAACAGAACCCCGCCCCAGCCGTGCCGAATAGTACCATCGGGCAGAGTAACAGAATCCCGGTTAATTGTCCCAACAACCCCGATGCGATATTTTTTCTTATTCGAGATAGATCGCGGCGGCATCGAGAACTTCCTCTACCGAGATTTCTTTCATGCAGCGCATGAATGTGTCCCCTTTCAGGGGGCAGATATTTTTGACGCAACTGATGCAGGGGAGTTCATCTTTGATGATGACGGTTTTTCGCTCGGACAACGGCGATGTCTCGGCCGGATTATCGGCCCCGGATAGTACTACCAGGCCGATTCCCGAAGCTGCGGCCAGATGGGCCAGGCCGGAATCATTGCCGATAAAAAGCCTCGCCTTTGACAATATGGCGGAAGCCACCCCCAGGCCTGTCCCCGGCTTTGACCGGGGATCGGTCTTGCCGCACAGGTTGATAATTCGGGGATTATTCTTACGAACCTCCTCCCCGGCGGAAAATTCCTGCGCTGTCCCTAGAAGGATTATGTGAACGTCGTACTTGGCGATTAACTTTTCGGCCAGTCCGGCGTAATTGGCCGCGCCCCATCTTCGCGAAGCCGCCACCGCCTGCGGCGCCATGACAACATAACCGGCGTCAGGCTTAAGGCCGACTTCCATAAGGGCGGTCTCGGCCAGTACTATTTCGGAATCCGTGGGAATTACGGCCGGGTTTTTTGGTTCCATCCGCCAGGAGGCCACCTGCTCCATGAGAATCTGGTACTTATGGGCGCGGTGAAGAGTCATCACTTTCGGTTCTTCCACGCAGAAATTCAAAAGCGCTTTCCGACCCTGTCCGGGATAGCCATACCGTCGTTCCACGCCCAGCAGGGTCAGCACCAGCGCCGAGGAAAACGACGGTGGCATGGCGACTCCGATTTCGAAGCGGTGCTGTTTCAGGATTTTTATCTGGGCGGCGATACCCTTGAAACCGTGGAGTTGCTCCGCTTTCAGGCGAAGGAAACGGACATTTTCCCTTTCGATTCCGCGAAAAACAGGTTCGGCCCAATCCGGGGCGGCCAGAAACAATGCAACATCGGGCCACAGTTTCGCCAGACCCCACACCGCCGGCTGGGCCATGAGGCAATCCCCCAGATGATTGGGGGTGCGAATCAGGATTTTATGGGAAATATCCGGCATACCCTGCCTATTCTATTTTCCATCGCCGGTGGGTCCACATCCACTGGTCGGGATAGCGGCGAATCAACATCTCGATCGCCGAGGTATAGGCCTGGGTCATGGTTAGAATATCTTTTTCGGCGTCGCCCGTGCGGGGAGGATAAATCGGCGGCAGGACAATGGCCCGGTGCCGATTGTACCCTTCGCGGACCAGCGCCCCGGCCAGGATGGGGCAGTCGACCTTGACCGCAAAGGCCGCCGGGCCGGCCGGGGTCGAGGCTTTTCGCCCGAAAAAATCGACCACGATGCCGCCCGAGGCGGCGTGCTGGTCGGCGACAATGGCCACGAATCTTCCCGACCGCAGGGCCTTGATGACATGACGCGCGGCCACCCCGATGGGAATGATGCCGAGCCCCTGGGATCGCCGGAACGAAATCAGGAGTTCATCGACCAGATGATTGTGCTGCCGCCCCACGAGTAAATCGATGGGGTATCCTTTGGCCTTGGCCCAACCGGCGTACAGTTCCCAGTTGCTGACATGCCCGGAAATGAGAACCGACCCTTTGCCTTCGGCCAGAACTTTCTCAATATACTCCAGGCCCTCCACGACCGGCACCATCGCCAAAATCTTCTCGGGCGTAAAGGTGGGCTGGCGGGCAAATTCCACGGTCATGCGGGCGATATTGACAAAGACGCGCCGGATTATTATCTCCCTTTCATCCGGAGGGAATTCCAAGCCCGAGGCCCGCCGTAAATTTTCGTCGGCGATCCGGCGGCGCGAAGCCAAAATCAGGTAAGCCAGTTTCCCGAGGCTGACCGCCAGGGCATCGGCGGCCCGATCCGGTAAAAACTGCACCAGTTTGGTCAGTGACCAGACGAGGGCGAACTCAAGCCCATGGCTTATCTTCATCGTCGGTTTTCTCCGGTGTTTCCGGGTTGCCGAAGTCAAAATCGGTGGAGTGATATTGTTCTTCCTTATCCCATTTCTCAAACGCCTTCCGGCGCCGCCGCAGGTACAGGAAAAATCCTGCCACAATCACTCCGGCCAGAAAAATCCATAAATATGACATATCGATAAACAAGGTTAAAAGGTTGTATTGTCCTTTAAGGTAAGTAATATATTCTTTTTCAAAATCCTGGAAAGAGGAACCGGTCGCCGCCATCATGGCGTCATCGATAGCGGCCCGCCGGGCCAGGTTATCGAGGAGAATCTGAAAGGACTCGATCCCATAGGTTTCGAGGACATATTTGACCGCCATATACGATTGGGCGTAGGCGGTATGGGCTTTTCCTTCGGGGAAAAGCGGCAGGCGTTCGACTTCTTCCAGAGGAATCAGGTGCCCCATAACGGCCGCCTGCGACAGGGCGATATTGTCGTACCACCCCCATTCGGAAGCGATATACATGGCCAGGCCTTCGTCGAGCCACCGGGGCGGACGAGTCGGGCCGAAACGGTCGGCCAGGGCCAGGTGGGCGTATTCGTGGCGAACCAGTTCGAAAAGCGATTTGCCCAGATTGAAATGGGCCGGGGATTTCAGAACAATCTGTCCGCGATATGGTATCGCCACGGCCGCTCCCCAATCGGGGATCGCCCCCCCGATTCTGGTCGCGAACGATTCGCGGCTGGTTTCCAGATATATTTGAGGGGTATAATTGAGAGAATCGCCCAGGATTTTAATCAGCCGCCCGCGGGCATCGGCGACGGCGGAATCGATCATAGGCGCGAATTGGAGGTTGTCGGCATAATACTCGAAATAGGGGCGCACCAGGACAGGTGTCTCCTGCGCCGGAATAAGGCCCGGCAACAGAAGAAAAATATACAGCCCGAACAGAAAATTGACGGCGCGCGACATGGCCTATGATAATAAGAAAGTTTAAACATGACAAGCCCGGACCGGTCGGCACCTTTTCCGCCCCCAGCCTGCCAAGCGTTAAAAATATTGACATTTCGGCCCTTTGGCCTAACTTACCATATTTACGACCGACGGGAAATGTCGGACGATGAAACTGCGGCTATGACATTATTGAACCAAAATGTCCTGGTTTTAAACCAGAACTACGAACCCCTTTCGGTCTGCTCGGCCCGGCGGGCCTTTCTCCTGCTGTTTCTGGGTAAGGCGGAGATGATCGAAACCTATGACGGAATAAAAATCCGTTCCGTCTCGGAAAGATATTCCCTGCCCTCGGTGGTGCGTTTGGACCGTTTTGTCAGAGCCCCTCGAAAAAGTGTGGTTTTAACGCGTAAAAATATATTAATTCGCGACAATTACACCTGTTGTTACTGCGGTTCCCGGAAAGGCCCCATGACTGTCGACCATGTCATTCCCAAGAACCAGGGCGGCGAAGACACCTGGGAAAATCTGGTCTGTGCCTGCGACCGCTGCAATAATAAGAAGGGTGGTCAAACCCTGACCCGGGCCGGGATGGAACTTATGCGCAAGCCGACTCGCCCCAATCATATCACCTATATCCAGCGCTATATCGGCAATGTCGACGATCGCTGGAAAAGATACCTTTTCATGGAGTAACTTCCGTTGAGCGACAAACCCACCATTCTCTCCGGCATGCAACCGACCGGCGACCTGCATATCGGCAACCTGGAAGGTGCCCTGCGTAACTGGGTCAAACTTCAGGACCAGTACAATATGTATTGCTGTATTGTCGATTGGCACTCCCTGACGGCCGACTATGAAAACACGGCTATTCTCAAGGATAGAATTTTCCAGATGGCCATCGACTTCCTGTCGGCCGGACTCGACCCCGAAAAATGCGCCATCTTTATCCAGTCCAGCGTCAAGGAACATGCCGAATTGCATCTCATATTTTCCATGCTGATTACCGTCCCGACCCTGACGCGCCTGCCCACCTACGCGGAAAAGAAGGAAGACAAAGGGCTGGACAGTTACGGCTTCCTGGGTTACCCGGTTTTGCAGGCGGCCGATATCTGCATCTACGACGCCGACAAGGTCCCGGTGGGGCGCGACCAGGAAAAACATGTCTGGCTGGCCAATGACCTGGCCAAAAGATTTAACGCAATCTACGGCCCGACTATCAAAGAGCCGGAAGTATTAATCTCCGAATTCCCGGTCGTACCGGGATTGGATGGGCGAAAAATGTCCAAGTCGCTGGACAACCATATTGCCCTGATACATACCGAGGCCGAAACCGCGGCCCGTTTGAAACGAATGTTCACTGACCCGCAGAAACTCCGCAAGGGCGATCCCGGCCGTCCCGAGATTTGCCCCGTTTTCAGTCTGCATAAAATCTACACCGTCGACGCCGACACAAGCATCGCCCCGCCGTGCCGCAGCGGCGAACTGGGCTGTGTCGACTGCAAGAAAAAACTGACGGAAAATCTCAACCGGACCCTGGCGCCGATTCGAGCCAAACGCGCCGAACTCGAAAAAAATGAGGACTTTATCTGGGATGTCCTGAAAAGCGGCTCGGTCCGCGCCCACGAGAGAGTCTCGATGGTCATGAACAAGGTCCGCCGGGCCATGAAAATGGATTATTTTAACTCATGAACCGCCCCGCCCAGGAAAATTATTCGGTCGATCTCGAGGTCTTTCAGGGTCCTCTGGATTTGCTGTTGTATCTTATCCGCAAGGATGAAATCGACATCTACGACATCCCCATCGCCCGCATCACCGACCAGTACATGAAATATCTGGAGATGATGAAAATCCTCAATCTGGAATTGGCCGGGGAATATATTCTCATGGCGGCCACCCTGATCCGTATCAAGGCCCGCCTGCTCTTACCCCGTGATGAATACAGCGATGAGGAACCGGATCCCCGCGAAGAACTGGTGGCGGCCCTTCTGGAATACAAGAAATTCAAGGAAGCCGGAGAGATTATGCAGGAAAAACGGCTTCTCGAAGAACGCCGTTTTATCCTTCCGGGGGTCGGCTCCGGCAACGGCCGCAAGGAACGCACCATCGTCTCGGATACGACTACCCTGTTCGATCTACTCACCGCTTTCAAGCAGGTTCTGGATCGCTTCGGCGAGGAACGCACCTATGAAATCCAGCCCGAGGAAGTGACGGTCGAAGACCGCATGGATGCAATCATGCAGTTCATGGCCGACAAAGACTCGGCCACGCTCCTGGAATTATTCCTGGAAACGCCCCGCAAAATAATCGCCATCATGACCTTCCTGGCCATCCTGGAACTGGTCAAGTCGCGCCGGCTGGTGGTGCAACAATCTCTTCCTTTCGCCGAGGTGCGGGTTTATCGCGGCGACCATTTTGAGGAAGGAACCCACATTCTGACCATGAAAAAAAGTACCCCTGATGAGACCGCCGGGGAGGAAATAGTATGACTCACGACGCCAATCGCCTGCCGCTGTTGGAATCCTTGATTTTATCTTCGCCGGAACCCCTGGCGGCCGGGAAAATCATGGAAGTCCTTCCGGATATGACCCTGGAGCAGATCGAGGAGACGGTCACGGCTCTCAATGAAAAATACCTTCAGAGCGAAATGTCTTTCCGCATCCGCAAGATCGCCGGCGGTTACCAGACTTATGTTCTGGAAGACTACACCGGCTATGTCGACGAACTTTTCACCCGGCGGCGCTCGGTCCGGCTGTCGCGGGCGGCGCTGGAAGCCCTGGCTATCATCTCTTATCGTCAGCCGGTTACCAAGGCCGATATCGAATTGATCCGCGGTGTCGCCTCCGATTCCGCCCTGCACACGCTTTTGGAAAGAAAACTGATCACTCTCTCGGGGCGGGCCTCGACTCTGGGACGGCCGCTTTTGTATTCCACGACCCCGGAGTTCCTTAAATTTTTCGGATTGAATTCGCTGGAAGATCTTCCCCGCATGGAGGAAATCGAGGAAATCCTGGCCGCCGCCGAACCGGACCGCCAGGAAGCGCTGCCGCTGGAGACTTCGCCACAGATCAAACCGGTCAATGAAATCGCCCAGGGAGATATTTACCTGGCCCGGCCGGCCCCGACTTTCGAGGAAGAATTCGATAATGACGATCAGGGAATCTCCGCGGAAGACCAACATCTGGCCGACCTGGTCGACTCGGCGGTCGATGCCGCCCTGGCCGAGGCTTCCCTGGCGGATAAGGAATTAACGGAAAAATCCGAAGATTCCGAAAGCGGTGATATTGTATCCACGGGCGACAACGAAGATGAGATTGCGGCTGATGAAGAAATCGAAGAATTTATCGGCATCACGGAAGTGTCGGATAATACCGAAAAAGAAGACAAAATAGTTTAACCGGAAAACGCTGGACGCCATTTTTGGCAAAAGGGCGGACTCCAAACCGGATTTTGGGAGAACGGGCGGGACTTGATACGACTCAATAAATATCTATCCCTGTGCGGGGTTACCTCGCGCCGTGGCGCCGAGCAATTGATCGCCAAGGGCAAAGTGACGGTCAATGATACCACCATCGATAAGGTCGGTGTTGTCATCGACGAAACCAAAGATGTCGTCAAAGTCGACGGGGTCGAGGCTTCGCCCGCCAAAAAACGTCTTTATATCATCTTCAATAAACCCCGCCAGGTGTTGACCACTTTGCATGATCCTTTCGGCCGCCGCACCGTGGCCAATTACACCCGGGCCCTGGGAGCCAGGGTCTACCCGGTGGGACGACTGGATTTCGATACCGACGGTGTCCTGTTGATGACCAATGACGGCGAACTGGCTTATCGCCTGGCCCATCCCCGTTATCAGATTCCCAAGGTCTATCATGCCGAGGTGGAAGGTCCCGCCACTCCGGATATTATCAACCGTGTCGCCAAGGGGATAAAACTTCAGGATGGCCACCTGGCCAAAGCCGAAATGGAAATTCTTCGGGCCAGTTATCGCACCTCGAAAGTCATAATAACCCTGACCGAAGGACACAAGCGCGAGGTCAAACAGATTCTCAAAGCGGTGGGGCTTCCGGTCCGGGCATTGCGGCGCGTTTCCTTTGCCGGCTTAATGGTGAATGATATGAAACCGGGGCGATGGCGGTACTTAAGCCGCGATGAGGTTAATACCCTGCGCCAAATGGTCGCCCTGCCGGTGGAAACGCAATCCTCCGAATCTTAGCGCTGGTGAATTTCTCTTAAGTTCAGTTCCATAAAAAAACCCCGCTTTCACGGGGCTTTAAGGACTTCAGAATTTTATCTTATTCCTGCGTCAAATCAATCTCGTACTTCTTGATCTTATCAAACAGCGTCGTGTAGTCGATTTTCAAAATCTCGGCGCACTTGCGCTTATTGCCACGGACCTGCTTGAGTATCCGGATGATGGCCGACCGTTCCGCCATCATCTGGGCATGATTGCCGATTTCCTTCAGGCCGGCGCCTTCGCGAAGCCTGATTTCGTCGCTGTTGCGCAGACGGATAGCCAGATGGTCGGGCGTGATTTTTTTGCCTTCGGCCAGGATGATGGCCCGCTCGACGGTGTTTTCCAGTTCCCGGACATTTCCCGGCCAGTGATACTTGGTCAGGATGGTCACGGCTTCCTTGGACAACGTTTTAACCGGCTTTTTCATCTCCCGCGAGTACTTATTCACGAAATACTCGGCCAGGGGGACGATATCGTCCATCCGCTCCCGCAACGGCGGTATGGTGATAGGGAAAACCGACAGACGATAGTACAAATCCTCGCGGAATTGTTTCTTGCGGATCATGTCGTTGAGATCCATATTTGTGGCCGCGACGACACGGACATCGACCGCCACGGTCTTATTCCCGCCCAGCCGCTCGAAATTTTTCTGCTGCAGAACGCGCAGAAGTTTGGCCTGAAGGGCGATATCGAGGTCGCCGATTTCATCGAGAAAGATAGTGCCGCTGTTGGCGATTTCGAACTTTCCCATCTTGCGCGCCACGGAACTGGTGAAGGCCCCTTTCTCGGAGCCGAACAATTCGTTTTCCAAAAGTTCCGCCGGGATGGCGGCGCAATTTATCGCCACGTACGGTTTATCCCGCCGGGGCGAGAGATTATGTATGGCCCGGCCGAAAAGTTCCTTGCCGGTGCCGGATTCCCCCAAAAGCAGGACCGAAGTATCGGAGGCGGCCACTTTCTGAATCAGTTTGGAAACTTCTTTCATCTTTTCGTTCTGGCCGATAATCTCGCTGAAACCCAGGGAGGCCGCCAGTTCTTCGCGTAAAAGGCTGTTCTCGGCGATTAAGCGGCGGTTTTCCAAAGCGCGTTGGACCAGGACAGTCAGGTGATCGGGGTCGAACGGCTTGGTGATAAAATCGAACGCACCCCGCTTCATGGCCTCCACGGCCGTCTCTACGGTACCGTAGGCGGTCATGACAATAACGGCGATATCGCTGTCGATTTCCTTGAGACTGGACAGAACATCGAGACCATCCATGGCCGGCATTTTTAAATCGGTGAGGGCTACATCGTAACTTTTCAGACGGGCCAATTCCAGGGCCTTTTTGCCTTCCTCAACGACATCCACCTGGTACCCTTCCTCGTGAAGGGTCTGGGAAAGCATAGTCCGCATGGAGTCTTTGTCGTCAATTACCAGAATGCTCGGCATTTTAACTCCCCGTCCGGTCGGTTGATTCTTATCCCTCATTCGGAGGGCTCTTCCGCTTAAAATTATCGGCTTTTCCCCATACTAGTGTATATCAAAAATTGCACATTTTGCGGGGGTCGTAAGAGCGTGCTGCCGGAGTACTTGCACCGTTCATAACGATCGCACCCCGGCGGCATTATTCCCTTAATAGCCAATCCGCCGGGGTACATTCGTCCTCGTCTTCGCCCTGTCCCTTTTTTGCACAGGGCGGCCGGGAGGGCAAAATCCGCCCCGTCAAAAAGATGTTGGAGTTTTCGCCCTTTTTATTATAATATTAGATATAAGACTCGAATATCCATTTCCTTGACTCGCTCATAGTATTTCCACTCGCCCCGGGAGATGGCGCCTTTTAAGGAGACAGGACTATGTTTTATCCGAAATCCGCAGGAAACCTTAAACCGGTCCTCTGCCTGCTTTTAATGCTGCTGGCCGGGGGGCTTTTCGCCCAGGACGGCCGCTGGGTGGAGTATGACCTGTCGACCATCGGAGTCAATCTTGGCCTGGGGGCCCGCGATGACGGCCTTATCGCCTACGCCCCGCTCTTTTCCCAGTATTTTCTAGTTTTCGATGTCAATGTCGGGGAGTGGCTGACCATCGACCTGGGCGAGGAACAGGATTTTGAATCCATCGCCACGAAGGGCCACCTGGCCTGCGTCTATTCTGCAACGCTTCTGGCCGCCTATAGCGATAAAACTCAAACCTGGGACACAGTCTATTATTCCGGGACGCTTCTGGACAATGCCGATGGTTTCGGGTTGAGCGAACATCTGGGGTATTTTTTGACCGATCAATACCTTTATGTGTTCGACAGCGAGACGGGGGAATTTTACAGTTACGCATATACCATACCGGCCGATTTTATTACATCGAATTCCTGGGCCCAAAGCGATTTTATCTGTGTGGTTCTGTTTCGTGACGACTCCAATCCCCCTGTGATCCTGGTTTACAGCGCCCACACCAAATCCTTTAATCAATTGGACCAGGGGATACCGCCCATTATCCCCTATATGGATCACGGCTTCTCCCGCGTCACGGATTATGACGGCGGCGTGAAAATGATCGGGTACAGCGCCTATGACAACCAGTTCGATGTTATCTATCATGATTTTATCGAAGGCGAATATCTGGTCGGAGGCGGCGGCGGAGCTGTCGATTTTCCCGACGAAAATACGGCAAACTCGTTTGTTTTTCGCCATGCCGAATCGTTTGAATACTCCGAGGCGCACCACTATTCATACGACTCGCGCCACGGCGAGTGGGTGCATCAGTATTACTATTACCCTTATGACGAGATTACCTATTATGGTACGGTCGGTATCGGCGGCAATTATGCCTCGGATTTCGGCGAATATAAATCAGAGGACTCCCGCCCGGCCTTTTTTATCTTTTTCGACGGCACCAATAATGATTACCGCGTGGTTAATCCCGGGATGGATTTCGATATGCCGGATATCGCTTACCGCCACGGCGGGAATTTCTACGCCTTTTTCGATTCCACCCGGATATGGGCATATGTCCCGGAGGAAAACAGTGGAAATATTTTTGCCTGGGGGGTAGGCGAATACGCTCAGATGTATGCCGGGTGGGATTTTTTTACGGCCACCCGCTATGTTTACCAGGCCGAAACCATGAGAACCTATTTCTATAACAGCCGCACCAAAACCTGGCAGTCGATCGAACTTCCCAATCACTGGAACCGCGAGGGAATCGCCACGCCCCAGTTTTACCTGCATTGCGCCTCACCGGAAAACGAAGCGGTCTTCTATTCCTCGCCACAGGATGTAATTCTCTATCATAATCTCCCCGACGAAAGCTACCCTACGTCCCGAGTCCGGGGCCATATGGCCTATGCCGCCGTCGATGCCCAAACTGTGCTGTTCGACGGCAAAAACGGAGAGATGATCTATTTCGATTTCGACGTTTATAATGACAGCCGGAACGGCCTGGGAAAAGGCTCGGCTATTCTCTGCGACGATGCCGGGAACTCCCTTTACGGCTACAGCAGTATTCTGGGCCTGCAGTCGTCCATAACATTAACGGAAGATCCCTATTTCTGCTATGATTCCGGCTATGTCGGGATCATGACCGTCTGGTATAACAACGGCAGCACTAATAACGGATATAACAAAATTTATGCCTATAATAGTCTCGCCAATAGTTGGGTGCCGTTGATTCCCACAGGAAATCACAATGCCGTCATGGTCGGGCAAAAGACCGCCCTGGTCGCCCGCAGTTCCGGCGGCGGTTCCCCAGCCAAACTCTACGCCTTCGACCCGCAAAGGCAGGTGACGGCGGTGGAGGACGAGGAATTTACGGACGACGGCATCCTTCCGGAAAAATTCACCCTTTCGCAGAATTACCCCAATCCCTTCAATCCCAGTACGGTCGTCGAATACAGCCTGCCGCGCCGGGAGAAGATTACGATCGAGATTTTTGACATTCTCGGCCGCAAAGTCCGGACTATTCTGGAGCAGGAAATGGCCGCCGGGAAATACCGGACGGTCTGGAACGGGAGAGATGACCGGGGCGGCGAAGTCGCTACCGGGGTATATTTCTGTCGCCTGACCGCCGGGTCGGAAAGCCTGTCGAAGAAGATGGTCCTGCTGAAATAAGGGCGCAAAATCCCCATGGGTGGCAGGTTGCTTCACCTGCCCGCCGTTTGACCAAATCTATGTAGGGGCACGTTGCTGCGTGCCCTTTCAGATATCGCCCACCAAATCATCTAACGGTAGGCCCGACATTCTTGTCGGGCTCTTCCGGTTTTGGGATGGCCGAAAGGAATGTCGGCCCCACCAAGGGGAAGGGAACAGGTGTGAAAGGCCGAAGAGTCTTGAACTCGGTGCGCCATTGGTGGCCCACAGCTTGCTGTGGGGTCTTACATTTTCCTCTATCTTTGGCGTTACCCCCCAGCCCGGTGGCCGACCTCTTTAGAGGTCGGAACCACGAAATCATGCCCTCAATGGATATAAAAAGTCGACTGATAATTGACGGACACCATGGCCAGGGCGGCCTTATATGGCCGTTATTTCTGGCGTGCAGTGTTCATTGCCAACCCCACCCCTCGAAGACTTCGGGGTGGGCCACCTTTATTTTTCGCCCTGCCTTATCGGCTGAAGTCCTAGTCGGCAAAAAAGCCCCGACCCCTTGAAAGGATCGGCCACCCAATCTTTCCCTCACGGACGGCAGTTGCGACAGGGGGAATACCCCGCCTGGAATGCCTCGAGGCGGCTTTCGAAGCGGATTGTCTCCCCCGGCTTGAATTTCGCGGCCTGACGGCAGAAAGGACGATGAAACCGCAAGGCCCCCCGTTTAGCGATGTAATATTTCTCGGGCGAGACTTTCAGGCTCCACACCCCCCGGCCGGCCAGGGCGGCTTCATTTTGAGCCGCCAGGAGTTTTTCCACCCTCTCTCTATCCCCCATGTTATCTTCGAATAGATAAACGGTGGCCAACCCCGACCGCAACAGGGCGGCATTGACAAAGGTGGTATCGGCGAAAAGAAAAGCCAGAATCCGCCCGTAACTGTCGCGGCGACGTTTGGCATATTCGGCTTCCAGCGCCCTGCCGGCCACCAGCGACTCCAGGATAATCCGCGCCGAGTCATAAAAAGGGTCGCCCCGTTCCGGGGTGTCGATCCCCAAAAGCCGCACCTTTTCGCCGTCGGTAAGTTCTACGGTATCGCCATCGATAACCCGGGCCACCATAAACCGCTCTCCGGCCGCCCGCTCGGGGCCGATTTCACCCACAAAGCGAATCAGCACCAGAAGCAGGATCAGGGTTATAATTAAAATATATCGCCGGGATTTACGCATAGGCCTGGTCCAATAAAGGAACAGGGCAGGGCTAAAGCAATCATATAATAAGGAATGATAACGCCGGATGAGCGAATGATGAGAGCGCCGTGGAAAACAGGATTAGCGACGATATGACAGGTTTTTCGTAGCATTCCACAGCATCTAACGTCATTTCCACAGGTTATCCACATATATCCACAGTTTGTCTGTGCATATTTTGAGCAGATATCAACAGAAGTCACCTGTTTTTTGTAGGGGCGGGCCGCATGCCAGGCCTCTTTTTAATCCCCGCAATTCTATGAGGGCAGGTCACAGACCTGCCCCTACACCTGAAATCCGACTCTGACATGATTAAAAACCACCGCGTAGGCGCGGGTTTAAAACCCGCCCTTTTGAAGTTACGCCGAGGCGTCAAAACCCACCCGAAAGGACTGGTGGCCCACAGCTTGCTGTGGGGTCTTTTATTTTTCTCTATCCCTGGCCCTGCCCTCCAAGCCCGGTGGCCGACCTTTTCAGAGGTCGGAACCAAAAAATCACGCCTCAAAAAACCCACCCTGAAGGGTGGGCCACCCGGACCTCAAAAACCACCCCGTAGGGGCGGGTTTAAAACCCGCCCTTTTAAGCGTTACGCCGAGGGGTCAAAACCCACCCTTCATGGCGAACCACCCGGGCCACTTTTGGGGCCGAAACACGGCCTCTGGATAACCTGTGGATAAGTAGCCAGACAAATTTGATGCCCAACAGGTTACAAAATTCACAAAAAGGACTTTTTCGATGAGATTACTGGGAAAAATTTTCCAGATTTTTCTTGACAAAAACGGGCAAAAAGTTATCTTCATATCGAGCGTGTGTTAGACGTTGTTTGCTGGATGAGAGCCAACTATTCCGGCGGCAACAAGAACTTACCTCTTTTTCAAGGATCCCAGTCGTTAAAGGGTTAAAATCCTCACAGGGGATTTTTGTACTTATCAATATCGATGCTTCATACAACCGGTCGTTGTGAGAAAGCGTGATATGACGGTGCAGCAACCTCTTGGCGAACCCGCGGATCAGTTCACCTCATTTCGATTTCGTCAACCGCAAACCGCAACAGTCTATTGTTGATGGCTTACAGGAGGTGACATTACTTCGGTATTAAGGCTTTAAGATTAAGAGCAAGAAGCGAAAATTCGACACGGCATTTTTGGAGTTTAATGCTGTTCAAAAAACTCCTTTGATAGGAAATTCGAGAAGCTATTAACTGGATAAGGCTCACGTTCCCTGGACAAAAAGTGAGATTTTGAGGAAGCCGCAAATAATGGTCATGACGATGAAGAAAACGGACGGTAAAACCCTGCGGGGCTTTTGCCGACAAGTCTATTCAGACACCATGGCTTGGCCTGTCCTCGAATCTGGTTTAATAACTTCGAACTGGTTATTTCCTAATTTAAGGAGGAAATAAATGTTCCTTTTTAGAAAACTGTTGATTACGGTACTTGCTTTAGGGTTGGTTTTCTCCTTAGTTGGCGTGGTTCTTGCAGAGCAAGCTCCGAACGGCCGTCCGCTCGAGCGTATCTACAATGACCCCTCCAGCGCCCCGCTCAATAGCGGGATTACTGCCATACCCAGGAACATTCCTGCGTTTACCAAGCCGGTAAGCGAAATGGAAATGCTCCCGGTGTCCAAGTCGATTGCCTCCCCGGCGACCCCGTGCGTGGCGATGGACTATTCCGGCGGTAATGCATACTATTATTGGGATATTCCCAACTCCTATGGCACTACCAGTTATGCCCAGAAATTCACTCCGGAACGCGCCTGTACCCTGACGGCGTTTTGGGTCGCTATTGACTTTGACGCCATGGTTGGCACGCCCAACCTGGAACTCTATGTCTATGGCGACGATGGCTTCGGGTATCCGGATGCCGGCAACGTCATCCATCACGAAACCATCCTTAATGCCGATCTCCCGCCGAGTGGCGCCTATTACATGGGTGTTGAGGACCTGTCGTATCTCTTCGCCGATGGCGAGGCGTTCCATGTCGCTTGGGGGATTTCAGGGACCGGTACACTTTCCGGTTTTTCTGATGACGGTTCCGATGGCGTTCAAGGTAGTTCCGAATTCTGGAACAGCGCCTGGGGCCTGATGCTCGACAACTGGTCTCTCGATGTCAACTTCCTCATGGAAGCCGATGTCTGTCTCGAAGACCCGGGTGGCCTCCCGGATGATTGCTATACCCAATCCCCGTGGTGCGGTATTGCATATTACTGGGGTACGCCGGGTTCTTATAACATTACCTATTACAACCAAAGATTCGCCGTTGATGGCCCGGAAACCCTGAAAACGGTCTCCTTCGCCATTTACGGGGCACAAACCAATACCAGCGTTACGGTCTACATTTGGCCGGACGACGGTGGTTTCCCGGATCTCGGCAATCATGTTTACACGACTACCATTCCGTATGCCAGCCTCGTCTTCTATCCCAACCTGAACGTCCTCGATGTTTCCAGTCTTAATCTGGTCTTCACCGAACCGTTCCATGTTGGGTTCGATAGAGGCACGACCGGCGCGACCGACAAGATCGCCAGTCTTTCTGACGACGGCACCTGTGGCACTGGGAGCAGTTCCTGCTACTATGGCGGCGCTTTCTACACCATAGGCGACCTGTTTGGCGACGATGTCAACCTCGTGATTGATGTCGAACTCTGCAAAGACGTCTATGCCGAATGCGCCTGGGATTATTTCCATGGTGCTGCTGCCTATATTTGGCGTTGGCCGGATTCCTATGGTCAGAATGCCTGGGCGGCGCAGTTCGAAAGTTTCCTGGGTGGCTGCGACATGGTCCAGATCGATATGGTCTTTTACCAGAGCGGCTCTACCCCGGCTCCGTATGCCCAACCGGGCGAAATCGTCGTCTATAAAGCCGACGGTGTCGATGGTCTGCCGGGTACTGCCATCCATACCATCCCCGTTGCGGTAGGCGATATCACGCCTCCCGGCCCCGGTATTTACTGGTTCTCCTGGGATGTGGCCGGCCTCGTTCACTTTGAAGAGCCGATTTGGGTGGCTTTCCGCTCCTTCGCTGCGACCAATGCTAAAGACGTGATTATGTTGTCTGATAATGGAGCTACACCGACCGGCCGCGTAGCCGATGGCTACCCGGGCGATGAGTGGCTGTATATGGCCGATGATTACGGTGCAGACTATAATCCGTTCATTGAAATCTATCGTTGCTGCCTGCCGCAGGGCGGCCGCAATTGCGTGGCCGGTGAAGAGTGGCCCACCATGGGTAAGAATTTTGCCCATGAGAACGCCTCTCTGAACTCCATCGGCGGCATGGGCACGGCGACCGATGCCCGTTGCTATCTGACCAAAGATTGGGATTACGTCGGCCCGAACTGGGCTGTCCACAATTCCCCGTCTATTGGCGAAGGCAAAATGGTCATCTATATGACCGACCATATCGTCTGCCTTAACGTCAATACGGGCGCTCAATTGTGGGTTCGCAACCCCGATTTCATTCAGATTGGCGCGGCGGCTCGTTGCGTCGGCACCATCACAAACGGTAAGGTTTATATCGGCGGCGGCGACGCCCAGGCCTTCAACTGCCTGAATTTAGCGACCGGCGCCACGATCTGGACCAGAATGACCTCGTCATTTACCGTTTATGCTCCGCATGTGATTCTCAACGTCGGCGGCACCGATGTGGTGTTTGTGGCCGACGACTATGGCGCACTGTATGCCTTTAACGCCGCGACCGGCGCCAACTTCTTTGGCTCCAACCCGTTCTTCAGCGGCACCGGTTTCGCTCACAAGGCTCTCACTACCGACGGCACCTATTTGTACTTTGGCGTGGACGCTTTTGCCGGCCAGCCGAACCTGTACAAAATCGATGCGGCGACCGGTAATGAAGTGATGAACTTCGTGGACGACGGCGACGGCTTCCAGTTAGCCACCCTCCATCCCATTGAAGTTTCCGTGGAAGGTGTCTACCATGCCATGGCTTATGAGGATGGATTCCTTTACATGGCCACCAGTTATGTGCCGCAGAACCAGAACCCCGTCACCAACGGTGGATTGCTCTACAAAATAAACGTAGACGACTTTACCATCGCCTGGACAGCCGAGGCCAACGGCGCCGCGACCGGTAATCCCGGCGGTGTTATCGTGGACCTGGCTTCCATTTATTTCGGCGGCTGGTCCCAGTGGACTAATGGCGGCACTATTTGGGGCCCGACTTCATACAGCAAAAACAGTGGTGCTATCAACTGGACGCAGACGGTTACCAACCCGAGTGCCTTCGAACACGTCCAGGCCGCGGCTCTGCTGACCTGCGAAGACTATGAAGATAACGCTGTTCCCGACTGGCTGATTTCCGGGACGGTTAACTGGTACGTTAACTTCCTCGAAAGCATCTTCGGCGAGCAGGTTTTCCATCGTCGTTTCTACTATGGAACGGCCATGGTCAACGCTCCTATTATGAACGAAGATCGTGTGATTCTTGGCAGTCTGGATTTCGTCTGCGCTCTGACCAGTCAAACGGCTCGTCCGCGTTTGGAACTGCCTGCGGGCATGACCATTGCGGTTCCCGTTCCGTTCGGTCTGGGTCCGAGTGTGGATGTTACTTTCCCGGATGCCATCTTCAACAACGGTTGCGCTCCTTTGACGATCAACGAAGTCTTACTTGACGTGGCTGATAACGGCACTTTCCCGCTCATGGCCATGTCTTCGGTCGGCACCGACCGCAACGCGACCATGAATGCGGCCGCCGATATGATGGCCGGCAAGTATGAAATGATGGTCAAGGCTACGACCGACGACCGGATGGCCGATTTCCTGAAGAAGGATAAGGCTTCCAGCATGAATCGCGCTTCCTTTGCGCCGCCGATTTATGTCAACGGTTTGACCTCGCCGACCCCGGGCACGATTGTGGCCGCCGGCGCGACCATTCCGATTGTTGTGAATTTCGACGGCACGAAGATTCCCAGAGGTTACAACTCGTTCTTCGCTTATGTTGATACCGACGACCCGGATTACTTCCTTGACTATGCTTTCAAAGACAATAATGCCGATTACGGTATTCCGTCTCTGAAACTGGCTATCGTCGGCGGTTGCTTGCTCGATTACACCGTTCTTCATTTCGGTGCGGGCGGCGCCAACCAGCGTCCTGTCTACAACACCACCAAGATCATGATTGACGCCGCGACTGACGGCGGTATCGTGATCGACGGCATCGATTCTTACATCTATGGCGCCGACGGTCTGGTGTATGCCTGGCAGGATAAGTACCATGTTGCTATGAACTGGGACGACCCGTGGTCAAACGCCGAGTTTACCTGGGATGGCATCCTGCCCGATCCGTTCATCGATGAAAACTGCGATTTCATCACGGGAACGGCTCTTCTGGCCAAGATGTCGACCAACAACGGGGCCTCCTATACTGACATTTTCGGAACGGTAATTAACTACGCTTATGTGGATTCTATCCAGGATTATTCCGAGACTCCGGGCGACCTTTCGACCTGGAACTGGGAATATGAATGGTCCGGTCCCGGCACTGAGCCGCCTTACAGCGAGGCCCTGACTGATGGTTTCGCGTTCCGCGCCATGGTTGCCGAATACGGCGTGGTTGACGTTCCTCAATTCTCCAACTTCACGGTCTCGCGCCACGCTGTCCACAGCCGCTACGGAAACGCCATCGAAAACGTTTACGTGGGTGGTATTGCGGATATGGACGTTGGTGACTACGCGACGGCCGAAGCCGGTTACAGCGCCGCCGCTTCCGCGGCATGGCATTATGATGCCAGCGCCAACGCCGCCTGGGGCTTTATCAAAGTCCCGTTTGGCCCCGGCTTTAATCCGATGCGTGCCTCCATCAACGCCGACTACTCCGGCTGGTATTTCAATCCCGATCCGGATTTTGACTCGATCTATGTTTGGTTGAGCCAGCGGACCGGTATTGTTGACCACTGGGGAACCGGCGACAAGCGCTTGTTCTGGTGCTTAAGCGAACTCGACCTGCCGGCGTGGAATTATAACCCGCTGGCCGACAAAGATGACATTCCGGATTCGGCTTTTGTCGAGTTCGGTAACTGCCTCTTTGCCCTGAATGGTCTGGGTGGCACCGCCGCTAACCCGGCGGCTCTGCCCGGCATGGCTCGCTTCATCAACCAGTTCTGCGGCTTTGGTCGCGGCGACGTGAACAACAACGGTACCATCAACCTGGTTGATATTATTTATCTCAACGCTCATGTCTTCCACAGTGGCAACGGGCCGTTCCCGTTCGAGCACCTGGGTGATGTGAACGGTGACGGTGATATCAACATTCAGGATATTCTCTATCTGGTCAACTGGTATTTCCACGGCGGTCCCGCTCCTGTGGGCGAATGGGCTCTGCCCATGACCACTCTGCCGTAAGGCGAGGGTGACCAACCTGGAACTGCCTGACCGATAGGCCGTTTGAACCGGGTTCCTTCGAAAGAAGGAACCCGGTTTTTTTGTGGGGGTATACCTCTTTTTCGGTAGGGGCACGTTGCAACCTGCCCCTTGTATCTTAATCCGGTGACATTTATATAAAAATGTTCCGTCAGTTCCTGTTCCGCCGAAGGCGGGATGTGAACTGACGGCAATCAAAGATTATAAATATTAATAATTGGTAAAACCAACGATGATATTCAGGTAATGGAATTGCCCTTACTTGATGCCATCTTGAGGTAAGGGCGGGTTTCAAACCCGCCCTCTTATGTCTATTCTTCCCCCTCGATTTGCTTAACCCCCAACATGCCCGTTGACAAGCGGGAACTTTTGCCGCTTCTTGCCGTTAATAAAACGATTGCGGTAAAAAAAGACCGACAGAAAAATTATGAGCAACATCGAGCGCATGTCCCAGGCCATCTACTACCAGTTGGCCGACCTTTACGATGTCTCCGCCATATACCGTCATGGCGGAAGTCTTATCTTTCGGGTCAAACCGTATGTCGAACCCCAGGCGGCCTCCGAAGCCATGCGCCGGCGGCTGGCTTCGAACGGTTTCGAAGCCGTCGTCAGTGAGGATCCCGACGGTGTCGTTATCACGGTCCGTGAAACGCCGCGCAAAAAAATCCCCTGGCTGAATATTATTCTCTTCCTGGCCACTCTGGCGACCATGTACTATATATACCCGGGGACACCTTCGCAAAAAATCGAGTTCACCGGCTCCCTGATAGCCATTCTTCTGTTCCACGAGTTCGGACATTACCTGGCGGGACGCCGCCGGGGCGTGTTCATGAGCCTGCCGTACTTTCTGCCGGCGCCCAACCTGGTGGGGACATTCGGGGCCATAATCAAATCCAAGTCGCCGTTTATAAATCGCCGGGACTTAATCGAGGTCGGCGCCGCCGGCCCGGTGGCCGGATTCGTGGTGGCCGTGGTAGTGCTTATTTTCGGCTTGCAGGACGCTCAACTGATCCCGTCCGGAGCCATGTCCGGGGGATTGATATTGGGCGATTCGCTCCTCATCCGCCTTTTAAGTTGGCTCATAATCGGGCCGATTCCAGAGGGATACGATTTTCTCTTATCGCCGGCGGCTTTTGCCGGATGGGTGGGGCTGTTGGTGACCATGATCAATCTTCTCCCCCTGGGCCAACTGGACGGGGGACATATTATTTACGGCCTGGCCGGACGAGTACAACATCAGATCGGCCGGTTCTTCCTCGTGGCCATGGTGATTCTGGGTTTCTGGTGGCAGGGCTGGTGGTTTTTCGGTGTGATGGTGCTTTTATTCGGGGTCAGTCATCCGCCGACCCTGAATGACGAAACGCCGTTGCCGATGCCGGCGCGTATTCTGGGAATCGTGGCCATTATAATTTTCGCGATCAGTTTTATCCCGGCGCCTATCACGATCCTGATGGAATAAGAATTCTCATCTTGTATCCCCCGACGCCGCGCTGTCCTTCGTCGTGGATTTTCCCCTCGCGGTAGACCTTCATGAAAATCTTGACGATATCGGGGTCGAATTGCGTGCCGCTGTGGATGGCCAATTCCTCCAGGGCCGCTTCGGGCGGGCGTCCGGGACGATAGGGCCGATCGGAAGTGATGGCATCGAAGGTATCCACCACGGCCAGAAGGCGCCCCTCGACAGGTATGTCTTTTCCTTTCAGGCCGAAAGGATATCCCTGGCCGTCGAATCTTTCGTGATGATACAGTATATAGGGAATGATTTCTTCCAGGAAGGGAATGCTTTTCAGAATTCGCGCGCCCATTTCGGGATGCTTCATCATGATGTTGCGTTCGTAATCGGTCAGGAATTCCGGTTTGTTCAGGATGGCGTCGGGCACCCCGATTTTGCCGATGTCGTGCAGAAGACAACCGGTTTTCAACTGCGCCAGGCGGGTCATGTTCCAGCCCATTTTGCGGGCGATAACCTTGGCGAACCGGTAAACCCGGTCGGTATGACCGGCCGTGTAGCGATCGCGGGCCTCAATAGCATTGGCCAGAGCCTTAATCGTCTGGAAGTAGGATTTGCGGAGGTCGCGGTTCAGGAAGTTCGCTTCCACGGCCGAGGCGGCAGTCGAAACCAGAAGCGACAGCATCCGTTTTTGCCCGGGCGAGATAAATGAATAGCGATCGGTATAAACCAGATTAAGCAGACCGATTACTTCACCGTGCGAAATCAGGGGATATGAAAGCAGAGAGCGCTTGAACGTTTTCCCCTCGATATCGATTTCCTGCTGTCCGGTCAAAGGACGGCGGTTATTCAGCACTTCGCGGAATTTCTCATTATCACCCAGCAGGAATTTGGGAATAGCCTCTTCGGCGGTATCGCCGGCCATGTTGACCAGGTAGAAGGAATCGGTTTTCCGGTTACGCAGGAGAATGGAAGCCGCCTGGGCGGGAAGAACCTGCACGGCCGAATTGACGACCAGTTCCAGCAGAGGGCGCAGTTTCATTCCCTGGGCGTACTCCCGGGCCACTTTCATCAACTCCAACTGGCTTCGCAGAGCGACATTCTCCCGTTTTATGGCCTGGCTTTCCAGACCGCGCTGGATCGTGGCCTTAAGGTTTTCCAGTTTGAACGGCTTGGTCAAATAATCATAACCGCCTTTTTTGAGAACGGAAATGGCGGTCTTGACGGTGGGATAGCCGGTCATGAGAACGACGACGGCATCGGGATGTTCTGCCAGGGTTCTTTCCAGTATCTGGACACCGCTGAATTCACCCATGACCAGATCCGTCAGGACCAGGTCGACGCCGTTGTCGCTGATATATTCCAGGGCCTGGGCCGGGTCGCTGAATTTAATCACCTTGAAATTGCCGTATTCGCCCAGGGCCTCGTCGATGATATTACAGATATATTTCTCGTCGTCAACGACGACAATGTTCTTCGTTTGTTCGTCTGTCATCGGGCTGTACTCCGCCAAAATAGTTTTTGCCCAATCAAATCACCCCATATAGAACGGGGCACTCGAAAGAAATATCGGATATAACAGACATATCCCCACCCGTGCGGAGAAGAATGTATCAAGATATGGCGAAGTATGGGCGGCGGCCTATGCCGGACGGATTTGTCCGGCGGCATGATAAGAAGATCTAACCAGGGGCGCCGAAAAGACTTGCGGAATTCCGCACTGGCGGGCCCGGACGGCCAGAGAATCGAATTCTTCTGGGGAATAATATCGGGCAATCGGAAAATGAGCCGGCGAAGGAGCCAGATACTGCCCGATGGTCAAATGCGTGACGCCGTTCCGATGCATATCCGCAAAAACAGCCGCCAGTTCCTCCGGAGTCTCCCCCAGACCGACCATCAGGCCGGATTTGATTATGATATCTTTATGGAATGAGGCGGTCTTTAACACCGAGAGGGATCTCCGATAGTCGGCCTGAGGTCGAACCTGGGAATAAAGCCGGGGAACCGTTTCCACATTGTGATTGAAAACGTCGGGATGAGCCTTAACGACCATCTCGACGGCCCGGGGATCGCCCTGAAAATCGGGCGTCAAAACTTCGACGGTGGTTTCCGGACAGGCTTCCCGAATGGCGGCGATAACCAGCGCAAACTGCCCGGCGCCGCCGTCAGGGAGATCATCGCGAGTCACCGAGGTCACCACGGCATGCTTGAGGTTGAGAATTTTGACCGTTTCGGCCACCCGCCGAGGCTCATCGCCGTCGAGCGGCCCTGTCGGCCCATGGGTGACATCGCAGAATCTGCAATCCCGGGTGCAATAAGGTCCCATAATTAGAAAAGTGGCCGTTCCCGAGGAAAAGCACTCCCCCCTGTTGGGACAATTAGCCTCCTGACACACGGTATGGAGATGATGCTTTTTGAGAAGTTCCTGGACTTCGCGGTATTTGTCATCGAATCGGGCCCGAACCTTAAGCCAGGCCGGTTTTGTGATTTTGGAAGGTGGCTTCATAAATTGTTCAATTTCCATACACCTGCCGGGGACCAGGCCCCGAATTACTACGGCGTCGAAACTCAAGTTATTAAGTTAAAAAGATTTCAGGCGATATCAAGGGAAAGAAATAAAAATCCAAGGAAGGGAGCCATAAATGGGTCGCAGAGCGTCCGCCTGGCTGACGGCGATAATACTGCTTGTGACGGTAGCATCTGCCGGGGCGTCGAGAAAAAGTCCGCAAAAATCGCCACTGGATAAAAGCGAAATATGGAATATGCACGCCGCGCCGCAATTCGCCACGGCCGAGGCCTGCACGGTCTTGAACCAGGGCGAAATCAGCTGGCGAATCAGTCACTGGCTGGTCGGCGCCGAGTTATATAAATCGCTTCAGGATCCCGGCCAGGTTTGTTCCGGACCCTATCCTTTCACCGTGGAAGCGATTCATATGATTCTCTATGTGGCCAATTTCCCCTGCACTTTATATGTCTCCGTGGACGTCGAGTCGGCCGACTACACCGACGAGCAATGCCCCGTTCCGGGCGAACTGATGTCGATTTCATCGGAGTATATGTTTATCCTCGATAATCCCAATTATAATCTATATCAAATTTCCGTTCCCCTGGATTCGCCGGCCGTGGTTGACGGTCCCTATTTCGCCGGTTTCTATCTGGCCAATATCGTGGATACCACCTGGGGACTGGATATAATCACCGATGACGCCCCGACGCCGTGCGTGGATTACAATATCTGGGATACGACGATCGGTTTCGTGGATCTTAATAATACCGGGTTCCCATCGTTTCCTTCTTTTCCCGGGCGTATTTTTCTTTATTCCACCGGGACGACCGGGGGTGGCGGCGGCCTGCAACCGCAGCCGATAGCGACTCTTTTAAAACCAATTTCGAATGAGATTGTGACCGGTCCGCTGGAGGTTTGGGCGGTAGAAGCCGCCGGCAGCGATATAATTGATTCCGTACGTTTTGACTATCGCGGCGGCGGCGCCTGGCAGAGTTTATTCAACGATGTCGACGGCGCCATGCCACTCCGCAACGGAGTTGATCCCTCGGGGACGGGAAACGGATATTACACGATTTTCGATTATAGCACCCTCGCGGAAGGATTGTACTGGATCAAGGCCACAGCTTTCGACGCCCAGGGACGGACTTCGGTCGATTCCCACCAGGTCAATATCGACCCCACTCCGCCCGATCCGACGTACATCAGCCCCGGACAGATGGATACGGTCTGCCATCCCATTACCTTTTCCGCCAGTACGATGGACGAAAACTTATCGGTCATGCGCTTCACGCGGAAGGACGCCATCGCCAACTATTCGGTATCGGCGGTGACATTAAATCAATCCCTTTACGGGAATAACAACGGCAATCCCAATGACGGCAATCATGTGGCCTCGGGCGAATACGGCGACTATTATTGCGGCCCGGTGGCGGCCGCCACGGCCATCAAATACTGGTTTGACAAGGGCTACCCCAATTGCATGAAGGAAGGCGCTTATTATATACCGGTTGATACTGTGGTGGAACGTATGGCCACCCTGATGATGACCCGGCAAAAAGGCGGCACTTACGACGACCTGTTCTTCTACGGTCTGACACAGTACAACACTACCCACAGCAACCAGTTATTAATGGATGCCTATCGCGATCCGGACTATTATCTGATTCGTTCCCTGTTCCAGGAAAACGAAAGATTCGTAATCCTGGCCCTGTCGGGAACGCCGGGCTTATATCTTCCCCTGACGGCCGTCAACGGCGTTCAGGATGCCTTCGGCCAGTTTGCCGTAACCATGGCCAATCCTCTGACCGGGACCTTGTTGAGCAGTTATATACGCCATAACGGAATGGCCGCCCAATTTCTGTACGACGGCAACTGGCTGGATATCGACGCTGCCTTCACCGTTATCGCCGGGACGTACAGCATAACCCTGAATCTTATCGCCAACGACAACAACGGCGCCGACGGTTGGGGATACAACTGGACGACTTCGAATCTTACCGATGGCACCCTTACCTTTCTGACGACGACGGCTGTCGATGCCCAGGGCCGGACCGAATCCGTATCGCATTTCGTACTGTATGACTGCAGTGCTTCGTATGTCAAAGGCGATTACACCGGTGACGGTAATATCACGGCCGATGACCTGATCATGCTGATTAATTTTATTTACAAAGACGGCCCGGCGCCGGCCGGCGGAGCGCATCGCGGCGACGCCAACTGCGATAATATCCTGGACATCAGCGATGTCATTTTCGCGGTTAAGTTTTTCTATGCCGGCGGACAAGCGCCCTGTCATTGAGAGAAATTGATATTTCAAAAAGGGCCGATAATCACATCGGCCCTTTTTATTTGCCTCGCAGAATAATTGTTTCGTCGACTCTGGTCCCGCCTGAAACGGAACCAGAACATGAATCATTTGCGGGATAAGGCGGCCACCGCGGCGCGGCGGGCAATTTCGGAATTAATACCGCATATTTCGATGATCTTATCGACCGCCTCGTCGAGATACACCGCCCAGGGTCGGTCAGGGTATTTCAAACGCAGTTCGTCGGTGACCTCGTCGGCAATGGTGGCGATAAACTCGGCATAGCGGCGGCGTTTCTCGACTTTCAGATACGGTACCAGATATTTATTGGCCATCCAGACAATTATGGCCAAAATGATGGCGCCGACACCGCCGGCCAGGTTGATGATGTGTCCGGCGATAAAATCCAGAATCGAATTCATGAAGGGAATCAGGGCGATAAACATATAATCTCCTTTCGATTAATTACCAGGTTATAATCCAAACGCCGGTATCCGGCACCCAAACCCTCTCCCGGAGGATATTGCCATGCTCCAGCCTGACGGTGATTTCATACCGGGTGGTATCCGGTACCAACTGGGAGCTGGGAATGAGGTCGAGATGAAAATACCCCAGCGAGTCGGTCTCCGTTTCGATACTCAAGGGGGAAACGATATTCCCGTTGGTGCGGACGACACCCTGGGGTAGCCGGGCTTCGACCGCGGCGTGGGACACCGGCAGCCCGGCGATATCATAGATAAAGCCGTACACCCGGCATAAGCCGGGAATCGCCGCCGTCCCGGGATTGAATTGAGTGCCGAAAAGGGTATCTACCGCGGGGCCGGCCACGATCAGGGTATCATAGGCGCCGAAAGTGTACCCCGGTGAAAAGGCCAGAACCAAAAGGGTATCGCTATCGAGATTGAAATCCGCCCGCCCCAGCAGATCGCAGGTCCCGGTCGCCAGAAGCGCCGACTGGTCGGAATTTCGAATAATAATGCTGACGCCGGGAATTACCTGGTCAATAGTGCTGTCATAGGCGATTATCCGGTATGAATAAATACCGCTTCCCCGACCCAGCGACGATACACTTTCATCCAGATAATACCCGAAACTTCCGGGATATTGATGATTGCCCTGCGGAGTATTCCAGACCGCCCCGGCCGTATGCGATGAATCCAGCCCCTTTTCGGACAGGTTGGAATCTATCCAGCCGCCGGAAACGGTGCGGGTGGAATTTTGCCAGACATAATAGGCGATTTCGATTCCGGCCGTCGCCTGCAATTGGTCGGCCCCGAAGGCATTGGAGGCCAGAACGCGGCTGTTGACGGCGCCGTTGCCGATTTCGCTGGAATCCAGACGACCGAGGACATTGTCGAGATCAAGTCCGATATTGTCGGCGGCGGTCAGTTTCGAAATCCAATCGTCCTGGCTTTGAAGCGTATCCAGAACGGCCATCAGGGAATCGATAATCAGGTGAAGACTATCGCTGACCTTCAGAACCTCATCGTGCAGCCCGACCTGAAAAGTGTAAATAAAAGGAGTATACAACGCCGAATCGGCATCATAAGCGCCGACCCAGATAAGATACTGGCCCTCCCCCCCGGAACCGTCGATATCCTGCAATTGGTCGTGAAACACCAGCCAGCCGTCGGCCTCATCGCAGACATCATCGGCAGCCTCATACCAGGCATCATGCAATTCCGCGCCATGCCGCCAGACCTGGATGCGCAGGGAATCGGGGACAGCCAGATTGCCGTCGCGGAAAATTGTCCGCCCGGCCAGAGTAACCTGGTCGGACGACCGGAGCGGCTCGGCGGGGAGAGTCCGGAACAGGCCGACAGCCAGAAAAATAATCATGAAATGGATTGCTTTGGAAAACATAGGCCTCCTCATTGAATCAGAATAAAACGGCGGCGCCGTCCGGTTTCGCCTGTTGACGTAACCGTGTATGTGACGTACAGGGATAATTCCCTGTCCGGGTAATTCCAACTGGGAGCGCTGCAGGGATTATCCGGCGGCCAGAGATCATTGAAATCGCGAATGGCGGCGGCCCCGGAGCGGGTGTCATAACGAAGGGACAAAGCGCTCCCGCCGGTAAAAGCCATAATCCAGTGATCCCCACCCTCGGAAAGTCCGGCGCTCTCGGCCGCCGGCATCTGAAACCAGCGATCCTGGTTGGCGATAGTATTGTATATCGCCAGGGTAGTATCAATCAGATCCGCGCAGCCGTTGTCTTCGAGATAAACCGCTCCCCCGACCGTCCCGGCCGTGCCGTCTTCATCGATAAAAACGGAAATACTATCGATGTTTCCGTTTTGAGGAGCGGTAAAGAGCCCGCCGCCGGAATTGCCGGCCGACATGTTCATGGCCGAGGCGCCGATATCTGTTTTACCGAATTGCGGGTCGATAATTACGGGGTATACCGCCCGGTCGATAAAATCGCGGGGAAGCGTCACACAGAGCCGGTCTTGCATGGTATCGATTTTCAACTCGGCTTTGGAGGTCAGTCCGTTGATATCCCAGGCATAAGGTGCATAGATATGAAAAGCCTTCCCCGAACCATAAGTTATTGTCCTGATTCTTCTCGCTTCCGGCACGCGGCGATTATTACGCCCGAAAGCATGATAAACGGCGTATGACCCGATCACCGAATCGGGACGACTGGTGCCATCGGCAATTTCCAGGGCGGTCAACTCCGGCTGAAAATAGAATGACAAGCCCCGGGTATGAAGCGGAAAGCATAACTCAAGTTCATCTGGTTTGGTGCTTAATATAATTTCCCATTCCAGGTTGCCGTCAGGTTTCAAGTAGAAGTTATCGCCGGGTGCGGTCTCGATCTGAAAAAGACATTCATTCTGCCAGGCGGATAGCGACAGGACTCTTTTATCCGCGAGAGAATCAACCCTGGCCGTCAGGGTGCGGCCCCGGACCGAATCCACGGTTGGACAATCGTCCATATTGTAGATTCGGGAAGCCGTGTTTTCACCGCGGGAAATCCCGCCGACAATCGCCCAAAGCCCGAGGGCCAACACGGTCAGCACGAGAATTCGAGCCACGAAGGAACAAGGAGATATCGCGAGGTGGATTTTCATTTGGCATCGCTCTCCCTGGTCTTAAGGCTTTTTTCTTTCCGGGTCAGTTTATCGGTGCGGATTTTATCGATCATTTCCCAGAATTTCTTCTCATTTTTCCCTTCAATAGATAGTTTTCGTTTCATTTCCATCACCTTTAGAAGTTCGCCGATCTTGGCGAGGTTTTCATCCTTTTCCAAAATTCGGTACAGGCGCGATTGCAGGGCCTCCAGCATTTCGAAGTCGGTCAATTCGCTTTTTTCAGCGGGGCTTTCATGCGGCGTCGTTTCCATCAGGGCATCTCCATGACGATAAGGTCCACGGTTACCGGGCCGGGAGCATCGGGATCACGCGCGATTTGAAAGCCCAGATTCGAACCGGTCCCCGTTAAGAAGGCCGGGTATTGCGACCGGGGCGAGATAATCACCCTCGCGTTGGGAATGGCGTCCGGCAGGTGATTGCCGCGGATATCGGTCAGGTCGGCGAAGGCGACCTCCTGCACTTCTCCCCCGATTCCGGCGGTTCCGAAATAGAGCCGGGGAGTTTCTTCGTCGTCATGCACGGTCAGATAGTTCACGTGGGCCGATTCGGTCAATCCCCAGACGGAGAAATCGCGCACGGCCCAGATTCTTCGTCCCAGCAGAAAAGATAAAGAGTCCATTCAACCTCCCGGATTATCAGGTTCGTTTGGGGCCGCTAAGCCGGTTTGACGGGGGATGAAAATCGGCTATGAGGCGTTCATAATCATTACGGTATCCCTCGGCCAGAGCCAGCCAATTATCACCCCGCGCTTTACCGGGCGAGGTCTGCATCAGATCATACCCGGCGGCGATTTGACAGAGTATCGAAGCCGCCAGAAAAGTGGCGGCCGTCTGTAAGGTAGCGTCGGCGCCGAATTTCCGAAGAGGGTCGACCTCTTTTTCGATTATGGCATTGGCCGCGCCGACAGCCTCACCGACGACATCTTCGTCAAGGATCCCCGAAGCCATCTGATAATCGACCAAGACCATTTGCCCCGGCATGATATGACCGGCGGCAAGGCGACGGATGGTTCCTCGCTGGCAATCGACCGCATAGTCGGTGCCTTCGAGATAGGCCCGGTAATAATAATACCAGACAGCCACATCGGCACCCTCGCCGAGACCGCCGTCGGGGAGGCGATAGATCAACCCGGCTTCATGATCGACGGCGTAATCCAGGTGTGGGGTATAGAATTGTCCCAGCGATGAATCCGAGGCCACCGTGACGGAATCATGTACCAGAAGGCCACGGTTCAGGGCCACGGGATTTTCGCCGAGAATCTTCTGCTCAAAAGCGGGCGCCGTCATCATCATGGCCTTGACGGTCAAGGAACCGGGAACGATACCGCGGCCGGGAAGCGTGATGCTGTCAAGACCCTCGAAAATAATTTCAAGATTGCGCCGCCGGGACATCGGATACTCCCCGAAAGGAAGATACTTGCAAACCAGTTCGATATTGGTATAAGGCATTTTATCCCTCCCCGATCGCGAGCGCCGTTAAATTCGCCGCCGCCGTTATCTGGCTTCCCACCGGCTTGGTGGAAAAAGGCGTACCCACGGTGGCTTTTATCCAGAATAATTCGTTCCCTTCCACCGTGACTTTTTGCCAGTCGCCGGGCATGGCGGCCGAGTCAGCCCAAAGGAATAGTCCTTTGGAGGGAGTTTCGAAAGCCCAGCCTCCGCCCGAAGGTTCAAAATTGGCCCAATTTTCTCCGTTGAAATATTTCCAATTGACCGCCCCGCCGGAACCCTCGGTGGCCAGAATAAACCGGGCAAAAAAGAACCGTTCTCTTAATCCGAGATAGAGACAATCACCGCTCTGTTCCAGCAGGGCCGATGATTGGGAATGATAGATATCACCGCCGGTGATATTTCCCGCCGCCGAGGTTTTATCTTCGATAGTGCCGGAGGCGGCATTGTAACAGAGAACTTTGTCGAAGAGCCGTTGCGACCGTTCCACCGCCAGCGGCGTCGTGAATATTCCTTCATGAAGCCGCGAAACCATGGCAATATTCTGACCGGCACCGTATGATTTCAGATAGAAGACAAACGGAACGTTATTGTAATAGCGGATCTGCGGTGAGATACCGCCGTCGGCATCGACGGTATACAATCCACTCCAGGATTGACCGTCGAATACACGATAGTGAATCGCCCCCGAGACAAACGCCAACCCCAGGCGGAAATTCCCGGCCGAGGAGAGGTCGAAGTTGCTGTCATAACTGCCGCCGGAGGCGATATCCTGCTCGTCTTCCCAGGAAGAAATTTCGAAATGCTTGCGGCGGCAGGCAATTCGATCGCCGCCGGTGGAATAAGCGGCATAGATATGATTTCCCATCACCGCCAGACGAGGCCAGGCCGAATATGCTCCCGCACTTAAAGTCACGCCTGCGGACCAGTTGGCGCCGGAGTCATCTGAAAATTTCACGGTTACATAGTACAAACCTGAAGAATAACGGCTCCAGGCACACCACAGGGTGCCGTCGGGTTCATTAACCAGAGAAGGATAGAAATTGTCATCGCTGTCGTTGACCAAAACGGAACTGCCGGGCGACCAGACGCCGACAATAAACGCCAGGTGAACGAAGACCAGGTCCATATTGCCGGAGCGGGTATAGACCAGCGCCAGTGAGTTGTCTTCCAAAAGGCAGGCTTCGAACGGCTGGTCGGCCGCGTCACTGATAATTAACTGGGGGATACTCCAGGCGATGTACGGGTAATCGGCATAAGTTAAACGGATTTCAGAGGAGGTCTTGGCGAAAAGGACGACTATTCTTCCGGCGTACGGTCCGGCTTTTATTTTAAACACTTTGCGACCGGGACTGATGCCGGCCGGATACCCGGCAGAACTATCGGAAAGATATTTTTGCATTTAAAATATTCCCCTTTAAGGTTCGGCGGGATTTTAGGCCCGCCGAATCGTTAAACCGTCATCAGGTGTGGACGATATCCAGCACCGCCGAGGCTTCGTTTATAATCTTGGCATAAGCCACGGCCTCCGTCACGACCGCTTCCTCGAAGCGTTGTTCGATAATCTTGTCGTACTCCACCATCAGCGGTTGGGTGATGATTTCTTCGACCGCGAAGCGGGAATCGAGTCCGACCAGGTAATCGGTCGGGACGGTATCGCACCGAATCAAAGTCGCCCCCAGCGGGCTGAACAATTCCCCCTTGTTCTGGAACCGGAATCCGGCCAGCGGGTCTTTGAATTCCTCCAGGGTGAGAATGGTCTTGAGGTTGTTGATATGCCCCACCAGGGCGTTCATCTCGAAAGGTGCGAACTGCGCCCAGAGCGTGATCAGGTCATCGTAAGTGAGAGTTCCCGAGGTTTCATTATTGATGACCGCGGCGGGATTTTCGTTGCCGTCGCCGTTTATCAGACAATCGACGGCCAAACCGATTTTATCGGTCTGCAGGCGGAATCCGATGTACCACAAAAGCACCCGGAACTGGGCCGTGGTGCGGTAACGCAGGGACTTGTAACTGGCCTTAAGTCCCAGGCCGTATTCGGGCACGTTGATGGCGTGATTCTGCTCGGTGACAACCACCTGGGGAATCTCGGCGCCTTCACCGATGGGCCGCAGCGACAGGTGCGCCCCGGTAGCCACGTGAAAAGGCGTGTAGCGGTTGCCGGCCACGACCGTGGAATTGGCGATTAAGGCCCCCAATTCAGGACGCATGGCCTGGCCCTTTTTGATTTCCCGCAGTATGAACTCGGGCATCAGGGTGGCGGCCTTTTGATAGAATTGATCCACGGTGGTGGGATTCTTGCCGCCCAGGCGAACTCCGGCCAGGGCCAGTTGCCGCTCGAAAGCGTCGAGGACCGAATCCGGCGCGGAGGGATCATACTCGGCTGTCTCCAGGAGTTCCGAGAGGGTCAGGCCGCGCGATTCGGCCTCGAGATACATATCCCGGGCGATATGAAGATCGGCGGCGCGGGACAGGTCGACTGGGCCGGCCAGTTCCCGCTCCATCAGATCCCGGTGCGCTTTTTGGAAAACCGGTGCTGAAAGAAATTGTTGAAAGTTCACGATATGCCTCCTTAACCCAGATAGATGGTGCAATCGGTGGTGCCGTTGACGGCCAGGACATGGCCGCGGGCGATATTCCCTCCGGCCGGGTCATAACCGGCCAGAACCGGCGCCTGCTTGACCGCGCCGTTGGCGCCGCCGACCACGCGGTTGTTTATGACAGGATAGGTGGCGCTTATCGGCAGGCGACAGATGCCTCCAATCTGCACCGTGGCCTGACGCTCCCCGTCATCGGCGTCGGCTAAAGTCAAGGCAATCAGTTTGCCCAGAACCACCGAACCATCGGTGCCGGGACCGACTTCCAGATTCCCGGTCAGGGTCACCGCCCGGCCGATATGAGCGTCTTTGAGGTCGTCGACACCGGCGGTCTGCTTGACGGCAAAAGCCGCGAAGACCGGGGCGATGGTTTCCAGATTTTGCGGACGTATCGTCATTTCGTTTTCTCCTTGTGAATTGTTTTCAAAGGCCGGGGAAAATCCCCGCGAAAGGCCGGGACGAAAGGTCCCACCGCTTCATGAGACGGACATTAATCCCCCACTTGTACCGGGGGTATCGAAATCAATTTAAATTTTATAAGCCTGCCACTCTTCGGGCCGCCCGGGATATTTGCGCGACGGCATGAGATATCTGAAACTGGCCGGAAAATTATCGCGAAAGCGGGCGACGGTCCGACCGTACAGTTTAATCAATTCTTCCGCCGGTATTTCGTCGGGGGAATCAGCCAGCCGGGCCGCCAGTCCGGAGTCATCGTCATTGTCACGGCAGGCCAGATTGGCCTTAACCATACCGGTGATGCGGGCGATCAGATCTTTTCTTAGGCATTCCCGTTCATCCTGGAAACTCCCTGATTCGGCCAGCGTCTCCTTGAGTTTCTTTAAAAGGGCGGTCAGAGAATCGAAATCAAGAGTCTCCACCGCTTCTTCGGAAATGATGCGGCAGGCATTATCCAATTCCGGAATAAGGTCCTTGGCATTGATCACGGTTTTTCTCCCCAATTTTGCGACAGGTAAAATTCTATCCGCCCCAGGCGGTTGTCGATTTCGTTTTTGAAGGTAAAGAACTGGTCTTTGCTGACGGTCCCTTCGCGGATAACCACTTCCAGACGGGCCAGTTCTTTGTCGAGAGCCTCAACGATAGCCATTTCGGCTTTCTCGGCCAGTTGCATTTTGAGACTGCCGATGGTCGTGTAGTACGCCGCGGTCAATCCCAAAAGAGCCATGATGAAATTGACCACGGGGCGATCCAGGACAAATTTCCAGAAATTCTTTTGACTATTGAGATTCATTAGAGGTTTCTCCCGGCAGGGCTGCCCCCGCCTTGTAAAAAAGGAATTTATGACAATGGTTGATGACGGCCGGACGCAGGATATACCGACCGGATAATGTCCCCCCCAGATCCAGATAAAAGGCGTTGCCCCGTCGTTCCTGCCGAATAATATTATTCACGGTACAAGGGCCTTCGCTTCGGCCATGACATTCCGTTTCTTGAGCCAGGAACCTTCTTCCCGAAGCCAGGGCATCGGCATTCATATTGGTGATTCTGAACGATCGCGGGGAATTGTCATCCGCCATCGAAATCAGGAGAGCGCCGCTATCGCTGATCGCCGCCCCATGGCCCTTGTTATTTATCATTGGGACTGACTCCGATAGCGAATCAAAACGATCGGGAAATTCCAAGTCGCCGCAGAGGTCGGTTATTCGCCCGGACGAAATATCAACTCGTGGTCCGACGAACTCATTTGGCGGAAAGGTCAACTCCACGACATCGCCGGCCTGGTACTGCCGCACGGAGAAGACAGAAATCGCGGTGGCGCTTTCCGGCGAATCCGCCGCCGTTTCCAGGCTATATGTAAAACCGTTTTTTCTGCTTTCGGATGAGCGTACCCGCAGAGACAGACACCGCCCCGGACTATAATGATACTCCTGCCCGTCGTCCAAATCGGTCATCACCAGTCCCAACCTGGTGGCCAGTCGGGTAAGGATATGACCGCGGTTATCGGGTGAGGCAATTTCGGCTGGCAGGAGAAAATCTTTGCGGTCACATAGCAGCTTTTCCAGAAGTTGGCGGCGAGATAAAGGAGTTTCGGAATTCAGGTCGAATCCTTCATGCGAAATCAACCTGACAAATCTTAGCTCCAGGCGGCGGATATGGCCTTTTTCGCCGCGGAGAAGGGATACTATTTCCCCGGCCTGACGCCGCTCCTTGCCGCGCAACCCCAAAAGTCGCCCCTCGGCCATAAAATTTTCGGCGGGTAATTTCAGCCCTTTCAGAAATTCGCTTACCCGGGGGGATAATATCTCGCGGGCCTGAACGTCATACAGGCGGATATCAGCGCCTTCTTTTTCCAGCACCACGCGAAGAGATTCATAGGCCGGGCTGACCAGAAATCTTTGCCCGGGCCGGAAGCGATTTAATTCCCAGATTCGGTTTCGTGGCGAGAGGGGCGGGGCCGGAATACCTTTAAGGTCGTTGCCCGTGAATAGGAGGAGTTCATTGGTCAGCGACGTATCCGGCACCGCCCCGCGGTACACCAGAGAGGTTTCGAGAACTTTTTCGATTTGGCGGTAATTGAAGAATGCCTCCTGTTCCACCTTTTCATTCATATATTTCTGAAAGGGGCGATGCCCGCAGCGCCTCATGTCGGAGCCGCAGATGGAACATTCGGGAAAGGCAAAAATAAAACTGATGGAGCATTCCCGGTAAATCCCGCCGTCGATATTATTTTTAAGCGTTTCGGCCCCCTCGGCATTTTTCAGCCAATAGAAGTACGCCTTTATCCAGTGGGTATTGTCTTTCTCAACCATCTCGGCGTGGAAAGTCCGGGCGATGGGCAGACTATCTTTGCGGTGACCGACCAGTACCGGAGTATCGATTAAAAGCGGTAACAGACGCACATGTTCGTCGATGGGGAATTTGCCCCCAAAACTGTTAACCTTATCCGAGACAATGTACATGGCCCGGATATAGACATTCTCGGCGGTCACCTTTTCCGGGGGATTGATATTGAGATTGATTTTATCCACCAGTTGTCCGGGGGGAAGCCCCTCCTTCTCGGCCAGGGCGGCCGTAAGTTTGCCGACCAGTTCCTTCATGACACCTCCGCGAAATTATTAAATGTCCTTCATAAAGGGCCGGCGGTGTCAAATCACCATCGATTTACTATCGATTTTGCAAATCAAATTATGCAGATGATTTCACAAGTCGGAGCGTGAGCCTCCTGTTCAGATTCCGAACACGATTCTATGCCATTGATTAAGCGCGAGTTATAAGGATATCGCGAGATAATTCCGGAAAGGCACAATCCTTGCTCATGGGTAATGCGGACGAATTATAAGGAGATGATACCGATGGTGGTTTACAGAGCTAAGAAACGGTCTCTCGCCCTGAAATGGATCCTGGCCGCGATAGTTTTCATCTCGGCGTTGTGTATCACATTTAATGACCTTTATGGCGCGACGGGAAATCTATAAAATTTCGACAATCGCTTTTTCTCTTCAGGATATTTTCCAAAGAATAACGGCAGGAGCCTGCACCACTCCTGCCGTTTATTTATTCACCGACCGTCCTATATTTTTCCTATGCGCGGCAACAATAGCGGGGCGGCTTTCCGGCGTAACGGCCATAAAGCCAGGGCCATCGCCATGACGGCATCGCATTGATTGTTATCATCCCACCGCGCCGACCGCATTTCGTCTTCCAATGCCCAGACTTTCCCCCCGATATCGGGTATCTCCCAACGCCGGTACTTGATTTTCCCCAAACTATGAAACAATTCCAAATTAGTCAGTAGTTCGGCCTTGGTTTTGGGGGTGAATATCACCGCCTCGGGGGATAATTCCCCCAACTGCGAGACTATCACATCCCCCAGACCGGTGGCGTCGACTATTAATCTTCCGGGAAACAATGCCTGTTGCTTGCGGATAGCCTCGAGAATAATATTCCAGTCCCATTGACGAATCCGCGTCACCTGCACCACCCGGGCCAGGTCGTCTTTGAGCGCCACAGTAATCCCCACCGTGGCGGTTTTCTTACGGGCCAGATCCCATCCGGTAAGATACAACGGCGGGGTATCCTCAATCGTGACTGGTCCCGGTATTATCGCCGAATCGGCCAGGGCGGCATCGACATATTTGCCGGGGATTAGTTCGCCACCGGAATCGACAAACTGCCCCATGATATTCTGGGCCACCCGCCGTTCGGAAAGATGTTGAATCTGAAGATCCAGGTAGTCGGATGAAATGAATTTATTTTCGCGGGAATCGCCGCTCTGGACATAGCCCAGTTCCGGCTTGTCTTTCAACTCCAGCATTTTGCGATAAAACCAGTTGCGGCCGTTGGGCGTGGAAACCAGGTCGAGTGTCCCCTGACGATCGGCCAGGCGCATCTTGACTACCTCGTTGACGACAAAATCGGCTTCCGGTTCGAAAGCGACTTCATCGAACAGAAAAAAATCATAGTCATGGCCCAGAAGGTACTGCCCCCGCCGTTGAGTGGAACGGGCCTCGATTACCGCCCCGTTGCCCAGGACGATTCGGGGATACGGCGTCATCACGATTTCTTTAATTAATCCCTCCAGCCGGCAGGTGGAATTGAGAATTCGCAAAATGGTGTCGAAAATAATCCGGGCCTGATCCTGCGTGATACTGGCCGTAACAATATGGTACTTTCCGGAAGTATCATAAATTGGATCGCGGATGCGAAAGAAGGCATGGTGGATTATCTTGACGGCCGAGGCGAAGGATTTCCCCCAGCGGTTTCCGGTCACCAGCAGATTTTCCGGACGGTCACTATTTTCCAGCCAGCGGATTTGCCCCGGGTGCGGCCGAATATCCAGAAATTTCCGGGCGAAAAAGGGGATATCTTCCACCGCCCGGGACCAATCCGCCTCGCAAAAGAGCGTGCCTATAACAGCCCCTCGGCCAAAAGAGAGGCCTTCTCTTTGGAAATAAGCCCGGCTTTAAACAGGTCGATTATGGCCTCAATGCGAGATTTGCGTATTTCCGAGGTCTCCCCCGCCAGATAGGTCAGCGTATTGTCGAATGTCCAGCGACAGCGGCAGGCGCAACCCTTCAGGGCCAGTTCCAGGTTCCCCAGCCATTCCAGGAAGCGGGCCACCTCATTTTGTACTGAAACCGCCTGCCGCATAACCAGGTCATACTTGAATTGAGCCCAGTTGTGGGTCGTGCCGTAACTGTAACCCAGCATGAAAGGCGACAGGTTGGTTCCGGCGCATATTTCTTCAATCATGGCGCGATGCGTCATAAACCAGGAGCCGGTCACGCTCTGCCCGGCGCCGGGACCGATATAGTCGATTTTGACATTATCCCAGGTCACGGGGTTATCCTCGGGCTCCACCCCTCTCACCATCGCCACGGTATCATCGAAATATTCATTGACCCGGGCCACATAAGCCGGGTCGGTTTCACCGCTCTGACGCTCCGGGGGGGTTATTTTGACATGAAGGCGATGGTACCCGGCATTGTGAGCCGTTTTCTGCATGTCGTTTATCAGTTGTTGCTGGATATAACTGACGAACGGCACTGTCGCCAGGAGGGACCGTCCCAAGGGCTGGTTGTTGTCAGCGTTCAGGGCCAGGTAATAGAAATCGGGACGATTAATGTCTATCGGGCCGGTCTCAGAATCGAGATATAAGCGATGGCGGCCGTCATCTCCGGCCCGAGCCATAATCCCGGCGGGATCGACCGGGAGGAACTTATCGATTCCGGAATGGTCGCCTTTGAGAATGACAAAACCAGCCACCGCCCCATCGGTATAGAGCGAGGAAAACAAATACGGCAAAAACGACTCCATTCCGGCCATTCTCTGAAATTGAAAAGGATAGACGCGATCGGCAAGGCCGGTCAGTATTTCCAGACCCCGCCGGTTTTCGGCATCGGTCCGGGGGTCAATAATGGCGAAGTTTCCAGGGGCGGCCGATAGACGGCTCCAGGTCCAGATACAAGCCCCCAAAAGGGGAATATTATCCCGCAGAAACCGATATAAGGATAATTTAAGGCGGGCCGGAGAATATTCCCCCTGCTGCCACTGCCAAATTCCCTCCAAACCGGGCCGACCCTTCCGAAATCCCGGTAATAATTCTGCATCCTGAACCTGTTTGATTGAACTCCCAATCGGGATCCCCTGGCGAGTATGGAATATTTTTCCCATAAATCCTCTTTATTTATGGTCGTCATTGTCGAAATACCATCGATTTACTATCTTTTTTGCAATTAATTGCTCAAAAAAGTATGCGGTGGACTGTATAATAATTGCACTCGCTTGCATGCCAACGGATTGGACTTTGGCGACGTATTTAATAGCAATAGATAAGACACTGTAAATCAGCAACTTGGATTATAATCAGGGAGGGACGTCCCATTGGCATGGAGATTGCTTTATTAACAACTGGATAGGTATTTAGATTAACTAAAACAAGAGTATAATAGTCACAATTTGGAATAAGGTGCATCAATGAAAAAGACAATCATCTTCGCAACCCTTTGCATTCTGGCCTTTGGCTTTACGGCCAAGGCGGCGGTATATGAATATATGCCGACGCCGGGCGACATGTATGATCTCGACCACGATTTCGCCTATACCTGGGGTATTGACTGGAATCATACCGACGAAGTCATTCATGGCGCTTTCCTGACTTTCACCAACATCCATGACTGGCGCCCGGAATCGAACGATATTCTATATCTCAATATGCTGGACAATCCGGCTTCCGGTTTGACGCAGTATTACGACAATGAAGAAGTGGGCGATTATTTTGCCGGTCAGGGCACCCCGGTGGGGACTTGGTCCGACCCGGCCGGTAGTTTTTACGGTCCCGGTGTTGATGTTACCTTTAACCTGGGAAGTCTCGGCCTTTTGAGCACTCTTAACAGCTATGCCGCCGACGGCCTCTTTGGATTCTCGCTCGACCCGGATTGCCATTATTTTAACGATGGTGTCAAATTGACCGTGGTGACCGACGTTCCCGAGCCGGCCAGCATTATGCTTCTGGGTTTAGGCGCTCTGGGTATGGCCGCCTATCGCCGCAAGCGCTCATAATTTCTATCTGACGAATTTTGCAAGCCGGGTCTTTGGCCCGGCTTTTTTATTGGGTCTGGCTTGACTTAAAGACTAAATTGTGTAATCTTTTGCCCTGATCTTCCGAAATCCGTTAGCAGGGATGGTCAAATCGGCCATCGTGGCCGTAACAGGGACGTGGAAACGCGCTTGAAAAATAGAACCCTCCATATTTTCATGGTCTGCCTTCTCGGCATGATTCTGGTTTCATGCTCCGGGAACGGGCACAAACATATCACTTTCAAGGCTGAAAGACTCTATTTTCAGGCGGAGAAGGCCTATAAGGCCGCCACCATTAAGCCGGAACTGGCTGATTCTTCAATGGTAATTTCTACCCGGGAAGCCTACCGCGAAGTGACCGACTACTGCTGGCGACACCTGGATTCCCTGCCCCGTGATAAATATCCGGAAGAGCGCAAAAACCTGGAGCAGATCGCCTTCATGGCCTCCAACAAACTGGCCAGTTTTTTCAATCTGCAGGGGCAATTCGATACTTCTATTGTCATCCTGCGGCAACTGCTGGCCATGACGGATTTGACCGACAATGCTCTCCTGGTTTCGCGCACCAATCTGGCGCGAGCGCTTCAGTACAAAGGGGAGTGGTTGTCGGCACTCGGTATTTACCGCTCTATTCTGGATACCTTTTATCCTCCCGTGGACAGCAAGGGGGATATACTTTATCAGGTCGTCAATCTCCACCTGGAACTGATTCAGACCAACCGGCTCCTGCGCTTCGATGAAGAAGCCCGTCAGGAGGAAGAAGCGGCGGAGAAATATTACCGACGCTTAATTCAGGAATGGCCCAATTCCCAGTTGGAGACCTCCGCCCGGAGAAACCTGGCGGCCCTGTTTGCCGATCGGGGTCAATACGATCCTGCTATCGAGATGCTGTCCCAGGTTAAGGATTCCACGGGCCAGCGTGATTTCTGGGCCGCTTTAAGAATGGCCGAATTTCAAGCTGATGGAAAAAAAGATTTTGCGGCCGCTATCGAAATTTATAATGCCCTTTTGGCTCGTGAAAAAGATTCTTCTCTCCTGGCCAATCTTAATTCTCGTTTGGGAAAAACCTACTTTGATAGCGGCAACTACCGTCGCTGTCGAGAAATCATGAATGGTATTAAATCCGGATTCAATCAGTTTTATATGAATGACCCCATGCCTCAAAAATATATCGCCCTGGCTCTTCAAAAAGAAGGCAACTGGACAAGCGCAGAAAATGAATTCCTCTGGCTAATAACCAATTTTCCGCGGACGGAAGAGGCTTTCGATGCCTACCTGTCGGTCGCGGAACATTATGCCCTGGAAGGGAATAAGCGTTTGGAAGAATCCTGGCTTCGACGAGCCGAGCAATTTTATGATGAAATGGCCGCGCGTCATTCCGGAACCACTCTGGAGGCCTCGGCCCTTTCCTATAAGGCCGAAGTGGCGCGACGTCGAGGCGATTGGAAAAACGCGGCGGAATTGCTGGAAAGGCTATATGGGCGATTTCCCAATCAGGAAACCGGCCGCCGGGGATTGATTCGGGCAGCCACCATTTACCGGGAAAGATTGGGTGATATCAACCGGGCCGACTCCCTGCTGAAGTTGTTAAGACCTGAAATATAAAGAACTTGGGGCCTAAAAATATTGGATCTCCGGCCGAAAATAGATGTAAAAGAATTAAACCGATAAAGAATGGAGTATTATGAAGCCCTCTAGAATGATGCTGTCAGCCCTTCTGCTTTTGCTTGCGGTGGCCCCGGCTATGGCCCAGCGCGACGATTTCGGCGCTGTTGATACTATTATCGCCGAGGCATACCAGATCGACGCCAAAACCTGGGCGGTCAATATCTCACTTTTTAATGACGAGGAAATCCTGGCGATTTCTTTGCCCATGAAATTCTCTGCCGGAAAGACCAGAATCCTGGCGGATTCCACTATTTTCAAGGGTGGACGAGTGGAACATTTCCGCGTTAAAACGGCCCGGGCCGACACTGCCACCCAGTGCCTGACCATCGGTCTCATTAACGACATAGGAATTTCGGTCCCGCCGGTAGCCCCGGGACGAGGCCGAATTGCCACCGTTTTTGTTTCCTCCACCGACGGCAACCCCGTTGAAAATCTGATGGTGGACACAACCACAACCCCGCCCGGCAATATTCTCCAGATGGTAAAGCCCAAGGTCGAAGAAATTATTCCTGCCTTCGTTTATCGTTCATTGTCAGTGCCGACTGCCGAGGAAAAAGCCAAGAAGAATTAGTACCAAAGATTTACGCTTCTGTAAACCCCGCTTCGGCGGGGTTTATTTTTTGCCGGTTAATTAAATGCGGTCGAATTTATCCTGATATATAAATTGCCACTTGATTAAGCCTCATCTTGACAAACCACCGGATTAATATTAGATTAATTGCAGCTTATTCGAAGAAATCGGATGCCCTGTTAAGAAACGAATAGGACTATGCCGTTATCAGATCAGTCCATAGGGCTTTTTTTAAAGCCAAATCATGTGAAATATTTCACAAAATTTTATGTCAGAAATATATTTAAGTATTATTATGCATAAATTATCCCCCCTAATGTGTAAGGAGGACGAATTGTGAATTCCTCGAAAGATAAGATTCCTCTACGAGCGCTGCTGTTCCGGCTGGGAACCCTGGCCCTGGTTTTGGCCCTCGCGGCAGTCTGGCTTCTGCCGGTCGTAGCCTGGGCCGCCGGCGGCGGTAAGCCGGCCACCAAAATTTTCAACGTGGCCGATACTCGCGCCATCGAGCCTGGCGTCTCCAAATGGATCGCTGATATCTACAACAGCAGTCTCTGGTTGTACGGCGGGCTGGTGGTGGTTATGATGGCCGGTATGGGTTTTGTCCTGGGCTACGGCATGGACCGCCTGGTTCGACTATCAGGTATCAACCTCGGCAAATTGGATCACCATGAATAAGCGGCCCCGGCGCTGTTGAGAGGAAAGGCAATTTTTATGGATATATTCAATGTCTACCTTCCCATCGCAGGGCTGAAATTCAATGTCCTGCTTTTGCTTTTAATCGGCACCACGGTTGGCGTTTGCGGCGGCTTTTTTGGCATCGGGGGAGCTTGGATTGTCACCCCGGCTCTGAATATTTTCGGCTTTCCCATGCCCTATGCCATCGGTACCGACCTGGCCCATATGGGCGGCAAATCGATTGTCTCCACCATGCGGCACAGCAAATTCGGCAATGTCGATGTCCGCCTGGCGGTCTCGATGATTATCGGGACTACGGTCGGCATGGAACTGGGAGCCAAACTGGTCATGTACCTGGAACAACTGGGGATGGCCGAATCGGTGATTAGAAAAATCTACGTCGTGTTTCTTTTGGCCATCGGCAGTTATGTGCTATACGATTATCTCTCGCATGTCCGTCGTCAAAAGATTTCCGAATCAAAAAAAGAAGAAAAGGTGACTTATGGGACAACGCTGGCCCAGAGGCTTCAGCGCATAAATCTTCCCCCCATGATAGAATTCAAAACCTCGCGCATTCGCTGTTCCCTTTGGTTACCGGTCCTGGTCGGCCTGGTGACCGGGGTGGTGGCCAGTGTCCTGGGCGTCGGCGGCGGCTTTATTCGCATGCCGGCTCTCATATACCTGGTCGGTTGTCCCACCCTGGTCGCAGTCGGTACCGACCTTTTCGAAGTCATGATCACCGGGGCTTATGGAGCATTCACGTACGGTGTCAAGGGACGGGTGGATCTTCTGGCCGCCATGTGGATGCTGATCGGGGCGGCTATCGGCGCCCAACTGGGGACCGTCGCCGTCAAGTACGTTCGGGGTTATGCCATAAGACTTCTCTTCGCCGTAACCATTTTCATCGCCTGCGCTTCGGTCCTGATGAAACAACTGGAACTCCAATTGGCTTCGTCGGTTCTGATTCTTACAGCCGGAATTGTCATCAGCCTGGTGATTATCACCTTATTGGTTCGCGGTGTAATCCAGGAAAGACGGGCTGTTAAAAACGGCAATAACCTGTCGCTTTAGGGGAGGTACACGATGAAAATTGCAAAATTAAAACTATCGCTTATCTTCGGTATCCTCCTCTTTTTGGCCTGCGGCGAAGCGCCCCTGGTAATACAGGGCACAGTGGTGGCCTACGACGAAAATTCTCATCAACTGGTGGTTAAGGATGAACTTCCTCCCCAGGACATCCTGGTCTTTTCCCTTGAAGATGCCGAGATGGGCGCCACGCCCATGGAAGGCGATACGGTCCGTATCGCCTATCATCAATCCGAAGGCACTTTAAAGGCGGTCCGGGTGATGGATATTACCCGCCAATCGGAGCTTAAAAAAGGACATTGAGTCGGAATAATCAAAATGGACGCCGTCGCGAAGTCTCTTCCCGACGGCGTTTCTTTTGGCGACGGATTTGCCGTCCGCCGGCGTTTCCAATACTTGTCGGTTCAATATAAAATCCTTATATAGTAACCTCCGGCCGGTAATTTTTGATTAGAAAATTGATTGAGAAAGAGCCCCGCATGAATTCGCGCCAAGTAAAGTGGTTTGGGGTGGGATTGGCAATTATAGTTTCTCTCTATCTGGTCCTCCTGATTCCGGACTCACGGCCGCCGGCACCGCCGAAAGAAAACCGCGCCCCTTTCGCCTGGAATCGAGACGAATACTGGAATCAACTTGAAAACGGCTTTAAAACAGCCCGGTCGATCGGGTGTGATTCCCTGGCTTCCACCATATCAGAGCGACTCCGCGGCCTGGATAGCCTCTGCGAGCCTTTGAAAACCGGGAATCTTCCGCCCGAGGACTCCCTGTTCGACAAAATCGAAAACGAGTTTTTTGAGACGACCGTCCTGGTGGCCGCCTGTCCCGAAAGAATCGACGACATCATCTCTCGTTTCCGCGGTATCAGGCCTTCGATTAAGAATCAATCGCGACATTGGGATATCAATTCGGAAACGGCCAGAAATCGCATATACCGACTGCTCTATGGCGGCCGAACCGCCATCGAAGAAATAATTCTTCAGGCCCCGGCGAATTCGATTTCGGAAACGATGCGGGAACTCGATGAACCATCGGCCGCACCATTCGCTGATTTTCACGGCGTCACCATTCACAGCGGCGATATCCTCGTCTCGCGCGGCGGCGCTCCGACCTCGGCCCTGATCGCACGCGGCAATGATTACCCAGGCAATTTTTCGCACATCGCCCTGGTTCATGTCGATGAAACCAGCCGGGTTGTCTCCATAATTGAATCGCATATCGAAAAGGGGGTGGCGGTCGCCGATATCGACACCTATTTGAACGATACCAAACTCCGCATCATGGCCCTGCGTCTGCGCGCGGACCTGCCCGCCCTCAAGATTGACCCCCAGCTTCCCCACAAAGCCGCCGCCTTTGCCCTGTCACGGGCCCGGAAAGAACACCTTCCCTACGATTTCGCCATGGATACCGATGAATCCTCCCGGCTGTTTTGTTCCGAGGTGGCGTCGGATGCCTACGCCCGGTTCGGGGTTGACCTCTGGTCGGGACTTTCGCACATTTCCAGCCCCGGCGCCAGGGCCTGGCTGGCGGATTTCGGCGTCCGGTATTTCACGACCGAGGAACCCTCCGATCTGGAATATGACCCGCAGGTAAGTGTGGTGGCGGAATGGCGGGATTATGAAACTCTGATGAAAGACCGCCTCGACAATGCCGTGGTGGACATCATGCTGGAGGAAGCCGACCGGGGATACGATCTCGATTATGACTGGTATCTCCTGCCGGTGGCCCGGATAATGAAAGCCTACAGCGTTATTCTTAATCAGTTCGGCGGGGTCGGTCCTGTCCCCGAAGGCATGAGCGCCACCGCCGCCCTGCGCAATAAATGGTTTTCCCGGAAACATCAGCAGGTAAAAGATCGCCTTCTGATACTTGTCTCTCAATTCGAGGAGAAACAGGGGTATTTCCCTCCTTATTGGGCTATAATTGGCCTCGCCCGGGAGGCTTTCCGGTCAGTCAATGTCGATTAAAATGCCCAAATTCCGGTCACTGGCGGCGAAAAAAGACTAAATCAACCTTATTATTATGGTCATTTATTGATCATCTCCAAGGTCCTCTATTATACCCAAAGATTAAGCATAAAGTAACTTATCGACTTTCCGACCTTAAGAGTACCATGGATACTCCCGGGGTCAAGACACAGCCACAAAAAAGAGAGGTCATTACCGACCGCTTTCTGCCGATTTACCTGCAAACGCTCTGGATCGACAGCGTTCCCGATTTCGACCTGTATATCTACCAGAACCAGGAGATGATTCTTTACCGCGCCGCCAATGTGCAATTCACCGAAAAAGTGCGATTGTCCCTCCAGGAAAACGGCATCCAGCGGCTTTATGTATCAACCGAAAGTCGCCGGGAATACCAGAAATACCTGCATACTTATATGAGCCATATCCTGGCCGACCCCTCCCTCAACGATTTCGCCAAGTCCAGCATAGTTTATGACAGCGCCAAAGAAGTTATAAAAGAGGTGTTGAGCAATCCCACCTACGGGGAAAATATCAAGCATTGTCAGGCAATGGTCGAGTCGACCGCCCTGTACATACTCGAAGGCAAGAACGCCTTCCACAATCTGCTGCGCATCATGTCTTTCGATTACACCGTCTACAACCACTCGGTCAATGTCTACACCTTTTCCCTGGCCCTGGCCCAGGCCGCCGGCATACATACCACCCGGGCCCTTATCGAACTGGGCACGGGGGCGCTTCTGCATGATGTCGGCAAGGTTAAAATTTCCGAATCCATTTTAAACAAACCCGGTCCCCTGGATGCAAAAGAGTGGGCGGCCGTCAAGTGCCATCCCCGGCTGGGCGTCGAACTTATCCGGGAAACGGATTTGATTCCGGAAAATTCCTACATCCCCATCGGCCAGCACCACGAGCGTCAGGACGGCTCGGGATACCCCGATGGTATCGCCGGCGGCGATATTCATCCTTTCGGCAAGATCGTGGCTATTGCGGATATGTTCGATGCCATGACCACCGGGCGGGTCTACCGTTCGGCCGTGAGCGGTTTCACGGCGTTACGGTCGATGTATGATGAAAAAGACACTCTGGATCAGAGTCTCCTGGGAAAATTCACCAAACTGATGGGCCCCACCCCGCTGGGGGAACTGTGATTCGAAATTTCAGGAAAAGAGCCGGAGTTCCACGGAACCTCCGGCCCGATTTCTTTTCATAAGACTGATTATTCTTACCCGATAGGCACCTGCCATCTAAAAAGCGACGGTCGAAATATAAATTGTCAGTTGCGTATGATTCATGTCGTCCCCGCCGGATTCGGTATTGCCGATCGATAAATTTCCGCCGAATTGCCAATGCCGGGCGAATTCATAGCCGCCGCCGAATAAAAGACCCAGACCGGGGTCGGCCTCCTCGTAATCATCGTCCATCACCTGCCAATCCTGAAAGCCCAGGCCGGCCACGATAAAGGCGCTTTTGCCTTTGGGGCCGAAATAATGCAAATATCCCGCCCCCGAAAACCCCTGGAACACGGATTCCTTATCACCTTCGAATTCGTCCTCATAATATATACCGTCGGCATAATAGACAATCATGTTCTTCTCGTCCCAGGCATAACCGATAAGGAAATTGGCCGCCGCTCCGGAATTTTCTGTTTCATTATCGCTTCTGTCGACACTGATTTTGGCCACCGGGCCGAAACCAAGGCCGCCCCCCAATACAAAGCCCTTGCGATTGCCGTCGAATCCTGAAACCGAAGAAACGACCGTGGCAAAGATAACCAAACAGAGAACAAATACTCGCCGCATACAACCTCCTATGATTTAAAACCGCCCTTCAAAGCTCGGGGCTGCGACTGGGATTTTAATCGACAATTCCTAAAACTTATAAGTAACGTCAATTTTTATTCTCATGACGGGGATTCGGATTCTAAAGCAATGGCCGCCACGACAAATCTAAACCAGATGTCGATAATAGTCCATGCTGGCCAGTATCAGGGCCAGACCAATGCCCATATATATGGCGGCCAGATAATTTCTGGGCAAGGCCGAGTGACGAAGACCATACCCGGCCGTCATCATGATTATAACTATCAGGTAACTTCTTACATTCTGAAATGCGAAAATACACACCTTCTCCTTGCCTGGAGCTTGATTATAGATACGGGCCAGATTTACACCTGCCAGGCGGGAAAATCCGAAATAATAAATAGTAATTCCTCCCAGAATCCCGGCAACGATAAACGGAAGAATGCCGCCGGCACTTATCAAGAACCGGCGGCAACCAATAATTACCAGGATAAGCCCGCCCAGGGACCAAAACATCCCCGCGGCCAGAACGAGGGTTTTTCTTGAGACAGAAGGGGGCTTCATTTATTCTTCACCTTCGATTCGGGAATACTTCGGTCCCATCAATTCACAAATAGTTACGGGGCCGCTGAACCTGACCGGCGCAGGCCCCGCCTAAAACCGTTCCATTTCCCCTTTCAGGAACGACTGGGCGAAATAATCCGGGCTCTGGTCGTTGTCCATGAGCATATCCAACTGACGGCAAACCATGGTCAACCGGCCCAAATCGATCAACCGGGAACTGATAAAATCCCGGTCGTACTTCTCCAGACGCGCCACCAGCAAATCCCCCCGGCATTGCACCTTGAAATCAAGCGCTTCCAGGACGGTCTTGACGAACTTGATCCGCCGCATCCGGCGTATTTCCGAGGCCGCTCCGCCTTCGAAACGGAAATGGATATAGTTTTTGTTCAGGCTCTTGCCGCAGTACGTATCGACGGTATTGAAATGGTAACCCGCCTTGGTGCTGAAATTCAGATAGCGGTCGGAGATGATGGCGAAAGACATTTTTCCCACCCCCTTGGCCTCGGCGGGAGGGCCGATGATGCTTTCACCCAGGACGGAGGCGAATCCCCGGGCGGAAACGGTGCGCGGTTTGTCCCAGACTATCCTCGGGTCGGACATCCCCTCCAGAAAAGCCCGCATCGGTATCGACAGAACCGCTTGAATCGGGATCCGTCGTTCTTTGTTGATTCCCTCGGCCAGGCCGCCGCCGACATCGAGTATATGCACGTCGTAAGGAAGATTCCCCTCCAGAAGCGAGGTCTGCGGCGTCTCCACGGGGGCCTTGTCGCCCAGATGGAACATAACCTCGAAAACTTTCTCGTGAATAAAGCGGGTAATATCATGCAAAGTGTGGCAATTGGCCGGTTTAAACGACGGCGAAGCGCTGTCGTAGAGGTTGAGCGGGGTGACATATTTGGCGTATTTGCGCAGTTTCTTTGCCGCCGGCGAGTCCACCAGCGGGGCGGTTTCGACGATTCGCTCGGAAACGGTCAGCATCAGGCCGTCATACACCCGGCAGGCGGAAGCATCAATCGTCACCGAACGCCCCGCTTCCAGTCTGGTCGTGGCATTTTTCATCCCGACCACGGCCGGGATACCGTACTCGCGCGACAGGATGGCCATATGCCCGATCGGCGATCCCTGGTCGGTGACGATCGCCGCGCAACGGCTCATCACCACCGAGAACTTGGGCGAGGAATGCGGAGCGACCAGGACACCATGGTCGGGAAACCGCTCCAGGTCGTCATCGATATGCACCTGGAAAACCATCCCGGCGCCGATCCCGGGGCAGGCCGTAGCGCCGCCCTCCAGGAGCGGGTCGGCGCTGAAACGGATATTGGGCACCTGCACCTGGGCCGGCTTGAGCGCAATCATATTGCGGCATTGGAGAATAAACAGGCGATTATCTTTGTCGATAGCCCATTCTATATCCTGGGGTCCGCCGAATTCCTTTTCCAGTCGCCGGGCGGCCCCGGTCAGAAGGCCAAGATCTCCCCGGGTCAGAAAAGGTGAATCGATCTCGGGGATTTTTCCCTCCGAAACCACGACATCGTAAGCGCTGTTGTATCCGCCGGTGATACCTTCGGATAGTCCCGGGGAGGCTTCGATGACGATATTATCGCCCTCGGGATTGCTGTAACTTCGGGTGAACATAACGCCGCTGGCGCGGGGCTCGACCATGTTGAGACAACCGGCCGCCATGAGGGCATCATCGGCGGTCAGGCCGTTTTTAAGGCGATACATAACCGCCCCCAGTCCGAAAGAACTGGCCACCACCCAGAGATATGATTCCAGAAGTAGATTTTCGCTGACATTCAGTTCTGTATAGTACAATCCCGCGTGCGATGCGGCCTGGTCCTCACCGACTGCGCTGGAACGCATCGCCACCAGAATTTTGCGCCCCTGTGACAATTCCCGGAACGCCCCCAGGATGGCGTCTTCCAGTTCCGCCGGGACAGGAGTCGAAAGAATAGCCTGCTGGACATTGCGGCAGGCCTCACCGGCCACCCGCGGACCGTAAACTTCGAGTAACTCTTCCAGACGCATGGCCTGTTCCCACAGGTTGCCTTCGCTCATAAAGCGCTGAAAGGCGGTCGTCGTGATGGCGAATCCCTCCGGGACATCGAAACGCAATATATTTCGGATATGCCCCAGGTTGGCCATCTTGGGACCCACCAGAAAGGCGTGCTCCCGTCGCAGGGAGAACATCGGCAATATCAGGGGGCCGGTAACACTCCTCGCCCCGGTGGATAGGTCCGACTCGATGTCGGCATTTATGCGCCGCAATGATTCGTACAGGTCGCCGTATCCTCCGTGAGAAAGCCGGTCGAGATTGCGAACCATGGCGAAGACATCCATAACCGCCCGACGAATGCGATTGGACATGACATTTACTGAAAAGGGAGTTCGACCCGATAAACGATCTTCGATATCGGCGATCAATTGCAGAATGGAATCATTGGTGTTGAGTATTTCCCGGAAACTTTCATATATGGGTCGGATGCCGAAATCGGTCGAGTCATTCGCGGAGGCCGTTCGGCCGGACCTCGCCTTCAAACCCAGCGCCGCTTTCAGACGGCCGTATAATTGCGTCAATCTGCCGGGTGACATAATGTTACTATGACCTGTATTATCCCGTAATCCGTTACTTACCGAAAAAACGTTATTTACAATCCAAAGATACAGGCGGATTAAATTAGATGCAACCTGATTGATTCAGCAGAAACAGAATATTTTCACTGTGCAGTGAAAATAACTTCAGACCGAACAAAAATCGCGAACGACCAATTCTATTTCCGCGCCAGGTTTATCTGAAATGATATAACCTGGCCGGATTTTGATTTTCCCGAAACGGTGAATAACAGACGATCCGGCTCCGGCATTTCATAAATAATATCGTTGGGGAAATCGTGCTCCGGGTTCCGGAAATGGGCTTTCTTAACCGTTGACTTATAATCGATAAGGCGAAACGGCACCGATTTTTCTCCGCCCGGGTAGGGAGTCATGATGACAGCATCGTCAAAGGCTTCGAACTTCTCGAACTCGAAAAAACAGGGACCATTTTCATTTAATTCCTTGCTCTGGGAAAGGATAACCCCCCCTTCGGGGTTGGAATATATCGCTTCAAAGGGTTTGCCCTGAATGTCTCCGCTCCATTTTCCCTCCAGCCAGTCAAGTTGCCGAATTATTTCAGCCCCCGAAGTGTTATTTTCTTGTGCCATGACTATGCCCGCCGAAAACAGAAGATTTAAGAGCCAAACCGTTATTTTTAGTTTCATTTTTCTGTCCTTTCCCGATTGCCTTTAACCGCAAGAAGTTACAATAAACCGGAGAAGGTCGTGAATGGCAATTAAAATATTCGCCTTTCCCGGACAGGCCGGGCAATAGGATATTATAGTGCCTTAAGCCGCAGGGCCAACCGTTCCGGGTTTATCAATATTTCCGGCATTTGAGCCACCCCCTTGACTAATTGCCCCCGAAATATATCTTTATAGGTATGGAAAATACTTTTCGGCGGTCGCTTTTAAGGGGGAGAAGTTATGCCCCGGCTTCGGCCCTGACCACCGCTATTTCGCGTTATCAGCCCAAGAGCTCCTCGGGGCTTCAGGACGAATGAGCCCGGCCTCGTTCACATCTGCCCCCATCTCATCGTAGAAATTTAAATTTATCATTCGAGGTATATATGACCATAGTTTTGAACGGCTCCGGCCTGACCATAGAAAAACTTAACGCCATCGCCCGCCACGGCGAAAAGGTGGAACTGGCCCCCGACGCGGTGGAGCGGATTAAAAAATGCCGCGCCATGCTGGAAAGAAAAATCGACGCCCATGAAATCATGTATGGCGTCAACACCGGGATCGGCGAATTTTCCGAGGTGGTTCTTAACGACGAACAGGTGCAGGATTTTCAGAAATATCTCATTTACAACCATGCCGCCGGAATCGGCGACCCGGCTCCGCTGGATTATGTTCGGGGAATGATTACCGGCCGCATTAATGTTCATGCTCACGGCAACTCCGGGGTACGCCTTGAAGTAACCCAGACCCTGGTGGAAATGCTCAACAAGGGCGTGACACCTTTCGTCTGCCAGAAAGGCTCGGTCGGGGCTTGCGGGGATTTGGCCCCCATGGCCCAGATGGCTTTGTTGATGATGGGCGAAGGCAAAGCCTATTACAAAGGGGAGTTATACGACGGGAAAACGGCCATGGAAAAAGCCGGCATACCCATCCCCGGTTTGAAGGCCCGCGACGGCTTAGCCGTGATAAACGGCTCTAACATGCTCACGGCCATGAGCGCCCTATTCCTGTACGACGCCAACAACTGGCTCAAGCAGGCGGAAATCGCCGCAGCCATGTCGCTGGAGGCGCTCAAGGCCAACATGAAGCCTTATAATTTGAAAATCCACGAAGTCCGGGGATTTCCCGGGGCGGTCCGTTCGGCCCGGGCCATTTTGAAAATCATCGCCGACGGTGACTTGTACGAGGGAAGAATAAAATGTAAAGTCCAGGATGCCTACTCCATGCGCTCCACGCCGCAGGTGGTCGGAGCCGCCCACGACGCCCTGGCGTACGCCCGCTCCCAGGTGGAAGTAGAATTGAACGGGGTCGGCGACAATCCCATCTTTTTCCCCGAGGAAAACCTGCAATTATCCGGCGCCAATTTCCAGGGCTCGCCGGTGGCGGTCCCCATGGATATGGCCGGGTACTGCGTGACCATGGTTTCGGTTTTGTCGGAGCGGCGGATGAACCGCCTCAACAATCCCGCCCTTTCGGTGGGCCTGCCGCCGTTTTTAACCAGGGGAGCCGGGATGTTTTCGGGGCTGATGCTGTCGCAGTACACGGCCGATACCCTGATCGTCGAGCAGAGAATCCTCTCGGCCCCGGCCTCGGTGCAATCGATACCGGCCGCCGCCGACCAGGAAGATTTCGTCTCCATGGGCATGAATACGGCCATCAAGAATTTCCAGATTCTGGACAATGCCTACGGCGTTTTGGGAATCGAGTTCATGGCCGCGGCCCAGGGACTCGACCTCCGCGAGTATAAATTCGGCAAAGGCACCTCCGCGGCCCGGGAAATGGTCCGCCGCCATGTGGCCTTTCTCGATATCGATCGCCCGCTCTACCCCGACCATACCCGCATGAAAGACCTGGTCAAATCGTGCGAGATACTTCAGGCGGTGGAAAAGGCGGTCGGATCACTGGGATAATTTATAAACGCAGCGACATGAGTAACCTCTCGAACTGTATTTCAGATTCCGGTTATCAAATTTCCCAAATAAAACAGGCGGGTCTATCTGACCCGCCTGCTTGACCCTATAGCAGATTCAGGTGGGATGAACTGCTGAAGGAAAGAAATCAGTTACAGGCCGGAGCCGGTCCACCTTTGAATTTAAAGTCAATCAGATAAATGATGTCGAGAATATTGATGGCATTGGCGTTGTTATAGCCGCCGACGCCGTTGATATTGAAGGCGCGAATCGGCATGCCCATACGGCCGCCCTTGAATTTCCAGTCAATCATCCCGAGAACGTCGAGAATGTTGACCTGGTCGTCATAGTTGAAATCGCCGCAGATGAAAGGATGAATGCCGCGTTCCCACAGTGATGTCCAGCCGCGGGTCCAGAGATTGGCCAGTTTAGGATCGCCGTTGACCTGGGTTTCGAACGGGCCAAAAGCGCCTTTATAGTTGGCCGTGGTAAAGAACGGATCGGTAATGGGAGAAAGCGCACCCGTCACCGCCGGGCCGGCCGCGTTCGGACGCGGATCCAATCCGGCATGCTGCAGGGCCGCCGTCAGCGGAGCGCCGGCGTTATCGGACCAGGTCATGCTGCTGAATTGGGGATCAGTATCAAAAAAGTTGGTCGGACCGCTGGCGTTGGTCGAAACGGAAGTCCAGGCGGCATTGTTTTGAAAATAATCGACCACGAATTGAGCGTTCACAACGTCGAGAATGGTATTGGCCGCTCCCGGAGCCCAGTCGCCGAAATTCCAGATTAGGTTGTTGTTGAAACTCATGTCGCCGGTTTCAAGACGCTGGCGGGAATCGGCGCCGGCTTCGTCGCCCACAATCACGGCATCCTTGGCGCCGTAAGTGAGAAGACTGTTGTGGAAATGACCACCGGCATTGTCAACCAGGGCGATAAAAGAGTTGTTTTTGGTGCCCGGAACGTGACCGGCAATATGCGGACCGCCGACACCGGTAAAGGTGAAGTTATAAACGGTCGGGATGGCATAAGGCGTTCCGTCTTCGGGAACCGTGCCGCCGTCCCATTCGCCGTTCTTGTCGCCGGTAACGGAATCGTACCAGCTGAACCAGAACTGGCCTTTGCCGCGGAAGCCGACGTCATAGTCGAACGAATCGTCGTTACCCGCCGCCGCAACCAGATGCTTGGTATTGACGGTGCCGCCGAACCATTCGAAACCGTCGTCTTTGTTGTTCAACACTTCGACATAATCGATAGTGGTGCCGTCGCCGACACAACCCATGGTCAAACCGTTGATTTCGTTGGCATCGCCCAGTTCAAAACCGCCGTGGCGGATGGAGACGTATTTGATAGTGCCCGAGTTGTCGTTATCGTTGGGAGTGGCGCTGCTGTACGTAGTATAGTAGAAATATTGCTCTTCTTCCGGGATACCTTCGATATAGTCGACCGAATCGGTCTTGTTCATATCGGCCAGGCCGTTGATGACCACGCCGCCCCAGAGTTCCCGGGTGCCGAACGCGATATCATCGGGATCGCACGGATTGTCGCCGGCCGCCGTGAAGACGATGGGCTTTTCCCTGGTGCCGATGGCATTAAGGGTGGCGGTGCGGGACACGATCAAAGCGCCCGCCCAGGATTCCGCCGGATCATATATGGAAAACGCCGGAGCGCCCCAGATTATGGTGCCGGGATTGATGGTCAGAGTCGTGCCGGGCTCGACGACGGTATGGCCGACCATGACGTACAAATTATTCTCGGTCCAGGTCTGACCGCCGACGTTGCCGGAAACGACGATCGTGTCGGCAAATTGACAATTGCCGGGGAACGACCAGAGCGCCGCCGGGAGCGCCAGAATGATTAAGAACATGAACAGCTTGCGAGACATCTTCCTCCTCCTATTGGATTTCACGAGGGTAAGGTTTCGATTTGAACATTTTTGAAGCGATCTTTATCAGAGCTGACATTTTTCCCCTGTCGAGTAAACCCCTCCTCTTAAATTTGCTTGTTTCTCAATTTCAGGTTCTGCAACACTTTTTTGGGCTCTCATTCTCTGGCATCCGCCGGTCTTTCCACGCGCTCAAAAAAGACTCTTTAGATGACATCGCCAGATTAGTCTTTCACTGTTTGGCCATTGTGACAGGTTTATTAGAAAAGCGTTAAAGGCTCCGGGCCGAAAAGATATTCAAGTGCAAGAACGTCTTCCGATTCAGCCGGATTTTATGATTTCCACAGGGCGGCCACAACCGGCGACATGTCGCTTCGCGAATATTAAAAAACCCGGGGAGGGTGTCGTGGCCATCCCCGGATTTTATATAAGAATCTATATGAAAAAGGTTACAAAGTATAAGACAACCCCATCGAGACCGAGCGGCCCCGCGAATATTCCTGGACCACGTACTCAACATCCTTGAACTCAATGGTCTTCTTGACCTTGCTGTCCAAAATATTGCCGATGCCCAGTTTGAATTTCAGACCACCCATGATTCTTTGCGACAGGGTGAAATCAAGATCCGGGCGCGGCTGTTCGAAAACATCCGGCACGCCGCCTTCGGAAACCTCGGACAATCTCTTGCCGAAAACCCCATACAACAGGGTGGCATCGGTACCGCTGCCATGATTGTTGTAGTTAAGATTCAAATTGACGATATAAGGAGACTGACCGTTCAAGGGCCGGGTATCGGAAGCATCCGGGTCGTGATCGCGGCGCTTGCGCAACTCGTAATCGGGGATTTTCACTTCCGACTTGGCCCACGTAAAATTCCCTTCCACATTGAAATTGCGCCATGGGTTACCCAAAAATCCAAGATTTTCACGGGCTTCCAGTTCCAGGCCGTAAACCACGGCGTGGTCGACATTTTGATATTTTATCTGAAAGTGATCGCTGACGATGGCCTTTTCAATCGGGTCGGCGAAATATTTGTAAAAACCGCTGACGGCCAGAATTTCTCCCGGGCCGGTGAACCACTCCCAGCGGAAGTCCAAATTGTCGATTAACGTTCTCTTGAGGTCCGGATTGCCCAGGTAGATAAAACCTTTGACGAATTCATAGGTGAACATGGGCGACAATTCGCGGATAGTCGGACGCGCCAGGGTTCGCCCATAGGCCATACGGATATTCATTCTCTCGGTCAATCCGTAAGTCAAACTGGCCGAGGGCAGCCAATCCTTGACGTTGATCAAATCAGCCTTGGGACCGGTCGTATCCGTTTCGAAAAAGGCGCTGGTGATACTCATATCCGTGACTTCATAGCGCGCCCCGCCCACAAATTTCAGTTTGGGCAGCAAATCCAATTCCGCCATCCCGAACCAGGCAAAAACTTTCTGCTCGCCGCTGAAGGTGCTTCCGGCCTGGTCGTTGCGGATAACATACGCCCCGATATTGTAATTCCTGAATGTATCAAAACCGAGAGTATCCAGAATATAATAGGGAGGGACATCGATGAAATAAACGGTGTCCCGGACCTGAATGGTTATGGTCGAATCGACGATACCATTATACTCATCCGAATAGAAATAATCGGCATCGCCGTCCCAGCCGAATAAAAGCCCCGGGTTTTCATTATATTGGATCCGTAACTGGCTGAAATCGCGCTTGTTTTCCAGATAGGAAAGCCCGGTCGTGAATTTAATTTCCCTGCCGTTCAACCGGCCCAGGGGGAAACTCACCTTGCCGTTAACCTCGTCGTTATTCTCTTCCACGTCGCGGAAATAATGCGAGGGCGAATCATATTGATTGGTGCTTATTCCGTAAGTCGTATCGTAGACGGTGTCGCCGTACTCATTGATAGTCTCATTAATGGCGTAATCGTTCGAAAAATCGCGGACATCCGGTTCACTGCGGTCGGAACGGGTTACGGCGCCGTTCCACTCCACGCGGAAGGGGGCCAAAAAGTGCTCGCCCCGCAATTGAAAACTCCGCACCGACTGCTCGACATATTCAATGGTCCGGGTCTCAAATCGTCTGTTCCCGGTAAAACCGGATTCGTTGACTTCGCCCGTCAAATAGCGGGCCGACTGCGAACCCTGGCGATTATATACGAACTGACCGGTGAATTTGTGATTGGGATGCAGGGGATAGCTGGCCGACACCAGTCCGCCCCAGAGAACTTCTTCCTTGCCGCGGATATCCGTCAAGTCGGTTTCGGCGGTAAGGGCCGTCCCTCCCGCGCCGGGGCGGCTATAACGACTGATGTGACCGTCATTATAGAAAGAATAATCCGTGCTGTAACTCAAACTGGCCAGAACCCCCAGGGGACGATCCAGCAGCAGGTAGTTATTGCCGAATGTAAAAGAGTAACTTTGGTTCAAAGGCGAAGGTCGCGATTTTGGTTCCCAGGTAGATTTAAGTTGGCTGGCCAGGGTATCCAGACGATAAGCGGCCTCCGGATTATATTGCGCCTCTCCCGGAGAGACACCGATATTCTGGTCGGAATCGAGCATTTCGGGGATTTCCCGCATGCCGTCATCGAAGCCCATCCAGTCGGTGCTGGAACGGGGAGCCGCCAGGAAATCATCGCGAAGATTGGATTCGGGATTGTACTTCACCGAGGTGGAAAACGACAGCGTTAATTCTTCCGGAAGGCTCTTGGTATTCAAGTCCACCGAACCGCCCGAAAAATTTCCCGGCTTATCGGGGGTGAAAGTCTTTTCCACGGTGATATTATCCAGCATGCTGGTCGGGAACAGGTCCATGGGCACCGCCCGGCCGTCGGGATCCGGAGTCGGGATCACCGAGCCGTTTATTTTGGCATTGCCGTAACGCCCCCCCAGGCCGCGGACAACCACGAAACTGCCATCCACGACACTGGCACCCGTCACCCGCTCCAGGGCATCGGCGGCATCGCCGGAACCGGAACGCGATATAGCCTCGGCGCTGATGGCGTCGCTGATCGTCACCGATTTCTGCCTTTGCCGCAAAAGATTGGCTTCCGTATTTTCCAGAGCGCGAGCCGTGACCGTAATTTTTTTGCCTTCCAGGGCCTGCGGCTCCAGGGTGATTTCCAGGCGGGTGGAATTATCCGGCTGCACTGCCACTTCGGATATTTCCACTTTGGAATACCCGACGGCGCTGACCATTACCATGTACGTCCCGCCGGGAATTCTCTGCACCATAAAATTCCCGTCCAGGTCGGCCATGCCGCCCATCTGCGTTCCCAGAATCTGAATGCTGGCGCCGATGACCGGCTCGCCGGTTTCTTTATCGATCACATGACCGGAAATATTGCCGCTCTTGGCCCAAGCCGTCGGATATGTCCCGACCATAAGGAGTATCACCAGACCGAAAAATGGCAGGCTCATTTTCCTGTCTCCTATAAATCGATGCCTCATGTTCCCCCAATTGCACATTCTCATAACTTAGCCTCTCAAGATTTTCGAATTTCCTTCATTGCTTTCGCCTGTCATAGCGAAAATAGTTCATCCCTGTTTCGCAGGGTAATATATCCCGGCCTGTTAGAAAATTATTAGGGAGATGTTAGTTGTTGGATTATAGCCGTAAAGTCTCTTGGAAAATTGCGCAAAATACCTTAAGGGACGGCAAAAACCAATACTGCCATTGACTTGCAAGCTTATTGAAATAGCACAAATTCATTGTCGTCAGCCATATTTTCCCGCTTATTTTTTCTTTTTTTATTATACTTACCGCAAATGGCGGCCGGGCCGCCGCGTTCTTTGTGAAGAAAACAGTCTATGCACGAATTATCGCTGGTTAAAGACCTACTGGAACTGGCTCGCCAGGAAATGGACCGGGCCGGCCATAACGGAACCGCCGAATCATTGACGGTGATTATCGGGAAATTATCCGGTGTAAACGCCGATTCTTTCCGATTCGCTTTTGAAACTTACGGCTCCGAAATGGGCTGGACTAAAACCCGGCTGATCCTTATTGAGCATCCCGCTCGATGCCTTTGCCAAAATTGTCACGAGGAATCCGCCGTGGAGGAATGGACCCTCTCCTGCCCCAGTTGCGGAAGCGAAAATATCAGAATCGAAGGCGGCCGCGAATTCCGCCTGGAATCAATTACCATCCCCGATTGAAAGCGAATACAAATCATGGAATTAATTATTGCCAAAAAGGTCCTGGCCGCCAACGATGAAATAGCCGCGGCCAATCAAGCCCTGCTGAAAAAACACCGGGCCTTCGGTATTAATCTTCTCGGTTCTCCCGGAGCCGGCAAAACCTCCCTGGTGGAAGCCCTGGCCCAAAAACTTAAAGGGGAAATTCCCCTCTCGGTTATCGAGGGTGACTTGGCCACCACCCGTGACGCCGAACGGGTGGAAAAACTGGGTATCCCGGTGGTGCAAATAAATACCGGCGGGGCCTGCCATCTCGATGCCGGCATGGTGTCACAGGCTCTCGAGAAAACCGCTCTGCCGCGCGACGGCTTCCTGATCATTGAAAACGTGGGCAACCTGGTTTGCCCTTCCAGTTACCGTCTCGGCGAACACTTGCGGGTGGTGATCTTGAGCGTTCCCGAGGGCGATGACAAAGTCGCCAAATATCCGACCATGTTCGGACGGGTCGATGTCATCGTCATCAACAAAATCGACCTGTCGCCCTATGTCCCCTTTGACCGGGAAAGAGTACAGGGTGACATTAAAAAAATCGCCCCGGATACTAAACTTTTCACGCTTTCGGCCAAAACCGACGAAGGCATGGAATCGCTGGTGTCTTTCTTGAAGGCGCAACTTAAGGAATACCTGGCCCATATTGCATGATTACCTTTATTCGCACCACGCGTAACCGGCTGGCCGTCAAAGGGACGGTGCAGGGGGTGGGGTTCCGGCCTTTTGTCTATCGCCTGGCCGAAAGCGAGCATCTGACCGGCTGGGTAGCCAATGATTCCTCGGGGGTAATTATCGAAGTCGAGGGTGATGTCCTCGCCATAGAGAATTTCAAAAAACGGCTGGCCGAAGAACACCCGCCGGCCTGCACCATCCAGTCTATCGACGTCAAAAAACTTCCCCCCCTCGATGGGTACGAAAAGGAATTCATCATCCGTCCTTCACTGACAGCCGAGCGCAAAACCGCTCTGATTTTGCCCGACCTGGCTGTCTGCCCGGAATGCCTGAACGAAATATTCGATAAGGGAAACCGCCGCTATCTCTACCCCTTCACCAATTGCACCCATTGCGGACCTCGTTACAGCATTATTACGGCTCTCCCCTATGACCGGCCGTATACCACCATGAATAAATTCACCATGTGCCCGTCATGCCGCGAAGAATACCAGAATCCGCGCGACCGCCGTTTCCATGCTCAGCCCAACGCCTGCCCGGTTTGCGGGCCACACCTGGAATTATGGACGGCCGGGGACAAAGTCACTGCGAACGGTCACGACGCTTTGCAGGAAACGGCTGATTCTATCCGGAAGGGGCGTATCGCGGCCATTAAAGGATTGGGGGGATTTCATCTGGTGGTCGATGCGCGTAACGGCGATACCATCCAAAGACTCCGCCGGGGAAAAAAGCGCGAAGAAAAACCGCTGGCGGTCATGGCCCCGGATATACCCTGGATTGAAAAAAACTGCCAAACGACTCCTCTGGAAAAAGAGATACTCCTCTCATCGGCGTCTCCTATTGTCCTGCTGGCGAAAATTAACGATGCCGGCGTGGCGGCAGAGGTCGCCCCCAATAACCCTGCGCTGGGGGTTATGCTTCCGTATACACCATTGCATCATATATTGATGCGCGAACTGGGTTTCCCTATCGTCGCCACCAGCGGCAATTTGACCGACGAGCCGATTTGTATCGACGAACGCGAGGCGCGCGAGCGACTTCAGAATATCGCCGATATATTTCTGATTCATGATCGCCCCATTGCCCGACCGGTCGATGACTCCGTGGTGAGAATCATGGGCGGCCGCGAAATGATGATGCGCCGCGCCCGGGGATATGCTCCGTTACCGGTAATACTCGATAGAATTGCCCCCCCATGCCTGGCCGTGGGAGCGCATTTGAAAAACAGCGTGGCCATTACAATCGAAAACCAGGTAGTTTTAAGCCAGCATATCGGCGACATGGAAACACCCCTGGCCTTTGAGTCTTTCCGCCGCACCGTCAATCACCTGACACAAATTTATGAAAATAAACCGGTGAAAATCGCCTGCGATCTTCACCCCGATTACCAATCGACCCAGTACGCCAAAAAATACGGCGGCGAGATTATCACGGTGCAACATCATTACGCTCATATCCTATCCTGCATGACGGATAATAATATCGAACCGCCCGTCTTGGGCGTGGCCTGGGACGGCACCGGCTATGGCCCCGACGGGACCATTTGGGGCGGGGAGTTTTTATCGATCGATGAAAAGGGGTATAACCGGCTGGCGTCCCTGCGGCGATTTCCTCTCCCCGGCGGCGAAAAAGCGATTAAGGAACCCCGCCGGGCAGCCCTGGGGTTATTATATGAGTTAAATGCCGATGATGAGTCGAAAGTCGGCGCATCGACCATAACGAATTATTTTCAGAGCAATGAGTTGAGCGCCCTGGAAGAAATCCTGGCGCAGAAATTGAATTGCCCGGAAACCTCGAGTATCGGCCGTCTCTTCGACGCTGTCGCGGCCCTGCTGAATATCCGCCGGGTCAACAATTTCGAAGGCCAGGCCGCCATGGAGTTGGAATTTCTTCTGGGTGACTTTATCACCGAGGAAGCGTATGATATTAAGGTAAACCAGGTGGACGATTTAGACGGCAAGTCAGGTTTTGTTCTTGATTGGCAGGATATGATTTTGGCCATAATGGAAGATTTCGCCGGACAGGTCGCACCGAGAATAATTTCGGCCAGATTCCATAATGCCCTGGCCGGAAGTACTGTGGCCATTGCCCAAAAGGCCGGACGGGAAAAAGTGGTCCTGTCGGGCGGATGCTTCCAGAATAAATATCTGACCGAAAAGACAATTTCGCTTTTAAAACAAGCCGGCTTTACTCCCTATTGGCATCGACAAGTGCCGCCCAACGATGGCGGAATCGCGTTGGGCCAAATCGCGGCCGCCATTCGCGTGATTGACAAAGGATAATTTTATGTGTATTGCGGTTCCGGGATTGATAAAATCGATTAGCGGCGAAGCCCCCTTATCTCTTTTGGGCCAGGTCGATTTCGGCGGCGTGGAACGGGAAATTAACCTGAGTTTTGTTCCCGAGGCCAAAATCGGCCAGTATGTTCTGGTTCATGCCGGGTTCGCCATCACGGTCATCGATGAAGCCGAAGCCCGGCGCGTCTTCGACGACTTGGAGGCAATGTTCGAGGCCGGCGATAAAGAGAACGGTAAGAATTGAGCGGCCATATCATGGATAGTCTCTCGGTAATCCACCCTTCACGCCCCGTTACAGAAGCATCATTTATGTCATTGCGAGCAAAGCGAAGCAATCTCATTTTTACTCAAATCATTGTCATTGAGATTGCTTCGTCGACCGACCTTACGGTCGGCACTCCTCGCAATGACGGTTCAAGTGTTTTTCAACACTCCCTTCAGGGTGGGTTTGGAAACGTTATGAATTACCCATACCGAAATAATCAAAGTGTATGAAATTTATTTTTGAATACCGCCGCTCCGAGGATGTCCGCCGCCTGGCCGGGCAAATCGCTAAAATCACTACCCGCAATTGGACCATCATGGAAATCTGCGGCGGCCAGACCCATTCCATCTTGCGTTTCGGGATCGATCAACTCCTGCCGGATAAAATCACGTTGGTGCACGGTCCCGGCTGCCCGGTCTGCGTCACGGCCGTCGAGACAGTCGACAAAGCCATTATGCTGACCGAACGCAGCGAAGTAATTTTTTGTTCCTTCGGGGATATGCTCCGCGTCCCCGGCAGTCGTACCGATCTCCTGTCGGTAAAAGCCGGCGGCGGCGATGTCCGCGTGGTTTATTCGCCGCTCGATGCCCTGACTATCGCCTCGGAAAACCCCGAAAAGAAAGTGGTTTTCTTCGGCATCGGTTTCGAAACCACCGCCCCTTCGACCGCCGCGACGGTTTATCAGGCCGCCATAAGAAAAATTGAGAATTTCTTCCTGCTGTCGGCGCATGTTCTGGTGATACCGGCCATGGAAGCCATTTTATCCCAGAGAGACAACCTGGTGCGGGGATTTCTGGCCGCCGGACATGTCTGCACCATCACCGGCTATGCGGCCTATGAACCGGTGGCACAAAAATATAAAATCCCCATCGTTGTCACCGGATTCGAGCCGCTGGACCTGCTTCAGGGGATATATCATACCGTCGCTCTGCTGGAAAAGAGCGAATATATCGTGGAAAATCATTACGCCCGCTCCGTCCGTCGCGAGGGCAACCCCGCCGCGTTGCAGCTGATGGATACGGTATTCGAACCAACCGACCGGGCCTGGCGGGGATTGGGCGTTATTCCCCACAGCGGCTTGAAACTTCGCCCCGAATACGCCGCCTTCGATGCCGAACTTCATTTCGGTTTACGGGACTACCATGTTCAGGAGTCAACCGAGTGCCGGAGCGGCGAAGTATTAAAAGGGGTGCTAAAACCGGACCATTGCCCCCTTTTCGGCAACCGTTGCACGCCCGAACACCCCCTGGGGGCTACGATGGTTTCCTCCGAGGGCGCCTGTGCCGCATATTATCGCTATCGCAAACAACCTTAATACATTAATATTATCTCCATGAAATTAATTCCGGAAGAGTAAATTTTATGAACGAATCCCTGCCACTTCTGGCCCTGACCGCCGCCGCCCTGGGGTTTATTCACACCGTCCTGGGGCCGGATCATTATCTCCCTTTTGTGGTCATGTCCCGCTCCGGCCGATGGTCGCTGCTTAAAACAACGCTCGTTACGATTTTATGCGGCCTGGGACATGTCTTAAGTTCGGTCGTGATCGGGCTTATCGGAATTGGGTTGGGAATTGCCGTCTCCAGACTGGAAGCGGTGGAGTCGGTCCGGGGCGAACTGGCCGCCTGGGCTTTGATCGCCTTCGGATTGGTTTATTTCATCTGGGGTATGCGTCGAGCCATAAAAAACAAGGAGCCGCACGGCCATATCCATCTGGGTAAGCACACCATCCCCACAACCAGCGAGGATGCCGCCCACGCTTCGGTCGATGGGGCGACCAAGCCATCTATGACCCCCTGGGTGTTGTTTATTGTTTTCGTCCTGGGGCCGTGTGAACCTTTAATTCCCATCCTGATGTACCCGGCGGCCCAAAAAAACGTTGCCGGGGCGGTCCTGGTGGCGGCCATATTCAGCCTCGTGACCATTGCCACCATGCTGACCACCGTCCTCATATTGCGGGCGGGAGTGAATAGAATCCCTATATCCGGCATGGAACGATATATTCATGCCATCGCCGGCGGAACCATCCTGGTTTGCGGGTTGTCGATACAATTTCTGGGATTGTAAATAAAATGAGCGACGAAAAGAATTTTCAATTAGCCTGCCCGATTCCCTTGAGCGAATACCCGACGGTACTCCTGGCTCACGGCGGCGGCGGGACTTTAACCAATGCTCTGATCGATAAAATGTTCCTGACGGCTTTCGATAATCCCATCCTTCGGGAAAAACACGACAACGCCCTCCTGCTACTTCCTCAAAACAAAATCGCCTTCACCACCGATTCTTACGTCGTCTCGCCATTGTTCTTTCCGGGAGGTGATATTGGCTCCCTGGCCGTGCACGGAACGGTCAACGATTTGGCGGCCCGCGGCGCCCGCCCCCTTTATATGAGCGCCGCCTTTATAATCGAAGAAGGCCTGCCCATGGCGACGCTCTGGAAGGTGGTCGCTTCCCTGGCCGAAGCCGCCCGCAATGGTGGTGTTAATATCGTCACGGGGGACACCAAGGTCGTGGAACGGGGCAAGGCCGATGCCATCTTTATCAATACCTCCGGCATCGGTGTCATTGAGCATGATCAGGATATCGGCCCGACCGCCATCAGGCCGGGCGACAAGATAATCATCAACGGCGACCTGGGACGGCATGGCATGGCCATCATGGCCGCTCGTCAGGCCCTGGGATTTACCGGAAAAATCGAAAGCGACTCCGCGCCTCTGGCCGAAATGGTTCTGGATTTGATAGACGACGATATTGAGGTGCACTGTCTTCGAGATTTAACCCGGGGCGGGCTGGCCTCGGCTCTAAATGAGTTGGCTTCGACCTGCGGATTTTCCTTTCAGATTGAAGAATCCCTGGTGCCCGTAACCCCGGCGGTACAGGCCTTTTGTGAAGTGCTGGGACTCGATTTCTTCCATGTCGCCAACGAGGGACGTCTGGCCGCCTTCGTTAAGCCTTCCGACGCCGACAAAGCGGCCGCCATAATGCGCCGACATGAGGTCGGGCGTGACGCCGTGATAATCGGCGAAGTCTTATCCGGGCGTGACGGCTTGGTGATTGTCAGGAGTTCTATCGGCGGGGAAAGAATCCTGCCGATGCTTTCCGGCGAACAACTGCCGAGAATTTGTTAGATCTATTATTATATTTCCGAAATGTCTCTGGGTAAGTCTTGTAGGTCGCGGTTCCGAGATATTTGTAGGTCGTGGTTCCGAGAGACGCCGTCAGGCGGAACGAGAAACCCGACATTCTTGGCTACGGCGTGCCAGGAACTGCGGAACAATGGCAATTAATACCGTGTATGGCAGATGTAGCGAGGTTGTCCCAAAATTACTTTTTGGGCTTCCCGGAAGTTCAGTCAGGTCCTGTTCCCGATTTAATCGGGAATGTGATCTGACCGCAAATCATTATTTCTTCTCCTAGTCTACCAGTATAAAAAATGGCAGACCGAAAGGTCTGCCATACACGTCATATTAAATTATCGCCCTTTTACTACTTCGTCTGCTCCTGCCGGCGTTTCAAAAACAGCCGGTTCACCACCGGGATAGCCCTGACAAACTCGCTTTCGAGGCCGCTCAATGTCCCGGCGTTGGGACCGGACCGGGCCTTGCGGTAGGCCTCGCGCAGAAGAATATAGCCGAAAATGGCCATGAACGAAAATATCCCCGTCAGTCCGATTATCATCTTGCGCCGGGGGCCGGATTTCAGATGAGGATACGAAGGCGGGTCCAGAAGATTGACCACCGGAATATCCCGCTGAACATTCAAACGGGTCAGTTCGTACTGCTCCCGAAGAAGCATATAATTTTGCGTGATAATTTCGATATTGCGCTGAAGTCTCCCCATGGTGGTCATAATCCCCGGGTCGCTGGTCATATACCAGTTCTGGTTGGCCTGGCGGAATTGCTCCAGACCGGCCTCGGCTTCATCCAATTCTTTTTCCTTGGCGGCCAGTTCCCGCGCCAAATACCGCTCGCTCTCCTTGGCCTGGGAACGGCGAATATTGAGATTATAGTTATCCAGTTCCTGCAATACCTGTTGCAGGATTTTCTGGGACAGGTCAGGGTAGTTGGTGGTGACCGTGATGGTGATAATACCCGTCATCTGGTCGGCCGTGACTTTGGTCATCCCGGCCAGGGCCTCGCGTAATATTTCTTTGTTTTCGGTGTTGTATTTTTCAGGGAAAGAAAAAGTCTTCGTTTCGCCGTCGTCGTTATAGGTAAATTCCTTTTCCACGACGGCGTTGCGGACCTGGTCGGATTTGAGAATTTCCGGGAACAGGGCCGACGAATTTTCCTCAAAATCGATCGCGCTGCCGCTGACTCCCGCCAGTTGCTTCAGGGTCGCAAAACTGTCTTTTTTGCCCGAAGGCAGTATCGAGGCTCTCGAAGTATACCGGTTGGGCAGGATATAAACATAAATCGTGACCAGGGCCATCACGCCCAGCGTAAACCAGATTATCAGCCGGCGATTAGCCAGAGTCAACCTTATGACCGCGGCCAGACCTTTGAATATTTCGCTTTGTTCGCTCATGTTAAATCTCTGAATAATTATCTCTTATAATATAATCGAAATTCCTCAAATATTCTCCACTTTATCATATAAACTTTTTAAACCCCGGCCGGGGTTTCGGACCGGATATTTTCCTTAAATTCCGTCCAGAATTCCCTGACACTCCGGCCGGTCGTGTCGCGAAAAGTCTCCAGCGCCAGCAAGGCCCAGATTGTCCCCAGAAAAGCCGCTATCCCGAAGATAAAAATCGAGAATATTTTCCGCGGGAATAGGGCCGATTCCGGTAGAGTGGGGCGATCCAGGATTTTCAGGGTCGGGGTGTCGCGCAGGGTTTTCATTTGCGCCATTTGATACTCGCCGAAAAGCCATTCCCAGGTTCGCCGGGCCGCTTTGGCCTGACGTTCCCGGCGACCCAATTCCCGCAAAAGGGAGGCGTCGGTACTATTCTCCCAATCCCGATTAGCGGCCTGGAAAGCGATCAGGCGTGATTCGGCCAGGTCGCTTTCGGCTTTGGCCGACATTAACTCCCGGTTCAAAAAATCCAGACGAAAACGGCCTTTGGTCTGCTGCTTCTGATTATTGAATTTTTCCAATTCCGCCAGGGCCCGGTTCAATAAGGCCTGGGAAAATCCGGGGTAACGCGTCGCCGCCACCAGATAAATCACCCCGTCGCCATGCCAGTCATATTCGATCTTGAATATACTTTCAAATTTGTTTTTGAGTTCATCCGGGTTATCGGTTCCCAGGTACTCCGAAGGCTTCAGAACCATTTCTTTTCCGTCATGCTCGAACCGGTACTCCGCCAGCACCAGGGAATCGCGGATCCGCTCGGAACGCAATATGGAAGGAAACATCATGGAGGAACTCTCATCGAACGGCTTATACAAAATCCCCAGCCAGGAAAAATACCGGTAATTTTGAAGAGTCTCCGGGTTTTCCGAGGGCAGGATACTGGCGCGGGATACATACTGGCCGGGAATAATCAGCATTATCACGGTCATGACCGCCACAGCGGCCATCACCGCCGTCCCGACTATTTTTTTATGGCGCAAAATGAAGCCGGCCAGGTCGAATATGTTCAGACGCCGTTCCGGTCTCTTGACGTCAATCTTAACTCCGACCGGGGCAGTTGCCCGGCTCGTAAAATCGGGTACATCCGGGCGGTCAAAATAAGGGTCGCGGCTGACGGCCAGGGAAGCCATAAACCAAAAAAAGGCCAGGACCGGGATAAACGAACTGGCGCCGTCGGAAAGCGAAACGAAAAGATACATCCCCACCCCGGCGATAAAGGCCCGTTTAAGCGGCGCTTTGCTTCCCAGGTTTATAAACAGCGGCGTGGCCATCATCAGGAGATAAAGCACCAATCCCAGGATCCCCAGACGCTCCAGTACCGAAAGATAGACCATCTCGGCGATAGAGATGAGAGGCAAATGCGTCACAATGGCCAGGTTATCCAGAAGGGCCAGTTGCTTGGCGCGTCCGCCCAGATTGGGATCGAAAAGAAAGGCAGCTCCCCCGCCCAAAACAAAGAAGGCAATAATGACAATAGACACCACCACCCCGGTCAAAAGCAGAGCGCTTTGCCACAGCCTCTTGACCGAAAACCGGTTTAAATATAATTGGACGAAAAGTTCATAAAATAACAGACCCATCCAGACCGTCCGTGACAGGGTCAAGATAAGCGACAGTTTGACAATCGCCGATTTCCACCGACTCTTCTCCAATCTGTCAAAAAGGGGCAAAAACATTAGAATACTTACCCCGTAGATATTGCCGTTGTTGTAAGTCGCTATCAACTTGGGCAGGAAGCCGAAGCGAACATTGAACTTAGTATCCAGGGCGCCGATATCCCCATAATTGATGGTCAAGAAGGGAATTTCCAGCCATTCTCCGGTCAGGGCGCGATAGAAAAACAACACGATGCCGTAGACCGCCACCCAGAAAATGCCGTGGCGAATAAGATTTAAAAGATACCGGGGATGGAAATCGTCCAGATAATTCCCGAGAAAAAAGACAAATATCCAGGGAAGCGCCACAAATCCGATTATCATGGACATGGCAAACCCGAAATTCAGGTAGCCGTTGGCCAGAAAAACCAGAATAAGATAACATTGAAACGGCATCGCCGCCAGGATGGCCAGCCAGCGCTGACGCGAAGTTTCCAGACCTCGGGCCAGCGAAATAAAGAAGAACACGAATCCGGTCAGGGCAATTAAAATATACCCCCAAGTAATGGGAATCTTGCCGATTTTTATCCCCCCCTTGGGGAAAACCAGGAGGAACAAGAAAAAGAGCGTCAGGAGAACAATTTCCAGGCGCGTGTGATAATTGACAGGCCGGCTGTTATGGGAAGGCAGGGATGATTCCATTCCACTTACCGATTGCAGATAGGCCGAAAATCAGCCCCATCAGGTTTGCACCGTTATTTATTCCGTCCCGGCAGAATACGGACCGCTATCCCTCGGTCTTCGTGATTTCCTGGCGTGGCTCGGAATCCTTACCCCGGAAGAGAAAACTAACCCTCTTTCGGGGCAAGACGATATCGTCCTTATCCGGACGATTATCAGGGGAACTTTCACCCCGGTCGCGGTCCAGCGCCCGGGCGACAAATCCCGAAAACTCCCGGCGGAATCTCTCGGGCACGAACCGGCGGGTGTGCTCGCGTATTTTCTCGGAGTTAAGCGACGGCTCAAGTTTTTCGAACCGCCTGATGGCCGCAATAAGAGAATCCGGCTCCTGACGGTCAAAAAACAGACCGGTTACACCCTCCTGCACCGTTTCGGCGGCGCCGCCTTTTCCGAAAGCAATCACGGGGGTTCCGCAGGCCTGGGCCTCGACGGCAATTATGCCGAAATCCTCCTCCGCGGCAAAAACAAAGGCGCGCGCTTCGGAGAGATATTTTTTCAAAGTCTCGAAAGGAAGATAATTCAGGAAGGTGATATTCGGGCCGGCCAGTTTTTTCACTTTCTGCAACTGCGGTCCCTCACCGGCCACGATCAACTGACGATCCCCCAGGCGCGTGAAAGCCTCCACGATTAAATCCATCTTCTTATAAGGGACCATGCGGGAGGCCGCGAAATAGAAATCCTTTTTATTTCGGCTCAACTCGAATTTGTCGACATTCACCGGAGGATATATGACAGAGGCCGGGCGGCGGTAAACCTTGTTGATACGCCGGGCGATATAATCGGAAATGGCGATAAATTCGTCGACCCCGTTGGCCGTCCGATAATCCCACATCCGCACCCGGTGCAAGAGTATCCGGGTCAGCCAGCTCTTCAGACCGCTATTCAGTCCCGATTCCCGCAAATACTGGTGAGTCAAATCCCAGGCATATCTCATCGGCGAATAACACATGCAGATATGCATCTGGTCCGGCCCGGTGATGACCCCCTTGGCCACGGCATGATTGCTGGATATGACCAGGTCGTAGCCGCTGACATCGAACTGCTCCACCGCCAGGGGCATGAAAGGCAGGTAAGAACGGTACAGTTTTCGGGCCAGCGGCAATTTTTGCACGAAGGAAGTAGTAACTTTTTTGTCCTGGATAAACCATCTCTCATCCGGCGGCAGAAAATCAACCACGGCGAAAAGGTCGGCCTGGGGAAAAACATTGAGCATCTGCTCCACTACCCGCTCGGCCCCGGCATAGGTGATGAACCATTCATGGACGATAGCCACCCGCAGGGAGGAAAAATCGACGGCGGGGGCACCCGGCGAAGTTGTCACACAGTCACCTCATCCTCTTTTCTGCTTTGCGTCTGACCGGCCTCCGGGATAACCTCGGCCTGGCGGCGAAGTGTCACTGAAGCCGGGTTCGAGACAACGGTCCGGCCGAAATCAGCTGGCGAAATATTCTGCCAGTGTTCCAGCGAATCCCTGAACGTGTACCGGAAAGAAAAGCCCATTTCCCGAAGACGGGCGGGAATAATATGGGTCGGTGTGGCGGCCTTCTTGACCCGTACCGGATGGATCGGGTTCTTATTTCCGAGCACCACCTGTATTGTTCGCGCCAGAGGCATCAACAACGACAATGGCAGGGGCAAAATCAAAGCCCGGGTATCCAGATGCGCCTTGATTATGTTCACCAGTCGCCCCAGAGGTTCGGTGGGGTATTCCACGTAGTTGTAAACCAGGTTGGCCTCGTCGCTGTCCATTACAAAATCGATACTATCCAAAAGCCCGTATATATAACCGTAAGACTTAAAGATATATGGCGAGCCGGGAAAAGCAAAGTACCCTTTTTTGACGGCCTTGATCATTCGCAAAATATTTCCCGGATCCCCCGGGCCGTATATTACCCCCGGCCGGGCAATCAATAATCGTCTCCCCTTTTGTCTTTCAAACCATTGGCGATGAATCGTTTCCGCCGCCAGTTTGGATCCGCCGTAAGGTGTCGAAGGCTTCAGGGGGGTGGTTTCTTCCGTGGGACCTTCGGTCGGCCCATAGACTGCAATACTGCTGGTAAAATATATCTGGCGGCACCCGACCACCTCCGCGTATCGCGTAACATTATGCGCCCCAAATATATTGGTTTCATAATATTCATGAGGCTGGTGCCCTGGCTCGCGGTGTACGGCCGCCAGATTGACAATCCAATCGGGCGCGTTATCGGTCAATTCCGGGGATATGGTTCCCCGCACATCGGTATGGCTGCAAGATATTCCCGGTTGTCCTTCCAAGGGCGATTTCCGGATATCAGCCAGATGCACATGACTGAACCTCCCTCTTGAAAGAAAATGGCGAGCCAGATTGGTGCCGATATAGCCGGCCCCTCCGAAAATGACGCAAGTCTTTGAATTTTGGTCATTATTCCCTGAGGAATCTAACTGGTAATAGCGCATAATATCTCCCGCCTCTTGTCGAACCGGCCACCCATGAAGGCCTCAATCAGGCCGGCCCGTTTGCTTTCCGTGTCAATTTCTCGGTCGCAAAACCGGGCAAAAATACCCTTTCTGCGACCTGTCGGCGCAGGAATCCCTTTCCTGCCCTTTTGTGGCTATTGTCCTTTGCCCTGCAACATTATACATCAATAATATGTCTATCGACCAACTGTTCAAATTTTTAACAGTTACGGCCCGGAATTAAAGTCCACCGGGTCATATATTTCAACCCCGCACCTGGCGAATAACTCGGTGATCGTCTTCAAGGACGTCTCCCCGGTAATCGTATATTTATTACACCAGGTATTGAAACATGATATACAACGCACCCTATCCCCGAACATCAGTTTCAAATGAACCAGCGCCGAACTATTGTAAGAAATGACACAGGACATTTGACGATCCAGGAAAACCGCCTCGACCGGATGGGGATTGTCGAATAAGGCGAATCCGCGCTCCAGAAATATTTTTTTCTCGGTATCTTTTTTGGAAAAATGATGCGGCTTGTAAAAATTATTCCGGTACCCCAGTTTTTGGGCAAAATCGGCCGCTTCCTGACACAGAAGGAGATGTTCTCCGGGGGAAAACTGATATTCATATGTCTGCCCCAGAAATAGGCAACTGTCGGGGATTGGATTCACGGCGCGGGCTTTAAAAAGCGGGATTCCCCTGATGCGGGGATTGAGTGCGGCCGGAAGAGCCGTGGGCAAAAGCGAATATATGGCATCGCAGGCCGACAATCCCATTATATCGCCACGATAAAAATAATAGGGCAGCCCACCCATGAGACCGATAATTTTTTTGGCCAGGCTCCGCAAGCGGCGTTTGAACCGCGGATAGCGAACCAGAAGACTCCCCAAACCATCCGGGAAATTGCAAATCCCCACCTGGGAATCTTCATATTGAAGGCGAAGGCCGTACAGGGCATTGTTTAACGGCCACTCAATATCGGAAACGAATAAACGCGACCGGCCCTTGGCCTTTATCAGAGATTTTATTCTCTCCCGGGTCCGGCGGCAGTTACTCCCGTCCCCTATGAAATATCTTCCCACCGGCGGTTTCAAAGGCAAAATCTCCGCCCACAGAGAACGATCGATATCGAGATTATCCGACGGCATATCCAGAACCAGAATATTCGGAGCGCCTTCAAATTCCGGGACGCCCATCACCATTTGTGAGACAATCAAATGCTGGAGTGGGGTATGAATGACAAATATGTTAGTCGGCAACGGCGGTTTTTCAGAATTTCCTTCGACCATCCCCAATCCTTCCCGGGAGGCGTCAGCACCCTTGTTCCATGATGCATAAAATTGGTCAGGCGATCCGGACTATCCGGCGCCAATCCCCTCGTTGCGTGCGGGCGCAATAGGCACCCAAAGACTACGCCATGACGTCCAAAAGGTCAAGACTTTTTTAAGGATAAGCCGCAAAGCCCGAATCAATTATATCTTTCCACGCCGCTTAAATCGAAGACCCGGTAGATGGTCTCAGCCTGGCCCCGGCCCATGATGGTATGTTTAAACGTCCAGTCGCTGAAGGTGGAAATACACCTCACCTTGTCGCCGAACATCAGTTTCAGATGGACCAGGGCGGAACTGTTGTAGGAAATAACACAGGATAATTGGGAGGTCATGAATAATTCTTCGACAGGTCGCGTATCGGCCAGGATTTCAAATCCCCGGGATAAAAAGGCCTCCTTTTCGGTCGGGGCCTTAGCAAAATGATGCCCCTTGTACAACTTCCGGGTATACCCCAGCGAAGCGGCAAAAGCGGCGGCCTCCCGGCATAGCCGGGCATGCTCCTCGGGAGGAAACAGGCGGTCGTAATCCTGTCCCAGAAAAAGACAACTGTCAGGGATGACATTTACCGCTTGAGGTTGAAAAAGAGGAATTCCCACTATTCGCGGATTTATATCCGGCGGCAAAGCCGCCGGTAAAAGCGAATAGACCGCATCGGCGGCATTTAATCCCATGATATCGCCGGGATACAAATAGTGCGGCAAGCCCCCCAATAGGCCGATTAATTTCTTGGCCAGGCTCCGGAGCTGTCTTTTAAATGTGGGGGGATAATAAAGGAGACTCCCGATACCGTCGGGATAATTGCAGACCGGCATCTTTCGCGCCCGAAATAACCCATACAGGGCATTATTGAGCGGCCACTCGATATCCGAGACAAACAGACGCACCTTTTCGAACGACGCGATGGTTTTTTCAAGGGCCAGAACCGTCCGGCGGCACGCGCTCCCACTGCCGATGCGATATCTTCCGATCGGCGGCTTGATGATTATCACGTCAGCCCACAGCGAATTGACCATATTCAGGCCGTCGGTCGGCATGTCAAAGACAATGATATTGCTCGCTTCCCGAAATTCCGGCAAAGTGCGAACCATCTGCGTCACGGTCATGTGTTGCAGACCGGTATGGACCGCGAATAGATTGGCGGCGGCCATATCCTAAACCAATTCCGGGCTGTCAGGCGTCACGCGGTCGATATATCCGGCCGGAACCTGGTTCCTGTCCGAATATAGCGCGACCGTCTTGGCCAGTGTCATTACGGTCACCGCGATCAGGGTGGCCCAGGCGGCGCCTTTGAGAGAATAAGCCGGGATCAGCACGGCATTGGCCGTCAGCGATACCGCCAAACCGAGAATGGTGCTTACGACGATGGCTTTATCCTTACCCCGGGCATAAAGTATGTAATGAGGTATGTAAGACAGCGACATGACCGAGACCGTCCCCAGCATAATGAAAAATACCCCGCGATGCTGGCTATAGAATTCCTTTCCGACCAGAGTCAGGAGTATCCCGATACCGAAAAACGCGGCCGGCAACATCACCGCCAGACCCAGGATTATGCCGCCGGTCATCTTGTTCACCGTCCGGCGGTATTCCTCGAGCCGGCCATGCTGCCAGGATTCGATAATTTTCGGATACAATATCATTATTACGCCGCTTAAGATAAAAACATGAATGACATTGGCAATGCCATAGTAAAAAGTATAGGCGCCGACGATGGCTTCGCCCTGAAAATACTGCAGAAAATAGCGGTCGGACGACTCTATCCCGATTAGGGCCAGGGTGGCCAGAAAAAACGGCAGAGCGGTTTTCACACCCTTTTTTATCCACTCCCAATCGACCGGCGAGGCCAACGCCCCGGCCCAGTCCATCCCGCGGATGGCCCGGGCGGAAATAATTATGGCCAGCGATACCCCCATTACCCAGCCGGCCCAGAAAGTCGTCAACTGTCGCAGGGAATCGACATAATAGCCGGCTCCCAGGGCTAATATGACCCAGGCGCCACTTCGAATAAACAGGACCAGGTTGGCCATGGTGGGGCGATACAACACCACCAGAAGCCGATACAATTCCTGGGCGATATGTTCCAGCACCAGAAGCAGATAAAACCAGACAATATACTTCCAGGCGATAAACTTCAGAAAAAATACCCCCAAAAGCACGGGCAGAACCAACAGGTAAACCAGGCCGTGGAAAACCATTTGATCGCGAAGCATCCGGGCGCGCTGGGAAGGCTCGCCGGCCAGAATTTCCCGCGTCGTAAAGGTGTAAAAATCCAGGCCCAATACCAGAAGCGACATGGTGATAGTGATATAGACAATCCCCCAAACCCCCAGTTCTTCCGGAGTCAAATACCGGGCGATAAACAAAAGCAGGAAAAACTTGCTCCCCAGAGTCAGTCCCCGCAGAAAAAGATTGGCCAGTGATGTTTTCAGCATGAATTATTATACCTTTTGGAAGGTTAGAATATTACGAAAGCGCCTTGGCCGCCATATAAATATTCCCGGACCGTTTGAGCCGAAATTGAAAGTGTATCCCAATTCGCGGGTCGGCTTGGGGCAATCCCGGGAACCCGATTATCCGTCCGCCCTCTTTATTGACTTACGCCGGCTTTCTTGTTATTTTCCTCTCGTCAGATCACTTTGGGAATTTAGGTAAAGATGAAGCCAACAGAAACCTGGGACGAAACGATTTTTATTACCGGGGGAGCCGGATTTATCGGAGCTAATTTATTTTATTATCTTCTCCCTCGCCGACCGCAAATACTCTTCGTTAATCTGGACTGCCTCACCTATGCCGCCGGAGCCGGGAATGTCGAAACCATGAATTCCTATCGTAATTATCGCTGGGAGAATATTGACCTGCGGGATCGAGCAGCTCTGGGCGCCTGTTTTGACCGGTACCGGCCCGATGGCGTCATAAATCTGGCCGCCGAAACCCACGTCGATCGCTCTATCCTTGAGCCAGGCGTCTTTGTCGAAACCAATATTCTGGGGACATTCAACCTGTTGGAAGAATTTCGACGACTTAACTGCGATCCGAAGAAATCACGGTTTCTTCAGGTTTCCACTGACGAGGTTTTCGGGTCGACAAACGGAGCCGTTTTATTCGATGAAAACACCCCCTACCGCCCCAATTCGCCATACGCCGCCACCAAAGCCGCCGCCGATCATCTCGTTCGCGCCTACCACCAAACCTATGCCCTGAGCACCGTTATCACGAACAGTGGCAATAACTTCGGCCCCTATCAATTCCTGGAAAAACTTATTCCTTTGACCATTTACAGAGCCCTTTTGAATCAATCTATCCCACTCTACGGCGACGGACAAAATATCCGGGATTGGCTATATGTCGAAGACCATTGCCGGGCTATCGAGAAAGCCTATGCAAACGGCCGCCCCGGCGCCACATATAATATCAGCGGGCAAAATGAAATTACCAATATCGACCTGGTGAAACAAATCTGCCGGATTATGGATGAAATCCTGGGGGGCGGTCCGCGGGAAAAATTGATTTCCTTTGTGACCGATCGCCCCGGCCATGATCGCCGCTATGCCCTGGATTCTTCACTGGCCCAAAAAGAACTCGACTGGCGGGCCGAATTTCCCTTTGATATTAATCTCCGCCGCACCGTCAAATGGTATATTGATCACCGCTCCTGGATGGAGAAGGCCGCCGATAGCCGTTTCCAGGATTATTATCGCCGGCAGTATTCCGGGGAGATTTTACCTCTGAAGGAAATCAGACCTTGAACAAAATGAAAGGTATTATCCTGGCCGGCGGAAACGGTTCCCGCCTTTACCCTGTCAGCCGCGTCATCAGCAAACAACTCCTGCCGGTCTATGACAAGCCGATGATCTATTACCCCCTTTCGACCCTGATGCTCTCGGGCATCCGCGACATTCTCATTATTACCACTCCGAAACATCAGCCGCTTTTTCAATCCCTCCTGGGTGACGGTCACGAATTGGGATTGTCCCTGGAGTATGCCGTTCAGGACAAACCGGAGGGCATTGCCCAGGCTTTTGTGATAGGGGAGAAATTCATCGGCTCCAATAATGTCGCCCTGATTCTGGGAGATAATATCTTCTACGGCGAATACAGCGCCCATCGGGCGGTACGCCAGTTCGCAAGCGGCGCCCTTATTTTCGCCTATTATGTTCATAATCCCGGGCGTTACGGAGTGATTGAATTCGACCGCGAAGGTAAAGCCGTCGCTATCGAAGAAAAACCGCACCGCCCCAAATCGAATTATGTCGTCACCGGAATGTACATGTACAGCCCCGATGTCGTCGAGATCGCGCGGAAATTGAAACCATCCCGCCGGGGCGAACTGGAAATTACGGAAATCAACCAAACCTACCTGGACCAGGGACGACTCCAGGTTATCAAACTGGGGCGGGGATTCGCCTGGCTGGATACGGGAACCCACGAAAGCATGCTGGCGGCCGGCAATTTTATCGCCACTATCGAACAACGCCAGGGCCTGAAAGTCGCCTGTGTCGAGGAAATCGCCTACCGGATGAAATTCATCGACCGCGCCCAAATGGACCGGCTATTGTCCCGTATGACGGATAATTCTTACCGGGTCTATCTGGAAGAAATCATTAAAGAGGTGGAAAGTGCTTGAAAAAATACTGCTGATCGGTGCGGGAGGACTTTTGGGAAAAGACCTGGCGGCACAACTCAAGGGTTTTTACCGTATTCTGGGAGTAAAAAGCGCCGATATGGATATCCGCAATAGTCAGGCCGTAAATGAATATTTTCAAAGAATGAAACCCGAAATTGTCCTTAACGCCGCGGCCCTGGTCGATGTCGATAAATGCGAAAATGACCGCGAAACGGCCTTTGCGGTTAACGCTTCCGGCGCCGAAAATATCGCCCGGGCCTGCCGGGAAAACGGCTCCCGATTGATTCATTTTTCCACCGATTATGTTTTCGACGGCGCCAAAGGGACCCCCTATGTCGAAACCGATCCCGTTAATCCCGTCAATATATATGGCCAGAGCAAATTGGATGGCGAACGCAAGGTCCTCGAGATTTTACCCCGGGCCTGTGTTGTCCGCATCTCCTGGCTCTTTGGAGCCGCGCGGGAAAATTTCGTGATAAAAACCCTTAACGAGGGCCGCGCCCACTATAAGGCCGTCCTCGAGGAACAAACCCCCGCCCCCCTGGACGTGGTCGCCGACCAGATCAGTTCCCCCACCTGGACGGTCGATATCGCCGAACAAACCGGCCATTTAATCGCCCATCCCCTGGAAGGGATTGTGCATGCCGCCTCCGAAGGGTACGCTTCGCGCTACGACCTGGCCGATTTCATGTTCGAAGAAGTCTCCTGGGATGTGAAACTCCGGCGGGTTAATGCCAAAGATTATTCTTTCAAGGCCCCGCGACCCCTCTTTACGGCCCTGGAAAACCGCCGTTTGAATGAAACCGGAATCAATGTTATGAGAGATTACCGCGAAGCGTTGCGGGAATTCCTGACGGTCTACGCCGGTCATGAGTGATATTCAATGCAATATTGCGGGCGTGGTTATCAGGAAAATCAGCCCTCTGGCCGACCATCGCGGCTGGCTGGCCGAATTGTTTCGCCATGATGAACTTCCCCTTGAATATCACCCCGTCATGGGCTATATCTCCCTGACCGAGCCGGGAATCACCCGGGGGCCCCATGAACATCGCACTCAAACCGATTATATCTGCTTTTTGGGAACCGGGAATTTCCGCCTGTATTTATGGGATAATCGCCCTCAATCGCCCACCTTTTTCCATAAATGCCAGATGGATATCCCTTCCGATAACCAGTATGCCGTGTTAATCCCTCCTCATGTGGTCCATGCCTATAAAAATATAGGGACCTCGGCCGGCCTGGTGGCCAATTTCCCCAACCGCCTTTACGGCGGTGAGAACCGCCATAGCCCCGTGGATGAAATCCGCCACGAGGAAAACCCGGACTCCGCCTTTAAAATAGAGTAACCGCCCCCAAAGCAAAACCGGTTTGGTATTTCCCAAACCGGTCCGCATCCATCCAGATCCAAGAGAGGTTCTATGACGTTCTTTTAAACAACCAAAGGCCTTTAAGGTTCCCGGTTGAAATTCGCCTTGATGGGTAAGTCTTGCCATTGACCCGGAATAGCAAAAAAAAACTGATTAGAGCCCCGATAAACCATCAAACTTAAATACCAAAAGATCCTACCAGGCGGTTTGCTCGAGCCCTCTGACAATCATATCGTAAGATAGCCGAGGGGGGCCGTTCCGCGGCATTTCGGCGCCGACCAGGTCGAAGCCGTTAACCACCACGCGCGGAAAAGAATATTCGGATTCTATTTCAAAAATTCGGGCGCTGATGCCCAGATTTTTGACGGCCTTCCTGACCATCGTGGCTGTCTTACGATGCTCATCCTTGTCGCTGGTATACAGGATATTGATTTCCATATCTCCCTCGCTAAATAGGATAAAGACGGGCTATCCCGCATGTCAACTAAAACTTCCTCATTTAACGATTTGGAGCATGCCACGCCGCCCTGAATTAAACCTGTTTATCGTGATTTGAAAAAATACGTTCTATATTATCATAACGCCGCTTCAATTAAACAAGTTCCGAAGTTATGGAATAATGAACAGATTTTTATGGCCCGCCATGTTAACCTGTTAAACTTGACATCCGTATATAGGTTGATATATTCGTTTTTAGAAATAGGCCGATTCTCCATTTTAGAAACAACCTCTTACCCCGGAGGCAAATACGCGCACCCGCATCATTGTTAAAGTCCTGACATTATTTGCATTCATGATAATTCCGGCAGTCTCGGTCTTTTCGGCGGTGATTAACATCCCTGCCGACCAGCCGACTCTGCAGGCCGGGGTGGATGTCGCCACGGATGGCGATACCATTCTGGTCGCCCCCGGAATCTATTCCGGCCCGGGAAATCAGGACGTTGTGATTGACTCCAGGTCGCTTTATCTTCTTTCTACCCACGGACGTGATTCCACGATTTTTATCCTGGAATCCCAGGCCGTGGGGATCTTTATCGATTACCCCTGGGAGTCAGAACTTCCGGCGGATACGGTTTATGTCGACGGTTTCACCTTTCGCGACGGCGCCGTGGCGATTTCCCTGGCCCAGGAGTTCGCCGATACCCGGGGCGCGACACGCATTTCCCGCTGTATTTTCAGTAATAATGATATCGCCGTCGAGGAACGGCCGACCTTTAAGTCGGTGATTAACCAGAAACGGGATTTAAAATCCGACGAAGCCACAAGGATTCAAATAGACTCTTCTGCTTTCGATTCCAACGGAGTAGGATTACTTCTGGTGGGTGAGAATTATTATTTTCTTAGGGCTTCGATATCTAATTGTACCTTTCACTACAATGATACGGCATTCTATGCTCCTCGTAGTTACTCAATTGTTGCTCTTCTCGACTCTTGTTTGTTTGAGAACAACGTGCGGGCGCTCCATGGTAATTTCAGCCTTGGGAACTCCATCATAAGAAGCAATGCTATTGCCGTCTATGGTCGTGTCTCTTATGAACCAGGTGGATGGGATGAAGCACATTTGAGGGATTGTATAATAGAGAATACGACTGATACGGTAATCAGGATTGGTTATATGGCCCACCTCGAAAGATGTACCGTCCGAAATAACGACGGTGTTTTTTTCGCCGGCTCTATTGCTAACTCCGAGGGGTTCAGCGAATTGAGTCTTGACAGTTGTTTGATTGCCGGCAATGCCGGACCCTTTACCGGGCGCGGAGCCATAAAGTTATTCGCGACCGAATATACCGGCAATGTCTTTGGTATTCGAACGGCCACCGGTTACGGGTCACTTGAAATAAACCGATGTCTTTTCTCGAACAATAGCGGTGATTGCATCTATTTGGATAAAAGCATAGGTCCCGGTTTTAAGGCGCGGAATTATCCTTCGATACGTAATAGCACCTTTACTGGTAATGGGGGGTCGGCCGTGGTTATTGACGCCGATTCCGGATTCGAGGTCACGATTGCCGACTGCATTATGGCCTTTAACAACGGGTACGGAATTAACAATGTCTCGGTAGCCGATATTCCTGACATACTTTTATCCTGCTCCGATATTTTCAACAATGCCCTGGGTAATTACGCCGGTTTCGACGACCAGACCGGGCTGGACGGCAACATCTCGGCCGACCCGCTTTTTTGCGACACCGCCTCCGGCGATTTCTCTCTCTCCAACCTTTCTGCGTGCGCCCCGGGCAATAATTCCTGCGGGGTTCTCATGGGCGCCCTGGGGATTACCTGCCTGACACCTTTTATTTATGAAATTAAAATCGATACCCTGGGCGACAGCATGCATGTCTTGTCGGAATGGCCGCTCCTGCAGTGGCGCTATGACCACGTTGCGGGATTGCAGGCGGAGTTCGAAATCGCGGCGGGAATAGATAACGACTGGACCGAGGCCGAAATGTGGGCGCCGGTTCCGTTTGTCTCCTCCGATACCTTTTTGGTCTATGCCGGGACGCCCTTACTCGACGGCCAGACTTATTACCTTCGCCTCCGCTATTTCAACGGCCAGGACTGGTCCGACTGGAAAGAAAGTTCTTTCCGAATGAATTCCGTCCCCGGTGTTCCCCTTCCGTTGGCCCCTCCGGACAGCGCCGTCGTGAATCTGGCCCAGCCCACTTTCTGGTGGCTCGATGCCGTCGACGACAACGATGATACGCTGACATATAGCATTGAATTATATACCGACACTCTGCAACCGCCGGTAATTTCGGCGACAGGCATTATCGAAACCCCCGATTCGACCGCCTGGACCCCCGAAACGGCCTTGATCGATAATCAGGCCTATTTCTGGAAAATCCGCGCCGGCGATTCTTTTGAAAATTCCTCCTGGAGCGCATTCCGGTTATGCACCGTCAATTTTGAACCGAATGCCCCTCTCGAATTTCTGGCCGTCTGCCCGCCGTTTGACAGCGCCGAGGTTATCTATGAAATGCTCCCGGAATTCTGCTGGACAACCGCCGTCGAGACCGACCCCAGTGATTCGGTGCTCTACACTCTGATATTGGCCATGGAACCCAATTTTATTTTCACCCTGGAAATCGACAGCCTGCCTGATACATCCTTTGCCCTTTCCGATAGTCTTCAATTCGGCCATGAATACTGGTGGAAAATCCGCGCGACCGATAAAACCGGCCTGTTTACGTTCTCTTCCAATATCCGGTCGTTTAGAACCTGGCTCTTGGGCGATGTCAACAGCGACTGGCAATTCGATGTTCTGGATATAATCTTCGTGACCGACTATAAATTCCGGGACGGTCCCGCGCCGATGCCGTTTTTCACCGCTGATACCAACGGCGATTGCCGTGTCAACATTCTCGATATTATCCGTATGGTCGATTATAAATTCAAAGGCGGGCCCCCGATTCTCCCGGGGTGCGAAGAATAATATAAACGGGGCGGGCCCAATTCCTGCCCCGATATCTTTCAGGCCTCAAAATTGGATTCAGCCTGCTTCCAGTTGACTACTTTCCAGAAATTCTCGATATATTCATTGCGTTTATTCTGATACCGCAAATAATAAGCGTGTTCCCAGACATCCAGCCCCAGAACCGGCTTATGTCCGGTCGCCAGGGGTGTATCCTGATTGGAGGTGGTGATAATCTCCAATTTCCCTTCACCGTTTAAAACCAGCCAGGCCCAGCCGCTGCCGAACAGGTTTCCGGCCGCCTGGTTGAATTTTACCCGGAAAGAATCGAACGATCCAAACTCGAGGTTAATCTTTTCGTCCAATTTGCCGGCAGGAATTCCCCCGCCCTGTGGCGACATCATCGGCCAAAACAGGGAATGGTTGAAATATCCCCCGCCATGATTGCGGACGGCCCCGCGGATATCTTCGGGCACCGACTCCAAATTGGCCAGCATGTCCGTCAAGGCTCGATTCTGTAATTGCGGATTTTTTTCCAGGGCGGCGTTCAATTTATTCGTGTATGCCTGATGATGCGCCCCGTGATAAATCTGCATGGTTTGAGGATCAATGGCCGCCGTTAAAGATTCGGCCGGGTAAGGCAAGGGCGGCAACTGGTAGGGGTATTTTTCCGATGCGCTCGGCGCCATCAAAGTCAGGCGTATTTTATTTTCGGCCTTTCCGGAGGAAGCCGCTTCCAGGCGAACCATCGGGGCCAATATTGCCCCTGCCGCCAGACCGGCCATGACCCTCATGGCCCCGCGACGACTCACCGGATCGGATATCATATTCCCATGACCAGCCTCGGCCTCCCTGATTTTCAATATCCCCTTCAATGTCGACATCTCTATCCTCCTCCGACGGCATATTCCGCCGCTTACTGTATTTTGAATATATAACCGGATCGCAGGGCCGGAGTTCCCCCGACGCCCGGATTAATGTATTAATCTTGTCCATATTCGGTAATGTGTTATGACCGCATGGCAGTCCCTGGCGGGGAACTTTCGCGCCGGATTCCGGTTAAATTTACTGAAGAACATCCCGGAGGGACCGACAAAAATATTCCATCATGGAGAATCAGTATGATTGTCATTACCGGCGCCACCGGCAACATCGGAAGTAAAATCGCCCTCAACCTGCTGACGCGGGGACAAAGGGTCCTGCTCATCGGACGCCATGAGGATAAATTACGGCAGGCCAGCGGGGGGCGCGGAGCAATTTCCGCGGGGAATCTAACCGATAAATCCTTCCTGACCGACACTATGACCGGGGCCGAGGCCGTCTTTGCCATGATTCCGCCGGATTATACCGCCGCCGATTCGCGCCGTCACCAAAACGAAATTGCGGAATCCCTGGCCGAAGCCATACAAAAGTCCGGCGTCAGATATATCGTCACTCTTAGCAGCATCGGAGCCCATCGACCCGACCGCACCGGTATCGTGGGTGGCTTATATGACTTTGAGCAGACTCTGAATACACTCGAAGGGGTCAATATTATACATCTGCGGTCCGGCTATTTCATGGAAAATATTTTCACTTCTTTGGAGACGATTCGTTCCCTGGGGGCGATTGCCCTTCCCCTGGACCCTGACCGCGAATTCCCCATGATCGCTACCCGGGATGTCGCCTATAAAGCCGCGGAATACCTCACCAACCGGAATTTTACCGGCAAACAGGTTCAATATCTGCTCGGCCCCCGGGATTATACCTACCATGAAGTAACCGGAATTTTGAGTAAAGCGCTTAACAAGCCGGATTTGAAGTACTACCGGGTCAGCCCGGATGTCGCGCTCCAGGCCTTGAAACAGATGGGAATTTCAGATTCGGTCGCCCAGGATTATATCGGCCTGATGAATGGTATCAACAACGGCTTTATCACCGAGGATGTCAAGCGCACTCCCGAAACGACCACTCCGACCACGCTCGAGGAATTTTCCGAAACGCTGGCGACCGTCTATGCCGACCGTTAATCCTGTTGCCGTTTCACTCCAATTCCGCTTTAAGGCAGAAGAAAAATTCTTCTGCCTTTTTTGTCCCCGCCTCGGAATTTGCTTACCCCGTATCGCATAAGAAATTATATTATCCTATGGCTTTTATTACCAGACCGGAAACCGAAAAGGCCCTGTTAATCGGCCTGGCCCGAACCTCACTGAATAAAAGAGGAGTCAGCGACTCCCTGGCCGAACTTGCCGAACTGACCCGCTCGGCCGGCGCCGCTGTGGCCGGGACTGTCCTGCAGACCCGGCCCCCCGACCCGACCTTTTATATCGGCAAAGGCATGGTGGCCAAACTGAAAGAAGAGATCGCCGCCAACGGAACTAATCTGGTTATATTCGACGATCCCCTGACACCTGCCCAGCAACGGAATCTCGAGGAGGAACTGGAAGTCAAAATAATCGACCGTTCCATCCTTATCCTGGACATTTTCGCCTTGCACGCCCGGACGGCTGCGGCCAAACTTCAGGTGGAACTGGCCCAATTGGAGTACATGCTCCCCCGCCTGACCGGCGCCTGGACACACTTTTCCCGTCAGTACGGTGGGATCGGCTCCAAGGGCCCCGGCGAAACCCAGTTGGAAATCGACCGCCGCCGGATAAAAACCAAAATCGCCCGTCTCAAAGAAGACCTGGAAAAATTAGGCAAACAACGCGCCACCCAGCGCCAGGGACGCCAGAGCCTCTTTAAAGTCACCCTGATTGGCTATACCAACGCCGGAAAATCAACCCTGTTTAACCAACTGACCAAAGCCAGCGTCGAAACCGCCGATAAACTTTTTACCACCCTCGATTCCACGACCCGGGTGATGTCCCAGGGATATCCCGATAAAATTATCTTTACCGATACGGTCGGCTTTATCAAAAAATTGCCGCATCAACTGGTGGAATCTTTTAAGTCCACTCTGGAAGAAGTCACCCTGGCTAATCTTCTTCTGCACGTCATTGATGCTTCGGATAATAATCTGGAAGAAAAAATCGCCCAAACGGACCTTGTCCTGGCCGAAATCGGCGCCGAAAAAATAGATAAGATATTGATATTCAATAAGATGGACAAAAACCCGGAGGATTGGCGGGAGCCGGTGTCGGGAAGTAAAACCTTTCTTATCTCCGCTTTGAAAGGCCAATCTCTTGACTCCCTTAGGGATGAACTGACCGACCGCCTGAAACTTTATCGCGGGCTTTCCGGTAAAGTCTGACCCCCTTTCTGCCGATTCCTTACTCATAGAGAGAGCACAATGGGTAAGACGATTCTTATAGTTGACGACAACCCCAATATGTCCAGCCTCTTGGCTGAGATGCTGGAAGTATTCCAATATCAGGCAGTACGGGCCGGCGACGGCAGCGAGGCTCTTAAGCGAATCGAAGAAAATCGCGATGTCGCCATGGTCATTACTGATATGCGGATGCCGAATATGTCGGGGTTGGAATTGCTGGAGGCGATAAGAGAAAAACGCCCCCGTATGCCGGTTGTCCTTATTTCGGGGTACAATGTCGAAGAATCCGATTCCACTATCGTAAAAAATAAAGCCGACGGATTCCTCAATAAACCCTTTATGATGGCCGATATCGAACGGCTCTTATCGGAATTATTATAGTTACCTCCAGAATTCTCCAATAAACCAGAATCTACTCGGGAATCTTATTTCGGAATTGCCGTTGTATTTCATTTGCCGTTCCGTCGAATTTCTCCTTATCTTTGGTCCAAGTAATCCAGGAGTTTTTCCGTGATGGGAGGCTATTGATGTCTATGAAATTGAGTTCTTTTGTCTTGACACTCTCCGTCTGCTTTTTGCTGATTTTATCGCCCGTAATTACCGCTCCCGCTGATTCCCCGTCATCGACCGGCGTTACGGACAATCTGGATATTTCCGCCATTGAAATAGTCTTGAACCTTCTTGATACTATTGCCGCCCACGCCCCTTCGGGGGAAGATAGCCTATTGCAGTTGGCTTCGGGGATGGGTCTTGCGGAAGATTCTATCAATGCCCTGATAGAACAACGGATCGCCGATTCGCTTATTTCCTCCATGATCGACAAACTGTTGAATTCGCCGGCCTATCGTCTCTATTACGCCCAGTACACTTACCTTACCCCCGAAATTCATCGGCAAATTTTTGCGTCACTGCCTTACCGCACCGTCGAAGGTTACGGCGATATCGGCCTAAATTTTCTGGAATTATATAAACACCGGGAAATCGTCCGCACCTGGGTCCGCGATATTATTGCCCGTGTTAATCCCGCCCGGAGCCTGGAAGTGGCCCGGCAATGGCTTCCGCCGGGAAATTATAAATTGCCCCGAATTTTCTTTATCTATGACGGCTACGGTGATGCCTTCGCCCGCGACGAGGCCGTCGGATTTGATTTATTCGGCGTGCTTTTATCGAAACGAACCCCCAGGACTCGCTTCGAACACCTGGATAAAATAGATGTCGATGAAATCGAGGTCGTTCTGGCTCACGAACTCCACCATGTATATTCCCGCCCCCTAATTTACTCCGCGGCCTACAATGCGGCTATGATCCCGGCCGATTGGCGGGTCCGCTGGCCGGCCAAAGTGATTCGACGCCTCGTCAACGAGGGCGTGGCCATGCAATGCAACCCCCTGACCGGTTTCAAACGCGAAATTTTCGAGGACAGTCTTGTCGTCACCTTCTGGATAGAACAATACCGGGGTATGATGAATAAAATTAATGATCCATCGTCGACACTGGCATACTACGACGCCTGGCTCGAGGCCACTTATCATGATTCGGCCATGGTTATTCTACGACAATATCTCGAGGCTCACTATCCGAAGGAACAATTCGATTCTCTATTCCTGGAGCATCGTGGCGATCGCCCCATGTTTATCTATACTCTGGGGTGGTGGATAATCTCCTGTATCACGGCTCATGGAACCGATCGCGAGGCCGCAATCGATCTTTTAACCAATCCTGACAGCCTCATTACTATTTACAATCGGTCGGCCTGCGGCCGAAAGGGTATGCTAATTGAATAAGCCCGTGGATGGCGGCTCGAATTAAGTCCTATTCCTGATAGCCGCACTCCGGCTCATTTTCATTGCCGTAAATAATCCGATGTAACCATCGGAAAAGCGTATCCGCTTCCGGGGTCGGATTTTTCTGCGCCCAGTCCCCCGCGACGTACAGCACGACCGGAGTATAGTATTTGCCCTCTTTATCGTATAAATAGACTCGGTAAATGGTGCTCCCGGCATCATAACAGGCATTATGAGGAATGGTCAGAATTCCCGTCGAGGCCCTCTCGGCCAGGGCCAGATATTCCTGGATTTCATCCGGATCGATTCTATTGCGGGGTTTTCGCAGGGCGAATTTGTCATGTAAATCCTCATAGGTCAGGCTATCGGGATGAGGTGACTGCCAGAGTTCCTGGCTGTGACTATACTCGGAAACATCCCCCAGGCTGTCGATATAATACCCTCCCTGAACAAAATCCCAGGCGAAATTGATATGCTCCACCTCAAACAGGTAAAGTTGTTTAAAGTCAGGGGGTTCGTTATTATCCGTCGGCCCGCCACCCCCACGACAAACCAACAGGAAAACCGGCAGCAGGGCCATAGTCAAAATGCCCTCCACCTTTGCTGAAAACCTGACCTTGGACATAAATACCTCTCTGTATTCTATTTTACTCCCATTACAAGGTAAACGCTCTTTTCTTCCCGGATTATTTAAAAATAGACGAAATTTCTGCTCCTCTCGTGGATCGACCGCTTATAAAAACCCCTACACAATCCCCTGAATTTGATATAAATTACCTCCCGCAAAAGCGAGGTAGATAACGGATGAATAATATTCACAGGCTCGATAATATTTTCAATCCCCACCGGATTGCCTTGATAGGCGTTACAATAAACCCCAACTCGGTGGGAGGTAAAGTATTAAGCAATCTGGTTTCGGGCGGATTCCGCGGCGTGGTTTACCCCATCAACTCCCAAAGCGAAGCGGTTATGGGGATGCCCTGCTTTCCCAATCTGTCGGCCCTTCCTAAAACCCCCGACCTGGCCGTGATCTGCACCGCCGCCGAAAAAGTTCCCGAGACAGTCCTGGCCTGCGGCGAAGCCGGCATTCGGGGAATAATTATTCTCTCGGCCGGTTTTAAAGAGACCGGCCCGGCCGGTAAGGCTCTCGAAGATAAAATTCGCGAACATGCTTCACAATTTGACGGGATGCGTATCATTGGGCCCAACTGCCTCGGCATAATTGTCCCCGGCAAAAATCTCAATATCAGTTTCGCGGGCGGGATGCCCAAAGCCGGCAATGTCGCCTTTATCTCACAGTCCGGCGCGCTGTGTACCTCGGTGCTGGACTGGGCCATGGAAGGCAAAATCGGCTTTTCGCATTTTGTCTCTATCGGCAACACGAGCGATGTCGATTTCGGCGACCTGATAGACTATTTCGGCGCCGACGACAGCACCAAATCGATTATTCTTTATATCGAAGCCATCACCAGGGCGCGGCGATTCATGACCGCCGCCCGCGCTTTTGCCCGTACCAAGCCGATTCTGGCCTTTAAAGCCGGAAGATTCCCCGAGTCGGCCCAGGTCGCCGCCTCCCATACCGGGGCCCTGGCCTCCGAGGATGCCGTTTACGACGCCGCCTTCCAGCGCACCGGCCTGGCCCGAGTCTATCACCTGGGAGATATTTTTGACTGCGCCGAACTGATCGGTCGCAATAAAATCCCCCGCGGACCCAGACTGGGCATTGTCACCAATGCCGGCGGCCCGGGCGTAATTGCTTCCGATGCTCTCATCGCCGCCTCGGGAACTCTCGCCAGATTATCCGATAGTACTATCGAACAACTCAACCAGGCCCTGCCGCCGTCGTGGTCGCACCGCAATCCGGTCGATGTCCTCGGTGATGCCAACTCCAAACGGATAGAAAAAGCCGCCCAGTTGGTCCTGGCCGATTCCAATGTCGATGCTCTGTTGGTAATTTTAACGCCGCAGGCCATGACTAATATCACCGCCACTTCCAGCGTCATCGGCAAACTGGTGCAAACGACTCCCAAACCGGTCCTGGCCGCCTGGCTGGGCGGAATGGCCATGAAAAGCGGCCTGCAGACTCTGATAGACAACGGCGTTGCCACCTACCGCACTCCCGAACAGGCTATCCGCGCTTTTATGACTCTGGTAAACTACGGCCGAAATCTCCAGACGCTCTACGAAACCCCGCAGGATATCCCCGTGGCATTCAAACTCGACCGCGAGAAAATCCGCACGGATTTCCTGACTCGTCATTTCGGCAAGGGACAGATCCTGTCCGAGGACAGTTCCAAAGAACTGCTGGAAACGTATGGCATCCCCATCACTCGCCCCTATCCGGCCAAAACCGCCGATGAAGCCGCCGCCATCGCCGCCAAAATCGGTTATCCCGTGGTAATAAAAATCCTATCGCAGGATATCACGCATAAAACCGATGTCGGCGGCGTGGCGCTGGGTCTCGAAGACGAAGAAATGGTTCGCGGGGCTTTCCAGCGTATGATGCATACCGTCCGCGAAAAGGAAAAGTGGGCCCGTCTGGAAGGTGTCACGGTGCAATCCATGATCAATAACCGCGACGGACTCGAGTTGATTCTGGGGATAAAAAAAGACCCCGTTTTCGGGACCGTGATCATGGCCGGGATGGGTGGTATCGGCGCCGAACTCCTGGGCGATAAAAGCCTGGGGTTCCCGCCCCTGAATGAACGTCTGGCCCGAAGAATGCTCGAGTCGCTGAAAATCTGGCCGCTTCTTCAGGGGTATCGGGGACGACCCGCCGCCGATATTGACCATTTGGTGGAAATTCTTATCCGGCTGTCCTATCTGGCCGCCGATTTCCCCGAAATCGCCGAACTGGACATCAACCCCTTATTGGTGTCACCAAAAGAAGTCATCGCCTTGGATTCCCGGATTATTATCGACTCTGATTTAGTGGGGAAAACAATAGAGCCATACTCGCATCTGGCCTTGAGACCCTATCCGGACAAATACGTCAAGGAGATCAAACTCAAAGACGGCACCGCTATTACATTCCGCCCCATCAAGCCCGAGGACGAACCACTCTGGCTGGGACTATTGGCCAGTTGCTCCAAAGAGGCGATCTATTCCCGGTTTCGGCATTTCTTCCACTGGAATTCCCACGAAGTAGCCACCCGCTTCTGCTATATCGACTACGACCGCGAAATTGCCATCGTGGCCGAGATTGTCGAAGACAATCAGAAACGGATAATCGGCGTCGGCCGCTTGATTGCCGACCCCGACCATGAGACTGTGGAGTATGCCATCCTTATCACCGACGCCTGGCAGAAGCGCGAGGTAGGGAGTTTACTGACTGACTATTGCATGGAGGTCGCCCGTCACTGGAACCTGAAAAAAATAGTGGCGCAAACCACCACCGACAACCGCCCCATGATTTCGGTGTTCGAGAAGAAAGGCTTTTCCGTGGAGTACTCTTCCGAAGACACGACTGTCCTCGTGGCCAAAGATTTGGGGTGAATTGCGGCACCGAGATTTGTGTGCGGCAGGAGTTCTCACCTGCCCGTTATTAAACTGCCAATTATCTCCAGTCTTTGTAGGTCAAAACCCTGTCGCAGACCCTGAGCTTCGAAGGGTGGTTTTGACTTCTTTTATAAAAATTCGTGCGCGACAGCACGCCTCAACTGCCCGTCCTTTTTACCATCATTGATTAAAACCCCCAAGACCGGTGGCCGACCCCTTCAGGGGTCGGAACCGCATATCCCCGTAATATTACTTTATCCGATATCCTCCTTCCTGCCGGCAAGACTGGCTCCGCTTCGACCCCTTGACCACAGCGAAAATCTTTGCTACCTTCTTTTCATGTCCGAATTCGATAACGACCGACCCCTGGAACTGCCGATCGACGGCACCCTTGATTTGCATAATTTTAATCCCCGGGACGTGAAGGAGTTGATTCCGGCTTTTATCGAAGAATGCCGTGCTCGGGGTGTTTTGCAGTTGACGTGCCCGGCAGGTGTCCAGAGGTTATCCAAGAAGTACAGGTGTTCCATCATTTCCTGTCCTTGATTGGGTCGGAGATATAAACCGACGGTGGGAAGAGATGTTGATATTTAATAACAACGAAAGCTTTTGTATTTAAAATAAATGATATATATATGTGTAAAAATATTAATTGTCCGTTAGTGATTATTGCAATTATTTTATACTACTGCATGGCTATTAATTTAGGTGGCGCTGAGGGCGCCAATAAAATCCAGTACTATAGCGTGCCTTCTTTCAATAATACTACCGGTCTGAAGGATTCCTGTTTGGCCGGAGAGGCCGTTTTCGATGTGCTGCCGGAATATTTGAAACCCGGCAGAATATCGATTAGCTATTGGGTGCAAAATGATATGGATAAGGATATAATATTCTATGCAGGAAATGAGCATTCCGGTGAAGTCAGGATGGACAATCCAGTAATAATCGCAAAAGGACCATTTAATAAGGGGGATACGGTTAATGTTGGATTCAATATTACACCAATGAAAATCAATTCTACACAGCTTTCTATTGCGGTGATGGAAAATGACCCTCCGTTTGGAACGGCAATGCGAGTCCCAAGAAGAAAACTGGCCTTCATTAATTTGTCTTATAATATAAATACTCTGGGTAAGACTGAATTACTTGGCCTTTCTGCGGAAAAGGAAGGTTCGAATATGTATTTGGGGCCATCAACGGAGATCGCCGCGACTGGTATATATTTCACGTCAACATGTTCAAGAAGACCGGGTTTCGATTTGAACTACCAATCTACCGATTTAGAGTACAGATTGAGCGAAAGTTTCCAGCTTGACGGGCTGGTAATCCCGACAACGGATGACAGCGGCTATTTTCGCATCAATTGGGAAATAACTCCTTGCAGGAATTATCCTTACGGATTGGAATCAGAAATATCATTTAGTAATGGAATTAAATTATATGAGCTTTCTCGCGTGATCGGGGACCGGGCTGATTCAGGCATGTCGCAATCATGTTCCTATGCTGTAAAGGCGATTGCACCGGGTTTGCATATGATCAGATTTAACTTTTTGACATTAAATCCCAATTTCGATACCAGCCGTAGTAATACTCATAAAAATATGAATGCCGTGATATCAGTATATAAAGATATCTATATGGGAATCGATGAAATCCTTCACCCCCAGTTCTTTATTGATTATTGTCCTGATCTCGAAAATATTAATAAGTATATGTCAATATATACCGCAGCAGATCCTCGTTACTCAATGATGAGCGGCGCCAATCTTCCCAGATTGATAAATTCCATAAAAAGCGATAATTTCGATAGATATATTGGTTTTGGGAATGGTGCAAGGTGACTATTGTTAATCTTTGCAGGTCAAAACCCCTGCGGTTTTGACGCTATATCGGAAATTTGTTCGCCCTAATCAACCCCAAAGCCCGGTGGCCGACCCCTTCAGGGGTCGGAACCACATATCCCCGTAATATTACTTTATCCGATATCCTCCTTCCTGCCGGCAAAACTGGCTCCGCTTCGACCCCTTGACCACAGCGAAAATCTTTGCTACCTTCTTTTCATGTCCGAATTCGATAACGACCGACCCCTGGAATTGCCCATCGACGGCACTCTTGATCTGCATAATTTCAACCCCAGGGACGTGAAGGAGTTGATTCCGGCTTTTATCGAAGAATGCCGCGCCCGGGGCCTCTTCCAGTTGCGTATAATCCACGGTAAAGGACAGGGAGTTTTGCGGGAAATCGTCCGCTCGACTCTGGCCAAACACCCGGCCGTGGGGTCTTTCCGGCATGAATCCGGTTCCGGCGGCTCCTGGGGTGCGACCGTAGTCGACCTGAACCCGCTATGAATTTTAACGAAACGCATGAGGCTTTTGCGCGTAAATAGGTTACGGTATATTAAGGGTATAATTCAGGGCGAGAGAAACGCTGACCTCGCGTAGCAGGTCGGGTTCCGAGAGTAAACCGCCGTAGCGGTCAACGCGAGAAACCCGACATAAATCCTGAATACGAAAAATACAAAACATATTTAAATATTCCCCATGGGAAGGAGAATCTAAATGAAAGCACGTTTCGTAAAAGCCGGACTTATGGCGGCTTTTATGGCCGTCCTGGCTGTCTCGGTCTGGGCCGGCGGTTTTCTGGAATCGCTCCAGCCGAACCAGAAGGTCCACGGTTTTACGGTCACTACGCTCTATGACAACAGCTCCGGCAAGGCTATGGGAGCCCGCTTTGTTTCCGACAAATACGGTTTCATTCTGGACCTGATGCAAATCCAGTCCGTACCCCAGGCCTTCTACTGGATTAAGACCATGCCGACTTCCAGCAAGGGCGAACCCCACGCTTGCGAACATCTCCTGCTGGGCAAAGGCAATCGCGGCCGTTATGTGGCGGCCCTGGAGGACATGTCGCTGGGGCAGAGTACCGCCTTCACGGCGCAAACCCGAACTTGTTATCATTTCAACACCGTCGCCGGTGAGGAAACTTTCTATAAACTCTTCGAGGCCAAACTGATGGCTTTCCTTGACCCTAATTTTACCGATGAGGAAATCCGCCGCGAGGTTTGCCATATCGGGGTCGTGGAGAATCCCGAAAACGATTCCCTGTACCTCGATGAAAAAGGCACGGTTTACACCGAGATGGTCAGTTCTTTCGAAAAACCGTGGTACTATTCCAATATCGCTATCAATGAAATGGTCTACGGCAAAGACCATCCCCTGACCTACATCTCCGGAGGCGACCCCGATGTCATGCGGGAAATGACCGCCGAAGACATGTGGAAATTCATCAAAGCCACCCACCATCTGGCCAACATGGGAGCGATCGTTTCCATTCCCGAAGAAATCGATATCGATCGTTGTCTGGCCCGCATGGACGAAATTCTCAACCGCTGTCAGGCCAAACCGACCAAAAGCAAAACCACCGGCATCGGCAAATTCGATTTCCCCAAAACCACCCCGGCTCCGGTCGGCTCCGTCCGTATGGTAACCTACCCCAGCGAGCGGGCCGAAGACCCCGGCTATGTCAATTTTACCTGGCCGGCGGATTTAAAAATCGAGCCCAATGAACGCTTCCTCCTCGAACTGTTTCTTAATGCTTTCGCCAACGGAGAAACCTCGAATCTTTATAATCTGTTTATCAATTCCCAAACCCGGAAAATCGATTTCGGGGGGCAGTACAGTTATGGTGGCGTCGATGACGACATGGATATTTCCATCTATTTCGGCCTGGTCGGCATCAATAACCAGCATGTCACCGAGGCCGGACTGGATACCGTCAGGGCTATCCTTCTGGACGAATTAAATCGCCTGGCCTCCCTGCCCGACGGTTCCGAAGAACTGGCCGCCTTCAATAAGGAAGTCAGCGGCAAATTGATTCAGAGCCGCAAGCAGATCGATAATTATCTCAATTCTCCGCCGATGTTCGGGTTCCGCAGCGGCCCGGCCGGCGGCTGGGTGACTTTCCTGCGCAATCTCGAAGAAGAACCGGGGTTCCGCAAATCCCTGGCTTTGAAAAATCGCTTCGCTTTTGTGGAGTCGCTTCTGGCTCAAAATAATAATTTCTGGAAAGACTATATCACCGGATGGAGACTGCTGGAAATTCCGCCCTATGCCGTCGGGGCCACTCCCAGCCCGGATATCCTGGCCAAAGCCGCCCAGGCCAAGCAGGCCCGGCTGGCCGGTTATGTCGAGAATTTTAAGAAGAAGTACAACATTAAAGATGACCAGGCCGCGCTCCGTAAGTACAAAGAAGAATTCGATGCCAAAACCGCCGAACTGGAAACCCTGGCCTCGAAAGACAAACTCCCCGGCTTTATGGATAATCCGCCCATGACGGTGGACGACCAGTTGGAATACGAAATGATGACCCTGCCGGGCAATATTCCCCTGGTGGCTTCCACGTTCGACAACATGACCGCCTCCAAGATCGGCCTGGCCCTGCGGCTCGACGCTATCCCGGAATCGCTTTTAATTTACGTGCCTTTCCTGCCTTCGATATTGACCGATATGGGAGTTACCCGCGACGGCGAAATTATCCCCTATGACAGGATGGAACAGCGTCTCCGCGAGGAAGTCCTCAATTTCAACGCTTATTTCGATTACGGTTACGAAACCGGTCGCGCCGAACTGGTCCTGGCCGGGCAGGGCAGCAATCTGGAAGAACTTAAAAACAGCCTGGGCTGGATGGAGGCCGCTTTGTATGCGCCCTACTTAAGCCCGGATAATCTGCCCCGTATCAACGATGTCATCAATCAAAGCCTGTTATCCTTGCGCAATCGTACCAAGAGCCCCGAGGAATATTGGGTGGATAATCCCTCCAATGCCTACCGCATGCAACATAACCCGCTTTTCCTTGCGGCCGGAAGTTTCCTCACTTCGACCCATTTGCACCATCGCCTGAAATGGCAGTTGACCGATCCCGGCAACAGCGCCGAACAGAAAGAACTTTCCGATTATCTCGAGACCCTGAAAGATTACGGAAAAGGAAAAACGAGAGCGGAAATCGAGGCCATGCTGACCCTGATAGAGGGACTTGACCAGCTTCAAAGCGAATCCATGATCGGTGATCTCAAGCCCAACCCCATGAAATTCCAGGACAAGGTGCGCAAAGTCGCCCAGGATATCGCCGTCTCTCTCAAGCAGACTCTCTCGGATATCCCCGACGCCAATCTGGAAGGCGACTGGGTGTATCTCTGCAACGAGATCAAGGCCGACCTTATGATGCTTCCCGAAACCTCCCTGGCACGCATGAACGAAGCCTTGAATCTCATCCGCAAGAGCGATAATGCCCGCATGTTCATGATTTCCAACAGCGCCGATCGTCAGGCCACCATGGACATGATAAATTCCTTCGTGGGCAAACTCGACAAAAATCCGTCCGTCCGGCAAACGTACGCCTCGGATGAAAGAATTGACAACCGCCTAAAGAGCCGCGCCCCCGGTCTGGAACGACCCGCTTACGTCGGCCTGATGCACGACGGCACCCGCAACGGCGTCATGATTTTCTCGGCCAAAATCGCCGACCATTACGACACCACCACGTCCGCGGTATTGAACTGCCTCTCCGGCAAACTCTTCGGCGGCGGCGGGCCGCACGGCCTGTTCATGAAAACCTGGGCGGCCGGCCTGGCCTATAGCAACGGATACAGCTACAATCAAACTACCGGGCGGGTGTCATACTATGCCGAACGCTGTCCCGATGTGGCCGAAACCATGCGCTTCGTCGTCAATACTCTCAAAGAAGCCCAACCCGATACCGGCCTGGCCGACTATGCCATCGCCCAGGTGTTTGACTATTCCCGGGCTCCTTCGCGCTACGAAGATCGCGGCGAAGCCATGGCGCGCGATTTGACCGACGGCTTCACGCCCGAAAAGGTCCGGGCTTTCCGGCAAAAAGTCCTGGAAATGAAAAAAGACCCCGACCTGTTCAATAAAATCTGGTCGCGGATGGAAGAAGCCTACGGACCGGTGTTGATCGGCTACGGCAAACCCTCGACCGAAAGCCGTGAAGGCAGATTTTTCCTGATCGGTCCCGATCCGCAATTCCAGACTCTGGAGAAACTGATCGAGTCAGCCGAAGGCAAACAGACCGTGCAGCGGCTGTACCCCCGCGATTTCTGGCTGACGATGTAAGAGATTTTATATTGAGTTTAAAGGGCGGCCGTGCGTGTGCCGCCCTTTCTTTATTTATTCTGCCCGTTCCGTCAGGTCCTGTCCCCGACTTGATCGGGGATGTGACCTGACCGTATCCATTAATTAACGTGTGAGGCCGATGTCCACATCGGCCCCAAATGTCTTTACTGTAAAATCAACGCTCAAATCATTTAATTAATCCCTGCCGTTCCCTCATTCCGGCACGGTCGGATATGTCCCCGGCAAAAGCATCCACAGCGGCCGCCAGGGATTGCGGGCATACATCTCCAGGTACTGATAGATATCACTGTTCTCTATTTCCGCCTTAAAGGGCGAAAGCGGATTTCCGATATGAAATAACCCCGCCCACCTGGGAATTTCCAGAATTTCAAAATCCTCTTCAGGATCAATTCCCGCTTTGGCCGCGGCCAGAGTAATTGAAGACATCATGCCCCCGATTTCATCCACCAGGCCGATCTTCTTGCCCTCGATTCCCGAATAAAAATGCCCTTCGCCTATCACCCGGATACTGTCCTCGGACATTTTTCTTCCGACCGCAACCTTTTTGACGAATCCATCATACATCTCCCGAATGCGGGCTTCCACCAGGCCGCGTTCTTCCTCGGTCAGGTTGCGGGCCGGGACGGTCAACCCCAGGAATGGCAGAGTTACCCCGAACCCGGTTTCGGCGTGTTCACCGCGCTTGACATAATCGGAGGTCATCCCCAGTTTCTCGCTTAGTCCCTGATCATATATCCAGCCGCCGATAACACCGATGGAGCCGGTGATTGTCTGCGGCCCGGCCAGAATCGTATCGGCATACATTGAAATCCAATACCCGCCCGAAGCCGCCACCTGCCCCTGGCTGACGATGACCGGCTTGCGCTCGGCGCACTTCCGTAAGGCATCGGCCACCATATCGCTGGCCATACCATCACCACCCGGCGAATCGACCCGAAGCACTACCGCCTTGACACTCTTCTTTTTGGCCAGGCTTAAGAGGGTCTTCTCCAGTTGCCGGGCGTTGATACCATTGTCCAGAGCGCATTCGCCCAGAGCGTACACCAGGGCCACCTGTGGCTTGGGACTCCAATCGGCGGAGGTCACCGCCTTGTCCCAGAGCATGGCGGTCGGCATCGGCCTCAAGCGGCGATGCACCAACTGCCGGGTTATCGCCGCCGCATCGGACCATCGCGCCAGGGTATCCACCAGGCCCATCGCCTGCGCCGTCGAAGCCAGGAACAGCGCCGTATCGTCAATGAGACCGTCAAACTGCTCTATCGTCAGATTACGCCCGGCACAGATATCATCACGGACCGATTCATATCTATCGTCGATATAATCCTGGCGTTGTTCCCGGTCGGCTTCAGAGAAACTATCGCGGCTCATCGATTCCACGGCCGATTTGTATTTAAAAAACCGCCATTCATCGAAACCCAGGCCCAGTTTTTCCAGAGTTCCCTTGAAATAGGTCCTCCCCATGGCATATCCCTGAAGCATGATCAGACCGACCGGGTCCATGATGATTGCGTCGGCCACACTGGCCAGGTGGTATTCGGTCATATTGGCATAATCGATGAAGACGAAGACCTTCTTGCCGGCCTCGCGGGCAAGCCTTAGTTCTTCGCGGATTTCCCAGGCATGTTCGTGAGCCACCATTACGCCGGACAGATTAATGACCAGCGCCGCAACCCGGATATCGGCCACTGCCGTCCGGATATCATGCAACAGGTCGTACAATCTCGTTTTGCCGCCGTCAAAAAATGCGTACTTATTGTAAACAATCTTGCCGGTCAGGTTAAACGCTGTATAGTACTTTTCCCGCTCGGTGAATTCGGGAATGATGCTTGGCCGAAGACTTCCCACTCTCGTTCCGTAACTGTACCGGGCCAGGTCCTGATCGGTACCGAAATGAGCCTGGGAACTTACCCCGCTGTGACCCAATTCCAGAGTCAGGCCGAGGGTGAATGATTCGTCCTCGAAATATCGCCCCACGAAACTTATCCCCGGAACAACTTCCACGGCCGCCCCCGCCGACCAGGGCGCGTCCTTGAATTTCTCACCATACGACCAGGCGCCGTCACCGAAAACCGTCAAAAAGGGCGTTCCCAGGGGGCGAATACCCAGTTCCCCAATAACCTGGTTCCATTTGCTGGCCATGGAAAAAACGCCGGTGACACCAAGGGAAGCGTGTTTGCAGGGACGAATTATCTGCCCCACTGAAAGAAGTTTCTCCCGCCCCAGGGATTCATCATCGCCCGTCGACCAACTATACCCTAATCCGAAAGCGGAGCCCTTCCCGCCCAGACCCAGCGATAGTTGATAATCGGTCACACTCCGGTCGCCGAATTCCTGGTGAAGAACGCCGAAACCGAATTTATGGCCGGCGTATAGAGCCCAATCCTGAAAAGAACCGGCGTCGTTACCCTCGGTTGCCCAATGAAAACGAATATCGAACATTTTCTGATAGGCATTGGCCGCGGGGTTCAAGGAGCCGATTAGGCCGTCGTCGTAAGTCGCCGGCGGCGCCGACAGAAACTGACCCCGGGTATAAAAAGAGTTAACCAAACCCAGGGCGTTCACTTGCGTTGCCAGAGCGGTCAGTAAGGATAAATAGATTAATTTTCGCATATATACTCCAGGATAATTTCGTTGAGGTACAATATTATTGGAGAAAAGATATTTGGCAATATAAACTTAGTCCCGCCTGGACAGAAAGTGTTTATACTTGCCAATTGAGAAAGCATCGATTATAAAAAATATAAGAATTATCAGGAGATTAAATAACATGGAAGAAACCGTGGGCATGATACCCAGGATTAAGGACTGGCTCCTCGGTCAGGGGCTTACCACCGGCCAGGCGGAATGGCTTTCCTATATAGTGGCCGGTCTGGCCCTGCTCATTCTCTCTGGAATAGCCAATTTCATGGCAAGGAAAATAATCCTGGTCGCAGTAGGTCATTATGTCAGGAAAAGTGCCACGCAATGGGACGACGTCCTTCTAAAGCGTCACGTCTTTCATCGCTTTTCCCATCTGGCGCCGGCACTGGTTTTCTATTTCAGTGGGGCTATTTTCCCAACCATCAAGGCCGGCCTGCAGCGGATGTCGATTCTTTATATGGTCCTGGTCGGTGTTTTTGTGGTCGATGCTTTTCTCAATGCCGTCCACGATATTTATATGAATTATGATATTGCCCGAAGACGGCCCATCAAGGGATATCTTCAGGTAATAAAAATCATAATCTTCATTTTTGTCGTTATTTACCTGATTGCATCCCTGATTGGGCAATCGCCTTTGGTAATCCTGAGTGGCCTGGGAGCCATGACCGCGGTCCTGATGTTGATTTTCAAGGATTCCATTCTTGGCCTGGTAGCGGGGGTCCAACTTTCCTTCAACGACCTGGTTAGAATCGGTGATTGGATAGAGATTCCCAGGTTTGGCGCTGATGGAGAAGTTATTGATATTACGCTTAATACCGTCAAGGTCTGTAATTGGGACAAGACCATCACTTCGGTTCCGGCCTACGCCATGGTAACCGATGCTTTCAAAAACTGGCGGAGCATGTCCGAGTCGGGCGGAAGACGCATTAAACGGGCGATTTATATCGACATGCAAACCGTTAAATTCTGTGACGATGAAATGATCCATCGTTTTCGAAAAATTCAATACTTGTCGGATTATATCGCTGCCAAAGAAAAGGAAATCGCGGAGTTCAACCTTACGAAAAATATCGACGTCTCCAGTCACGTCAACGGGCGGAAATTAACCAATCTGGGAACTTTCCGGGCTTATATTCACGCCTATTTAAGAAATCATCCCCTGATTCGTCAGGATATGACTTTTCTGGTCCGGCACCTATCGCCTGGAGAATCCGGTCTTCCCGTCGAAATTTATGTCTTCTCCGCCAATACCGAATGGGCCGCCTATGAAGGGATTCAGGCAGATATATTTGATCATATTCTGGCGGCAGTTCCCGAGTTTGATCTGCGGGTTTTCCAGAACCCTTCTGGATTCGATTTTCTCGCTTTGTCAAAATTATCGAAGAAATGATTCGCGGGAATCCCTACGGAATCTTGAGCGACCCGATTTTGGCCAAATAAGTCCTTGATTTAAAAGAATTAAGGGCTATATTATTTGTATAGAAAATTTCGGCAGGCTCGAAAGTCAGCCTTGTGAACTTAAGACAAAATTTTTAATTTCTCGCCTGTCATGGCTTTCTTCGTCAGATAATTTTTGGAAAATATAATATTTTTCGGAGGTTCTATGCGTTTCGCCATAAGATTCTGCCTGGCTATCTTGCTTTTCGGAATTTTCTCCACGGCAGGTGAGGAAACCACAAATCTGGTTTATGCATCTGATACGATTATTAATACCGGGCCATACCCCTGCGAAAACAATCTGATTGAAATTATGTTTATGCCGGAATCAGAAGTCCGGATGCGCCAGGGGCGGCCTGCGGATTTAAAAGGGCAGGCTCTGGAGGGAATGGCGGAAATATTGGGCCGATTGCGCGGCTTTGAATGGAGCCGTATCTGCGACGTTCCCGAAGAAACCCTGGATCGGCTTCATTCTGAAGGACAGGCCAAAAGCGGCCAGGTCCTTTATAACCTGAATAATATCTACCGCCTTCGCATCGAAGGTCATCAAGACATCTGGGAGATTGCCCGCCAACTGGAAGAACTCCCCGGAATAATGCTGGCCCGCCCGGTACCCCTTCCGACACCCCTGCCCGTACCGGGGAGTTTTCAACCCAATCAGGGGTATGAAGACCCGGCCGTCAACAATCCCAGCGGCATCGACGCTGAATACGCCTGGACCCAACCCGGTGGAACCGGCACCGGCGTAACGATATGTGACCTGGAGTATGGCTGGAACTTATCCCATCAGGATCTGCCGCTTAGTATACCGCAGATTAATCCCAATCCTATCGGCATTCCTGCCGGTAATACCGACGACCACGGAACGGCGGTTCTGGGCGAATTGGCATCTTTGAATAACGGCTGGGGTACAACCGGGATTTGCTATGGTGCCACGGTGGAAGTCTGCGGGACTTTTTACGGAAGTCCCCTGGCCTGGAACGTCCCTGGCGCTCTCGCTTATGCCATGGCTTCATTAACGGCCGGAGATATAATTCTTCTGGAACAACAATGGGATTACAGCAATCCCGGAACGGCCCATCCCGATTATATTCCCATAGAATGGTGGGTCAATTATCATCCCGGCGGACAGACTCCCAACGGTGTCTATGTTGCCATTCAGACCGCCGTGGCCAACGGTATCATCGTCGTTGAAGCCGGCGGCAATGGTGGCGCCCCCCATACCATGGTTGGTATCGATACCGACCTGCTCGGTTGGTACGGTAACTCCGGGGCCATTATCGTCGGCGCCGGAGGCGCCTATGCCGGTGGGACCTATCCCGAAGGGAATCTTCAAAAACTGAATTTTTCCAGCTATGGCAACCGTTTCAACCTTCAGGGCTGGGGCGAAAATGTCGTTACCCTCGGTTATAATGATCTTTATGCGGCGGAAGGCAAAAACCTCTGGTATACCAGTACTTTTGCCGGCACCTCCAGCGCCGCGCCCATCGTCGCCGGTGCCGCCGCCTGCTGCCTGGGATATTGGCAGGCCAATGTCTCCGCCACACCGCCCTCGCCGGCCTTTATTCTGACAACTTTGATAAATACCGGCACGGCCCAAATCACTCCCCCCGTGGGAAATATCGGCCCCCGTCCCAATCTCTTGGCGGCTTTTGCCCAGTTGAATCTCTCCTGGACTGATGTTACCACCTCGACTCTGGGATTCAGCGGCGCCAATACCGCCGCCGCCTGGGGTGATTACGATAACGACGGCGATATCGACCTGTATCTCGGGCAATCCATGACCGCCAACAAACTTCTGCGCAATGATGGGGGCGGGGTATTTACCGATGTTACGTCAGGACCTTTGGGGGATGCCGATTACGCCAACGGCCTGGCCTGGGCTGATTACGACAATGACGGTGACCTCGATTTATACCTGGCCAAAAGTGTCGGGAATAATAAACTCTTCCGCAATGACGGCGGCGGCACATTTGCCGACGCCACCACTTCGCCCCTGGATGAGCCCGGCCAGAGTAATTCCTGCGCCGCCTGGGGCGATTACGATAACGACGGTTTGGTGGATCTTTATGTCTGCCGCACCAACGGCGCCAATCGTTTATTCCGAAATCTGGGGGGCGGTTCCTTCTCCGATGTAACCTCGGGGCCCGAGGGCGACCCGGGAATCAGTCACGGTTGCGTCTGGGGCGATTATAATAACGACGGCGATCTCGACATTTATGTGGCCAATTATAATATCCAGCCCAATCATCTTTATAAAAACAACGCCGGCGTATTTACCGATGTCACCTCGGGGCCGTTGGGTGGAGCCGATAACAGTGTTGGTGTTACCTGGGGCGATTATGACAACGACTTGGATTTTGACCTCTTTATCTGCAACGCTACCACCGCCAATAAACTTCTCCGCAATGACGGTGGCAACACTTTTACCGACGTCACTGTCGGACCTTTGGGCGGTCTGGGAACAACCTACTGCGCCGGCTGGTCCGACTACGACAACGATGGCGACCTGGATATATATTTGACTAACGTCGGCCAGGCCAATAAACTCCTGCGCAACGACGGCGGCGGTGTTTTCACGGACGCTACCTCGGGACCGCTGGGCGATGCGGGCAGCGGTCTTAGCATGGCCTGGGGGGATTATGACGGGGACGGCGACGAAGATATCTATCTATGCAATTACGGCTCCTCCAATAAATTATTTCGGAATGAGGTGGGAAGCCAGCGTCACTGGCTGGAAATTAATTTGGTCGGGACGGTTTCCAATCGATCGGCCATAGGGGCGCAGATTCGCCTGCATGCCCCGGGGCTTAACCAACTGCGGCAGATTTCCGGTGGAGGCCCGTACTATTCACAAAGTTCCCTGACCGCCCATTTTGGTTTGGGAGCGCAGACCGCAGCGGATAGTATCGTAATTTCCTGGCCCTCGGGGATTATACAAAAAATCGGGAACACTCCCGCCGACCAGGTGCTGACCATTACGGAAAGCTCCTTTAATTGCGATTGCACCCCCGGCGAAACCGACGGCATCGCACCTCTGAACATCCTCGATGTCATTTACCTGATTAATTTTAAATTCAAGGGTGGCACGGCTCCGACCCCTTACGCCTTGTGTAATGGGGATCCCAACTGCGACTGCGTCGTCAATATCCTGGATATAGTGTATATGATCGATTATAAGTTCAAGGGCGGCCCGGCTCCCTGCGATTGCCCCGGATGGGTTACCGCCTGCGGTTTGCCTCTTAGAAAGTGAGGCCAAGACGGTTCGGAAACCTCGCTAAGTAATTGATAATTATATAAATACGATTGCGCCTCCGCCCCGGTATCGATCCCGGGCGGGAGCCCTTCAATTCCATTATTAAGACGCCCCATATATTTAAATAACATATTCCTAACAATAGATTAATATTGCCAATGCAGTTTCTGTAAACAATCTTATTGCCCGAGGGTTTATTGGGAAAGTATGGCCAAAGAAAAAATTCTGGTCGTTGAAGACGACACCGACATTCTGGAATTGATAACTTTCAATCTCACTAAAGAAGGGTATCAGGTACGCGGGGTAACCACCGGCGAGGATGCTCTGACGGCTATCGATGAATCTGTCCCCCATATTATCATTCTTGACCTGATGCTTCCCGGTGTGGATGGCCTCGAGGTTTGCCGCCAGATAAAACGCGATTCCAAAACCCAGGATATCTCGGTGGTCATGCTGACCGCCAAGGGTGAGGAATCGGATATCGTCACCGGTCTGGAATTGGGCGCCGATGACTACATCACCAAGCCTTTCAGCCCGAGAGTTCTTCTGGCCCGCATCCGTGCGGTCTTACGACGGCGGATGGCCCAGTCACTCGACGACAAATCGACCATCCATATCCACGACCTGATTATTCATCCCGGACGGCATGAGGTCCTGGTCAGCGATAAAAGGATCGATTTGACTCCCACCGAATTCCGGCTCCTGCATCTTCTGGCTCGCCGTCCCGGCTGGGTCTTCACCCGTTACCAGATTGTCAACTCGCTCCACGGCGAGGATTACCCTGTCACCGATCGCTCGGTCGACGTTCAATGCGCCGGACTGCGGAAAAAACTGGGTAAGGCCGGAAAGTATATCGAAACCGTCCGCGGCGTCGGTTATCGCTTCCTGGAATTGTCTTAAGAGAAAATCCCCCCTCGCCAGGCTTGTCTGATTTATTTCCCGGAAAAATAGGTCTTTGGCTCGAATTTGGCCGCGTCGCGGCTGATTCCATGAAAAGCGAAAGGACGGGTTTGTCAGGCCGGCATCGCCGACTCGGCCGTTTTACGCCCCAGTTCCTGGCGTACGGCCGTGGCGATGACTTTTAAATCAAGCGGTTTGCGAATATATCCGCCGGCCCCCATTTTCAGGGCCTCATTGACTCTCTGACTTTCCGAAAATCCCGAAACCAAAAGGGACTTCTGCGTCGGACTGATTTGCCGGACGCGGCGCAATGTCTCCACTCCGTCAATTCCCGGAAGCATGATCATATCCAGGATCATTAAATCGAATGTCGACGATTTAAAGACGCTCACCGCCTTTTCACCGGATTCCACCGTCGCAACCCTGTAACCCAGCCTTTCCAGCAGGTTCTTCGTAACCTCGCGCTGTACCGGGTCGTCATCCACCACCAGAATACTCTCCGTTCCGCCGACAATATTGTTCGCCGCAACCGGGATTGGAATTTCCCGGGTAATGGGAAAATAAATATAAAATGAAGTTCCCCGTCCGACTTCGCTTTCGATATCGATATATCCCTTGTGATCCTTGACGACCGCATCGACCACACTCAACCCCAAACCGGAGCCGCGTTTCTTGTCGGTCGTCTTAAGCGTAAAGAAAGGATCGAAAATTCGGGATATATGCTCCGGCGGGATCCCGCAGCCGGTATCGGTGACGGTTACCTTGACATATTCACCCTGGGGAATGCGGTTATATTTAACGGAACTCTGCTCGACATAATAGTTTTCGGTTTTCAAAGAGAGCGTTCCCTTGTCATGCATGGCATCTCGGGCGTTATTGGCCAGATTGAAAAACGCCCGGTACAATTGAGCCCGGCCGCCCTTGATATTTAATAAGGCCTCATCCAGTTTTGGGAGGACTTTCAATTCCGGCGCGTCGGCCGTTAATTCCTCGATAATTTCGCTGATAATAATATTCAGATTCAGAGGTTCCTGAACATAATGCCCCCGCCGCCCCAGCGTCAATAATTGCTGGTTGATTTCGGCCATCTGGCGGGCGGCCCGTTCGATATCATCGACGAACTTCACGGCCGAATTACCCGGCGGCAGTTCCGCCCGGATGAAATCGGGGTAGGCCATCAACGGCGCCAGCATATTGTTAAAATCGTGAGCCACCTGGCCGGCAATCTGCCCGGCCGTTTCCAAACGGCGGGCCCGCGACTCCAGTTCCTGAAGTCGCCGCGTTTCCGTGACATCGCGGGCGGTGGTCAGTGCCGTGACCACCTTCCCTTCGGTATCGAATTCGGGAATCATCCATAAATCGAAAACGGCCTTCCCTCTGATTCCGGCAAATTCCATTTCGCCGTGGAAAGGTCGCTGGCTGATAAAAACAGAATCCAGATGGGAACACCAGTACATGGTGAAATCTTCGGGCATGCCGAATTCCCCGAAGGTCTTGTTGATATAGAAACCCGCTTCCTTGCCGGTGGCCGTCACGATGGCCGGGTTTATATATAGACAACGATATTCCCGGTCATAACGGGATATGATATCCGAGGAGTTCTCGGTAAGGTTCTGGTACGCCTGGCGGCTTTGATGAAGAGCTTCCTCGGCCCGAATCCGATCCGAGACATCCGCAATAAACCCCTCCAGCGCCTCGAGACCGCCCTGCGAATTCAAGATACCCCGACCCTGTTCCCAAACCCACTTCATCGAACCATCCCGCGTTATAATACGGTACTGTAATTTAAAGCGGCGGTTATGCTCGATCCCTTTCTGGATCGTATTCCAGACATGCTCGCGATCCTCGGGATAGATCAAAGCCCCGAAATTGACCTTGCCGCCGATCATCAATTCCTCCGGCAGATAACCGGTCAATTCGGCGCTGCCCTCGCTGACAAATTCCGTCGGCCAGTCGGGATGATTGAAACAGCGGTACGCCATCCCCGGAAGATTCCCCATGAGCGTGGCCAGGCGGCGCTCGCTTTCGCGCAGGGCCTCCTCGTTCTTTCTGCGCTCCGTGATATCGCGGGCGACACTTAATATCGCCGGCTGGCCCCGATAATTGATTATCCGACTGTTTAACTCGATAGCGAATTCTTTGCCGTCGCGGGAGACATGCGCCGTTTCGAACATGATTCGTCCGTGCTTCTTAAGTTCCTCAATGCGCGAAAGTACCATCACGCTGTATTTCGGGGAATCGATATCCTGCGGCCCCATCCCCAGTAATTCCTCCCGCGAATACCCCAGCCGACGGCAGGCGGCCTCGTTCACTTCCAGAAAGTGAGCGTCGAAATCATGGATAAAGATGGCATCGGCGGCGCTGTCGAAAAGGCTTCGAAACCGGTTTTCACTGGCCTGAAGCGCCTCTGCCGTCCGAATCATCTCCGTTATATCCGTGAACATCCCGAACGAACCGATATATTGATCGCCGTCCATTAAGGGCGACGCCGATACGGCGCACCAGACGGCGTGGCCGTCCTTATGCCGGAGTTTAATGCGGTAATCCTGCGCCTCGCCCCGGCGCCGTACCATAAAGCGGGCCGACTGATCCGCAACATCTTCCTCAAAAAGAAATTCGATATATTTGCGCCCGATCATTTCTGTCGGCGTATACCCCAGCATTCCGGCCATACGGCGATTGACAAAGGTGGTCACATAATCGACATCATCCGACCATATCCCCTCATTGGCCGTCTCGACAATCTGACGGAAAAAGTCCTGACTCTGACGCAGGGCTTCTTCCGTGTTTTTCCTGAGGGTCGTATCCTGAAAATATATGATTAAAATATCGTCCGTCGGTTCCACCCGGAAACTGTACCATCCCCGATATTGTGGGTTGCTTACAAACGACTCAAACTGACGGGGTTTCCTGTCTTTGAGGGCCTGGCGATAGTTGTCTTCAATTTCACCGCCCCGGGCCGTGGGGAAAATATCGTCGATGATATGCTTGCCGAGACAGTCGGCGGCATTTCGGTTAGTCAGCTTTTCAGCTGTCCCGTTGAAATATAAGACATGCAGGCGGCTGTCCAGAATTATCAGCCCCTCATCAACGGCATCCAGTACCTTCCGGTAATCAATGCTTTGTGAATTTGTAATTTCCATCTTACCGGTCTGCTCTGACTGGATCCTGCACGCTCTGTTGCCCGTGACAAAATCAATTCCGGCGGCACGTTTTCTCATTGCATAAAAAGCCGCCCTATCTCAAATTTATCGGCAATAATAACTATTATGTGACTTCGCCTTAACGACTTTGAGGATTAAAACGGCGGTATTTCGCGGAGCCCCGCCACATTTCAGTATCTTATTGATATATAAGATGTTAACAGGAGATTTAGGGCTATTTATTCCGAGCCGATAGCCCGGAGACTATCAGCGCCGCGACTATCAAAAGTCCCCCCAGGGCGCGACGGGTCACGAATTCCTCGCCCCCCACCGTCCAGGCGAAAAGCGCCGCAAAAACCGGCTCCAGGGCAAAGATGAGCGAGACTTTCATCGGGGCGGTGATCCGTTGCGCCAGCATCTGAATGACGAAAGCCGACAGCGACGGAAACAGCGCCAGAAATACTACTGTCTTGATGGCCATACTCGAAGTCACCGCGAACGGGTAATCCATCACCAGCGCCGTCAGAAGACTCAAGGCGCCGACCAGAATAAACTGCTGACAACTTATGACATACGGGTCCACTCCGGCTTTCATGTACTTATCGGAGTAGAGGACGTGCAAAGCATAAGTTGCCGCCGCCAAAAGCGTCAACATGTCGCCGGGGTTGATATCGCGAAGTCCGCCCGTGAGCACCCAGAGCCCCGCCAGGGATATGACCGTGGCGATAATATCCCCCCGCGAAGGCATCTTGCGGAATAATGTCACCAGAAATAAGGGCGTGAACGCCACGAACAGGCCGGTGATAAATCCCGAATTGGAGGCAGTTGTGTATTTCAATCCGACCGTCTGCGGGACATACAACAACCACAGAATGACCGATAAGAAAAGCGATTTGCCCCAGTTGGCTAATATTCGTCTCCTCGTGATTAAGACAAAAGGCAACAAAGTTGCGCCGGCGAGGAGGAAGCGATACCCCACCATAACCACCGGGTCGATCCCGGATAACGCATCCTTGACCAGAAAGAAGGTACTCCCCCAGATGGCGGCGGCATAAACCAGCCCCAGGTCGGCCCAAATCCGGGTGCGGCGGGTAACGGTCGGGTTCATGAGGGAAGATATTCGGGAATTAGGTATCGAAAGTCAATGAGAATGAGTTGTGGGCGAACGGGGTGGGCCACCAAGGTTATAGATTCGTTGGACTATATTGCGGGATATATTAGTGCCATGAGTTGGGTTCGTTTTGGCAAATTTTTTGGGGCGCCACAAGACTCCCCCCTGTTTCCTCCCTCCATGAGAGGGGGGTAAGAAATGTCTGGTGGCCGATCCCCTTTAGGGGTCGAGACTTTAATCTTATTCATTGCCCTGGTGCCCCATCCGCTTGCGGTTGGTTCTTAAACACTCTTTCTCCGTGCCGGCAGGTGTCCCCGCCTGCCCCTGCTTAAGTACCATTTCCCCCTTCCTTTGTGCCATTTATCCCGGTAGGCCCGACATTCCTGTCGGGCGCGGCCGGCTCTGGTGGCCGATCCCCTTTAGGGGTCGGGACTTTAAGAATTATTACTGTGACGCGTGCACAGTTTGGTGGTTCCGACCTCTGAATAGGTCGGCCACCGGGCTTGGGGGTAGTGCCAGTGATAAAGGAAATTGAAAGACCCCACAGCAAGCTGTGGGCCACCCGGCCAGAGATTCGCTGGACTATATTGCGGGACAATTTAGTGCCATGAGTTGGGTTCGTTCCGAAAAATATTTTCAAAAGATGTCGGGTTTCTCGAGTCCCGCGTCGCGCGGGACTCTCGGAACGCCGACCTACAATTTTAAGATCCCGGTGATTCGGCCATCTTAGGCTATTTCCTCCGCCAGGGGAAAAACATCGATACTCTCTTGCGGTATTCCTCGTACTCGCTTCCAAAGTCTTTCAGAAGCCTGGGCTCTTCGGTCATCTTCACGAAAATCAACATGAAGATCATGATGAGAGTGACAATAATCAGGGCAACGATTGAATTCAAATATACGGCCAGCGCGTAATAAAGCATGCAGCCGCCGAACAGCATGGGATTTCTGGTATATCGGTACGGCCCGGTGACAACCAGATGTTTGGTTTTGGGGCTGATTTCGATCCCGACGAACTCCACCGGCCCGCCCTTGCCTTTTACATTCTGGATGACCAGCGACGATATCGCAAACAGAAATCCCACTATCGCGAGAACGACTGAAATGACGATTCTAATGGTCGGCGACCCAATTATCAGCCCCGGTATCAGATAATCGAAGTACCTCGCCGCGCTGTACAGCCCATATGGCACTAGTATTAGCACCAGCGTTCCCCCGACACAGTAGCCGAGGATATGGCGGAAGAGTTGGTGGGGCATGGGATTTACCAAACCAAATTATTCACGGCAGTTCCACACGCCAAACTTTCACGGACGAGTCCACCGGAGAGTCGACATAGTGAATTGGAAATTTCTCTTCGGGTGTCCCACCCACGGTGTCGCCTTCGGCTATCGCTTCGCCCCTCTCGGCAACATAAGCCAGCAAGTCAAACAACGTTGCCAAAGCATCACTCAAAGGAGTTTTATCGGCTAAAAGAAGAAGATCGGGTAAATCGAGTTGTCTCATCCCCAGACTTAATAAACTAAGGGGGCCGTCCTTTTCGCGTGCGATACTAACGCCCGTCCATAGCATCATTCGGGGAACAACTCCTTTATCAGATGCAACCGATATGAAAAATTCGGAATCGTGGGTGGCACCGGCATTACCCCAATACACGCCGACGGCCGGAGAAACTTTCGTGACGGCTGCCACGAGCGAAGTGAATCGGGATAAATTATCTACTGGCGATGATGCCATATCAACCTGTAAGGTGACAACAAGGTGGGCACAATACGAAGGGAACTCCCAATTGTCTTTAAATGACGACAGGCTGAAACAAGCGTACTCTTCCGCCTCGCCATCAGGAATAGCGATAGGCATCAAAGCGACGGCACTTACCAGAGCCGAGTTGAGCTTAAAGGAAATGGCTTCATCAGACACATCCCTTTCGGTTTCATCCGCGTCAGCTAATATAATCTCCCCGGCAGGAGCAAATTCACCGTAAGCCCGCACAACCTCTTGAGGGTCGGGAAGCCGCGCTTCCGTTAACAGAACAAAGGCCAAAATCATGGATTCCATATTATTATTTACCCTCTTTTATGATTGCCAAACAGACAATTGGGGAATCTCATATTGTATCCTTCATCGTATCCTTCCACCCGTTGTGAATCATTGCCCGCAGGAATAATATAAGGGTTTTCCGGTACTTCCCCCAAGGCATTTTTAAGAAATAATAAATCGCGCCATTTATATCAATTCTTGAACTGGATTATAATTGCGGCCCACTGACAGAATCTGTCAGTGAAGGGGCAAATTGGTAAGAAAATGGCAAGAAAACAGGGCCGATGGGGGCATCGGCCCTGCACGAAGTGGTTAATCCGGGGCAGGTGGGGTGTGTACAGTATCATAAGATCCTTTACAAGTTGTATCAGTAGATCCTTTACAGTCTGGGTATATTTAGACTTCTCAGAAAAGGAGTTTAGATATGCCTTGGAAATTGGCGAGTATCATGGAAGAGCGGATAAAATTTGTCATAATGGCCAATCAGGAAAAGGTTAATTTCAGTGTTTTATGCCGGGATTTTGGCATAAGTCGTCCGACCGGTTATTTATGGTTGAAACGTTATCGCGAAGGCGGCAGCCTGGGGGAGGTTAGAGAACATTCCCGCTGTCCTCATCATATCCCCAATCGCACCGCGGCGGTCCAAGAAATACAAGTTATAAAGCTACGTTTAAAACATGGCTGGGGCGCCAAGAAGCTCCGCGAGCTCTTACTTGGTGATGGTGTAGATTTGAAAACGGCTACTCTCAATCGTATTTTAAAGCGAAATGGCTTAATTCACCAGAAAGATTCTCATCGTCCGGCCGTGAAGCGTTTTGAGCGGAATTGCCCCAATGAACTATGGCAGATGGATTTTAAAGGTAATTATTCCGCGGATAAAGGTTATTGCTACCCCTTGTCCCTTTTAGACGACCATAGTCGTTATGCTATTGGTTTATATGCTTTGCCGGGACAGGACACTAAAACAGTTGAGGATTGTTTGATTCAATCCTTTGAGACCTGTGGGGTTCCCAAAGCGATGCTGATGGATCATGGTATTCCTTGGTGGAGTCCCAGCAACGATCACGGTTTAACTCGTCTTTCGGTCAGTCTCATTGACCAGGGAATAAAACTGTATTTCAGCGGCTTTAGACATCCTCAGACTCAGGGCAAAGTGGAACGGTTTCATCGAACTCTTGGTGAGTCTATCCGCCACAAAGGACGTCCCCGAGACTTGGCCGATTGGCAAGAAGCTTTTAAAGCCTTCCTATACGAATATAATCATATCCGGCCTCATGAGGCGCTTCAAATGGCAACACCATCTCAATATTATCAACCAAGCCCAAAAGCTTATAACCCCAACCCTGGAGATTGGGAATACCCCGAAGGTTCTGTCGTTGAAAAACTTAACACTCGGGGATGGTTAGGTAAAAGCCGCCTGCGATATTTTGTCAGTGAAGCCTTAGCCGAGAAAAAAGTGCGTGTAGAACAAATTGAAAATAAACTGATCGTCAGCTATAGACATATGTATGTTAGAGAAATTGATAAAGAAACAGGAAGAACCATTTCTTTGCTGAAACCCATTTCAAAAACCAAACCGTAAAGGATGTCCTGATACATATTGTAAACTATGTCTTGACACAGAACAGTGGGGACACCTGCCGCCCACGGTCGTGATTCCGACCTCTGACGGGCAAGCCACAGAAGGAAAGAGAGATTCCCGTTTTCACGGGAATGACAAATAAAGGGGGCTTGGCAGGGTGGGGTGCTTGGTGGTGTACCGGTGTTTCGCCGCTCCTTAGGCACCGGCGCCAGGAGGGATCAACTTCTCCAGGCGGAAACGCTTCATGCGATTGCCGTCGACTTCCAGAATCGTTATCCGCAGATTATCGATAACAACTTCTTCACCCTTGGAGGCAATCCGCCCCATATTGGTGAATACCATGCCGCCGATCGTGTCCGGGCCGTCCTCGGGCAAAGTCGTCTTGAAGGTATGATTGAGATCGTCGACACCATACGACGCCGACGCAAACGCCACCGTGTCGCTTTCCTTCACGAACTCGCGCTTGTCGGTGTCGTACTCATCCTGAATCTCCCCGACGATTTCTTCCAGCAAGTCTTCCAGCGTAATCAACCCGGCCGTCCCGCCGAATTCATCGAGCACGATCGCCACATGCACCTTCTTCTGCTGGAAAGTTTTCAGGAGATGATTCAGTTTCATGGAATCGGGAATAAAAAACGGCTTGCGGATAATCTCATGAAAGGCCAGGTGACGCGTCCCCCGCAAAATATTGATGGTATCCTTGGTATAAAGAATCCCCACGATATTGTCCAGATCGCCGTCGTACACGGGATAGCGCGAGAACCCCTCCTCGGACATTTTTTTCAAAATGGCATCGGTGGCATCGTTAATATCCAGCCCCACGATATCGGTGCGCGGCGTCATGGCCTGGCGGGCGGTGGTGTCGGAAAAATCGAACACGGAGTGGATAATCTCCTGCTCGGTGGCGTCGAACACCCCTTTTTCGCGTCCCTCGGCGATAATGAGATTTATCTCATCCTCGGCGATGACGCTACGCTCCGGCAGGTGCTTGAACCCCAGCATCCTCAAAATCAGGCGCGTGAACCCGGTTAACATTTTAACGGCGAAATAAGTCAGACTGCTGAACAGCGAAATGGGGCGGGCCACCGTGGCGGCGATTCGCTCGGGACTGGACAGGGCCAGGTGCTTGGGCACCAGTTCCCCCATCACGACGCTTAAAACTCCTATCCCCACCACGACCAGCACAAAGGAAACGGTCTGGGCGTAACGCGGCCCCAGACCCATTCCTGCCAGTTGGGGGGTGAGACTTTCCACGATGGTCATGCCGCCGAAAACCCCGGCCAGCACTCCCACGAAAGTTATCCCCATCTGGATGGTGGCCAGAAAATTTTCGGGATGAGATTGCATCTTGGCCGCCAGGGCGGCGTGACGGTAATTCCGCCGGGCCAGTTGCTTGAGTTTGCTCCGGCGGCTGGCGATAATCGCGAATTCGGATAGCGCAAAAAAGCCGTTGGCGGCCACGAGAATGACAATCGCAATGATTTCTAAAAAACTGCTATCCATTTATTACAGGCGTTCGAGACCCCGTCTCAATAATACGGGGCTTCCATGGCCAGTTTCTCCAGACGCTCCACCCTTTTTTCGACCGGCGGATGGGTCGAAAACAGCGAAGTAATCCCTTTTCCGGATAAAGGATTCATAATCATCAGATGGGCCGTGGCCGGCTTCTGGTCCAGGTTCATCCGCATCGGGGCCCGGCTGATTTTTTTCAACGCCGAAGCCAGATCCAGATATCGGCCGGTGATTCGTCCCCCGGTTTCGTCGGCTTTGTATTCGCGACTGCGTGATATGCCCATCTGGATCAGCATGGCCGCCAGCGGGGCCACGATCATGGCCACGATCATCGCCAGCGGATTGGCGCCGCCCTCGCGGTCACGGCCGCCGGCACCGCCGAAAATAAAGGCCCAGCGGGCCATGGAGGCAATCATCCCGATCGCCCCAGCCAGGGTGGCCGCTATGGTGCCGATAAGGAGGTCTTTATTTATGATATGGGCAAACTCATGCCCGATAACACCCTCAAGTTCGGCATCATTCAGGACTTCCAAAAGCCCTTCGGTAACCGCCACGGCGGCATGGTCTATTCCCCGTCCGGTAGCGAAGGCGTTGGGTCCCTTGGATGGTACAATAAATACCTTGGGCATGGGGACATTGGCCTTCTGGCTGACATGACGGACAATGCGATAAAGCCGGGGGTGGTCGGTCTCGGTTATCTGGCGCGCCCGATACATGGCCAGGATAATTTTGTCGGAAAACCAATAGGCACCGAAGTTCATCACCGCCGCCAGGACAAAGGCCAGAATCATGCCGTTACGACCGCCGAACATCTGGCCCAAACCAACGAACAAAACGGTCATGGCCGCCAACAAGACGGTAACTTTTAGAGTGTTCATATTCCTTTCTCACTCATACTAATATACTATATGCCCGCTTTTAAGCGGGTCAAGTCTATTTTCCGATTCTTTTTAACGCTTAAGCAACTCCAAAAGTTTTCAAAATCGGATATTCAGGAAACACCCCGCCCGTAAATTGCGGCGGGGTATTCCCGAAAAATTCCCTGACATGCTCATCAAGGCAATTATCTTAAATCTATACAATTACTTAGATGGTCTCTTGCGCCGCGCCCGACCCCAGGTTCCGGTTTCTTCGGAATCGCCGGCATCGGCCACTTCGGTCGATATGCTCGCGGTATCGGAGGCATCATCGGAAACCGACGATTCCGGCGTCGGCTCCTGAAACTTCTCCGTTACCGGCTCCAAGGACTCATTGGGGACAACTTCCGTCTCCACCGTGATTTCTTCAGGCCGGTCGCTTACCGTCGTTTCCTCGTCAAACTCAAAGCGCGGCTTTTCGGAAACTTCGGTTATTTCATCGCCGGCATCGATGGAGAAGGCATCCGTCTTATCCGGAACCTTTTCCCCATCCAGGTCATCCAGTTTCTGGCGGACTTTCACCAATTCCCGTTCAATAGTATCCTTGGGAAAATATGGGAAATCCTTCTTGTCGTCAGCTTCCGCCGTCACCGGGGCCCGTTCCGGTCTCTCCGGCCGTGGCGTCCGACGACTCCCCCGCCGATCATCGCGACGATCATCGCGGCGTTCGTCATGGCGCTCATCGCGACGTCTTTCCGGGCGACGGTCGCCGCCAAAGCGGGAATCTTTCTGACGCCGCTCACCGCGCGCCGGCCGATCGGAATCATAACTTCTCTTTTCGCGCCCTTCGCGGCTATCGCGGCTGTCCCGGCCTTCACCATAGCGGCTTCGCGGGCGTTCGCTTCGCTCCACACGGGGACGCGGTTCGCTTCGCCGGGATTCCGAAACTACGGCCGCACGGGACGGCGTTGCCGCCGGGGCGGCTTCTTTAATATCCGGACTTTCAGCGATAACAGCTGCTCCGATGGAGTCGCCCAGAACGTTAACCGTCGTCCGGCAACGATCCAAAATCCAATCCACAGCCAGAATAAAGCCTATACCTTCCAAGGGTAATCCCACCGCCGTGAAAACCATAACCATGGTCACCATACCGGCATGAGGAATTGCGGCCGCGCCGATCGAGGCCAGGGTGGCGGTGGCAAAGATTATCACCTGGTCGCCGATTCCCAGGGGAAAGCCGATCGCTTGCGCCACGAATATAGCCGCGACCGCTTCATACAAGGCGGTGCCATCCATATTGATGGTGGTCCCCAGGGGAAGCACAAACGACGCCGATTTGGGGTTTACCTTATTGCGGTCGACAACACATTCCATGGTAACCGGAAGGGTCGCCGCCGAGGAGGCCGTCGTAAAGGCCGTGGCAAAAGCCTGCCCCATATTGAGATAGTAATCGGCCGGGTTCCGCCTGGTGAAAACCCAGAGAATCAGGGGAAGAACAACCAAGCCATGAATCAAAAGCCCCAGAATTACCGTCCCCATGTAAAGGCCCATGCTGGAGGCGATTTGTCCCAGGGAGCCGCTGTTCTCGGCCACAATGGCGCCGATCAACCCCAGAATACCGATGGGAGCGAAATAGATAACCAGCATCACCAGTTTCATGATGATAACATTCAGACTTTCGAAAAAGTCCAATACCGGGCGGCCTTTGGGCCCGATGGCTGTCAGAACTCCGCCAAAAATCAGGGAGAAAATAATCAGCGGCAACACGGCATCTTCGGCGGCGGCGGCGAAGATGTTTGCGGGAATGAGGCTGACGATAAAGTCAGACCACGTCGACGGGGCCGCTTGTGCCACGAAATCCGGCACGACCGCATAAATCCCGCCCAGGCCATCGCCGGGGAGGCCATCGCCGGGGCGAATAAGATTGACCAGAATGACGCCGATAATCACGGCGATCATGGTGGTGGCCAGAAAATAAACGAGGGTCCGGGCGGCGGTTCGGCCCAGACGGCTCATGTCGCCCAACGAGGCGACGCCGACAATCATGGAGGAAACTATCAGGGGGATAACGACCATCTTTAAGGCGTTAAGAAAAATAGTCCCCAGGAATTTCAGGTGGATAAACACATCACCCAGAAAATAACCGCCGAGGGCGCCGATTATCGCGCCCGCAACCATACCCAGTAGAATCAGGTTTCCCGTTTTGCTGTTCATAATCCTTTAGTCTGTCAAAAGTTATAAAGTCTATAAGTATACCAAATTTGTAATAAATAATCAACTGTTTTGATAAGGCCATATTGAACATTATGTTACGGCATAGCCTGGGCCGCCCAAAAGATATTTTGAGTGACGAGGCAGCACCCCATAATCGGGCCGGTGGCCAAATCTTATACTTGCCAAACGCCATACTTATCTTCCATATTCCCCTCATGATAGAATTCGACCACGATTACTTCATGGAGATCGCCCTCAAAGAGGCCCAGCAGGCGTTCGACGAATCCGAGGTCCCGGTGGGGGCGGTAGTTGTCCGCGAGGGCTCTATTCTGGGCCGGGGGCATAACCGCACCGAAGCGCTCAAAGATGCCACCGCTCACGCCGAAATCCTGGCCATCACTTCGGCGGCGGCCTCGCTCGGCGACTGGCGCCTGGATAACGCTATTTTGTACACCACTATCGAACCCTGCGCCATGTGCGCCGGGGCGGCGGTATTGTCGCGGATAGAAACCATCGTCTATGGCGCCCCCGATCCCCGGTTCGGGGCCTGCGGTTCCCTTTTCGAAATCCCGACCGACAAACGCCTCATTCACCGGGTTAAAATAATCCGCGGCGTCAAAGAGCAAGAGGCCGCCGACTTGATGCAGTTATTTTTCCGCCAGGTTCGTAAGAATAAGGAGAAAGTGAATTGAATAAGTACAACGTCGATCTAAACGCCGTCTTGTTGAAGCCCCTGTATCTGGGATTAGTGATGAATATCTTTGTCCCTTCAATCATCGTCATTGTCGCCTATTTTATCGAATCGAAGGGCGGCGTCAATGTTGTTGAATCTGGCAACGCCGGGGATATGATCCTCTGGATTTTGGGGGCCGTGGCGCTGGCCGACGGCGCCGTGGCCATATACTTGAAACAAAAGCAGTTCTACTCCCCCATGATACGCTCCAAAGAGACTTTTGCGGCCGATTTTACTTCCGGCGTCTTTTCGCGCTCAATCCTTATCTATGCCATCACGGTGGCGATATCTTTTTATGGCCTGGTGGTTTATTTTCTTTCCGGCAAATTCGATTATCTGCTCTTTTTCGTTATTCTTTCTTTCATCGCTTTCCAGATTATTCGCCCCCGCCCCGGATTTCTTCAAAAAGTCCTCGACGCCCAGGAAAAACATGTGGAGGAAGGGCACTTTTTGGTCAGCCGCTAGGCCGCGTCGAATTATAACTATATAAATGTGCATGACGGGCGTCCTCGTCAGTGGAAAATAACCTCACTCTGAAGTGCGGGCCACCATCCCACGCTTCGTTTTTGGTGGCCGATCCCCTTCAGGGGTCGGGACTTTAATCTTAATCTTCGCCCCGGTGCCCCACAGCTTGCTGTGGGTTCCCGGCAGACGAGGACGTCTGCCGTGCACAACAGGGAGAAAAACAAAGGTGGCCCACGCCCGCGCTTCGCGGGGTGGGGTCAGTACGAAACATAGCATTACGAAAAAACTCCCCCCCGTGACACCCCCAAAATAACAAAACGAACCCATCTTGGGAAGGTGACATGCAAATGTTCCGTCAGTTCCTGTCCCCAACCCGGTCGGGGATGTGAACTGACGGTGATAAGATATGTCAGAATTTAATAACTTACGGTCAGGTCACAATTCCGCCTGGAGCGGAATCAAGACCTGACCGAACTTCCGAGATGCCAAAAATTACTTTTGGGACAACCTTAGGAGGCCTGCTGTACACGGCTACACGACTATTGCCACTTCATATCCGCGCCAGACCCAGGGCGGCCGCATGAAGACTGATCGTCATCACCAGGAACAGTGCCCGCGCTGTCTGCGGCTTTAGACCAAGGAATCGATACTCGATAAAACGGTCGGGACAACTGACAATACAATCCCCGCACAGCGTACATGATATCCCCGGCCGGCGTTTTTGTATGTCCGCCATATTGAGTGCGTCGTAACGACACTTCAAGCGACACCGCCCGCATTCGTTGCAGGCCGATTGTATCTTCATCCGAAAAGGCGAGATTCTCCCCAGCCATCCGGCCAAAGCCCCGATCGGGCAAAAGGCGGTGCAATGAGCCATGCTTCCCGTCCACCGCGACCAGAATATCATCACGCCCACCCCGACCAGGCCGAATAACAGGCCGAGTACCGTGGCAATTATCGAAGAGACCCCCAAAAGACGCAACCCCAGAGCCGAAATAATAATTATGATTAAGACAGCGATACGCAATCCCGAGCGCCATACAGGCAGGACTTTGGGTGTCCGGCGTTTCGATTCCGCCAGGGCGGCATCCCAGGCCCCGATATAACACAGGTGACTGCACCAGGCCGGTCCGATTAAAACCACGGTGGAGATAAAAAGGATCGGCATGAAAAATCCCTCGCCCCGGAAAAGCGGCCCGGCCGCAATCATGGCCGGCACCGGAAGATGCAACTGCCCGGTCATGAGAAATTTTTCCAGGCCGAATATTCCCAGAATCAGTTGCGCAAAAAATACGATCGAAAATATAAGCCATATTCTTTTGCGCCAGCGGGCGGTCTGGGCCGGGTCGAGCATCTTATCGGTTACTACCGCGGCGTAGAATGATAGCAGAAATATTTCCAGCCAGCCCCAGCCGGGAAAGAATCTGTCCAGAAGGAGAATGGGAAAAGTGACTTTCGCCCTGACAATCGCCAGCAATATCATGGTCAGAATAAAGGCCGCCACGGGCGGAAGCGATGTCGTTATATCGGTGGCCAAATATCTTTTGATCTTTTCTCTTTCCAATATCAAGGCCGAACCGGCGGTAAAAGCCGCCACTGTCCCCAGTATCAACGCCAGTCGCGTCCAGGGCAGACCCAGGGCCTGGCGAATGCCGACAAATTCGAGTGTCGCCTGAAACCATACCAAGGAAGCCACCAGCAGGAGAATCTGCAATATCCGGACCGCCCAGAGACGTCCCGTCAGGAGTATCATCGGGGCCCCCGCCGAGACCAAGGCCAAGCCGCCCTGTCCGGCCCGGAAAAAGTGCGCCGCCAGAAGCAGCGCCGCTAGAAGCACCGGCAATATCCGAAGAATGACCATTATTTCGCCTCGGGTTGCTCCCGGATCATGGTCAGAAGCATTTTAAATTTCTCCACCGCCTGGACGGCATGCGGAACATGCGCCGGCATCACCACCATCTGACCGGCCGAAGCCGGAACCACCTTGCCGCCGATGGTTAATTCTACGCGCCCTTCGATAACTTGGACAATGGCATCGTACGGCGCCGAATGCTCGCTCAACCCCTGGCCTTCATCAAAACTGAAAAGTGTGATGGTGGCAATCTTGCTCTGATAGACAGTCCGGCTGACCACCGCGGCCGGAGCGTAATCCAGAAGCGCCGCCAGGTCATGCGTTTGGGTATGTTCAATCTGGACCCCAACGGGGCGTTTATTATCGTTCATGAAACTTCCTCCTTATTAAGGTCCTAACCCACCCTAAAGGGCCTGTTGAAAAAGTACCGATTCTGTCATTGCGAGCGAAGTAAAGCAATCTCCTCTTTATGGAAGTCATTGTCATTGAGATTGCTTCGTCGGTCGACCTTTCGGTCTGCCTTCCTCGCAATGACGTCTCGAGGGTTTTTCAACAAGCCCTCAAGGGTGGGCCACCTTACCCGTCGTGTTTATAAAAATAAGTCCTAATCCTATCATCCGACTCTTTCTTGACCCAGACCTCGAAACCGCGATTCTTCCCCATATCAACCGCCGGTGCCGGTACAAAAGGAGTGACCAGCTCGAAAATATCCCCCTCCGTCAATTCATTAAGTTTTCTCGTAATCAAAGGCAGGGGCTGTTCGCCGGATTCGATAAGCGGCACCGCATCCAGAGTATTATGAACCGCTTCCGGTTTAAACCATCCCGGGACCGCAGTCGCTTCCGAGGCATCATGCGCCCCGGCATCGTATTCCCCCAGGCCGGCGGCCTTTCGCAGACGATTAATTAATTCACCCACCGCCACTCCGCCCACTTTGGCCGCCTGACCCAGATTCGCCGCCTTTGCCACCGTGCGACGCAGCACCGGATTTTTCATCTTGGCAAAGGCCGGGGATATTTGCAAAAGAGTTTCTTCCAGTTCCGGAAACGCCTCCAAAAAGGCCGCTACCTTTGTTTCCGGAGTGATATCGATTCTTGATGTCACGCTATTTACCGCCTATTCTCCGTGGTTCAGGAGCCTTTGTTCCCCCTGAAGCGCCCGCTTGGCCGTCAAATCCTGGCTGACTTCGAGCACCCCCAGGTATTCCCCCGCCTCATCGCGAAGCGCAAAATACTCGATGGAAATAAACTTGCCGTGCATATTGATCCAGAATGCCGCCCGGTTTTGTTTTCCGGTGCGGAAATCATCGATGATTTTCTGCACTATATGCACCGACGACGGCGGGTGGCACAGTTGCACCTGGCGCCCCAGGATGGCCCGGTTGCGGGCGAAAATCCGCTCCTGCCCCTGCGTGAAAAAACGCACCGTGTCGTCCTTGTCGACAAAGGTCAAATCGAAAGGTATGGTATTAAGCAGCTGCGTCAACTCCGCGATTGTGAAACTTCCGCTGGGAAGTTGTATCCGGCCGGTTGCCGAAACTTCCTCGGCCTTTATGTCGATTTTCGCCGGGTGCCAGGGCATGGTGGGGTCATACAGGCAAAAACCGATTTCAAGACTCTGGCGGTATATATGATACCATTCTTCCTCGGTCAGTTTATCGAGACACATCGGCAGGAGGATATTTTCCTCTTTGTATATCATCTCCTTCACGGCCTCCGAGGCCGGTCTGAAAATAATCTTGATCAAGGCATCCAGTTCGCCGGCTGAAATTCCCTTTGCCCCCTCCAGGGCCTCGATGGCCCCCTTTAGAAACTCCCTGGTCTCGTCGTGCTTGCCCCACATGACCGTCGGTGGCCCGGTGATGCCGTGCTTTTCGAGGTAGGGAAAAAGAAGATTTTCCTTGCGCTTATAGTGCTTTTCGACATCGCACAGCGAGGCAAAATGAAACCGCATCTGGCCGATCCGTTCCTCGCCCGGGGCATTTTCCGCCAGCGAAGCGGCGTCATTATAACTGTTTTCCAGTTGCGCGATGACTCTCTCCAGGGCCTTATTTTCCTCGCGGAAAGTATGCACGGGGTGCCCCGGCGGCACATCCGCCGGCTGTTCCGGTTCTATTTGCCCTTTCAGCGCCAGGGTATGGATATCGCACAACCGCAGGACTTCCTCCTGCGGCAAACCCTCGCTGATCAATTCCTGTTCCACTTCGACCACATCGTTATACGGCACCCGCCCCATCAGGCGGGCCAGTTGCACTTTGACTTCCTGCGGGGCCACGCCCTCGTGCAGTTGCAGGATCATATGCTTGAGAAGGTCTTTTTTCTGCCGGGCGTTATTGATTAGTTCGCTCATCGTATCCCCCGGGAAGTAAGAGGTAAAACCGAATTTTCCAGAATATCGCCCTGAATCCCCAGTTTTATTTTGCCGACCGGAATTTCTTTGCCGGAGCGCGCCAGCGCCTCGGAAACCAGATGCACCAGTCCGAAACAGCAGGGAACTTCCATAAAGGCGATAGTGACTTTAGTAATTGTATTACGCTGAAAAATCTCCGTCAATTTGGCCCGGTAGTAATCGACCTTATCCAGTTTGGGACAGGCGATAAGCAGGCATTTCCCGGATAAAATATCTTTATCGAAAGAGGCGAAAGCGAAGCCGACACAATCGGCGGCGATGACCAATTCGGCGTTATCGAAATACGGCGCCTCGGTCGGGGCCAGCATCAATTGAATCGGCCAGTTGCGAAGCCCCGAAACCGAATTATGCCGGGTATCCGAGTTCATTTCGGCCGGTGAATTACGCTTAAAAAAGGAAGGGGACAATGTCCCCCCGGGGCAGGCCGGAGGAGGATTGAATGACGGGAAAGCCATCGGCTTATTCGTCACTTGGGGGGAATTCAGGGGTTCCAGATGATGGGCCACCGCTTTCTCATCGAAAGCCGCGGCTTCGCGCTCCTCGATCGTGATCGCACCCTGGGGGCATTCCCCCAGACAGGCCCCGAGCCCGTCGCAATATCTTTCGTTGACCAGTTTGGCTTTGCCGTTTACGATTTTAATGGCCCCTTCATGACAGGCGGGGACACATTCTCCGCAACCATCGCATTTTTCCTCGTCAATTCTGATTATTTTACGCGTGAACATTTCCGTCTCTTTTCGATTTTTATCCTCATTTACAGGACAATATCGAAAGAAAGACGAGAATCGTCTTTGATTTAAGTCAACGAATATCAGATTTTTTCGCCGGAAGCGACATCTTCGAGGCGCGCGGGGTCTTTAATGACAATTATTTTACCGTCTTCGGCAATAAGATCCATCTCTTTGAGTCTGCGGAGAGCCCGGGATAAAGTCTCGCTGATTGTCCCCAGCCGCCGGGCCAGTTCAGTTTTGGGGTAATCGAGAATAACTTCGTTAGACTTGCGTTTCGCGGCCTCGCGAAGTAAAAACGAGGCCAACCTCCCCGGGACCTCGCGCATGGTCAAATTTTCAATCTGCTGGTTATAGTCGCGCAGGAACGCCGCCAGCGAGCTGATAATCTTGAGCGAGATTTGCGGCGAATTTTTTATGAGGTTGAGGAATTTGTCTTTGGGGAAATGGGCTACGAACGAATCCTGCATGGCGGCGCAATTGGCCGGAAATTTCCCCCCGTGAAAGACAGCCACTTCGGCAAAGATTTGTCCCGGCGATATCTGGTGTATGGTGTACTCTTTGCCGTCGGGGGAAGATTTGTAGATACGAACCCGGCCCGAAAGGAGTATAAAAAATCCCGCCGCCGGGTCGCCCTCGAAAAAGAGAATCTCGCCTTTGGCCAGTTGCCGGGGGCCGGCGATATCGGCCAGGGCCATCAGTTCATCGTCATCAAGGTCCCGGCCGAAATGACATTTTTTCAGATAATCGCGGAGGTCCATATCGAAAAGTAAGTGAATTGAGACATAAAAAGCAAGAAATCATGGAGATGGCGGCAGGGGCGGGTTTCAAACCCGTCCTCTTATAAATATTCGATATCAGGGGGGCCGGTTACAAACCGGCCCCTACGCTTGAATCCACATTCCAAAATAACAGGACCGACATTCCTGTCAGACTAAATATAATATGACAACGCCAATAACTGGAATACTGCGGCGAAAATTTTAACCTAATACAACCGCTCCCGCTTCGATAAAAAGGCGTAGAGGGCTTTGTCGAAAGGCAACGAAGTATCGGTCAGATGATAATCGATCCGGCTGGCGCGGCATTCCGCCGCGATTTTATCGGCAAAATCTTTCGAGGCCTGCTGATAGTGCTTTTTTATCTGCCAGGGCAAAGTCGTGATTTCTTCGCCGGTCTCAAGGTCTTTAAATATCGCCTCGGTGGGAAAAGCAAAATCCCGCTCGCGCGGGTCGAGAATATGAAAGAGAATGACTTCGTGTTTCTTGTGACGGAAATGTTTCAGGCCGGAAATTATCTTTTCGGGATCGTCGAACAGGTCCGAAAAAATCATGATCAACCCCCGCCGCGATATCCGTTCGGCCATCTCGTGCAGGGCGACCGAAATATTCGTCTTATCCGACGGTTTCTGGTTGGCCAGTTCCTGCAAAAGAATATGTAAATGCCCGGACTTGGAACGGGGCGGCACATACCGCCTGATTTTTTCATCGAACGTCACCAGCCCGACCGCATCGCGCTGGCGAAGCATCATCAGCGACAGTGAGGCCGCCAGCACCGAAGCGTAATCCAGTTTGACCGTTTTCGCCGAGGCATACCCCATCGAGGCCGAGCAATCCAACAGCAGGTACGCCTTAAGGTTGGTCTCTTCCTCGTACTGCTTGATATAAAAGCGGTCGGATTTGGCGTAGACTTTCCAGTCGATATCGCGGATATTATCCCCCGGCATATATTGCCGATGCTCGGCGAATTCGACCGAAAATCCGTGATAGGGGGATTTATGCAAACCGGCAATGAACCCTTCGACCACCATGCGGGCGCGAAGTTCCATCCCTTTTAGTTTGCCGACCACTTCCGGGTCGAGATATTTGCGATACGAGGTTCCGTTCATGATTAATAATATATACTCGGCGGGGCTGAAAATATCTGAATATTTTTGGCAAAATGGCGGCTTTGAAAGAAAATTCCCCGGAAGGATTCCCCCGGAGATATATCCAAGCGCGGGTGGCCCACCCTTGAAGGTGGGATATTTTTCCAGTATAGACCGGGGAAATTACCTAAAGGCCCTGGCCGGGTGGCCCACCCTTTAGGGCCTGTCGAAAGACCCTCGAGACGTCATTGCGAGGAAGGCAGACCGAAAGGTCGGCCGACGAAGCAATCTCAATGACAATGAATTAGGCAAAGATGAGATTGCTTCGCTTCGCTCGCAATGACAGAATCGGTACTTTGTGCGGGGCCGATGTCCACATCGGCTCCGTTAATGAATTGAGCATACGGGGAGTGTCATCCCGGCGAAACTTGTCCCAGACTCCGATCCGGGAGCCGGGATCCAGTCTTGGAGTAATTATTGAAGGGAGGCTAAATAATATAATTTCAATTAATACTGGATTCCAACTTTCGTTGGAATGACAATCGTGGTATAATCTTTTGTGCGGGGCCGATGTCCACATCGGCTCCGTTAATGAATTGAGCATACGGGACGGTATCACCCCCCCAACACCCTCTTCACAAACCCCGTCGCCTCTTTTAATCGTTCTTCCACCTCGGCTCTGTCCAAGCCCAGTTTGTGCATCACTATCGCGGTCTTTACCGACCCGCCGGATTTATCGAGAAGCGTATCCGCCTGCTCCATTGATACGCCCAGCAACTCCATCAATATTTTCCGCGAACGAACCGCCAGTTTTTCCGACCGGGCCTTTAAATCGACCATGAGGTTGCCATAGGTTTTGCCCAACAGCACCATGGCCGTGGTAGTAATCATGTTCAGAGCCATTTTCTGGGCGGTGCCGGATTTCATCCGGGTCGAACCGGTGATTGCCTCCGGCCCGACCGGCAGGGCGATAACCACGGTCGGCTTGAGAGCAAGATTTTCCGCTTCGTTGCAAATAATCATAGCCGTCTGACAGCCCGACTCCAGGGCAAATTTAACCCCGGCCAGGGTGTACGGTGTCCGCACCGAGGCCGCGATCCCGATTACGAAATCCTTATTTGTCAGAATGATATTCTTAAGGTCGTCGACCGCCCAGTCTTCGTGGTCTTCCGCTCCTTCTTTAGAAAGTATCAGCGTTTCGTACCCGCCGGAAATAAGCCCCACGATCTGCGAGGGTTCTGTCCCAAACGTGGGCGGACACTCGGAAGCATCGACTACCCCCAGTCTTCCCGAAGTCCCGGCTCCGATATAGATGAGTCTTCCGCCGTTTTTAAGAGTCACCGCGGCAATCTCGGCCGCGCGGGCGATTTGCGGCAGGGCTTTCTCCACCACCGCCGCCACCTTTTTGTCTTCGTGATTAATTTTCCGGACTATCTCCAGCGCCGGGAGTTCATCGATATCGAGCGTATCGGGATTGACTTTTTCCGTCCCCAGGCGGGCCAGATGTTTCAATAATTCCTGACGGTCTTGTTTCATGAACAAAAGATTAGGCGGAAACGGGAATAAAGGCAAATAGTTTTACTGGGCGACAGCGTTGAGCGAATCGCGCGGCGTTATTATCACCGCCCCGAACTTGCCCGAAAAATCCAGCCGGTCGATATTTTCAGCCAGACCGACCGGAAACCGTGTCGGCAATAATGTCGTAGTCGAGGGCGCCCCCGTGTAAGAATAAACGTAAAGGTGGTATTTAAGGGTGTCATTGAGATTTTGTGGTACTTCCAGGGCTTCTTCCTTATTGATGGTAACAGAAGTTGCCCCGGTGGTGACAAATTCGGCGTAGCCGATATTTTCATATTTATCGTTGCGGTCCACCACGGCGTAGGCATATCCGCTCGACCCGATGGAAATCTCGAACGATATCCCCACGATATCGCTGGAGCGATAGACGCGATCATCATTGACACCGCTGATATCCTGTATGGCAAAATCCTGGGGGACGGCAAAAGCCACGGAATCGGCGAAACTTTCCGAAGGGTCGGCTACCTTAAGATAATACTGCCCGGCCGGGATGTCATCGGCTTCAAGGTACGAATACAGGTAACGCCCGGCGACATAGGTCAGTGTATCCCCGGCCACGGAAATGACGGCATTCTGATAGACAGTGTCATTCCTTTTGAGAATGATGCTTATATTAAGGTCATCAGTATCCAGATTTTTTACCAGGGCCCCTTCCAGATAATACCCTTGAGTATCCGGTTTTGAGACCGGGCGGCTGTTGCATCCGGTCAAAACCGATGCCAAGGCCAAAAGCCATAAGGTTTTAGTAATTTTTCTCATATACTGTTATATTTCGGAAGAAACGTGAGGTTTCTTGAATAAATAATAAAAAGAGACTTCATACCCATAAAATCTGCGGTCCTTCCTTTATTATATATAAACGCCGTCTCTTGAATATTCGAGGGCCGATTTCGAAATCAATGTCCAGAGCCGGCAATGGGGGATGATTTACCGCAACATGAGAATAGCCGAAAACCGCACCTGGTGTTAATCATTTTGATCATAAGCCATAATCCTATATCCCACAAAGCCTTAAATACGCAAAGCGGACATTCTCCTGCCTCGCGGTAGTCCCTTTTCTTCTTGCAAAAGTCTATGTAATTTCGTAAGTTAAATATAGGGAGGGAATTGGCCGCCGCAAAAGCGGTTGATATCATATGGCTTTGTGCCCTTTCACCGCCTGAAAAAAGTTTGAAGCATTTGGCGTCGTTTGTTGTCTAAAGGAACAACCGCCAGGCCGGGACTGTTATAGAACATGAACTTGCTGATTACCCGACCTGGTTGGCCCTGGAAAGAGGCTTAAAAGTAAATGAGTAACCAGAGTTCGGGCGAGGACAAAAAAAAGGAAAGATTTGAAGCGGAAGCATTAGTGCATCTGGACGCTCTCTCCCGCACCGCGTTGCGTATGACCAAGAACGACGGCGATGCGGATGACCTGGTCCAGGACACCTTCATGAAAGCCTATCGCTTCTGGGACAAATTCGAGGAGGGCTCCAATTGCCGGGCGTGGTTGTTCAAGATAATGACCAATATCTTTATCAACAACTACCGCGCCAAGACACGTCAGCCGCAGGTGGTCGACCTGGAGGATGTCGACGACGATTTCCTCTTCGGCCAACTCTCGGCCCTGGGGCCTTCAGAGAATCCCGAATCGCACTTTTTCGCCAAGGTATTCGATGACGATGTCAAGAAAGCGATCGACGAACTCCCCGAAGATTTCCGGCTGGTGGTGGTGTTATCTTTTCTCGAGGGTTTCAGTTATCAGGAGATAGCCGAAATCACCGGGTTGCAGATAGGCACGGTCAAGTCGCGTCTTCACCGCGGCCGCAAGCTTCTGCAGAAACAACTTTGGCAATATGCAGTTAAAAACGGCTTTATTAAGGAACCGGCTCAATGACCTGCGAAGAAGCCCTCAAGAGACTCTATGAAGTAATTGATAAAGAAGCCAGCCAAATCGATACCAAAGAAGTAGAGGAGCACCTTCGGCACTGCCGCAGTTGTATGGCGCGGTACCAGTTCGAAGATATGTTCAAGACCTTTGTCATCGAAAAAGCGGCCTCTGTCTCCAAGTCCGAAGATCTCAAAGCGAAAATTCTGTCGAAAATCCAACAGGCGGAAACCGACCACGGGAATCATAATCATAAAAACGAACCTCTCTTCATTAAGCCCTTCCGCTTCCGAATGGTCTATCTGGCCGCCACCGCGGCTTTGATTATCTGCGTCGTGGCCGCCCTGGCCGCGGCCAAGTTGTACCGTCACCGGGCTTTCGTGGTGCCGTTCGAAAAAGATCACATGGCCATTCATGCCATGAATGTCTCGGACCTTGACCCCCAGCGCCATCTCGAAGAAGTCCGCCGGTTCGTCACCAACGACATGCACCTGGTCATGGGGACAGTGGCGCCGGAATATGTCATGACCAGTTGTTGCTTCAAGGAAATGCAGGGGAAAAAATTCGCCCATCTTCGTTTCGCCAAAGGCGACAGCCAGATTTCCTTATTTATTGGCCAGGCCGAGGATGTCAAATTGCCAGATTTCGAGCCGGCGACTTGTTCCAAATCCGGCATGGCATATTTCAAGAAGGATTGCGACGACTGCCGGATGATATACTGGCGCCTGGGCAATGCCCTGGTGGTGGTGGTCTCCGACGACAAGAGCGTCGACCTGACCCAGTTCATGCCGGCCCTGGCATCGCTGTGAGGCAAAGACTTCCGGGCAAATAAGCCAAAAATCTCTCCGGGCGGGTTACCAACCCGCCTTTTTTATTACAGGAACACCTGATTTCCCGATTCCAAATACCCCTTGACTTGCGTGTCCGGTAGATTATCCTACATGAAGGCGAATATCTATATTATTTGTGGCGGGGATTTTATGAAAAAATGGGCTTGTTATTTAATGGCGGCGGGGTACTGCATCCTATTGTCGCTATTTATGACTTCCTGCGAAGAAAATTGCGATTGCGTGCAACCGGATGAAGAGGCAAACGAATATCATCTGTTTTATCCCGGCGCGGGGACAGGTGTTACAAGAGATACAGTTTTGATATACAGCACTCTGACCGGTCAGGTCGTAGATACTATTTGGTACGAGCATTATTTGTATGACATGGCATTTACGTCTGACGGGGCTTTGATGGTATTAGGCGGCAAAAAACTAAGAGGTGGAATTTTAATATGGGTCGAAGATTATATAACCCACGACACCCTGGCCGACTTTGAGCCGCCCGAATTCAGTCAAATCGAACTGAATTTCCAGGAAACGGAATTACTCGTAACCGCCCCGGACACTCTTTTGGTCCTGGCCTTTCCGTCGCTGGAACCGATTTACGCCGAGCGATTATCATATTTGAAAGTAGGTTTTTTGCCCGGGGAAAATCGTCTGTATTATCTCAAATACGACGTCGATTCGCTTTTCACGATTGACTACAGTAATGTTACCACCCCAGTGCATGAGGCCATTTATTTGAATCATCCTTTTATATCCGGTGGTCGTAAACCACTAAATGCCATGATCAACCATGTCAAGGGTCAAATAATATTAAATTGCGTGACGCGGTATGATTACAGTCGAATCCAGATACGTGACGCTGATGATTTCGAATTCATATCCGAGACTTTCGGATACTGCCTTTATGAAGGATTTTCGGAAATCAGGCCCGGTACGGATGAAATATATTTCATATCACGTGAATTCGGAACCAATCCTGATGTGACCTTAAGCCGCGTAGATATCTTTAATTCCTCCATGAACATAATGATGCCGTTTATGGATTACAATGATATTGTATTAGACGGTAATTTTTTTCCCCTTGAAATCGTATTTACGCCGGACGGCGGACAGGTTTACATACTCCTGGGAGGCACCAATTTTACACCCGCGTCGGTATTGGGTTTTCAGGGCAACAGCAAAAAAATAGTCCAACTGCTTAAACCTCATCAAGCCGGCGCGCCGTTTATAAGAATCAATCCCCGAGCCATAAATAAGAAAAATCCTTAGGGGCGATGTCTAATGAAAAAGCGGATATATTTCTTTGTTTCTGTGGGGCCGATACTCGCCTTGTTGCTGTTTATTATTTCCTGCGAAGAAGCCTGCGATTGTATTCAACCGAAAGAAGAGGCAAACGAATATCATCTGTTTTATCCCGGCGCGGGGACCGGTGTTTCAAGAGATACAGTTTTGATTTACAGCACTCTGACCGGCCAGGTCGTGGATACTATTTCATACGGACATTTCCTTTATGACCTGGAATTTACGTCCGACGGGGCAACGGCGGTATTTTCAGGGGTAGGGCCATCCGACAATAAAATATGGGTCGAGAATTATTTTACGCATGATACTATAGCGTCATTAAACACCGATGATTTATGTCATGTCGAACTTAACTTTAACGAGACTGCCATACTCGTTAACTGCCTCGATTCGATTATACTCCTGGATTTCCCCTCCCTGACGGTCTTGACGAGATTATATATCCCCCACGCCGATGTCGGGTTTTTGCCCGGCTCGGATCGACTCTATTTCCTGAAAAGCGGAGTCGATTCCATATTTGAATTGGACTACACCGACATATCGACCCCAACTTTCACTTCGGTTTATCTGAATCATCCTTACTATACTGAAGGGCGGATTCCCTATTCGGCAACAGTGGATTATACCAATAATAAAATAATACTACTCTGTCGGGCAGATTATCCGGAATTCCCCCTTCAGGTGCGGGATGCCCTGGATTTCGGTTTTGTCTCCGAAATTGCCGGTTTTTCCGATTACAGGGTACGGGCCGCCGTCAGGCCGGGCACCAACGAAGTCTATTTAATCAATCACGGGGGCGGGATTTTCGATTTTGATCTGACTAAAAGCCGGGTAGATATTTTTTACTCCGATATCAATGTCATCACCAAATTTCTCGATTACTCGAATATCGTATTGGATGATATATTTATACCGCAGGGGATATTTTTTACTCCGGACGGCGATAAGGGTTATATTTTGATGGGTGGCGGCGGCGCCACTCCTGCTTCCGTATTGGGCTACGATTTCCGTCAGGGAAAAGCGGCGCAACTTCTCCGGCCGACCCAGGCTTTCGCCCCGTTTATAAGGATTAATCCGAGGAATACCATTCACCAGCAATGAATACTATTATACGGAATCGCCAATAATCACCGGATGAACTACTGGCCCCAGGGCAACGCCCCGGTGCTCGTAAGGGCGCATTGCAACGTGCCCCCATAGAATTACAAAAGCCCCCCCTCAAAAATCTTATTGCCAAGCGCCGCGCCGAACCCTTATTAAGGGGTGATGTATAACCGGTTGATGAAACGGCTCCTTCCCTTAATCCTGATTTCGGCGGTATTTCTGGCCCCTTCCCTGTTCGCCCAGACCGCCGTCCGCGACTCGGCCGTTATCGAAATCGCCCGCCATATCTGGTATAACCGCTTCTCGCAGGCCCTGCATGAAGCCAAAGAAATCCAGCAAAATGAAACCGACAACCCCCTGGGGTATTTTCTGGTCGGGACTGTCTATCAAACCATCTCCGAGGAATACCGCACCGACCGGTTCAGCGACCTGGTCGAAGAAAACTTAAGCAAAGCCATTAAACTGGCCGAGAAAAAGCAGAAAAAGGATAAGTTGAATCCCGACTGGCCGTTCATCGAAGGCGCCGCCCACGGCTACCGGGCCCTGCATCGGGCGTTCCACGGTGACTGGTGGGGGGCGTTCAAAGACGGCTTCTCCACGACTTCGGGACTCAATAAAGCCCTGGAACTGGACAGCAGCTATTACGACGCCTACCTCGGGCTGGGGGCCTATGATTATTATAAGACCGTCAAAGCCAAAGCCTTTTTATGGCTGGGCCTTGTCGGCGACAATCGCGAGGAGGGTATCGCTAAAATCAAGATCGCCATCGAGCGCGGCACTCTGGCCTCGCACAACGCCCGCGAATCGCTGATGCGGATTTATTTCGAAGAAAAAAGATATGTCGATGTCATCCCCCTGGCCGATTCTATCGGTAATATCATCCCCGATGATACCTATTGTCTTCTATATGCGACCATTGCCCTGATTGAACTGGGGCAGTTCGACAGCGCCGCCGTCAAACTGGAACGGCTTCGCACCGCCTGGCAAAAAAGCGGCTATTTCGACCCCTTGGGGATGCACGAGGCCGATTATGTCGAAGCGCTCCTGTTGGCTCGTCGCGGGGAAACCGATAAGGCCGAAGCCGTGCTGGACACCCTTCTCGATAAAAGGGAGTTCGTCAAAGCCAACGCTTATTTCAAGGACACCCTGGAACGGGCGCGGGAGCTGACCGGGAGTCTTAGGTGAAACTGGCGGTTGTCCTCTTTCTTTGTCTTCAGGGATTGTTGTCGCTCAATTCCGATCCCCTCCGCAACGAACTTAAACTGGCCGGCGAACGGGCCATGCTCAACGGGCAATGGGACGAGGCCCGGTATTTCTATGAGAAATTGTGCCGCGATTACCCCCAATTGCCCGATGGCTATCTCCACCTGGCGGTCCTTCTGCAAACCGAAATGACCGACCGCGAGGAAATCTTTCAGGTCGAGAAGTTCCGCGAATTGCTCGATAAAGCCGAATCCCTGGCCGATTCAAGCCTGAAAAAATGTTCCCGTCCTGATTCCGCCTATTATCTACTTTATAAGGGTCACACGCACGCCTGCCGGGCGGTCTGGGAAACCCGGTTCGGCTCCACTTTCTCGGCCATCACCTACGGTTTCAAGGCCAAGGGGGCGTATCAAAAAGGGCTGGAATGCGATTCCACGCTGTATGATCTGTATCTGGGAATCGGCTCCTATCATTACTGGAAAACCGCCAAATCGGGGGTGCTCAAAACTTTCGGAATTTTCAAGGATGACCGCGAACGCGGCATAAGCGAACTTATCCTGGCCCGGGATTCTTCACAATTTTCCCGCCAGGGCGCCAATTCCACCCTGATGTACATCTTTCTCAATGAGAAGAAATTCGACTCGGCCCTGGCATTGGCCCAAACCATGCACCGGGAATATCCTTCGGGTAATCATTTTCTCTGGCCGATAGCCGAGGCCCTGACCGGGCTGGAACGGTACGCCGACGCCGCCGTTATTTACGACACCCTTCTGGAGCGTCTGTGGCAACAGCCAGGGAATTATTTCAATATCATTGAAGTTACCCATTTATATCTCAAGGCTCTGGATAAAGCCGGCCGCAAAGATGAGGCCCGGCCCCGTTTAAAAAGACTGGAAAAAGCGGTCGGCGAAATCCCCCGCGAGACAATCCGGCGTCAACGGGGTAAACTCACTTATTTAAAAAGATATTTTTAAGACTTGGCCGAATATCCCTTCACGTATTATTATAAACGTGCCTTATGAAAAACGAAAAAGAAGAAATAACTATCAAGTTGACCGCCGAGGTCACCTGCGCGGGTTGAGCCTCCAAACTGGGGCCAAAGGTTTTGGCCGAGGTTTTGAAAGTTTTACCGCAGAGCAGTCATCCTGATTTGCTGGTGGGATTCAACGCCGCCGACGACGCCGGGGTGTTTCGTATCAACGACACCCAGGCCCTGGTGCAGACGGTCGACTTTTTCCCGCCCATCGTGGATGACCCCTACGGTTTCGGGCTGATAGCGGCCGCTAACGCGCTTTCAGATGTCTATGCCATGGGCGGACGACCTCTGACAGCGCTGAATATTGTCGGTTTTCCGAGCGGTATGCCGCTTTCTATCCTTTCGGATATTCTCCGTGGTGGCGATGAGAAAATTCGCGAGGCCGGGGCAGTGGTCGTGGGCGGTCATTCTATCAAGGATAAAGAGTTGAAATACGGCGTGGCCGTCACCGGTATTATCGACATCGATAAAATCGTCACCAACGGCGGCGCCATAGCCGGCGATAAATTATTTTTAACCAAACCGCTGGGGACGGGGATTGTCGCCACCGCCATTAAGCAGGGGATGGCGCATAAAGATGATGCCGACGCTCTCACGGCCCAGATGGCGCAGTTGAATAAAACCGCTTCGGAACTGATGGTTAAGCACGGCGCCCATGCCGCCACCGATATCACCGGGTTCGGCCTGTCCGGGCACGGATTCGAAATGGCCGAGGCGTCCGGCGTCTCTCTCAAATTTGCCTTTGACAGCCTTCCCTTGATTCCCGATGTTCTCGATTTCGCCGAACGGGGGGCGATCCCCGGGGGTCTGAATTCCAACCGCGAATTCATGAACGGCCGTATCTCTATCACGGTTTCTCTATCCAAGCCCCAGAGCGATATCCTCTTCGATGCCCAGACTTCGGGCGGCCTGCTTATCGCCCTATCTCCCGACAGAGTATCTCTATTTCTGAAAGACGCCTCGCTTGCGGGTCTGACGGTCTGGCAGATCGGCGAGGTTGTCGCCCGGGACAAGACGGCTATCATCGTAATTTAGGCCGGTTTTATCCTGAATTCCTACTTTATGATTATTCCCCCCAAATTCTTGACAAAATAGACTTTATTTGGTATTTTAAATACGTCCAGAGCACGGACATTTTTGTCGGTGCCGAAATACCTGTCTTTGAATATTCTGGCACCCCCTTAATTCTGAATTTAATATTTTATTACATACTTTGTTTCGAACTTACTGTACCAGTACGGGAGGAACCATGAGAGGCTGGCGACTTTTCAGATGGATGGTGGCCGGGGGGCTGTGTCTGATTATTTATTCATCGGCCTTTTCCGAGAAATTGCCCTATGTCTGCGGCGATGCCGACGGCAGCGGTATGGTGCAGATGTCAGATATTCCGTACCTTATGAGTTATATTTTTGCGGGCGGGACGGCGCCTGTTGAGAATGTCCTTTCGGGCAACGCCGACGCCTGCGGGTCACAAAATTGTGCCGTCAATGTGGCTGATTGTCGTTTTCTGGCAGAATATCTTTTTGGGGGCGGAACTTCCCCTGGCGGTTGTACGAATACCAGTGATTGTTCCGTGGATGGCGGGAGCAATTATATTGTCCGAATCGGCAATCCGCCGTATACGCCCTACCCTGCCAGCGACTCCTTTGCCGTCCCGGTTTATATCAACAATGCCTCGCCTCTGGGGGCGATCTCGGTTGCCCTTCAATTTATGTCTTCCGATAATCTGGTCATTAACTCCGTTTCCTGGACCGGCAGTATGTTAAATGGAGCGGATTCTCGCACGGCCGATTTCGAGGCCGGGAAAGTCCTTTTTGGCGGATGTTACTTTACGTCCTCATTACCACCTTTATCAAATGCCCTATTGGTAACTCTAAATGTCCGCGATCTGGGTAAGAGGGGCAGCCGGGCGACCATCACTTTCGAGAAAACCTTTTTCGCCCCCGGAGGGGACTGTATTTTCCGAGCTACTAATGGAGCCATCTATAATCCGACTCTCGAGGGCGGCTTCGATCCCTTCATAGTTACGAATCTTAACGATGCCGGCGGGGGAAGCCTTCGGGCCGCCATTGCCGCCGCCAATTCCACGCCGGGACAGGATACCATTCGGTTTGATGTATCGGGAACACTCGATCTTACAAACCTGCTGGCCTTAACCGACGATAGCACGGTGATTCTGGGAAGTTCCGCCCCTGGCGGTGCCAGGAGTTTTATAATAAATGGCGGCAACGATGCTGACAGGGGGCTGGATGTACAATCATCTTATAATAAAATAGAAGACATTATCATTTATGCCTACACCGATTATCATATCAGATTACAGGGCGACTCCAATGTTGTCCGCGGCTGCTATATAAATCTTGATGCCACCGGGGAGAATCCAGAGGTGGCTTTTTCCGGAATTGAAATTGGCGGGCGTCTGAACATTGTAGGTGGCTGCACCGAGGCGGATAAGAATATCATTTGTGCTTCGGGATCTTTTTCTACCAATGATGGCAGAGGTGTTCGAATTTATGGAAATAGGAATACTATTGCCGGCAATTTCATCGGCGTGACGCCAGATGGGAACGATTATTTCCCGCTTTGCGATGTCGGTATTGAATGTAGTGGTGACACAAATATTATCGGCGGTGACGCCGCGGAATGCCGCAATGTAATATTTGGAGTGGGGAGTGGGATAAACTTGTATGACGGGGAACATAATGAGGTATATAATAATTTTATCGGATTGAAGGCGTCCGGCGACGATATTCTTTGTCCCACGTTCGACTATTTTAATGCCGGTATTATGGATACCGCTTATGGCCAGTTTAATTTAATTGGCGGTCCTGATGGCAAGGGGAATTTTATCGCCGGGTTCTATCAAGGAATTGTTTTTTGGGATGACAGCAATTACGTCATTGGTAATTACATAGGTACCGATACCACCGGTTCGGTCGATTTGGACATGTACGGCGACGGCATATTAAATATATGGGGTAATCGCAACAAGATCGGGGATACCCTACCGGGGCATGCCAATATTATTAGCGCCTGTAACGGAAGCGGGTTGCTTTTTGAGGGGGGCGATTCCAGTTTGGTTGTCGGAAACTATATCGGAACCAATCCCCAGGGCGATGACTTGGGAAATGATCTGGGTATTAAAATCCAGCAGGGAAGCGGCCTGCAAATTATCCGAAACACCATTGCTTATAATGCACAACAGGGAATACTTATAGATACTTTCCCTACCAATATCCATAATATCATATCCCGAAATCAAATTTACAACAACGGCGAGTTGGGCCTTGACCTGGGAGGTGACGGCGTTACTGCCAATGATGCCGGCGATGTTGACGACGGCCCCAATGATTTACTCAACTTCCCGACGATTACCAATACGGAGTGGCAGATTGGGAAATACCGGGTATCCGGGTCTACCGAAGAAGCCGGCAAAGTCGAGATCTACGCCGTCAAACCGGCTGGGATTTCTGGAATATTCGAAGATCCTTCTCATCATGGTGAAGCCTATTCGTATCTCGGTGCATTTAATATCGGGCGGGGGAGTTTCGACACCTTGATGTCTATCGATGATTATACTCTCGCGACCATGCTTTTTATCGATAACGACGGTAACACTTCGGAGTTCAGCGAGAATTTTTCGCTGGCTCCTTCGCCTTTGATCATCGTCGCCTATTCGCCCATTAATCTCTGGATAACCGATCCACTGGGGGATTCCATTGGTCTGACAGCCAATGGCACACCCTTCCAAACCATCTTCCCGGCCAGTTATACGGAAACTGTCGAAGGCAACGACTCGGTTCATATCGATTTTCCGCTGGTGGGAGATTATATCATCGAAGTGGTAACCGAGGACGGCGCCGCCCCTGATGATACTCTCTACACAATCGGCGTCCGTATCGACGGCACCGAGCAATGTATATTGGTGGAAGAGGCCGACGTTCCCGACGCCGGGATAATCACTTCGTATACCTATGTCGTGGAAGAAGACTGGCACTACATCAACGGCGATGCCAACCGCGATGGAATTGTCAATATTCTGGATATCCTCTACCTGATTGATTACAAGTTCAAGGGCGGCCCGCCGCCCGACCCGATGGGCGCCGGCGATAACAACTGCAACCAGGTAGTGAATATTATCGATATTGTCTATCTGATCGACCACAAATTCAAAGGCGGCCCCGAGCCATGCCATGTGGAGGAATACTGAACCCGCCCGGGAAATTAAAAAGGGAATTGAGTATGTGGAAAAATGTTCTGATACCGGGGCTGTTGCTCTTATTTATTTCTCAGGCACAGGGTCAGTCCGTGGATACGGCCTGGGTAAAGAAATATGATGCCGCCGCCGGAGGATACACAGATTGGGCCCGGGCCATTGCGGTCGATGATTCCGGATGTGTTTACGTGACCGGACAATGCGAAACGGCGATGGGTGTAAATGATATTCTGACCATCAAATATTTGCCGAATACCGATACGGCCTGGGTTCGCAGATACAACGGGACGGCCAATGATGATGATATCGGTTATGCCATAGCCGTCGACCGGGATCGCAATGTTTATGTCGCGGGAACCAGCGAAGGGGCGGGGACATCTTATGACTTCACCACCATCAAATATCGTCCCAATGGAAGCCAGGCCTGGGTGGTAAGTTACAACGGCCCGGGATTCGGCTATGACATGGCCTATGACATTGCCGTGGATCAGTTCGGCGAAGTATACGTCACCGGCTATATCGATAATGCCGGATTAAGTTTCGACTATTACACCGTGAAATACGATACGGCCGGAACGGTACGATGGTCAAGAACCTATAATTACTCGACCTTCCCTGATTATGGACAGGCTCTGGTGCTGGATACGGTTAATGGCTACGTTTATGTAACCGGATACAGTTATTTTAATGAAAAAGACTTCGCTACGGTGTCCTATACGACTTCGGGGACATTTCGCTGGGCCAAGCGGTATGATCACGATTTCGGCGATGATTACGCCTTTGATATCGCCCTGGACAGTGTCGGGCATGTCATCGTGGCCGGAACCAGTTATGACTCGACCAACCTGGAGGATTTGGCGATTATTAGATATGAACCGGTGGCGGGGGGAGTGGACTGGATTCGGCGCCTCGATGGCACAGCCCACCTAAAAGATTCCGCCGTAGCCGTGGAAGTCGATAACCTGGGGAAAATACACGTGGCCGGGAATACCCGTAACACGGGCAGCAATCTGGATATGGCGGTCGCCAAATACGACACTCTGGGGAATTTCGAGGGAGTCCAAACCTATTCAGCCACACCTTCTTCGGTAGATTTAATTCGGGCCATGCAGGTTCGTGACGCGGCCAGTTATGTTGTCGGCTATACCTCGGGCGGAGCCGTTGTGGATATGATTACCATGAAAACCGGTGATTGGGTGCGATCATTCAATGGCCCGGCCAACTGGATTGACGACGGTCAGGATATTGTTTTAGACAAATCGGGTAATATATTTGTTTGTGGCTACAGCTCCTTCAGCAGCATGGCCAATATCGATTATGCCACCATCAGATATTCCTACCTGTATCTCCGCCCCCTGATAGTCGTCGCCTATTCTCCCGTGAATCTTAGGGTAACCGATCCCAACGGCGATTACATCGGTAAAGACGCCTACGGTTTCTTATCCCAAACCCTCTTCCCGGCCGATTATCGGGAAGACCCGCCCGCATACAATGACAGCATTTTCATTTATTATCCTATTGCGGGCGAGTATATAGTGGAAGTCATCCCTGAAATCGATGCCCCGCCGGGATCCGTCTATTCCATCGGCGTCCGCATCGACGGTACCGAGCAATGTATATTGGTGGAAGAGGCCGACGTTCCCGACGCCGGGATAATCACTTCGTATACCTATGTTGTGGAAGAAGACTGGCACTACATCAACGGCGATGCCAACCGCGACGGAATAGTCAATATCCTGGATATTCTTTACCTGATCGATTACAAGTTCAAGGGCGGCCCACCGCCCGATCCGATCGGTGCCGGCGATACCAACTGCAATTTAGTCGTCAACATCATTGACATTGTCTATTTAATCGACCACAAATTCAAAGGCGGTCCGGAACCGTGTGATATCTTCGATTGAAGAGAGACGATCCTGAAGTTACAGGTGTTCCGTCAGTTCCTGTTCCCGACTCGGTCGGGGACGTGAACTGACGGTATCAATGGATACTGATACTCGGCGATTTGCGGTCAGGTCACATTCCCCGCCGGTGCGCGGGAACAAGACCTGACCGAACATCATGAATATCCCAAAGGATGCCTTTGAGACAGCCCTTTGTTTTTACTCTCTGAATGCCCGTATACTAATGGAATTCCTCCCACTCGATATAGCCTTCCTTGACATCGGTCATGCAGTTTAAAATCAATTCCACCAGGCCGCCGTACTGCATTTTCGTCCTCTCGTAGGCATCATAATAAGTAATCAGGTCGCGGATCTGCCCCTTGCAGTTGGAACACGGGGCGCAGGCATACAGCCCGTTTTTGGAATCGATTTCTTCTTTAGTGAAGGCGCTCAAAATCTGGGAGAATTTCTTCCGCCCGGAGATAGTATTGCGCCAGGCCGGGAAATTATTGGATTGCATGATGGCGAATCCCGACCCGCCCCCGCAACAGTAATTGTTCACCCCGTGCGGCGTCATCTCACGGAACTTGGGAGCGATCTTCCGCATCACCCGGCGCTGGGGCTCGATAATCCCCATGGAACGGGTGACGTTGCAGGGATCATGCAGGGTAACGGGGAAATTGTTGCGTTCCGGATCGTATTTGACCCGCCCGCTCATTATGATATCTTCCATCGTCACCAGGCAGGATTCGCGGGGGACATTGCTCTCGGCCAGCCAGACCCGGTCGCCGATCGCCATGGCCGCCTTGTGGGCATGACCACATTCCCCCATGACCACTTTCTTGACGCCCAGTTTCCTGGCGGCTTCGGCATGACGCACGGTCACCCGGACATACTGGAGATCATCGTAAAATAACCCGTAGTTGACCGAATCGTAAGCCACCATCTCCGAGGCCAAAGTCCAGTTCAACCCCGCCAGTTCGAATAATACCGCGAACGCCTCGATATTTTCCGGCCACGATAAAAACTCCCCGGCATTGTGAATCAGTAAAATATCGGCGTTCGGTTTATCCACCGGGATTTTGACGGAAAGCCCGGTCCGGTCGGTGATATCTTCCTCGGCAAATTCCAGTAAATCAATCAGGGCCTGGGGTGAGATACCGGTCGAAGACCCCGTCTTTAATTGCTTGATAGTGCCGTCGCCGTGAAGTTCGGCCGGGGCAATCCCCATCTCCTGACTGAAAATTTTACGGATCTCACGCGTTATCAGGCCGTTATCTACACCCATGGGGCAGGTCTGGGCACAGCGACGGCAAAGATTGCAGCGATAGGCCAACTGCGCCAGGCGGGCCACCGTCTCCCAGTTGAGATTGATGTTATTGGCGAAACGGGCCGTTAACTTCCCCCCGGGCGTAATGTGCTTCTTGATTATGCGCCTTAAGATATCCGAGCGAAACAAGGGGCGATAAATATCGGCCCGGCCGCTGGCCTCGAAAACATGGCAGGAATCGGCGCAGGTGTTGCACTTGACGCAGTTATCCAGCGACAGTAAGAAAGGCTTGAGAAACGGCCAGTTATCTTCTTTGGTAAGAAGTTTCTTGAGGCCGACCAGGAATTTGGCCACCAGGGCCTCTTTTTCGGCTTCGGTTTTCGGAATCGGCAGCACCGGATTAAGGATACCGTCGAGCGAAACATCCTTATCCGCCAGTTTGGCCGCCGGAATCGGGGGCATGGGCGGGTCGACCCAATCCTCGTAAGGGTACGGAAGTTTGGGTAACTCCTCCAGTTTAATATCATGCAGATGCTCGGCCTTCTTGCCGAAATCTTTGACGTTCAGATGTCCGTTACTCATTTTTGGTCTCCTTCGTCAAATCGGCCCAGGTCGTGGCCTGCACATGCGAGGCGCTCCAGGTCATCTTTTCGTGAAGAAGTTCGATGATGTGCTTTTCGATGGCGCTCCCTTTTTCATTGGCCTCGTCGTTCCAGCGGACGGAATGGTACAGAAAATACTTGGCCACGAAATGCGACATCCGCGACAGAGGGATATACATTATCAAAAGGGCCACCAGAAATATCTCCCAGATCATGGCGGCCGGCATTTCCGGCGCGGCGCTGAACGTGACCAGGGAAGCGGCAAAACTGCGCAAAATTCCAAAAGCGGGGTCGGCGGTGGCCTGAATAATCAGGGTCGCAACAGTTACGACAAACACCAGGACCAGGTTAAAATATTCGGCGAAAGTATTAAAGGCTCTTTGTTCGGAATTACCCATCCGCCAGAAAAACAGCCCCAGGGCGCCGAAAGCCGACAGAGCCAGACCGGGATACCCGATTATCGGCGTGGCGTAATATAATAGAACTCCCCAGAACCCGGCTTCCGGGCCGATCGCGACTCCAGCTTTTTGCATGATGCCGCCGCCCAAAAGAAGAACCAGCCAGCCGATCGATAAATACATCCCGAAATGAAAGGGGAATGAAAAGAGCCAAACCTTGCGATTGTGGTGATAAACCCCCTTAAGGAGAATTATTTCCATGAACATTTCGCGCAATTCGTTAAACATATCGGAATGGCGCGGCTTGGTCCACCAGTCCAACTCCTCCAGATAAGACCCACCGTATTCAGCACGCCCCTTTTCATGCGGCACGGGGTACAATTCCCAGCGCATGGATAGCGGTGCCCGGGCGTATTTCAAGACCCTGACCAGGATCACCAGGAAGGCTATCCCCAGGGCGAAATACGAAAAAATGGTTGCGAATTTCATGGCTTCGATGACTCCTCTATATCAATTCTTTGTATGCGAAGAAACCGGCATGGAAATCTCCGTGCTCCGGCCCGAAATGACGGCATCGGGATTGATCAACGGCAGGCGACCATATTCCTTTTTAATGTCTTCAATGCGATTTTTATCGACCATGTCGGCCAGGGTGAAACTGTCGAATACTTCCTGCATCCGGGCGCTGGCGATAGTCCAGATAAGGCGGGCTTCGCAAAAACTGCTGTTAAGACAAAGATCCGGACTTTGAACACAATCGGCGGCGCTGACCGGACCGACATAGGCTTTGATAATCTCGCCGATTTGTATCGACTCGGCCGAACGCCCCAGCATATAGCCGCCTTTCTTCCCTGACACGCCAATCAGAAGCCCGGCCCCTTTCAAAGGCGAGGTCAACTGCGCCAGGTAATTTTCGGAAAGGCCGGTAATCCGGGCGATTTTGCCCAGATGCACAATCCGCTCCTTTTTCAGTTCGCGGGCGAATTCAATCATCATCCGCAAGCCATATCGGGCCCGAGTCGAGAATTTCATAAAAAATACCTTCCGATATCTTAAACACAGGATATCGTCCAAAAGTATAGTAAACTGATAAGGTTTATCTGTCAAGTGAATAATTTCACAATAATTGAGAGTTATGGGGCTGTTCGGCAACTGTTTTGCCAAATTCGCCTAACCCATATTGCCGCAAGATGGTATCGCCCTGCCCAAAAAGCCCATTTAAGGGGCGACCCAAAGCGTGTTGTGGGTCTTTAGTGAACATAAGATGTTCTTACCACTCCGATTTTATACTTGGATGAATCGCCGCGTCTTTATTTTATATTCCAACATCTCAATGTCGAGGGTGGGGATTATTAATGATATCGTTTTGCAATCCTTTAATGAAAATTGCCTTCGTTTGAGGTATCGAGATGATGGGTAGTAAATTATCGCAGTTTACCACAAGCTTCATGTCTATTGTTATGCTAATGTTGTGTTCTCTTGGGTGTCCTGATCCAAGGCGGGATTTTGAATTAATTGATATAATAGGAGGAGCTAGTGATGAGGCCATATCATTTGATGATCCTCGTGGGATTGTCTTGAGGGATGGGCCGGGATTTCAACCGATTCGCATTTATATAGCTGACTATAACAATAACCGAATTATCTCCTTTGCCCCTTTCCAAAAAAGCGTTTTGACCATCTTTGGTGAATCTGGTAACTCGCCCGGTCAATTTAACGGTCCAACCAATATTGCAGTTACCAGGGTCAGCCAGGATGATGGCGCTGATACATCAATACAGAAGTATATTCTTGTTGCGGACTCGAAAAACCATAGAATCCAGAAATTCGATATCAATGGCAATTATATTCTTGAATGGGGTCAATTCGGCATTGGCCCCGGAGAATTTAATACTCCCATATCCCTCGACATTGATTTTGAAGGTAATGTGTATGTTGTTGATTCAGGAAACAGCCGGATCCAGATTTTTGATTCCCTGGGTAATTATTTAAACGAAATTGGTCACCTTGGATCAAATTCAGGCGAATTCAATAGCCCAATGGATATCGCTATTGCATTTACCAAAAGCAGCAGATTCACCATTATAGATTTTATTGCGGTATCTGACCACGGGAACAACCGCATCCAGTTATTTGGGCAATCCGGAGATTTCTTGCGTTCGTATGATAACATCGAAGATATTATGGGGATTGATATTGATTACCTTAATGGATACACGAAAATTATTGGGGTATCCAGCGCTAATAATCAACTATATTACATTTACAGCAATTCCGTAAGGACTGAAGACATTTCTCAAACCCATTCTCCATATGACGTGAGTTTCTTTTTTGTGACCGATACATCAAGTGACTTGATTTATATTTACCTTCCATAAATGGGTTAAATGTAAGAAGGCGTACTTCGGCTGGCAATTTCTGCCTGGCCAAACCATATCGGAAATATTATATATCCTCAAACACGGATTTCCATCATGCAAAGTATAATTGCCCGGGAATTGAAATTGAAATATCACCCGGTCGCCATTATTTTCAGCGAACACAAACCGGAAAACGCTCACCAGTTCCGAGAAAATAAATGGGGCTGTGCCATGGCCCACTACAATATCGCCATGAAACTGGGGAAAGCGGCCGCTTTCGACCGCAAAACCTACGGCTGTATCGGCTCCGGTGTGGGACTCTGCCTGGGCAACACTTACGAAAAAAACCGGGAATTTATGGAAAATCTCCTGTGTGAGGAGGAAGGGTATCTCAAAAGCCATGAATTGGTCAGAGATTTCATGGATAATTTCCCCTATGTCGATATTCCCCACCAGTATGTAATTTTCAAACCCATGGAAATGGTTGAAGCCCAAGAAGAAACGCCGGCCTTGATTTCTTTCCCGGTTAATCCTGACCAACTTTCGGCCCTGGTGGTTTTAATCAATTTCGGTCGTCCCGGGAACGAACATGTGGCCGCACCTTTTTGTGCGGGATGCCAGTCAGTCTGTGTCATGCCATATAATGAAATCGACAAAGAATATCCTCGGGGAATAATCGGAAATCTCGATTTGTCCTCGCGTAAAATTCTTCCGCCTGATATCCTCACCTTCACGGTTCCCTTCAAGACATTCATTGAGATGGAAGAAAGCGCCCCGCAATGTTTCTTCCAAAAAAAGACCTGGATTCAAATAGCCGAGCGGCTTGAAAAAAATGACGAATAGGCCCGCCCCGGAGACAGATTTACTATTTCATCACCACATCGAGACTTTCGGAAAATTTCCACTTGACTTTCTCATCTATTTGGCTATTTTGCCAAATATAAAAGGATAGCAACATGATTATGGATACCAAAACCAAAGCCCGCTACGCCGCCCGCGCCAGAATCATCAAGGCCATGGCCCACCCCACCCGCCTCCTCATTGTCGACCAACTCGCCCAACGTGAACATTGTGTCTGCGAACTGCGCGACCTTGTCGGCGATGATATCTCCACTGTCTCCCGGCACCTCTCCATCCTTAAAAACGCCGGTATCATCGAAGACGAAAAGCGCGGCACCCAGGTCTATTACAGCCTTCGCGTCCCCTGCGTCCTGAATTTTTTCGGATGCGTGGAAAATGTCCTGAAGCAAAATGCGAAAGAACAATTGAGGGTCATCGATTGATTAACCCCTCCCGAAGGTCGGGTTCCGAATACCCGCCAAGCGGGGATGAGAAACCCGACATGATTGAATCAGACAAGACGGCTGATTGTCATTCCCGTGAGGAGGAGTGTTGAAAAACCCTCGAATCGTCATTGCGAGGAGTGCCGACCGAGAGGTCGGTCGACGAAGCAATCTCAATGACAATAACTTGAACAAAGATGAGATTGCTTCGCTTCGCTCGCAATGACAGAATCGGTACTTTTACAACGGGCCCGAGGGCGGGAATCTTGCGTGAGACAGGTCAACAAAATATGACAAAGTACAAAGAATTAACTCACCTAATCATCATCCTGGCGGTCTTTCTCCTCTGTTATTTTCTTCCGGTGGAAAGTCTTCCCTCCCTGGGTGTTCTTACCGAAGCCCTGTATCTGGTTCGCTGGTATGCCCGCGAGCATGTCTTATTATGCCTCGTTCCGGCCTTTTTTATCGCCGGAGGAATTGCCGTTTTTGTCAGCAAAAATTCGGTCATGAAATATCTCGGTGCCAAAGCCAATAAATTCCTGGCCTATTCGGTGGCCTCGGTTTCCGGTACCATCCTGGCAGTCTGCTCCTGCACCATTCTGCCCCTTTTTGCCGGGATTTATCGCATGGGGGCGGGCCTGGGCCCGGCCTCGGCTTTTCTCTATGCCGGCCCGGCCATCAATGTCCTTGCCATAATTCTCACGGCCAGAATCCTCGGTCTGGAAATCGGTATCGCCCGGGCCGTCGGGGCGATTTTATTCAGCGTCATTATTGGCCTTTTCATGGCCCTTATTTTCCGCAAGGAGGAATCCGCCAAGGCGTCCCTGGAAGCGGCCGAACTTCCTTCGGAAAAAATGCGCCCCTTATGGCAGACCATGATATTTTTTGCCCTCATGATAGGCATTCTCGTTTTCGCCAATTGGGGCCAGCCGAAAGAAAACATCGGAATCTGGAACAGCATCTATAATATCAAATGGTGGCTGACCGGCCTGATGGCGGTTGGTCTGGGTCTGGTTCTGGCCTTTTGGTACAATGTCAGGAGGTTTCACCTCTTTCTGGGCGGTATCGCCCCTCTCACTTTGGCCCTCATTTTTCCCGAAAATCCCTTATGGGCTTTCGCCGCCGGTGTGGCCGCTCTGGTAATTGTCCTCTCTCAATCAAAAGGGGAGCCCTCCGATTGGCTGGCCTCGTCCTGGGATCTGGCTAAACAAATCCTGCCTCTTCTCTTAATCGGAGTCCTGTTCGCCGGAATTTTTCTGGGGCGACCCGAGGGCGCCGGCGGTCTTGTTCCCCAGGCCTGGATTGCCTCGGCTCTGGGTGGCAATAGTTTCTGGGCCAATTTCTTCGCCTCTTTGGCCGGGGCCTTGATGTACTTCGCCACTCTGACCGAAGTGCCGATACTGCAGGGTCTCATGGCCGGCGGCATGGGCCAGGGTCCGGCTCTGGCGCTGCTTCTGGCCGGCCCGGCCTTATCGCTTCCCAGTATGCTTGTCCTCCGCTCCGTTATGGGTACAAAAAAAACCCTGGTTTTCGTCAGTTTGGTGGTTGCGATGGGGACCATCACCGGCCTGATATATGGTATAATATAGGAAATGACTAATATGAAAAAGATAGAAATCCTCGGCGCGGGATGCGCCAAATGTAAAAAATTACACGAGATGACCCAGGAGGCGGCTTCGCAACTGCAGTTGGAGTGCGATATCCAGTACATCACCGACCTGCAGAAAATCATGGCCTACGGCGTCATGATGACTCCGGCTTTGGTTGTCGACGGCAAAGTCGTCATCTCCGGTAAGGTCCCCTCTATGGATGATTTAAAGAATATAATTGGCTAAGTTATTTAATAATTATGCGGGAGTTTCTATGAAATCAATGATTGGCATCATCCTGTCATCGGTCATTATTATGGCCGGAATAACGCTTCTTGCCGAGGATAAACCCGCCGCGCCGGCGGCAAAAGCGGCCGCATCCGAGTCGTTCGTTTCCGACACCGCCGCCTCGGTCGCATCCGTGGAAAAAGTCATCGCCTATTATTTTTACACCACCCAGCGGTGTCCTTCGTGCAAGAAAATCGAGGCCTTCACCGCCGAGGCTATCGACAGCGGTTTCGGGGCCGAATTAAAAAGTAATCTTCTCGAATTCCACCCCTTGAATATCGACGAAGACTCCAATAAGCACTTTATCGAGGATTATCAATTGTACACCAAATCGGTCGTGGTTTCGCGTCAGGCCGGAGATAAGCAGGTCGAATGGAAAAACCTGACCAAAATCTGGGAATTGCTGAACGATAAAGAGGACTTTAAAAAATATATCCACGACGAGATAATCGCTTACCTGCCCAAGAAATAATATCGCATGGATTCTTTTTTTATCGCCGCCGGAACCGCCGCCTGGCTGGGGATTTTGACTTCCATCAGCCCCTGTCCCCTGGCCACCAATATCGCCGCCATATCCTATCTGGGCAAACAGATATCCCGCCCGGGGTACGTGATTTGGTCGGGACTGGCCTATACCCTGGGACGAACGGTTATCTATCTGGGGCTGGGGATTATTATCGTGGCCGGCCTTTTAAATATCCCGGCTCTGTCGTTTTTCCTGCAGGAAAATATCAATAAAATACTCGGGCCACTGTTAATTATTGTCGGGATATTTTTACTGGAGATATTACCTGTACGCCTGCCGGGATTCAGTATCAGTACTGCCACGCAAAACAGGCTGGCCTCCCGGGGACATATCGGCGCCTTTATTCTTGGTTTTCTTTTTGCCTTATCCTTTTGTCCGGTTTCGGCGGGGCTCTTTTTCGGAAGTCTTATTCCCCTGGCGGTTAAAGAAAATTCCCAATTCGTCATGCCGGCCATTTATGGTGTTGGTACTGCTCTCCCGGTGATAGTTTTCGGCTTCGTGGTCAGCTTCGCGGCCGGGGCGGCCGGGAAAATATTCAATAAATTGACAGTGTTCGAGCGCTGCGCCCGTCGCCTGACGGCGGTGATATTCATTGCCGTGGGGATTTATCTCTGCCTGAAATACATCTTCCTGATTTTAAATTAATCCCCTGACGCCTTTCGTGGGTGAACCTGGTGTCTGGTTCGCCTTAATTTTCAATTCTCGGCGAATAACTTCGAGTTATCGGTATATATCAGATATTCCCGGATAAGATTATCTTGCATCTTGAGAATATTGGCAAAGGGAACCGTCAACTTGGTGCCGCTGTGCCGGGTATAGGTTACATTCCCGTGCATAATCACCGTATCGCCCGCATGCCAGACATCTTTCACCTCGTGTTTGGCCCCCGCAATGGCGGAGAAAAACTGCCGGACAACTTCCACGGTCGGACCCTTCCCCCGGATATCCGGGTTGTTGCCAAAACGAAATACGGCATCATCGGTCAAAAACGAGCCGAACGATTCGGCATCACGGGCATCGATCGCTCCCAAAAGTCCCTCCATCCAGGTCGGCTTGCTCATGCTTCTCTCTCCTTTACCGCTTCAGGCTATTCTCTCCCGAAAGAATTGATACTTTTAAAATACGCCCCGCCTAATAAGTCGGTTTGAGCCTGTCCCTGAACCTTCCGACCGAAAATTATGGAATCTCTTGAAATTCAATGATATTTATGCGATTATTATTTCCGTTATGCCTGAAATACCCCGGATTGCCATCGTCGGTGGCGGCGCCGCCGGTTTTTTTGCCGCTATCACCGCCGCCGAGAAAAATCTTGCGGCTGAAGTTGTAATCTATGAGTCCACCCGCAAACCCTTGGCCAAAGTATTAATCTCCGGCGGCGGTCGGTGCAATGTTACCAACCACTGTTTTGATCCTCGCGAACTGGTTAAAAATTATCCGCGCGGGTACAAAGAACTCCTGGGCCCGTTTCACCATTTTCAACCCCGCGATACCATCGCCTGGTTCGAAAAACACGGGGTTCGCTTGAAAGTCGAATCAGATAACCGCGTTTTCCCCGTCACCGATAACGCCGCAACTATCGCCGACTGCCTGACGAAGACTGCTTTATCTCTGGGAGTAATAATAAAAACCGGGACCGTCATCAAGGGTATCACCAGGGCGGGGTCGAAACCGGGAAACTCCCGGTTTGACATAGAACTTAATAATGGTCAAATAGAAAGAGCCTATTGGCTCCTTCTGGCCACCGGCGGGGGTACTTCGGGTCACCACCTGGCGCAAAGCCTCGGCCATACCATTGTCCCGCCGGTCCCGTCGCTGTTTACTTTCAAAATATCCGATCCCCGCCTGAAAAATCTCACCGGCGTGGCTTTCGATGCTGTCCAACTCTTTTTGAAATCAGAAGAAACCCGCACCATGGAGCAATCCGGCCCCCTGCTTATCACGCACTGGGGCTTGAGCGGTCCGGCGGTGCTGAAACTGTCCGCCTGGGGGGCGCGTACACTCCACGAATCACAATACCAGGCCGAATTGACCATCAACTTCCTGCCGCATCTTACCCCCGCCTCCTCCTATGAAATCCTTCTTGATTATAAGTCCCGGCATCCTCGGAAACTGGTCAGAAACTTTCAGGAGGCAAGCCTCCCTGCCCGTTACTGGGAGCGAATACTTTCCGTTCTGGCCATCCCTGAAAACACCCGATGGGCGGATATCAGCGCGAGGGATTTACACTCCTTATCTTTGGAGTTGGCCCAGGCCAAATTTAAAATTATCGGCAAGGGGCCCTTCAAGGAAGAATTCGTCACCTGCGGCGGTGTTTCCCTGAAAGAAGTCGACTTCCGCACCATGGAAAGTAAGGTCTGCCCCGGCCTTTATCTGGCGGGAGAGATAATCGATATCGATGGTCTCACCGGGGGATTCAATTTCCAGAATGCCTGGACCACCGCCTGGATCGCCGGCACAAGCCTGGCCTCATAGGACCGGCCCGAAAGTCCGGTGACCCACCCGCGGGGTGGGTATCTATCAATTTGGCCGCAAGTCATGCCCTTATCGCCGAAAATCGTACTCGCCTATTATAATAAATCTTTTAACGAGAAGATCCTGTTATTGAGAACCCTTGCGTTATTTTTGCCCTGGAACCTTAAATTCTTTGCCTTTTCCCTGTCAACCACCCTCCGTGTGGGCTACCGGATTTTAAAACTTACGAGCCAGGTCATATAGAGTGATGCAATTCCAGTTCATCATTTCTTCTAGAAAACAGGTTGACATTGGGAGTGAATAGATATAGCATAATGCAAGGGAGAATTTAAATGGGCTTTTTCTCGCAGTTTTTTGGCAAGGGAATTCCTGACCCTTTGACAGTGTCTAATCGATTTGATGATGCAATAAATGCCATTTTTGAATACTACGGCAAAACACTTTATGAGGGCAAGAGCACTCCTGCCTTACTTGCAGCATTCACTCTCACAAATTCATTCATTACCTCTCGAAATCTATTAAACTTTCGGCCAAAGGCTATTGGCAGGATTGAAAGAATTACGTGCGAAACTAGGGCATATTTCGATTGTTTGTGGCAGCTCGATCTACTTAACAGATATCTTACCGATGCTGAACAGAAAAAGATATCAACTTTATATGCCAACGTTGATCTGATTGTTATGGCATTAATACGCAGAATGAAGCAAGATGATGCACTATTCGATTTTATGCTGGGGAAGGCGTCCAGCGCTGACTATTTTAATATAATTCTTAAAGAAAGAATTAAGGCCTATATATGGGGGCACTCCCCTGGTGATCCTGAGGAAAATATCTACCTTAAAAACACAAAATATTTTGGAAATATAATATTAGCCGAATTTGCAAAAGAGTCAATTGACGTAAATGAATATGAGTTACTTTGTCTCATAGCAAATGATACAGCCAATGCACTTAAACAAAAGTTTCTTACGGAGTTTGATCTTAACAGATGTGAAATAATTAAATTTCCTGATGAGTTTTATACATAATTATATTTAATCATCATAAGCCTTTTTCCAAACAAATATGTTCTTATTAGCCCAGTCCGGTAGCCCACTCGCAGGGTGAGTAATTATCGATTTGGCCGCAAGTCGTGCCATTAACGCCGAAAATCGTACTCGCCTATTATAATAAATCTTATAACCAGAAGAACCTGTTATTGAAAGCCATTGCGGCTATTTTGCTCTGAAGCATCGAACTTCCTGCCTTTTCCCTGTCAACGACCCTTCGGGTGGGCTACCGGACTGCAAAACTTTTCGGTCAAAAATAGCCATATTGGAAAAAAGGGCGTGGGGACAGGTTTAAGCAAGGGGAAAATGGGAGGAATATTCCTCCATTGATTATATCTTGCGAAGAACGCCGTTTCTATATATTATTCAAAAAGGGGAATAATTATGAACGATAAATGTTCAAATTCAGGATGCGAATTTAAGAGACTTCCCAATAATTCCAAATGTCTTTTCCATGCGCCGAAGGATCAAAAGGGCATTAGCGATGAAGAGTTTAATCGTATATTTTTTGACTGGCTCGGGCAAGAAATAAAGACGTGCGCGGGATTTGTTTTCCCATGTGCTATTGATTTTGCGTTCACCAGTGTCGTTGTAAGTGACTTCAGGAATACTCAATTTCATGGAAGGGCGAATTTCTCTTTATGTGATTTTGCGTCAGAAGTGACTTTTAGTGAGGCAAAATTCCTTGATGGGGTCGATTTTACTGGCAGTCACTTTGCCGAAGGAGTAATTTTCGTCAAGGCGGAATTTAACCTTGCCACTACTCCAGGTATCATTCCACCAAATCTTGTTTGCATGTCGGCCAATAATGCAACATTTGAAAAGGGTGCAGATTTCCGCGAGGCGGTTTTTAAGTCAGGGAGTATTGAATTCAATTTCTGTAAGTTTAGGGGTACCTCAACACGCTTTAATAATTGTTATTTCGGAGGCTTAACATATTTCATTGAGGCCGAGTTTATTGATGTTAATGTATATTTCGTAAATGCTCATTTTGCCGGTGGAAATACTCATTTTACAGGTGCAATTTTCGAACGAGATGCGATCTTTACTGATGCCAAATTTTCCAAGGGAAATGCCAATTTTATTGGGTGCCAATTCCGAAAGGGTGATGCCAATTTTCAAAATACGACATTTACCGGCGGTGAAGTCAACTTCAGCGGTAGCGCGTTTGGGTCTGACGTTATTTTTATTCAAAATGAAATTTCGCATAAATTATCGTTCGCCGATGTGCGATTTAACAATGAATCTAAATTCCTATTTACCAACCCGATTTTTAAGTGTAATGCAGATAAACAGCCGGTGATTCTATTCAAGCGAACGCGTTTTATACCCTTCCTATCATTCTTTGAGAACATATCGCCAAATGATACATTCAAGAATACTGAATATTGTCAAAGACCCGCAGTTTTATTTCGTCAATGTTCTCTTAAGGATGTGTACTTCTCCAATAATGATATGTCGCTTTTTTCATTTTTCGGTAGTGCCTTTTATGATGAAGCACATATTAATTCCTGCCAATGGATCAATGAGAGGGAGAAGATTTGCTTTTGTATTCCAAAGTCATTTGAACGAAAGAACATAATTATTGAAGAAAAATTACTTAAGGAATCGATTAAGGACGTAACGACGATTGAAAAAGAGCGCTTTGACATAGCACTCCTCAATAGATTTTGGCAGGTAGCCGAGTTGTATAGGCATCTTAAGGCCTCGGCCGACCGGGCGAAAGACTATGGCATGGCTGGATGGTTCTATTTTAACGAAATTGAAATGAAGCGGCTGGATATTATCCAGAAAATATACTCCACTAAAAAAGGATTTAAAAAAGCCTGGGGGCTTATCCGTCCCGGTCGCCTATGGTTTTATTATTTGTATAAGGTTTTTGCCGGCTACGGCGAAAAACCGTTCTGGAGCCTAAGCTGGCTTGGTGTGTTTACATTGGTATTTGCATGTATACACCTTTTTAATGGCATCGATGTCCCTGGGGGCAGGAAGATTAATTATGATTGGGGCGGGAAATTCCCAGGCTTGATACAATATTGCTCGGATTTATCTTACGCCATCTTATTTACATTATATCAAATAATGCCTACAGCCTACCTGCCATTTAAAAAGCAGGAGTTCAAATTTGCAGATATCAATGTTGCGGATCTATCTCTTTCGTTTTTCAATATCTTTATCCTTTCGATACTAATAATCTTCACTATTATGGGTTTTAAGAGACATTTTCGTCGTTTTTAAAGATTTCATTCCACTCATCCCTGTAAATAGGGACTTCTGCCATGCACAGGGGTAAGGTTATGCTGGGTCGAGCGCCCCCCACCCCCCCTCAAAATTCCCTTGTCTTACTCCGATATACCCAGTAAATTGGTATGCTATATGAGATTTTAGCCTAAACCGGTGACTGATAATGAAATTTGACCAACTCAAAGAGTTCCAGATCCCTGCGGCCGAGGAGAAAATCCTCAAATTCTGGGAAGAAAATAAGATTTTCGAAAAATCCCTGGCCCTGGCCAAGGATAAGCCCCAGTTCGTCTTCTACGAAGGCCCCCCCACGGCCAACGGCCGCCCCGGCACCCACCATGTCCTGGCCCGGACCATCAAAGATGCCGTCTGCCGCTACAAAACCATGCAGGGTTTCCGGGTCGACCGCAAAGGCGGCTGGGATACACACGGCCTTCCGGTCGAAATCGAGGTCGAAAAAGCCCTGAATCTGGATTCCAAGCCGAAAATTATCGAATACGGCGTGGCCAATTTCAATCAGAAATGCCGGGAATCGGTCTTCAAATACCTGGTCGACTGGAACGAAATCACCCGCCGCATCGGCTACTGGATCGACCTGGATAACGCCTATATCACGCTCACCAGCGAATATATCGAAACCGTCTGGTGGATCCTGAAAAACTATTTCGATCGCGGCCTGATTTATCAGGGTTACAAAACCGTCCCGTTCTGCCCCCGGTGCGAAACCGGCTTGTCCAGCCATGAAGTGGCCCAGGGGTATGAAGAAGTCTCCGACCCCTCGGTCTTTGTCAAAGTCAAAGCCGCCGACGGTGATTTTTCGTACCTGGTCTGGACGACGACACCATGGACGTTACCCTCAAACGCCGCCCTCTGCATGCGTCCCGACGCCGACTACGCTTTGGTCAACTATAAGGGGGAAAAACTGGTCCTGGCTGCCTCCCTTATCGAAAAAGTGCTGGAACCGGGCGTGGAGATAATCGAGACCAAAAAAGGGCGTGATTACGAAAAGCGCAAATATATCCCCTTGTTCGATACCTTTAAAAAAGAAAGCGACCAGGCCTTCTATGTTCTCAACGGCGATTTTGTCACGCTCGAGGACGGCACCGGTATCGTTCATATCGCCCCCGGCTACGGCGCCGATGATTTCGAGATCGGCCAAAAGTACGGTCTTCCCGTCTTACAGGCGGTGGCCGCCGACGGGCATTTCAAGGCTGACTCTGGCAAATATGCCGGGAAATTCATCAAGGATGCCGACCCGCAGATCATCGAGGATTTGAAGGCCGAGGGGAAGCTTCTCAAGAAAGAAAGTTATATCCATAACTATCCTTTCTGCTGGCGGTGCGATTCGCCCCTGATTTATATCTCGCGTCAGTGCTGGTATATCCGCACGACCCAGTTCAAAAAAGAATTGATAAAGAATAACAATCTTATCAACTGGCAACCGGATGAAATCCGCGTCGGCAGAATGCTCGACTGGCTGGAAAACAATGTCGATTGGGCCTTGTCGCGCGAACGATTCTGGGGAACGCCTCTACCGATCTGGATTTGCACCAAATGCGAACACAAAACGGCGGTCGGCTCGGTGGCGCAACTTCGGCAACAGATGATAAATTCACCTGACCTGTCGGACCTGCACAAACCTATGATCGACGAGGTCAAACTCAAGTGCGAAAAATGCGGCGGGGCCATGGAACGTGTGCCCGAAGTTATCGACACCTGGTTCGATTCCGGCGCCATGCCGTACGCCCAGTGGCATTATCCTTTCGAAAATAAGGAAGTATTCGAGTCCAAGTACCCGGCCGAATTTATTTCCGAGGCGATCGACCAGACCCGGGGATGGTTCTACTCGCTACTGGCCATTTCGACCATCTTGTTCGATAAACCGCCCTTCAAAAATGTCATCGTCATGGAGATGGTCCTCGATGCCAACGGCAAGAAGATGTCCAAGCATAAAGGCAATGTGGTCGACCCGTTTAAGATTGTCTATCAATACGGAGCCGATCCCCTGCGCTGGTATCTTTTGAATAATTCCAACCCCTGGCTTCCGACCAAGTTCAATGAAGATGACCTGGCCGAGGGTATCCGCAAGTTTTTCGATACTTTGAAAAACAGTGTCAGTTTCCTGGCCCTGTATGCCAATATCGATGACATCGCGGCGCGCGCCGAAAAAGCCGGCTCGGTGGAAAAACTATTGGCCGGCCTGGCCGGCGATCAGGAGCGAATCGATAAATGGGTGGTTTCCCGGTATAATGCCCTGGTCAAAAACGTTATCGAGAAACTCGACAAATACGACCTGACTCCGCCCACCCGCCTCTTGAGCGAGTTTGTTATCGACGACCTCTCCAACTGGTATATCCGCCTTAACCGGCGAAGATTCTGGGCCCCGGGGGATGACCCTTCCAAAATGCGGGCCTACCTGACGCTTTATTCCCTTCTCAAAGGGGTCTGCGGCCTGGTGGCGCCTTACTGCCCCTTCACGGCGGAATATCTCTGGCAGGAATTGACTGCCCCGGAGAAAAAGAGCCGCCCGGCATCGATCCATATGACCACTTTTCCGACTTATGATGAAAAACTCATCGACGCCGAAATCAACGAATCGATGCTACTGGCGCAGAAGATCGTTTCCCTGGGACGCGCCGCCCGCAACCGGAAAAATCTCAAAGTGCGCCAGCCGCTGGCCAAAATCATGGTCAGTCTTCCGGCCGGAGGCGGTCTGGAAAAACTTAAGGAAGAGATTGAACTTATTAAGGATGAACTTAATATAAAGGCCGTGGAAAAGTTGGAAAACCCGGCCGAGGCGGTCAGTTTTAAGGCCAAGTTGAATTTCGCCAAAGCCGGCCCCAGGCTGGGCGCCAAGGTGAAAGAGGCCGCCGCGGCCATCGGCAAACTGGGCGACCGCGACCTGATGAATTTCGAGTCTTCCGGCAAGTTGTTGTTGCATTTGGGAACCGAAACCGTTGAATTGTCGTCGGAAGAACTGGAAGTCCAGAGGTTCGAGAAAGGCGGCCTGGCGGTGGAATCCGACGGCTCCCTGACGGTGGCTATCGACACGGCCATCGACGACAACCTTCGCGATGAAGGTTTCGCCCGCGAAGTGGTCAATAAGGTCCAGAATATGAGAAAAACATCGGGGTTTGAAGTCACCGACCGTATTAATATATTGATTGCGACCGAGGAGCCCCTGGTCTCGGCCATGAGAAGACACCAGGCGTTTGTCTGCCACGAAACCCTGGCCGACGGACTGGTTCTTCTCGAAAAAATGCCGGCCGACAACGGGTCCCAGGAATGGAACATTAACGGCATCCGGGCCGACATCGCGGTGAAGAAAGTATAGGAGCACCGATGAAAAAAGAAGATCTCGAAAAGTACGAGAAACTGCTTCTCAAGAAGCGGGAAGAATTGATGGAGCAGTTGAAGATCCGCAAAGAGGTTCTGGACACGACCATCAAGGAATCGACCGGCGACATCTCGGGCTACTCCTACCATATGGCCGACCAGGGCACCGACGCCATGGAGCGCGAGAAAGCCTTCCTGTTCGCCTCCAAGTCGGGAAGACTCCTGTATCATGTCGAAGAGGCTCTGCGGCGGATTCGCAAGGGAACGTTCGGCAACTGCCACACCTGCGGCAAGCCGATTCAGAAAGCCCGCCTGGAAGCGGTGCCGCATGCCCGGTACTGTATCGAATGCAAGGAAAAGGAAGAGAGTGCAAAGACCGGACGCCGCTGATTTCAGAACTCTTCTGGTTCCCTTTCTCATCCTGGCGGCAGTCATAGTTGCCGACCAGGCCACCAAATCTTTAGCCGCCAAACACCTGTCGGAAACGGATACTATCTCCCTTATCGGAACCTTTCTGCAATTGAAACTTATCTACAATTACGGCGGGGCGCTGGGAACCAATTTCGGAAGCGGCACCTTTTATCTTATCACCTCGCTGGTCATCCTGGGGGTTATTTTTTATTTCATCTACGCCAACCGCAATATTAAATGGGTGGCCTGGCCGATGTCGCTGTGCGCCGGGGGAGCGATCGGGAATATTATCGACCGCGTTTTGTATGGCAAGGTGACCGATTTTATCGACATGGATTTTTTCGATTTCAATCTTTTCGGCATTTCCCTCGAACGCTGGTGGACATACAACATCGCCGACGCCGCCATCACGGTGGGAATTGTCATTATCATCGTTTATATTCTTTTCTTCTCGCATCATCGCGAAACCGCCCCTTCCCCGAGCCTGACCTCCGGGGAGCGCCCCGCCGCCGAGAGTTAATTTTCCATTGTCTGTTCCCGGCCGACGCCGTTGTCTGTCAAAAAACCCCAACGCCTAAAAAGCTTCGACCACCGGTTGCGAAATGCGGGAATCGGCCAAAACTTCTTCAACTAATTGCATTGCCTCCAGGTAAGGTGGCCGACCTCTTCAGAGGTCGGAACCTCAAAACTATGCCCTGCATTCTTCACAATTTTTTGGATAGGATGTCGGGTTTCTCAAAATTCACGGAAGCGAATTTCTCGGAACCACAACCTACAAAGACTGCCAAGTACAAATGGGTTCGTTTTGTTATTTTTAAGGTGTCAAAAGGCATAATCTTTTCGGTTTGCTGAAATTTATGCTGACCCCACCCCGCGAAGCGCGAGAGTGGGCTACCTTGGTTTTTTCCCCTGCTGTGCACGGCAGACGTCCTCGTCTGCCGAAAAAAGACCCGACCCCTGAAGGGGATCGGCCACCGGACGCAAAATGCGTGAATCGGTCACCACTTTTTTAATTAATAGCATTGCCTCCAGGTACGGTGGCCGACCTCTTCAGAGGTCGGAACCGCAGAACTATACTTTGCATTCTTTAATATTTTATTAGCCATTCGCAGCAGACCGGGAGGTCATCCGTGCACACGACTGATTGGAGAGGTTAAAGTAGGGGGATATGGGGACAATTGGCCGCCCACAGAGCATCGCCTGACTGACAGAATCTGTCAGTGGGGATGATTGTCAATTGACGGATAGTTCCGTCCTGCGTTGTTTTAACCGAACTTATCTTAAGAATATTCCTTGACATCTTCGTCGGTATTAATGAAATTATCAATAAGGCGAGATATTTAATTCAAATCTATAATTACCGTATTCGTTGGGGGCGGCGTGGCATTCCAGCAGGAATATCCGGCGAATCAAAGGGGAGGATTCCGCATGAGAAAAAAGCAATGAAAAGACAGACTGGGGCGGGGGTATTTTGGATATGCGTAAGAATCGGCTTACCCGCGCTTCGGATGACATTGAACATATCAGAGGGAGGAAATAAATGAAGAGAAAGGGGATATTCCTTATCGGGCTTTTGATGGGATTTTTGGCATCAATAACGGTCATCAACTGCGATGACAAACCGACTCCGCCGCCGGAACCGGAAGAACATTTGTTCTATATTGCCCCCGCGATCGGCAATATGGTGAAGGTCTTTTCGGTAGAACGGGCGGCTATGGTCGATTCCTTCATGGTGGATAGCGTCGACGAAACCTGGCAGATGCGGATTCATGTCATAGGCGATGATTCCCTTCTGGCGGTATCGACTTCAGGGAAGACCTTTCTGGTCGATTTGGGGACAAAGGAGGTAATTTCCACCTTCCCCCGAGAATCGGTGGTATTCAGTAGAGATTCAAGGTATTATGTCAACTCGGTATTATGGTCATTTCCGGATCATGTTTTGGTCTCCGAAGAAGCCGGAGACATAATGTGGGTTAGTTTTTGTAATCGATCGGAGACAATGACCTATGTTTACCTCAAGTCAATCGATGAGTTTCCCTGGCCCACCTTCGGTTTCTACAGTATCACCGGTGATTCAGTTTGCAATTGGATTAGGTATTCTCACGGCGGCGCCCCATTCGCCGCGGTGTATAGTTTTGCTGTTTCAGGATTGGAAAAGGCGTTTATAGGAGGTGCAAATCCCGGCAACTTCCTGGGGGTGACCGATTTCGCTTCCGATACGGTAAGACCGCTTAAATTCTTTAATGCGGACGCCTGGATTGTTCCGGTTGTCAGCCCCGACGATAAATACGTCTTTTTCACCGATGTCGGCATGACCTATTTCGGTTTCGCACCGAGTGAGCATATCTATGTTTTCAATACGGAGACCGAGGATTCCATAGCGTCAATTCGCCTGGAAGGCATGGATATGGTCGATTATATGGTAATATCCGACGACGGCAAGTATATGATTGGACGACCGTATGATATCAGCGATATCAATGATACTACCGCGATCTGTTTGATAAATTTAGAGAATTATGAATTTATCGGGACATTTACCTGCGGCTTTTTGCCGGGATCAATTTCGGCCAAATATGCCGCAAGAAACGGATTGTGATATATGAAAACCAAATATTATTTCATTAGTCTCTTTTGTGGTCTTGCATTATTTTCCTTCGCCGAGGCGCAATACTATTACTCCGACGGTCGTCAGATACCGTTATTTATTGATTCCACCAAAGTGTTAATCTTGTTTGATGATGACTGGCCTTATAACTTCAATGAGTTTGAAATCAATTATCCCAGGGTTGACTCGATGGAATCAATGGCGACCATTGATGACTTTCAAATAATAGTTTTAAGCGAGTCTGAAAACCTGGATAATTTCATTGATTCGTTGAGAGCGGATTATCGCGTAAGACTGGCCAATCCCTTTTATACGAACGACATAGACTCTAGTATACTTATCGGCCGGACAATATGCTGTAAATTTGCCGATTACGTCTCATATGGATTTATTGACAGCCTAAACGCCGAATACAATGTCGAGATCCTCTTTGAAAATGAAATTACTCCGAAACTATTTTTATTGGGAGTGGTGGATGACGCAGAGTATTCTACTCTCGAGATTGCCAATATTTATTACGAGTTGCCGGAAACCGATTTCTGTCATCCTAATTTCCTGGGTGGATTTGAATGGAATGGCTATAATATCTATGATCATTACTGGGCCGAACAATGGGCCATGCACCGGATATTCAATGCCTCTCCGACTTCGCCCGACTCACTTAATCATATGGCTTTTCAACTTACGACCGGCGATAGTGATATCATTGTAGCGGTAATAGACCAGGGAGTTGCCCCTCATGAGGATATCCCCGCGGATAGAATCATTAATGGTTATGACTTCGCTAACATGGATGATAATCCTTGCCCCTGCCAATTCCCGAATTTCTGCGGTCACGGAGAAAGCGTTGCGGGAATAATAGCCGCGGCACATAATCGAAATCAGGAAGCCATAACAGACCAAAATACGGGCATATATGGAATTGCGCCATCAACCAAAATTATGCCAATCAGAAACGGCACAGGTCTAAACATTGATGTGCCGGACACGGGCAATAATATTGGGGATTCGCTTCCTTGTTGCAGAGGCAAGAGATGGATTGATGACTATAATTTAAGCATGGCCATTGAGTGGGCTTGGACACATGGAGCCGATATAATTTCGTGCAGTTGGGGTAGTAAATATCCATTTGATTATTTACACTTCGCAATACAACAAGCCGTAATTCTGGGGCGCGACGGCAAGGGATGTGGTATAGTCGTGTCCTCCGGTAACAGGTCAACCGATACCACTTTTTATCCGGCAAGTTATCCGGAGGTCGTATCGGTAGGTTCTTTGCATCCGGATGATAGTGTCTGGGGGTATGTCTGCTATGCGAAAATTGATGTCGTCGCACCCTCGGGACCACTTTCCTTAACCGACCCATATCCGATCTGGACATCTGATTTGATGGCGGATTCAGGCTACAATACGCACCGTAATAATTGGCATTGTAACGAGCCGGATGATAACGATTATAACTGTAAATTCGGGGGGACTTCAGCGGCGGCGCCGGTGGTCGCCGGGACAGCCGCCCTGATTCTGGCGCGTAATCCGGAACTCACTCATGACCAGTTACACGATATTATCCGCCAGTCCGCCGACCCCAATTTATATGAAACGGTCACCAATCCGCCGCACCAGAAATACGGATGGGGAATGGTGCATCCCTATCGGGCGTTGTTAGCCATATCCCGGGGGGATGTCGATGCTAATGGCATAATTAACGTCCTGGACGTCATTTCATTAATAGACTATAAATTCAGACAGGGGCCGCCGCCGATTCCGGAAGAAAGTATGGGCGATGTCAACTGTGACGGTGAAGTCAATACTCTCGATTGCATATTTTTAGTCGACTACAAATTCAAGGGCGGGCCGGCCCCGCAGATTTGTTTCAATTACGACCTGCTGGAATAAGAGTATTGCATAACTTGAAGGACTCTAAGGCCCCCCCCTGAAAATCCTTGACATTTTCGGCCGGGCGATTAAATTGAGGCCAAAGAAACCGATACTTATATCGAAGTTTAAAACCGGAAAGGAGGCGTGATGACGATTGCTCGATTGGAAAATAACGGATATGTACGCCCCCGACCGGCCGCCTTTTAATAAGGCCATCTGACAGCGACAATTTACGGCTGTCCTTACGGGGACAGCCTTTTTATTTGGCCGCGGGCGTATGCTATCTGCCTGCGGTCGTTTTAATTTATAGAATCCCATTGGCCGCAGGTCCGATCGAGGACTCCCCTATTTGTCCGCGATCGCAGGTTAACCATATTTCAATTATAATTTTGAGGAATATAGCGATGGACTTAAACGCTTTGGGATGGAATACATTTTTCCAACAGAGTTTTTTGGTATACGAGAATTTTCCCTATCTCCCGGCCCGGGTCGCCCGGGAACACCGGGAGCAGTACCTCATATACTGCGAAAAGGGCGAATTCCATGCCCGTGTTTCCGGGCGATTTCTGCACCTGGCGCAAAGCCGGGCCGATTTCCCCTGTGTCGGCGACTGGGTGGCGGTCGAAACCCGCGACCATAACAGCCCGGCCACGATTCAGGCCGTGCTTCCGCGGAAAAGCGGTTTTTCGAGAAAAGCGGTCCTGGCCGGCGGGCCCACTTATGGACCCGGCCGTTCCGAGGAGCAGGTGCTGGCGGCCAATATCGATATCGTTTTCCTGGTCTGCGGTCTCGATGGCGACCTTAATCTTCGGCGTGTCGAACGTTACCTGACCTCGGCCTGGGATGGCGGCACCCGGCCGGTGATCATTCTGAACAAGGCAGACTTGTGTCCCGACGTCGAAAAATATAAGGCCGAGCTGGCCGACATTGCCTTCGGTATCCCCATCCACGCCGTCAGCGCTTCGACCGAGACCGGTTTGGAACCACTCGCGGCGTACCTTACGGCAGGAAGCACGGTGGCTTTTCTCGGTTCCTCCGGGGTGGGTAAGTCCACCCTTATCAATGCCCTTCTGGGCGAAAATCGCCAGGCGACCGGAGCGGTCCGCGAAGCCGACGGGCGCGGGCGGCATACCACCACCTACCGGGAACTAATCTTTCTACCCGGCGGGGCCATGGTGATAGATACCCCCGGCTTAAGGCGCTTTCAATCCTGGGCCGAGACCGAGATTATCGAAAAAACTTTCGAGGATATCGAAAATCTCGCGGCGCAATGCCGCTTTCGCGATTGCCGGCATCAGGATGAACCCGGTTGTGCCGTGCGCCGGGCGATCGAGACCGGGTTCATGGATATGGCCCGGTTCGATAATTACCGGAAACTGATGAAAGAACAGAAATACCTCGAAGAGCGCAAGGACGATGCCTCCCGCCGCCAGACCCAGCGTGCTTTCGACAAAAAAATTCATAAGATTTTAAAAGAAAGGGAGCAAATGAAACGAAAGGGATTATTGTAAACCAATTCGTGGTATTGATCAAACAGGCGTACGGCCGTCGAGGCCTGCACTATTGTAATTTGGACTCTGTGTGAACGTACGAAACCTTGAGATTAACACGACAATAAACAGGGGCGGGATTGTCCTATCCCGCCCCTGTTAGAATTTGCTCTCGGATTATTACGGCCGCGGTTTGACCGTCTCGAGAAGTTTCTGGATGATCACCGTCGTATCCACCCCGTCGGCCTCGGCATTGAATGAGGTCACTATCCGATGCCGCAGAACCGGCAGCGCCGCGAATTGAACATCCTCCGGACCGGGCGTGGGACGACCATCCAGAATGGCCCGCGTCTTGGCCGCCAGGATCATGTACTGCGAGGCCCGCGGCCCGGCACCCCAGGAAACCCAGTTCTTGATAAAATCGGGAGCGCCGTCATGATTGGGCCGAGTCGCCCGGGCGATATCGACCGCGTAACTGATTAAGTGATCCGAAACCGGAACCCGTCGCACCAATTTCTGAAGGTCTACGATAACTTTGCCGGTCAGGACCTTTTCCAGTTTGTATTCGGGAGTAACGGTTGTCGTGCGAACGATTTGTTCTTCTTCGGATTCCGAAGGATAATCGACAAAGATATTAAACATAAACCGATCCAGTTGCGCCTCCGGCAAAGGATAGGTTCCTTCCTGCTCAATGGGATTCTGCGTCGCCAGAACAAAGAAAGGTTCTTCCAGTTTATAGGTCTGGCCGGCGGCCGTGACTTCATGTTCCTGCATGGCCTGTAAAAGAGCGGCCTGCGTTTTTGGCGGAGTACGATTAATTTCATCTGCCAAAATGACATTGGCAAATACCGGACCCTTGACAAATTTAAAAGAACGGCTTCCCACCGTTCGATCTTCCTCTATTATTTCTGTCCCCGTAATATCCGAAGGCATCAGGTCGGGAGTAAACTGAATGCGGCTGAATTTTAGATCTAAGATATTGGCCAGAGTCGAGATAAGCAAGGTCTTGGCCAATCCGGGAACCCCCACCAGAAGACCATGTCCCGAAGATAAAAGGGCTATAAGAAGTTGTTCGACAACAGCATCCTGGCCAATGATCACCTTGGCAATCTCACTCCGAATATTCCGATATGAGGTCTTAAGAACTTCGACAGCTTCCAGGTCGCGGGTGGTTGAACTCATCATCTTTCCTTGGTTTTTGATATCTTAATGAATTATAAGAAATTAGTTAGATATCGATTTGCTTATGATTATTCTTTCGATGTCTAACTCCTGAATTGCCTGATACTTGTGGATAAAAGGGAGCGTTCGGGTTTCATCGCCATGGCTTAATCCAATGACAGCCTGATAGTTATAATATTATCCACAAAATTGGGCAGTTATCAACAATACCCTAATAAATGCCACCATTTACTAATGCTTGGCCCTCGATTCAGCCTCTTCCTTGGCAAACAATGGCTTCTCATCGGGAGGCAGGAACTTCATAGAAGGGTTCCCTTCTTTCATATGGCACGAGCCGCTGAATACCGCCCCCTGCTCGACAACCAAAGATTGGGTGCGGATATCGCCTTCTACGTCGGACTTTGCCTGAAGTTCCAGCCGTTCCGAGGCATTGAGATTGCCGATAACCTTCCCCGCCACTACTACCGATTGGGCCTCGATATCGGCCTCCACATGGCCGCTGGTTCCGATGGTAATCGTGTCTGTGCAGATAATCTTGCCCTTAACCGTTCCATCGACTCTGACCGCCCCCTTGACATCGAAAGTGCCGGTAAAGACGGTATCCTTGCCGATGATCGTATTCATCACGCCCCCGTCACTTTTGGTCGCTGTGTATTTCATCTTCCGCCCTGTATGTTATTGGGTTTACCGGTTGATCATCTTTGCGTAATTCATAATGGACATGAGGCGCGGTCGAACGTCCCGAGTTGCCCAAAAGGGCGATCCGACTGCCGACCAATACCTCCTGCCCTACTTCGACTAAAATCTCGCTATTGTGACCATATAAGGTCGAAAGCCCGTTTTCATGTTTTATAACCACAACCTGACCATAGACCGAATCAAAACCGGTTTCGGCCACGATCCCGGCCCCGGTGGCCAGGATTGCCGCACCGATCTCCCCGGCGATATCTATCCCGGGGTGATACTGATCCGGATCATCGGAAAATCCCCGGGTCACATACCCCTTGATAGGCAAACCCCGCGGGGAACCGTCATCGGGAACCTGCGCCACGATCTCTTTTTCCACTTCGGCCGGCTTGGCCATCTCGGCGAAAATTTCAGAATCCGGCGGCAATTCAGGGACAGTAAAATCGATTCCCGCCAAAGCCGATATCTGGCTGACCAGTTTCCGGGTCTCTTTCATGTTCTCTTCCAGAAGCGCCAGTTTGTACTTAAATCTTTTTAAGTCCTCATTTTCCTCGCGTAATTGCGAGGCCTGCGAAGCCCGCACCAGAATCTTGCCGTAAAATGAGAAAAAGAAAATCATGCCGATAATCATGGCGATAAACAGGGCCACCAGGGTTTTGAACATCCAGGCCCGCATCTTGAGGCCGATAGGATTTTCAACCCCGTCGGGAACGATCAGAACGCTGTAATATTTTGACGGAGGCATCTACTTATTTCCGTTACCCGGTTTTCACCCGTCCCAAGCCATAGCAGCCGATTAAAAAATCAGCCGATTCGTCGGAACAACTCCAATAGTCTCTCCAGGTCTTCATCATTGTAATATTCGACCTCAATGCGGCCGTGTCGAAGACCCGGTGTAATTTTTACGCCTGTGCCGAGAAGTTGCTTCAAATAATTTTCTGCTTCCACCAGAGCCGGCATCTTCTTTTTCGGTATAAGCTTTTTTCTCTTGACCTTTTTGACCGATTCCTCGACCGTCCGGACCGATAAATTTTCGGCCACGATTCGCTCCGCCAGGCGCACCCGGGCCAGATCGTTATCCAGGGACAGAACCGCACGGGCATGTCCTTCGGTCAGTTTCCCCAGCCGGATAAACTCTTTTATCTTTTCCGGAAGGGTCAGGAGGCGCAGGGTATTGGCGACGGCGGCCCGGCTTCGACCCACCTGCCCGGCCAGTTGATTCTGCGTCAAACCGGCTTCTTCGATAAGCCGCCGGAACGCTTCGGCTTCTTCCAGGGGATTTAGATCTTCGCGTTGAATATTTTCCACGAGTGCCATCTGAAGCATCTGGGTGTCGTCTTTCTCTTCGACCACCAGGGCCGGAATTTTTTCCAATCCCGCCATTACCGCCGCCCGATAACGGCGCTCTCCGGCGATGAGGATAAATTCGTTGCCTTTCTTTTTCACCAGGACCGGCTGCAAAACCCCCTGGGTCTTGAATGATTCGGCCAGTTCTTTCAGGGAAGTCTCATCGAACTCCCGCCGGGGTTGCCCCGGATTGGGCACCACCGTCGCCAGCGGCAATTCCCGATAAGCGCCTTCCCGTGCCGCCGTCTTATCCTGGCGCGGGATGAGCGCGTCCAGGCCGCGTCCCAGTACCACTTTTCCGCTCATCGGCTTAAAACCTCCTTGGTCAGGGCCATGTAGTTTTCGGCCCCGGTCGACAGAATATCGTACATGATGATGGGTTTGCCGAAGCTGGGAGCTTCGGACAGGCGGACATTGCGGGTGATTATTGTACGGTACACCCGATCCTGGAAAAAGCGCCGGGCTTCGTCGGCCACCTGGCGGGCCAGGTTCAATCGCCCGTCGTACATCGTCAACAGCACCCCCTCGACTTCCAGAGAGGGATTGAGATTATTCTGCACCAGTTGAATGGTATGCATGAGCTGGCTTAAACCCTCCAGGGCATAGTACTCGCATTGCATGGGGATGATCACCGACCCGGCCGCGGCCAGGGCGTTGACCGTCAAAAGCCCCAGCGAGGGCGGGCAATCGATGATAATATAGTCATAATTGTCCATGATTGGTTTCATGGCCCGGGACAAAATGTACTCCCGGGAACTCATGCCCACCAGTTCCACCTCGGCGCCCACCAGGGAAATATGCGACGGTGCGATATTCAGAAAGGCCAGTTCCGTGGGAAGAATAATATCGCTTAAGGCTTTCTGGCCGATCAGAACATCGTAGAGCGACATCTCCACTGTTGTCCGGTCCAGCCCGGAGCCGCTGGTGGCATTGGCCTGGGGATCGATATCGACCAGAAGCGTTCGTTTTTCGGCCATGGCCAGGCAGGCCGAGAGATTGATGGCGGTGGTGGTCTTCCCCACTCCGCCCTTTTGATTGGCCACTGCCATCACTTTTGCCATGCCGTCTTAATCCTCTGTCGTAAATAGGCGCTTTTTACACGGTTCGTGTCAGAGATTACGCCAAAAGAGCCGTCTTGGCAATATATATTTTAGGATTTTCGGGAAAATATGGTCAGCGTGCGAAGCTGTTCGGAATTATCAAGATAATACGGCCTGTAAATTATTTCGAAAAGATCGGATGAGGCCCTGGAGACAACCCGTTTATAATCCCCGTAATAATACAGGGGCGACCCGGATTTAAGCCTCCCCGCAAGACCGAAGAGTATGTTTTTATCAGGCGTAACCAACTTCAGGGTGGCAAAATTAAAACTGTCATTGTCCAGTTGACGGATCCCGGAAGTAAAATCGCCGGGGATAACTTTCGCCTGCAAATTAAACCGCTTTACGGCCTCGGCCAGAAATCGCGCCTTTTTCTGGGTCCGCTCGTACAGAACCGCCGAAATTTCCGGATTCACCAGAAGAAGCACCATAGCCGGGAATCCGCCCCCGGAGCCAATATCAATAAATCTCCCCTCAAGGGCCATCCCCAAGGCCAGGGGAACCAGGCAATCGGCCGCCAGCCGCTCTACTTCCACCCGAGATGTTTCACGTGAAACAAGGTTGATTTTCTTATTTGTTTCCTGAAGAAAATCAAGGAAATCGGGAATTACTCCCCGGGAATCGAAATCTTTAAGAATATCCGACGATTTTAAGAGAGGAATCGAGTCCTGGGGCGGGATATTCACGGAATATTACTCCCGAGGCATACTTCTCCTGGCCGTTTTAAATTTCCTGACATGGATGGCCAGGGCCGCCAGATCACCCGTGGTCAATCCTTCGATTCTCCCCGCCTGGCCCATGGAAGCGGGCCTGAACCGGGCCAATTTCTCCCGAGCCTCATTGCGAAGTCCTGTCAGCGATTTATATTCCAAATCTATCGGAATAAGTTCGTGCTCCAGGCGACGGAATTTTATTACCTCCCGCTCCTGCTTCCGTATGTAGCCTTCGTACTTAATGTTAATCGCCGCCCGTTCCCTTATGACAGGGTCCCGACTGAAGCCATTATCGGGAATAAAAGGCACGATTTCCCTGTAGCCAATCCCCGGGATTTTCAAGAGTTCCGCCAGAGAGATGGCCTCTCTTTTTATAAAGTGCGAGGCCAATCCATCCAGTTTGGCCACCGGAATTACCTTCTTATGCAGAAGGGCTATCTCCGCCTCGGTCGCTGATTCTATTTTCTCAAAATCTGCGATATCCTCCCCCGGCACCAGGCCCAGCCGCGACGCATGCCCGAAAAGGCGATCCCGGGCGTTGTCCTCGCGAAGATTCAGTCGGTATTCCGCGCGCGAAGTAAACATCCGATACGGCTCCGTGGTGCTGTGCGTAACCAGGTCGTCAATCATAACCCCGATATAACTCTCGGCTCTATCGAGAATCAAAGGCGGCTGGCCGGAGAGTTTGAGACAGGCATTGATTCCTGCCATAAGTCCTTGTCCGGAGGCTTCTTCGTAGCCCGACGTACCATTGATCTGGCCGGCAAAATAAAGATTTTCAACCCGCCTGGTTTCCAGCGACGTCTTTATCTGCCAGGCCGGACAATAATCATACTCAATGGCGTAACCCGGCTTGGTGAGCACCGCCTCCTCCAGGCCCGTGACGGAATGGACGAAGGCCTTTTGGACCTCTTCGGGAAGCGAAGTCGATAAACCATTGGGGTAGACCTCATCGGTGCCGTTTCCCTCCGGCTCCAGAAAAACATGATGCCGCGGCTTGTCGGCGAAACGATAAATTTTATCCTCTATAGAGGGACAATAGCGGGGACCGCGCGACTTTATCTGCCCGGAGAACATGGCCGACCGGTGCAGATTCTGCATGATGACTTCCTTGGTGCCCGCCGTCGTGTATGTCAGATAGCAGGGGACCTGCTTCAGTTCATAAGGAATCGTCTTATATGAAAAGAAAGGCACGGGCGTCTCACCCGGTTGAATTTCGCATTTATCGTAATCGATAGTCTTGCCGTCAAGACGCGGTGGGGTCCCGGTCTTAAGTCGTCCCACTTCGAATTCCAGTTCGCGAAGCGAATTCGACAATCTATAGGCTCCCTTTTCACCTCTTCTCCCAGACTTTATCTGCTTGTCTCCTATATGGATAAGACCGCCGAGAAAAGTCCCCGTGCAGATTATAACTCCCCCCGAAAATATCTCCTGTCCGTCTTCGGTGGCTATCCCCATTACGGAATTATTTTCTACCAGGAGTTTCCCCGCGGTGGCCTCAATAACAGTCACTCGCTTATCGGCCTCAATAGCCCGGCAAACATAATCGTTATATCCAATCCTGTCCGCCTGGGCCCGTGTCGACCAAACCGCTGGCCCGCGCGATAAATTAAGACGACGAAATTGAATGCCGGTGGCATCGATTGCCTTGGGCATCAGCCCGCCGAGAGCATCGATCTCCATGACGATATGCGATTTGCCCAAGCCCCCGATAGAGGGATTGCACGACATCAGGGCCAATTTAGTTTTATCCATGGTCACCAGGGCAGCGGTACAGCCCATACGACTGACAGCCAGGGCGGCCTCCACCCCGGCATGTCCGCCCCCGATGACGATTATGTCAAAATCTTTTTGTTTCACGTGAAGCACGGCGTCGCCAACACCCTCTAATTATCTGCAATACAACGTTTTATAAATATTCGTTCTTTGTTATTATTGTCCCCATGGTGCGGCATAATAAAGGGGCGATATCCCAGTGATCTGGCTTTTAAAACACCTTCAGGCCGTCATTGCGAGAAGGGCCGACCGAAGGGTCGGTCGACGAAGCAATCTCTATGAAAATGACTTGAAAATAGATGAGATTGCTTCGCTTCGCTCGCAATGACAGAATCGGTACTTTTCAACAGACCCGATCCTGCCATCTTATAAACCTTGCCATAGTATTTATATTCTTCGTCTCGCCTATTTCCCAATACAAAATTGCGAAAATATCCTATCCAGTATCTCGTCATTATATATACGGCCGGTGATTTCGTCAATGGCGTTAATTCCCTGGCGCAGTTCAAAAGAAACCAGTTCAAACGACTCGTCCTTCTCAATCAGCCGTTTTACGACTCGAAAGGCCTTAAGCGCTGTATCCAGTTTCTTCTTGTGCCTCTCCGAGGTCACCACCAGGCGCTCCGTAAGATCCGGCATGGACTGTGTCAGCCGGCTAATAATCTCCTGCTTGAGCTTTTCCAGCCCCTTCTTTGTCCGGCAGGAAAACTCCAGGCCAGGAAGAGGACTTTCCGCTGTATATTCCCCCGCTTTTTTTCTCGGAACCAGGTCCGACTTATTCCAAATTAAAACTACCTTATCCCTGAACCGGAATTTATTTATATCTATCACCACGTCTCTCTTATGGTTACGCGACGCCAGGTCAATTATCCACAATATCAGGTCGGATTCCTCCATGATCTTCTCCGCCGCCTTTTGCCCGGCTTTCTCGATCACTCCCGAGGTCTCCCTTAATCCCGCCGTGTCGGTCAAAGAAACCGCAAAGCCTTCGATATCGATCCACTCCGTCAGGTAATCCCTGGTCGTACCCGGAATCGGCGCCACAATGGCCCGGTTCTGATTAAGGAGCAAATTAAACAGCGAGGATTTCCCGGCATTGGGACGTCCGGCGATGGCAATTTTGTACCCCTCCCGAATAATTTTCCCCGAGCGGTACGACTTCGCCAGTTGCGCCACCCCATCGATAATCCCCGCCGCTAATTCCAAAAGTTTCTCCCTCTCCGCCGTCTCCAATTTTTCCTCGGGATAATCGACCCAGGCTTCCAGTTCCGCCAAAAGTTGCACCGCCTTGTCGCGCAGATTATCGATATACTCCGACATTTCGCCCAGCAGATTCTTTTTGGCCGATTGGTAGGCGTACTCCGTTTTGGCGCCGATCAGTTCTGCCACCGCCTCGGCCTTGGCCAGATCGATTCGCCCCGAAAGAAAAGCCCGCCGGGTGAATTCCCCCGGCTCGGCGGCGCGGACCTCGAAAGATAATATCAACTGAAGAATTTTCCGCAGGACGAATTGTCCGCCGTGGCAGAATATCTCGGCCTGTTCCTGGCCCGTGTAGGAGCGTCCTTCGGGCATGATGACGGCGGTGACTTCGTCGACGACGACATTATCTTTATCGATAATGTACCCATAGTACAGGCGGAACGGCTCCAGCGAAGAAACGGCATCGTATTCCGGTGAAAATATTTTTTTCAGAAGCGCCGCCGCCCCGTGGCCGGCCAGACGAATCCCCCCCAGGCCGCCCTCCCCGGGAGGCGTCACGATTCCGGCGATAAGGTCGCGCTCGGGAGGTATCGCCGATACCTCCCGCCTGTTTTTTGATTTTCGCGGAGTCACGGAAATGATCTTAACGAAATATTATTTCACTTCGACAACCGACGTGTCCGGGGTGGACGGCTTCTTGGATACCACCTGTTCAATCAGCGAAAAGAGCGAGAAGCAGGTCCAGTACAGGACCAGCCCCGCCGAAGCCTTATAGAAAAAGAAACCGAACATCACCGGCATGAGATACACCAAAAATTTATTCTTGGGGTCGGTCATGGTCATCTTTTGCTGGACAAACATCAACCCCGCCATCAAGACCACCAGGATAATATACGGGTCCGTCACGGATTGCGCCCCGCGGGAAAGGTCATTCCACCAGAAAACGAACGGCGCCTGCCGTAAAAGAATCGTGGAACGAAACACCGCAAACAGGGCGAAAAACAAGGGCAACTGCGGCAGGTAGGGAAGACATCCCGACAGAGGATTTATCCCGGCATCCTTGTACAGCTTCATCATTTCCCGGTTCAGGGCCTGGGGATTGTTTTTATGCTTTTTGCGGAGTTCCTCCATTTTGGGCTGGACCTCTTTCATGGCCATCATGGAGCGAACCGTCTTTTTGCTCAAGGGATAAGTCAGCAACTTGATAATCATAGCAAAAATGATAATCACTATACCGTAGTTGGGCAGAAAATCATACATCCGGGGCAGAAGCCACATGATCGGAATCGCGAATATTTTTATGAGCCAGCCGACATAGGGGGTGGTCCCGATATCCAGAATGTCGGCCACCTCGTTATTGAACGCTTTCAACAGGTCGTAATCCATCGGCCCCACGAAAACCGTGAAACTGTCGACCAGGTTTTGTTCCGACGGCAACTCGAACTCCAGCCCGATGGTCAAATCGCGGGCCTGAAACGTCTTTTCGCCGAAAGCCCTCTGAATTTTATTTCCCGAAGCCAGGGCGCCGTCGGCAGGACGCGATCGCGGAATCAAAATGGCCGTGAAAAACTTGGACCGGGTGGCGATCCAGCGTGTGACACCATCCTGCGAGACATTGAAACGGTTGTCGTCGTAGTCGTTATACTTGACTCGCTCGGTCCCCTGCATGGCCATGGCCCAGAAAGAATTGTAGTCATCATTGATATCCGGCTCGGTCGGCAATAAGGCGCTGTTCCATTCCATCCGGTATCCCCGCTCGAATCCGAACGCCGCCCGATTCTGTACTTCCAGAATCAAATCATAATCATAGCGGTCGGGATAGAAACGATACCGCTTGACAATACTCCCGCCGTTGTCGGTCGTGTGCGTGTAGATTACATCCAGCGGTTCGGTGCCGATTTTGTACTCTCTCGGGCTTAAATTGGCCGTGAAAGCCAGGCGATTATCGCGGAACGTCCCGTTCTGGAATGAAAATTCCGGCGCGACAATCTCTTTCGACGGCAACATCTCCACCGGGCCGTTGTCGGCATACAAAAACTTTTTCAAACGAATCGCGATCGGCCCGCCGCCATGATTGGTCATGACCACCTGCATGACCTCAGTCTCGATAATGAGGGTATCTTCGGGAACCCCGCCAAAAGGCTCGGTCAGGCCGATATTGGCCATGGCCGTGCTGTCGCGCGGAGGCATGGGCCGGGGCGGAGTCTGCGGCGTGACGGTCGGAGTCGCTTCGACATGAGTCAGAGTATCCGCGGGAGTGGTCTGCGTGGATTGGACAGGCGCCGCCTGTCTTTGCGGGGGTTTAATAAACCCCAGCCAGGTCATGATAGGAATCCAGAAAATAACCAGAATTCCCAGGATGACAACGACTATAATGGATTTTTTATCAAGCATTTATATTCTTATGGTTTAAGCACTTATATTCTTTTCCGGGACCGGGTCAAAGCCCCCTTCGTGCCAGGGGTGGCATTTCAGGAGCCGTTTGACAGCCAATAATATCCCTTTGGCCGGCCCGTGAGTCTTGATCGCTTCCTCGGCGTAATGAGAACAGGTCGGATAAAACCGGCACTGGTTGCCAATATAGGCGGAAAGGGTTATCCGATATAACTTAATAAGCCCGATAAAAGGATAGGCGAATATCGATATCTTATTATCAGGCATGGGATTCCGTTGCCTCATAGAGTTTTATGAAATGGTTCGAGAGATGCCGGTGAGTCACCTTCGCGGCGGACCCGTAGAATCTCACCAAAAAGGCTCCGGGTTTCGGTTTTTCTTTCTGAAAAAGCCGCAGATCCTCTCGTAACCATCGCCTTATCTTGTTACGTAACACAGCCTTACCGGACGCTTTAGGAATTAAAAAAGCCCCGGCAAAATCGTTTTCTAACCCCGGCAGTGTGGCTTCATAGTGGAGGGTCAGTTGTCCCGAGCGCGAGGCCTTGGATTTTTCCAGAAGATGTCGTATCACCTTCCGGCCTTTGAGACTGTGGCGGGTCAAGTTATTTTTTCTTAAAAACTTTGACCGTCAATCTTTTTCTGCCTTTAGCCCGACGGCGCGACAGGACTTTTTGCCCGTTCCGGGTCTCCATCCGTTTCCGGAATCCGTGGTCATTCAGTTTTTTGCGCCGCGAAGGTTGAAAAGGTCGTTTCATTTAATATCACCTGCTTTCAAAAAATAGATTCACAATATAACTGATTTCCGCCTCCCGTCAAGCGAAATTGGGAGGCCTCGCCTCTTTCAGTTTCATTAGCGATATGGATTCCTTAAAACCCAATATTCTGTTTTTCCCCCTCTGGTTAAGTGGAATTAGCGGACATTACCTTTTTCCGTTCAATAAAGAGCGCGGATACCGAGTGGCCTCAACATAGAGGAGAGGCCGGATTTCCTAATACTTACGCAGTTACTTTGGAATTGTTTTGGAGTGCGGATTTGTATTAGAGTGCTGAAGCGATAGCTTCAGCCTCTTTGCCCCCATGCCCTATATGGCCGGGCGGTCCACCCTTCAGGGCCTGTTGAGAAAATCCTGGCCCCGTCATTGCGAGCGAAGCGAAGCAATCTCATCTTTATTCAAGTCATTGCCATTGAGATTGCTTCGTCGGCCAACCTTACGGTCGGCGCTCCTCGCAATGACGTTACAAGGGTTTTTCAACAAGCCCCCGAGATGTAGGTCAGGAGCCTTGTGCTCCTGACTTCTTCTCTTCAGAAATCGAGACTTTAATCTTATTCCTGATCCCGGTGCCCCACGGCTTGCCGTGGGTTCTTTAGCGTTATTTCCCCGCCGTTTACCTCCCACTGACAGATTCTGTCACCCCCGCAATTTATTTTTCATTACTTAAATCACTTAAATGGAGCAAATCATCATTTTTCTCAATTTAGTTTTTTGCGGCCCCCGAAGTTTCAGGTATATTATTTCCACGGGCCGTGATTAGCAACAGGATTATGTGACAGGTAAATTTATGGTTATTTTCTTGACATAGGTGAGGGCACCTGCCGCCTACTGGAATAACATAAATATCTGCTTTCTCATCGAAATGAATTGGAAGGAGGAACAATGGCGCTTGTTAATTGCCCCTCATGTGGAGCAGCAGTATCAGAGCAAGCTGTCTCTTGTCCAAAATGTGGACACCCATTCAAAAAAACTACTAAAGATATAAGTGGCTGCGGGCTATTTTTCATAATTGCCGGTGCAATAGTTGCCGCTGCAATTCTCATAGGTTTGGGATTATAAATTTCAATGAATAAAAAGTTCAAATATCTTTTAGACCCGCTATTTCTTTTTTCTTTGACACTATATTCTATAAATAAATTGTCATTGGGAGGGTATGAATTTTGGAGCTGTAAATTCTGCAATTATTATCTAAACGACCTACTCCTTGTTCCAGTTCTTATGCCAATAATATTATTTCTTTCAAAGAAATTTAAATTTAGAAATGACTATTCTCCTCCGATGTTTTTGGAAATTATTGTACCGTTGGTTATATGGTCTATAGTTTTTGAATTAATTGGTCCATTCTATTTTGGTAAAGGAACCCCAGATCCAATAGATGTTTTTGCGTATTGTCTTGGCGGATTAACCAGCTGGATGATATGGAATCGGGGCAAATTATTTTCCTTTTTTAGAACACAAAATGAACGACCCTTGGGAGATTAATACCATAAAACAAGCGGATTGTATATCGTCAAACAATTCGGATATACTATACCCCATTAATTGACAAGTTGGTAGCCCACCCATAGGGCGGTTGACGTCGGGTGGGTAAAACGAAGTCCTTTTTGGCATAATTATTAATATTATTCCCAGGAATCATTATATTGTCAGTAAATTACCCACCCTCGGGTGGGCTACCGGACCAAGGAGACCAATATTATGGCTGATGAAAGACTTCTTGAGCTTTACCGTCAACGAAGGACAGGGCAAGATAAATATACTTATTTTCTACTTGCGATTGTAGCAGCTGCCGTTGCCTATACAATGAAAATTACGGAAGCATCAGGATTATCTTTATCGATGATTCCCTTAGGAATTGCGGTTATTTTATGGGGCATGAGTTTTTTTTGCGGCTGCTATCGCATACTGTATGTATTATCAATTCTCGGAGCAGATATAGATTTACATCTAATCAATAAGGGGGATCATCCAGATGTTGGGTCAAAACCATCATTAATTGCCGCCGCTCGCGACGGGATTGAAAAGGCAACAGAAATAAACCAAAACAGGTGCGCAAGATATGCGAAATATCAATTTTATTTCTTAATTGCTGGCGCCTTGTTCTTTATAGGCTGGCATCTGCTAGAAATGATAATAAGAACTGTTAGATCCATGTCTCAACCCTAAAGCAGTCGATTTACTTTTGGTTGGGACTTGTAGCCCCACGGCTTGCCGTGGGCTATTTCGTGGGCACCGTTCCCGGAAATCCTACAACAACTTCACCACTTCATCATGCAATCGCGCCCGGTACTTCAGGCCGCCGGAATCCAGAAACTCGATTATGGTGCGGTAGTCGTCGAATTCCGCCATATCCGCCCATTTCGCCTCGCGGATTTCCCGGATATCGACCGGCTTGATTCTGCCCGATTTATATTTCGCCGTCATGACATGCGTTTTCCAGGGGATAATCCTAGTCCCGAAGGTAAAGGAGACATTGACTTGAAGCACATACCGCCCCAGTTCGATTTTCAAGCCGGTTTCTTCGTGCACTTCGCGCAAGACGCCGTCCTCGAACCGCTCCCCCGGTTTCAGCCCGCCCGACGGCGCCCGGTACAAGCCCCGGGGATAATGATGCTTGGCGTTGACCGCCACCTGTCCCTTCTTGAAAATATAGAGGGTGACATCGTGACAGCGGCCGTAGTATTGAGTGGAGCGGATAAAATCGAATTCCGCGGCGTCGACGGGGGCTTCCATGCGGATAACCGGCGGGTAACCGTAACGGTCGGCCACCTCCTGGATCATGCGCGGATTGAAATACATCCTTACCCCAGTAGCGGGATAATTTCCGTCTGCAGGGGAACGGTCGTAACTTCCGGCCCCGACGGGGTAACGAGGACATCGATTTCGGTGCGGTAGCCACGTTCGCCCAGGTATATGCCCGGTTCGATAGAGAAGAGGTGCCCCGGCATCAGTTTGCGGGTATCATTGGTTTCCAGGCTGTCGATATTCGGCCCCGCGCCGTGCACCTCGCCGGCGATAGAATGACCGGTACGGTGAAAGAAATATTTGCCCATGCCGCCCTTTTCGATAACTTCACGGCAGGCCTTATCGACCTCGAAACCGTAAACGACGCGGCGGGGAAGATGCTCCTTTAAAAAGGCCACGGCGGCATCGCGGGCCCTGACCACGAGGGCGAATTCATCGCGAAGCGTCTGCGGGATGTTTTTTCCGGTATAGCCGACCCAGGTGATATCGCCGTAAACTCCGTCGGGATGACTGTGCCGGGCCCAGATATCCATGAGTATCAGGCGATCCTTTTCGATAACCGCCGATTCTGTCTCGGTGGGATCATAATGAGGATTGGAGATATTCTTTTCCAGAGCCACCGACGGGCCGAAATCATATATCATCCCTTCCCGGACATAAAGGCCACGGATAAATTCCACAACCATCCATTCCGTTATCTTTTTATCCTGCCGAAGAGATTCCGCGATAAAATGAAAGGCCTCGTCCTTGATTTTAATTACCGCCGCCGCCGCTTTCCTGTGCGCAACGACCTGGGCTTCGGTCAGGCGGGCCTTAAAGTTGGCCACCAAATCGGCGGAACTGATGACCTCGATCCCCAGCGAACGAACCAGCTCGATAGTCCCGGCATCGACCAGCCCGATATACGGCAGGCGATTGTCGGCCGAATATTCCATGGCGATCTTTTTGGCCCCGGATAAGACTGCCGCCAGGGTTTCTTCGAGTACCGTGTAGGCCGTGAAGGGAATTTTCAAACCGGGGATATGCGTGAAACGGTCGCGTTCGATATTATGGATAAGCGCGGTCGGTTCCCCCTGGGCGGGAATATAGAAAAAAGAACGGCGCGTCAGGTGCCCCCGCAGGCCGAGGAAATCGGTCATGATGGTATTCCGTCCATGGAAATCAGCCATCAGCCAGCCGTCGAGATTCTCCCGCCGCAAATATTCCTGTATTTCACCGAAATTGGTCGCCATAAATTTTGCTATTGAATGAGGTTTTGAGGAATTTTACGGAATCCCTGGCGCTAAAACAAGACCAAAAGAAACCATTTCATCAAAAATCGTTTTCCTGGTTTCAATCCACCGCCTTAAATGGAATCTCCGGGGCGAGTCATGTTAATTACGGAGAGAATTATGGCTTAAGGGTTTTAAATGAATTCCCCGAACCCCTGTAGGATTGCGTAACTTCTTCAGGAATAGAATCTTAACGATATAAGGCGTATATATCCTGGTTTTATGAAAAACCTGAATACTCCCTAAAATTAAACGGGCCGGTATCTTCCGTGATATCGGCCCGTTCACACAGGCATAAGGTTGGGAATGTTGCTCGTTACTCTCGCTGTTCGCACCAGTCTACTTGCTTTGCTTCATCATATTTTACTGAAAACCCCCCCCATTTGTTCCAGATGTTTTCATTATTCGTCAAATATTCACGATTTTGTCCGGTTTCGCCCAAAGCCATAAATCGCCTTGCCTTACGACCCCTTTTGGCGTAGTTTAGAACCCTGATTTGCATTTCCTGGTTTAATAATATTGCCAAGTGAAAACTCCGCCGGAGGTAGAAATATGGATTACTTTAAACGCACCCGCATCGCCCAAATCCTGATTGCCGACACGGTCCCGGCCAACCAGGATATCTTGATCCTGGGCTGGGCCCGGACTGTCCGCATCTCCAAAAACGTGGCCTTTGTCGATATCAACGACGGCTCCTGCATGGAAAACCTTCAGGCGGTGGTGGATAATCCCGATAATTTCCCGATCCTGAAAGATATCCTGACCGGGGCGGCCTTGCGTATCGAGGGCGTCCTGGCGCCGTCGCCGGCTAAAGGGCAAAAATATGAACTGAAAGTGCGAACCCTGACTTTGCTCGGGCCGGCCGATGCCAGTTACCCGCTTCAACCCAAACGCCATACGTTCGAATTCTTGCGCGAAATCGCCCATCTTCGGATGCGCACCAATACTTTCGGGTCGGTCAACCGCGTTCGCTCCAAAATCGCTTATGCTATCCATAAATTTTTCCAGGAGCGGGGATTTTATTACGTGCATACGCCCATGATTACCGCCTCCGACTGCGAAGGCGCCGGCGATATGTTCCGCGTTACCACGCTCGATATGTACAAACCGCCCATGGAGGAAGGCAAGATCGCCTTCAACAACGACTTTTTCGGCGCCGAGACTTTTCTGACCGTCTCGGGGCAACTGGAAGCCGAAATCGCCGCCCTGGCCCTGGGCGATGTCTACACGTTCGGCCCTACTTTCCGGGCCGAAAATTCCAACACCTCCCGGCATGCCTCGGAATTTTGGATGATCGAGCCGGAGATGGCTTTCTGCGACCTGGAAGGGAACATGCAGATCGCGACGGACTTCCTGAAATATCTTTTCCGGTATGCTCTCGAGCAATGCGCCGATGATATGCAGTTTTTCAACAAGTGGATCGACAAAAGCGTCATTGAGACTTTGGAGCACGTTGTCGCTTCGGATTTTGCCCGGGTCTCGTACACCGAGGCGGTCGAAATACTCAAGAAATCGAAACAGAAATTCGAGTACCCCGTCGAATGGGGCATAGATTTACAATCCGAACATGAGCGCTATTTGACCGAGCAGGTTCTCAAAAAACCGGTGATCGTTTTTAACTATCCGAAAAAGATTAAATCTTTTTACATGCGGGTCAATGACGATGGCAAAACGGTCGCGGCCATGGATGTGCTTGTCCCCAAGATCGGCGAAATTATCGGCGGCAGTCAGCGCGAAGAACGGTACGATGTTTTGACGGCGCACATGCAAGAGAAGGGGATGAATCTTAACTTGTACGAATGGTACCTGGATTTGCGCCGTTACGGCACCGCCCCGCACGCCGGGTTCGGCCTGGGCTTCGACCGGACTTTGATGTATATCACCGGGATGGCGAATATCCGCGATGTCAGCCCGTTCCCGCGTGTCCCCAGATGGGCAAAATTTTAGGGAGGGGAGCTGCCCCAAAACCCTCGAATCGTCATTGCGAGGGGAGCGAAGAAATCTCGTCGGAACCATAGAATTTTGCCTACATCGCAGTTATAATCTTAAAAGCCCCGACCCCTAAAGGGGATCGGCCACCAGATTCAATTCATAGGTATTATCCATCTCTGGCGCTTTCCTTCTCTGAAACTATCCTTTCCCCGGCACTACCCCCAAACTAGGTGGCCGACCTCTTCAGAGGTCGGAACCACAAAATCCCTTGCCAGTATCTGTATTTCTATTTTAATTGATAATCGGATGAGGGCTTATCATGCCGCCATATCATTACGAAAACACCAATGCTGTTCGTTTTATCACTTTTTCCTGCTATCATCATTTCTGTTTATTGAGTTCAGAAAATGAAAAGTTAATTTTTATCAATAGCCTGTCGAAGGCGCGGGAAAAATTTCGATTCAAATTGCATGGATATGCCGTAATGCCGGATCATGTTCACTTGCTTATTCATCCCCCGGAAAATACACACATAGTGACCATTATTTCTGAAATAAAATCCCGTTCGGCTTTTGAAATTCTGCAGAAATGGAAAGTTGGAAATCACCCAAACTTGGAAAAACTAAGAGTAGTTCGCGGCGGCAGGTCACGTTATGCATTTTGGCAAAGGAGTTTTTATGATTACAATTGTCGAGACTATGATAAGATAAAAGAGAAAATAGATTATTGTCATGCAAATCCCATAAGAAAAGGACTGGCGGCATCGATTGAAGATTATCGCTGGACAAGTTATCGCTGGTATCATGGGCAGGGCGACTACCCCATAGAAATTGATGCCTTCGAATATTAAAGAATTTAAGTCCCGACCCCTAAAGGGGATCGGCCACCAGATTCAGTTTGCTGTGGGGTCTTTCGATTTCTTCTATCTCTGGCGCTGCCCCCAAGCCCGGTGGCCGATCCCTGCAGGGATCGGAACCACAGAATCATGCACGCGTCACAGCAATTATTTTGAAAGCCCCGACCCCTAAAGGGGATCGGCCACCAGATTCAGTTTGCTGTGGGGTCTTTCGATTTCTTCTATCTCTGGCGCTCCTCCCAAGCCCGGTGGCCGACCTCTTCAGAGGTCGGAACCACAGAATCATGCACGCGTCACAGCAACTATTTTAAAAGTCCCGACCCCTAGAGGGGATCGGCCACCAGACCGGCAGGCTTAGAAGGAGTTGGTCGTCAGTTGGTTCGCTATTTTTATTCGAAAATTCTCGCCCTAATTGATTATAATATAAGTAACAATAACAACCGGGTCAAGAATATAATGTCATGATGAAACGCCTTATTTTTATAGTAATTATATTAATCGTTGCCGCTCTGATAATATGCCGTTTCATAAATCTCAACCTCGACCCCCCGCCGTATTTTATCAGCGATGGACGCGGGCTCCTTACCGACCCGTACAACGTCACCTATCATGCTCGCGATGCGGTCGCCTTTAATGGTGCGGAGATGCTCCAGTATCCGCGCTGGATCGCATTTAAGTATTCTCTGGCTTCCTTGGCATCCTACATTTCCTTTTCTCTTCTGGATGTTTCCCGTTTTTCCGCCAACCTCTCGGCGGTGATTTTAAGCACCCTCGGACTTCTGCTTTTTATCTGGGGACAGGTAAAGGTATCGCGTGCATCGGCTTTGATAGCGGCGGCCCTTCTTTTCCCCAATCTGCTTTTGTTCATTTACAGCCGTTTCCCCATGCTGGAAAACGGCCTGATATTTTTCTCCGGCCTGACCTATTATACCGTTATGCATCATGGAGATAAAAAGTTCACGCCCTATCTGATGGGCCTGTTAATCGCCCAGGCCGCCGTCATGGGAAAACTTTTCGGCATTATCCTGATAATCCCGGCCCTCTTGGTTTACTTTGCCGATAGCGAAAACCGCCGCCGCGCTATGCCCGCCTTAATCGGTTCCTTAACACTATTTTTGATAATCGTCCCCCTCCTATTATTCCGCGAAAATATCGGCTTTTACTTTAAGTATTTGGCCGAGCAAAGCATGGGAATCCATGGCACGCCGACAGTCTTTAAGGAACCCTGGGAGATTATTAAGTCTTTAATGACGTTCGGCATTGAGAGCAGGCATTTCCAATTCATGCCGTTTCTTTTGACCCTCTTAGCCATTTCCTTGACACTCTATTCGCTTCGTGGAAAAGGCGAGAATAAGCCCGGCAGGCAGGCCTGTCTTTTCAACCTGGTCTGGCTGGTGGCCGGATATATATTATTGAGTATTCCCAATTACCGCCCCCTTCGATATCAGATTTTCCTGATTTTACCGTTGGTTGGATTTATTGCCACCATTTTAGCCGATGGCGTCGAGAACGCCCCGACATCGTCGCGATCAAAATGGCTCAAGGGATTCTTGCTTCTGGCCGCCCTTTACGCGCTGTTTTCCGGAGCCCTTGCCGAAATATTAGGCTGGCCGGATATACGAAATCTCGACACTAACGTCAATTTCAGCGGCATGATAATTTCCGGCCTGGTTTTTAAAATCATCATTGCCGGTCTGATATTATCAGCCGTTACATTTATAATAATCTGGCGATTTCATTTGATTCGCGATTGGCTTTATCGAAACAGGACAGCCTTGATAATTATCCTGGCCTCGGGCTCGTTTCTCTATCAGACTTACTGGATTGCCACCTGGTTCCGCTTTGGCACGACTCAACTTTACAGCACCGGCGAACGGCTGGAGTCGCTTATCGACACCTCCGCCGTGGTCACCGGCCCTTACGCCCAGGCCCTGACCATCGATAATAATATCAAATCATTCACCTACATGTTCGGAATGGTTAACAAGGAACCGAACCTTTTTAAAAGGTTCCCGATCACGCATCTTTTGACCGATAACTCCAACCTGGCCCTGGCCCGGCGGGAATACCCCGAACTAAAAAACACCGTCGAAGTGGAACGCTTTTTTGTCAACTACGAGGATGTTATTCTTGTTCGTTTCAGTGATTCCTCGCTGGCCGCACACGGGATCGATTACCGCAAGAGTGATTTCGAAAAAGCCAGAGACTTTTTTGCCGGCGGTAAGGGCGACAGCCTGTTATTCTATCTCAACCGAATTTTAGACCGCGACCCGCATCATAAATCCGGCCTGATGCTCCTGTCCGATTATTTGATATTGAATAAGAATTTCGACGCCGCCTGTCCGGTTATGGATTCCCTGACCGTCTATTACCCCGACGACTACGAAATCTTTTTCAACTGCGCCTATAATTATTACAAGATTTACCTTTTAACCGGGCAAATCGAGCGGAAGACCAAGGCCATGAGTCTTTACAATCGGTCTTCGGAAATATACCCCTATCTCGAAGACAAAATCACGGCTTCCATTGCCTTCCTCGAAAGCCGCCTGAAACGGCCGTGAACACAATACAGGTTAATTTTTGGTTGGCTCACTGCCGCCAGGTCCCGACCCCTAAAGGGGATCGGAACCACAGAATCATGCCCTCGAAGAATCCTTGAATTTGAACCGAAATTCGGCATAAGGCTACGACTTTCGCCCCCGGCCCTAATCCCATCCCTTTTTCTTCCGAAATATAGTTTACACCACTTTATGAAAGACCGGAATTGTATAATAAAGTAATGGAAAACAAACGAATTGCAGGACCGGCTCCTGGCCCTCCCGCCATCTTCGGCCCCATAAATCATTTGGTTCTTATGCCGCCCCGGTGTATATTCCATATCCCACAAAATCAAAGGATTATGCGATGAAAATCGACGGCTCCATCTTTAAAGCCTATGACATCCGCGGTATCGTGCCGACCCAACTCAATCCCGATATCGCCTATCGTATCGGCAACTCCCTGGCCGGATACCTTAACCCCAAATCGGTTGCGGTGGGCCGCGACATGCGCTTGAGTTCCGACGACCTGTTCGAATCGCTTTCCTCGGGTATTACCGATGCCGGCGCCGATGTGGTCGACCTGGGGATGATTTCCACCGATGCGCTCTATTTCGCGGTGGGTAAATACGGCTACGACGGCGGCGTCATGATCACCGCCAGCCACAATCCCAAAGAATACAACGGTTTCAAAATATGCAAGAAGGAGGCCCTGCCTCTCTCGGGACAGCAGGGTCTGGATAAAATCAAAGAGAGTGTCGAAAACGATATCGTGGTCAAATCCCCCTCCCGCGGCAATGTTGTCCGTCGCAATATCGCCGAGGACTACGCCGCCCATTGCCTGTCGTTTATCGATATCGCCCGCATCAAGCCGTTCAAAATTGCCGTCGATGCCGGTAATGGTGTCGCCGGGGCGATGCTTCCGCCGGTGTTCGCCCAATTGCCGATAAAAGTCATCCCCCTGTTTTTCGAACCCGACGGCAATTTCCCCAATCATCAGCCTTCGCCCATTGAGCCGGAAAATATCGTCGACCTTCAGAAAACCATCATCGCCGAAAAATGCGATTTCGGAGCCGCGTTCGACGGCGACGCCGACCGGATGTTTCTCATCGACGCCCACGGCAAAATGGTCGGCGGCGATTTGACCACCGCCCTGGTGGCCGATAATTTATTGGACAGCCATCCCGGTGAAACCATTTTGTACAATCTTATTTGCTCCCGGGCGGTCCCGGAACTGGTCGAACGTAAGGGTGGAAAAGCCATCCGCACTCGGGTCGGCCATGCTCTTATCAAGCCGCTCATGAAAAAGCACAATGCCATTTTCGGCGGCGAACATTCCGGCCACTTTTATTTCCGCGACAACTGGTTTGCCGATTCCGGCCTGATCGCTTTCCTGGTTTGTCTGGAACTTTTAAGTAAAACCAATCAGCCTCTGCATGACAAAATAAAATCCATCGACCCTTATTTCCGCTCCGGCGAAATCAACAGCCGGGTGGACTCCGCCAAAGACACCATGGAGCGTCTGGCGGCGCATTTTGCCGACGGCGAACAGGATCGTATCGACGGTCTCACCGTCAATTACCGCGATTTCTGGTTCAACGCCCGTCCTTCGAACACCGAGCCGCTCTTGCGCCTCAATGTCGAAGCCGCCTCTCCGGAATTATTGAAGCGCATGACCGATGAGATATTAAAGATTATCCGAGGGTAGAAGTCCGAATAAATGGCCGGGTTATGAACTGGGAACCAGTCCGACGGCCGGATAACTGAACTTCGGGGCAAGGGGCGCGGATAAGATCATATAGTATACCATTCGACTCCTCTTTAGATACCATATCGGTCTTGACATTTTTCTCCCGGCGTTATATATGAATATATAAGAAACTTGATAAACCTTTAAACATGAGGGATATAGTATGGGTGAAGCCACCGTCGGCTGCGGGCGGCCGACCGGAAGTGTCGTGGGCGAAAAGCCCCAGCCTAAGGGGGAGACTGTCACAGCAACCGTAGCAGGGGAGGTTAAAATGACGGCCAGAGTCGGCGCCAAGGCGCCTGATTTCGAAGCCCCGGCCTATCTTCGGGGCAAATTCATGAATGTTAAATTATCCGATTACCTGGGCAAATGGGTGATGATCTGTTTCTACCCGGGTGATTTTACCTTTGTCTGACCCACCGAATTGTCGGCGGTCGCCGGCAAGTTTGATGAATTCCAGAAATTGGGTGTCCAAATCCTGTCCATCTCCACCGATAGTCATTTCGTGCATAAAATCTGGGAAGAGGAAGAACTTTCCAAGATGACCAAGGACGGTATACCGTGGCCGATGGTATCGGACGGCGCCGGGAGTATCGGAAAGATTTATGGCGTGTACGATGAGAACGGCGGGATTGATGTTCGGGGACGGTTCTTGATCGATCCCGACGGCGTTATTCAGTCAATCGAAATACTAACCCCGCCGGTGGGGCGGAAAGTCTCCGAGGCTATCCGCCAGGTGAAGGCGTTCCAGCATGTCCGAGCCAGCAAGGGAACCGAGGCCTGTCCTGCGGGCTGGGAACCCGGGCAACCGACTCTGAAACCGGGTCCGGACCTGGTCGGGAAAGTGTGGAAAGTCTGGAAACCGACCGAGTGATTGAATTTTGAAATAAATCGGTCAGGTTACTGACCCTTAAGCGGGAACAGGACCTGACCGATTCTTTTGTAATCAAGACATTGTCAGGGCTCTTGGCCCTGATAACTAAGTTGATTATGATGTCAAAACTACCTTTCGAAGCTCAAAGTCTGCGACCGGGGTTTTGGCCTAAAGGGCTTACGAAATTTTTATATATCTTCTACGCGAGTGTAAATCCACTCCAGTGTTATTTCCAAGAAATCATCGTATTTTCGTATGGTTAGACGGTCGTCGGTGCAGGAATACCAGACAGTTTCTGCTTCAATTCCATTATTTATTGAAAGAGAATCCCCATTTACTTCCCAGGACTCAAATTCTTCCTCATCAATCAAATCCCCTTCTAAATAAACTTCCGTATAGCCGGTACTATCGGCGTCGAAAACCATGATGGCGTCATATTCATAGTCGACTACCTCGCCATCCATTTTAAAAGTTACCAATTCCCAGGTGCCGATAACGCTTTTCCGGGGCGTGACGGGGTC
>JBGSHP010000001.1:0-131747 GCA_041752195.1 Candidatus Zixiibacteriota bacterium | reverse complement strand
GGCGGCCGAAATTATGGGGGTGGCCTGGCGCGAGAATTTGGAACTTCCCGATTCGGCGGTGGAAGTCACCCGCGAAAATAAACTTCAAATCGCCCGGGTTATCCGCCAGGTCCGTCCGGAACTGGTGATACTTCCTTTCTGGATTCAGCGCCATCCCGACCACTTATATGCCATGCAATTGGGGTACGACGCCTGCTTTCTGGCGGGGTTGAAAAAACTGGAACTGGACGGCGAACCGCATCGCCCTCGCAAAATAATTTATGCCTCGTCTTTCCGCGATGTCGCCCATTCCTTCTTTGTCGATATCACCGAACAGATGGATAGAAAATTGCAGGCGGTTCGGGCCTATAAATCGCAGTTCGACGGCACTCCGGAATCAAAGATGATTTATAAGCCGGGGGTGGATATTTTCGAGTATATGACTATTACGGCGGCCTTCTATGGCCATAAGGTCAATGTCAAGTACGCCGAGGCGTTCGCGATTAAAGAGAATATTCTCATCGACGACCCCAGCGAAATGCCGGTCCGGTCGATTTAGTTTTCAATCACGAGGGTTGCATCGGGCCGGAATCAGACGTCGGCGCCGGGGTTTCCCCCTCGGCCAAATCCAGGGCCTCCAAATCTTTCCTCAACATCTCTTTAGTGTACCCTTCCTTGCGGGCCCGCAGGTCGAGGTAGAGAATTATACACAAAGCATAAGAAATGGGTGTCAGAAGTATCAGGACCAGAAACCAGGGGATTACTCCCAGCAGAATGAAGGGAAACGAGATAATCCCATAAATTATCCCCAAAAGGAATATTATCCCGAAGATGCGCCACCAGTTGCCCTTAATAAGTTGGTAACTCCGTTTAATGCTTTCCACAGGCCCTTTTCGTTCAATAATGATGGCTTCCGACGTGAATACCCAGGCCACACCCAGGTATAAAGCCACCGGTATACCAATAATTGTCAGCGAGAGTAACAGACAGGCGAGACCAATCAGGAAGTACGACCCGATCAGAGCACCGGCCCGGCCGATCGCAATCCGCATGCATTGACCCAGAGGGGCGTTAACGCGGGTATAGAATTTACCCAGCCTGTAAATGGAGCCGCCCACCGTTGCCGGATAAAATACGATGACGCAGAAAAAGAAAGCCACGCCCCAGAGTGTTAAGTTAAGCCAAATATCTCCCAAATCAACGCTCCCGGCCGCCTCCATCTGTTCTGTACGCGTAATCTGCCACCATTGCAGGGTAAAGGCCGGTACCTGAAAAATCAGGGAAAGAATCAGGAGGGGCAAGAAATTCTTTCGGTAAAGAAAAATACTGCCGCCAATAATATCGCCGACGTCTTTTGGGCCGAATTCACTTGCGGGCGGCGCCGGCTCCCCGGATATAGCCGGTGTCGTTTTCCAGGATGGGTCTTCTTCGGTTATTTGCGATGACACCGGTACTGCCACCAGGTTCCCGCACTGGCGACATTTGGCCGTTTCGCCGGGCTTTAAATGCTGAACGACTATTTCGGTTTGGCAATTAGGACATTGAAATTTCAGAGCCATAGTTCCCCCAGATATTAAAATGGTTGAAATTATCCGGATGTATAAAATCAATTACATGTCGACCAAAAAGTCAATCATATTTCCGTTATCAGATATTCTTGATTATCCGGCCCGCCCTGTCTATATTTATCCCGGAAGCGGATAGGGTCTGGTGGCCCTTGCGGTCTTCAAAACCGTGGGGGGGCGACTGGTGTCGTCTCCGGTGGGTTCGATTCCCACCCCTTCCGCTTTTTAATCCCCTCCAATTATGTCTTCTTATCATACTGTTTTTCCTTGCCATAAATTCATGACAGGTTCTATATTAGGCAACATTGCGGAAACAGCCGCCCCTTAATGACACCGTTTATTCGAGGGATTGAAAGCGCCTTGGAAAATCTAATTTCCGTTATTGTCCCGGCCTGCAACGAGGAAGGGAATATCGAGGAATTCTGCCGCCAGTTCGATGCCATGGTAAAAAAATCTCCCCGGCAGTACGAATTGGTCTTTGTCGATGACGGCTCCAGCGATAATACCTGGGCCAAAATCGAAACGGTTCGGGCCCAATACCCCTATTTAAAATCCCGGAAACACCCTCTTAATCTGGGATTGACTGACGCCCTTAAATCCGGCTTTAGCGCCGCCGCCGGGGATATTTATGTTTTCTACCCGGCCGATTTGCAATATAAACCCGAAGATATCCCCACTCTGGTGGAGCCTATTTTTCAGGGAGCCGATGTCACCACGGGGTGGAAAATGGGCAAATATAAAAAGAAATTCGTCTCCTCGGTTTATAATGCCCTGTCGCGGAAAATTTTCGGCCTGAAGGTCCACGACCTGAATTCGGTCAAGGCCTTCCGGGCGGCCGTGGTAAAAGATATCTTTCTCCGCAAGGACTGGCATCGCTACCTGGTGGTGCTGGCGGTCAACCGGGGTTACCGGGTCGATGAGGTTCGCATCCCGCTTTACGACCGGAACTGGGGGAAATCCAAGTTTTCGATCGGGCGGATCCCTGTCGGAGTTTTGGATATGCTGGCCGTCAAGACCCAGATGTCGCTTCTTAAAAAGCCGCTTTTATTTTTCGGCATGGTCGGCATGATTTCACTGGGACTGGCGGTTTTGGTCGGGCTGGTGGCCTTGTATTACCGCTTCGTGCTGGAAGAAGGATTCCGCCCCCTTCTGTATCTGGTCATATTCCTGACCGGAATCGGGATGGCGATGTTCATAATAGGCTTTCTTTCCGAGGGGCTGGCCTCGCTCAAAGAGGAATTGGAGGCGGTCCGCAAAAAACTGGACAGCCTGGAAAATCGGAACGATAAACGGAATTGATGTTTCCGGGTATAAATCCTGATACCTAAGGAGATATTATTTGTCCTCTAAAAAGGCGCCGGAAGTCAAAAGTGGGGGTTCCCGCAAGACGGGATTCGATCCCGAACAATTTCGGTATTTCACCGCGGTTTATATTATCCTGCTCCTCCTGGGAATTTTAATTTTATTCCGGAAATTTATCTTTTCGGATTTAATGCTCTACGGCTCCGATACCATCAACGCCGGCGTCTTTTTCCGTCATTTCTATGTCGAATATTTCCTGAAAAACTGGGCGGTGCCGGTCTGGAACCCGTACATTTTCGGGGGCATGCCGTTTATCGATGCTTTCCACGGCGATACTTTTTATCCTCTGTCGATTTACAAATTTATCGGGGATTTCTACCGCGCCCTGGGGTGGAACCTGATCTTTCATGTCTTTTTATCCGGGATATTCATGTATCTGACCGCCCGGCAATTTAAACTTTCGAAAACGGCCTCGGCTTTGTCAGGCACAGCCTACGCTTTTTCCGGGTTTCTGGTTTCGCTGGTGGCGCCGGGCCATGACGGGAAAATTTTCGTCACGACCCTATTTCCCCTGACTATTTTATTTCTCGACCGGGCTTTCGAAAAGAAGCCTCTTTTAAATTTCACCCTTTTGGGTTTGGTGATCGGCGTTATCATTTTAAGCCCGCATCCGCAATTGTCTTATTATTCGCTCTGGGCCATCGCCTTATACGGTTTATATAAACTGATTAATCATTACCGCGAAAAACGCTCCCTGGGATCGGCGATAAAGCCGGCCGGTCTTTTAATTTATGCCGTCATCATCGGGCTGTTTATCTCGGCGGTGCAATTTTACCCGGGATATATCTACACCACGGAATATTCCCCCCGCGCCGAAACCAAACGGGGATACGACTGGGCTACCTCCTGGTCGATGCATCCCGAAGAGGCCTTTTCACAGGTTGTCCCGGAATTTGTCGGTGTTTCGGGTAGTAAGGAGAATACCTATTGGGGGCGTAACTTCTTTAAGGATAATTCCGAATATGTCGGGGTGGTGCCCCTGTTTCTGGCGTTATTGGGTCTGTTTTTCTCAAGGCGCAAGGGGGCGTGGTTTTTCGGAGGGATGGCCATATTCGCCCTGATTTATGCTTTGGGGGATACCACGCCGTTCTTTTATATTTTCTTCTATATAATTCCCATGGTAAAATCATTGCGGGCGCCTTCGACTATTATGTTCGTTTATCTCTTTTGTATCTCCCTTCTGGCCGGATTCGGGGTGCAATTTTTAATCGAGAAGGGCAGAGAATTAAAGGACAAATCCCGCCAGAGATTCTTGGCCTGTCTTTTCGGCGTTCCGGCCTTGTTACTGATTCTGGCGTTTTTATTTGGGGCGGCCGGGGAATCGATTTTATCGCTTTATAGTTCTATATTCTATTCCGGTGCCGAGACGACTTTGGCCGGAGAAAATATCACCAAATTCCAACTGGGGTTGATGAATCTGCCCCACATCCAGAGCGGTTTCTGGCTGGCTTTTTTGTTCGTGGCCATATCGGCGTCCGTGATTTATTTGTATCTGAAGCGCCAGGCCGGCGCCGTGATTTTTATTCTCCTGCCGCTTCTGGCAATTTGCGACGGCATCCGCTTCAATTCCCGGTTTGTCGAAACTTATGATTATCGGCGGGAATTTTCCCCTAATCCTTTAACCGAATATATAAAATCCCTGCCGGGGAATTTCCGGGTTTTGAACCTCCGTGCCATGAGCGAAAATCATCTGCCCTATCAGGGGATCGAAGTTGTCACCGGGTACCACGGAAACCAATTAAGATGGTATGACGACTTAATGGGCGGGACATCGATGGAGAATGTCATAAATCCGAATTTTGTCAACCTGGTCGGCGCGGAATTTGTCCTGACGTCCACGCAGATGCAAATCCCGGCAGAATTTTTCGGCCCCGATTCGGTGACGCTGGCCCGAAATTTCGGCCCGGTGTCGCTTTATCGCAATCCCAACGCCTTGCCGCGGGCCTTAATGGTGAATCGCTTTGAGGTTATCCCTGAAAGAAAAGACATTATTCCCCAAATCATGGGAGGCCAGGCCGATTTAAGGCGGTCGGTCTATCTGGAGGAAACCCCTTCACTCGAGGTAACGGCCTCGGATACCGCCGTAATGTCGGCCACCGTGAAAATTCATAACATTGATTCGGTCGTGGTTGATGTCAATTCATCAGCCAACGCCCTTTTGGTTTTGACCGATAATTATTATCCGGCCTGGAAGGCGTATGTCGATGGACAGGAAACGCCGATTTATCGCGCCGATGCTTCTTTCCGAGCCGTACCGGTTAAGGCGGGAGCGTCGCAGGTAGTGTTCCGTTATGATAAATCCTATCTGAATGTCGCCTGGCTGACCTGGCTGACCTTGCTTTTCGTGGGACTTGTTTTGCTGTTTTACCTGTATAAATATATGATTTACAAACGTAAAAAAGCGGCCGTGGTATGACTATAAGAAAACGCATTCTGGTAATCTTGCCGACCTATAACGAAAAAGACAACATCGAAAAAATTATCCGGGCGGTCCTGCCCCAGGATGAACGGTTGGAAGTCCTGGTCGTGGATGACAATTCTCCCGACGGCACCGGAAAAATAGTCGAAGGGATGATTATTCCCAACGGGCGGATTCACATTCTGCATCGGGAGAAAAAAGAGGGGTTGGGACGGGCGTACCTGGCCGGATTCAAGTGGGGAATCGAAAAGAAGTATGACTATTTATTCGAGATGGATGCCGATTTTTCTCACGACCCGGCTTTCATAAAAGATTTTCTCCTGGCCATCGAAAATGCCGATCTGGTTCTGGGTTCGCGGTATATTTCCGGCGTCAATGTCATCAACTGGCCCATGAGCCGGCTTTTGCTGTCTTATTTCGCCAATGTCTATACCCGGATAATCACGGGCCTGCCGGTGCGCGACGCCACCGGGGGGTATAAGTGTTTTCGCCGGGAGGTACTGGAAGGGATAAATCTCGACGCCATCAAATCCAATGGCTATACTTTCCAGATAGAGGTATCCTTGAGGGCCTGGAAAAAGGGATTTCGCATCAAGGAAATTCCCATTGTTTTCGTGGACCGCCGCCAGGGAGCGTCGAAAATGTCCAAAAAAATCGTCAGGGAGGCGATCTGGATGGTCTGGTACCTGCGCCTGATGGCTCTTCTGGGGAGACTCAAGTAGGTCTCTCCTTTTAGCACAAGCATGAATGTATCCGCGATAATTATCACCTTTAATTCCGCGAAAACGGTGGGGGATTGCCTCTCCGCTCTGGAGCGAGAAATCACGGCCGTCGGCGGCGAGATAATAGTCTATGACAACATTTCCCGGGATGACACCGCGGCCGTCATTAAAAATAAATTTCCCGAACTTAATCTTCACGTTTCGCCCCGGAATGTGGGATTCGGCGCCGCCAATAATGCGGCGGCGGCTTTGGCCTCCGGGGATTATCTCCTTTTGGCCAATCCCGATATGGTTCTGGATAGCGGCGCTTTGAAAATATTGCTGGATTCCATCCGCGAACTTCCCGAGGCCGGGGCGGTAGTGGCGCGGTTGCGCAATGCCGACGGTTCTTTTCAGCCGACCTGCCGAAATTTCCCAAATTTCTACAATATCTTTTTTTCGCGCGGCTCGGTTTTAAACCATCGCGGTCTGGCCAGAAAAGCCGGCCATACGTATACCATCGACGAATTCGACCTAATCACGGCGGTTCCCGCCGCCTCTGCGGCCTGTATGCTGATAAACCGCGACCTCTTCCTGAAACTGGGTGGTTTCGATCCCCGCTTTTTCCTGTTCATGGAGGATACGGATTTGTCGCTTCGGATAAATCAGGCGGGCAAGAAAATTTATTTTATCCCTCAAGCCGGGGCCATGCATCACTGGGGTAAGGGTTCTTCAATCGGCGCCGTTCGGCGGAGTTTTTACCACCATTTCTCGGTCTGGAAATATTATCTCAAGCATTATCCCAACGGCTTTTCCCTTTTCTTATTGCCGGCGGCTTTGACCGTGAATTTCTTTCTGCGGATGGTTTTCGGAAATGACCGCCACTGAATCGGTTGCAGAGGGAAGACCCGGGGAGGGGAATCCCTGTCAAAGGTCGACCATTCCCCGCATCTTTTTATAGTTGTTATTTTGGCCGGATACTTTATCTTTAACGTTTAAAATAATATTGGGATAGACCTCATAAAGTTATGGAAGACAGACAAGTCTTAGATTTTGAACGGCCCATAGTCGAACTGGAGAAGAAGATTTCCGATATGAAGGATTTCGCCGCCGGGGCGAATCTTCAATTAGATGACGAAATCGCTTCACTCCAGCAAAAAGTCGATAAAATGCGGGAAGATATTTTCTCCGGCCTGTCCCGCTGGCAAAAGGTCTTACTGGCCCGGCATCCCCGCCGCCCCTACACTTTGGATTATGTCAGTCTTATTGCCAGCGATTTTATCGAACTTCACGGCGACCGGGGCTTTGCCGACGATAAGGCCGTGGTGGGGGGGTTTGCGCGAATCGAGGGCAAACCGGTCTTGATTTTGGGCCAGCAAAAGGGGCGGGATACCAAGCAGAAACTTTATCGAAATTTCGGAATGATGCATCCGGAAGGGTATCGCAAGGCCCTGCGGTTGTTCAAATTAGCGGAAAAATATAAAAAACCGATAGTGATTCTGATTGACACCCCGGGTGCCTATCCCGGGATTGGCGCCGAGGAACGGGGTCAGGCCGAGGCTATAGCACGAAACCTCCGCGAAATGGCGTCCCTGCAAGTGCCAATTATTATAACCGTTATAGGGGAAGGGGCCTCCGGGGGCGCGCTGGGAATCGGTATTGGCGACAAGATTTTCATGCTGGAGTACTCCTGGTATTCCGTAATTTCCCCGGAAGGATGCGCGGCGATTCTGTGGCGGGATAACGCCTATGCCCCCGATGCCGCCGAGGCTCTTAGGCTTACCGCTCCCGATTTAATGGAATTAAACCTGATTGATAAGATTATTCCCGAACCACCGGGAGGCGCCCATAATAACCATAAAACTGCGGCTCTGGCCGTCAAGGCCGAGATCCTGACAGCCCTGGCGGAGTTGGAGACTCTACCGACCGAAGTATTGCTTCAAAAGAGGCTCCAGAAATTCCGCCGCATGGGGGTTTTCAGGGAATAGGAGGTAATTATGCCGCTTTCTGACGATATGCTGAAGATTATTGTGTGTCCTAAATGCAAGGGTGACCTGAATTATGAGCGGGAAAAGGAACGGCTGATTTGCGATAGTTGCCGGCTGGTTTTCCGGGTCGAGGAAGATATTCCCGTTTTACTTATCGATGAAGCCCAATCTTTGTAATTTTGGCTAAGGAGAATATATGAAACTGTCGAAATTCTGTTCAGAGGACCTGATAACTTTTAACCTGAAGGCCAAAGAAAAAGATGCGGCTTTAGAGGAATTGGTGAGTCTGATTTCCAAGTCAAACCTTGTTAAGGATGCCGGCCAGCTTCTGCAGGATGTCAAGGAACGTGAAGAACTGGTCACGACCGGGGTCGGCTACGGCGTTGCCTTTCCTCATGCCAAAACCAAGGCCACCAAAGGAATTGTTATCGCTTTCGGCCGTTCGGATAAGGGTATCGATTTTGACGCCATGGATCATAAACCGGTGCATCTGTTTTTTCTTATTTCTGCTCCCGAGGATGCCATCGGCGCCCATTTGAATGTCATGGCTCGTTTGTCGTACATCATGAAATCCGAAGACAACCGCAGGAAGATGTTGGAAGTCACATCGCCGGGAGAACTTTTACAGCTTATAGATACCGTCGATTAAACGGGGTTTTTTAAGCAGGGAGGCTTAGTCCAATGGCATGGATGACGGCGATTTTCGCCAGAAATCGCCGGTATGTCAATTATGGAATCGTCGCGATTCTTTTTTTATTACTTCTGGTCGGCGGAGGCAACCTTCGACCCTGGTCAGCCAACCTCTGCCTGACTTTATTCTATTATCCATTTTCCGAAATACGCAACAATATCGCCCGCCTGAACGATGCCGCCGAAGATAACAGCCGTTTGAAAAATTCCCTGACCGAGGCCTCCCTCCAATTAAACGCCCTGGCCGAGGCGCGCCGCGAAAACCAGCGCTTGCGCGAGTTTCTCGGTTTTGCCCCGGCCGAAGGTTACCGGGTCATTCCGGTCAAAATAATCTCCCTAATTCAGGACGGTTATCCGCTGGCGGCGGTGGTCAATAAGGGCACCAGTGACGGTATCGAAATTAATCAGGCCGTGGTAAATCGATTCGGATTGGTCGGCCGGGTCAAGGAAGTCATGACCGGTCATGCCACGGTCCAACTTTTAACGGATCCGTCGCATGCCGTCTCGGCCCGTATCGCCGAAAGCCGACAGATCGGGATCGTTCGCTTTGTTCCCGGGGAAGGTCTCATATTCGATAATTTGCCGGCCGATGCCGATGTCAAGGCCGGCGATGTTATCATAACCTCCGGCCTGGGGGGGATATATCCCGATGGCTTGGCCGTCGCGGTGGTCGACTCCGTGGCGCCGCCCAAAATAGATATTATCAAATCGGTCTGGCTTCGCCCCAATGTCAATTTTTTAAGCATTGAGGAGTTGTACGTTCTAAAAGGCGGCGCCTTATGAAAATCATTCCTTACCTGATGTACCTGTTTCTTATCAGTTTCCATGAAACGATTCTGGGTGATTTGACATCGGTGGGGGGGGTCGCCTTCGATATGACCATATTAATCGTCGTTTTGACCGCCTTGTACAAGGGTGAAATGGAAGCGCTGTGGTTCGGCTTCGTGGCCGGTCTCGTGGCCGGGGCCGCCGCGCCGGATATTTTGCCCTACCGGGTTATTCTGACGGTTGTCCTGTCCGTCCTGGCCAATTTTTTAAGCAATCGTATAAACCTGGAATCAATTGTCTCGCGTCTGGTGATATTGGCGGGGATGGTCCTTATCAATCGTCTGGTGATAACCTCATTGACTTCCACCGATGAGATATTTTTTGTTCTGTTTCGGTTTATTCTCCCCTCAGTGCTTTACACCTCCCTCTGGGGTTTGATCTTTTTCGCTTTCAAAGACGGCATCATTACGCCCCAAAAAGTGAAGGCCTTATTTTAATGATATGCAGACTCATCGTGTAGATAGAGACTTACGCGCCAAAATCGGGATGGGGCTTCTGGGCCTGGCCGTGGTGGCCCTTTTAATCGGGCTATTCTATCACCAGATAATTTTACATAACGATTACGAGGTCCAATCGGAAAGTAATCGGATTCGCGTTCAGCCGATTATTCCCAAGCGCGGCGTCATATACGATCGGCACTATAACATCATCGCCGATAATATGCTGTCCTTCACCGTCTCCGTGGTGCCCTTTGAGGTGAAAAAGGACATAACCTATAAGAAGTTGGGCGAACTTCTGGGGATGGATCCGGCTGCCGTCCAGAAAAAGGCCAAGGCCAATTTTGCCAGCGAGTTCATTCCTTCACCCATAAAACGCGGCCTGGGTATCGAGGAAGTATCTCTCCTGGAAGAACAGGGTGACGCCTATCCCGGCATAACGTACAGCGTGGAATCGGTGCGTCGTTATCCCGTGGATGCTTCGGTCGAATCTTTTATCGGGTATATCGGCGAGGTTTCACCGGAGGAGATTGCGGCCGACCCGGATAAAGGCTATCGGCCCGGTATGCTGGTGGGGAAGAAGGGGATAGAAAAAGCCTACGATCAACTCCTGCGCGGCATCGAGGGGACCAATTATATCGAGGTCTCGGCGCGGGGAAAGATAATCGGCCCGTACCGCGGCAAAGACCGGGTGGCCCCGGTCCCGGGCGCGGATTTGAACCTGGCCATTGACCTGGATTTGCAGCGCTTTATAGTTGAAAATTTCGATACCAACCGCTGTTGCGGGGCGGTGGTGGCCATGGATCCCCGGAACGGCGAAATTTTGGCGCTGGTCTCTTTTCCCGGGATGGATCCCAATATTTTTTCCCGACCCATACCGACCGAACTGTGGCAGGGGATTATCGGCGACAGCCTGCACCCCCTCATGAATCGGCCGATCGCGGCTCTTTATACGCCCGGTTCGACGGCCAAATTGCTGACGGCCGGAGCGGCTTTGGAAGCCGGCAAAATCACTGAAAATACCTACCTGCGCCCCTGTTACGGCGGCATGCAGTTCGGCAATCGCTTTTTCCGCTGCTGGGAGGAAAGGGGCCATGGCCGCTTGAATATGCTTCATGCCATCGAGCACTCCTGCAATGTCTATTTTTATCAGGTGGGCCAGATGCTCGGCGTCGACACCTGGCATGACTATGCCACCAAATGCGGATTCGGGCGCAAGACCGGTTTGGAAATTGTGGGCGAATTCGACGGCATCGCACCCAGTTCCGCCTATCTGGATCGCCTCTATGGCAAGAAACGGTGGTCGCCTCTCCTGGCCATAAACATCGCCATCGGACAGGGGGAATTTTCCGTAACTCCCCTCCAATTGACTCAATTCTATTGCGGTCTGGCCAATAATGGTTTGGTCTATAAACCGCATCTATTACGCGAGATAAGACATCCCGACGGTAGCGTAGTTAGGGTGGCGCCGCAGTTATCCTTTAAACTCCCCTTTTCCCAGCCGACTTTAGCCAAATTGAATGAGGCGCTGAAACTGGTGGTGCAAGGGGAGGGCGGCACCGCCCGCGGGAGGCGTCAGAAAGAATACGACATTTCCGGCAAAACCGGCACCGCCCAGAATCCGCACGGCAATGACCATGCCTGGTTCGTGGCCTTTGCGCCGTCCGAAGACCCCCGGATTTGCGTTACGGCCATTGTCGAAAACGGCGGTCACGGTTCCGAGGCGGCGGCCCCGATCGTGGGTAAGATAATTCATCACTTTTTGATCAATAATGTTCCGCAATTTGCGCATTTGAAAAAGGAGGTGGCCTCGACTCGGCCTTAGCGATTATGATTGCTTTACGGCATATCAATCTCCGGCTGGTGGCGGCGGCCCTGTTCCTGTCGCTATTGGGAGTCATGTTGATCTATTCAGCTCGCTATGATGCCATAAGCGGTACTTCCTCGACTCATTTCGCCCGCCAGTTTCTATGGCTCCTCATGGCCCTGGGCCTGTTTTATGCCTTTATAAATACTCCTTTGAGACTGATAGATTTTTCGGCCTACCCACTTTTGGGGTTTTCGATAATTTTGCTGATTGTGGTTTTATTTTTCGGCTACTCGAAAACCGGCGCGGCGCGAGCCCTGGCCTTGGGGCCTTTGAATCTGACCCCCTCCGATGTCGGCAAGATAGCCGTCCTGATTGCCCTGTCTCGTTTCCTGGCTTATACCAAACGGCCTCCGGAATCGATTTGGCGGCTGGCGATATCCGGTCTGTTAGTGGGGATCCCGGCCATTTTTGTGATGCGCCAACCCGATTTGGGCTCTTCGCTGGTCTTTGTCGCCCTCTTGTTCAGCATGTGGTATTGGTCGGGTTTAAATCCCCTCTATCTGATATTAATTATCTCGCCCCTGGTATCCCTGCTGGCCGCTTTTCATTGGGTGACCTGGGTAATATATTTAACCCTTCTGGTTCTGTTTTTATTGTTTCTTCGGCCGGGGCTTTTGTTCGGTATCGTCACGGTTGTCGCTAACCTGGCGTTCGGAATTATCACTCCCTTTTTCTGGAACAGCCTGGCCGAATACCAGAAGTTGCGGATTCTCATTTTTCTCGATCCCGGACGAGATCCGAATAAAGCCGGGTATCAGATTATTCAATCCAAAATTGCGGTCGGTTCGGGCGGCATTATCGGCAAGGGTTACCTCGGCGGTTCCCAGAGCCAATTGGAATTTCTTCCGGAACGACACACCGATTTTATTTTCTCCGTTCTGGCCGAGGAATTCGGTTTTATCGGCGCCATGGTGGTGGTGGGGGTCTTCGCCTATATCGTTTACAAGGGAATCAATATTGCCCTGCGATGCCGCTCCAAGTTTACTTCGAACCTGGCCTGGGGCGCCACGACCATCATATTTTTTCAATTTTTTATCAATATCGGGATGACCTTCGGCCTGACCCCGGTCACCGGCGTCCCCCTGCCTTTCTTGAGTTACGGGGGAACCTCGCTGATATTTTTCTGGTCGCTGATCGGCCTGCTGGTCCTGGCGGATTATTACTGGACGGAGTATTGAATTGAGAAAAAGAATAATCGGCACCTTGTTTCCGGCCCTGGTCGTCTTGATTATTATGATGTCTTCGCTTTCCGCGCGGGGCAACCAACTTGCGGATTTGCATGATCCCGGCTATATCCAACGGATCGCCTCCTGTACCACCATGGCCGCTTCGGGCCGGGTCGTCATGGGGGGACTGCCCGGACGAATGATCTATTATTATCAGGCACCGGATAAATTGCGCCTGGATATTAATCTTAATGTCTTTCGCCTGACCCAGATTTACGACGGCATGCAGGGATGGCTCATCGACCAGAACGGGCAACTCTCGGAACTGACCGGACATGATCTGGCCAAAATCAAAAATTCCCTGTATCTCACAAGTTTCGCCTACCTGTGGGATAACCGCCCGGCCGGCGGCCCGGAATTCCTGGCCGACTCCACGATTGACGGTATCGCCTATAGAATCTTCAAGGCCTATCCGGATGGGGGCGATTCTCTCAAGTTATTCTTTAATATGAAATACAAGCGCGTGGATATTTCCGCGGAATATATCGATGAACTCGAAGTGTTCACCTATCAGAAGGATTTCAGAGATATCGAGGGGCTGGAGATCGCCTTTAGAAATGAATTTGTTTCTCCTGTCCCGGAAATGAATATTACGACCGATTTGGACAGTATTGATCTCAATCTACCCCTCGTGGATACCCTCTTTGCCGTACGAATAAAAAATGCCGATGACTATTTTTTCCCGGCGGGAAACGATTCTGTCGTTATCGCCATCGAATATTATGATGGGCATATTTATCTTCGACCGCTGGTCAACGGCGATACCACCGCCCTGTTCATACTTGATTCCGGGGCCGGGATTAATATTCTCGATCAGGCTTATGCCTCGAAATTGGCCCTGGAGTCTTCCGGTGAATTTGCCGCCAAGGGGATTTCCGGATATGACGGGATCGGCCTGGTAAAAATCGATTCCCTGTCCCTGGGAGGCATAATTCTTCGAGGACAAACGGCCGCAGTAATGGACCTGGTCGGTCTCGGCCTTAAGGGGAAATCCGGGCCCCTGTGCGGGCTTTTGGGGTATGATTTCTTATCCCGTTTTCCTCTGCGCCTGGACTATCGCCAGAAGAAGATAACCATATATAATCCAGATACTTATACCGGAGGCGGCCTGAACCAGGGAATCCCTTTCGATCTTTTGCTTAAGATTCCGGTTTTGGGTGGGAAGGTAGGCGAATATCCGGCTAATTTCCTCCTCGACTTAGGAAATCCTTTAAGTATAATTCTCCATCCGGAATTTGTAGAAAGACATAATTTAAAGGATAAGTTATCCGATATCAAGACGTTAGGCCAGGGTATCGGCGGTGTCGGCGGTCCGATGGCCTTGACCGCCGCGGTGGCATCGGAAATTTGGATTGGCCCCTGGCCGTTTAAAAATGTCCCGGTGATGCTTTCCGAAGGACAAGAAGGTGTTTCCGGCTCCGTCGAGATTGCCGGAGGTATCGGAAACCTTTTCCTGGAGTCGTTTTCGGTGGTACTGGATTATAAAAATCGGATGGTATATATTATCCCTCCTGAAAATTAAGCGGTTATCGGGAATGTGCCGGAACCAAAAGCGATATAAGATGTTGAACCAAAAAGTGTCTTCTGCTGAAATGACCTCGGAAACTAAAAAGAGGAATTATATGTCCCGAAAGTCATCTTATATCGCGGCGATGTTTATTATAATTTTAATTGGCGTATCCTCGGCATCGGCCATTGAACCGACCCCACGCGGCTTTGCCTATAGCCATTTTATTGGTGTCCGTTTCGGAGCCTGGGCCTTGACCGGGGATAAAACCGTCACGGGCGATGATTTCAGCCCGGTGGAATTGTCCAGCGCTACCTTATATACCGAATTTTTTTATGCCCATCGCATTAAGCCGCCTGTTTCGGCGGAGATAACGCTGGGCGTTTTTTCGCAGGGGGATATCGAATACCTGGTCGACTTGCAGTCTTATATTACGGCGGTGAAAATATATTCCATGATGATCTCCGCCAAATTGCATCCCCTCCCGGCCGGAAGTAATTTTCCCTTTAAACCGTATCTCCGACTGGGTGGGGGGTTGGTCTACGGCAGCCGCGAAGCCATCGATAATAATTACAGCTATAATGATTATTTTATTGAGGACAATGAGGCAAAATTAACCTATGTCGTCGGAGCGGGACTGGACTGGCCGGTGGCCGATCAGGTCGGCCTGAATCTCGATTTTAAAATCACACCGGCGAAATTCGGCAAACCTTTGGCCGGATTCAAGGATTATTCCGGCTGGCAGTTGGCTCTCGGCATAGGCTATATATTTCAACCGAAATAAGTCATTAATTAATAACGGAGGATTAAACATGGCAGTTAAGATCGGTATCAACGGATTCGGGAGAATCGGGCGCCTGGTGATGCGCGCCGCCAAGGGAACGAACGTGGAATTTGTAGGCATCAATGATATCACCGATGCCCCCACCCTGGCCCATCTGCTCAAATACGACTCCATTCATCGCCGCTTCCAGGGTGAAGTCGGCCACGACGGAAATAATCTTATTGTCGACGGCAAGAAAATCCCCATCATGGCCGAAAAAGACCCGGGCGCTCTGCCCTGGGCCAAGTTGGGCGCCGATATCGTTATCGAATCGACCGGAAAATTTACCGATAAAGAAAGCGCCGGCAAACATATCGCCGCCGGGGCCAAGAAGGTCCTGATTTCCGCCCCCGCCAAGAAGCATGACGGCACCTTCGTTATCGGCGTCAACGACAATCAGTACGACAAAGCCAAGCACCATGTCATATCCATCGGCAGTTGCACCACCAACTGTCTGGCTCCGTTCACGAAAGTTCTTCTCGATAATTTCGGCATCGAAAAGGGGTTTATGACCACGATACATTCGTACACTAACGACCAGCGTATCCTGGATTTGCCCCATAAGGATTTGCGCCGCGCCCGCGCCGCGGCCCTGTCCATGATTCCCACCACCACCGGCGCCGCCAAGGCGATTGCCGAAGTTATCCCCGAATTGAAGGGGAAACTGGATGGTTGCGCCATCCGGGTTCCCACCCCGGACGGCTCGCTGGTCGACCTGGCCGTGATTCTGGGCCGCGATGTCACCGTCGAGGAAATCAACGCCGCCATGAAAAAAGCCGCCGCCGGACCCCTTAAGGGCGTTCTGGAATTTACCGAAGAGCCGATTGTCTCTTCCGACGTCATCGGCAATCCCCATAGTTCGGTGTTCGATTCCAAGATGACCCAGGCTTCGGGAAAGTTCGCCAAAGTCTTCTCGTGGTACGACAACGAATGGGGATTTTCCTCCCGAATGGTGGACATGGTTAAAAGGATGCTCTAAGGCAATAATTCTGACGGCGGGGGATAACACCCCCGCCTTTTTATCCCTATGAATATACCGGGGGAGTACTATATGAATAAAATGACGGTTCGCGATGTCGATTTCCGGGGCAAGTGGACCCTGGTGCGAGTCGATTTCAATGTTCCGCTGGACGACCACCAGAAAATAACCGACGACCGCCGCATCCGCGAGGCGGTCCCGACCATCAAGAAAATCGTCGCCGACGGCGGCAAGGCGGTCCTCTGCAGCCACCTGGGGCGGCCCAAGGGAAAAGTCGTGCCGACCATGTCGATGGCTCCGACGGCGCGGAGGCTGTCCGAGATTCTGAAGCAGGATGTCAAATTCGCCCCCGATTGTATCGGGGACAAGGTCGCCGACATGATCCAGGATATGCGTGACGGCGATGTCATGATTCTGGAAAACTTGCGCTTCCACAAGGAAGAGGAAGCCAACGACCCCGATTTTGCCCGTGAGTTATGCAAATTCGCCGATATTTATGTCAACGATGCTTTCGGTTCGGCCCACCGCGCTCATGCTTCCACGGAGGGTGTCACCAAATTCATCAAGACCAGCGTGGGCGGGTTCTTGATGGAAAAGGAATTGAAATATCTCGGTCAGGCGGTATCCAATCCCAAGCGTCCCTTCGTGGCCATCCTGGGCGGAGCCAAAATCTCCGGGAAAATCGATGTTATCGAGAATCTGATGGATAAAGTCGATTCCATCCTGATCGGCGGCGGCATGATTTTTACATTCTATAAGGCCATGGGCAAGAACATCGGCCAGTCGCTTCTGGAGGCCGATAAAGTCGATCTGGCCGGCGAAATTATCGCCAAAGCCAAAAATAAAACCCTGAAATTTATGCTCCCCGTCGATTGTCTGGCCGCCTCGGAGGCCTCCGAGGATGCCCCCGCCAAAGTTGTTTCGGTCGATAGTATCCCCGACAATATGAAAGGCCTGGATATCGGCCCCAAGACCATCGAGGCTTTCAAGAAGGAAATCCAGGGCGCCGGGACAGTCGTCTGGAACGGCCCCATGGGGGTGTTCGAGATCGCCAAGTTCGCCGAAGGGACCTTTGCCATCGCCCGCATGATGGCCGAAATCACCGGCAAAGGTGCCGTGACCGTAGTCGGCGGCGGGGATTCCGCGGCCGCCGTGGCCCAGGCCGGCCTGGAAGATAAATTAAGCCATGTTTCCACCGGCGGCGGCGCCTCGCTGGAATTTCTCGAAGGCAAAGTTCTTCCGGGAGTGGCCGCCCTGACCGACGCCAAATAAAAAGGAAAAAAGAATGCGCAAGAAGATAGTGGCCGGCAACTGGAAAATGAATCTGACCAACGCCGAGGCGGTTAATCTGGCTGTGGCCCTTTTGGGCAATCCCGGCGACGGCAAAAATCATCGCGTGATTATCTGTCCGGCCTTTACGGCCTTGAGCGATGTCTCCCGGGCCATAACCGCCAGTCCCATTTTCCTGGGGGCCCAAAACCTCTATCCCCAGCAGGCGGGCGCCTATACCGGCGAAATCGCCCCGGATATGCTATTGACAATCGGGGTCACCTACGTTATTTTGGGACACTCGGAAAGAAGGCAGTATTTTTCCGAGACCGACCGGTTCGTTAACCAGAAGGCTCGCCTGGCGCTGGATAAGGGTCTTATCCCCATCGTCTGTGTCGGTGAGAAACTGGAAGAACGGGAAAAAGGAAAAACCGAGGAGGTTATCGGCGGACAGATTGACGGATCCCTGGAGGGGATGACCGCGGAAGATTTACAGGAGACGGTGATAGCCTATGAACCGGTTTGGGCCATCGGGACCGGCAAAACAGCCACCCCGGATATGGCTCAAGAGGTTCATCTTTTTATCCGGGATAGGTTGAATCGTCGCCTGGGCTCTGTCGCCGAAGAAGTATCGATATTATACGGCGGGTCTGTCAACGGCAAGAATGCGGTCGATTTGTTCAAACAACCGGATATCGACGGCGGCCTGGTCGGAGGCGCCAGCCTGAAAGCGGAAGAGTTTATCAGAATTATTAATTCGGTTTGACGGAGGAATAGGCTTGTTTACGACCATGATTGTTTTTCACACGATTGTCTGCATCATGCTGATCATCGTGATTCTCATGCAATCGTCGAAAGGCGAGGGCCTGGCCGGGGCTTTCGGCGGCGGCGCCCTGTCGGGGGCGGTGTTTGGCGGCCGCGGGGCGGCCGGATTTTTGTCCAAGGCTACCAGCGTCCTGGCGATTGTCTTTATGATAAACTGCGGCATCCTGGCGGTTTTATCGGCGCACCGAACCGGCAGCGCTCCGGCTACGGCGACGGATACACCGACTTCGGTGGTAACCGAGCAGGCGCAGAGAGAACTCGAAGAGCAGGCCGCGCGCCAGCAGATGATACCGCCCGCCGATACGACCGGCGGCGATGTCTTCAATATCGAGGGAACCCAGCCGGCCACGACCGGCCAGCCGGAGACGGCGCCTTCGACCACGCCTTCGACTTCAACTACCCCGCCGACAGGCACTTCGGGCGATAATAAGTAAAGTATATACTTATTGCGGGAGTGGTGGAATTGGTAGACACACCATCTTGAGGGGGTGGCGGGTAACACCATGAGGGTTCAAATCCCTCCTTCCGCACCATAAACATAGAACCCCGTGATAACCATCACGGGGTTTTTATTTTGAGCCGACTTTCTCGTAAAGAAATTCTCTTAAATAGAGCGTATTGCCCTTTATTGTGGCCTATTATAATTAATATTGTGATTTATACATTATATGCCGATATTATAAAATAATCCGCTTAAAGTGACCGGTGTAGCGTCGAATTCCAGGAACTTGAGGTGAATCGCGGGGCTGCCCCAATCATGAATTCCAAGAAATCTCATTTTATCAGACTACTTCCGATTATATTCGGCTCCGTGTTTGCGGCTTATTGGGGGATATCGCGGGTAATTGCTCTTCGATGGATCGGAGACGATGCGTTTATTTCATTTCGTTATTCCAGGAATTTAATCGAAGGTCGGGGCCTGATCTTTAATATAGGGGAACGAGTGGAGGGGTACACCAATTTTCTCTGGACAATGCTGATATCAGGGGGGATGGTGCTGGGAATCGATCCGGTGACATTTAGCTGGGTATGGGAAATTGGCTCTTATATTATTACAGCCGCCGTTCTGGGTTGGTTTTCCTATAGGACATGCGACTGGAAAGATTCCGCGGTGCCTTTTATAATTCCTCTGGCTTTCTTTTCGATATTATTACATCGGGATATGCAGGTATGGGCCACCGGAGGATTGGAGACCTCATTTTTGACCATGCTAATAACTTTGGGCTATGTGTCCCTGGTGCTTGCGCGAAGCCGTGGTGCGCTTATAATGGCCGGGGTATTCTTTGCGGCGGCTTCGTTGACTCGGCCGGATGCGCTAGTCCTGTTTTTCGCGGCGGTTACCGCGCTTTTTATTTTTACCAAAAAACCTTTTAAATTTCTTCTACATTTTGTCCTGCCTGTGGCCCTTATTTTTATCCCTTACTGGTTATGGCGCTGGTCATATTACGGCTATTTTTTCCCTAACACGTTTTACGCCAAATCGGCCGACAGTTCTTATGTCAACCAGGGTCTGATGTACTTATGGCTTTTTGCTAAAACTTATTGGGGATTAATATTGTACCCGATAATAATTGCCGGGGGTATGGCGGTTTATTATCAGAAAAAGAACTCCACTGAACGCCGTCGGAATATGGCCGCCCGCTCGGTTCAATTTGGCCTGGTTATTACGGCGTTCCATTTGATTTATATCATTAAAGTCGGCGGCGATTTCATGTTCGCCCGGTTTTTTATCCCAATCATTCCGCTGGTATTTATTATGATTGAAAGTTCTCTTCGCATTATGATAAAAGACCTTAAGGGGCTTGCGCTGAGTGCGATATTAGTAATTGGGACGGTATTAGTGCGATGCGACCAATTTCCCAATGGGGATGTAATATCGGGGATAACCGAAGAACGGTATCATTACCCCCGGGAGAAAATTGAAAACGCCCGGAGGGCCGGGGAAATAATGAAAGAGTGTCTGAAAGATACGGAGGCTCGCGCGGCTTTTTTTGGAACGCATGCCATGGTTGTGTATTATTCCGAAATTCCGATTGCTATCGAAAGCGATGCCGGTTTGACGGATGAATATATCGCCCATCAGGCTCTGAAAAAAAGGGGGAGAATCGGGCATGAGAAAAAAGCACCGGCTGAATATCTATACGGCAGAAAGATAAATTTCGTGCTGAAAGGATCCTTTCCCATATATTTTAAATGGGATACATTAAGGGCCGTTGAGTTTGGGGATTACAGGGCCTTTCTTTTGACTTTTGAAAACAAGGTAATGGATAAATTAAGTCATTGCCCGAATGTCAAATTCACGGATATCCGTCCAATTCTTGATAATTATTTGATTGATATAGAGCATCGCCCCGAGAACGAAATCAGGCAGGACTATGCATTTTTCAAGGCATATTACTTTAATCCCAACAGGGATACCTTGCGGGAAAGTGTCTTTTCTAACCGTTTGAGGAAATGAGACAGGATCGAGATTTGATGCAAAAAAAGGTCATTAGTAATTCATTCTCACTATTCTGGCCGGCCTGGGGGGCGTTGCTATTTATCGTTCTTCTGCGGGTCTTGCCGTTTTTTGATTCCGAGGGCAGATACTGGGGGTTCAACCACCTCAATTTTCTCCCCGACTTCATAGTCGTCGTATTTTTTCTAATGGCCGTGATTGCAGTGGTTGTACCTCTCCTCGACAAGTCCGGCATTTGGGGCGAAAGACTGGCAAGTGGAGTTAATAATTTCCTCTACGAACACCGCCGCGCAATTTGGAGCCGCCTGGTTTTGATACTACTGGCCGGCATCGTCTTCGCCATCTTTGTCGCCCCGACTCATTTTCTGGGGGATGGTTACGTCATCAAGGCCAATGTCGCGCTGGGAGACAGGACTATTTTCAAATGGACCGAAGTCGGTAGTACCTTTTTGGTTTCCAGTCTGGCGGGAGTGCTGGGCGATTTAAATGAAAGTACTTCGCTTCGGGCTTTTCAGATAATCTCGATTCTATCCGGGGCAATGACCCTGTATTTCATGATTTTGATCGCCGGGAAGATATCCAACCAGCCCCTGATAAGACTATTGGCCTTGTCCACCATGATATTCAGCAGTACTCTGCTCTTGTTTTTCGGTTATGTCGAATTTTATCCCATGCTGTGGCCGATCTTGACCGCCATTATCTGGGCCGGATTAGGCTATCTTCAGGAAGGGAAGAGGCTCTGGCTGGTCTGGCTTCTTTTGGCCGTTGGAGCGGGGCTTCATTTAATAATGGCCATGCTGATTCCATCGGCGATTTATATCACTCTGGCGGCAGGGCGGGGGAAAGTATTTTATGAAAAACATCGTCAACTTATCTGGACAGCCATTGGCATAGCCATTATCGCGTCAATCATCACCTTTATCTGGCGATTGAACAACAGCCTCTCTTTTGAAGATATGTTTCTGCCGCCCTTCGAAGGCAAACCCTCTTCGCCGGAGTACTTCATATTTTCTTTCCGTCATCTGGGTGATATCTTGAATCAACTCCTGCTGGTATTTCCTCTCCTGCCGCTTTTCATCATCCTGGCCTTCGGCGGCTTAAGGAAAACTTTAAGAGAAAAAGCCACAAGGTTTTCGCTTCTTGTTGCTTTCGGGTTCCTCGCCTTTCTGCTGGTGGTCGATCCCAAACTAGGGATGCCTCGCGACTGGGATCTTTTCGCCATGTCGGCTATTGGACTTAATTTATTTCTGATTTTGGCCGCCGCGAGGATTGCCGTGGCGACGTTAAAAAGAATGGCCGTCGCCATTGTAATCGTCGGCCTCTTTTGCACGGTGCCGTATTTGGTAACCAATCTTACGAAATCAAGTTCGGTTGCCTATGCCGAGAGCCTGCTTAATTATGAGACTTCGCGGGCTATGTCGGGACTGGTAATATTTCAGGATTATTACAAGAAGGAAGGCAGCCCGGAAAAATCCAAGGCTATTTGGAATAGGCATAAGCATAAATTTCAGGAAAAAGGGAAAATCGACGCCATCCTGGAAGCCCTAAACAAAGGCGACTTAAGAACTGCTGGGCGCATATTGACAATTCTTAAACCCAATAAATTCAACCCGGATTTTTACCGCGTCAAGGCCCGCTATGAGTTGTATTTTCAGCATTACGACCTGGCCTTGAATCATATCAATAATGCAATTCAATTAAGATCGTGGTACAGCGAATATTATGGTGAAAGAGCCTTGATTTATTTTAGCATGGGGAGACACGATTCGGCACTCGTTGACCTTCGAAGGGCATACAAACTTGACCCCAATATCTCGGGTGTTGCCAATGGCCTGACTGGAATATATGCCGACGCCAATATGTTTGATTCCTCGTCACGTTATGCCCGGGAATTGATAGCCTTGGATTCCACTGACCCCATGGCCTATTTTGCCCTTATCAAACAGGGACTGGTGCAGGGGGATACGGCGCTGGTAACCCGTTATCATGATAAATTCCGGCGGTACGCCGATAGCAACCTGCATTATCCGTTAATTCAGCAAATCGAATCTCTGATGAGCGCGCAACCAGCCTTGCCGAGGTAACAATAGGGGCGGGAAACGGCCCGACCCGGTTATCTTTTTTGTTGACCGCTACGGCCGCCGACATAAATTAGACCTTCATGTTAAACACCGCTTCGCGCCTGGCCCTGTGGTCTTTGGCTTTCATTCTCATGTTGCCCCTGTCGGCCGTTCCGCAATCCAAAGAAACCAAGCCCCCGGCCGCCAAATTCGCCAAAAAAATCGCCCTGACTTTCGATAATCTCCCCGGCGAGCCGATCTACGGCGGCCCGGAGCAGACCGAAATTAACCGCCAGGTCCTGGAAAATCTGAAAAAACATAAGGCCCCCGCAACCGGTTTCGTGGTCGGGGAATATACCAGCGGCGAAGGCTGGGAAATTATCGTCCGCTGGCTGGAGGGCGGGCATTATATCGGCTTTCATACCTATTCCGGGCAGGATTTTTACGGGGCGCCGCCCGAGGCGTTTTTGCAGGATGTCCTGAAAGGGAAAGAGGCGGTCGAAGACCTGGTCATGACTTACAAACAAAAGGGGCGGTATTTCCGCTATCCCTTCCTGCACTATCCGGGTGATTCCCGCGCCAAGGATTTTGTCCTGCGCCGCTTCGCGCGCGATAAAATTACCGTGGTACCGGCCACGATTATTGTCGAGGATTTTGTCTATAACATGTCTTTCGAGAAAATTCTCAAATCCGGCGCCGATACCCTGGCCCTGGCCAAACTTAAAAGTGAGTACCTGGAACATATCCGGGAACGGCTGGCCCATTACGAGAGCCTGGCCCAGGAAGTGGCCGAGCGGCCGATCAAACAGATTCTGCAGTTGCGGATGAATCGCATGAACGCTTTTTTTCTGGATGATATCCTGGCCGAACTGGTCGACAAGGGGTACAAATTTATATCTATATCCGAGGCGCTCGACGATTGGATTTATAAAGAGGACGACACCTATTTCGGCCCCGAAGGGCTGTCGTACCTGGAACGGGTCAAGCGCTCCGGGGAGTGATTTTCTGCGTTCCGTCAGTTCCTGTCCCCGACACGGTCGGGGATGTGAACTGACGGCGATTTTGGATGTTTGAAACTAATGAAATACTGTCAGGTCACAAATCCCGCGGGGCGGGATTCAGGACCTGACAGAACAATAATCTGATCCCCCTTGTCAAGGGGGGTATCCGAAGGACAGGGGGATAATTGGTAGGCCCGACATTCCTGTCGGGCTCTTTGATATGGCCATAATTTTGGGCGTGCGATGTTTTTCGCCAACCCCACCCCTCGATGACTCGGGGTGGGCCACCTTTACTTTTTTCCCTGCGATATTTTGGAATATATCTCATTGACCAATCGGCCGACAGGAATGTCGGCCCCACCGTATTTGCGGGCGCTCTTAACCCACCCCCGCGAAACGCGGGGCCGCTTCGCGGCCATCGCCGGATGGGGCACCAGATTTGAGGGCCGACAACATAGATGTCGGCCCCGGTGATTTGAGGAAAAATAGACCGGGTGGCCCGCCCTTCAGGGTGGGTACTTGGGTATTTCTCCCGGCCATCAATTCCTGTCTTGCCTTACCCCCTCATATTTGATATCTTTTACCGGTTGATTCTAACAATTAAGGATTGAATATGGACATTATCGATTTTGCCCTGAAAATGGAAATGGACGGCAAAGCCTATTATGAAAAACTGGCCGGCCAGACAAAAAATCCCGACCTTAAAGAAATCCTGGCCACTCTGGCCGAGGAAGAACAACGGCATTACGATTATTTCAATCGACTGAAAGCCAACCCCGAAGATATGTCCGGCGGCGAAAAGTTGACCGGGTCAGAGACGCTTCACCGGGTCAAGAATATTTTCGAGCACCTGGTCGCGGCCAAGGCCGAAGATCCGTACGGTGAAGATGTCGTTTCGGCCTGGACTCATGCCCTGCGCAACGAAGAAAAATCGGAAAAGTTCTACCGCGAAAAAGCCGACGAAGAAAAACAGGGGGGCAGGAAAAAACTTCTTATGCGCCTGGCCGGGGAAGAGAAGAATCATATTCATATGATTTTCGGCGTGATTATGTACCTCAAGGCCCCGGAGGCGTTCGCGGCTTCCTCGCAGTACAAGGAATTCCGTTCCCTGGAGGGCTGGGGCCAGGGGTTTTAGATTTAGTAGATAGGCAAAGCAAAAATACATAGGGCAGGATCCCTGTCGCAGACCTTGAACTTCGAAGGGCGATCCTGTCTTCGTTATTTTTGGCCATAGGCATCAAATCCCCACGGCAAGCTGTGGGCCACCCAAATCCCGAAGCGGGTTGTATTGGTTCCCGCGACATAAACCCATCGTCCTCTTATTATATTATTGACTCGTAACAATATAACTATCATAAAGGATTGAAATCATGGGCTGATTCTCCCCATATTACCGGGCCTTTAGTATATTTACGCTTAGTGAATTTATTCACAATTATCCTTGACTTTATCAATCTTTTTCCCAATAATTACGAAAGAATAACAGGGCGGGATTTTTCTGGCTGGCCGGGGGTGGACAAGCAACCCCGTAAAGCCGATCCGGGAGGGGAAGGACGGACAGGAAAGAAAAATGCTGGCAGTCACGACATCACAGGATTTAGAACCAATGATACACCCGTCCGGCTATCGTCTTCCCACTTTCTCCAAACCGATTCTGGCCCTGGTGGGTGGTTTCGGCAGCGGCAAAACCGAAGTCGCCGTCAACCTGGCCCAGTATCTTTCATCTTCACAAGCCCTGCCGGTCGCGGTCGTGGATCTCGATCTGGTCAATCCTTATTTTCGCAGTCGCTCGGTTATCACCGAATTCGAAACGCTTGGCATCCGCGCTATCGCTCCCCGGGGCGGGCAGTTTTTTGCCGACCTGCCGATTTTGCTTCCCGAAGTCAAAGGCGCCATCAATAATCCCAATGGCTTTCTGATTCTCGACGTCGGCGGCGATGCCCAGGGTACGAAAGCGCTGGGATCCTTGTCGGTTGAATTCAAGCCGGGGACGTACGAAATGCTGATGGTCCTCAACAGCCGTCGCCCGGCCACTATCGATATCGAAACCAGTCTCAAGACCATGAAGCGTATCGAGGCCACCGCGCACCTGGAATTCACCGGCTTGATTTCCAACAGCCACCTGATTCACGAGACCACTTTTGATATAATCAAGGAAGGTTTCGATCTGGCGCGCCAGGTCGAAGCCCGTTCCGGATTGCCTTTGGCTTTTATTTCGGCCAGGACCGACTTACTCGAGGGAATCGATACCGGTGAATTCGATTGCCCGGTCTTGCCGTTAACACGCTTAATGCTGAAACCATGGGAGCGCCAGTAATCCATGCCGGGTGTCAGAATAGATAAAAATTATTGCAAGGGCTGCGAGTTGTGTGTCCGGGCCTGTCCCATGCAGATTCTTTCCATGTCGAAAGATATAAATCTCAAGGGGTACTTTTACGCCCGCCTGCATGAACCGACCCGGTGCATCGGGTGCCGCATCTGCGCTATCACCTGCCCCGATGTGGCCATCGAGGTGCGCACCCACGGGACGCAATTTTTGCCGTTTGAATATTAGGTATTGAGGGATATTACATGGCCAAAAAACTGATGAAAGGCAACGAAGCCATCGGCGAAGCCGCTATCGCCGCCGGCGCCCTCAATTATTTCGCCTATCCCATCACGCCGCAAAGCGAGGTGGCCGAGTATCTCTGCTGGCGTCTCCCCGAGGTGGGCGGTGTTTTTGTCCAGGCCGAATCCGAAGTGGCCGTGGGAAATATGCTTTTCGGCGCCGCGGCCTCGGGCAAGCGGGTCTTTACGACTTCCTCCAGCCCCGGTGTCAGCCTCATGCAGGAATCGATTTCATATATGGCGGGAGCGCATTTGCCAGTCGTGATGGTCAATATCATGCGCGGCGGCCCCGGTCTGGGAGGGATACTGCCGGCCCAATCCGACTATTTCCAGGCCGTCAAGGGCGGCGGGCACGGCGACTATCGCCTGATAGTCCTGGCCCCGGCCTCGGTGCAGGAAGCGGTCGATCTGACTCTCCTGGCTTTCGACCTTGCGGAAAAGTACCGCAATCCCGTCATGATAATCGGCGACGGCATGATCGGGCAAATGATGGAATCGGTGACTTTCCCGGAAAAATACCGTGAGCCGTCCTCACCCGAAGGCAAACCCTGGGCTTTAACCGGCGCCAAAGGGCGCCCGGCGCAGATCACCAAGTCGTTGTTTCTTGACCCGGAGCAGTTGGAGCAAAATAACATCAAACTGGCGGCCAAACGGGATGAGATAAAAAAGAACGAAATCCGTTACGAGGGATATAAAATCTCGCCCGAAAATAAAATATTGATAATCGCTTACGGAAGTATGGCCCGCATTTGCCAGACGGCTATAGATGAAATGGAACAGGAAAAAGTCAGTGTCGGACTGCTCCGCCCCATCACCTTGTTTCCCTTTCCGGAAAAGGCGATTTATGACGAAGCCGTCAAACCGAACATCAAGGCGGTACTTGATATAGAAATGTCCATGGGCCAGATGCTGGAAGACGTGGAAAGGGTTCTCAAAGGCAAGAAACCGCTGGAGTTTTATGGTCGTACCGGCGGGATTGTCCCGACGCCGAACGAAGTGAAAGATAAAATCCGCGCCATTCTGGGCAAAGGCGGGAAAAAATAATGATCGACAATAACACCATGACCGATTCTTCCGTCATTTTCAAGCGGCCGGAATCCTTGAGCGGAAAGGTAACCCATTATTGCCCGGGTTGTACGCACGGCATTATCCACCGCCTGGTGGCCGAATCACTCGATGAACTGGGCCTTCGCGAAAGAGCCGTCGGCGTCGCCCCGGTGGGTTGCTCGGTCCTTATCTATAATTACTTTAATGTCGATTTTCTGGAAGCCCCGCACGGGCGGGCGCCGGCCCTGGCGACCGGGTTCAAACGGGTGCGCCCCGACATGATCGTTTTCACTTATCAGGGCGACGGCGACCTGGCCTCGATCGGTATGGGGGAAATTGTCCATGCCGCCAATCGCGGAGAAAAATTCACGACCATTTTCGTCAACAACGCCATTTACGGCATGACCGGCGGCCAGATGGCGCCGACCACCATGCCCCTGCAGAAAACGACTACTTCGCCTTTCGGTCGCGATGTCAATCTGGCCGGGTATCCCATTCGAATGTCCGAATTATTATCCACTTTGCGGACACCGGCTTTCATCGCGCGCGGGGCGGTGCATACGCCGTTTCACACGGTCCAGGCTAAAAAACTGATCAAAAAGGCTTTCCGCCTTCAAAAAGAAGAGAGATGTTTCTCCCTGGTGGAAATCCTCTCGACCTGTCCCACCAACTGGGGCATCGATCCCTGCAAGTCGACCCAGTGGCTGGCCGATAATATGATGTCGTACTATCCTCTGGGTATATATAAGGATCCCGAGAAGGAAGGGACGAAATAATGGCCGGGCAGTTGGAAGTCGTTTTTGCCGGTTTCGGCGGCCAGGGGGTTATGACCGCGGGGCAACTTCTGGCGTACACGGCCATGGAGGAAGGCAAGCAGGTGGTCTGGATACCGTCGTACGGTCCCGAGATGCGCGGCGGCACGGCCAATTGCACTGTCGTGGTTTCCGATAAGCGAATCGGCTCGCCGATCATCAACAGCCCCATGTCGGCTTGCGTTTTTAACCGTCCCTCGCTGGACAAATTCGGCCCCATGCTTAAAAAGAACGGCCTGCTTTTGATAAACAACTCGCTTATTGACGTCATCTGTGAACGGGATGATTTAAGACAAATCCTGGTACCATGTAATGAAATCGCCATGAAAGCCGGAAGCCCCAAGGTGGCAAATATGGTCATGCTGGCGGCTTATGTGGCGGCGACCGATATCGTCAGTTTCAAAACCCTTAAGAAAGTCTTCATGGAAAAAATGGGCAAGAAAAAGGAACTGCTGGATATCAACTACAAAGCCTTCGAGGAAGGTCGCAAACTGATTGAAAAAGATAAAAAGGCGGAGGCGAAAGCATAAGCCATGGCACTGTCAGTCAAACACGACCTTAAGAAGATTCAAAAGGTGATAGCCCTATCGCCGGCGGCCGGGGAATCATTGATAATGATTTTGCAGGATATCCAGCGCGAATTTCACTACCTCCCCAAGGAATCTCTGGCAGAAGTAGCCGGATATCTCGATATCCCGCTTAGTAAAGTATATGGCGCCGCCACTTTTTATAAATCATTGAGTCTGACCCCTCGCGGAGAAAATATCATCCGGGTTTGCAAAGGCACCGCCTGTCATATCAAGGGGGCCGATCTGATTCTGGAGCAACTCCACTCGGGTCTGAAAATCAGGCCGGGAGAAACCACTCCGGATATGAAATACACGGTCGAAGTGGTCAACTGCGTCGGGGCCTGCGCCATGGCTCCGGTCATGATAGTCAACGACAAGTATTTCGGAAATGTCAAGTGCAGTCGGGCCATGAGAATCGCCGAAAAGGGATAAGATGTTTTTGGACAGCATAGATAAATTATCCGCCTGGCAGAAAGACTGCCGCAAAAAATCCGAGGCTCATAAGGTGAAAGTCCAGATATGTCTGGGACCGGGATGCCTGGCCGCCGGTGCGGACCTGATTTTGAAGGAATTTGAAAAGGTCTTCAAAAAGCACAAAATCAAAGATGTCCCCCTGGAATCGATCAAGAAGACCGGCTGTCACGGTTTTTGCTCCCGCGGGCCTTTGGTAGTGATCGAGCCGAAGGGTATTTTTTACGGCAAAGTCAAGGCGGCCGATGTCGCCGAAATTGTCGAAAAGACCTTGATAAACGGCGAAATCGTCGAGCGTTTACTATACACCGACCCGGATAATAATAAGACCTACACCGATTGGAAAGAAATCCCCTTCTATGCGCGGCAAACGCGGATATCGCTGCGCAATGTGGGACAGATTGATCCCGATAACATTGAAGATTACATCGCCCGGGGCGGCTATGCCGCTTTGGCCAAAGTTCTGAAAAGCATGACTTCGTCCCAGGTTATCGACGAAGTCACCAAATCAGGCTTACGCGGACGCGGCGGAGCCGGTTTCTCCACCGGCAAAAAATGGGCCACGGCCGCCAAAGCCGAAGACACCCCACATTATGTTATTTGCAACGGCGACGAAGGCGACCCCGGGGCCTTCATGGATCGCTGCATCATGGAGGGCGACCCGCATTCGGTCCTGGAAGGAATGATTATCTGTGCCTTTGCGGTCGGCTCGCAGCAGGGGTTTATTTATGTCCGCGAAGAGTACCCCCTGGCCGTGGTCAATCTTCAAAAAGCCATCGAGATTGCCCGCGAACACGGTCTTTTGGGTGAAAATATCATGGGTTCGGGGTTGTCTTTCGATATCAAAATCAGCCGGGGCGGTGGCGCTTTTGTCTGCGGCGAATCCTCGGCCCTGATGCGTTCTGTGGCCGGCGAAATCGGCGAGCCCCGCGCCAAATATATCCGTTCCGTTCTGAAAGGGCTGTACGACAAACCGACCGTCCTGAACAATGTCGAGACCTTCGCGACTATTCCCGTCATAATGGATAAGGGCGCCGCCTGGTTTTCCGCCATCGGCACCAAACGAAGCACCGGGACCAAGGCTTTTTCTCTGGCGGGGAAAGTCCGCAACACCGGCCTGATTGAAGTCCCCATGGGAACGAGCTTGCGCGAAATTATTTATGATATCGGCGGCGGTATCCTGGATAATCGGAAATTCAAAGCCGTCCAGACCGGGGGACCGTCGGGGGGATGTCTTCCCGAAAACAAACTCGATCTGCCGGTGGATTTCGACACCCTGACCGAAAACGGCTCTATGATGGGTTCGGGCGGGATGATTGTCATGGATGACCGCACCTGCATGGTCGATGTCGCCCGCTATTTCCTGAATTTCCTGGTAGAAGAATCCTGCGGCAAATGCGTTCCCTGCCGCGAAGGATTATTCCAGTTACATAAACTCTGCGAAAAAGTCTGCGCCGGCAAGGCTTTCGAAGAAGATTTAAAATTGATGGAAGACCTGTCCCGGGTCATTGTCACGGCATCTTTGTGCGGGCTGGGTCAATCGGGGCCGAATCCTTTCCTTAGTACCATCATGTACTTTCGCGAGGAATATCTGGCCCATATCAAAGACAAAAAATGTCCGGGCGGCGTCTGCCGCGATTTGATTTCCTATGTCATCAATGATGACTGCAACGGCTGCATGGCCTGTCTGCGAGTCTGCCCGGTCAATGCCATCAGCGGATCCAAAAAACAAAAACATGTCATCGACCAGGTGTTATGCGATCGCTGCGGTTCCTGTTATGCCGTATGCAATTTCGAAGCCATCGATATAGTATAAAGAAGTGACGATATGGTAAATCTGATAATAAATGATAAAGCGGTCAAGGCCGAAAAAGGGGAGATGCTCCTGGCGGTGATCCGCCGCATGGGTATTGATATCCCCGCCCTGTGCCAGCACGAGGCGGTGGAGCCGACCGGTAATTGCCGTCTGTGCATGGTGGAAATAACCAAAAAAGACTGGGATGGCTGGAAACGGTGCGTCACTTCCTGTTTGTATCCGGTGGAAGAAGGGCTCATCGTCGAAACGCATAATCCCAAATTGCATGATATTCGCCGCACCCTTTTCGACCTGCAACTGGCCAATTGCCCCAACAGCGAAGTCATCCAGAAGATAGCCGCCGAATACGGCGTGTATAAGACCAGTTTCGAAGTCCAGCCCGACGGCGACAATTGCATCATGTGCTATGCCTGCACCCGAATTTGCGAGATTCTCGGCAAAAGCGCCATATCTGCCACCCAGCGCGGCCATAACAAGGTCATCGCCCCGCCGTTCGGCGAGGAACCGCCCGATTGTATCGGCTGTCTGGCCTGCGCCCATATCTGCCCCACGTTTCATATCACCTGGCACGACGAGGGCGGGGTCCGGGTTATCTGGAACAAGAAATTCGAACTTCTGACCTGCCGGCAATGCGGCAAGAAAACCATCACCCGGGATTTCGCGGAATACCTGGTGGAAAAAAGAAATATTCCGCGCGATTATTTCGACACCTGTGATGACTGCAAGCGGCAGGAGACGGCCCGAAAATTCGGAAGTGTCGTCATCGCGGCCGGGGAGGCCTCGCTATGAAATACCGCTTCCAGGTTATCCCGACCCTGTGCACCGGATGCCGCACCTGCGAACTGGCCTGTGCTTTCGCTCACGCCAAAGACGGCAAACTGGGCAAAAGCCGCATATATCCTTTAGCCCATGCCGAAAATAAATTCGTCCCCGTGGTCTGCCTGCAGTGCGATGACGCCGCCTGCGTCCGCTCCTGCCTGTTCGATGCTCTCAAACGCAACGAAGAAACCGGGGCCATCGATATCGATTACGGCAAATGCGTCAAATGCCAGGCCTGTGTCGCGGCCTGTCCTTTCGGGTGCGCCCTGGTCGACAACGAACACGACGAAATCGTCAAGTGCGACCTCTGTCAGGGCAACCCGGCCTGCGCCGCCTTCTGTCCCGAAGCGGCTTTGAGGTATGTCCCGGTTGAAGAAGGCACCGCCCCCTGGGCTGGACGCCGTCAAACGATCGGCAAACTCCCGCCGGTTCTGCCGCCCAAAAAATAGGCGCGGTAATCCGGGTTCCCTTTATTTATTCAGCCTTTGGCGCCTCCCAAAGGTTTTGACTTTCCCGTTGCGTAATCATATATTCCAAACCTGATAGAAATGAGAAAAAACAATTTCAGGGTTTTATGAAAAGCCAAAAATATTTCAATTTCAAAGTCTTGGCCGTCGTTTTAGGCGCGATCCTGCTGGCGATCCTTATGGGTTGCGAAGGGAAAAAGTCCGAACCCACACCCATCGCCGCACCCAAATATGTCGACTGGACCAAATATACTTATCGGACATTTACTTATCATTTTCGCAAGGATGCCTCCTGGCGAACCGACATGGAACAATACGCCCAGGCTTTCGAAAAGGCCCTGGACAGCCACTGCGAATTTCTCGGCACGGAACGACCGGAAGGGCCGATCGAAGTCTATATTTATAATACGCCCAGCGAAGCCCGCGAGATTCTGGGGCGGGAAGTCCCCTGCATTGTCGGCGATACGATCCACTGGGATCGTCTCCTTACCCCTCACGGGGCCGTGATTATGATGTACCTTCTGAATGATTGGCCCCCGGGACCGACCAATCATGAGTTTCTTTATGAGGGACTGGTAACCCTGCGCGATTATTCCCGGCGTAATTTCCACCAGTTGGCCGGGATGTTTCTCGAAGAGGGAAGACTCATACCGATTGATTCCCTGGGCGACAGCGCCGCCTATCTCGGCCATGAGAAGCAGGTGCGAAGCTGGCAGGCGGCCTCGCTGGTCGGCTTCATTACCCTTAATTTCGGCGTGGACCGCTTCAAGGAATTATGGATATCCACCGAGCCGATCGACCGGGCCATAAAGCGTATTCTGGGCCTGGATATCCGTCAATTGGAAAATTATTGGAAAGATTATATCCGCCGCGAGTATCAAAACAGCCCCAAGGCGGGCGACACCAGCGGCGCCAGGTAGTTCGTCAGGGAGGAATATGGCGGAACAGGAATGGAAATCGGCCATTACCGATATCGGCCCCGGTAAGATTCGGGTGCGCGGCTACGATATCACCGAAATCATGGATAAACTTTCGTATGCCGAAACGGCGTTCTTGATTCTTAAAGGGGAATTGCCCAATAAGGCCGAGGCCGAAATGATGCGGGCGATCCTGGTCTCCTCGGTCGATCACGGTTGCTCCCCGCCCTCGGTGCTGGGAACGCGCAACGTTATCTCCGGCGGCAACTCGCTTAACGCCGCCCTGGCCGGAGGCGTTTTGGTAATTGGCGACAGCCACGGCGGAGCCATCGAACAGGCCGCCAAAATCCTCCAGGAGTGGGCCAAGAAAGACGGCGATACCAAACCATTGGCCGGACAATTGGTCGATGACCTCCAGGCTAAAAAGAAAAGAATGCCCGGGTTCGGGCACCGCCTGCACAATGTCGATCCTCGAACCGTAAAACTATTCGAGATTGCCAAACGATGCAATTTCTCGGGGCGCCATACCGATCTCTGCCGGGCCGTGGAAAAAGCCCTCGCCGAAAAAACCGGTAAGGAATTGCCCATTAATGTCGACGGCGCCATCGCGGCGGTGATTTCCGACATGGGTTTTGATTGGAGACTGGGGAAAGGCTTTTTCATTATTTCCCGCATGCCGGGGCTTCTGGCGCATGCCTATGAAGAAATGACGCGGGAAAAGCCGATGCGCCAGTTGGGCAACACCAATTACAAGTACGACGGCCCCCCCGAGCGGAAGATGCCGTGATTTTTTTGGCCTCGACGTAAATAACGGATTCTCGATGATAACGCCGGCAATAATTTAATTGCGAAGGCCGATACCCCTTCCCAAGAAGGGTTACCGATAATATCTTGTTCCCGGACGATTGAAGCGGCGGCGATGTTTATTCTCCCATAGAGATGAAACAGGAAATATGTTGAATCAAAATAAAGAGTCATTTCAATGCGAAATTTGCGGTCAGGATAAGCCTCGCATTGTGATACGTCTGGCAGAAATGGTCGCCGGTCCGGTCGGCGATTTAATCCGTAAACACCACCCCGACTGGAATTCCCGCCATAAGATTTGCCAATCGTGTTTGCGCCGGTTCCGCACGGAGTATATCGAAAAGGCCATGGCCGAGCAACGAGGTGAATTGACGGAGTTGGAAAATAAGGTAATATTCAGTTTGGAAGCCCAGGAGCTTTTGGCAAGAAATGTAAATCCCGAGTTTGATAAGGAGCTTACCTATGGGCAAAAACTGGCGGATAAAGTCGCTACTTTTGGGGGAAGCTGGCGCTTCATAATTATTTTCGCAGCCACATTATTTGCCTGGGTGGTTATTAATTCAGTCTTCCTGATGAAACGACCATTTGACCCATATCCCTTTATCCTGCTGAATCTCATTCTATCCTGTCTGGCGGCAATTCAGGCTCCCCTGATAATGATGAGTCAAAACCGCCAGGAAGCAAAAGACCGGATGCGGGCCGAATTCGATTATCAGGTCAACCTGAAAGCTGAAATCGAAATCCGCCAACTCCATGTTAAAATAGACCAATTAATGAACCATTCCTGGCAAAGACTGCTTGAAATCCAACAGGTTCAAATGGAAATAATGGAAGATTTATCGGAAAGAAAATCTCCCGGAGAATCAAATACATAATGTTATTTTCATGGGATTATAATTTTCATGCAACTCGTCCTGGCCACCCGCAACAAAGATAAAATTCGCGAGATCAAAAAGGCTCTCGAGAAATTGCCCATTACCATTCTCACCCTCGATGATTTCGAGAATTTCCCCGACATTGAGGAAACCGGAACGACTCTCGAAGAAAACGCCCTTCTTAAGGCCCGGGGTATCGCCGCCTTCACGGGGCATCCCGCGCTGGCCGATGACTCCGGACTCGAGGTCGATTTTCTGGACGGCAGACCGGGGGTTTATTCCTCGCGCTACGCCGGCCCCGGTTGCACTTACGACGACAACAACCGAAAATTGCTGAAAGAACTGGACCGTGCCCCCGATGAAAAGCGCACCGCCCGTTTCCGCACCGTGATTGCCATCGCCTGGGATAAAGACAAGGCGGAAACAGTCGAAGGTGCTGTGGAGGGATTAATCAATCGCGTCAAACGGGGGAAATCCGGGTTCGGCTACGACCCGGTCTTTTATTACCCGCCTTCCGGGAAAACTTTCGCGGAAATGCGGCTGGAAGAAAAAAACGCGGTCTCGCACCGGGGAAAGGCGTTAACCAGGGCCCGGTGGGCAATAGAGCAGTATTTAGCGAAGAGGAAAGATTGATTTTTGGCGTTAATAGTATATTTTAATGTAGGTTGGCGTTCCGAATTCACGTTTTAAACGGGAATGAGAAACCCGACAATTTAGCTTAATTCAGTACCGCCGGGGTGTGGCGCAGTCTGGCTAGCGCACTTGCTTTGGGAGCAAGGAGTCGGAGGTTCAAATCCTCTCACCCCGATTAAATTATTTCCGTATAGTTTTGCCAGATATGAGTAATGAAATTACCGATATAAATGATTTGGTATCGTATCTTACATGGAATACGCTTCAACCGCTACTTAATGATAATACCTGGAAAAATTTTGGCTATCGAAAAAGACCTAGGCATGGACAAATTTGGCATAAAGTCTTTCCAAGGTACTTTAAACTCCAGGATTATCTATTGAGAGAAATTCTGGTTTTAGCACTTATTGACGTCCTTAATGGAATAAAGGGGTCTAATGAAAAACATGATATTAAACTACTTTTATGCATTGGGGTTATAGATCGGATTCTATCTTCTACCGAATATTTGTTCGATGCAGAATCCTTAATGGAATATATTCTTTACTCATACGAAATCCTTATAAGTAATAATGTTCTAAAAAGCTGTGAACGAGTTTTTATAAAAGCCAAAAATAAATTGGAGGGGCGAGACTTGGCGCGGTTTATGGTGGGGGCGGCTAGATTGATGGCTTTTGGGCAAAGTGACTATTATTTATTAAAGATAGATAGCATTAAAGACATTATAGAAAAGTCAGGCAAAAATAATCGGCTTAAGATCTCCATGCATAGGAATTTATATGAGAAATATGTACCATTAATAGAGGAAAATATACTCTTCGAAATTTAGGGAGAGTTATTAATTATTATGATTGATCTTAACCTAACTGCCGTAAGTTCAATCTCCACCTTCAACGGGGCAGGAACTGACGGAACGCTTCTATGATTTTAATAGTGGTCCATGATGGCTCACCCCTTGGCGAACTCTAAAATACTGTGGCTTCGTCATTGCGAGCGAAGCGAAGCAATCTCTCCGTCCTACTCCAGTATCGAAACTCCGCTCCCGGATACCATCTCGAGAATATAATCCGCCACCAGGCGCAGTTTCTCATCGCCGAGGTGCGCAAACGAGGGCATCGGCGCGAATTCCGGCCGTTTCTTGCCCGGATTTTTGGCCCAGGTCACGATACCTTCAGGATTGTCTTTGTAAAGGGAATAGACTTCCACCAGCGACGGTGCCGCCAGGACCTTATTCAAGGCGTGGCAGGCGGCACAATTGATAAATAGTTTTTCCCCGGTCGGGCCGCCTCCGACCGCCGCGCCGGCATCGAGCCCTGCCGCCAGACGCATCTGGGTGCCGATGACGTTGGCCTGAAAGGATTGCGAGCGGTCCGCGATTAGCCGGGTATGCTCGACCAGGCAGGCCTCCCGATACAGATGCCGCGCCGTCCCCATCAATAAGACCACCAAAGTCAATGTCAGTAAGACCGGAATAAACATCCGCCCGATTTTTTCGTTCGGGACCTTTATTTCGCGGCGCAATAAATGAAGAATCCCTATGGCCAATATGATGACAAGGCCGACGATTATTAAAAGCCAGGTGGTGATTCCTTCATAGGGGAGCGTGAAGAGCAACAGGGGGCCGAACACCAATTGCGCCGCCGTGGCATAGAAAGTCAGACGATAAAACAGACGGCGCAAGCCCTCGTGTGTGAATCCCGGCAGGAATTTTTCCACCGGGTATTTTTTTCGACCATACCACCAGGCCAGGATAAGCGATGTCACGGCCAGCGAAGCGGTCAGAAAGTGAAAATACCGGGGGAAAACGTTGCCCACTCTCAAGGATGAGAAAAATCCCCGGACTCCCTGCCAGTCGGCCGGGAAGAGCATGAGGTTGATATTGGCCAGAAAAATCAGCGGCACGAACAGAAAAATCAAAGCCGCGCTTAATCCGACCAGGATATGGGTCGGCTTTTTCTCGCCGGTCCACTTATCCCAGGTATATTTATGAAGATAGGCCAAAAGGAAGGCGATTATTACCAGGGGAATGACCGAAATCCAGGCCAGTCCGGTCAAGGCGTTGGCCGAATAAAAATGAGTAGTGTAGGCCAGATTAATGCATAAGAGCGGCCCCACCCCCAGGACCACGGCGATACTCTTATTGACCGTGACCGTCTCCGATATTTTCTTGCCCAGGGCGTCATAGTGCGGAAACTTCCGCCCCACCATCTCGAAAATGACCGACAGGACCGCCCCTCCGAGCATCAGATTGATGAAGAAAATATGGGCCAGAAAAAGTATGACCAGGAGAAATTTCAGAGTCCACTCATCGAGGGGTAATGGCAAATCGATATCGCGGGGGATTGGTGCGGCCTGAATAAAACTCGCCAACCCCAGCAGGGAAATTGTCAATATAGATAATTTTCGCATCATATATTTTTCATCGGGGCGCAATTCCTGTCGCGGGCGAAGATATTTTCCAATCGGCCTGGGCGTCGATAATAAACTCGTGATCGAACTGCAAATTCTTCAGATAGGTCGTCAGGGCTTCCGCCTCCTTATCGTTTCCGGGAAACGGCGGCATAAACGTCCGCGAGGTATGCATCGTGGCCAAAAAAGCCAGAAGGGCGTTTTTGTCCCAGGGTTCGTTTCCATACATGGTGGCAAATTTGGTACGGACGCTGTTCAAACCCGCCGTGGTATGGCATCGGGAACAGGTTACCAGGAAGACATCGCGGCCGGCGGCCAACATGTTTTCCGAAGTAATCTGCCGATTCTCCACAAAGGCGGCGTGGGCCAGGATGCCGTCACGCTGATAAACCGGGAGGTCGGACACCTTGACACCGTTGGAGTACATATAGTCGGCGATGACGTAAGGCTTCCGGATAAACTCCCGCACCCGTTCAAAATGCCCCAAAAGCCACAAGCCCAGGGCAAAGGGAATTATTAAAACCAGGCCGGGAATCATACGCGGGCGTATGGCTCCGATAAGCGCCACGATGATTATTGCGCCCAGGGCGAAGAGCATGAGCACCGCCAGAGTCTCGTGCCATTGCATAAACCGCTGTGTCAAAAGCCCGACATTGAGATTGGCTTTCATGTCTTCGGGAATTCTCTGCCAGTACCATAGCGAAGCCAGCGCAAAAGGCACGAACCAGGCCAATATCCATCGCGCCACGAAACGGACCGCCTTTTGACGGATCTCCGTTCCTTTTTTGGTGAAGAAAAAGATAAGAAACCAGGCGCACAAGCCGGCCGTGATTAAGGCATAGGTCGTACGGAAAGCCAATTGGGGCAGATAGAGGGGATTGAATACGGCTGACAAAAATGATTGGTCTTGGGGCCATGTCCCCGAACCCATCATGAACCCCAGCACGGCCACAATAATCACCATGGTGAACCAGGAGAAAATCGACAATACCGCCCCCAGTCCGATATGCAATTTCTTGTGGATTCCCGCACCCCACTTTTTCCAGAGGAGATAATAGGCCATGATGAGAAGCACTTCCGAAACAAAAACGATCCATTCCGTAAACCAGGCCCAGAAGAAGACGCGCAGAAGGCTCCCGATCCCGAAAGGAGCGATAAGGGCCGTACTGAACCAGATGCCGACTCCGGTCAAAGCCCCGACGGAAGTCGTAACCACGAAAAGAAAAAAGGTAATTCTATGCGCCAGGTTATCCCAATCGGGGTTTTTTGTCCGGTATCCCCACCATTCCATAAGCGTCACCAGGGGATAGGCGCCCACGGCCAGGGGGTGATTTATGAAAACATGTATGGAACCGATGACGGCGATCAGCAGACGATTGCCGAAAAAATCAATAAAGAACATGGGAAAATCCATGACCGGAATAATCTTTTATATTTTGAAATTTGGCAAGAAGAATTTAGGTCTCTGTTGTAAATTATGAAGGATTATAAATGACCGAAAATAATTAAGCGGTCGATTTGGCCAGACAGCATTTTTTGTATTTCAAGCCGCTTCCACAGGGACAGGGGTCATTGCGGCCGACCGAGTTTTCCTCATGGCGAAGAGTCCTGGAAGGCATGCTGTATTCATTTTCAGCCGGCTCGGCCGAGACTTTCAGTATCAGTTTTCCCGGCTGATCCGGCTTTTCTCGACTCGGAATCGCCAGAGATTCAAAGAAACGGGAATAAAGTTCTCCCACGGCCTGATAACTGTAATAATTCTCTATCCATGCCCGTGAGGCCAGACTAAGCTCTTTATATTCCTCGGGGTCAAGATTCAGATAACGAAGCAGGGTCTTCTCTAAAATTTCTCCAGTGACATGAATCACCGCCGGCCGTCCTATTCTTCCCTGGGACATGGCCAGGGCTTTCTCGGAAACAAAACTGAAGGTCGGCACTCCCATGGCACAGGCCTCCAAAGCCGAGCGCCCCCAGTACCCCATGTTGGCGTCCATATACTCAAAGAAATATCGGCACCGGGGCATGAGTCTCATTCTTTCTTCCCAGGGGATAGTCTTATCCAGAGCGATATGCCAGTCGGGGTGGTTTCGCCCCAATAGTGATTCCAGTAAAGTAATATCGGCGTGCGCCGTGGTACTGCGGTGTTCCGGACGATAACAGCCGATACTCCCGCTTTCCCGTTCCTGTATCGGGAGGGGATTCAGTTTCGAAATATCCACCGCATGCGGTATAAATTCGGCGTCGTACTCGTCGGGAAAGCGATAGGTGGGGTTCTGTACCGCCAGTTTCAACCCCCGCGCCTTTAAATGGCGGTTTATGGCGACATGATTCTGGCGATAGAGCGTCCCCGTGAAGGTGCATGACCTGATTTTGTCCTGCGGGACGGGTAACAGGCCGTCAAAAACATGAGGGAGATCATTCCAGATATGGATCACATCAGCCTGTCGAAAAAGTACCTGGGTTTCCTCGTATTCACGGGGATAATCCGTGGCTTTTCCCGGATGGGGAACATTGCAGATGGGAATTACGATATCGGCCGGGAACCCGAATATGTGGGGATAAAGACTGACATGGCGGCAATCCATTTGGCCTGTTTGATTTATGGCTCGGCTAACCGAATAACAGGAACCGGCCCAATCGGCGCGTCCCAAAAGCACCACCAGCGGCTTCCGATTTTCTCCCATCACCGAGGCCTTCACCCTTTCGCCGCCGGCTCTTCCAGCGGTTTGGCCGAGAAATACATGATTAGTTTCGTAGGGTGATTTATGACATACATATTGGGCGACTGGAAATGCTCTTTTTTCCACTGGAAACGATGCCGCTCGTGCTCGTTGCCGAAAGCCGCCCCCTGTTCGGAAATATCTTTGGGCGTGGAAACCAGAATACTTCGCCCCAGCCGGGTACATTCCTCCAGAAGCCGGATCCCGTCCTCAACATCGAAATGTTCCAGGACATCGATTATCAGGATAACATCGTATAGATAATCCAGGGTGGGCAGGACTTCGAGGGCGTTGCCTATATAAATTTTGTTATAAATCATTTTCTGGAGCGGCGTAATATATTTTTCGCAGACCTCGATTCCGTCGATGCGCCTTTGCCACTGCCCGTAGACATCGCGACCGTCCCATAACTCCAGGTATTCCCGGCAGAGAAAACCAAACTTGCCGAAACCGACGCCAATATCCAGGAGGCTCTCCGGGCGTGTCCGCATGATAATATCCATGATGTGCGATATCTGGTTGTAATTACTGGACGGCATAAAATCCCTTTCAGTCTCGAAACCACTGATTTTCTCCCGGGCAAAGTTTACCCCATAATTCGGCCCGGTAAATGACTTATCTATGGGGTATTATCGTCAAAATGTGCAAAAATTTAACAGCGGCCGGGGAAGTCGGTTCGGAATCAATGATTAAACGGGGTAGATTGAAATTGCGCCTGGCGGCGATTCAATATGAAATAAAAAAGCCATAATCCGGGTTTAGCCCGGATACTTGCCCACGATATAATCCTGGAGATAACGGTTTTCTATTTTCAGATTTTTGGCTTCCATTTTGACCACATCTCCTATGGAGACAATACCGGCCAGTTTTTTGCCGTCCAAAATGGGCAGGTGACGAAACCGGTTATTGGTCATCAGGGCCTCGACCGCTTCCATATCGTCGTCGGGCACCCCGATAATAAGATGCGTGGTCATAACGTCAGCGACTTTGTTATCGAAAATCTCCCGGAGATCTTCGCGATGCTTATAAATCAAGCGGAAAATATCTCTTTCCGTGATTATTCCGACCAAGTTCTTATCCTTCATGACAGGAAGCGCGCCTATTTTCTTATCCATAATCCGATCCATGGCCTCCTTGATGGTGGCCTCGGGATGGATTGTCTCGCATTGGCCGCCCTTGGCCTTAAGAATGTCACGGACCTTCATTTGGTTTTCCCTCATTTATTGGCGGTTCGATTTCATTGATTATACGAAAGGGTCCTGTGCCTCAACTGCCGGAATCCACCACATGGATGAAATCACACTTAAATTTAAGCAAGGAGTAAATCAGGGTATCGTAAAATTGCTGGCGATAAAAATGATGCTCGCTTAAAGTCCCCTCTTTCTCAAAACCCAGTTTCTTGCAAAGGCCTTGAACCGCTTTGTTATTGGCGCCCCCATGGAAATACAACTTATTCAGGTTCAAGTCCAGAAACAGGTTTCTGACGAGAAGATGCAGGGCGGAGGTGCCGAAGCCTTTCTTCCGCTCCTCGGGCGCCAGTATAATATCGATATGGGCCCAGCGCGCCAGGCGGTTAAGCGAATGAAACCCGGTCAGCCCGATGACACGATGCCCTTCCTTCAAGACTATGGCGAATACCTGCTGGGTATCCAGCGCCGATCGCTTTCTATAATATTCGACCAAATCACCGTCCGAACCGATACTAACCGGCTCAACAATAAGCGTTTGAGGCTCTGCCGCCAGAAACCAGGGGAAAGCCGCCCGGATATCGTCGTCGGAAGCCGCTCTTAAATAGACCTTTTGTCCTACCAGCGACGGCATCGTCGGATATTGCGCGAGATCTTCTTTAAACTTGCTCAAGATTTTCGAAAATTCCATCTGCCTTCGATATTTATTATCCGTGAAATAGTATCACCTTTGAAAAAGAACAACCCCACCCGGCATGTCAATATAAATCTTTTTGACCCTATCCGACCCCGAAACGTTTTTTTGCTTGCTCAAAGATAGATCGCGATATAGTCTTATGGCTCGTCTGGAAAGAAACGATGAAAAGATTTTTTTTATATCATTTTCCGGCCCTGATGTATGCCGTCCTGGTCATCGGCGTTTCCTCGTTGTCGAGGGATAAACTCCCGGAAATTTCATTCATCCTGGCCGACAAGTTTTTTCATTTTCTGGAATACGCCGTCTTTGCCGTCCTCATCTTCCGCTCCTTTTCCGACCTTTACGGACATAAAAATTACGGGGCCGTCACCTTTACTTCGTTGGGATTTTTAATTCTCTTTGCCGTTTTCGATGAATATTTTCAATCCAAAATCCCGGGGCGAAATCCCGACGTCTATGATTTCCTACTCGATTTTCTCGGGGCCTTTTTAATGTTGTTACTTCTCTGGGCAAGGCATCGTCGACAGGATGCAGCTAATTGACCAAAAATGGCAAAGCTGTGCGCATGGGCGTACCGGATTTTAGCTTGACTTTCACAGACAAAATCGTATAATAAAGTCGGAAAATAACATAGACTTACTTGTTATCTTGATAATCGGGCTGATACTTCGGTATTAAGTTTGCTGATAAAACTGCCAGATTTGAAATTAGTGGCTAATACTATCCGAATGAGTGTGGCTTAATTTCGTCGTAATTATATTGTATATTCGGGTAGGAAAAACTATTGAACCGAGTCAAACTCATATTTTCCAATTCGCACATTACAGAAAATGTCGTTTTTAACAGATTCAAGGAGAGATTCATGAGAATTAACCGGCTTGTCATGATGCTGGCCTGTCTGGTATTTTTAGGTTTCGGACAGGCTTATGCCGACATGATTGTTCATGCCGAATCGCCCCAGGCCGCCGGCGGTTCGATTCCGCTGAATACCGATTTTACGGTCGATATCTGGATCGATATGATAAATATCGATAACGGCGGCGGCAGTTTCTCTTTCGGATTCCGGGGAACGGCCGGCCTGACCGAAGTCCAGCACGTTACGGTCAGCGGCGGCGATCTGTCATTTCCCAGTGTCCAGTATCTTAATAATTTCGCCACTTATTTCGGCCCCGGACTTATTTTCCCGGCCGGAAACGGCTTCGATGGCTCTCTGCCTGACTCCATAAACTTCAGTTTTCTGACCTTCGGCGCCGGTTTACCGGCCTCGAACCCGGATCAGCCGTACATCCGTTTTAATATGAGATCGGCTCAAAACGGAATTCTTTGCATGGATTCCATAACCCACCAGGACATCCCTGACTGGGATTGGCTGTTCCCGGTGGACCTGAATCCGATCACTTTTAACGGCCCGTACTGCTTTACCATCGGCACTCCCATCGTAAATAATCCTCCGGAAATTTCCTGTCCGGATAATGCCGCCGTTGAAGTCGGCGCCAATATCCAGCGCACCGTTACCGCCACCGATCCCGACGCCGGCGATGAAGTTACCATATCGGCGGAAAATCTTCCGACCGGGGCGACATTCCTTAACGGCGTATTCAACTGGACTCCCACCTGCGATCAGGACGGCCAGTTTACCATTACTTTTATCGCCGATGACGGCGAGGCCACCGACCAGTGCGACTGGGTCCTGACGATCAATCCCGATAATACTGACCCCGTGGTGACCTGCCCGGCCAATATTGTCGTGAGTAATGATTTGGCCATGTGCGGCGCTGTCGTCAATTTCGAAATCGACGCCACCGATAATTGCGGCGTCCCCAGCGTGGTTGCCAACCCGCCTTCCGGGACCTTTTTCGAACCGGGAGTCACGACGGTGAATGTTTTGGCCACCGATGCCAGCGGCAATACGGCGGCATGCTCCTTTACCGTGACTGTCAACGATACCGAAGATCCGACTATCACCTGTCCCAGCGACGTCGTTATTTCCTGCAGTTCCACGCTTGATCCGGTTTTGACCGGTTATGCTTATGCCACGGACAACTGCGCCGCCGGACTTGAAGTCACCTATTCCGACGTCGAAACCCCTGGCTCCTGCCCGCAGGAGAAAATAATTACCCGTAATTGGTCGGCTGTCGACGCGGCCGGCAATATTGCCGCCTGTGCTCAAACCATTACGGTGGTCGATGAGATCGCTCCGGTAATAACCTGCCCGGACGATATCACCGTACCTTTCGGTTCTTCCACCGAGCCTTCGGCGACCGGGTTCGCCACGGCCACCGATGATTGCGACCCGGCCCCGGCCGTGACCTATGCCGATGTCGCGAACACGACCGTTATTACCCGCACCTGGACGGCCGCCGATGCCTGCGGCAACAGCGTTCAGTGCGTTCAAACCATAACCATTCAGGGTTCCGGGGCGCCGATAATCGATTGCCCGGATGATATCACCGTTTCCTGTAACAGCGCCACCGACCCCTCTGTCACCGGGACGGCCACGGCCGTCGATGACAATGACCCCGAGCCGGCCATTTCCTATAGTGATGAAGAAACGCCCGGCTCATGCCCCTTTGAGAAAACCATCGCCCGCACCTGGCGGGCCGAGGATGACGACGCCAACTTCTCCACCTGCGTTCAGACCATTATCGTTATCGATGAAGCGGCTCCGGTTTTGACCTGCCCCGACGATATCAATATCGATTGCGCCGCTTCGACCGATCCTTCGCAGACCGGTGTCGCCACGGCGGTTGACAACTGTGATTCCGCTCCCGTGGTCGCCTACACCGATGCGGTTGACGGCGTCGTTATCACCCGCACCTGGACGGCCACCGATGCCTGCGGCAATGTCGGGCAATGCATTCAGACCATTACTTTGATTGACGAGACCGCTCCCGAAATTACTTCTTGCCCGGCCGATATCGGCCTCTCCTGTGAAGATCCCACCGATTATGAACATACCGGTATGCCTACGGCCACGGATAATTGTGATCTCTCACCGGCCATTTCTTTCTCCGAGGAAATCACTTACGGCGATTGTCCGCAAAATTATGTCATAACGCGCACTTTCTACGCCGTCGATGACGCCGGCAACAGTGCCCAGTGTGTCCAGATAATCTCGGTCGCCGATGAAACCTCGCCGGTTCTCACCTGCCCCGAGGATGTCACGGTTATCTTTGGCGGCGATACTTCGCCGGATGCCACCGGCTTCGCCACGGCTGTCGATCTTTGTGATGAAGATGTTGCCGTCAGTTACAGCGACGAGGTCACTGAAGACCTGATTGTCCGCGTCTGGACAGCGGTGGATGAATGCGGCAATCAGATTCAATGCAATCAGAATATCACACTCCTGCCGATGCCCGATCCGATCCTCGAAGTCGATCCGACTATTTTCAACCTGACCGTGGTTGAGGGCGGCTCCATCACCGGCCAGATGCTGCATGTCTCCGAAACTTATGATAGAAATATCGCCTTCACGGCGGCCAATAAGACGGCCTGGCTGACCTTCACCAATACCTTCCCGCTCATGACGCCCAATACCCTGTTCTTCGATATTGACGCGTCCCTGATAACGGGTTGGGGCCTGTATGTCGATACCATTACCATTACCTCCAATGATGCCGTCAATTCCCCATTGGATGTCTACGTGATGCTGAATATCACTCCCGCCGTGGTTCCGCCCGATTCCGTTTGGGTTTCCACCGTCCCGGGCGTGACCGGCAATCATGTCATGGTACCGGTTTATTTCAAGAATAATGATGATCTGACCCGGATCAATATCCCTCTGGAATGGGGTTCTTCCGGCCTGATCCTGGATTCGGTATCTTTCGTGGGTACCCGGGTCCATGGCGTCGATAATAAATATTTCGTTCACGACAACGGCACCCGCAAGGTCCTGGTCGTGGTCGATCCCGTGTTCAGCGATCCCGTGGAGCCGGGAAGAGGCCTTTTGGCGAAACTCTACTTCGCCATTAATCCTTTCCTGCCGCCCACCTTTATTGAAATCGATCAAACCACTATCCCGCCCGATAACTATCTCTTCTTCGAAGACGAATTTTCCGACCGGATTATTCCCGTCTTCACTCCCGGCGGCATCGTGGTCGATGATCAATCGGGATTTGTCTGCGGCCGCGTTATCGATACCGATGGCAATGAAATTGAAGGTGCCACGGTGGAACTGTGGGATGATTTCCCGGCCGGCGGTCTCATGACCACCCAGATTTCCGATATCAACGGCCAGTTTGCCTGCGGGACGCTGGGTGTATTCCCGTTCGATGCCTACGCTCATAAAGAAGGCTATTATCCCGGCCTGATGGAAGAAATCGAATTTGGCCAGATTGGTTTTGACATCGTTCTTCGGCCGGTCGATCCGGTCCACGAGTCGCCTTTCTGGGTTCAATTCTTCAGCGGCGAAACCTGCGTCAGTTTCTTCCAGAATGTGCCGCTTCCCGCCGGAACCGTGGTTGATGCCTTCACTCCCGAAGGTCTTCACGTCGGGACCATTTATGTCACCATACCGGGCGAATTCAGCATGGAAGTCTACGGCGACGATCCGCGCACACCTGAAGTCAAAGACGGCGCCGAGCCGGGCGATATGATTTCCTTCTTCATTAATGGCTATCCGGCCAATGTTGTCGGCAATAATTTCTGGACCGAAGCCGGAGAAATGGTCGAGGTCTGCCTTGACCTGTTCACGGTTAACACCGTAACCATCGATCTGGCCGAAGGCTGGAATCTGATTTCCTGGAATGTCGATACGCCCGAAGATGATATCGAAACGCTTTTTGGCGATATCATGGGCGATGTCGAGGTTATCCTCGGCTTTGAGCAGGGCGGATTCACCTACGACCCGAGTCTACCCGATTTCTCAACCCTCGGAAATTGCGATCACCTCCACGGATTCTGGGTTAAGATGTACAATCCGGCCACCCTGACCATCACCGGCTCGCCGGTGGCGGCCACCACTCCGATCGGTCTGGAAGCAGGCTGGAATCTGGTTTCCTATCTGCCGGATAGCGAATTCGAACCGGCCTATGCTCTGGGCGGCATCATTGACCACATGGATGTCGTTACCGGTTGGCGCAATGGCGGACCGGAATCCTATGATCCCGACTTACCGGAATATTCCGGCCTCGAATTCATGCGGCCGACTTTCGGCTACTGGATTAATATGATGATGGATATGGACCTGGTTTACCCCGGCGTGGGGCCGCTTATGTCCTTTGGGCAGTTCCTGGCCAAAATGGACCCGGCCGTTTCGCATAACGAGGTTTCCACCTCGCGGCTGTGGGTCGACCTCTACTCGCATCGTCTGACTCTCGACGGCCAAATGGTCGCGACCGGTTCCGAGATACTGGCTGTCGCCAACGACGGTAAGATTATCGGCGCCGGGACCGTTACCAATGGCGGACGCTTCGGCTTTATGCCGGTCTATGGCAATGATCCTTTGTCCGAAAAAGTCGAAGGTCCGGCCGACGGCGGCAAATTCCATCTGGTAATCGACGGTATCGAAACCGCCGAGCAGTTCACCTGGTCCGGCCAGAACCGCACCCTGGAAATCGGTGCCCTTACCGCCAGGGTCGGCGGCGATGCCAGCCTCCTGCCGGATAGATTCGGTTTAACCCAGAACTATCCCAACCCGTTCAATCCGACCACGTCGCTTTCCTTCGCCGTGCCGACCTCCGGCCAGGTTACGCTGGAAGTCTATAATGTCCTTGGCGAGAAGGTGACGGTCCTGTTTGACGGTGTGGCGCAGGCCGGCATTACTACGGTTATCTGGAATGGCCGGAATGACCGCGGCGTTTCGGTGGCTTCGGGCATTTACTTCGCCCGCCTGAAAGCCGGCGATTTCGCCCAGTCCCGTAAAATGGTATTGATGAAGTAAGGTGAATTGACCATAAATCCCATCCTTCCGTCCCGTCATAATCGACGGGACGGTGGGAAAAGGAAGGTGATTATAGTGAGAAAAAGAAAAGCCCTAACATTATTTGCGGTGGGGATCGGATTTCTCCTACTGGCCGCTCAAGGATGGGCGCAGTTTCCGGTTTGGACCAATTACTTCGGCGGCAAAACCATGGTTTCGGAATATAACGGCCTCACCGCGCCGGTTGGATCGGTGGTGGACGTCTATTTCGATGTCGAAGGGGATATGATCCTGGTTGGAACCGATACCATTTCAACCTTGTCTTTCGGTCCCGGCTATGGCTTCATAGGTGTCACCGATGACGCCGGTATCACTACCGATGATCCCCTGGTTTTTGAACTAAACGGACGGCCGACGACAATCCTGGGCCCGGACGAGGCTACTTTTGGCGCTATGGGAGAAAATAAGGAAGTCAATCTGGCCGCCGAGGGTATTGTCCAGGCGGAGTTTACCGGACCGACCGGTCAGATCGCTTCGCCCAACCAGATCATCACTTACTCGGTTCTGGTTAAGAATACCGGCAATGGCATTGATTTCTTCAAAGTCGTTTCGGCCATGTCTTCCAACGGCTGGCTGACCGATTTTTCCGACAATTTTACATACCTGCGCGCCGGCGAGACCGGCCATGTGGATTTTACGCTGTGGGTCCCCATCAGCGCCTTATCCGGCAGCGATCAGATTGAATTTGAAATCGCTTCGGGAATCGACCACTCCGTCTCCTATGCCGGCTCCGTCGTTACCCTGATTTCGCCTACTGATATTGAAGACGAAGACCCGACCCTGCCTTCCGGTTTCATCCTTTACCAGAATTATCCCAATCCCTTTAACCCGGCCACGACCGTTTCTTTTAATTTGCCGACGGCGGCGTCGGCCACGCTGGAAATCTTCAACCTGCTCGGGGAAAAGGTCGAGGCCATTGACCTGGGTCGCCGGGCCGCCGGTACGCATAGCATCAACATATCCGGGGCTTCTCTGGCCAGCGGAATTTATTTGTACCGTTTAAAGGCCGATGGCTTTTCCGCGGTTCGAAAAATGACTCTTTTGAAATAGAAAGAGTTGACATAGGAAGTTGGAAAACCCGGTCCGGCCTTGCCGCGACCGGGTTTCTATTTTATTCCCCGGCCCCTTTTTCGTCCCCGAACCCTAAAAAATATCTAAAAATTATCTTGAATGAGGGCCTTAACAATTTTATTATAACCGAATATGGCCGCATCCGGAGATAAAAGAGCACTATCATAAGGACGGAGCACGCTTGAAATTTACCTATTCCGTGGCAGGTCGGTCGGATAGGGGGCTGGTTCGCGCAGGTAATGAGGATTCCCTTAAAATCGACCGCGAAAATGATTTATTTATTGTCTGTGACGGCATGGGCGGTCACCAGGCGGGCGAAGTCGCCTCGCGCGAAGCCTGCGATGTCATCGGCTATTGCTTCACCGATCTGGCGGAAAAAATAACAGCCCATCCGGAATTGAACCCCCCGGCGGAACTGCCGCAGAGGGGGGCTTTGCTTATTTCCGCCATCCGCATCGCCAACCGCAGCATCTATATCCATTCTCGGGCCAATAGCGCCCTGTCCGGCATGGGTACCACTCTGGTGGCCATGGTTCTGGAGGAAAATCTGGCCGGTATCGCTCATGTCGGCGATAGCCGCGTCTACCGGTATGTGGGCGACCGCCTCATACGTATGACCAGCGATCATTCCTGGGTTTCGGAACTTCAGGCCAGCGGCCAGGTCTCACCCGAGGAAGCCGCTCGCATGGCCGGCCGGAACGTCATCACCCGCGCCCTCGGTGTCAACGAGCGGGTCGATGTCGATTTCCGTTCCGAACCCCTGAAGGCCGGCGACATATTTATTCTATGCACCGATGGACTATGCGGTTACGCCGAAGATGAGGAAATACGGAGCGTCCTTAATTCCTGCCTGGGAGATCTGAACGCCATGGTCGAAAATCTCATTAAACTGGCCAATGAACACGGCGGCCAGGATAATGTCACGGTTTTGACCGTTCGCATAGATTCGATCGAAAAGCCGCCCGAGGACATAAAATCCTTCGGACCGGTAACCGTATCCAAAGAAGGGGAAGAGGCCCTGGCTTTTGAAAACAGCATTGTTAATACCATAATAGACATCAGGGAAAAGGCCGCCGAAGAAGATATTACGATAACGGCCGATTCCAAAACCTCCCATTTGCCCCTGATGCTGATTTTCCTGGCCTTTATCGTCATTGCCGTCCTGTTTATTATCTTTTACTCTGGCGATTGACTTTCCCGGGATTCGGCCGCGAATATTTTAATTCGCCACAATCCTTTCCGGCTTTTCTATTGACAAATCTCATGCCGTTTAGATATCTTGGCTTATCGGATATAAAATGCGCCCATAGCTCAACTGGATAGAGCGTCTGGCTACGGACCAGAAGGTTGGGGGTTCGATTCCTCCTGGGCGTATTTTAAAAGTCTGGGAACCCGGGGAAGCCCATGAACGGCTTTAAATCAGTACGCATCCTGCTCTTTGTTTTGATGGTCCTTGTGACTTTATCCGGCTGTTCGGAAAGGGGAGTGAATAATCCCCCTGACAATTCCGGCGACAATAATCAACCACCGCGAATAATGAGTATTTCCATAAGTCCCACGTCCCTGCCAATGGGACAACAGGCCACTTTGTCCTGCAATGCCTATGATGCCGACGGCGATTCGCTTTCCTATCGGTGGACAGCCGATGCCGGTTCCTTCCCTGGGGGAAACCAAAACCAGACCACTAAATGGCAGGCGCCGGATGTCCCGGGGCAGCATAATATTAAAATAACCGTCAGGGACTCGAAAGACAGCGTCTATCAACAATTATCGCTAACCGTGTTGGCCTACCACGCGGCTACCATCCGTGGGGATGTGACAACCGGATTCGATGATCCCTTGCCCGGGGTTAATGTCTGTTTCGGAGTTTACTGCACCAAATCGGATTTCAGAGGTCACTACCAGTTACTAAGCATCCCTTCCGGATCTTATCAGGTCGAAGTCTCTTTAATTGGATACAAAACATTATCCGGTTCAATTGAAATCAAAATTGGTTTGAACGAACTCGATTTCCAACTTGAACCTATCGATAGCCCACTGCCATAAAATACGCCGTTTCTTAGACGGCCGGGCTTGCCTCTTTTTAAAAGCATCCTTAAATTGATTTCATGAAATCCGGCTTATTTTACGCCCAGCCCGAAGGCGACCCTTACTTTAATATGCTTTTTGATGACTGGTTGTTCGAACAAGTCCGGTCAGACCCCCAACTTGTCTGCCTGCGCCTTTACTCCTGGGCGGAAGAAGCCATCACTATCGGCTATAATCAAAAACTTGATAGAGCCGTCGACCCGGAATTACTGGAGGGAAATATTCCGATAATTCGCCGGGTGACCGGGGGACGAGCGATTTTCCACGACCCCTCCGAACTCACCTTCACCCTGGCGGCCAATCTGGAAATACTTGATCCGGAATGGCGGTCGCTGTCGGCCACCGTCAGCCTGATTTCGGAAGCACTCGTGGAAATATTCCAATCCCTGGGGCTTTCGGCGTCCTGGCAAAAAAATTCCGATCGGCGCTTCGTAGAATCATCCGAAAAGGCCCTTCACGCCTGCTTTGATTCGGTTTCGCGTTATGAAATCACCTGCCTGTCCGGCAAAATTGCCGGTGGCGCCCAACGTCGCCTGGGCTCCGGCTTTATTCATCAGGGGTCACTAAAGGTTAATGGCATAAGAAGTTGCGCCGCCATAGGCCAGGAAGCGCTCCCGTCCCCGATGCTGCCGGCCGGGTCGCTCTTACCTCTTACCATTCTTGATTTTAAAGAGCCGATGCGGACGGCTTTTTCCCGTCGTCTTGGTGTAGAATTCCTCGAAACTCCGATATCCCCGGACGATTATATGTTCCTCGAAAGACGCCTGAAAGATTTTCCGAAATTATCGCTTTCCCGCCGTCCCGCCGATTAAACAAAACAACCTCCATTCCAGTCTTTAACTTACGAACGGATTTGGAGTTGCTGACTGGGTAAAAAAGGAAAAAATCGCTTGACTTGGGGCCGAATTGCGGGGTATTATGGTAACTTGTAAATGCCATGGAATTGCGATGGGAGAGGTAACGGCAACTTTGATAAGACAGGACATATTCAGCGATTATACCCTCACTTATAACCGCCCCCGTAAACATTTCTCTGACCCCAAATCATCGGCGGTTTTTCCAGGCGTTTTATAAAGGTTGAAAAAGAGTAATTATTTAAATAGTCAGGAGGATAGGGAAATGAAGAGAGCACCCGGAAGACTGATTCTCTTCGCCGTTTTAATGGGCATTATCATTTGTCTGCCCTCGATCATTATGGCCGCCAATGCGGGCAAAATTAAGGGTATGATTAAAGATAAAAGCACCGGCGACCCCTTGCCGGGGGTTTCTATTGCTATCGTCGGGACGACGCAAGGCGCCGTCACCGATCCGGACGGCAATTATATGATACACCTGGTGCCCCCGGGCAAATATACCCTGCGCGTCAGCACGGTGGGTTACTCGACTATTGAAATCGATGAAGTAGTCGTTAATGCCGATATCACCACGGAACAGGACGCGGCCATGGAATCGACCGTCTCCGAAACCGGCGTTGTAATTAAGGTCGTGGCCAATCGCGACCGCATTAACAAATTCGAAGTCTCTTCCAAATCGACTTTAAGCCGCGAACAGATTCAGACGATGCCGGTCCAAAACGTCGACCAACTTCTGCAATCCACCGCCGGCGTAGTGACCACCAATGAAGGCGAGATCATCATCCGCGGCGGTCGTGTCGGCGAAGTGGCTTATATCGTCGATGGCGTCAGCATTTCCGACCCCCTGGGCGGCGCCGGACCCACCCAGCTGGGCTTGTCCCTGACTTCCGGCTCCATTCAGGAAATCAACATCATCAAGGACGGTTTCGATCCCGAATACGGTAACGCCCTTTCCGGTATTATTCAAATTACCACCCAGACCGGTTCCGCCGAGAAAACCAATATGACGTTGCAGTATATCACCGATGATTTCGGCAACAAGGATCTCAATAAATATTCCGAAAACTACGATAACGTTTATTTCACCGTTAGCGGCCCCGATCCGGTTCTGAAAAACAAAATCTTCCCGGCCCTGGGGCTTCATTTCCTGGAAGAAAAGGAAGTCACTTACTTTTTCTTCGCCGAAATGACCAAAACCAATACGCCTTATAGTTACGACCAGTACGCTTCATCCACGACCCTGCCGAAATACGGTTCCTTTAACCTGCTGGGAATAAATATCCCTGACCGGCAGTACAATGATTATACCGTCAACGCCAATCTGCTGATGAAGCCGGCCAATAACATGAAGGTGATTTTCTCGTATAAGAACAGTTATAATAAACAGGCCAGTTTTTATGACGGCGACTGGCAATATCGTTACACTCCCAATACGGCGCCGATCGGAGAAACCAAGTGGCAGTCCTATGCTTTGGAACTGACTCATCAACTCTCCAAAAATATGCACTATTACCTGAAGGCGTCTTATTACAATCGCGACGTCTACTGGCGGCCGGGCGATCCCAATAATCCCGGCAAGGGCCTGGATCCCGATGATTTCCTGCGCTATGATGAATTCGAAAGATTCGACGACCGCAACGATAACGGCGTCTATGACGCGCCCGAACCGGTCATAAACCTGTTTCCCGATACCATGGCCTACGGTCGCGACCTGCCCGGTTCGCAATACACTTACATGAATTTCTTCGGTTACCAATTTCAGCCGCAATCCCAGAATGTTCAGGCCGGGTATAATTATTATACCGATTTTCGCTTCAATAGCGGGTACACCTATGAAAATGAGCCGTACGTTGATCTGAACGGCAATGGTTATTGGGATCAGGGCGATTATTTATATGATACCGACGGCGACGGTCAATTCGATGAGGAGCGCGCCGACGTAATCGACTCCCATACGCCGGAATCGTATCTGGACGGAGATATCAGCCTGGGCGAGCCCTTTACCGACGTCAACAATAACGGCTTCTATGATGAGGGGATTGACATCTTCGTCATGTCACCCGATTCGTTGACCAACCAGGATCTGGACCGCAACTCCCGGTATACTTCGCCCTTTGATCAGTGGTCGCCGGGTATTCCTTTTATCGATCGCAACGGCAACAACCTCTATGACGAGGCCAATTTTCAATTCGATGAGGGAGAGCCCTTTACCGACTTTAACGGCAACGGTACCTACGATTACGGTGGCACCAGCAACTTCCTCAACACCGGCAACTATCAATCCGAAACGCTCTGGCATCACCGCCGGATTGAGCAATATACGATGGAAGGCCGCATTTACCGCCAATTGGGCAATCATGAAATTAAGGGCGGCGCCATGTTGCGCCAGGAAACCCTTATCAAAGAAGATATTCGCTCCCTGGAGCAGCCCTACAGCGGCCGTGATGACGGCGGTTCCTTCCCCGGCATAGGCGAACTCCGCGATTTCTATAATTACGAACCGCTTTCCGGCGCCATCTACTTGCGCGATAACCTGGAATACGGCTCCATGATCGCCAGCATGGGTTTCCGCTACGACTTTTTCATTCAGACCGACGGTCTGGAGGAAGTCGCCCGCAATGACGATCTGGGGAGCGGTCTCATCTACGGCGACAGGACCAGATTCTCACCAAGAATCGGTTTCTCTTACCCTATCTCGGACAAGGCCAAGATTCACTTCAACTACGGCCATTTCTATCAACTGCCCTCGTACTCTTACATGTACGACCGCAATACCGCTTCGGCCTCGGCTCGCGACGTCGTCGGAAATTACAACCTCGACTTCGTCAAGACCATTCAATACTCCTTCGGCGTCAAATACGCCATGACCGAGGATTACACAATCGACGTTTCCGGTTATTTCAAGGATGAGTTCGATAAAATCAACTCGGCCAATATCCGCCTGGGCGGCGGCGCTCTGGTGGTGCAGCGGTACGAAAACCGCGACTACGGCCGCAGCCGCGGGTTCGAAGTCACCATTGAAAAACGCGGCGGCCGTTTGATTAACGGCGAAGTCAACTATACTTACGCCTTTGCCTACGGCAAGCAATCGCAGACCCGCGAATCTTATTTTGAGGACTTCTATCTTAGCCGCGAATCTCTTTCGGAAAAACCGCTGGAAAACGACGTGCGCCATCAATTGAACTGCGGTATCCAGTTGGTGATTCCCGAAACCATGAAGCCGCGCCTCTTTGGAATTCGTATCCCTAACGGCTGGACTTTCTCGGTTCAGGGTTCCTATGAATCGGGCCGTCCCTTCACGCCGGGAACCAAGTATCCCAACCTGGTCGTGGAATCGGGCCTGGCCATACAGGAAAATTCCCTGCGTATGCCTTCGCGGCTGAATTTCGACGTCCGCTTCGAAAAATATTTCAAGGTAGTCGATTTACACTGGCGCTTTATCGTCTGGGTGGACAACCTGCTGGATAACCGCAACGTTCGCGGTGTCTACGGCGACACCGGTCGGGCGGACACGCGCGGGACCGATGGTTACAATGTCACCGGCGGTACGGAATACGATAAAGATCCGTATAATTGGGCCTATGGGCGCCAGGTTAAAGTCGGTATCCAGGTGAGCATCTAATGACAAATACGATGTTGAAGATAGAGGAAAGGCATATGAAAAGGCATATATTGACGGCGGCCATATGCGCTCTGACCGTCATCCTGGCATCGGCATCGGCCTTCCCGCAGGCCAAAGTGGGAACCACCGGGCTGAATTTCCTGGAACTGGGTGTTTCAGCACGGGCCATGGGTATGGCCGAGGCCTTCGTGGCGGGCGTCAACGATGCTTCGGCGGTCTATTACAATCCGGCCGGAATGACCTACGCCTATGGCCGGGAAGTGATGTTTACGCATATTGAAATGCCCGCCGGAATCAATTACGAATTCGTCTCCATGATTATTCCCCTGGAATCCATGGGGGGCGTCCTCGGCCTCGGCGTTTATTCGCTTAACACCGGCGATATTCTCTTGACCGACTATTATTACGGTTTGGGCAAGGACTATTACGGAAACGAGCAGTTCTTCTCCGCCGGAGATATCGCCGTCTCCGTCAGTTACGCCCGCTTTTTAACCGACAAGTTTTCGATCGGCGTCTCCGCAAAATTCCTTCGGGAAGACCTCTTTACTTACTCCGCTTCCGGCTGGGCGGCCGATGTCGGGACTCTTTACAACTCCGGCTTTCGCAATTTCAAAATCGGGATGATGATTTCCAATTTCGGCCCCGATTTCAAATTTATCGAGCAGGAATTCCCCCTGCCGATTAACTTCAAATTCGGCGGCTCCATCGACGCTATCGATAATGAGGATCATCTCTTGACTCTGGCCGCCGAGGGCTCGCATCCGGCAGATAACCTGGAAAAATATAATGTCGGTGTCGAATACTGGTACCAGAATAAATTCGCCCTGCGACTGGGCGAAAGAATGAACTACGATACCGACGGCCTTACGGCCGGAGCCGGCATGCGGCTGGATATCGGGGAAGATATGGAACTGGGTGTGGACTATGCTTATCAGGATTTCGGTTTCCTGACCCAGGTTCACAGATTCTCCATCGGGCTTTTATTCTAATGGGTTACCGGAAAGCGAAAGGATGGAGAACAATATGAAAAACCCCTTTTTGATAATATCCCTGGCAATCATTGTTCTGGCGGGCCTCTTCGGCGGATGTTCCCATGATGTCAAGGGCCCGGCACGAGTTAATATCTCGCCGACCGTAAAATTCACCAATATCCCGGTGGAGCGGGCCCGCTTCTCCTCGGATACGACTATTTATTGGTACGGCACGGACGTCGACGGCTATATCATTCATTTCCGCTATGCCGTCGTGGAATCCACCATCGTGATTGATCCGGAAACCTTTATCGATGAAGACGGAACCGGCTTTATTATTCCCGATAGCGAGGTTTCCTGGGTTATTAAGGAAGTGGATTTGGATCAAAATCTTATAGGTACCAACGATCGCGTCAGAATGTCGGCCGATGTCGCCGACCCGGTTCGCAAATACGTGGCCTCGTACGTCTTTCTCCAGGCTGTCGATAATCTGGGGGCCGAATCGCAAATCGTCTACAGGGCCTTTTTGAAAAATAACCATTTCCCGGAAACGGATATCGGCACCACCCCCGGGGGTCTGATTGACCCCTATATTAACGCCGTTTCACCCAATGGAATTCTGGAAGGGGTGGTCTTGACCTTCAGCGGGTCCGACCCTATCGATTATCGTCTCGGCGATGAACCTCCTTTCCAATATCGCTGGAAAGTCCTGGGGCCCTATACCCAGGCTCAATTGGCCGAAATCAGAAGCCAGTATGTCGACAGTGTGTTTATGGACACCTACGGCGATCTCTATCGCAAAGGCGAATCGCTTTTTGTCTTCACCGGCCTGGATACGACGATTGACAGTTCCGTCATACCGTATGACACGGCCATCGACTCGAGTTTTAACAAATTCCTGGTGGATAATCTGCGGGGCTCCAACCCCTACGGCCGCTGGAACGGTGTCCTTTTGGGCATTGACGGTCACCTCGATTCCATGGTGGTGGATCCCGATGATTTGGGCAATCTTGATAATCTGTTGTTATTCGATACCACAATAGTGGATTCCTCCTCCGATTGGACCTATTCGCAATCGGCCCAGCTTTTTGATATTTTCCGAAATCAGGACGTCACCCCCGAATCCGATACCACCCGGCAAATGTACTTCGTCGCCTGGTGCCAGGCCCGGGATGATGCCAATGTCCCCGATAAAATCCCGGCTTTCGAATACTTCACGGCCATTGAACCGAAATTCGAAAGGGAAGTCCTCGTAATTGACTACGGCTCATATCTTCGAGCCAGCACCCAGAATTTCCCCGTTTTCCCGCCGGTGGTTCCCTTCCGGGGGAAACCTCAATATGCGGACTCCTTTATGGTCAGGAACATCTTCGCGGAATATATCAATTACTGGAAACCTGGCTCTTTTGATGCCGTCAATGTTTTCAATGATACGGTTATAAACGGGTTTACCATTCGGTATTTCCGCAATGGTAATACCCAGGACTATTTTACTCTCCGGCAACTTTATGAAGATGACACCACCAAGGCCATGACTCTGCGGGATATTCTTAAACATAAAATCATGATACTGGTTAAAGACGAAACTGACGGGTCGGTTGAACTGCAATCCGACATCGGCGGTTACATCGTGGATGGTATAAATGCCGGAATGAGTTGTTGGATAATGGCCCGCGCCGGCGTCGGCGCCGGCTTGTACGAAGACGGCGGTGTACCGCTGATGCCCGAAGTCCTGGCGACTTATTTCGGAGTTGAAGAAACTCACACCGATGATTGGCAGCGGCGTACGCAGTCGCGTATTCCCGGATTCCAGCCGCGTATCGAGGATTTCCAGGGCGCCATGCCCATTTCTGGAATCGACCTTCCGATTCTTGCCATCGATACCGTCCGGTTGGAAAATCGTTACCTCTGGGATACCGCCTATCCTCAATATTTTTATCCTTTCCGGAAACCGCTGGTGATGGATACGATCGATACGAACATCTACGGCGAAGATACCGTCTACGTCTTCAGACTTGCCAATTATTCCGGCAAGCAATGCGCCGGGGGCAATGACTCCGGTTATGCCGCACTTCCCGAAGTCGGGTATGTCGTTCGCAGTTATGATGCCACGCCGTTGTATCTATACTACAGCACTTGGGAAAAATTCGGCATCAGCCGTCCCACCTATGTTACCAGGAAGGAAGGAACGGTAATCGCGGTCAGATATGATCACCCCGTCTTCCGCACCGCCTATTTCCCGTTCACCGTCCTGCCGCTCGAGCCGGTTTCGGGCCGGGAGATGTTCGGCAAGATGCTGGATTGGCTTTCGGAACAGCCTTATATCCAGACCGGCAAAGTGCGTGCCACGGGGCCGTTTGGATCCGGCTTGAACAAGGAATTTTACCGGGAGCAATCGCGAAGATTGCGGGAATTAAGATCACAGGGGTTGCTCGAAATACTGGGGACCTCTGCCCGCTGAGAATATCTTTACGGCGAGAACTTGCCGGGGTCCCTTTTGGGGCCCCGGCTTTTTTATGGCCCGATCCGGGGCAGACTCTGCAACAGGCGGTGGCCGGGAAATCTTCGATGGGTTATTTTAATAATATGTTCAAGACTATCTGTCTGGCCGGATGACTGAAAGGCATTGGCCAGGTTGATGTAGGCCTCAATCATGGTCGTATCCAGAGCCAGGGCGCGATAACTCATTGCCAGGGAACGCCCGAAATCGCCCTGGATTCCATATATATATCCCAATTGATATGCCGCCTTGGCCCGGACACGATTGGTCAGTTCCTGACCGGCCGGTCCATGCTGAAAGGCGTCGTCATCGGTTTCCGCCGGGTTGGCTTCCAGAGACATGGCTGTGATCAACAGTGATTCCGCCCTGGCAAAGGCGTTTAACCCGCTATAGATCAGTCCGGCCTCCAGATAAATCTGTCCGTTTGATTTCATGGCGGCAATCGCCTGTTCCGTGGCCCGATCCAGGGCCGTCGTATCCTGCAGGACGTAATAAGAGCGCATTTTCAACTGGTGGGCTTCCAAAAGATAAGGGCGTTCCTTAAGAGCCCGCTCCACCAGTTCCAGGGCCCGATGATAATCTTTTTTCAGATAATAAATGGAAGCCAGATTGCTGTACGCCCGCGCCTGGCGGGGGTGCGATTTCAGTTCCTGAAGAAAATATTTTTCGGCGGTCTCGGTCTGCCCCATCTTCAAAAACGCCGCCCCCAGATTAAGGTTTACATCGGGGTAGTGCGGATTTTCTTTGATTATCCTCTGGTAGAGTTCCGCCGCCCGCGCATAATCGCCGTGGTTAAGATAATAGTTGGCCTGATTGAAAAGCCCGCTTTTTATATCATCGGGACTAACCTCGGGCAGGGAGACTCGGGAATAAAAGAAAACCGCCAGCGCCAATGTCAGGGCAATGCCTCCGGCCTTATCGATTTTTAATTTGCGGATTCCGTCGAATATTTCACTCGCCGCCCAGGCTCCAAAGGCAAACATCAAGGGGAGTATGGGAAGTCGAAAGCGGGCGTTTATGAAGAAAAAGGCCAGAATCAGCATAAATATAATCATGTACGACAGTATAAAGAGCCGGGGATAATTCCAGCCCTTCCTGATAGTCATGGAAACCACGGTAAAAAAGGTCAGGGCGAATATCAAGGCAAAGTTGAGAGGGATGGATTTTAAAATCAAATTGCCCCGGAAAAAGAGGTTTATATTCCTGTTATTGGATATCTCGAGATTATTGAAGCCGATGTGGAGTTTTTTAAGGTACAATAAAATGAAATCCCCGGGATGGCCTTTTATCCAGGCCCATCCTTTATCATAATAAAAATTGGAAATCTCCGATGGTTTCATTTCCCGGCCGGTTTCCTTCTCGGCCAGATATTCGATATCCTGTATCACCCAGTTGTTGCGCAACGGGGGTGGCAGCGACGCCGAGTAACCATTCGCAATTTCATTATTCCCAATGAAGAAATTGATCCCGCCCGACGACGCGATCGGCACCCAATCGCCGCCCGTAAAATAATTCCGCGCCGTCACCGGCGCGATGGGGATTATAACCGCTGCCAGAAACAGAAGGCCGGCCCCCAGGGTCGTTTTAAAATCCCGATAGGTCAAAAAGAGCATTACCAGAAAGAGGGGAATCAAAGCCAGGACTATGGCCTTGGTGATGGCCGCCAGGCCGATTAAAATGCCGCCCCAGAATAATATTCGCTGCGATCGCCTTTCCAGGGCGACGAGAAAAACCAGCAGGGACGACTCTATCAGGAGCATCAGGAGGCTGTCGACCAGCAGTTCCCCTTCAAAGTAGATAGCGATAGGGTAGAGGGCATGAATTATGGCCGCAATTATTGCCGCTTTGCTTCCGAATAGTTTTTCCGTCAGGCGATACGTAACATAAATCGAAAGTAATCCGGCCAGATGACCGAATATCCGGGCGGCCCAAAGTGACGGGCCCAATAGTCCGTACAGCCCCCCGATGATATAGATATACAACGGCGCCCGGAAAAACGGTTCTTTCCCCAGGATTTCGCCCGAACCTATGGCCGTAGCCCAGCGGTGATGAAAAAGCGAATCCACCACCAATTGCCCCCATTGAGGATCAGAGTAATAAATCATGAGGTAAAGGACGCGTATCCCCGCCCCCAGAATAATCACCCAGAAAAGCGGCCGGCGCCAGAAGGGATTTTTCGTCAGGAATTTCATTACTGCCAAAATATACAATTTTCGGTCCGGGCACAAGGCCGGGAAATTATGCGCAAAACGGTTCGCTTTTGCAGGTCGATACGCTCGATTTCATATGACTGCAAAGGACGCCTGAACGGCCTTTCACCATTTCCCGATTTATGCTCCTCCCGCATGATCTTTGAATTCAAGGCCTTAGATAATGGGACAATTCCCATATTGCCGTTTCATTGCATATTGCCATGCCCCAAAAAGGAGATCCTCTTCCGGCATATTGGTTGCTCGAACCAATCTTGGTTTTATTTTAAGGAGTGGTTATGTCGGGAGTCAAGAAAATAGTCCTTGCTCTTGTAATAGTCCTGGGGTTTATCCTTATTATCTCCGTATCTTCGGCGGGCGGAGCCACCCTTTCGCCTTCCCTGGAACAACTCCTTGATCATGCCGCCAAATTGAAATCCGATACCACCATCAAAGTCGTCATTTTTGCCTCCGACGCCCATTCCCGGCAAATTCAAAAAGCGGCGGCCCGGACTTCCTCGACGTTGAGCGACCGGCATAGCCGCGTCATAAATGATCTCAAAGCCTATAAATCGAGTGCCCTGGATCAGATCAAGCGCTCGATAATAAATTCATATCCGAAGGCTTCTTTCAGGGAATTCTGGCTGGTGCCGGCGATTTCCACGGAGATCCCTTTGTCGACCCTGGCATCATTACTTTCACACCCCGATATCGAAGCCGTTTACGAAGACGCCGCCCTTGATTACTTGGCCCCCGTGGAATCTTTTCCGGCTCTGGCGGCGAAAACGGCGGCCGTTCGGAGTCATCTGGACGCCATGAATATTCCCGCTGTCTGGTCTCGCGGAATTGACGGCTCCGGGCGCCTGGTCTGTAATTTCGATACCGGCGTCGACGGCGATCATCCCGCCCTGCAATATAACTGGCGCGGATTGCATGCCTCGCTGTCCTCGACCTGGTTTGCCCCTTATATTACCGGCGCCATTCCCAACGATAAAGTCGGTCATGGCACCCAGACCATGGGGATCATGATCGGCAGTATTCCCAGCGATTCTTTCGGCGTCGCTCCCGGTGCGGAATGGATTGCCGCCGCCGTCGTCGACCAGGGTCAGACCCTGCAAAAAACTTTTTCCGATATCATTGCGGCGTTTCAATGGGCGGTTGATCCCGACGGCAATCCGGCCACGCATGATGATGTTCCGGACGTCATTCTCAACAGTTGGGGCGTACCCACCTCCGTTATGCCTCCCTGCGACGCCACCTTCAACCAGGTCATCGACAATGTTGAAGCCGCCGGAGTGGTGACGATTTTTGCGGCCGGCAACGAAGGCCCGAATCCGTACACCCTGCGCCTGCCCGCCAACCGGGCGGCCGGCCCTTATAACACTTTCGCCGTCGGCGCCATCGATCATACCACCGATATTATCGCCAATTTTTCCAGCCGCGGTCCCTCAAGCTGCGACAGCGTCTCCGTTAAACCCGAAGTCGTCGCCCCCGGCGTGGGAATATATACTTCCTATAAGGACGGCACTTATCGTTTCACCAGCGGGACGTCCATGTCGGCCCCGATTATCGCCGGATTGGTGGCCCTGATGCGCCAGTACAATCCCGACGCCACCGTCGAGGAAATCAAATATGCCTTGATTAAATCCTGCCGCGATATGGGTCCGGCCGGCGAAGATAATACCTACGGCAACGGTTTACCCGATGCCCTCACGGCCCTGTCCTTCCTGCCTGTCCCGGCTACGCCCGAAGTCTGGATAGTGCGAAAAATTATCGGCGGCGACGGCCTGGCTGACCCCGGAGAGACTTTCGACCTGTTTCTGCGGCTGGATTTAAGCGCCCCCGGTTTCGATTCCCTGACCGGCTATATTTCCTGCAATGACCCTCGAGTCGGTATTGTCTCCGACAAAGCCTCTTTCATCTTCGGCGCGGGAGCGATCACCACGGTCAACATCCGCCCTTATGTCCTGACCTTTGGCGAATCCATACTGAACGGCGAATTGATTGAATTCGAGTTGAATGTTAATCTCCCGCACGATATCCCCTACGACGTCCTTCCCTTTACCCTGGTCGTGGGTACCTCTCCCGCGGGAAATATGTTCACCCACAGTACCGGTATGATAGACATGACAATCAGCGATTTCGGACAATATGGCCTGGCCGAAAACTCGGTTTACTCTGCAGGCGGCGTCGGCTTTCGTTTCAACAATTCCGAAAACCTGCTTTATGAAGCCGGAATAATGATTGGCCGCAGTTCCCTCCAGATTTCCACCGCCGTTCGCGACAGCCTGGGACGCGCCGGGTCTTCCGATTTTACCCCTTCCATCGCCCTGGAAACCCAGTATCCTTCCCGCGACGGCGCCCTGGAGAGCCAGGCGCTTTATGTCGATACCGAATCGCCCATTCCCATCCCCATCACGGTCCGGCAGGCGGTGATAAGTTACGATACGCCGGAAGACAACCAATACGTGATATTCCGCTATTTTCTCATCAACCAGGATAATGCTCCCATCAGCGGGTTGTACTTCGGATTTTTGAGCGACTTCGACATCGACGCCGAAGGAGACCAGGCCGGGTATATCGAGGATATGAAATTGTATTATCAAAGCGGCGCCTCCGGCCTGACCGGCATCATGCCGTTGTCGGCTTCCTGCGGGCTGTCGCTCCCGGAGAATAATTCAGGAAAGCTTGCTTTTACCAACGCCCAGAAATACGGTTATATCAGCCGCACCGGAATCGACAGCATCGCCGCCCAGCCTTCCGATAAAATGTCGGTTCTCAACTTCGGACCCTATTATATCGCCCCGTATGATTCCGTCGAAATCGCCCTGATCCTGGTTGCCGGCGAATCCCTGGAAAACCTGACCTGGTTCGCGATCCGGGCCGCCGAAAAATACTTCGGCTACACCGACCTGGTCACGGACGAAGACCCCGTCCTTCCCAACCAGTTTGAACTGGCGCAAAATTATCCCAATCCTTTTAATCCCACCACGACCATCGGCTTCACCCTCCCGGCCGCCTCTCTGGCCCGCCTGGAGATTTATAATATTCTCGGGCAGAAAGTCACGACCCTTTTTGAGGGCATGGCCTCGCCCGGCAAAACCGAGATTCTCTGGGACGGCACCGACGGCTCCGGCCGGTCAGTCGCCTCCGGAATTTATTTCTATAAATTGAGCGCGTCAGGAACGGCACAATCCAAAAAAATGTTGTTGCTTAAGTAAATGATAAGCAGGAGGTCAAAGCCTCATGAGAAAGCATAATTCGATAATATTCGCGGCAATCATACTGGTGGGGTTGGTTCATAATTTAACTCTTCTGGCGGCGCCGCCTCATCCGGAAACGGTGGCGCGGCTTCAGGCCGAAGGCAAACTCCAGGAATATATCAATATGATCGCCTCCGCCCGTGAAAGAGGCGTCGATGCCCCGGAAGCGCCCCGCGTTAAATCAACACTGACCACCGCGATTGAGTTCGATACCATTAACGTGGCCGTCCTGCTCGTGGACTTTTCCGATCATCCCTGGTCGACGGGCTATGTTACGCCCAACACGGCGGCTTTCGACTCTATCCTCTTTTCGCAAAACCGTCTCAATCCCACCGGCTCCATGACCGAATACTTTCAGGAAGTCTCATACAATAAATTATTCGTGACCGGCACTGTGTTCGGCGTCTATCGCATGCCCCAGACTTATGCCTTTTATGTCAACGGCGAAGGCGGAACCGGGAGCACCTACCCCAATAACTCCCGGGGTCTGGTGGTCGATGCCGTTACCACCGCCAATAATGCCGGCGTTGATTTCTCCCTCTTCGATACCTGGGGGCAGCTGGGGATCTCTGACGGTTATGTCGACGCCGTCCTGATTGTCCATGCCGGCTACGGAGCCGAGGGCACCGGCGCCGCCACCGATATGCATTCTCATAAATGGGAACTGGGCCCCTACATGCAGACTATCGACGGTGTTCATATAAATGTCTTTACCGTTCAGCCGGAAGAGTATTACGGTCTTCGCCAGGCCTCGCCTATCGGAATATTCTGCCACGAGTTCGGACATGTCCTGGGCCTGCCGGATCTGTATGATATCGATTATATACCGGAAACTTCCAAGGGGCTGGGCAAATGGTCGCTCATGTCCTCCGGCGTCTACCTGGCGCAGGGAAAAGTCCCGGCCCAACTCGATGCCTGGTGCAAAATTTACGCCGGTTTTGTCGACCCCATTGAAGTCTCCGCCAATCTAATCGGTGCTCCTATTCCACAGGTGGAATCAAATGCCACTATTTATAAATTATGGCGCCAGGATGTTTATGGCGATGAATATTTCCTCGTGGAGAACAGGCAAAAAACCGGGTTCGACGCCTACCTGCCCGGCGAAGGCTTACTGATATATCATGTCGATGACGGCGCCACCTTCCCCAATATAGACGTCAATCATTATCATGTCGCCCTGGAACAGGCCGACGGCCTGCGCCAGCTGGAATTACATGCCACCAACGAAGGCGATGTCTATGATCCTTTTCCCGGCGGGTTCAACCGTCGTTCTTTCGACGATCACTCGGTTCCGTCCAGCCGGGCCTATGACGGCAGTATCACGCAGGTATCGGTCTGGGACATTTCAGACTCCGATTCACTGATGACCGCCAATCTCGATGTTTCCTGGTCCCGACCCTACTTTAGCATGGATTCGGTGAAATTTGCCGATGCCGACTTAAGCGGCCAGATGGACCTGGGCGAAAATATCCGTTTTTACTTTTTCCTAAGAAATGACTGGATGGCCTCGCAGGATGTCAGCATCACTCTCTCCGGTCAGGATGTGGCCTACAGTTTTATCACCCCTTCGGTTTATTTCATGAATCTGCCCGGTGATGGAACCGCCACCAATAATCTTGCCCTGCCGATCGAATTAACGATCCCCTCCGATATTGATCCGATTTATGATACTTTCCGGGTGTCTATCGTGGCCGACGGCGGCAGCCACCAGGCCCTGTTCGCTTTTGAAAAGCAGATCGGGCAGGCCAGAATCCTCGTCGTCGACGACGACCACGGCGGCATCTATGATACCGTCCTCGTCCGCGATTTGTACCGCCGCCGCATTCCCGCCGACGTCTGGTCGACTCAATTAAACGGCTCGCCCCTCGGGGTTATCATGAGCCTGTATCCCTCGGTATACTGGATGACCGGAGATACGGCAACCGATTTATTCCTTCCCGCCGAAATCGAAGCCATGAAATATTATATGGATCATAACGGCAGTTTTTGCCTGACCGGCCAGTCTTTGCTTAAAGAATTGGAAGTCGACGACTCTGCCTTTGTCGCCGACTATCTCAAATGCCGTTACCTTGGCTGGAATCACTCTAACGTCCATATCGGCGTCGACGGCAACCAGGTCTTTGAGGGCACCGAATTCGAATATTACGGCTGGCACAGCCAGATCTGGAATCTTTCGGAAACCCTGACCCCGATTAACGGTGGCAAGGCCGCATTCCGATATAATTACGGCTCCGGGTATACCGGTGTCACCTACCATGGGGCCTATAAACTCGTCTTTCTCGACTTTGGCTATGAAGCCATTGATGTCCTCGATTATCCTCGCCAACCCAGAGATACACTCCTGGGGCGTATACTGACTTTCTTCCGAACCGATTTCGTAACCGATATCAGCGATACCGAACCGGATAATAATCTCCCCGCGGCTTTCGACCTGTTCCAAAACTACCCCAATCCCTTTAACCCCGTAACCACCATCAAGTACGCCGTCGGCCCCGGCGAGAATAGAGGCTCCGGACGCACCCTGCTCAAGATCTTTAATATCCTGGGGCAGGAAGTCATCACCCTGGTCGACAGGGAAGAGACTCCCGGGGAGTATTCCGTTCGCTGGGAAGGCACCGATAACCGGGGACAGGGTGTCGCCGCCGGAATATATTTCTATCGTCTGGAACGGGGCGATTCCAATCAAACGCGAAAAATGATTCTCCTGAAATAAAACCACCCATTATCCCTCCCTCCCGCAGTATACCGCCCGATTCCGGGCGGTATTTCTATTTCCAGACACGGATTGACAGCGACTCATCGCCGCCTTAAATTGCTTCTTTTAAAGGAATTATTAATAATGAACCGGCGCTTTCTTCTGGGTCAATATCGAGTCTCGAATTCTTTCGGACACCGGCTGGATCCTCGTACCAAAGTCATTTTTGCCCTGGCCCTGATGATTCTGTCGCTTTTCACGACGGCTCTGTTATTCTACCTGGCGATAATTGCCGTTCTGGTGGCGCTTTTGTTTATGTCCGATATCAGTCTGTCTCTTATGGCTCGGAATTTCCGTCCCTTTTTAATTCTGATTTCTCTTACCGCCCTTTATCATCTTCTATTTTCCGCCCGCGATTCACTCCCCTTGGCCACCTTTTGGGGCTTTCGGCTGACTCAAGGAGGGGTTTATATGGCCGCCTCTTTCTCGTTGCGAGTCATAGAGTTCGTGGCCATCGCCTTTTTTATTACGTTTACCACGGCGCCGTCCGACCTCGCCGAGGCTCTTGTCGGCTGGCTGAAACCGTTCCGTAAATTGGGTGTGCCGGTCGAAGATATAACCTTGATCATTTTCATCGCTATGCGATTTATTCCGGTTCTGGCCGAAGAATTCGACACCATCCGCAAAGCCCAGATGATGCGCGGAGTCAATTTTGGCGGCGGCCTGATAAAACGCGCCCGAAGTTTCGGCTATCTGCTCATCCCGGTTTTTCAATCGGCTTTGAGACGGGCCGATGAATTAGCCCTGGCCATCGAATCCCGGGGTTATATCAGCGGCGCGCCCCGCTCACATTATCGCCAATTCCTGATGACCTCCCGGGATTGGGTCTTTCTATCCGCGAGCCTGATTTCCATGTTTATCTTGTTCTGGCTCCTGGGCGGGAAAAGTTAAGATGGTAAATATTCGCCTCGATATACAATATAAGGGAACGGAGTATTCCGGCTGGCAGGTCCAGAAAAACGCCGTCTCCATCCAGGGCTTGATAGAAACCGCCATCCGGCAGGTGACGGGACAGGATGTTACCTTATATGGCGCAGGACGAACCGATGCCGGAGTTCATGCTTTAAACCAGGTTGCCAATTTTCATATCGAACACCGCCTTCCCCCGGAGAAATACCGGGAAGCCATAAATTTCTATTTACCCAGGACAATCCGGATAATTCAATCGGGCCTGGTTCCTGACCCTTTCCACGCCCGCCATTCAGCGCAGTGGCGGCGTTATCGCTACATAATCGGACGGTCCCCGTCGGCCCTCTATTTTGATTACCGCTGGGAATGGGAATATCCCCTGAATATCGACGTTGTGAATCGGGCCACCCAATTTATATTGGGCCGGCATGACTTCTCGGCCTTCTGCACCGTCGCCTCGCAATCGGAAAACAATGAGTGTCAAATATTCGAGTCCTCCTGGCGCGAAAACCCCGATGAATACATTTTCGAAATCCGGGCCAACCGCTTTCTGCACAGCATGGTGCGCTCTCTGGTGGGCCTTATGACCGATTGCGGCCGCCCCAACCACCTCTTGACTTTAAATGACTTTCAGGATATTATGAAATCCGGCGATCACACCCGTATACCCCTGGTGGCTCCCGCCCGGGGGTTGTATCTGGTCGCCGTAGGCTATTGAAACAAAGGAGTCTGCTGTGAAGATCTTTATCGATACCGCCAACCTGGATGAAATCCGCGAAGCCGCCGCTATGGGGGTTCTCGACGGCGTCACCACCAACCCCTCCTTGATGGCCAAGGAGTCGCTCCCCTTTCGCGAAATCCTGAAGGAAATCTGCAAGATCGTCAAGGGTCCGGTTTCCGCCGAGGTCGTTGCCACCGATGCCAAAGGGATGTTGAAAGAGGCCGATGAACTGGCCGCCATCGCGGATAATATCACCATAAAAATCCCCACCACCCTGGAAGGTCTTAAGGCCATAAAGGTCCTTTCGGAAAAGGGGATTATGACCAACGCCACCCTCTGTTTTTCCCCCATGCAGGCGCTCCTGGTGGCCAAAGCCGGAGCTACTTTCGTGTCTCCTTTTGTGGGACGTCTGGATGATATCTCCCATTACGGCATGGACCTCATCCGCCAAATCGTGACCATCTACCAGAACTATTCTTACCGCACCGAAGTTCTGGTCGCTTCGGTCCGCAACCCGCTTCATGTCGTCGATGCCGCCCTGGTCGGCGCCCACGTCGCCACTATCCCCTTCGGAGTCATAAAGCAATTGATAAAGCATCCCCTGACCGATTCCGGATTAAAGAAATTTTTGGAAGACTGGCAGAAGGTAAACAAGGGATGATTCCGCGTTATACTCTCCCCGAAATGGGAGAAATCTGGGCCGAGGAATCCAAGTTCCGTTTCTGGCTCGATGTCGAACTGGCCGTTTGCCGCGCTATGGCCGATTTAAAAATGATGCCGGTTAAAGCCTATCGGACCATTGCCCGCAAAGCCGATTTCAATATTAAGAGAATTAACCAAATCGAAAAGGTGACCAATCACGATGTCATCGCCTTCTTGACTTCGGTGGGAGAATTTGTCGGACCCGAAGCCAGGTATATCCACTATGGCATGACCTCTTCCGATATGCTCGATACGGCCCTGTCGCTCCAGATGAAAAAGGCCGCCGGCCTGATAGATAAGAAATTGGTTGCGGCCCTGGCCAAAATCAAAAAGTTAAGCCTTAAGCATAAAATGACCCCCACCATCGGCCGCACCCACGGTGTCCTGGCCGAGCCGACTACTCTCGGTCTGAAATTCGCCGTCTGGTACACCGAACTGGATAGGGGACGCCAGAGATTTCGTAATGCCGCCGAGGATGCCGCCGTCGGAGCCATTTCCGGGGCGGTCGGGAATTTCGCCAATATCGACCCCCGTGTCGAAGAAAAAGTCTGCCGCTATCTGGGCCTTAAGGTCGACAAAGTCTCCACACAGGTCATTCAGCGCGACCGGCATGCCGCTTATATTGCCGCCCTGGCGCTTCTGGCTTCATCGCTGGAAAAATTCGCCACTGAAATCCGAAGTCTTCAGCGGACCGAAATAGGGGAGATGTCGGAAGGTTTCACGAAGGGTCAAAAAGGCTCTTCGGCCATGCCTCACAAAAAAAACCCCATCACCTGCGAACGCCTGACCGGCCTGGCGCGGCTCTTGCGGGGCTACTCTGTCTCCGCCATGGAAAATATCCCGCTCTGGCATGAGCGCGATATCGCCCACAGTTCAGTGGAAAGAATTATTCTGCCCGACAGCACGATCGCGGTCGATTACGGCCTGAAACTCTTCAATGATATTCTCGATAATCTGGTCATCAATGAAAAGAGAATGCACGAAAATATTTATCTTTACGGCGGGATCGTTTTTTCCCAGCGGCTCTTGCTCAAGTTGACGACCGCCACCGGCGACCGCGATAAAGCCTATCGCATGGTTCAGCGCCATGCCCTGGCGGCCTATAACAGCGACCGCGGTTTCCGAAACCTCGTGGAATCCGACCCCGAAATCGGCCGCTTCCTGAAAAAGAATGAAATTGCCGAATGCTTTGAACTCGATTATTTTTTCCGCAACGTCAATAAAGTAATAAAAAGAGTCTTTGGAAAATGATCGCTGTCTGGGGGTTGAAATTTATCCTGCCGGGGCTGTTTATAACTATTATCCTGGCGCTCCTGGCCGCTGCCCTGGATTCGCAGTCGCTGTTTATCTCCGCCCTCGTCGCCGGCGTCCTGACCGTCTTTTTAACCTTTTTCTACCGCAATCCGATAAGGCACATTCCGCCTGATGAGAATCTTATCCTGTCCATTGCCGACGGCCGTGTATTGGCGGTCGAAGATTTCCAGCATCCTTTCTCCGGACCGGGCAAAAAAGTCTCCATATTCCTTTCCGTTTTCGACGCCCATGTAAATCGGATTCCGATTTCGGGTCAAATCGAATATGCCCGCTATAATCCCGGCAAATTTATCCCCGCCTTCCGCGACAAGGCCTCGCTGGATAATGAACAAACCGAAATCGGCCTGGTAACCCCGGCCGGGAAAATCGCCTTTAAGCAAATCGCCGGGATCCTGGCCCGTCGTATAGAATATAAATTAAAACCCGGCCAGGCCGTTAAAGCCGGGGAGATATTCGGCATGATCCATTTCGGCTCCCGCGCGGAATTATTTCTTCCGACCCGGGCCGAAGTTTTAGTCAAACCGGGCGATAAAGTTAAAGCGGGCGTGTCCGTAATCGGACGTATTATTAAGTAAAAGGATTTCATGGAAGTCACCAATTTCAGAGGCTTTTTTCCCGGCACTTTTACCATGGGGAATGTCGTCTGCGGCTTTCTGGCTATCCTGTCGGCTTTCGAGGGCGAAATCGCCGTCGCCTGCTGGCTGATTATCCTGGCCGGGTTCCTCGACGGACTCGACGGCAAAGTGGCCCGCCTCTCCGGGGCGACTTCCCGCTTCGGCGTGGAATTGGACTCCCTGGCCGATTTCCTGTCTTTCGGCGTAGCCCCTGCTACCATCGCCTATCTGGTCAAATTAAACTCCATGGGGAAATGGGGCTGGATAATAAGCATCGTTTACATCATGGCCGCGGCCTATCGCCTGGCCCGGTATAATATTCTGGCCACCACCGACGAAAAAAAGAATTTCGTCGGCCTGCCGGTTCCGGGTGCGGCCATGACTTTGGTTTCCTATCTGCTTTTCTGCTACCAGGTCTGGGGCCAACTGGAATACAGCGAATATCTGGTGGCCATGGTCATTTTATTCGCCTTTCTCATGGTCTCGCAGGTGGAATACGACGCCATGCCTGACCGCTTCCATACCACCCGGAACAAATATATCCTGATTTTTATTGTCGTGGTCGGCGTTATCATTCTGGCCAAACCGAAACTTCTGGCGCAACTTTTATTATTTCCTATCTGCGCCCTTTATATTATAATTGGCCTTGTTCGCGAGGCCTATCGTATCGGCTCCGGCGTAATTCGACGACGCCAGGACGATAACAACAATGCCTCCTTCGATGAAGAGGAACAAGCGTGAAAAAAGCCACGGTTTTTGTCAGACTTAAAGATGGCGTCCTGGACCCCCAGGGCCTGACCATTCAAAAGGCTCTCCTCAATATGGGCTATAACCAGGTCGCCTCGGTTAAATCCGGCCGTTTCTTCGAACTCGAAATCAACGCCGATAATAACGATATAAAATCCAAAATCGACGAAATCTGCCGCAAACTCCTGGCCAACCCGGTCGTCGAAAAATACCGTGTGGAGTACGACCAATGAAATTCGGGGTCGTCACTTTTCCCGGTTCCAACTGCGATTACGATGCCTACGCCGCCGTTAAATTGCTCGGCCGCGAAGTCGAATTTCTCTGGCATCAATCCACCGACCTGAACGGCTGCGACGCCGTGATATTGCCCGGAGGCTTTTCCTACGGCGACTATCTGCGCTCCGGAGCCATCGCCCGGTTTTCCCCCATCATGCAGGCGGTAACCAAATTCGCCCATTCCGGGGGCCTGGTCCTGGGCATCTGCAATGGGTTCCAGATTCTGGTCGAGGCCGGACTTTTGCCCGGCGCCCTGATGCGCAATAATCACCTGCGCTTCTCCTGCAAATTCGTCTATCTCCGCGTCGAAAACAACGAGAACCCCTTTACCGTCTCCTGCCGGGCCGGTGAGGTTCTCAAAATCCCCATCGCCCACAAGGACGGAAATTTCTATCATTTCACATCCGATATCGAAGACTTAATCAAGAATCGCCAGATTCTTTTCCGCTATTGCGATCCCCACGGCGCTATCACCGAAGAAAGCAATCCCAACGGTTCGCTGTTTAATATCGGCGGAATCTGCAATAAAGAAGGCAACGTGGCCGGCATGATGCCGCACCCGGAACGGGCCGTGGAAGACATCCTGGGCTCATCGAGCGGCCTGAAAATATTCCAATCGATTATAAAAAGTCTGACGGAAGGAGTCCGCAGTGAAGTCGCGTGAGTTGACTTTTATTATTGTGGCCCTTTTACTTGGGGCGATATTGGGAGGCTTTTTGGGAGAACTTATCGGGACCTTTCTTCCCGATGGCGCCGCCAAAACCATCTTCTCCAAATCTATCCGCATCGGCTTTGAAACCACCCGGGTCGATTTCTATTCCCTTTCATTCACCGTCGGCCTGATGTTTAAAATAAACTTTATGTCGGTTTTGACCGTAATACTCGTTATAATATACTTCAGATGGTGGTATATGTGAGGCTGAAATGATTGAGAGGATATATATGTTTGGAATCGGCCCGTGGGAACTGGCTCTTATTTTTCTGGTGGTGCTTTTATTGTTCGGCGCCAAACGTCTCCCCGAAGTCGCCCAGGGTCTGGGCAAAGGCATCCGGGAATTCAAGCGCGCCATGAAAGATACCCAGGAAGAAATCAAAACTTCCGTCAACGAAACCGACAAAAACCAGAAACCCGACAGCGGTGACAAAAAGGCATGATTCGGTTCATCGAAGACGACGCTCGCAAGATCGCCGGTATTCTCGGCGCGGAAAAATGCACCTGGGAGAAAACCCATTTCCGTCTTAAAATCGCCAACCGCGCCGAAAAAAGAGTCATTATTCTCGAAATTTATCCCGAAGAACTCCTCGGCCGCGAACGCGGCATGATGGTTGTGATGTACACCGGCAATTCCCACCTGCAACTTCACAACTGCACCGGGTATGTCATCTCCGAGGAACTTGGCGAGGTTACTTTCATCGCCGAGGCCGCCGGCCGCCTTTCCGGGCTGGTGGTTGAAAACGGCGCATCCTGTTCCCTTTATTCCAACATTGACCGCAGTCTCATCTCCAGCGATTTCACCAAGTTGGGGGTAGAGGTGATGCTTTCCGGGGTGGCCTTATCATTGGCCGAAGACATCATCAAACCCGACGACGAGGGCAAAGGGAAGAAGTAGTAGGGTTCATTTTTTCTTTTTAATTGTTAATGGCGTTATTTGTCTGAAATTCCCTTTATCATTCAGATCGAACTATCGGAACCAATAATAAACTACGCTTTTGTCGCCTAACCATTTTGTGAAAAGTTGGGTACGTTATGGGGTGGTCACTAAGCCGTTTTCCACCTAAAGATCCTGCAGCGCTCGATGCCTTTTTCTTGGTAGTTGGAAAAGCACTTTATATTGCCAATGAATTCGAGTGGAAGTGCAAGTATGTCTTGCGGATGCTAAAAATGGCCAATTTCTATGTGAAGTCAGGTGATGCATTTGAGACTATTGATTTTGCGGCAAACCTTAAGGACAGACTACTCGGCATGACAATCTCCGAGTTAAAGGACTTTCCGGAAATTAGGCCCCGTGACATTGAAATCCTAGATAAAGCTAGGGAAGCCCGTAATGATATAGCTCATGATGGCGCCATACATGGACAATTACACAATATTTCCGCCGCACAAATCCATCAAAAGGTTACGTGGTTGCGAACCAAGGTCGAGACATTGGCAGAAGGTGATAATGTAGTATCACGCTGGGTATATGAGATTGGGGAAAAGGTTCCCGCCCCCGTCGTAATTCAGAAGGATTATCCAAAGTGGGTTGTTTACTGGGTATTTGGCCCAGAGGAAAGTCCGTAGCGAGCAAATGATGAGCTTGGTGCCCCATCCCCGCGCCTCGCGGGAGTGGGTAATGGACGTTAAGCCACCAAACCTCTTACTGTGCGGGGCCGATGTCCACATCGGCCCCGTAATAACTCATTTCCTGCCAGTCAAATTAAAATGCCCGACAGGAATGTCGGGCCTACCAATGGATGGGAACAAAAATCCATTGACTATTTGAAATCCGCAAGCGCCGGTTTCATGCCCGCCCTCTATCCGCTATAGACAATTCGGCGCCGAACCACCTTTGAACTTATAATCGATAAGATATATGATATCCAGAATATTCACCGCCGCATCGATATTGACATCCGCCGCAGCCGGATTTTCCGGCGCCGGCCCGCCCTTGAATTTGTAGTCAATCAGGAAAATGATATCCAGAATATTTATGGTCTCATCATTGTTGACATCGCCGCAAATCCAATCGCAAACATCTCCGATACCGTTCCCATCGGCATCTTCCTGACCCGGATTGGCATAAAAATCACAATTGTCGCATTCGTTCCCGACATTATCGCTGTCAAAATCGGTCTGATTGGGATTGGGCATATCCGGGCAATTATCGCAGACATCGCCTTTAGTGTCACCGTCTGTATCCGCTTGATCCGAATTGGCCCTGGTGCCCCATCCGGCGAAAAAGGCGAAGCCTTCGAGGCGGGTGGGTAATAAACGATAATCCTCCAAGCCGTGATTTCCCCAATCTCGCTTTTAATATAGATAGTCCCCCAGGGAAGCATCCCTGTCGCAGACCCTAAGCTTCGAAGGGCGATGCCGCCTTTTGGAGTTGTCCTTTATTCGGGGTTCTGTCAGGTCCTGATCCCCGACTAAATCGGGGATTGTGACCTGACAGTCGCGTGCAGTTATACCCCTGTACAAAAACGCCATTAAATCGATGGTGATCCGACACCGCCCCCCCATATAGAGGCGATATTTATAGCCGCCCCTGAAACCGAATTTATGACCATGAATTTTGTACTGATTTAAATTTCTGCTAACCGACTGCCGATATTCCGCTTCCGGGGAAATTCACCAAAACTTGTCCCCAACTTGATTGGGGAAAGGGGAAAAAACTGTGCTGATACGAACCCATTTTGTTTCTTCCCCCCCCTCATGGAGGGGGGATCAAGGGGGGAGTTTAACAATGTCCATCAACTATAATTATCGCATTTCGGGGAATCCAGGACCGTGACACCCTAAAAATAACAAATCAAACCCATTTACATTCTTACCCCCCTTGATAAGGGGGGATTGGGGGGATAGCGAAATCAAAAGACATAAAAAGGGGCACGCGACAGCATGCCCCTTCAAGATTCATTTAATGGAATTGTTAATGCGCCTAAATCGAGCCCTTGCGCGCCGGCGTGAATGACTGTATGAAATCGGCCAGGTCGGCTGCCACATCGCCGGCCTTCTGATACCGCTCATTGGGATTCTTCTTGAGCGCCTTGATCGCCACCCGGTCGAATAGATTGGGAATGGCGGGGTCGACCGTCGAGGGCGGCTCGGGATCGCGGTTGATGATGCTGTAAATCAGGGCCGTCAAATTCTCGCCGTGGAACGGCCGCCGTCCCGTCAACATTTCATAGAGCATCACACCCAGGCTGAAAATGTCACAGCGATGATCCACCTGCTTGCCCTGAAGTTGCTCCGGCGCGATATAGTTGGGTGTTCCCATGGCGATACCAGTCCGCGTCATGGAGGTCGAGTCGACCCGGGCGATACCGAAATCCATCACCTTGACCGTGTAATCTTTCTGCACCATGATGTTGGCCGGCTTAATGTCGCGGTGCACTATCTTCTGGCTGTGGGCGTAATCCAGCGCCCCGCAAATCTGCGTAATCATTTGCGCAATGATACGGTAATTGAATTTCACCTTGCGCCGGATCATTTCCTCCAGCGTCACCCCCTGGATATGCTCCATGGCGATGTACTGCAGTTTGCCTTCGGTGCCGACATCGTAAATGGTCACGATATTGGGATGCGACAGTACCCCCGCGGCGCGCGCCTCCCGGAAGAGACGCTCTTTCAGTTCCGCGAACTCCTCGGGGTCGCTGATAAAATCGAGACGAATCGTCTTGAGAGCCACGTTGCGGTTGATGGCCGGGTCCAGTCCCTTGTAGACCGAGCCCATAGCACCTTTACCCAATAAGCCGATTATTTTATAACGCCCCAAATTCCGCAGTTTGGATTCGGTAGGCGTGGACGAAAAAGCATCTTCATTATCCTGTGACTGTTGCGAAGCCATCTCCATTTCGGATAGCGCTTCCGCTTCCGTGGCCGGTTTTTCCGGCAGGGGAGAGATCTCCCGCCCGGAGTCGCTCTCCCAACCCGAGGAATCGGCCGGCGGGTTTTCATCGGCAGGCTTGATGGTTTGATAATCAGCGCAAGCATCGGCCTTGGTTTGCGCGGCTGAAATCTCCTGCATGACCGCCTTTTCCGGCTGAGCCGATACTGTCTTTTCCATCGCAGTATTTCCCAGTGCCGTCGAACCACCCATTTGTGTGGTTTCGACCGATGCCGTTTTCGCAATCGGGACCGGCCCGGATCTGGCCAGAACATCGTCCGCGGCCGCCTTGCGGGCCCGGGAGGCGGGCGTTATTTTGTCCTGCCCGCTGTTAAGTAATCCCAGCCGCGATAATATTTCGTTGTCCATTATCGGCACGGCCAGAAGAAGCAAAAACAGTTCGATGCCGATATAAAGCGGCCGCCCCATAATGCCGTACGAATTAAACAGAACATAAGTGACATTGGCCAGGATGATAAATGTTCCGGCGATAATAATCAGGCGGTACATCAAAATCACCCGCGGCAAGACAAAGGCGAACAAGATGCCCAAAGCGAATAACGTTATCAGATCTATCATGGCCTGATTGCTGAAACGCTTCAGGAAATTGCCGTGCACGATATTTTCTATCGCGAATGCCGTCAATTCGCTGTCTTCCAGACGACTCGACACCGGGGTGGAGTAATATTCGGCTTCATTTTCGGCGGTAACGGATATAATGATCAGTTTGCCCTTAAAAGTTTTCAAATCGACCTTTTCGGCCAGGACTTCGGCCGCCGAAAAGCGCCCGAATGTCGCCCCCGGTTTGCCGTAATTGACGAACATCTCGCCCCGGTCATTGGTGGGGATCGTTATCCCGCCCAATTGCACGGATTTGCCGCCGTTAATCGTAATCAGCGAGGGGTCGATATTCAAGTACCGGGCCGCCGTCATCAATTCGACCGAAGGATAATAATATCCTTCATGATGCATGGACAACGGCATCCAGCGGATTTTTTTGTCCTCGTCAAAAATATTATATTTAAATCCCAATCCCGAGGCAAATTCGGTCAGGGGCAGGGGCGGCATGAATATCTTACGCGCCAGAAGGGTATTATGCTCCGGAAGAATCCCCAGGTCGTTATCGACCGTAATGGCAAAATCCCGCAAATAGTCGGGATTGGAAATTTTGCCGCTGCGGAATTCCGCCTTGACCAATTCATAGGGAACGACGACATTTTTCATCCAGGCCAGTTGCTCCGACAGGATAGTCGTGTAATCCAGCGTATCCTGGGCGACATCATAGTCGAATATAATATTCATAAGAACGGTTTTGGGTTCGCCCGTACCCACGGCCGCCAGGAGATCGCCGATTCGATCCCGATTCCAGGGCCAGGGGCCGTATTTGTCCAGAGCGTGATCATCGATATTGACCAGGCAAATATCCCCGGCAAAAGGAGTATCGCTGCGTACGGAATAAAGCAAATCCTGGATTTTCCATTCCTGCCGTACCAGAAACGAGAAATCGGCCGTGTAAACGGCCACGACCAGGATGGCTATCAGAAGACAGAGTATGTATGACGAATATTTGGTAAACATATCGTTCCGCTTACCGTCCCACGGCTATCCGTTCCACCAGGAAATCCGGCAACATGGCCTGACGCATTTTTTTCTGGACGGCCGTGATATCATATTCTACCCGCCGGTAACGAAGGCACTTCTCCACGGTATCCAGAATCACGTAACAGGCGCGCGCGTCGTTATCCCGCGGCTGACCGACCGAACCGACATTGACGATATACTTCTTGTTTTCCTCGAAAGCCAATTCCGACTTCACGGCAGACTCCACCTGCCCGTCCCCGTCAACGGAGAAAATCATGGGCAAATGGGAATGTCCCACGAAACAAACCTTCTCCTTAAAATGCTCGAATTGTTCCGCGGCCTGCTCCTGGTTAAGAATGTAATTCCAATCTTCCGGATAATCCGGCGAGGCATGCACCAGGTGATAATCCTCGAATGAGGCCTGCATCTCAAAATCGGCCAGAAGGGAAACGGTCTTCCGGGATAAATTGGCCAGAGTCCATTCCATGGAAGTCTGGGCCACCTGGTTGAAACTGGTCGTGGCCTCCAAACCCATGGCGGCGTAATCATGATTACCCAGGAGTCTGATGTCGCACATCTTTTTCAGAAGGGCGACACATTCGTTGGGACTGCACCCATAACCCACGGCATCCCCCAAAAAGTGGACTGTTTCAGCCCCCTCTTTGGCTATGTCTTTCAGGACGCTTTGCAATGCCTCAAGATTAGCGTGGATGTCCGAAACTAAGGCAATTTTCATTTAGCGATTACCCTCCAGGAAACGGTATACCGATTTACCAACCTGGATAATATCGCCATTTTTAAGAACCTGTCTATCAATTTCCTCGCCGTTAACTCTGGTTTTGCCCTTGCGCCCGAGATTAATTATGGCCGTCTGGTCGTTTTCCTTGACAATTTTGGCCTGAATGCCGGACAAAAGAAAACCCTTGGCGTGGACATGGACAAATTTGGCTTTACCGATGGTGGTAACATCGCGGTCGAGGCGGAATTCGGAAAAGTCGGTATTATCCTCGCCCATGAGAACATTACCACCCATGCGTTTGACGATTTCCTTTTCGCTGCGGTCGCGGGCCACCAATTCTTTCTGCTTCTTGGTATTGAGAACCATGGTGCCGTCGAGACCCGACCCGGTTTCAGGGCGGCGGGTTTCGGTATAATATTCCAGGGAAAATTTGCCTATGGTAATCGTATCGCCATCGCGCAGAATTTCCTCGGTTACCCGGCGATTATTGACAAATGTCCCGTTCAGGGATTCGTTGTCGATAATGACGGCGGCATTATCATTGAATTCAATCTGGGCGTGCTTACGCGAAACGCCACGATTGTCGAGCACAATATCGTTGTCGCTGGTGCGGCCGACGGTGAGTCGTTTTTTCTCCGACACCACCCGTTCGATTATTTTATCTTCATATTTGACAACAATCTCGGGCATACGGGCTCCTTTCCCGATTTAAGTCCAAATAAATTATAGTCTATTTTCGGCAACTCTGTGCTCTGGTTCATCTTCCGCGTGTCTTACCGGCCTTGCCAACAGGCCCGGACATGCTTATATTGTCGGCATGCGAATAGGAAACTTGACCCTTGAAAATCCCCTGATCCTGGCCCCTTTGGCCGGTATTTCTTCATATCCGTTCAGGTTACTTGCCCGAAAATACGGCGCCGCCCTTTGCTATACGGAAATGATTTCGGCCGACGCCCTGGTGCGTGACAATGAAACCACTATCCGTATGCTGGATATGCCCCCGGACGAGCATCCTATTGGTGTCCAAGTGTTTGGCTCAAATCCGGAAAATATCGCCCTGGCCGTGAAAAGAATCAGCGAATTGAAACCGGACCTTATTGATATTAATATCGGCTGCCCGGTTCCCAAAGTGATCAAGAAAAACGGCGGAGCCGCCCTCCTGAAAAACCCGTCTCTGGCCGGCGAAATTATGGCCGCGGCCGCCGAAAACACCTCCCTGCCCGTAACCATAAAGATGCGTTCGGGTTGGAAGGACGATGAAGATGTCTACATAGAATTGGGCAAAATGGCCGAAAAATACCGGCTCGCCGCCGTAACCCTGCATCCCCGCGCTCGGTCCGAAAGTTATGAAAAAAAGTCGGACTGGTCGAAAATCGCCCTCCTGAAAAAAGAACTGACTATCCCGGTCATCGGCAATGGCGATGTCGTCACGCCCCAGGATGCTTTCGATATGCTTAAGCAAACCGGGTGCGATGCCGTGATGATCGGCCGCGCCGCCATGAAAAATCCCCAGGTTTTTCAAAGAATGAAGGCTTTCCTTCATGATGGTAAATTTATCGACGAATTATCGCCCGGCGAGAAAATGGCCCTGGCGTTGACCCATACGGAACTGATGATTACCCGTTACGGCGAGCGCAAAGCCGTCCTTTTGATGCGCAAACATCTGGCCTGGTACAGCAAGGGTATCCTGGGCGCCTGCCGTTGGCGCGAAAATCTACGTTTTATCAATACGCTCGATGACGTCCGAAAACTCATAAATGAAAATCCGCTGGGAAATGCGTATACCATAGATGGATAAATCAGTCTTAAGGAAACTGCTGGAAAAATTGCAGCAGGGCGAATTAACCGTCGCTGAAGCCCTGATAAGACTTCGCCATTTCCCCTTCGAAAATCTGGAATTTGCCCGGGTCGATCATCATCGGACTCTGCGCCAGGGAACCCCCGAAGTAATTTACGCTCCCGGCAAGACCGACCGGCAAATCATACAAATTTCCAAAAGCATTTCCGGAGTGGGCGCCAGGGTGCTCATCACTCGATTGGACAAGAAACGAGTAACCGTTTTAAAGAAATCGCTGGCCCGTCTCCAGTATTTTCCTGAAGCGCGGCTGGGGCTCCTTCTGCCCGGCAGGAAAAAAGACCCGGATATATTGTTTAAAACCCATGTTCTTATTTGTACCGCCGGGACCTCTGATATCCCTGTTGCCGAAGAAGCCGCCGTCACCGCCTGGGCCATGGGCTGTCCCGTGGAGAAGATTTACGATGTCGGCGTCGCCGGGATTCATCGCCTCCTGGCCCATAAGGCAAAGTTGACCAGGGCCGGGATCATAATCGCCGTCGCCGGAATGGAAGGAGCGTTGCCTTCGGTAATCGGCGGCCTGGCAGAATGCCCGGTCATTGCCGTCCCGACCTCGGTCGGCTATGGGGCTTCTTTCGGCGGCCTGACGGCCCTCCTGTCTATGCTGAATACCTGCGCTTCGGGGGTAACGGTCGTTAATATCGATAACGGTTTCGGAGCCGCCATGGCGGCTGTTCGAATAATCCGTCTCAAGGAAGGATCTTGAAAGCATGAAAATTTTGTATTTTGACTGCTTTTCAGGGGTTTCCGGGGACATGATCGTGGGCGCCTTCCTTGACCTGGGGTTGCCCTTCGATTTTCTCCAGGCTCAACTCAATACTCTTGGAATATCCGATTTCAAGGTCAGCCAGGGTCGTCTTGAAAAGCATAAATTATCGGCCGCGAAGTTTAATGTCGAAGTTTCCGAAGATAAAGCCCACCGGCATCTTCATCATATTTATGACATAATTGACGCTTCCGGATTATCACTCCGCGTGAAGGAAATAGCCCGGGATGCCTTTCGCCGCCTGGCCGAGGCGGAAGCCAAAATTCATAATTCGACGCCGGAAAAAGTCCATTTTCATGAGGTCGGGGCCATTGACGCCATAGTCGATATCGTAAGCGCCGCCATAGGCTACGACTATTTCAATCCGGATAGAATCTTCGTGTCGGAAATTCCTCCGGGAACGGGCGCGGCCCGCTCGGCGCATGGAATCATACCCATCCCGGCTCCCGCCGCTCTGGAAATTCTCAAGGGCTTTCCGCTGGATATGACCCCGCTCAAAGGGGAGAGGGTTACCCCTACCGGAGCCGCCGTTATCGCCTCTTTAGCGGCGCGTCATGGAGGTTATGCCCCGGTCCCGGCCATGATTCCCGAGAAAGTCGGCTATGGCGCCGGGGATAAAGATTTCGAAGACCGCCCCAACTGCCTGCGCCTTATTTTGGGTCAGGCCGTAATCGCTGCCACGATGGGAAGCGATACGATAGAGATTCTGGAAACCAATATCGATGATATGAATCCCCAGATTTTTGACCACCTTTTAGACCGGCTATACAGCGCCGGCGCCGCCGAGGTTTTTATCCTGCCGGCCATAACGAAAAAGAGCCGTCCGGGTTTTCTTCTGACGGTTTTATGCAAAAAGGAATTGTCCGCCCCATTGGGGGATATTATATTCGAAGAAACCACGACGGCCGGCATAAGATACCGCCGTCAGGATAGGTGGATACTGGCCCGGGACGAGAAGGCCGTAGCCACCCCTTATGGAAAGATTCGAGTAAAGTTACTGAAAACTAAAGAGCAAACCAGGTTTCAGCCGGAGTACGACGATTGCCGCCGGGCGGCCGAAGAACATCAAGTCCCGCTTCAAAAAATCATGGAAACGGCGCGTCGAATCGCTGAACAAGAGGAAGGGCTTTAGTGATGGGCATCAAGGTACTATTGGTTGCCGAACAAAAAAACGGCAAATTATCGCCGGCCAGTCTGGAATTGATAACGGCCGCCCGCAAGATTGAGGCGGAAATTACCACCGCCATATTGGCCGACAACGCCGCCTCTCTGGCGGCCGAAATCGCCGCCAAAGGCGGAGGGCAGGTTTTTGCCGTTTCGCATCCCTCTTTAAAATTCTTTAATGACGAAATTTACGCCAAAGCCATCACGGCTTTAATCAATAAACATCAACCCAAAATAATAATCGGTCCGGCTACATTTTACGGCAAATCTCTCTTCGCTCGCCTGGCGGCCCTGAACGGCGGCCCCATGGTCTCGGATGCCACCGCTCTTTCGATGAATGGGGCCAAGGTGGCGGCCCGACGACCGGCCTACGGCGGCAATGTCATTGTCGATATTGAAGCCGCCCAGGATAACCGCCCCTTTTTCCTGACCATCAGGCCTAAAATATACGAGGCTTCAAGCAGTGGCGAGGGCCAGGTCGTGGCGGAAAATCTCGATAATAGCGTCTTTGATTCGCGGACAAATGTCAGAGAAATGGTGGGAACCGGCGGACAGACGGTCAGCCTGAACGAGGCCGATATAATTGTCGCGGCCGGGCGCGGTATCCGCGGACCGGAAAATATCGCCATGATAAAAAAATTCGCCGACTCTCTCGGCGCCGCCCTGGGCGCTTCCCGGGCCATAGTCGATGCCGGCTGGATTGAATATCCCCACCAGGTCGGTCAAACCGGAAAAACGGTCAACCCCAAACTTTACTTCGCCATCGGTATCTCCGGGGCCATTCAGCATCTGGTCGGGATGCAAACCTCCAAAACCATCGTGGCCATCAATCGTGACAAAGACGCCCCTATTTTCAAAATCGCCAGTTATGGGATTGTCGGGGATTTATTCGAAATGCTCCCGGCCCTGACGGCCAAATTTGAAACGGTAAAATAATAATAGACAGACAGATAAAAAAAGCCGGACATTTCTGTCCGGCTTTTTTGCTTTTCCCGGTATGATTAATTAGTCCCGCTATTCTACGATCGTCCGCCGCATCACTTCCAGGGCTGTGTTGACCAGGGAACGGGCATACGATAGATTATGGCTTCCCGAACTGCCGTCGGCGGTGACGAATAAATAGTTATACAAGGCTCCGGCAGAGTCGCTGGAAAGACTGATACTGACCGGAAGTCCTTCCGCATCCAGAATCCCGGCCGTCTGCAACAGGGTCTTAAGGTTGGCTAGGCTGTCGGCCAACTGGGCCTGTCCGGCAACAACGGTGAAAATGTCCACTACCGGTGCATCTTTGTGACAGCCCGTGGCATTGCAGCCCTCGACCAACTGCTCTCCCGCGAATTCAAGATTAAGGCTATGCCCGCCCAGGCCAAAACCGTCCGCGGCACTCTGATGACAATCAATACAGGCCGTGGTGGAAGCCGTGGTATGTTGAGAATTGGTATATATGGTATCGGGATTCTGAAAACCGCCTCGACCAATAAACATATCCGCCTGGGTGGCAAAATGCGGCCCCCAGTCGGGCGTGATCGCCACTTCGATGCCATCCGGCGGCGGGGCCAGAGTGGAGCGATGGCATTCGGCGCAAATATTGGAATTGCCGCGGTTAAAGGAGCCCACGGCCAGGGAAACGGCTTCGGTCGTTCTCAAACTGAAATCCCGGGTGGTGTGGGGAGCATGGCAGGTAAAACAGCCGATCTCGGTGGGGAATAAGACCGCTTGCGGCGATCCGCTCAAGGACTGCACGAAACCCTCATTAGTATGGCATTGGGGACCACACGCGGCGGAATTTTCACCCTGGTAATCGACATCAACCAGGCTTCCCGAAGCATGCCCCGACAGGGTCCATTGCCTTACTGCCACCGTGACCGTGTCGCTGATGTCCTTATGGCAAAGCACACAGGCCGTGTCGTACTCATAGATGGTATTATCGATAAAGGTCGTATCGTAATGAAAATTCTCCCTGGTGACCAACTCGTCACAACCCGGTAAAATACAAATAAGAACCGAAAGGGCCGCTAAGGCCAATAGGGGAAGAAAAGCCAGGCGCTTCATGATTTATCTCCGCTTTTAATATTCCTCTACTTTATATAAATCGCCTGCCGCCCTTTGTCAAAACAAATAAGATAATAAGATGTCGTTCCGGATGAAGTCCCGCAATTATCCGAACTTTTTCGGCGACAAAGTGTTTAAATTGTGTGAATTCGTATCACCTCACTTAATATGCTTGACTTTGCCTTTCTATCGCCTATCTTTTTAAGCTGTTTATACTTGGCGAGAATACAATTGATGGGGAAAGGGCCTCATAACACCTCTTATCTCTAACGGGAATAAAAATAAGAATAAAATTCCGCCGCCTCGCGGGGCGGCCAACGCGCGGAGAAAAACGCTTGAAAAAACTAATCCTTATCGGCCTGGTGTTGCTCGTACCGGGCACTATAATGGGGGCGTATCTTCATTTTATGGATGAGCCCTACGGCGGTCTGTCCGACAATATCGTCTACGAGATTATCGAGCACAAAGGCAAAATCTGGACTTCCACCGGCCGGGGGGTCAGTTTTACCTCCGACGGCGGACGGACATGGTTTAATTACGACGCCACCAACGGACTCATATATGATGAAGTGACGGCCATATATTCGGCCGGGGATACCCTTTGGGTAGCCATAGATAGCGCCGGAGTGGATAATGCCACTAAAGAAACCTACCTGGTCGGCCAGGGTTTGATCCACACCGAGGATGAAGGGCAATTATGGAAATCCATGGCCGTGGAAGGCACCCTGGGATTTCGACGTACCGTTTACGATATCGCCGGGGCCGACAGTTTCCTGACCTTTGCCGCCTGGGCCGGGGGTCTGGGCGTCAGTTTTAACGGCGGGACCACCTGGCGAAAAGTTTATTATACTCCCAGTGATTCCGTTATGTATGACTCGGTTTTAGGCGGGGCCAACCTTAATCTCCTTCCTCCGACAAACCTGTATTTTGCGACCGTGGTGGATACTTTTCACCAGGATTCCATTGTTCTTTGGGCGGGGTCGGCCGATGGCCTGATGCGATTTGTCTATGCCCCCGACTATGCCAAGCCTTCTTCGAACCGCATCAATTATATTACCTCGGGCGAGGGATATGTTTATATCTGCGGCGATTCCGGCTTAACCAGTATTAAGTATATCGACAGTACCGAAGTCCTCTTTTCGTCCTTCGAGCGAAACGGCCTGCCCGGGATGAACGTCACGGCCGCTCATCGTATCGGGGATTATCTTTTGGCTGGGACCCTGGATACCCTCGGGGGCGAAATCCCCGGCCTGGGTCGTTCCGAGGACAATGGCATGACCTTCACGACCATAACGGCCGGATTGGATAATATGGACGGCGCCGAAGAGAACGCCGAAGATTTCGTGACCATGGGAGATTTTGTCTTCATGGCGGCCTTTAAAGCCGGCCTTTATAAAAGCGCCGATTCCGGCGCCACCTGGGAAGCCGTGCCTCTTACGGCCGACCCGGCCAGTCTCCTGAACGTGGCACACTCCGTCGACGGCTACCTCGATACTCTTTGGGTCGGGACCGATACCGGGGTCGTTCTCTTGACTCTCGACTATGCCGCCAACGCCGCCATTCTGACCGACTCCTTATTCGAGTTCACCGACAGCGATACCTCCGGCGCCCGCTGCCACAAGGTACGTCTTCAGAAATACATAGATGAAGACACCGAGGCCGTCGATTCCATCGCGGTCTGGGTTATTCAGCATCCCCTTAATCCGGCCACCGGGAATTACGCCGTTTACTTTACTCCCAATGTCGGGGAATACTGGATAACCAACGCCAATTATTTACAGGGCGCCGCCCATTTTGATATCGAGTTTTTCGGCGCGGCGGTGATGTTGACGGGCTATGAGGCGCTCCGGTTTGCAGTCGATAAAATCGACCCCGAATGGGCGACTATTCCCGGATATGATATCCGCGACAGCCTCGGCGTCATTCCCAATAATTACAGCCAGAAAAATATCTATGCCATCGAAGCCGTCGACGATACCATTTATATCGGCGGCGCTTACGGTGCGCTGGTTTCTCCTCCGGGACAATTTATTCGCTGGCATATTTTCCTGGCCGACCGCGATCCCAGGCATGTCTATGCCATCGATAGATACACCGTTACCGATACCCTGTCGGGTAATTTCGTCAATGCCCTCGATATCCAGGTCGTCCCCGATGGCGATACCCTGATTTGGGCCTCGACCCACCCCGGCGCCACCGGCGGCGGCTCAAACGGTATTTCGGTATCCACCCATGACGGCAAAAATTGGGACGTGGTCTACACCGGAACCAACGCCTGGAATTTTGCTTTCGCCGGAGATAAGGTCTTCGCGGCTACCGACGCCGGACTATTGATGTCGACCGATTTGGGCGAATCCTGGGATACTCTTTATATCGCCGGTCTGCTCCGAAATTTCCCCCGGCCGGTGGATTATTTCTTCGATTCCGCAACCCAGGTAATCAGCGTCCTGGTCCGCGACGATACCCTCTGGGTCGGGACCGACCAGGGGGCGGCCCTGATTCATCTGGATAGCCTGGGTAATCCCGATTATGACTGGGATTTGTTCCGTACCTACGATTCAACCCGGACCGTTTATGCCTTCCCGGTGCCGTATTCGCCCTATGACGGCGACAGCCGGGTCTTTTTCCATTTTCCCGTACCTCGTGATGCCTTCGTGACGGTCGAAATATTCGACTTTGCCATGAATCTGGTGCAAACCGTGGCCGATGGAATTTTCCAGCAGGGGGGCGAAGGAATCGTCTCCTCGACCCTTTATTGGGACGGTCTCAACGGGAAAGGGGATTATGCCGCGGCCGGAATTTATTATTTCAAAGCGTCGCTGTCCACCGGGGAAGAATACTGGGGCAAATTAGCGGTGAAACCATAAGGCGGTAAAATGAACAAGCATATAATCCTATTCGGTTTGATTTTTCTGGCAAGCGTAAATTTCGCCGTGGCCGAAGAGGCCGATGGCGGCTATGCCGGGGCCTTTTTGAAAGTCCCGGTGGCAGCGCGTCCGGCCGCCATGGGCGGCGCCTATATCGCTTTATCCGAAGATGCCGCCGGACAATTGTACAATCCCGGCGGTCTGGCTTCCATTCCCCGGAAAGACTTCTTCAGCTCTTACCGGGTGATGAAATTGGACCGCAAACTCGGCTTTGTATCCTTTGTCGCTCCCACCAAACTCCAGTCAGCTCTGGCCATCAGTTGGATGTACGCCGGATCCGGCGAGGTGGAAGAACGAACCAATAGCGGCTTTTTAACTGGGTCGACCATCGCCTCGGCCGATCATGTCTTTTCCGTAACTTTTGCCAAGCAATTTCAGCCGTTCTTTTCCGCCGGCACCCGACTGAATTACTTTTATAAAACCTACGATGATATCAGCGCCAATTCCATCGGCATTGACCTGGGCGCGCAACTCTTCGTGGATTCGCTGTTCGAGTACGGCGCCATGGAAGAGTTCCCCATTAATGACATTAAAATCGGCCTGGTCGCGCAAAATATCAGCGCCCAATATTCCTGGAAAGTCGATGTCAACCAACTCTCGGCTTCGCCTGACGATGAGTTCCCCCTGGAATTCGGGCTGGGAGTCGCCTTCCGCTCTTTTCAGAGAAATCTCCTTACCGCCGTTGATGTCCGCAAGAACGACAAGCAGGCCGTGTACTTTCGTTTCGGCGGGGAGTACTATTTGAACCCGAAACTGGCTTTACGAGCGGGACTTGATGACGGCCACCTGACCACCGGCCTTGGATTCAATTTGCCGCTCTCCAGGAATATTTTGATAATAGATTACGCTTTTGCGGACGACCGCGTCGGCGAGGGGAGTGACCATATTTTTAGCCTGAACTTCCTCTTTTAGGAGTGTTCCATATGCGCGTTATAAAATTACTTTTTATTTTGCTGGCGCTGTCTTCGGGGATTCAGGCGGCCTCCGGTCTCCGCTTTATGGCCATTGAGCCGGGCGCGCGACCGGTCGGCATGGGCGGAGCCTTCACATCAATCACTGCCGACCCTTATTCGGCGGCCTATAATCCGGCGGCCGTTTATGGTGTCGAGAGGCTGGCCGGTTCCCTGGGCACCAATACTTACTGGGTTAACACGAACATACATTCCGGATACCTGATTTTCAAAAAACGCGGCCTGGCCTTCAATGTCGGTATCCGGTACGGCGAAGTCAGCGATATTCAGGCCCGCCCCGATGACCCCGTTGAAGACCCTTTATACACCTTTGCCGAACACGAAGTCTCCTTTAAGGCCGGCCTGGCGGTGAAACCGGCTTCGATGGTGGCCCTGGGATTTTCCGCCGGATGGATGATACAAAAACTGGATACTTACAGGGGGCATGCCGTCAATTACGACCTGGGAATATTGGTGACACCCCTGACCGGCCTCAATATCGGTGCCTCCATATTAAATATGGGACAGCAGATGAAAATAAATACGGCCGAGTATGATTTGCCCACTTTCTATCGCTTCGGTGTTTCATACGCCTGGGGGAAATTCCTGCCGGCCCTGGATATTGTCAGCAATGACGCCCAGGGACATATTCACCTGGGCGGCGAATTTCAAATCGCCAATATTTTGTTTCTAAGGGGCGGCTATCGCACCAATTACGATACCAACGATTTTTCCCTGGGGGTCGGTTTTTCGAAACGCAATTTCCGCGTGGATTATGCTTTCATGCCCTATTCCAGCGGACATGATGATGCCCATATTTTTAATCTAACCTTTGGTCTTTAATAAAGGAGTGGTGAGGTTCTATGGCGAAGTATAAGATTGCCTGGATGCCGGGCGACGGAGTCGGCAAAGATGTCATGGATGCGGCCAAAATTGTCCTGGATAAACTTAAACTCGATGCCCAATATATACCGGCCGATATCGGCTGGGAATTCTGGTGCAAGGAAGCCGATCCCCTGCCTCCGCGAACGGCGGAAATACTCAATAATACGGACTGCGCCCTCTTCGGGGCGATTACCTCCAAACCCAAGGAAGAAGCCGAGGCGGAGTTGATACCGGCGCTCAAGGGCAAAGGGCATGTCTATGCCTCGCCTATCGTAAGACTGCGCCAGGAATTCAATCTTCGCACCAATCTTCGCCCCTGCAAGGCGTACCCGGGGAATCCTCTGAATTATAAAGACGGTATCGATCTGGTCGTGTTCCGGGAGAATACCGAAGACCTCTATGCCGGGGTGGAGTTTTTCCCGCTTCCCGATGAAGTCCGCGAAGTCATCAAGAAGCATAATAAGAAGATGAAATCGTTTGACAAGCACCCGGGCAGCGAAGTGGCGGTGTCGCTTCGCATCAACACCAAAACCGGATGCCGCAATATCATCACCGATGCTTTCGAGTATGCCAAAAAGACCGGACGCAAGTCGGTGACGGTGGTCGAAAAGCCCAATGTCATCCGGGAAACGTCCGGGTTGATGGTGCGGACGGCCCGGGAAATTGCCAAAAATTATCCGGGGATTACGCTTTATGAAACCAACATCGATGCCATGTGCATGTGGCTTTTGAAAAACCCCTTCGATTATTCCGTCCTGGTGACCTCGAATATGTTCGGTGATATAATTTCCGACCTGTGTGCCCAACTTATCGGCGGCCTGGGTTTTGCCTCCTCGGGGAATATCGGCGATAAATACGCCGTGTTCGAACCGACCCACGGGTCCGCCCCCAAGTATGCCGGACAGTACAAAGTAAACCCCATGGCGATGCTTCTAACGGTCGTCCTTATGCTGGAATGGCTGGGCGAAAAAGAAATGGCTAATCGTCTGGAAAACGCCATCGCGTCCGTCATCAAAGAGGGGAAAGTCCGCACCTATGACATGGGCGGAAAATCGAGTTCCCTGGATATCGCCAATGCCGTGGCCGGGAAATTGTAACCTTTTGTCAATTAACTGCTTAAAATGCCGTCGGGCATTAACCCCGGCGGCATTTTATATTTCAATTTTGGAAATCCTAGAAAACCCCGTCCATTTTAAACATTGCCCGGCGCTGTTTCGTTATTATATTGGAAACAGGCTGGCGCAAGGAGGGAGTTATGCGATTTTCGAAGTCCTTAATTTCGCGGCCATCCGGGATTGCTTTTCCTGCAATTTTATCTCTGACATTACTTATAATTATCTCTTCCGGATGCAATGAGCGTCCCACCGATAGAGTGGCCAATTCCTCGATACAGGGCGTCCTAAAATGGCATAGTGACTGCAAATCCAATGAACGCGCATTACTGGGCGATCTCGACGCCGATCATGAGTGTGTCATTTTCTCCTATGATGGCCAGGATACGTTATTCCTGACCCATTACAATACCGCCTTCAATTGCTGCCCTGATTCTCTCCTGGGGGCCGTTTCCATTGACGGCAACAGGATCATTATTACGGAGACAGAGACTTTCGGCAATCCCCGCAATGGCTGCCATTGTCTTTGCCTGTACGACCTGGAATATGTTATTACCGGCCTGGAACCGGGCAATTATGAACTGAAGATCAATTCTCCTTATCATCTGGATAACGATGCTCCCTTTGAATTCGACCTGGATCTCACCGGCCAAACGTTCGCGCCGGTGCATAATTGCCTGTTCCGCGACCACTACCCCTGGGGCGCGATATCGGAACAGCCGGTGAATATCCTGCGCGTAAGCGAGTGTGGCGGGTTTGAACTTGATTCCACGATTATTCCGTCTCCGGATGATAACGAGGAATGTCTTTTCTATGACTTCAATGGTGCGGGATTCCTTACCATCCGGCACGAGAATATATTATTCAACTGCTGCCTTGCCGGGATGGCGGTCCGAACCGAAATTACCGGAAATGACCTGTACATTTACGAAGAAGAAGTGCTGGACAACGGCGGTTGCGATTGTATCTGCGACTATGATTTGGAATATGCTATCAGCGACCTGACACTTCCTTACTACAATGTCACCATTGCGGGAGGATACCATTTCGCGCCGCAAATGACACCGCTGTTCCAATTCATGCTGGTCACGACCAGCCCGGTATCGGATTCTATTTGTTTGCTTAAATAAATGGGAAAAGCTAACCCCGGAGTTTAACGAACTCCGCCTCGTTGATAATTTTGACACCCAACTTCCGGGCTTTATCGATTTTGCTTCCGGGCGATTCTCCGGCCAATAAATAATCTGTCTTGGAAGACACCGATTCGGATACCTTGCCGCCCGAATCGAGAATGAGTTTTTTATAATAATCCCGTGATTGCGACAGCGTTCCCGTTATGACGAAACTCTTTCCCGAAAGAGGACCTTCTTTCCTGGCCATCTGGTATGGCTTAAAAGTAAGACCGGCCTGCCGTAATTTGCCTATCATTTTCTTATTTCCGGGATTGGCAAAAAACTCAACCACGGAGAGGGCGATGGTCGGTCCGATACCGCTGATTTCGGTCAATTCGTTCTCGACGGCGTTTTCTATTTTTTCAAATCCGCCGAAATGCTCGGCCAATAGACGGGCGGCCGTTTCGCCGACACCGAAAATCCCCAGGGCCATTATCACACGGGGCAATTCTCTGTCTTTGGTTTGCGCGATGGCCTTAAGTAAATTCTGTGCTTTCTTTTCGCCCATCAACTCCAGAGTCAGAAGATCTTCTTTCTTGAGAAAGTACAAGTCCGCCGGGTCTTTGACCAATCCCTTGTCGACCAGTTGCGCCGCCAGTTTGTCGCCGAGACCGTCGATTTCCATGGCATCATTCGATGCAAAATGAAAAATGCGTTCTTTAACCTGGGCCGGGCAGGCGGAATTGAAACAACGCCAGGCCGCCTCGCCTTCGGGTCGATATATTTTCGAACCGCATGAGGGGCAGTTTTCCGGGAAAGCGACTTTCTGCTCCGTCCCTTTTCTCTTCTCGATAACGACGCTCATCACTTCCGGAATGACATCGCCGGCCCTCCGAATAACCACCGTATCGCCGACCCGGATATCGAGTTCATTCATCTCATCTTCATTGTGCAGGGAGGCGTTGGAAACGGTGACACCGGACACCGCCACCGGCTCCAGTTTAGCCACGGGTGTGACCACCCCTGTCCGTCCCACCGAAAACTCGATACCCCGGACAACCGTCTCGGCTTCCTCGGCGGCGAATTTCCAGGCCACGGCCCAGCGCGGCGCCCGCGAAATCTCGCCCAGCCTGGTCTGCTCCTCAAAGCGGTTGACCTTGACAACCATGCCGTCGATTTCATAATCCAGGGTTGGACGATTATTTTCCAACCGACTGAAATGGTCGGCCACCTCTTCGATTCCCGACGCCAGGGACAGATGTTCATTGACCAGGAACCCCTCTTTTTTCAGATATTGCATGACCGCGTAGTGATTATCCAGTCCCGGCAAATCGACCGCGGATATCCCGTACGCATTAAACACCAGCGGCCGCGAGGCCGTGATTTTGGAGTCCAACTGGCGAAGCGAACCCGCGGCGGCATTGCGGGGATTGGCGAAGGGGACCCCGCCCTCTTTTTCGATCTTTTCATTCAGGCGGGCGAAATCGCGTTTTCTGATAATCACCTCGCCGCGGATTTCCAAAAGCGGGTATTTCTTAAATGTCGGCCGGCTTAATTTCAGGGGAATGCTTTTAAGCGTTTTTAAATTTCGAGTGATGTTTTCACCCCGGGTGCCGTCGCCGCGCGTCGAGCCGATTGCCAAAAGGCCGTCCTTATAAACCAGTTCCACGGCCAGCCCGTCGAGTTTGGGTTCCACCACATATTCGATTGGCCCCTCCGACTCCAGCCCCTCCCGGAACCGGCGATCGAATTCGGCAAATTCCTCCCTCGACGTCACCTTCTGCAATGACAGCATGCGAACCCGGTGGACCGCCGTCTCGAACTGCGGCAGCGGTTCTTCGCCGACTCTCTGCGACGGCGAATCCGGGGCCGTTATTTCGGGGTAATTGCCTTCGATTTCGAGAAGCCGGTCGAACAGGCGATCGTATTCGGCATCGCTTATTTCCGGGCGGTCGTGAACATAGTACAGACGGGCGTGATGATTTATTTTATCTATCAGGCCTTCGTATTCTTTTTTGATCGCTTCCGGAATCGCCATGGGTGTAATTAATCCCCGTTCCCGACGGGTGTCAACATCAAAGGTGGCTTCTTTCCGGAAGACCCGTCGGAGCCGGAAAAATCTCCTCGGCCATCAGGGCCGGAAGCGCTTCCTCGCGGTTCAGCCGAGCCCGAACGGTCAGGTAACGATACTTCCTGATTATATCGCCGAAACGCCGGTAAATATCAGGAAACAGGATTACCTCGAAAGTATCATCAAGACTATCCATCGTCATAAAAACCATGTATTGCCCCTGCCGGGTTTTTATCCTCTTGATATCCGCCCGCCAGCCCGATATTTCCACCGAATGACTCCCGTTGCTTTTGCAAATTTCCTCAAGATTAAAATCGCGATACCCCGGAAAAAGCGTCAGGGGATGAAACGAGGCCGCCAGTTCCAGGATGTCCGCCTCGGCCCGATAGATATCATAACGGCTGAACGATTCCAACCGGGGGAGGGTTTTCATCCGCGGCAGGGGAAGCCGGGCGCCGAAAAGCCCTCCGGTTTTTCTGGTTCTGCCATATATGCGGTATTTCCAAAAAAGGCTCTCCCGCGCCTTCTCGAAGTCATCGAAAAAGCCCACCCTTATCAGGTTTTCCATCTCCTTGATTCCTATATCCACCCGGCCCAGGAAATCTTCGAATCCCGAAAACGGGCGCCCCTTTTTTATTCTCTCCCGGACCTCGGCCGTCAAGTCGCGGACCCGTTCCAGGCCCAGGAAAATTTCCCCCTGTTTGAGGCAATCATGATCCTCCGCCAGGTTCAAATCCGGCGGCCGGATCTTTATTCCCAGGCGGCGGGTCTCGGCCACATAGACCGCCGAAGGATAATAACCGCCGCCGTTGCGCAAAACGGCGGCCATGAATATCCCGGGATAGTGAGTTTTATAATAAGCCGCCTGATAAGCCAGAAAACCATAGGTGGCGGCGTGCGCCTTGCAAAAACCAAAAGCGGCGAACTGCCGCAATTGCCGGAAAATATTCTCGGCGACCGTCGGTGTCACACCCTTCTCGGCGGCACCGTCCTGAAACCGCCGACCCAGTTCGGCCACATCGGTCTCCTTGCGCTTTTTCGTTATCGCCCGGCGGAGTTGGTCCGAGGCGGCCATATTGAAGCCGGCTATCTTCTGGGCCGCCAGTATCACCTGTTCCTGATAGATAAAAACTCCCTGGGTCTCTCTTAAAATCTCTTCCAGATTCCGGTGCGGATACACGGTCGCTTCCTTACCCCGGAAACGATCGAGAAAAACCTTTTTCATCCCCGATTCCGAGGCGCCAGGGCGGATCAAGGCCAACGCCAGGGTGATATCATTTAATTCCCGCGGTTTCAAATCGCGCAGGAGGGCGCGAAGCCCCGGTGATTCGATATGCACCACCCCGATGGTTTTCCCGGAACGCAGGGTCCGGTAAGTGGCCTCGTCATATTCGGGAATCTGAAACGCCCGGCCTTCCGTTTCCGCCACGGCCCGGCGGCAATCGGCCAGGACCGCCAGGCCACGCTGGCCCAGAATATCGATTTTGACCAGGCCGATTTTCTCCGCCTGGTACATATCGCACTGCGTTACCACGATCCCTTTGGCCGCTCTCTGCAGGGGGATATAATCGGTCAACGGCGCCGGAGTGATGACGATACCGCCGGAATGGATCCCCAGATGGCGCGGTAAACCGGCCAACTGCCGGGAAGCCTTCAGGACGGGAGCGAATCTCTGCCAATCGGGATTATTTTTTATATAATTATTCACGGGGTCGCCCGCTATGGCGCCATTCATTCCCTGGTGGGGGAGATGCCGTACAAAGCGGGTGATTTCCTCCGGCGGCAATCCCATAACTTTGGCTGTCTCCCGCACCGCCAGGCGGGGCTGAAACCGGACATAGGTGGCGATCATGGCCACATGGGCGTCGCCGTACAATTTATATACATGTTCCAGAACATCATCGCGCCGGCGCCAATCTATGTCCAAATCTATATCGGGACAATCGCGGCGGGCCTCGTTAAGAAACCGCTCGAAATAAAGCCCTTCCTTGAGGGGATCGACTTCGGTGATGCCCAGGCAGTATGATACCAGCGACCCGGCCGCCGAACCGCGTCCGACGGCGGCGATACCGTCCGCCCGGCAATATTCAATTATCTCGGAAACAACGAGAAAGTAATCGACAAACCCGGTTTTCTGAATGACCGTCAGTTCATAATCCAGACGCGCCAGATATGGGCCGGCCAATTTCTCGCGGCGACTCCTCAAGCCGTCCAGGCACTTATTTTTCAGCATGTCAAAGTGTTCACCGGGTAGATCGAGACGGGGCAGGATATTGTTTCGTTCAGGAAATTTAAAATCGACCCTTTCCAGTATCTCGGCCGTGGCCATATATACCTTGGGGTCGGCCCCGTAGAGGTGGGTATAATCTTCCCTCGTTTGCAAGAATGCCTCCCCGCCGGCGTGTTGTCCCGGGGGCAGGTTGTCCAGAAGATATCCCCCTTCAATGGCCCGCAGCAGGCGATGCACCTGAAATCTTTCGGACGACCCGAAAGATATTTCGGGGCAGGCCGCGATACGGCCGGGAAGTTCCTTGCGAAGTCTAAAGGCCTGGGAAATTTCATTCCCCTGTGGATTTATAAAAAGCGAATCCCCGAATATTTCTCTCAAAGGGATTAGGTGAGGGGAAAGGCCGGTCAGGCAAATAAGATTCTCCCGATACTCCCGGAGTTTTTCGGGGTCCGGTTTTTGATGCAGATGAAAGTAGGTTATCAACCGGGAAAGATTTTTGTATCCTTCATAATTACGGCAGAGAAGAGTCAAATTCCCCAGGGTGGTATCCAGTCTGGCCCCGATAATCGGCTTGATGCCCTTTTCCCCGGCCGCCTGGCAGAAGTCGTACGCTCCATAGAGGCTGTTTCGGTCGGCCAGCGCCAGTGCGGTATACCCCAGATTACCGGCCAGTTTCACCAGTTCCTCGGGGGATTCCGTCCCGTATAAAAGCGAGAAACTACTGTGACAAACCGGGAGTACGCAACTCATAGCCGGTATCCCCCCGGGAATAATGTTCGGAGAGAGCCCAGGTGCGGCCGGTCATAAGAGCGAAAAAGCCGGATTTGTGCCGGACCGCATCAAGGCTCGCCAGGAGTCTTCGCTCTTTTTCGGCGGCATCAAGGATAAAGGACTCGTTGTCGGCGTGGTGTTTCAGGTTGGACAGAGTCACCCCCACGAGACGAATTCCCACCCGCCGTGTGAACAGACGTCGGAACATCGTCTCCACCAGGGGGAGTATGGCCGGCTCGGCGGCCGAGGGGGGCGAAATTCGCATGGCCCCGCTAACCGTCTTAAAATCGGCATAACGAAATTTGATTTCGACACTGGCGGCTCGCCGTGAAAGATGACGAAGTTTGGCCGCGGCCCGTTCCAGAAGATAATAAAAATGCGAGAGCAGGATATTTTGATCCGTGATATCCTCGGCGAATCCGGTCTCGCGGCTGACGGAACGAATCGCCTTATAATCGCGCAAGGGGAGACCATCCTCGCCACGGGCATAGGCCGCGATTTTGAGACCATTCAGTCCAAAAAGCGTTTCCAGATACTCCGGCGGTACCTGGGCCAGTTGCCCGGCCGTCCGGATACCCATCTCATATAGGACTTTCCTGGTCACCGGCCCCACCCCCGGAATTTGTCGAATATCGAGTTGAGTAAAAAAACCTTCGATATTTTCCGGCGTCAGGACCGTCAGTCCGAATGGCTTTTTATACTCGGAGGCGATTTTGGCGGCTACCCGGCCGGGAGCCGTTCCCACCGAGGTGGACAGCCCCAATCGGCTCCGAATTTCTCTCTGGAGCCTGCCGCCGATTGCGGATGCTTCCGCAAAACAGCGAAAACTCCCGCCGATTTCCAGGCAGGCCTCATCCTGGGATACTTTCACGACCTCCGAACTGTACTGCCGAAGAATTTCAAAGAAGCGGCAGGAGTAGTCTTCGTAGCGATTGAAATCTCCCTTGAGAAAAATCCCCTCGGGAATCAACCGGGCGGCCTCGTACAGGGTGGTTCCCGTACGGACTCCCCGGGCACGGGCCTCATAACTGGGGCAGGCCACCACGCCCCGTTCATGTTTGAGTCCGCCGACCATGACCGGGCGCCCCCGCAGGGCCGGATTAAAAGCCTGTTCCACCGAGGCGAAAAAGGCATCGACATCGATATAAAGATACACGCCGCGGTCCTCCTTTCGCCCTTAATTAACGGCATAAGGAGGCCAGGCAGGTATCACTTCATTATCACATTGGATTTTATTTCAAGCGGGCGGGACTTGTCACCGGCGGCGACACCGCATGGACGGTTTTTCGCCAGGCGGCGATTTCCCGTCCGGCCAAATCGTCGATAATATCCCCCGCCCATAAAGCGATAAGCCGGTCCTGTTTGTCAACCTGGCCGATAAGATTCTGACCGAGGTGATAATTATGTTCGGCCGAACCGCGCATAAAGCGGATTAAAATACGATTCCGCCGGTGATCGCAATAAACCGACGGCGGGACCAGGCTGTCGCGAAAGTCCAGAAAGCGGATATCGGCCGGTGCGGCCGTTTCCGGAAACACGAAATGGTCGCGTTCTTTCCACTGGCGCCGGGGGGTGGTGACTTCGACAAAAATAAGCCGTCCCTCGCGATCCAGGTGCAGACATACCTGTCCGGAATCGAGGTAAGAAAAAAAACGCGCCTTTTCCCCGGGGTATTCCAGCGGCAGATACAGTTCGTCCTCTTCCAATTGATAAAAACCCCGACTGAGGGGGATACCCGCGGTCGGGGTGACGACTTTTATTTTCGGCGCCGTGATGGCCATGGCTTCATTTGAGTTCTTCCAGTTTACTGGAAGCCTGCCCGGCCTCCATGGAACCGGGGAATTCCTTGACGACTCTCTGGAAAAAGGCCTTGGCTTCCTTTTTCTGCCCCAGTTCTTCCAGCGAACGGGCGATTTTATACAGCGCCCCGGGACGTTTCTCCGAGGTCGGAAATTCCTTCTCCAGGCGCGTGAATTCGGCGATCGCCTCGTTATATTTGCCCATCGAATAATAACCTTCGCCGACCCAGAACAGGGCGTCATCGGCGCTTGGCTCCTTGCCGCAATACTTCAGATAATCGCCGAATCCCTTGATGGCCTCCTCATATTTGCCCCCCCGCATATTGATGAAAGAATCATCGTACAGCGCCTGGCAGTCAATATTCGGAGGAGGCAAGGTGCTGTCTCTGGCCGGGGCGGTGCTGTCGCCGCCTTGCACCGGGGTAATCGGCACCGTGGGGCGGGATGATCCACCCTGCATCCGGTTGACCCGATCCAAAAGGTCGTTCATGTTGGCCTGTACCATGCGGAATTGTTCCAGAAGATCGCCCAGGGAACTGCGCAACTCCGCCCGCAAACGGGCCGATTCCGAAGTCTCGGCGCTCAAAAGCGAATCCAGGTGATTGACCGTCTTTTGCATCTCCGCCTGGTTATGCTTGATCACCACGACCTGCTCTTCCACCCGCATGACGTCGCGCTTCATGGCGCAACCGCCGCCGAAAAAGACAGCCGCCGTAAAGGCGACGGCGGCTGTGTATATTTTAAACCTGTTCATCACAAAAGTCCCTTACTACTGGGACAAGACTTTAAACTCGCCCCGACGGTTCTTGGCCCAGGCGCCTTCATTGCTGCCCATGACGGCCGGGCGCTCTTTGCCGTACGAGATAATTTCGAGACGTTTGCCGTCGATACCCAGCCCGGTCAGATAATCGCGGCAGGATTTGGCGCGACGTTCGCCCAATGCCAGGTTGTATTCGACCGTTCCGCGTTCATCGCAATGGCCTTCAATGCGAATCATTACGCCGGGGTTCCCCTTGAGAATCGCGGCATTTAAATCCAGAGCGCGCTTGGCGGAATCGACCAGGTTATATTTATCGAAATCGAAATAAACGGTCTTGAAATCGGCATCCTTGATCATTATTACTTCCGGTTCCGGGGTCGGCTTGGTTTCCGGTTCAGCAGGCTTTTGCACAGGTTCTTCCATGGCCGGCTGCACAGGCGGAGTCGTCGCTTTCTTCCCGCCGCAACCGATAAATACCATCATCAGGGGCACAAATAGAACCATCAAGAACAGCAGTTGTTTCCTCATCATCTCCTCCTTGATAAAATTAGCTTTTACAATATTTTACCCATATTATTCAAAATCGATTGTCCGGTCAAGTTAAAAACAAACAGAACATCGCCCGTCCTGTTTTATTAGAGTTTCGTTATTATTTGGCCCGTGGGCCCCAATTCGGCCCCGAATATCCCCCGCCGGTGGTCAACCGCCGCTGATCCTGCCCGAACAGGTCCATCGTGTATATTTCCTTTTGTCCCAGCCGGGTGGAGGCAAAAATTATATGATTGCCGTCCGGCGAATAATGGGGATTTTCATTATCCCCCAAATGAGATAGAATTCGGAAATCCTTGCCGGTGATATCAATGGAGCATATCGCAAAATTCCCCTCGCGGCTGACAAAGACGATTCTGTCCCCCTTGGGCGACCAGCAGGGCGAGTCGTTGTACCTGCCGATAAAAGTCAGCCGCCGTTCGTTCAAGCCTTCGCGGTCTATAACATAAATCTGGGGCGTCCCCGTACGGTCGGACGTGAAAGCAAGCTCGCGGCCGTCGGGCGACCAGGTCGGGGCTGTCTCGATGGCCCAACTCTTGGTCAGTTGACGAACCACCTTGCCGCTTCGGTCCAAAAGATATATCTCGGAATTGCCGTCCTTGCTCAAGGCACAGGCGATATACTGCCCGTCGGGCGATACCGCCGGGGCGGCGTTCATGCCGGGATAGCCGGCCAAAAGATCAATATTGTTATTCCGTAAGGTCAGCATGTACAACTTGGGGCGGTCATCCATATAACTCGTAAAATATATATGCTCCCCGTCGGGAGAAAACGTGGGGGAGAGATTAATCGATTTGGTGCTGGTCAACTGCCGCTCGTTGTAGCCGTCATAATCGGCGATAAATAACTCCTTGGCCTCGCCCACCTTCTTGACATAAACGACCTTGGAGCGATAGATACCTTCCTCCCCGGAGAGCGCCTTCACGATATCATTGGCCACCGTGTGGGCCAGGGCGCGGTAATCGCTCTTTTTGGCCTCAAAGCGATTGCGCTTTATCTCCATGGAAGTGGTCACATCCAGAAGGCGATAGGAAAGACGAATGTTTTCGCCCAAAAATTCCGCCTCCGGTTTGACCAGATACTTGGTTCCCAGCCATTTCCAGCCCAGGACCGACATCTCCGTCAATTCCATGTGCTTCATCAGGACGGTATCGAGATAAATCACCCGGAACAGCGGCGAATAGTCCAAGTCCTGCCTTAATATTATGGCGCAATTGCGCATGAGCACCGAGTCGGCTTCCGTGATATAACTGATGCCGATATAACGAGTGTCTTCCACCGAAAGAGCGGCCGGCTCGAAATCGGATTTGGGCGGCAGGGTAAAACGGATATCATCATAAATCGACATCGGCTGCGAGGCAACGATTGAAACCAGAAGCGCCGACAGAACGATCGTTTCGAAAACAATGGCTAAAACAGTATTCTTATAATTTTGGTACATATGGAAATTCCAGATGAATGCCTATGATTTCCTGGGTGAACTGGTCGGGAAGAGGCGGCAGCGGTTGCGACAGGTTGACCGCTCTCTCGCAGGCCCGGTCGAAAGCCTCGATACCCGACGATTTCTCGATTTCCACCTTGATGATTCTTCCCGACTTTATGACCTGAAAGTATATCGTGCAATTCATGGGATTGGAAGCATAAACCGGGTTCGACCAGTTTCTTTCTATCTTGGAAAAAGCCAGCGTGAACCAATAGGGGTACTCAAAGGAGCCCTCGTCGATCGCGGCCTTGCCGAAAACACTCCCCGAACCGAGAGCCTCGGTGATATCCTTCTTGCCGCCCTCCATACCTTCCCGCGCACTATCGCCCTTTTCGGCCTGGGGTTTATATTTATCGTCTTCCTTTTTTTTGGGTTTCGGTTTTGGCTTGGGTTTTTGCACTATGGCCGGCTTTTGTACCGACGCCACCTCCGTTATCGGCGCCACGGGAGATTCGGAAACAATAGGGGAAGGGATATCAACCTTGGGCATCGGCTTTTCCGCCGCCGCACCGGACGGCATGGCGGCCAGGTTGACTTTGATTACTTCCCCGATATCGGTTCGAACCCGGGGCTGAAAGGGGGCGCTTAACAGCATTATCACTATCGCTATAATGTGAATTACCAGGGAAAAAATAAAATCCTGCTTCATTTCTTCCTTTTCGGTTTTTCTTCGTCTTTGGAAGTAATCAGCCCCAATTCCTCGATACCCATCCCCTTCAGGCGGCCGATAACCCGAACCACCGCGCCGTACGGCACCAGCGAATCGGCCCGCAGGAATACCGAGGATTTTCCCATCTTGCGCAATTCTTTATCCAGGTTACTCTCCAGACTATCCAGGCGGCTCCAGACATCATTTATAAAAATCCCGTTTTTGCGGTCGATCGTCAAAACGACCCCTTCGGCCTGTTCATCCAGCACCGCGGCCCTGGTTTTGGGCAAATCGACATCGATCCCCGATTGCAAAAGCGGCGCCGATATCATGAATATGATCAACAAGACCAGAACCACGTCAACCAGGTTGGTAACGTTTATCTCGGCCAGGGCATTATATGTGCGGGGGCGGTATTTCATGCCGTTAAATCCCTCTTTATACGGGCCAGATACTCCAAAACGAAATTGGAGGATTCATCATTATAACGTTTCAGGCGGTTATTCGCCCAATTGTATCCGATAACCGCCGGAATAGCCGCCGCCAGACCGATAATCGTCACCAGCAACGCCTCGGCAATACCGGGGGCGACCACCGCCAAAGAAGCCGAACCGCGTTCTCCAATCGACCAGAAAGAATCCATGATGCCGACCACCGTCCCCAATAACCCCAGAAACGGCGAAGCATTGGCCGTCGTCGCCAGAAAAATCACCTTTTTCTCCAGGCCGGCCACCTTTTCCACGCGGATTCTTTCCAGAGACATCTCCAGGATTTCCATATCCTTGGGCGATAACAGCAAGGGCTTATCCTCGGTTTCATTTTTTCCCCCCGCCGCCCCTATCAATTCCCGGATAGCCTCGTAGCCCTCCAGGAATATTCCTGAAAGCGGCGTCTGCGGCAAAGCCTTGGCCTGGGGGAGAAGATCGCCGAATTTGCCGGCTTTGCGATAATAATTAAGAAAAATATAAGACTCGTCATCGACCCGGCGGAATTGTCTCCATTTGTGAAACATGATGGCCCATGAGACCAGCGAAAAGACAATAAGAATAACGAATATAAAGGCGCCGAAAGCGCTCAATTGCCCGATAATCTGCCAGATACCGCCTGTGAAAATGCCCACTACCGGAGAATATGTATCCATGTCGTTACCCGTGCTAATCCTTATCTATATTGCCTGTTACCATTATACAATTAACCATTATACCGGCGCCCATAATAGACGTCAACAAAAAGCGGCAACGATTTCCCTCAATTATTGAGGGAAAGTTTTACTTGACAAAATTTGCTGACGCCACTTTTATAAAAAAGGAGTCAAAGTGTTAACCTTTAAAGGGAGTAGCGTAATGAAAAGGCATTTAATCCTATGTCTTGCCGGCCTGGCTTTGCTTCTGATGCTTGCAGGATGCGGGCAAAAGGAAGAGCCTCAAACCCAAACTCCGGCCGAGGAACCGGCCACGGAAACCATGATGGAAGATACGGCCGCCAAAATGCCGGATACGACCATGATGACCGACTCCGCCAAGGTGGGCGATTCCACGGCGATGCCGCAGGGGGAAGGCGGGCACTAATTCCTGACGTGAATATCTCGTCTTCTCGAGACGGATAGAAGAGAAGACTTAAGACAGGGTCGCCTGATTTTGGCGACCCTTGTTTAATTAGCAGCCGGGGCGATATCGGGCTAAGAATAAAAAAGGCCGCCAAATGCGCGGCCTTTCAATTTATGATATGACTTATAATCTCTAAGATTCCAGCATTTCAACATTCGCCCGAGGAACTTTGGCCCTTTTGCCGTCGGCGAATTCCACTTCCAGAATGCGCGCTTTGGAGCCGGATTCCAATTCCACCAGGGCCGGAGGAAGATCCGAAACATTGCCCAGGTGACCGAAATAGGGATGTCGAATCACACGAACCGGCGAACCCACCTGCAATCCGGTCTCGCGAAAATCGGCTTCCGCCAACTTGGAATGTATATCACCGGAATGGGGGATGATGGCTTCGGGGCGAATAACCCCGGCCCGGATTTGCGTGGCGCCGTTGATGCAGGCCATTTGACCTTCCTGCGATTTTAAAAGATTGAACGTCCTTTCCATCATGGTGATCTTGCCGAATCCCTCGGTGACTATCAACGTAACCCCGATTTCTTCCGAACCGGTGATGGCCACGCCGATATCACGGCCCAGGAAATCGCGTAAATCCTTGTCGTCGAAACCGCCGACGATTATCCCTTTGGCCTTGACCGCCACGGCCTTCTTGACAGCGTCGGCCAGGACCATACTGCCGCCCACGATTACCTTGCCCTCACAGGATTGATCGATATGCTTATCCGTCAAAACCTCGTCGTTGCTTTTCACCACGACCTTTATTTCCCCATGAGTCTCGCCGCCGATGCCGAAAATGCCTTGTATGAAAGAAGACCAGGAGGCCACGGCCACACCTTCCTGGGGGAAAACCTCGACCACTTCACCCGTGATATAGGCCTTGACTTCCACCGGGAGAGGCATCCCGCGCAGAAGCACTTGACCCGTGATATTGGACACGGATTCCACTGTCCCCGTTATTCGGGAGCGGCTTTCGGCCGAAAACATTTTCAGGCCCAGGAATCCTTTGGTCTTGGCCAGGACCTCATTTTCCTTTATGGGATCGCCTTTCTTTTTCATCATGACTTCACTGATATCTTCCGGCGGAATCCCCAGGATATTGGCCACATTGATGGGTTCCACCGGGCCGGGAAGATGCGTCCGGGCGACGACATCGTCGGGCTTTACCTTATCGCCTTTTTTGACGATGACCTCGCCTTTAAGAGGCAGAATTCTCTTCTTGGTAACCAGAATCTTTTCCGTGACTTTCAAACCGGGCGTATATGCATGACCCATAATTGCGGCCTCGCTAAAATTAAGTATTTTTCTTTTTCATCAAAAACCCGAAAACTACCACAACCACCACGATCGCCAGGATAATAATTATCACCAGCATAATTGTCGAAGAAACGCCGCCATCGGCCGGAGCCGTTTCGCCGCCGTCACTGCCGGATTTATCGAACTCAACGGCAACGCTGTCAGGGGCGACTTCGACGACACTAAGGCTCTCCCGGGGAGCCATCTTTTCTATATCTTTTGTCGAGAAGGAACTGATGATATCGATAAAAACCGGAAGTCTGGCTTCGCTGATTTCTCCGGGGGAGTAACATAGAAAGACGGCAATCCCCTTTTCATAAAACCGCCGGAAGTCCGCCAGGACCTTGGTCCCGCGGCTGGTCGTTACCGACGACCGCGTCAGTACAGTCCTTGCGGCGGCATCATAATAGGGAACGTTCTGGCTTAAATTCATTCCCTCTTTCGATATTGTCCCCTGAACATATTTCCGTTCGCCGTACTCGGCGCCGACGGCTTTCAGGCTGGAATCAACCTGACGGGAAATCAGGGGCCCCACCGGCTCAAAACTTATAAAGATATACGGCCCTTCAAAAAAAGGCCTGTCGCTGATTTCGGCCAGGACGGCGTCATAATCGAAAACGTCCGGGTCGATGCCGTTGATGACCAAAAAATCACTGACTTCGTTATAATCGACATGCCTCCAGCTCGAAGGGTACTCCACATAAAAGCCGGCTTTCCAATCGATGAAAACTCCGGCTTGAACCGCCGCCGATACCCCGGCCAGAATAATCAGAAAGATGAATAGAGGTTTCTTCATAATCAAGCCTACTCGCGATCCAGCGCCTCGCGGGGATAAATTTCAAGTTCCATCATCCATTCCCGAAGTTTATTGACGCGGATTTTGTCGTCGGCCGGCAATATGAAGGGCCGACCGCGGCCGTCCAGAATTATGCCTGCCACCCCGCCGGATAGCTCGGTGATGACCTTGGTTCCTTTGCCTTTGCCCAGGTCCAGCCCGCGCAGCGGTTCCAGTTCGGCCTTGGCCTTGGCCGGAAAACCCTTTTCATCAACGCCCAGTTTTATCAGTTTCATGGCGCCGTATTCCAATTGTCCGGATTCGACCTTGCCGTCAGGAAGCGTGATTTTGTAATCCAGCACCGGTCCCGGCTTTTTGACATCCCCGACCGGGGACACGCAGGTGCCCAGATGAATGAGGCAGTCTTTGTTGAACACCTCCGTCGCCGCCTGCGGTTGCACCGTGGTCAAAACCCCCAGTTGCGGCATCATGAAAATAGAGTCGACCGCCAGCCGTGTGATCCCTTCCGGAAGGAAAGCGTCGATTAACATGAGAGCCGATTGCTGCCGCCGCGGGGCATGGGATAAAACCCCGCCGGAGCCGACCAGAATATCCAGCGTCATCATGTTGACGATAGTCGCCCCCGAGGTGGTCTGCTCGAATGCATCGGCAATCGTCCTCTGCTGTTGCACACCCTTAAGGACCGTGGCGAAATTCTTATGCTGGATAAAAGCCAGGCGCAATGCCTCTTTGGCAATAGCCTGTTCAAAAATAAGTTCTTCCATGGACTGGGGAATGGTCGTGGGGCGAATCATTTTGTTTTTGACACGATTGCGAAGATCGCGCTCATCCATGTGGAACGGCACCCAGCGCATGACCATGGGCAAGGTCGCCTCGGCAAAGACGTTGGATATGGAATAACTCATGCCCAGGTTGGCCGAAACGGTGCGATTAAAGACCCCTTCGGGATTCACCTCCGGGCGAAATACGGAAAATACGTCGGTCGTGGCCCCGCCGATATCAACGCCGACCGCCGTGATATTTTCGATATCGGCGATCGTTTTTATAATCAGGCCAACCGCTCCCGGCGTCGGCATAATGGGCGCGTCGGCCCATTCCATCAACGTGCGGTAGCCCGGCGCCTGGGCCATGACATGCTCCATGAACAATTCATGGATTTCCTCGCGGGCCGGACCGAGATTTTCCCGTTCCAGGACCGGGCGAAGATTGTCCACGACCTTGAGGTCGACTTTGTCGCCCAGGGTTTCCGTGATCGCCCCCCGGGCCTCTTTATTACCGGCGTAAATAATCGGCAATTTATACCCCGAACCCAGGCGGGGTTTGGGATCCGCGGCCGAAACCAGTTCCGCGATTTCCACGACATGCGTCGTGGTGCCGCCGTCAATCCCGCCGGAAAGAAGTATCATGTCCGGGCGAAGAGCGCGGATTCGTTCGATCTGCTGGTGGGGGAGACGCTTGTCGTTGGACGCGATAACATCCATGACAATGGCCCCGGCTCCCAGGGCCGCGCGTTCGGCCGATTCGGCCGTCATGGTCCGAACCACACCGGCCACCATCATCTGAAGACCGCCGCCCGCCGAGGATGTCGATATGTAAACATCGGTGCCGACATTGCCGTTGGCCGGACGAATTATCTGGCCGGTTTCATCGATTAATTTTCGACCCGATAATTCCTCGACCTCGCCCACGGCGTTGAGAACCCCCTTGGTGACATCCTCAAAAGGCGCTTCCACCGTGGTCGGGGCTTCGCCGCGGACTATCAGGCGATATTCCCCGTCCCGCTTTTCAATGAGAATGGCCTTGGTCGTCGTTGAGCCGCAATCCGTGGCCAGAATGATTTTGATATCTTCCGGTTTCATTTTTGTCATGCTAAAAACCTATCGTAAAATCTAATCTTCGTGTCCGCGGGCTAAGATTCGGTTTATCCCCGCTTGCCGACGGCGTAAACCTCCATAGCCCGAATAATTTAAAGATAAAAATAATAATATAATCTCTCCATTTTGTAAACTTCTTTTTTTGACGCCCCCGTCCCTGATACCGTCCGCCTGAATTGCCTTCACCTTATCCCTGTTAAAGGCCCGCCAGTCTTAGATTACGTTGGTTTCTTCCCGTACCTGACCCTTATCGAATCTTTCCGGATTAAGAGCCGTTATCTCGACACTGGGCGTTTTCCCCGTGATAATTTCCGCCGCCACCAGGCCGGCCGCCGGAGCGTGCATCATGCCGTGACCCGAAAAGCCGTTATTGAAAAACAACCCCTCCACCTTGCCGGCCCAGCCGATTATGGCATGGTGATCGGGCGTCGTCTCATAAAGCCCGGCCCAACTCTTGGAAATTTCGGCGGTTTCCAGGTCGGGGACCCTGTCCAGGGCGCGCATGATTATATTATCCGTGTAATCGGGATCGACCGATTCGTCAAACCCCGGCGCCACCGTTTTGTCCGCCCAACCCAGCAATAACCCAGGCGACTCCCGGTGAAAATAAAGCCCCGACCGGACATCCACTATCATGGGGAACCCCGGCTTGATAAAATCCAGGGCGCCGGTCGTGCTGATTTGACGCCTCACCGGCTCAACCGGAAGATCAATCCCGGCCATGGCCGCAATTACTTTGGCATAAGGGCCGGCGGCATTTATTATCAGAGAACTGCTGAAATCCCCCGCCTTGGTCTTCACGCCTTTTACCCGGCCGCCTTCCATAATCAGGCCGACCGCCTCGGCTTCGACAACTATCTCCACGCCGTGACGGCGAGCCGCCGCCGCATACCCCTGAATCAAATCGTTGGGATCGGCCAAACCGTCATTTTTGCAGAATGTCGCCTTGATGACATCGTCGGTCCGGACCCGGGGAGCGATTTCATTAATTTTATCCGGGGAAAGATATTCCACCGGCAAACCCAGCGAACGTTGCAGGGCAACCGATTTTTCGAAATCCCGAACGTGTTCTTCCTCGGTCAGAAGAAACATATATCCGCATTGGTCGAATATGGCCGGCCAGCCGGTCTCCGCCTCAAAATTAACCAGAATTTCTTCCGACTTCATCGACATTTGGATATTTACCTTGGTCGTGAACTGCGCCCGAATACCCCCGGCACATTTGGCCGTGGCCCCGGAGCCAAGGAAAAGCTCCTTTTCCACGACCACGACCTTGCCGTATTTCATCCGCGCCAGATTAAAAGCGGTGGCCAGTCCTATTATGCCACCCCCGATTATAACAGCATCTGCATTTCTGGACATAAGTTAACCTCTATCGGTAACTTGCGTTAGTGAAACTTTTCACTTTCTCAATTTATTAACGCCGGCCCCGATGTCAAGTGTTAAAGGACCGAAAGTTTTTTAATATAATATTACGTATGAAACCCGTCCGAACGCCATTTAGTCTTGAAATTGTCCGCCCGATTCATTAATTCAGAGATATGCCCCCAAAGATACTAACCCTATGGCGGAATCGCTTCCATTTCTCCGAAACGCAGATCCTGATCGGCATGTCTCTGCTGGTCGGCCTGGGCACCGGATTAGGCGCCCTTTTATTTATATTTCTGATTGAGACCTGCCGCGATTTCTTTTTCAATTATTCAGAATTGGTACTTTCAACTTACATGGGAGAATTCAAATTCTGGGTTTTATTTATTCCCATGCTGGGTGGCCTCCTGGTCGGTCCCATTGTCTATAAATTCGCCGCCGAGGCCAGGGGACACGGCGTACCCGAAGTTATGGCCGCCGTGGCCCTGAAAGGCGGAATAATCCGACCCCGGGTAGCTCTGGCCAAAACCATAGCCTCGGCAATTTGTATCGGGTCAGGCGGCTCCGCCGGGAGGGAAGGGCCCATTGTCCAGATCGGGTCGGCTATCGGTTCTTCACTTGGACAGGCCTTCCATATGTCCCCGGAAAGAATCAGAATTCTGGTGGGATGCGGTGCCGCGGCCGGTATTTCTGCCGTCTTCAACGCCCCCATTGCCGGGGTAATTTTCTCGCTGGAAATCATTCTGGGTGATTTTGCCATAAAGACCTTTTCGCCCGTCCTTATTTCCTCGGTCGTGGCTTCTATTGTATCTCGTTCGATCCTGGGGAATCACCCGGCTTTCGATATTCCCAGTTACAGCTTGGTCTCCATTTGGGAAATTCCCTTATATATGTTATTAGGGGTAGGGTGTGGAGCCGTCGCCGTCGCTTTTACGCGCACCTTGAGTTTTTTCGAAGATTTTTTCGGTAAATTGAAAATCTCGCCTGTTCTCAAACCGGCTTTGGGGGGCTTGATTCTGGGCAGTCTGGGGTTGTACTTCCCCCAGGTGTTCTCCGACGGATACGAAACAATAAAACTCACCCTGTACGGCAATATGATCCTATGGGTAATGGCGGTTCTTATTTTCCTTAAAATTCTGGCCACCAGTCTGACTCTGGGTTCGGGAAATTCTGGCGGTATCTTCGCCCCGTCGCTTTTTATCGGAGCCGTCGCCGGTGGCTCTTTCGGATACCTGGCTCATTATCTTTTTCCGGGCGCCACGGCTACGGCCGGCGCCTATGCCCTGGTCGGTATGGCCGCCCTGGTCGGCGGAACCACGCACGCCCCTATCACGGCCATCCTGATCATATTCGAAATGACCAATGATTACCGGATTATCCTGCCTTTAATGGTCGCCGTGGTGGTCTCCACCCTGGTGGCGCGCCGCCTTTTTAAACCTTCCATATACACGATAAAACTGATCAAACGGGGCATCCATTTAAAAGAAGGCAAAGACGCCTCCATCCTCCGTGTCCATCGCGTCTCCGATGTCATGCGAAAAGATCTTGATCCCATACCGCCGGCTACACCCCTCGCGGCCATTTTGGATAAAGTCGAAAAAACAAGAAACACCAGCCTTTTGGTCATGGATGAAAACAGCCGATTCTGGGGAACAATCGACTTTCAGGATATCCTGGGCGTCATTACCCAGCATACTCTGGATTATCTGGTCGTGGCCAAAGATCTGGCTGTCCCGACCGACCCCGTTGTCTTCGAAAATGATAACCTCGAAGATGCTTTGGAAGGGTTCGCGTTAAAGGGGCAGAAATTCCTTCCCGTTTTTAAATCCAGGCAAGACCGGGAAATCGTCGGTATTCTTCACCAGGAAGACCTGCTCCGCTTTTACAATACCCGGCTCCTGGAATCCCCCCGTACGTCCGAATAGAAATCTTGGCCTCCGCAAGAACCTCATAAATACAAATGTAGATATATTGGTCAATGATAACCGATGCCAAAGTGGGAAGATGTCATTTATGGCATTATATATATTGTATTCGATTGATTTTTATACACTATATATTGTAGTCGACGTATCCGGCCAATTTGCCTCGATTCATATAAGTTGATAATTTTCTTGACCTTTAAATATTATTTGTTTAATTACCTGAAGAACTTCACATTACAAATGACAACCAGGGATGGTATGCAAATAAAAACCCGGCTTTAGTATTGGGCTTTTGCCGGGCATTTGGACCCAACTTCAAAGGAGGTGGCGAATGTACACTCTCACCATCGAAAGACTCGAGGAGAAGATCGCCCCCGTAGGCTTCAGCCTTGGTGGGCAATAAGCTCCTTTGAAGTTTGATGGAAGGGGCGGGTTGTTTATCGACCCGCCCCTGACTTTTTGGTTAGAATACTTTTGAGATTCCTCGCTTCTTCGGCAAGATCTCGATATATTTTACGATTAAGAAAAGTGTTACGATTGGCCTCGTCACTGATATCCCGCGCCTGCTCTTTTAAAACTTCCAGGGCCGTCCGGAACATGGCATAGGCCCTTTCATAATCTTTGTTCTGGGCGTGGGCCTTGGCCAGACCATAAGAGGCTTCACACCATTCCGGGCGAAGACCTCCCTTTTGCGCCAGTTCCACTCCCTTTTCGAAATACCCGACGGCCTCGGCGAGATTGCCTTTAAATGCGTAATATTGCCCCAGGAGTACGGCGGCTTTGGCTTTTTCCAAATCCGGATGGGGGGTCCTGATAAAGCGCAGGACAACATCAACGAATGAATCGGCCTGCTTTTCGTCTTTACGGCTCAAAGCCATGCCCAGTCCCTTCAGACCGGTTAAAATCTGATCGCGGTGAGACTTTATTTCTTCGAATATCAAACGGGCTTTATCCAGAAGGGCCTGGTCTTCATTAATGCGAGCCAGCATCGCCATGGCCGTGGCCAGGGTTTTGCGGTTGGTGTTTTTCTCCCCGGCCCGGAGTAAAGCCTCCAGAATCGCCCCCGCCTCGGGAGCGCGATTAAATTTGTAAAGCAAATCCGCTTTGTTAATACCGACCGCCGGCGCCAATTCCGGATCGTCAATATCATGCATAATCTTTTCGATCTGTCCGAACTTTTTCCAGGCGCTGCCCAGATAGCCCTGGCGCTTATGAATAATGGCAATAATGTTCAAGAGGGAAGCCAGGGCCGGCTTATAATCCAGTTCGACCGCCAATTCAATCCCTTCCTGCGCCGTCTTCATGGCTTCCTGAAGAAAACCGGCCCCCTGATAGGCGGCGGAAAGGTTTTCCAGATTGATTATTATCTCGCCCTTGATTCCGGAACGGCCGTTTATTACGAGTGACTCCTTCAGACAGGCAATGGCATTTTCAAAATCACCCAATTCATAATAAATATAACCGAGATTATTAAGGGATCGGGCGATTTCCAGGGCATTGCCGATTTGTCGATTTAGTCCCAACGCCAGTTTCTGAAGGTTCTTTACGCGGTCATGGCGGCCCTGAAAGATGTAATATCGCGACATATTGTTCAGGGTCGAGGCCATATCGCTTTGCGAATCCAACTGCCTTTGTATTTTGAAGGCTTCGCGGTAATATCTGAACGCGGCGTGATGATCGCCGTCAAGGCTCAAGAGATTCCCCAGATTGTTCATGACATGGGATAACTCCAGCCGGTTGCCCAGCGAAGAGTATATTTCCATCGCCTTTTTGAGCATTTCTTTTCCGGCCCCGGCATCCTGCTTCATCTTGTAAATATCGCCCAAATCTTTGTACGTCTCGGCCAGGAGCGCATCCACCGGACGACCGGCGTAGAGAGCGATAAGCCGTCGATAAATTTCCTCGCCGCGCGAGGCTTCCCCGATTTTTTTCATGGTGTCGCCCCACTTCATCAGGACCAGGCGGCGATGGGTCCAGTCATACTGCTTTTCACAAAGGGAATCCAGACGCTCCAGATACCGGCAGGCAGGCTCCGGCTGATCCGAGTTAATCAATAGTTGAACCGCGTCCATGATCACCGCGAATCCCTCTTCCAGATTTTCCGCCTGGAGAAAAAGCCGGGCCCTGATTTGCCCGGTTTCCGGTGTCTTCGGCGCCGTTCGCGCCAGACTCAAGGCCAGGCGGCGAAGACTGGCCGGGGAAAGGCGGTTTCGAATAAAGGCCAGCAGAGGTCGCTCTATGTCCTGGTATTCACCTTTGGCCAGTTCCAAAAAACGACAATCGCCGGTTTCGCCGATCACGGCGCTTTTGACCGCCAGTTTCTTGTTTTGCCAATCCAGATTCCTGAATGAGGCCCGGTCGCGCTTGGCCAGGAAGCGGGGGCGAGGGAGTTTTTTTGCGCTCTCGGAATAAAGCAGTTTTCCCTCGTGCCAGTTCAATAGCCCCCGGTTGAAATGCGACTCCAGGACCAGGCGCAGGCGATCGCTTTCCTCCCCCGCCAAATCCATAATCCGGCCTTTGAATCCATCCTCTATTTGAAAGGGCCGGCTTTCCAAAATGGCCGAAGGCTTCGCTCCGGTATAATGTTCCAGAATATACTTGGGGCGTATGAGGCGATGATAGGGATAGGCCGCCCCCAGTTTCTCCAGCCTTTGACAAATCTCGAAACCATCGGACGGTCTTCGGTGCGCGTCTTTGGCCAGCATCGCCAGGATAAAATTATCCCAGTCGGGATTAAGGGCGCTATTAATTCGGGAAGGCGGCGGCGGGTCATACTCCTTGACGCGCGCCGAGATCCGCATTGGATCATGTTCCTCGTCGGAAAAGGGATTTCGTCCCGTGGCAATCTTATAGGCGATAACCCCCAGCGAAAATATATCGGAGCCATGATCCAGATGGCCGTTGTCAATCGTCTCCGGGGCCATGTAACCGACCGTCCCCAGCCCCAGCCGTTGATCCGATTTTTCCGACTCTTTCAGAGCCAGGGAAAAATCGAAAAGTTTCAGATGAAACCTCGAACCTGTCAGGCCGGTACCGAAACCCTGCGGCAAGAAGATATTCCCCGGTTTCAGATCGCCGTGATAAAGCCCGACTATCTTTAAAAAATAGAGGTCAAGGGCTATGGCCGACAAAATATCGGCCATTAGTTCCGGTTTAAGAGGGAATGTCAATTCTTCCAGAGTCTGCCCCGGGCAGTACTCCATTGTCAGGACGGGACGATGGTGAGAATCCGAAATGATTTCATGGAGACGAACCAGGCCGGGAAAACGATACTTGGCAATCAAGGAATATTCCCTGGCGACCAGGTGTGCGAATTTTTCTGCAAGCTCGGGGTTTTCGGGAAGACAGGTTTTGACGGCCAGGAGGCGGTTGTCGCTCTGTCTGCGAACCAGGTATATCGCCGCCGTCCCCCCCTGGCCCAGGGATTTTATGCTTTGATATCCCGGTAGTTGAAAATCCTCGGCGGGCGGCATTTCATTTTTTGTCGGTTTTGCCGGCCGGAAGCGTGATCATAAAGGACGTCCCTTCGCCGGGCCGGGACGAGACATTTATCTCGCCTTTGTGGTTCTTGATTATTTTAAGGCAGTTGGCCAGGCCCAAACCGTGCCCGGTTTCCTTGGTCGTAAAGTGCGGTTGAAAGATTTTTACCTTGGCCTCATCGGGGATGCCTATGCCATTGTCGATGAGATTAATGAAGACCTGACTTTTTTCAGGATTGGCCGTCGTTTTAATTTCAATCCGCCCGCGATAGGAATATTTGCCGTCCGTACTCTCTTTGCCCGCCCGTTCCTCGATCGCGTCGGCCGCATTATTCAGCAAATTCATGATGACCTGTTGTATCTGCCCGACATCGACCGCCGCTTTCGGCAAATCGGGATCCATTTCCACCGAAAAGTGAATCTTTTTAAATCGATTCTGAGTTTTGAGCGAGAACAGAAGTTCTTCAATTAAATGGCGAATATCGTAATTGACTATCTCGGCTTCCAGTTTTGAGAAATCCATCAGGCCGTCCGTGAAGCGTTTCATCTTGACGATCGCCTCGATAATCTGCTGCGCATTGAATTCGGCTTTTTCCGGCCGGTCTTTTTTCAGATTCAAAGCCAGAAGTTCGGCGTTGTTACCGATGATTGCCAGGTAATTATTCAGTTCATGACCGATCGATGATGCCATTTCTCCCCGGGCCACCAGTTTTTCCGACAAGATGACGTATTTTTCCATGATGACCTTTTCCGTGATATCCTCGATCGTCATGATGAGCCCGTCGCCGCCGAAGGGGAGAGTCTTAATGGGCGATATTTTTACCGACAGGACTTTTTCCTCATAACCCGTGTTATGAAAATAGCGCGAATCCTCATAGGCTTGTTCCGTGGTCAAGGCGATATCGATCATCTGCCGCCACCGGGTGAATTCATTCAAGGGAATTAAGTCCAGAAATCGCGAAGGGGTCTGGCTTTGGCCCACCAGTTGTATATCCTTGCGATTTTTCTGAAGCGCCGATAAGGCGGCGTCGTTCACGGATACCAGATTATAACTCGAATCGATTACGATTATGCCCACCGGCGACTGGAAAACGACTTTCTCGTTGTATTCCTTGAGGGCCAGGAGATGATCATAAAGCGTGGCATTATGAATAGCCTGCGAGGCCAGTTGCGCGAATAATTGAAAAATATATAGATCGGCTTTGAGAAAAATCTTGGCGTGGCTGGAATTATCGAGATATATGACACCGATGACATTGCTTTTTATCTTCAAGGGGACGCACATAATCGAACGCAGTTTGAGTTCCAGCACCGATTGCTGGTTGGCGAATCTTTCATCGGACATGGCATCCGAAGAAAAAACCGCCTTGCCGCTGGTCGCGACCTGGTTGGCAATCGAAAAGGAAATCTTGAAATCTTCTTCGACGATTGCCTCCTTGGAAATATTATGCGCCGTCTTGAAATGCAATTCGGCATTTTCATCCAGAAGCATCAAAAATCCCCGCTCCGCCGAAAGAAGTTCAATCGCCTTCTGCATGACGATTTTAAGAATGTCTTCCAGAACCAGCGAAGAATTGGTGGCCAGTGACACCTGGAGCAGGGCCTTTAAATCATCCAGCGATTTGGCGGAGACATCCTCGTCCCCCTTCAGGCGCGGGTGCTCCCGGGCGATATCATCCAGAGCGGCCTCCATTTCGGCCAGGATATCTCCCGCTTGCGAGATATACACTTCCTGCGTATCCGATTCCGCCGGATTATCTTTGCGTTCAAATAAATATTCATGGGAAGACATGGTTGGTCCGCCGTCCTCTCGATTCAAAAAGTGTGTCCGATGTGTCCATGCATTACTGATGGATTTATCGGCATAAATCCGCGCCGCTTTACGGCTTCCCGCGATTGCGCAGATTTTGAACAGCCGGCAAACCCCTCTCCGAAACAAACTTAAATTTGATACGGCGGATTATCGGGATTTATTTTCCGGGGATTTATGATAACTTAAGTTGGATGTCTAGAATCGCTTGACCAGACGGACATGGATTACCGGGGATTGATTGCCTTTATCCAGCCGCTGGGCGATATTAAGCCGCAAAGTCTCAAACACGGAAAGACCCAGTCCCAACGATTGTTTAATTTCGATATCATCCCACTTTCCGGCCTCGGGTGTAATTTGCCCCAGATTATAAAAGGCCCATAAAGTCAGGTCCGTTCGGGGTGGCCTGACGCCGTATTCAAAATCGACCAGCCAGAAAGCCGCTCCCGCATACTCCTTATGCTGATACCCCATAAGGGTCCCCAATCCGCCCAGATAAAAGGCGCGATGAATCGGGAGTTCGCCGTCGGAAGTGCCGAATACACCCCGCCCGAATAATACATGATGTCGTCCCAGGGCCTGAAAACGGGACGCTTCCAGGAAGAAACGCGAAAAATCAAACGAATCATTCCAAGCCGAAGGTGTAATATCAACTCTAAGGTTAAGTCTCTGATAAGAATCACCGGGGCCGACCAGTTCCGGCTTATTATCATATATCAGCCGGCCCTGGAGAGATTTAATTTCCGCAGTATCAATGCGGGCCGTGGCTTCATCTCTGCCGGCGCCCTCAAAGGTCCTGAAATTGGCGGGAAATCTCTTGGAGCCCCCGAAAAGCGACCAGAGATTCCGATGAGCATCCAGCCAATTGTGTTCTTCCAGCGAAAAAGCCAGGCCGATTTTCAAATTTCGCATCGGCCGCCCCTGGCCGCTTATCTCCAGCCCCTGTGCCTCATAAAAGTCCCCGTAATCCTCGGTGGCCAGAAGCGCGAATAGAGTATTTTCCGTCTCCGTAAGCAGCCAAAAATCTTCCGTTTTCAGTTGTCGTGAATAATTGACCCCCAGCGATAGCGGCAATCGCCTGACCTTGAAATGATATTGCATCCCGGCATGATATCGCCAGCGTTCCGATGCCAGGGCATACCCCCCGTAAACATTTATCTCCGGCCAGAGAGAATCTTCATCCAGGAAGCGAAAACCCGCCTGCGCCGTGGCGCCGTCCACGCGGTTATAGGCGAACTTAAATTTGGGGGAGAGGTACTTCCCGGTGCGGTACCACTTTTTCCAATCGAACCGCCCCTTCCGGCCTTCCGCGCCCGAGGCATGGATGCGCCCGTACAGCGTCGCCTCTTTCTCGACCTCGACCGTGCCGTTCAGGGCCATGACATTGCCCCTGATGACGGCCTCTTTCCCGATATGAATATTCCCGAAAACCGTGACAACGTCCCCGTTTACTTCCCCGGCCGGGATATTTATATCGCCCCAGAAAACCAGGGCGTCCCCCCGAATAAACTCCTCGCGGGTCAAGTTTATGGCCTCAAAAGCCGCGATGCGGTTGCGGGTCTGGCGTTTGACTAAATCCGTCGCCGTCGTATCGTAAACAAATATCACCAACTCCACATTTTTTTCATCGACGGCATTTACTTCAATCCGGCTGATATCCTCGAAAGCGTAATCCCGGCCGGAAATCCTCAAACCCCGATTATTCACGACCGGCTGGGCATTTATGAACACCGTGTCATTGATAATCTCAATATCGCCGACCCCGAAAACCGTTTTAAGGCTGTCGGCCAGGGAAACCATTTCCAAATTGCTCTCGAGAGCCCTCCATGACACTACCGGACTATCCCGCTTTTCCAGAGAAAATTTCTTGAAATCTTCGGCCGTTCGGGCCGGCGGTGCGCTCAACCCCAGGACGACTATCAGGCTGATTATTATTCTCCCGAACATATCTTAAACCTTATATGTTTTTATGCGAAAAATAAACAAAATCCTATTTCCCCCTGCCTCCGTATCGAGCCAGGTAATCCTTGATTGCCTGCCGATGGGAAAGGAAGGCAATCTTATCGGGCAGTTCTTCGAATGAAAAATAACGCACCTCCTGGGCGTCGTCGGCCGGCGCCATGACACCACCCGTTTCCGTGGCCAGATATAGTATCAGGACGGCATTCAGGCGGGGGTCATCAGTTCCCGAATAAACCTCGAAAAGCGAATCCAGGCGTATCGTCAGACCGGTTTCCTCGCCCACCTCCCGGACCGCCGTCTGGGACGGGTGCTCATGCCATTCCATGAAGCCGGCGGGAAGACACCACCAGCCTATTTTGGGCATCACGGCCCGCTTCACCAGGAGAATCCGATTCTGCTTGATAACCAGCGCCCCCGCCGCCGGAATAGGATTATGATAGTAAATAAAATCGCAATCCGGCCCGGGGCATTTGAGTCGCTCGTGATTTTCAATTTTTATCCGGTGCATTTCCCGGCCGCAACGAGGGCAAAAACGATACCCCAAAAAATTATCTTTCCGTTCGAAGAGACTTTGCTCCGGAATCATACCCGAATTATCCATCTAATTCCCCTTGCGGCATAGTTTCATGACCACCATGGTCGTATCGTCCCGGGGCGGATCGCTGGAATCAAACCCGCGGATATCATCCAGTATACCCTTCAGGATATCATCGGGATCCAGATGACGTCGGTTTACCACGAAATCACGAATCCGCGCTTCCCCGTATTCCTCGTCCTTTTCATTCATCGCCTCGCTGACTCCGTCGGTATAGAAAAAAATCAAGTCATCGGGTTCCAGGTGAATATCGGAACATTTGTAATTCATATTGGGGAAAACGCCGATGACTATCCCGCCCTCGGACAAATTATGGAAACTGCCGTCTTTTCGAATCAACAGCGGATAGTTATGACCGGCGTTGGTATAACTGAAAGTGCACGAAGCATGATCGAATTCCCCGTAAAAAAGGGTGGCGTACTTCTCCGACGAGGACGATAAGGCCAGGTGGCGATTGACATTGCCGATTATCTTTCCGATGTCTCGATTATTCCCGGCCTCGGCCCGAAGCGTCGCCTGTATCTGGGCCACCATCAGGGCCGCCGGCATGCCCTTGCCCGAAGCGTCGGCGATCACGATCCCGAACCGGTCTTCCGTAATCGTGATAAAATCGAAAAAATCACCCCCGATAATTCGCGACGGCTGCGAATAGGTGACAATCTTGTAGTTGCCTCCCCGGGGCGGCTCCTTGGGCAACAGGTCCAGCTGGATTTGGCGCGCCATGGTCATTTCTTCGTCCAGCCTCTGCTTTTCCAGGGAATCGGCGTACAACCGGGAATTGGTCAGGGCCGTCACCAGTTGGTTGGATAATACCCCCAGGAAATTGATATCCTCGGCATTGAAGCGGAACCCGGTGCTCTTGGCCGACAGGGCCAGAAAACCGAGCAGATGATTGGCGTCTTTCAGGGGAAGAATCATCTCAATCCGCCGTTTATCCATTTCGATAGCGAGACTGCTGCCCCCGTGGTAGATTCCCAGGATACGATACGCCGCCGGCGCCGTCAGCTGGTTGACCCCGCCCAGGAATAAATCATTGCGGTCGATAACCATCCGTTCGGGAAAATCCCCGGTCGACAGCAGTACATACTCCTTTAATTTATCATCATACAGCACGAAATAGACTTTCTCCACCATCAGGGTCGACTGGATGGTTTTTTCGATTGTCTGGCGAAGTTGTTCCGTCTCCAGAATGGTGATGAGCCGGCGCGAAAGTTGTTCCATGACATTGCGGTAATCGGAGCCTCGTTTCAAAAACAGCCGCCGGATCAGATTGTCCAGGCGCGTGCTGATGGGTTGAAATAGGATTAGGGCGGCGACTATAAAGGCAATATTCAGAATCGTGGTTTTCCCTCCGAAATAGCCGCTGATGAATTTGCCGCCTTGTTCGATGACCAGAAGATACAAGCCCACCAGGAGCCCGGAACTCACGGTGTAAACCAGCGACTGGCGAACGATGATGCGGATATCCAGAAACTGCTCCCGGATAATCGACCAGATAATTCCCCCGCCGCCGAATATCAAGGCCGCCACCAGGAGCAAAGTCTGCACGGTCGGGGAATAGGCATAGGCGAAAATGGCCGGAAACAGATAGGCCGCGGCATACAAACCCACGGCCAGGGTGATACCTACCACCACCATGATGGTGCGAGCCCGCAACTGCCGGTTGGTGATAAGCGACCGGCCGTGAATAAGAAAACCCACCGCCAGGAAAACATATATCAGATTAACGACCGCGAAAAGGGTGCCTTCCGATGTCAATAAAAGACTGAAGCCCAAAACCACCCATTTCAAAACATATGACAAAGGCTCCAGGATAATGGCCCAGACCCCCTGGCCGGATTCAATTTCCAGTAAATTTAAAACCCGCTCCGGGTTTCTCATCCCCAGGGCCAGACTGATGTGAAATATATGGGGCAGAAAGATAAGATATTTAAGCCTTTGGCGACGAAAGCGGGAAAGCCGGTCGATAGGATAAACCAGCGAAAATAACAGAAAAGCCGGGAAAAACAGTTCCCAAATATAATGAAGATTATAAATGAATGACTCTTCGAACGGGGCCTGGGAATCCAGGTTCGGTGTTATAATCGTCCCCAGCGCCAGAAAAACCGGACCCAGAGCCGCGAAAAAAAGCATCATCCCGGCCGTTCGATTCAAGCGCTGGGATAAATTATCCTTGACGACCGTGAAGGCCAGGAATAAAAATATGGCGCCGAAAACAAAGTAAAAGGCGGCTATGATAGATTGAAAATAATCCATGAAACCGTCGGGCAAATATTATAAATTTTTGGTTAAAATTATAGTCGTTCCCTGTGGGCTGGGTTTTATATCCACCTTATCCATAAGGGATTTGACGATAAACACCCCTCGGCCCACCTCCTTCAGAAGATTCTTTTCGTCGACCGGACTTTCCAGATTTTCCGGATTAAAACCCCGCCCCTGATCGGTGACGGCAACCTCGACCGTCTTTCCGGTCGTGCTGATGGCAATCCGGACCGATTTCCCCGGGTCCGATTTATTGCCGTGGATGATGCCATTTATGACCAATTCCGTAACACAAATGGCGATATCAGCCACGATCGGCTTGGCGACACCGATTTTGGTCAAATAACTCTCAATAAAATCATCCACCTCCACCAGGTAGTCCTGCGATGAAGGAATGATTATACTGTTTCCTTCAATGATTGGTTTATCCATGTTGGTTCCGCCTTTAAATAGAAAGGGCAGGCTGAATTGGCAACCCACCCTCTAATCATTTAATACCGCGGCCGGGGGGCATTAAAAAGAATCAACCGCCTCGTTTACCGAATCGAATGCTTCGAATACCGTGACCAGTTTGGTAATTACCAGAAGCGAGTGGATTTTTTCGGTCACATTGGCGAGTTTCAGTTCGCCGCCGTTGTTCCTCAAGGTCGTCAACCCGGATATAAGAATGCCCAGGCCGGTGGAATTCATCCAGTCCACCTGGGACAGATCGATTACGACCTTTTTGATTCCCTTTTCGATACACTCGTGTAATTTCTCATGCAACAAGGTGGCGTCAGGTCCGCCCATTATCTTCCCCCGTGGCTCCAGAATTGCCACGCCTTCTTTTACATAATCAGTGAGCTTCATGTTTGTTTATATTCCTCCACCTTTAAACTTATATGATGGCACATTTTATCCTGGCCAAACGCTTTAACGTTTCCTGAATTCCGCAAAAGAAAAAACACAAAATTGTAATGCAAAGTCAAGCCCTTTTGCCTGTCCCTTGAATCGAGCCTGGTTAACGATTACCTGACCATGTCGCACCGAGCACCTTCCATATCAATCTGACGAGTCAATGGCTCGAAATGTTTTCATGCCGGCCCGGGGGCCTGGCGAAAATTCTCGAATCTGGTGCCCCATCCGGCATGGGCGGTGAAGCGGCCCCGCGTTTCGCGGGGGTGGGTTATAGGCGATTGAACACCAACCAAAGACATTGCCCAAAAATTTCTTTTATTGAGTCAATTGCACTTTTTCAAGCCAACCCGGGGGAGCGGCCTGCCTTCGGAAAAAATTGGTGATAATTTCAAAATGTGCCGGGAAGCCTCGCACCACTGATATCAGAAGGACGTAATTTGCCGTATAATATCAAGTTGGCAAAACACCCCTTTGGCCAAACCGACGATTCCGAGGCCGCAACACTAAATATGGAATTTGAAACCCATTGATATACAATATATTGTAATTATTTTAAATTTAACGTCTTTTTTATATTGACTTAATGTCAGGAAAATTATACCCTGCCTTCCCGCGTGTCCGAATAGGCCGACCGTCCGCTCTTACTGGCCTTGGCTCGCAGGTAAGTTATTGTAATATATGATCTTGTGATTTGGGGCAGGGTGGGTATTTTGTCGCTCTGACCGGCCGGAAAAGGCCCAAAATGTGAACCTTAAAAGTTGAGATATGGGTTATATTTAATGGAAGAAAGCATCATGGAAAAGGTCGAAAAAATACAGGATATTGTGGCCACCCCGACCGTGGAGTTGATGGCCATTACGCCTAACGCCGAGCAGATTATAGAAATGTCTTGCCGGACCTGTTATCTGTCGTTTCACCGCTATAATCCTCCGCACTCCACGGCGGAATTGATTAAAAAGGTCATCCGGAAAAAACATTATTCCGTGCTGGAACACGCCCTGGCGACTTTTCGCATCAAGGGTGGGTCGCGAACCTTTACGCACGAGATGGTTCGGCATCGCCTAATGTCCCCTTCGCAAGAATCCCAGAGATATGTCGAGTACGGCAAAACCCGACCCTTTGACGTCGTTTTTCCGCCTACCATTGAAAATAGTCCCTATAAAGACCGATACTTAGAATTAGCGGCCCAATGCCGCGACTTTTATTTGGAGATGGTTAAGGCGGAAATTCCAAAAGAAGACGCCCGCTATATTTTGCCGGGCGGAACCACTTCGGAGATCGTCATCTCGGCCAACTTTCGGGAATTCCGACATATATGCGAAGTCCGGTGCAATCCCCGGGCCCACTGGGAAATCAGAGGGATTTGTTTGCAGATGCTGCGGATCCTGAAAAAAGAAGCGGCCATAGTCTTCGATGACTTCGTCATCGACGAAGAAAACCAATGCGCAACGTTAATAGAATCAGAATAAGAGGCGGGGTACATCATGGAAGATGACAGGAATCTTGAATTAACGGAAAACTCGCTCAAAGTCCTGGAACGGCGATACCTCAAAAAAGATAACCAGGGGCGGGTGGTGGAAACTCCCGAAGGCATGTTTCGCCGTGTCGCCCGGGCCATTGCCGAGCCGGAACGAACTTTCGGTATCTCCGAGGAAGAGTACAAGAGTATTGAAGACCGCTTTTATGAGTTGATGGCCTCTTTGGAATTTATGCCGAATTCCCCGACCCTGATGAACGCCGGACGGCCTTTGGGACAATTATCCGCCTGCTTTGTCCTGCCCATTGAAGACTCCATGGATTCCATTTTCACGGCCGTAAAAAATACGGCCCTGATTCACAAATCCGGTGGCGGGACCGGCTTTGCCTTCAGCCGCCTTCGCCCCAAAAATTCCGTCGTGGCCTCCACCTCCGGCGTGGCCTCGGGGCCCATTTCTTTCATGCGCGTGATTAATTCCGCCACCGAAGCCGTCAAGCAGGGGGGAACCCGGCGCGGCGCCAACATGGGCATCCTGCGCGTGGATCACCCCGATATCCTGGAATTCATCACCTGCAAGGATGACTTGAGCGAACTGACCAATTTCAACGTCTCGGTCGCCATCACCAATGCCTTTATGACCGCCGTGGAAAAAGGCGAATTCTATGATTTAATCGATCCCCGAACCGGCATGCTGCATGTCCGGGACGGCCAGCCCCAGCGACTGGATGCCCGGGCCGTGCTGGACAAAATCGTGGAGCACGCCCACCGGACCGGCGAACCGGGCATTATGTTTATCGACCGGATGAACGACGGCAACCCGGTCACCAAGGTCGGCCTTTATGAGGCCACCAATCCCTGCGGCGAACAACCCCTCCTGCCGTACGAAAGCTGTAATCTGGGCTCCATCAATTTGAGCAAAATGATTCGGGCCGTCGTGGATCTCGACTCGGCCGAATTGACCCGCTATGAAATCGACTGGGAAAAATTGGAGGAAACCGTCCGCACCTGCGCCCGCTTCCTCGACAATGTCATCGAGGCCAATAAATATCCTCTTCCGGAAATTGATTACAACACCAAGCAGAACCGTAAAATCGGTCTGGGCGTCATGGGTTGGGCAGACCTCTTGATTCTAATGGGAATCCCCTATAATTCCGAGCAGGCCGTGGCCCTAGCGGAAAAAGTTATGAATTTTATCAACGACGCCGGCCATAAGGCTTCGGTCGAACTGGCCGAAAAACGCGGCGTTTTCCCCAACTGGGAAAAATCCTTTTTCCATAAAGGCTGCAACGACCCCCGCCTGCGCAACTCCACCGTCACGACCATCGCCCCCACGGGAACGATTTCCATTATTTCCGGATGCTCCTCCGGGATCGAGCCTCTCTTCGCCGTGTCCTTTGTCCGCAACGTCATGGACAATACCCGGCTCTTGGAAGTAAACCCCCATTTCGAACGCCTGGCCCGGGCCCGTGGATTTTATTCCGAAGAATTGATGGAGCGGATCGCCGAGAAAAATTCCATCGCCGATTTTCCGGAAATCCCCGCCGAAGTCAAGCGGATATTTGTCACCACCCACGATGTCAACCCCGAATGGCATGTCCGGATGCAGGCGGCCTTTCAAAAATTCACCGACAATGCCGTTTCCAAAACCATCAATCTGCCCCACGATGCCACCATCGAGGATGTTCGCCAGGCCTATATGCTGGCCTTCAAACTGGGGTGCAAGGGGATAACGGTTTACCGCGACGGCAGCCGCGCCGAACAGGTTCTTTCCACCAAGGGCGCCAAAGGGCAGGAAACCGATGAAAAAGGCTCCCGCGAAATTGATATAAAGGAGCGTCCCGAATACCTCCAGGGCTTTACCCAGAAGATCAAAACCGGCTACGGCAATCTCTATATTACGGTAAATATGATGGATGGCCGCCCCTTTGAAATTTTCGCCCAGATCGGCAAATCCGGCTACTCCACCATGGCCGATACCGAGGCCATCTGCCGCCTCATTTCTCTTTCCCTCCGATCGGGCGTCCCGGTCGCCCAGATTGTTAAGCAACTTAAGGGCATCGGCGGCTCTTCGCCGGTGTTCGGCAACGGCGGCCTGATTTCATCCATTCCCGACGCCATTGCCCATGTTCTCCACGAACGCTTCGGAAACGGCGAAAGAATGGAGAGAGATATGGACATCACCCAGGAATTCTGTCCCGATTGCGGCGCCGTCATCGAACACGAAAGCGGCTGCAATGTCTGCCGCAGTTGCGGCTATTCTAAATGCTAGGTTGATTTCTGCCGATATAGATTCGAGGAGGAAGAATGCTTCCTCCTCGAAATATATATGGCGCAAGCAGATCTAATTCCGGCCGGAAGAACCTCGCGCATTGTTCGGGGGGATTCCGAAATTCAAATACAGACGGAGTATGCCTATCGGCCAAATCCCCGCCTGACTACCTCCCTGTTTAATAAAGGCCGGCTCATTAATAAGGTGGAAAAAGAACTGCCCGCCCCGGTGACTTCCTTCGAGGACAAACTGCGGGTGGAGGATATGCTCCGCAAGCAACATATGGAAGTCCTCAAAGTCCTGCGCGATAAAGAATCCACCCTGGACTTCATCTCCCTGTCCGATACCGGCGCCATTTCCAAAACCGTCAAGGCCGACAGCCGCGACCTGGAAGTAATCAAAAAAATTGTGGCCATCCCGGGTGTGGAAAAAGTCTTCCGCCTGGATAACCAGGGGAATTTTCTCTCCAGCCAGATTTCACAGGAATTCCGAAAAAAGTATTCTCTCATTTTCCGCAGTATATATGATGTTATCAACATTTTCTCCATGATGCCCGGCGGCGAACGAGAAAAAGGGGTCTACGAAATCGAGCGGGATCGCCTCTATTTCGCCTCCAGCGGCCGCGAATGCTATTTCGTCCTCGTTAAATCCGAAAGCGGCGCCGATTTTGAACCGGAAATAAAAAAAGCCGTTCAGTGACGGCCGTTCTTCCGGGACAAAATAAAAGGAGAGGAACTTATAGTTTGAAAAAACTCCTCAATCCCTTACGGTAAAGGGTTTTTACAGCCACTTCCGGCCTTTTGCCTTCGCTATCGTCGCAAGCGACGAGTCACGGCGTAAGGCGCAACCGAGAAGAGACGACCTTCATAATTGAGTTGTTAGAGATTTTTCAAATTCATTCCTCTCCAACATTCTCTATCGTAAATTTACGCCTCCAAATTCATATCCGCAACGCTTTTTTTTCATCCCCTTGCCAAAAAACTTTTTGTGGCTTATAATCCCCTCATAAATATGTTCAAAATCCACTCTTGAGAGGATGTGTAAGAATGATATACTCCGTCGGCATCGACCTGATCGACAGCGAACGAATCCAGAAAGCCCTGGATAGTTACGGCCCGAAATTCGCCCAGAAAATCCTGGGCGATGAAGAATACGATGTCTATCGCGAAAAATTCAATAAACTGCAGTTTCTCTCCGGACGTTTCGCCGCCAAGGAAGCCGTCATGAAATGCCTGGGAGCCTTCTTTGAACGCCGCATCCATTTCCACGATATCCAGATTCTCAACGACCTCTACGGCAAACCGTATGTCCATCTCGAGGACTTCGTGCGCGAACGCCTCATGGACAAGGAAGTCAAAATCTCCATCACCCATGAACGCAAAATGGCCGCGGCCGTGGCCATCATCACCGGAGACTAAACCCATGACCGAACAGGACATCCTGAATGTTTTCCTCGAATCCGGGGCGCTCTTGCACGGACATTTTAAACTGACCTCCGGCAAGCACAGCGATATTTACTACGAGAAATTCATGATTCTCAAACGCCCCCGCGTTTGCGAAAAAGTCTGCGTTGAGATGGCCGAGCGGTTCAAAAACGACGGCGTCGAATTGGTCGTCGGCCCCACCACCGGCGGCATGCTGATTGCCTATGAAGTCGCCCGCCGCCTGGGTGTCGATTCCATCTACGCCGAACCGGCCGAAGCCGGGAAGGGGAGAATCTTCAAGCGCGGCTTCGATATTCTGCCCCAGACGCGGGTTTTAATCGTCGACGACGTCCTGACCACCGGCACGTCGGTTTTCGAAGTCATCGATTTGGTGAAAAAGTACGACGCCGCCATTGCCGGCATCGGTTTATTTTTGGACCGTTCCGGCGGCAAGGTCAAATTCGATTATCCATTGATTCCTCTGGCCACGGTGGTCGCCAATGCCTGGGAACCCGACTTGTGCCCCTTATGCAAGCGCGGCGAGCCGATCACGCAAAGAGGAAGCAGGAAGATGGGGTAGAGGATAGTACTAAGACTTTGGATTTTTAGGAGCTGAAGTTAATATGCCAAGTTTAAGTATGAATAAGGAATTACTTAAAAAACATTTGCGGCTTTTCATAACAAGAAGTCGCAAAGAGTCTGAAAAGTTTCAAAAGGATATGATCGAGAGGCAAGAAATTACCGCCTATTATGGGCAATTCACCAAAGATCGAATTAAGTCCATGAACCCTGACGAGCTGTACGAATATTTATCCAAACTATGGGCGATGCTCATCTGGGGGAATAAGCACTACGTTATAGATAAAATTGTAGATGAAAACGGATTTGATGAATTAAAAAACAGCTTATCAGAAGTTATTTGGGATGAAAATGATATTGCTGAAAGATGGGATATATTTCGCTCCAAAATAAAAGGCATTGGCCCAGCGATGTTAAGTGAGATTTTATGTCGAACGAAGCCTAATGATTATCTTTTATGGAACCGACGGGCTTTTGTGGGTTTAAACTATCTTGAAGTTCGGGATTTGCCGAGATATGACTATCAGCTAAATGGAGAGGTATATAAATATTTATGCGAGGTCGGCAAGGCAATTTCGAGCGAACTCAAAGAAATTGGATTTGAAGATTATTCTTTATTGGCCGTGGATTATTTTATATGGGACGAACTTCAAGTTGCTGAAAACCTAAGTGCCATACATTCACCTACTCCAAAAAAGGCCAGAGAAGCTGAAGTCAAAGCAAAGGATTCCCAATTTATCCATAATGATATAAGGGACAAGATAAGAGATGTCGGCCAATGGCTAGGATTCGATGCGAGCATTGAAAGAAAAGTGTCAGAGGGCGCCAGAGTCGACGCAATATGGGAAGTGACAATTGGTAATATGGGAAAAGTGATATATGTATTCGAGGTTCAAACAAAGGGAGCTATTGATAGTCTTATACTTAATCTGCTTAAGTCCTTGAATAATCCGGCGGTACAAGGCGTAGTTGCTGTTTCTGATCGTAAGCAACTTGAAGACATCAGAAAACAAGCTCTTGCGGTTAAGGATCTTCGCGATAAACTTAAATATTGGGAATATGAAGAAGTCCTACAGGTTCATGAAAGTCTAGAATTTGTGAATTCGAAAATTAATAATTTAAATTTAGTCCCGGAAAGCTTTTAGCCAATTTTCATTGCTGCATAAGCTGCTTTTAGCTGCAAACATAACTCGACATATAATTTAAATTCAAATATAATTTTATGTCTTCCTCCTTCCTCCACACCCCCTTCGGCAAAGACGGCCCGACCATTTTCCGCCTCGGCCTGTCCGGCACCTACCGGCCGGGTAAAGAGGCCATCCGCTACGCCGTCGATAACGGCGTCAATTTCTTTTTCGCCTATGGCTTCGACTTGCAGACGGTCAAAGTCCTGCGCGACATCATGAAAGGTCAGCGCGAGAAATTCGTCATCGCTACCGGTGCCTATAATCTCATCTGGACTCACCAGAATGTCCGCAAAACTCTCGAAAAACGCCTGCGCCAATTTAAAACCGATTATATCGATACTTTCCTTTTTCTGGGTGTCATGAAAGAAAAGGAATTCACGGCCCGCGCACGCGAGGATTTAATCCGTCTTCGCGAGCAAGGCAAAGTCCGCCGCATCGGTCTTTCCACGCACGACCGCAAGTTCGCCGGAAAACTGGCCGACGAGGGCATCCTCGATGCCTTCATGATCAGATACAACGCCGCCCATCGCGGCGCCGAAATCGATATTTTTCCATATTTAATAAAGCACGACCCCGGATTAATTAGTTACACTGCCACCCGTTGGTCTTTTCTGCTCCGACCTCCTAAAGGTTATCCCAAAGAGGGAAGAATCCCCACCGCCGGAGAGTGCTACCGCTTTGTCCTTTCTAATCCCCATGTCGATGTCGTCCTTAATGCCCCCCGTAATTTCGCCCGGTTAAAAGAGAATCTCGATTCCCTTCAGGCCGGGCCCTTATCCGAAGAAGATATGAACTTTATGCGCGATTTCGGCGACCGGGTCCATCATACCAAAAAATATTTTATGTGATCAGTAATTGTTAAGTTAAATAAACATATGGCGAAGTCTGGAGTGCGGAAGCGATAGCTTCCGCTTCATCTATTCCCGACAAAATCACTACCAAATCGATGGTAATCCGACACCGCCCACCTATATAGAAGGGATATTACAAAAAAGCGGAATTATGCTCAATTTTCAAATTCTCCTGTTTCCCAAACAACCCCATTTTTGTTCAATCAATTTTAACTTCAACTGTCTATCTCAATTATCGTTACATCAAATGACGCGAAAATTCGAGGCAAAAAAATGGAAGGAACGAACCCATTTTGGGTACGGAGTACGGAAACTGAATTATCCGCTTTATCCCCCCCGGCCCCCCTTATCAAGGGGGGTGTCCGAAGGACGGGGGGATAGGTCAAAGCCTGAAAACAAGAAATCACGAAACGCCTCCATTTTCTTACCCCCCTCATTGGCGGGGGGATAAAGGGGGGAGCAAAACGACACGAAAAATTCGCCAAAACGAACCCAACTCATGGCACTTGCTTGCATGACACCGGATTATACGGAAAAACGCAAAAACCTGTTCCCGGCTTGATCGGGGAAAACTGTCATGAAACGAACCCATTTTGGGTACGGAGTGCGGAAACTGAATTATCCGCTTTATCCCCCCGGCCCCCCTAATCAAGGGGGGTGTCCGAAGGACGGGGGGATAGGTCAAAGTCTGAAAACAAGAATTC